>JBOFBH010000006.1:0-315835 GCA_051645425.1 Actinomycetota bacterium | reverse complement strand
CCCCCCCCACACCCGAGTGCGGCACGCAAACCATCTCCAGCCCACGCACCACACTCGGATGAGTTATTACGAGAAGAGCTCGCCGACTAGCTCTTCGGCCAGGACTTCTCGACCGCGTCTAGCGCGTCCTTCGTGGACTTACCCGTGATCCATGCTGTGCTTTCTTTCCAGAACGAGCCCGCACCTACTGCTGATGGCATGAGGTCCGAACCGTCATATCGGGCGACGACCTCGGGCTTTTGCAAAATCTCTACGGACAGCTTGTCCACTGGGCTCTTGAGATTTTCTATTTTGAGGCCACGGTTCGCGCTAGCAGAAGCACCAATCGGAGTGACTTGCGCTTTGTAGTTTGCCCACTCCGCAGAACTCAAGAAAGTCTGGAACGCCTGTACTTCCGGGCGGTCGGTGAATGCTGCTGTGAACTGGCCAGCAGTCACTACAGGAAGGCCCTTGGCAGGGTCAGTTGCAGGGAGCTGGAAGGCCCACACATCACCATCGGCCGCGACTTTGGTGCCTTCAGGGAAGTTGTTGGCGTAGAACGATGCTTGACGGTGCATGTAGCAGCCACCGTTGACAACTGGCAGACCAGCATCGCCGATTTCAGTGGTGGCAATGCTTTTGACGTCACCGACACCGCCGTTCACGTATTTTTCGTTCTTAAGGATGGCGCCGGCTGCGTCCATCGCCTGCACAATTCGTGCGTCGTTGAAAGGAATCTCATGCTTGACCCACTGGTCGTAGACTTCCGGCCCTGCTTCACGCAAGACCAAATCCTCGACCCAGTCAGTGACTTTCCAGCCAGTGGCATCGCCGGAGGCAATGCCGTCGCACCATGGTTTGGTTTTCCCGTCGGGGTTGTCCGCAACAATTTTGTTGGAGAGCTCAATCATTTTGGCCCACGTAGTAGGCACTTCGTAGCCCTTGTCCGCAAATGCTTGGGGGGAGAACCACACCAGAGATTTCACCGCGGCATCGAGAGGAGCGGCGTAGAACGTGCCGTCAACGACGCCATAAGCCTTCCAGTCTGGCCCGAATAGCTCATCGACATTCTTTTCAGTCGCTGCCGGGGCCTTCTTGAGTTTGCCATCTCTAGCGAGGTCGGCGACGAAACCAGGCTGGGGGATAAGCGCGATATCTGGCACATTGCCGCTTTTCACGCGGACCTTCAGCTGGGATTCGAACTCTTTTGAACCTTCGTAGACGATCTCGGCGCCGGTGCAGTCCTGGAAGGGCTTGAAAGAATCAGTGAGTTCTTTGTCACCGGGTGCGATGACGTTCGCGTAAACGGTGACCTTCTTCCCTTTGAGGTCGCCATACTGCTGGTAGGCAGCGCAGTCGCCGCCAGCGCTCGTCGCTGAGCTGTCGCTGCCACTCTCGCCGTCACCGCATGCGGTGACGACCAGTGATAAGCCGAGAGCTGCCGACAGGGCAGCGGCTCGACGGGTGGTCTTCTTCTTCATTTCTGGCTCCTATTCGCCATGTATCCGGCTTTATTAAATAACCGCAACCAATGAGGTTGATCCAAAATTAAACAGGAAGAAATATGTTGTCTATGGATTTCCATTACGGTGCGATAACAATAAAGAAACGAAAACCAGTAATCGTTTACAGAATGAAAAGGATTACTGGTTTTTAAAAAGCTTTACATTTTTCTCTCGTATTAAACCGCCATAAATCTTAACTATGAAAACCCTCCCCTTAATGATGCCAATACGGTGAAAAGCAATCCAAGTGAGCTAGTCGTACGCATGATGTTAGCTAAAAGTACTCGATCATTTACTGAAAGTAGTTAGTTGCGGGGAGGGAACTTCTTTCGGGCCGCACAGAATTGCGCCCGCGTAGTCAGTGACTACGCGGGCGCAATGAAATGCAATCGCTTAGGCGTCCGCCACAGGCACCGATGCGCCATCTCGCAGATAAACCGGAATGTGCGTCAACGGGGCAGCGACCCGAACAGTACGGCCGCCGTTCACGACTTCACCTGACCAGGCGTGAGTCCACCTAGCCCCTGAAGGGAGGTAAACGGTACGTTCCCGGGCGCCAGCCTCCACAATCGGCGCGACTAACACATCAGAGCCAAGCATAAATTCATCCTCGACTAGCCAGGACGGTTCGTCGTCGGGGAAATCCACGAAAAGCGGGCGCATCGCGGGCACGCCTGTTTCCGAGGCCAGATCTAAATGGGTGTGCACATACGGGCGAATTCGCTCTCGCAAGAACATCACTTCGCGGATAATTTCATAGGCAGCCTCGCCATATGACCACACCTCATTCGGGCCGCCCGTGTGCCGGGCACCTTCACCCGTCCGTGGGTCGCGGTACCCGTGCAGTCGGAACAACGGGCAGAACGCGCCGTACTGGAACCAACGAACGATTAGCTCGCGGTAACCCTCATCGTTCACATCACCACCGTGAAAGCCACCGATATCAGTTGTCCACCAAGGGATCCCAGCGATCGCGATCGACAATCCAGCCCGAACTTGCGTACGCAATGAGTCCCAGGTGGCGGGGATATCACCGGACCACACCGCGGCAGGGTACTTCTGCATGCCAGCCCAAGCGGACCGGCACAACAGCACCGTCTCGGCGTCCGCTGGTCGGCCAGTCTGCTCAGCCACCGCTGCCATGCCCTCGGCAAACAGGCGAGCATTTTCTCTGGGGTAAACGTTCGCCACCTCAGCCCCTGGCCCTGCATGGAACGTCACATTGCCGGGGTGGCCCGGGTTAAGCTCCGGCTCGCAAGCATCCAGCCACCAGGTGCCAATCCCTAAGTCGTGATACCCCTGTGCCACTTTGGACCACACAAAATCCCGGGTTCGCGGGTTGGTTGGGTCATAAAACGCTGCTGGCAATGGGGTAGTCATTTGCTTGTCATGAATTAACGCCTGAAAAGGGGCGCCTTGATCGGCGCCAACAAGGAGGCCGTTATCTCGCATAGTCGAGTAATTCACGGACAACGGTGACACTGTTGGCCAAATGGAAACCATAAGGCGCACACCTAGCTCGTCGAGCTCGGTCATCATTGCTTTAGGGTCTGGGTATTCCGCCGGGTCAAAGGTGTAATCACCCATCGCCGTCCAGTGAAAGTAGTCGCTGACAATAACTGACAAAGGCAATTCACGTCGGCGATGCTCGCGGGCTACTTCAAGTAATTCTTCCTGATCGAGGTAACGCAACTTGCATTGCCAGAAACCGCTCGCCCATTCCGGTAACCGTGGTGCATGACCGGTTGCGTCCGCGTATCGAGCAAGAATATGCGCCGGGGACCCAGCGGTGAGGAAGTAGTCAATGCCACGCGCTTGATCGGCAGACCAGCGAGTGTGATTGTCTGCGAACTCAACCCGGCCTATCGCCGGGTTGTTCCACAGAAATCCGTAACCCCGATTGCTCATCACAAAAGGAATAGACACCTCGGCGTTGCGCTGAATGAGATCCAAGCTAAGGCCTTTGTGGTTCATCCGGCCATGGGTGCGTTGGCCCATGCCGTATAAGCGTTCACCCTCGTAGGCGCGAAACTGTTGATGAATCCGCCCAGCGCCGGATCGGTTGCCGTAGAAAACGCGTGCCCCTGGCCACCAGAAGTGTTCGCGCTCTTCAGCGAGCAGTTCCTCGCCGGTGTCTGTGCTTACGAAACGAAGCATCGGCAAAGGAATGCTATCTCCGCCGGAAAGTGTGACCTCGACCGTGATCTTGCCGTTGATCAGGTGTCCGGTGGTCGCCCCGGTCGTGATGACCGGGGCGCCGCCGACAGGCGGATCAGTGAGCGCACCAACGGCGTGCTCGGGGAGACGTTTTTGCGCCGCCCGGACGCGGATGCTGTCCAGGCCCCACGCTTCAATCCGAATCAGCTCGTGCTGATGGCGGATCTCCAGGGCGTCACCGACCTGCTCAAATGTTGTCATCGGACTCCGTAAAGGTGCTCAAGTGCTAATTGATCCAGTTGCTCGTATGCCATTCCAGGGCCGCCGTACTGGTCCGGGGAGATGATGGGTGATGCCAAGAGCTCCCGCCAGCTTTCTCCAGCGCCCAAAGTGGGAGTGGACAACTCCGCCACTCGGGCCGCGGTCAACGCAGCCTGGACTTCTGGATCAGCTCGGAAGTTCCGGACCTTCTCCCGCAAAATGAGATAGTTGCGCATGCATGCAGCAGCAGAGGACCACACGCCGCCGTCATCTTCGGTGCGGGCTGGTTTGTAATCAAAGTGCACGGGACCGTTGTACCCACCGGCTAGCAAGGTATCTACCACCCAGAAAGCGCCCCGGACGTTGCCAGCGCCAAAACGGAGATCTTGGTCAAACTTCGGGCCATGCTGGCCGTTGAGGTCAATGTGGTAGAGCTTGCCCTGCCACAGGGCTTGAGCGTACCCATGGGCGGCATTCAAGCCGGCCATCTCTTCGTGGCCAATTTCCGGATTTACCCCTACCAACTCGGGGCGTTCCAATGTCTCGATAAATGCCAAAGCGTGTCCGACGGTGGGTAACAAGATGTCACCGCGTGGCTCGTTAGGTTTTGGCTCGATCGCGAAACGTAAGTCATAGCCTTGGTCGGTGACGTACTGCCCTAATACGTTGAACGCTTCTTGGTAGCGGTCTAACGCCACCTGAACATCTTTTGCGGCACCGGTTTCTGATCCTTCACGCCCGCCCCAGCAGACGTAAATCTTCGCCCCAACCTCTGCGGCTAAGTCAAGATTTCGCATCACTTTGCGTAGGGCGAACCGGCGCACCTCGCGATCATTAGCAGTAAAAGCACCGTCTTTGAAGATGGGGTGGCTGAATAAGTTGGTCGTGGCGGTAGTGACGACCAAGCCAGTGTCGGACAAGCCTTGGCGGAGGGTGTCAATGATCCTTTGCCGAGCTGCGTCGTCGCTGCCGAACGGGATGATGTCGTCATCGTGAAAGTTCACCCCGTACGCACCGAGTTCAGCGAGCTGATGCAAAGACCGAGTGAGGTCAAGCGGGGGTCGGGTTGGGTCGCCGAAAGGGTCACGACCAGGGAAGCCAACCGTCCACAAACCGAAAGAGAACTGGTCGGCAGGGCTGGGCGCGGGGATTGATGTCATCGGTGCAGTCAACTCCAATTGTGGGTGCGGTCACGCAACATGGCGTACGCATGACGCACATCGGGTAGAGGGTTACCGGTGAGGATAACCGGTTCACCGGTGGTCCACGTCGGTGGTGTTTCAGCGCCAGACAAAGCCCATGCTGCTTGCCGTGCCGCGCCAAGCGCCACGTACTGCGCTTCGTGTGGAATGGTGACCGGTTGGCCAAAAATGCTTGGTGCCAACGCTCGAATGGCTGGGTTTCTGGCACCTCCACCCGTTAGCACGATGCGCTTGGCCTGGGTGCCGGTTGTTTGCTGTAGTCGATCGACAGCGTCGGCGAGTGAACACAGCACTCCCTCTACCGCAGCCCGGGCAATATCTTCACGCGTTGTGCCTGAGGTCACCCCATGCAAAGTGCCAGTAGCCTTTGGGCGGTTAGGGGTCCGTTCGCCATCCAAATACGGCAGCAAGGAGACTCCTCCAGCGCCGGCGGGAGCAGCTAAAGCTAACTCAGCTAATCCGTCGTGATTGACGCTCAACAGCCGTGACGCGAAATCCAGCACCCTGGCCGCGTTAAGCGTGCACACTAACGGCAAAAAAGCCCCAGTCGCGTCCGCAAAACCAGCCACATCGCCACTCGGGTCAACAGCTGCGGTGGCAGACACCATGGACGCAACCCCCGACGTGCCAATTGACACGACGACATCTCCGGATACCAACCCCAACCCCAATGCGGCAGCCATGTTGTCTCCCGTGCCAGCACCCACAACTGCACCCCTCGCAGTGCGGCCGACCACCTCGGACGGCCCTGCCACGCGTGGCAAGAGGACGTCGTGGCCAAGTGCGTCTGCGGCCAAGTCGGGCCGCCAATGATTCGCCGAAGGGGAGAAGTACCCGGTGCCCGAAGCGTCACCGCGATCCGTCGTCAGCTCACCGATGCGTTCGGTGAGCTGCCATGTGAGGTAGTCATGCGGAAGGACAACACGTCGGACTCGTTGAGCCCGTTCTGGTTCATGGATTGCGAGCCATCGCAATTTTGTCACGGTAAAAGACGCAACGAGAACCGAACCACAGGCTTCAGCGCATGCTTGGGGGCCGCCCCAACGGGCGATGAGCTCTTCGGCTTGTGGCGCTGAGCGAGTGTCATTCCACAGCAAGGCAGGACGCACTGGGAGATTGTCAGCGCCGAGGGCGACCATGCCGTGCTGCTGCCCACCTACAGCAACCGCGGCAGCTTTCGGAAGTAAGTCCGCGGTGACGCCGTGGAGTGCTGTGACCCATGCCTCGGGATCTATCTCGGTGCCGTCGGGGTGGGGTGTGGTGCGTTCATCGACCACGATGCCGTCCTCAGCGCGCACCAGCACCGCTTTAACTGATTGAGTGGACGAATCCACTCCAAGAACCAGCTCGTCACTCATGAAGGTCGCCTTTTCTCGGTAATGAAACAATAAATCTGAAAAGCTTTTATTAAGTTCAATGAAAGATATTCAATCCTTTACATGGTCATTTTCCTAGGAAATAATTTAAGAACACCGCTGAGTTTAATTCATCGTGAGGCTTCTTCGGGCCGGCTGGTGCTGTGCTCGTAACGGAGTGTTCATAGCTGTGACTGAGGCGCCACATTGGTGGTGGAACGGGGCCGGTTTTGCTGTCCCAGAGGTTAACGCGTGTCGCACAATTTAGACTCGCGGCATGGTTCTTAGCACGATTCGCTCTCCGCAGGATCTGCGCGGGCTCTCCACCGAGGCGATGGTGGCGCTAGCAGCGGAAATTCGCACCTTCCTCATCGACGCGGTGTCCCGTACCGGCGGCCATCTCGGCCCTAACCTCGGTGTCGTCGAACTCACCCTGGCCATCCATCGAGTGTTCAATAGCCCCCACGACAGCATCGTCTTCGATACCGGCCACCAAACCTATGTGCATAAGCTCCTCACGGGCCGTCAAGATTTTGCCACCTTGCGTTCTGCGGGCGGCTTGTCTGGATACCCGGATCGTCAGGAAAGTGACCACGACGTCGTACAAAATTCACACGCAACGACCGCTGTTTCCTGGGGAGAAGGTATTGCCCGCGCTCGGCGCTTGCAGGGTGAGACGGATCGCCATGTCGTAGCGGTGATTGGTGATGGCGCCCTGACCGGGGGCATGGCCTGGGAAGCTTTGAACAATGTCGCGGCTGATCCTGACTTGCCGTTAGTCGTTGTCGTTAACGACAACGAACGCTCCTACGCGCCGACCACAGGGGGAATGGCTCGTCATTTGGCGACACTACGAACCACCAGGGGCTATGAACGATTTCTTTCTTGGGGAAAACACACCCTTGGTCGGACGCCCGTCGTCGGGGGGGCAATGTACGAAACGTTGCACGGGATGAAGAAAGGAATTAAAGACATCGTTGCGCCCCAGGGTCTTTTCGAAGATCTTGGACTGAAGTATCTAGGCCCTGTTGATGGTCACGACATTCAAGCCGTTGAAACGGCTTTGCGTCGAGCGCGAAACTACGGTGGGCCGGTCATCGTTCATGTCATCACCGAGAAAGGACATGGGTACGCGCCGGCCCTTGCGCATGATGGTGATCGATTCCATGCGGTCGGGCGGATTGATGTAGAGACAGGGGAATCGCTTGGTGCAGCACCTTCCCCCTCGTGGACCTCAATATTTGCTGACGAAATGGTCCAGCTCGGCCGGCAACGCGATGATCTCGTAGGCGTGACTGCTGCTATGTGTATCCCCGTGGGTTTGCATCGGTTCGCCGCCGCCTACCCTGATCGGGTCATCGACGTGGGTATCGCCGAACAGCATGCGGCAACCATGGCAGCGGGACTGGCCTTCGGCGGCGTTCATCCTGTCGTTGCCGTGTACTCCACCTTTCTGAACCGCGCCTTTGACCAGGTCCTGATGGATGTTGCCTTGCATCGGGCTGGGGTGACGTTTGTGTTAGATCGTGCCGGTATCACTGGGCCGGACGGCCCTAGCCATCACGGCATGTGGGATATGTCGTTGCTGCAACTGGTTCCTGGTATTCGGATCGCAGCCCCTCGCGATGCCGATCAGTTGCGGGCGCAACTACAAGAAGCAGTGCAGGTCGCCGACGGTCCCACCGTGGTGCGGTTCCCACGGGGTGCCGCGCCCCAGAAGCCCATTCCGGCAGTAGCACAGTGGGGCACGGTGGATGTGCTCCATCTTCCTCCCCGGCTAGTAGCGGACGGATTATCAGGTGAGCCCGGTTCTGTCGCGTATAACAGTGTTCAGGAGCAGGGCAACGCTCGTGATAGTGATGTCCGCGGTGACGTGCTCATTGTTGCAGTGGGCTCATTGGCTGGGCTTGGCGTTGAAGTGGCGCAGCGCCTTGTTGCGCACGGGATGGATGCGACGGTGATTGATCCTCGATGGGTGATCCCGGTGAATCCGGCCATCGTCGATTTAGCGGCTCAATATCGACTGATGGTGACCGTCGAAGACAATCTGCGGATCGGTGGGGTGGGGGCGCAGATCGCTCAAGAGCTGAGGGATAGATCAATTTCTACGCCGGTGGTGAACTTTGGTTTACCTGCTGAATTCGTCCCACACGGTGGCCGAGCTGAAATTCTCGCTGACTATGGTCTGACCGCTCAAGCTGTTACCCGCCGAATCGTAGAAGAGCTGGCTCATGCCGATGGGGTGACAACCCACATATCAGCGGTAGCGGACGGCCCGATCCACTAGTGCTTGCCCGCCCGCAGGGTCAGTCAACGAAATCGCGGCCATTTCAGGGATGCTGACATTCCCCGCGGCCGTAGAAATCTCATCGACAGTAATGAGTAAAGGTCGGGAAAATCCGCGCGCTTCAGGTTCGGTGGCAGCGGTGGCGGCGCCAGTGAATGCCGGATCAATCCGGCTCAGGTCAAACCACCCGCGGGAGCGAATAGGGACTGCGACCGCTCGTAAGCCAATACCGTCGCTAGTGGCCACGTGACGACGCAACGTTTGACTGCTGAGCAAAGTGAGCACATCAATCCCGCCAACCGGGCGAAGCTCTCCGTTCGTTACCGCGCCCTCACGGTGCAGTCTCTCGACGAGAAGCCCGGCCATCACCTCACGTCGCTCTGCGAGGGCAGGCCACCAAGTGGCAGTTGACACCCCCGCGTACGTAGCGGCTGTGACCGGTAGCGGTACCGGCAAGGTCGCTGTGTCGCTTGCCCGCAGGGCGTTGTTGGTGCTGGCTACTCGTGGTGCGGGTTTAATGCCAACGCCTACGTCCATCGCACCACCGAGGGTGGATTCGATGACCCACGATGACCCGGGATGAAGTGGGTGATCGTGCGGGAGGGCCAATGGCACTGCGCGGCGCCGGGTGGCATCAGGGTCCACCAGGCAAGCGCCTAATGCCCGTAGCCAATCCCTTAACCGCAGTCGTCCAGCTAACGAGTCTGGGCTGGCGCCGGCGCAAGCCTGGGTCAAAACCGTCCAGGGAATGAGTCGCGACGGAAGTGCCATTTCCGCTTCACTAAAAGAGCTCCCCGGTTCGTCCAGGATGATCTGAATTCCGAGATCATGCGGGCGGACGAAAATGTCATCAAGCACGCTGACGGCGAGTACAGCTTGCCTGAGGCAACGGGCGGCGTGTTCGTTGGGTGACCGGGGATGCACATATCGACGGTAACGACTGATGCTCATTGGGGCCAGTGGCTTTCCTGAGTTGTCGGCATCGCAACAGTCAGGATCACTCGAACAGCCGATGAGTGGTCACGGCCGGTAGACGCGGTCACTCTATGTGCACAGCGGTCCGATTTATGCCGAAGGTTCCCCTTGATGTGCCGGTACTGGCGACCCCTCGAGGGAGGAAATGCTGACCGGTGACGTGCGTAGCTATTCCGGTTCGGTCAAGAAGTGGGCAGATCCCACCATTCCACCAACGAAACCCGGCTCCAAGCATGAGTGCAAGGTCGATATCTTCGGCACTTTCGACGATCCGTTCGTCGAGGATTCGGCGTGCCTCATCGGCGACCGCGATCAGCACCTGCTCACGGACTTGGTCGCGGTGTGCCAGGTTGTGTTGTGAGGGAAGCAGCCTGGCTACGCCAGGAAGAAGGGTGTCTGCTCCTGGGGTTGCCGATGCGGCGTACAGCATATTCTGACCGGAGCCGACCACCGCGTTGAGGAAAACCGATGGGGTAAAACGATTCGGGTAGGCGGTCGCGAGAGATCGCTCATTCTGGGCAGCGACTTGAGGGCCCACGAGTTGAATGATGCGGTAAGGGGCTAAGGGGGCGATGTCGCGCAAAGCGTTGTCTACCAAAGGAATCGGGATACCTGTGTCGATCAGTTGGCCTACAGTGTTGAGGTATCGACCAAGAAGACGGTTCACCACAAATGATGGTCCGTCTTGGACTGTGAGTGGTACGCCGTGAACCGCGCTCGCCGCCCCCACCGCCAAAATCCGGGTGCGGGCGTGAGTGGTAGTCCCGCTGATAATTTCGACCAGAGGCAAGACGGTAACCGGATTAAAAAAGTGCATACCGATGATTCGTTCCGGGTGCGCCAAGCCCTGGGCGAGCCTGGTGACCGATAACGATGACGTGTTAGTAGCGATGACGCATTGTTCGGGCACTACCGCCTCCAAGGCGCCGAAAAGTGCACGCTTCGTCCCGAAGTCTTCGGTGACTGCTTCGATGACCAAGTCGGTATGGGCAAGCTGTGAGAGTTCAGTGCTGCCACGGATGGTGGAGCTGAGTCGTGCGGCAGTGATGTCACTGATGCGATGCCGCCTGCGAAGCTGAGCGATCTCGCGCTGAATCCGGGTGCCAGCATGAGCCAGTTGCTGGTCGTCTCGTTCGATATAACACACGGGCAAGCCCAAATGCCAGGCAAAAAGTACTGCCAGTTGACTTCCCATCACCCCGCCACCAATCACGGCTACCTGGCGTAAAGAGCGAACGTGGTGAAACGAGTCAGCACGAGGTGTGAGATTCCGGCGCCGCGTGAGGTCAAAAGCATAGGCACTGGCCCGAAATTGGTCGCTCATCACCAGATCAGCGACTGCCTGGCCCTCGTTCGCCAGAGAGGTGGAGAGATCTGCGGTGCGAGTGGCGGCGACGATATCGAGAGCGCGGTGAGGGGCTGGCACCTCACCGACGGTGGAAGTAATCGTGGCGCGGGTTTCACGGACCGCATCGTCCCAGACATGTTGATTACTGCAGTGGTCAAACCGTTCCGGGGTAATTTCGCCGTGGAGGACCTGCATCGTCCACCGCAGTGAATCGATCAAGAAAGTTGCAGGATCAACAACATGGTCGACGATTCCACGTTCTTTAGCTTGAGCAGCCGCCAGCATTCGATGACGCTGTAACGGGTTGGTCACTATGACCGTCAGTGCGTTAGTAGGGCCGATCAGACGTGGCAGCAAGGTGCACCCGCCCCAACCAGGAATCACACCTAAGCCAACTTCTGGTAACCCCACGGTGTGAACGTTCCGAGAGATAGTTCGGTATGTCGCATGGAGTGCGAGCTCTAGCCCCCCGCCGACTGCGGGCCCATTCAGGTAGGCGAACGAGGGCACCGGAAGTTCAGCAAGCCGCCGGAATTGCTGCTGTCCATAGTGCGCCATGGTCAGCGCATCCCTGCGTTTGGTGAGTTGACGTGCATGATGCAGATCCGCGCCGGCCGCGAATGAACCGGGCTGTCCGATCAGGGCAACAGCGATGATGTGATCGGTAGCGATCCGAGCTGTCACGGTGTCTAAAGCGGCAGCGAAATTCAGCAGACCGCGAGGCCCAAACGTGATCGGTTTCGTTCCCGACGATCCGTTCATCATGGTGAGCACCACGAGAATCCCAGCGCTGTTTAGTGGCCGGACATCCTGGCTAACAAAACGAGTGGCCCGCTCTTGAGGGTATGCGGCGCTCAAACTCTCAAGTTTTCGTGAGAGTGGCTTTGGCGATTGAAGTGTGCTCACGACACCGTTATGGGTGCGCGGAGGTTTTCCCAGATGAGGGTGGCGCCCATGCCTAATCCCACGCACATGGTGGTAATCCCGTACTGGACATCCGGGTGGTCAGCAAAATGCCGCGCCAGCTGCGTCATCAGCCGAACACCGGATGCCGCCAAAGGGTGCCCAACCGCAATTGATCCGCCATCAGGATTGACCCGCGGATCGTCATCAGCCCAGCCAAAGTGCGCCAAAAAGACCAGCACCTGAACCGCAAAAGCTTCATTGATCTCGATGGCGCCGATATCGCTCATACTCAGCCCGGCCTGGTGCAACGCTTTCTCGGTGGCTGGGATCGGTCCGGTTCCCATCAGATGCGGTGATACTCCCACGTATGCAGACGAGACCAACCTCATGAGAGCTGGTACCCTCCACTGTTTCGCGCTGGCGGAGTCCGCAAGGAGGCATGCTGTCGCGCCGTCAGCAACCGGCGCACTGTTACCAGCGCTGACGTGGCCACCAACCCGAAAGGGCGTCTGAAGCCCCGCCAGCACATCAACCGTGCTGGCGGGGCGCGGTAGCTCGTCAGTGTCTACGACTTGCCAGCCATGCTGATCGTGCCAGGTGGAGACGGGGACGATATCTTGTGCAATCTGTTGCCGTGCAACGGCTGCACGGAATTTTTCTTGGCTCCGCACGGCATAGTGGTCAACTCGATCACGGGTGATATTCGGGTGCAGGTCATGCAGGATTTCGGCGGTAGCGCCCATGGTGAGTGCGGTCGCATCCCACAAGCTTTCTGCGGTAAGACGTGGATTGGGGTCGAGTCCCGTCCCTAAGGGGTGCCGACCCATGTGTTCTACGCCACCAGCGAGCGCAACATCGATCGCCCCGGACGCGATACTTGCCGCACATGTGGTGACTGCGGTCATTGCGCCGGCACACATCCGATCAACGGCATATCCGGGTACAGACGCTGGGAATCCTGCGAGCAAAGCGGTCACCCGACCAAGATTCATGCCTTGATCTCCAGATTGGCGGGAGGCGGCGATCGCGATCTCATCGATTTGCGCTGGTGGCAATGATGGATGACGCCGCAATAATTCTCGCGCACACGCCACGACTAAGTCGTCTGCCCGGGTATTCGCGAACTGGCCGGTAGGTGCTGCTTTTCCAAATGGTGTTCGGACACCGTCCACAAGAACTACGTCGCGGATGAGGCCGGGCATGGTGTGAGCTTGCTCCTTCGGGTTGGTGTTCTCTACCACCAGGTAAGCATGCGGTCGAGCGCGAAAGCCAATGCACCAAATCGCAGTGTGCGTCCGATGAGACAACAGCCGGCAAATACCCAACGGCTATTCCCAGCCGCGCCGGCAGCGATCGCAACACCAAGAAGAGGAGGTAAACCGAGACTGGCCGCTGAGGTGGTCAGTGCTGCTTGCTGCCAGCGTCGAGCTGTAGCCGTGGCATACCACTGAAAAAGTCGGTCCATTCTGCGTCGCCATTGGAGGAACCGGGTTGATGATTGAGGCGCGCGATGAAAGACAGTTCGCCCTCCAGCGGCCGCCTCAAAGACGACGAGCTTACCTGCGGTTTGCCCTATTGCTAACGAAATCACCGCAATGATAGTCAAGCTGGTGGACATGGTTGCGGTAGTTGAGGCAGCTGCTTCAGCATTCACTACCGGCACTATGGCCGAGAGGAAACCTGTCCCAGTAAGCCCCAGAATGACCAACAGTTCTTTCATTGCGCGATGAGGAGCTGACGAACCCGGATCGCAGAGAAGATCTTCACTCCCGCCGCGACTATAAGCATGCTTGCTGCGATACCAAATTGATGAAATGCAATGGCCACAATGGGCCCGGCGGTGTTTAACGTCTTTGCTGGTGGAGTCCAGTTCAGTAACCAAACCGTGCGATCTACCTGGCCGAAATAGTTCGGCCCCAGAATTGGCCAATGGCCAAAGCTTAAGGAAACTGGGGTATCGATCACCACGAAAATGAAAAGAAAAACCCCGATGGGGATGATGACAGAGTTATCAAGGGCACACCACGCTAGCGCGCAGCCCACCGTGCAGAGGCGATCACACACGATGTCAAAGCAAGCACCAAAACGGGTTTCTTCATTACGGCGCCGGGCGACGGCCCCATCGGCAATGTCGCCAACCCAATAACAGGCGTAGGCAGCAATAAGGAGTAACCACTGCTGTGATGAACCCGGCGGACTACCTGCAAAAGCAGCGCACGCGACTAGCAGGAGGCATGCGATGGTACGACCCAAGGTGATCAGATTCGGGAGATTACGTCGCGAGTTCCCACCCCGGATGACTGGTGATCTGGGACGGAGTGTGAGAGAAGCCGCGCGTGACGGATCTTCAGGTGAGGTACCAACCATACTTAGTATGTTAAACGCCGATTAGACCCTACTCAGCATCGTGACTAAAGCGCGATGATCAGAATCAGGCATCCCGCAACACGAAAGCCATCGTTTGTTCCTGGCTTGTCAGAGTGGGGATTTCCCCGCCATGCTGCGATGCATGAGTGCCGCCAACGTACAACCACAGGCGAAGAATTCATCTCAATCTGCTGATCTTGTTGTTCTTGGATCAGGGATCACGGCGCTCGCTGCCGCGGCGAGGGCAGCGACGCACGGTTATTCAGTGATTGTCTTGGACGATGCTGCCGCTATCGGTGGTTTGGCGGCCAGCCTGCTGGTCGGTGACATTCGAGTTGACATCGGCTCCCGCCGGTTGCAGACGGCGGTAGATGACGACATCCTGGCAGACCTGCGACAGCTCCTCGGGACTGATTTACAGCGCCGGGTGCGCACAAGTCGGGTCAGGGTCGCCGGGCGGTGGGTAGGTTTTCCGTTGCGACCGCAAGAAGTGATGACCAAACTGCCGCGACGACTAGCCGCGAAAGCGACCCGAGATGCTTTTCTCACTATGACGCGCCGCGGCCAAAGACATTCTTACGAGGAAGTTCTTCGGTTCGGCTTTGGGCCAAGTGTGTATGAAGCGGTGTACGGACCGTATGCCCATAAAGTGTGGGGCGTGGCTGGTGATCAGCTTGACGCAGATCATGCCCACCAGCGAATGTCCGTTACGCACGCTTGGCAACTTGTTGGGCGAGCCGGTCGTGGCGCAGAATTTTGGTACCCACGTCGCGGTTTTGGTCAGATTGTGGAGGCTTTCGCGGAGCGAATCACATCCGCGGGTGGGGTCATTAAAACTCGGGCTGGAGTGACGGAAATTCAGGCCCGCCCGGACTCAGTTCGAATCATCAACGCTGGGCATGAAGTTCAGGCTGGGCAGTTGTTCTCCGCCTTGCCAGCTCGGACTTTAGGGCAAATCGCGCGGCCTGCGCCATCTGCGCAGGCGGTCGGTCACGCTGCTGGTTTAACGTTTCGCGCTGTGGTCATGGTTTATCTCATTCATGATGGTGGGCGATGGACTCCGTACGACACTCACTACCTTCCGTCGGCTAACACTGCGGTATCGCGCCTCAGCGAGCCAACGAATTACCGCGTCAATCCTGATGACCCAACCGATCGGTCCGTCATCTGCGCGGAAATTCCTTGTTGGGTAGGCGATCCAGTGTGGACCGCCGGACCAGCCGAGCTGACCGAGCTGGTCAAAGCTGGCATTCAGCGCAGTGGACTACCGGACATTCGTGTTGCTGGAGTTGACGTTCACCGGCACCCCGCGGTATATCCGGTGTATACCCGGGGATATGCCGAACGCCTCGCAGACATTCTCGATTGGTCAGATCGTTTGACTCGCGTCACGATGATTGGCCGCTTAGGTTTGTTTACTCACGACAACACTCATCGTGAACTTCGTGCCGCGTACGATGTCGCAGATTGCTTGCGCCCCGAGCCTGGCGGAGCGAGTTTTGATCACCAGGCGTGGGTCCAAGCGCGTAATCGGCACACCCAAACTCTTATGCCTGAATAGCTGATCTCATCCTTAAGGTTCTGAGGGCGCGGAATGACTACTTGCACTTAAGGCATCGTGTAACAAAGGCCCTACCAAGTCGATTTGCCAAGGACGTGCCCCGAGCGCGACCAATCTGCTGGTGACGTCATCAGGTTTTTCCCACAAAATCCGTCGTACGACCTCTGGGGTCATCAAGTTCTCCACGGGAATGCTGAGACGCTCAGCTAGCCCGCTGACATTTGCTCTTACGTGCGCTAACCGTGCGGCGGCGGCCGGGTCACGGTCTGACCATGCTCGTGCCGGTGGCGGCCCGTCATGAGGGACGTTCGAGGTGGGGAGGTCCTCTTCTGGAAGGGTGAATGCTCGTTCAATGGCCTGCACCCAGTGGTGTGCCGAACGGCGCCCATGAAGCCCGGTGAGGCCAGGTAACTTTTGGACGTCTTCATCTGTGCGGGGAGTTTGCGACGCCAATGCGATAAGAGCAGAATCCGCCAGGATTCGGCCGGGGGCGATGTCACGGCCGCGAGCGAGGCGGTCGCGTTCGTTCCACACCTCGCGAAGAACGGCGAGTTGCCGAGAAGTTCGCAGCCGATGGGTGCCGCTGGTCCGACGCCATGGGTCAGGACGAGGCGGTGCTGGCCTGTGATGCGTTGCGACGATGGCAGCGAACTCCTGCTCGGCCCACTCGGTTTTCCCTTGGCTGGCAAGTTCTTTCGCTACGGCTAAGCGCAGATCAAGAAGCACTTCGACGTCGAGAGCCGCGTACCGCAACCATGGCTCTGGTAGGGGTCGGGTTGACCAATCAACGGCGGAATGCTCTTTGGCTAAGGACAAGCCAAGTAACTGCTCTACCACGGCTCCTAAACCGACTCGAGGGAGTCCGGCAAGTCGGGCCGCCAGCTCGGTATCGAACACCTGGTGTGGGTGCATCCCGCGTTCTGCCAGACACGGTAAGTCTTGCGCGGCAGCGTGGAGCACCCACGTAGCCCCCTCCAAAGCTTTACTGACATCGCTGAGATCAGGGCAAGAAGCAGGATCAATGAGCCACGTCCCAGCACCCGCTCGTCGTAGCTGCACGAGATAAGCCGATTGTCCGTAGCGGTACCCAGAAGCTCGTTCCGCGTCCACTGCTACTGGCCCGGTGCCTTGGCTCAATGCCTCGCAAGCGCGTGCTAGCCCGAGAGCTTCGTCTACGACCGCAGGAACGCCATCGCGTGGTTCCAGGAGAGGGACTACGTCGATCTCGGTCACGGATCACACCGTACGCCGCTCGCGCTTCGCGGTGTGATCGGGTAATTGCGTGTTGAGATCAGCCCCGCGTATGAAGGGTGTCCCCAGACGAGCGAATTACTGAATCACACCAGCCCGTAGAGCGTGCATCACAAGTTCGGCCCGATCGCCGGTCCCCATTTTCCGGGAAATTCGGGCGAGATGACTTTTCACGGTCAGGGCCGACAACCCTAGTAAGGTCGCGATTTCTTTATTGGATCGGCCAGAAGAGACGTATCGCAAGATCTCAATTTCCCGTTCCGTGAGAGAACTAGCGACCCCGCCTGTTCCAAAACCACCATGCGATGACCTTCCAGTCACGACAAAAGAACGCACGCCGGCACTCAAGGCCGCCCGAACCGAATACGCGTCATCACTCATCGACAGCACAAGACCGCGCTGCCAGCCACGTTTCGTCAGTTCTTGGATGAGATCTAATCCAGAGCCATCCGGGAGGATGGCATCGGTGACGCAAAGAGCATGCGGGCCAAGAACATCCGCCCGAACTCGGGCGTCTGCGAGGGTGCCCGCTGGCACAACCTCATGCGCGCCAAGACCACGGATCAGCCGCCGAGTCGTTTCTCTGGGGCCAAGAGGCCCAATGACTACCAAGGCGGAAAACCGCGCACCGCGTTGCTGAACGGCACCATATTGAAAAGCGCCACTACCAACCCGTTCTGCGATTGCGGCCACGAACGCCTCCACTGAACTGCCGGTGGCAAAGGCGGGCGCCTTCACCGGGTATGTCAATGCGTCGGCAATTCAGCGCCAAACCTTGACGGCAGGCGCTCAGAAGGGAGCTAAAAAGTAGCTGGAGAAACGCCGGCGCGTCCGGGAAACGCGTGGACGCCCGCTGGCAATGAGGGGATACCGCCGGCACTACATAAGACGTCAACCCACGCGAGGAGATGATGATCGAAAGCATCATCTGTGGGTGTCCATGAAGCACGAAGCTCCATCTCGGTACCTGGTGGTCGCCCAGCCAGGGCAGCGAAACTTTCGGACATGATTCTGGTGACGGTTCCCCCGGCGCGGGTGTGCTGGGCGCCATGATCGTGAAGGGCATCAGTAAGCCACGCCCAACCTACTGCCCCTAAAAGTGGGTCACCTCCCAGTTCAGCTTCTAGTTCAGCTCGAACAAAAGCTACGACTCGGAAAACTCCGCCCCACGAATCAGGTCGTTGAGGATCATGCAGCAGCACAAAGCGCCCAGTAGCAAGTGGATTGTCATGACCTTGCCCGGTACCAGGGCTGACATCAGCGGTAAGGGCGGTGGCATAAGGAGCTACTCGGCTGGGCGCTGGCGTTTCAGTGAGACGCACCTCAGGCCGGATGATCGCGTTGTGCAATTCGTTGCGCGCGCGACGAAAATCTTCAGGGGCCTCATCGAATCCCTTGCGTAGGCTCACTTAATTTAGGGTAAGGGTGAGGGGGCAGGCGAGGCGGTGATGACACGCGAGCCAGCCTATCGAGCTTGGTACTCGTGTACGGGAGAACTCGGGATTCAAGAGCTCAGATTTCGAGAGACCGGCATTTCCCAGAGCTCAGCATTTCTAGCCGCTACTGTTTGAACGGTGTCAGTTATTCTCGCACTACTGTCAAGCTTGTCATGGGGCACTGCGGACTTTCTCGGCGGCTTAGCTTCTCGCAAACGCGCTGTTTTCGCGGTCGTTGCTGGCTCTCAACTATGCGGATTAGTTGCTTTTGGGTTGTTGGCAATTATGTGGGGAGCATGGTCTGATCCGACTGGGTGGATTCCATGGTCGATCGTCTCCGGCTTGCTTGGCACCTCTGGTTTGGTGTGTTTTTACACCGCGCTCAGCCGCGGAACTATGGGGGTGGTGTCGCCGATCGCTGCGCTAGGGGCAGTGGTGCCAGTAGTGGTGGGTTTGATCGGCGGTGAACGTTTGACGGCAGTCACTAGCGTTGGGTTAGTCGTGGCGCTCGCTGGGGCGATCGCAGCGAGTGGGCCGGAATTGCGAGCCGCTCGAGAGGGGGATGGATCAGCCATGCCGGTCTTGCTCGCCGCCGCTGCGGGAGTTTTTTTTGGTGCCGCGCTTGTCACCGTGGAACGCGGCGCTCGGTACAGCTTGTTGATGAACCTTACGGGGATGCGGATCACCAGTGTGCTGCTTTTCGTAGTCGTGGCATTAGTTGTGCGGACAACCGGGGGATTGTCAATCCGAGACGTTCCACTCCTGACTGCTATTGGGATTGGTGACGCCGGAGCCAATGCGCTTTTCGCGTTGGCGGCAGATCAGGGGTTGCTCTCGGTCGCTGCAGTGCTTGGCTCGTTGTACCCCGTGGTCACTGTGTTACTGGCGCGATGGGTGTTGCGGGAGCGATTAACCCTCATCCAACAGGCCGGAGTGGTAACCGCTTTAGTAGGTGTGGTGTTGGTGTCATGGGGGCGCGCTCTGGGCTAAGGATGTCGGCGCGGGTGGTGCGCCGGCTCCTCGTGCTGCCAGCATGGGATGTGTGACCGCCAAACCCGTGAGTTTTGACTCTTCTAGCAATGATCAACGCTTCCCTGAAGCCGTTGAATCCCGTAGCTCCCTCCAAGAACCTGGTCTTACGGAAAGTCCTTTTCTGGCTGCCTGTCGGCGGCAGCGCTCGGCTCGGGTGCCAGTGTGGTTCATGCGGCAAGCTGGCCGATCGCTGCCCGAATACCGTAAAGCACGAGAGGGTATCTCAATGCTCGACTCCTGTGCTCGGCCGGAACTTGTCACCGAAATCACCATGCAACCAATCCGTCGTTATGGTGTGGATGCGGCGATCTTGTACAGCGACATTGTTGTGCCGTTACGTGCCGTTGGGGTGGGAGTGGACGTCATCCCAGGGGTGGGCCCAGTGATTGATAAGCCTTTTCGGACCACCGCTGATCTTGATCGTTTACCCGAGCTCACCCCCGCAGATGTGCCGTACATCACTGATGCGGTGCGGTTTTTAGTCGCCGAATTAGGTGCCACACCCCTCATTGGATTCACCGGCGCCCCCTACACCCTGGCGTCGTATTTGGTTGAAGGTGGCCCCTCTAAAAACCATGAACGAACCAAAGCATTGATGTACGGCGATCCTCAGCTATGGCACGCATTAGCGGATCGACTCGCAATGATTGCTGGAGAATTTTTGCGTGTTCAAGTATCTGCGGGGGCATCAGCGGTCCAAGTGTTCGATTCGTGGGTGGGTAGCCTCCCGCTCGCGGACTATCGACGGTATGTCCAACCGCACTCCACATCAGTACTGTCAGCTGTCGCCGATATGGGGGTGCCGCGGATTCATTTCGGGGTGGGGACGGGGGAGTTACTGGGCGCCATGGGGGAGGCAGGTGCGGACGTGGTTGGGGTCGATTTTCGAGTTGATCTGGTGGAGGCATCCCGGCGGGTCGGACCGGAGCGTGCCGTCCAGGGCAATTTAGATCCCGCGTTGCTGTTTGCCCCGCCGCAGGTGTTGACCAATCGGGTGCGCGCTGTTCTAGATGCCGGCAGATCAACCCCTGGGCATATTTTCAATCTAGGTCACGGAGTCCCTCCTGGTGCTGATCCTCTTGCGCTGCAACGGGTCGTCGACACCGTTCATACTTACGGCAGTGATTCGTGACGAATCGACCACTGGTCGCCGTTATTGGTGGAGGTATTTCTGGTTTAGCCGCTGCCATGCGGTTAGCCGAATCTGGCAGGGTTCAGATCGCGGTATTGGAAGCAGAACCACATGTCGGCGGCAAGCTCGCGTTGAGGGACTTACATGGGGTGCCCGTAGACGCCGGGGCTGAGTCCTTTTTGACCCGTCGCCCAGAAGCGGTCGATTTGATTCAAGCAGTCGGGTTAGGGAATCAACTGGTGGCGCCCACAACAACGAGTGCGGCCATTGTCAGTATGGGTGGGCGCTTTCCCATGCCACCACACACAATTCTTGGAGTTCCTGCTGGTCCTACCGGTTTGACCTCATTGCTTCCCGCCGAAGAAATAGCGGCGGTCACCGCAGAATCAGGTCGGCAATGGTCTCCCATCGAGAATGACCTCACAGTTGGTGAATTAGTCCGGCAGCGGTTCGGGCCAGTGACGGTAAACCGGCTCGTAGACCCGCTTTTGGGTGGGGTCTACGCGGGGCATGCTGATCAGTTGTCGCTGCAAGCAACGATGCCGGCGCTATGGGAGGTTGCGCTAAGGGGCGAGTCAATGACTCAGGCGGTGCGGGATCTTGGGCGCACCTCCATTGCTCGTAACGCACCAGGAGCACGCCCAGTTTTTGCGGGGCTTCGCGGCGGAGTTGGCCAGTTGCCGATCCTCCTAAAAAAACGACTTGACGCGACTGGTTCAGTCCAAATCCGCACCGCGACGACGGTGCGTGCCATACGCCAAACGACGCAAGGGTGGCGTTTAACCATAGGTGCAGTTCCGTGGGAATCCGTGCTGGACGTAGATGGGGTGGTCCTCGCAGTCCCGGCTTCTGCCGCAGCCCGTTTGTTGCGTGGCGTCACGAGAGTGGGGGCGCAGTCGGCGGCCACGGCGCTGGCTGAGGTGCCGTACGCGAGTGTGGCGTTAGTTTCTTTACTCTTCGATTCCGCTGGCACGGCCGGGATTGATGGTTCCGGTTTGTTATTGGCCGACGGTGCGCTCGTCAAGGCAGTCACGTTCTCATCCAATAAGTGGGCGTGGCAGGAGACTGCGGCGTCGGGTCAGGTCGTCCTTCGGGCGTCAGTGGGTCGGTACGGCGATGAGCGCGTACTCCAGCGCGACGATCCGGATTTGATTGCTGCCGTCCTTCAGGATTTACGCCGGATCCCAGGTTTGCGAGTGCCCACACCGATTGCGGCGTCGGTATTTCGTTGGGGTAGCGCGTTACCGCAATATCGTGTTGGTCACGTCAGTGCCATCGCGCAAATTCGCGCTGGAGTACGTGAGCTTCCCGGGGTCGCGCTTGCTGGCGCCGCGTACGACGGCGTGGGCATCCCGGCGTGCATCGCGTCTGGGTACGCAGCCGCGCATGAGGTGCTCACCCAGCTGCAATCTCGCTCACGGCACCCGGGAGACTATGCCAATGGCTGACTCCGCGAAAGTCCCCGCCCGGCACATTAACGACACTATTCGGTACACCATGTGGTCGGTCTTCGCGGTTCGAGACCCGTTGTCGCGTAACGATTCAGAAGCCATAGCGGCTGAGGTAGATGCTTTGCTTACCGCATTGCAGGACCGCGATTTAGTGGTTCGTGGGTGGTATGACGTGGCCGGTTTGCGGGCCGACGCGGACGTCATGGTCTGGTGGCACGCGCCGGATGTCGAGACACTTCAGCAGGCGTATCACGGGCTCCGTCGGACGGCGTTAGGTCGTTCGTTGCACCCTGTCTGGTCGAACGTTGCGTTACATCGCCCTGCTGAGTTCAATAAGGGCCACGTCCCGGCCTTTATGGCAGGTGAAGATCCCCGCGCTTACTTGTGTCTCTACCCATTTGTCCGCTCATATGAGTGGTATCTCCTCCCCAATGAAGAGCGCCGCCAGATGCTTGTGGAGCATGGCATGGCTGCTCGGGATTACCCAGACGTCCGGGCAAACACGGTGTCCTCGTTCGCATTGGGGGACTACGAATGGCTGCTTGCTTTCGAAGCCGATGAACTGCATCGAATCGTGGACTTGATGCGGGATCTGCGAGCCACCCGTGCGAGGCTGCACGTCCGTGAAGAAGTCCCCTTCTTCACCGGGCCGCGAATGTCGTTACCTGACCTCATCGCCGCTTTACGCTAATTTCTTTCAGCTTGTTGCCGTTCGTAACGTAAGGCTGATCGAGTTGATGCAGTACCGCTGGTCTGTTGGGGTGGGGTAGCCCTCACCGTCGAAAACATGGCCGAGATGCGAACCACACGTCGCGCAGCGGACTTCCGTGCGCACTGTGCCTAACGTTTGGTCTTCTACATACTCCACTCGGTCTTCCGCCAGCGGGCTATAAAATGACGGCCACCCACAGTGTGAGGCGAACTTTGTTGCGCTGCGAAAAAGCTCCGCCCCGCACGCCCGGCAAGCGTAAACCCCTTCGGTCGTCGTGTCGGTGTATTCACCGGTGAATGCGCGCTCGGTGCCGCCCTCCCGTAAAACGTGGAATTCCGCATCGGTCAGTTCGGCTTGCCATTGCGCGGCGTCTTTGTGGATGGGATAAGCCCGCTCACTGCGATCCATGCGCCGTCCTCCATGCGTTCGTTTCTTATGAAAGCGCCAGTTCAGCACTTGCTCATTCTCCGAGGGGAACCCGAATCTCGCTAGCGGGCGAGTGAGAAGCGAACATACAGAAGAAGCGAAACATACAGAAGTCGAGGGTGGCACATTTGGGGGTGCCAGTGGTTGGCTCTGGGGATGGCAGCGAACGCAATCGTCATTGAGGTGCCCGGACCGAACGGGGAGATTCGGGCGGTGCGGATCTCTAGTCCGGATCGAGTGATCTGGCCAGATGCCGACATCACGAAAGAGGATTTGGTGCGGTATCTGATAGCTGTTGGCCCACTAATGCTCGCTAGCGTGCGGGACCGGCCAATGACGTTGCAACGTTTCCCGGCGGGCATCACGGGGGAGGCGTTCTACTCCAAAAACCCGCCGCGGGGCGTGCCGGAATGGGTGCGATGTGTCCCAGTGACGTACCCGAGCGGACGAAGCCACGACCAGCTAGTCGTAGATGAAATCGCGACTGCAGTATGGGCCGCCCAGATGAATACGGTGACCTTCCACCCGTGGCCGGTCCGGACAACGCGTCCTGATCATCCCGATGAGCTTCGGATTGATCTGGACCCACAACCGGGACGGGATTTCAGCGATGCCGTCCAGGCCGCTCACCTGCTGCGTTCAATTCTCACTGAAGTGGGTCTCACTGGGTGGGCGAAAACTTCCGGTAATCGGGGAGTGCACGTGTTTGCTCTGGTGCGTCCGGACCACGAATTCTTGACCGTCCGGCACGCGGTTATTGGGTTAGGCCGCGAACTGGAGCGGCGTGCACCTGATTTAGTGACAACCGCTTGGTGGAAGGAAGAACGCGGGGCCAGGGTTTTCGTGGACTTTAATCAGGCATGTCGGGATCGAACGATTGCTGCCGCGTATAGTCCCCGCCCGTTGTCGGGAGCCCCGGTGTCGATGCCCGTCCCCTGGGACGAATTGGATTTTGTGGATCCCATGGAGTTCACCATCCGCACAGTCCCCGGCCTGATCGCTGGTCGCCGCGATCCGTGGGCCACGATGGAGCAGCGGGTTGGTGTCCTAGACGGGGCGCTCGACCTTTGGCGGGCTGACTGTGATGAGCGAGGACTGGGCGAGCTCCCGTTCCCTCCCGACTACCCGAAGATGCCGGGTGAGCCACCACGAGTCCAGCCGAGTCGAGCTCGCCGGGATCATCAGGGATAGCAGCTCCCATGGATCAACCCCAAAAGGACTTGGCCAACAAAGGACCTGGTGTTAGGCGCGCCACCTCCGGCAAAGTGGCAATACCTTTTCAGTCGTTGATTCCCGTCACTAAGCCCGATAAGAAACTCGGTGACGCCAATGGGAACACCATGGCGGCAACCCGCACCCGAGGGTTAAGCGCATCCCACAAAACAGGTTGCAGGTCAGGCCAGGGTCGGTCCACGGCGAGATTCATCGGCTGGCCGCAGGCTTGCGGTTCCTCAACCGTGCCACGGTAAGTACAGAGGGCAAGACATTGCCCGGGCGCCACATGTGAGTCGTGTAGAGAGACGACTTGCGACTGCGCGAGCTGAAACGGGTTCGCTCCAGAACTAGCCACGACTATTTGGTCCAGGTCTGAGGTCAGCAGCGCTTGGCCGACGATCCGCGGAGTCCGAATTGGCGGGTCTGGCTCATACTCCATGTTCCTGGTGCTGAGTTGAAAGTCCGTCCCCGTCGTGACCGCATCGGTGAGTTCGCGCACTTGTGTCCCGTTGCCGAGGATGACTCGGTGAGCGTCTCTCGTTGCCGCGGTGTAGTGCCGAAGCGAATCGACCGGGCCACCAGTGAGGTCATGGACGACGACGTCCTGTTCACCGAGGATGATCGAACGCAGCCGCGAAGCCTCGCTTCTTCCGGTGATCCAGTAGGCACCGAATGCCGCGCCATCGCTGTCGCGTCCGAGCGCGAGACCTCTGCCGGGGTACTCGCGTCGTGACAGTTCCGCAAGCAATGTGTCAGGAGTCTGGGTCATGGTCATCATCGTGTCAGACGCTTGGTGCGTTCACCGGTCGCATGACGAAGTGGGTGCCGAAGCCCCAGCCAGCGATCCAGGACGGTGGTGCATGCTCTTGACCCCACCCCGGATAACGCCCGGCGCGCGGACCGCGTAGGGCAAGGGTGTCAGGCCGCATGGCTTCCAGATGAGGCATCAGGTCATGGGAAGCCCCGCCCGGAGCGAAGTGATCTTCTAAATTTGTGGCGATGACTACCTGCTCTGCCGACACCGACACTAGGGTGCTGGACATGGATCTTCCGGTCATGCCGCCGGTCCGGCCGATGCTGGCGAAACCAGCTCCGGCGATTCCAGCTGGCTACTGCTACGAACCAAAATGGGATGGCTTTCGAGCCATCATTTTCAGAGATGGCGACGACGTAGAGATCGGAAGCCGAAACGAACGTCCGATGACGCGCTACTTCCCAGAAGTGGTAGCTGCGATCAAAGCAAATTTTCCGTTGCGAGCCGTGATCGACGGAGAGATCGTCGTGGCTGACGTTGCTCGTAACCGATTAGATTTCGAGGCGTTGCAGCAACGCATCCACCCCGCGGATAGTCGCGTACGCATGCTGGCGGAGCAAACTCCTGCAAGCTTCATTGGCTTTGATGTCTTGGCCCTGGGTGATGACAATCTCACCTCGTTGCCGTTCACCCACCGCCGTGAGCTTTTGGAAGCAGCTTTTGCCCACGCGGTTGCGCCAGTGCACCTCACCCCACTGACCCGTGATCGTGATCAAGCTGCCGAATGGTTCACCCAATTCGAAGGCGCCGGCTTGGACGGCCTGATCGCTAAGCCGGTGGATCTGCCGTATTTAACCGACAAACGAGTGATGACCAAAATAAAACACGCACGGACCGCTGATTGTGTTGTCGCGGGCTACCGCGTCCATAAAACTGACCCTCACGCTGTTGGCTCGCTCTTATTGGGTCTCTACCACGAACCGCATACTGCTGGATCTGCTGGATCGCTGGATACTCCCGCGGCGCGGGAGGCCTGGTTGAAGGCCGGCCTGCCCGACGATAGTCAGGACGACGGGCCCGGCTTGGTTTCGGTAGGTGTCATCGGTGCTTTCCCGATGGCTCGCCGCCGTGAACTGTACGCCGAGCTTCAACCCTTGGTGACCACGTTTGACGAGCACCCTTGGGCTTGGGCTCGTCAAGAAGAGGGGCATCGAACGCCACGCAAGTCTGAGACGAGCCGGTGGAACGCCGGGAAAGACTTATCGTTCGTCCCGCTGCGTCCAGAACGCGTGGTTGAGGTTCGGTACGACGCGATGGAAGGGGTGCGGTTCCGGCATACCACGCAGTTTCATCGATGGCGCCCAGACCGCGAACCAGCAAGCTGCACCTACGCTCAACTAGATCGGCCCATCCGATTCGATCTCACCAAAATCCTCGCCTTACCTCGATGAGAGCTGTTCGTCACTGGCCGAT
Source organism: Actinomycetota bacterium (assembly GCA_051645425.1). Lineage (GTDB taxonomy): Bacteria > Actinomycetota > Actinomycetes > Actinomycetales > Angustibacteraceae > JBOFBH01. Next base: position 289,050 of record JBOFBH010000006.1, on the reverse strand, counting down.
TCAGGGCGTTTTATTCACTCGTGCGCGCTTCCAGCGCGTGAGTAAAGAAGTGGGCGAGGTAATTGCGTGATGCAGCACCAGTCGCTGGTGGAGCGCTTCCCCAGCGGTGATACGAGAGTCGTTGCCACCTACTAATACTGGGGCGATGGTCAGGCAAAGCTCGTCTAAGAGATCAGCGCCGGCAAGAGCATTCAACAGGCGCGGCCCTCCTTCACTCAGGATGCGGCGTGCGCCGCGTGCGGCGAGTTGGTTGACTGCGTCCACCAGGTCTACGCGGCCATGGGGGTCAGAGGTGGTACAGATCACAGCACCATCACCCCAAATCCTTCGGACGGTCTTTAAGGTAGTTTCGTCGGCGTGTGTTGAGGTCACAATGAGCACGCCGCCGGCTTCCTCGCGGCCGGTTTTTCTGTTGTCTAGCAACCACTGTGGTAGATCTAACCGGGAGCTCACAATGGCGAGAGTCGGATGCTCAGCCAACCTTGAGGTGATCCGGAAAGCACGCCACGGTGGTGCTGTTCGAAGAGCCTGATAACCCTCTTCGCGTATTGTCCCTACGCCCACGAGGACTACATCGGCGAGCGCGCGGAGCGCCTCGAAGATCCGGTGATCCGCTGTATCGTTGATGCTCCCAGTGAGCCCATTGGGGCCAACCGCAGAGCCATCAAGAGTGCTAATCATGTTGCCGCGCACTACTAATCGGTCGGTGGTGGGGTAGGAGTACCACCGCGTAAGGTCGTCGTCGCTGAGATCGTCAAGAGCTGCCGTGTGCGCCATAGTTACCACTGCATCATGTCGCCGTGAAGGGAAGGTCTCGGGGCGGCGCGACTGCGCTTGACTCACGCACTCGATGCAGGGGAGCTGAATGCGCTAGTTCGGGTAAGTATGGGTCTGCCCATAAAATAAGTGGGTGCCAGGTCGATTGAGTGAACGCGATCCACGGCCAGCTCCGGATCGACTTCTCGCTGATTTGGTGCCGCCCCCACGATTTGACCACGTTCGGTTTGATACTTATCGACCAGATCCGGCATATCCCAGTCAAGAAGCAGCAATTCGTCGGATGACTCATGCTGCTGAGGTTCGTGCGGCACGTCCTCGCCGGTGGCCGTTGCGTCCTGCCCAACGTGAGGTGTCGGGCGTGTATTTAGACGGTGGATTTGGGGTCGGGAAAACGCATCTTTTGGCGTCCCTATGGCATGCGGCCCACGCTGCTGAGCCTGGTTGCGCCGCGTTTGGCACATTCGTGGAGTACACCAACTTGGTGGGGGCGTTGGGTTTTGCTGCCGCGATCCGGGCATTGTCGGCGTACCAGCTGGTGTGCTTAGACGAGTTTGAACTCGACGATCCGGGGGACACCGTCCTGATGTCGACCTTGCTCACTCGACTGACTGATGCTGGGGTCCGGTTGGCGGCAACATCCAACACGTTGCCGGATTCGTTGGGGGAGGGCCGATTCGCGGCCGAAGACTTCTTCCGGGAGATCCAAACGCTCGCTCAGCGATTTGAGGTGGTCCGCATCGACGGTGAGGACTACCGCCATCGGGGGGGGCCTGTTGCCCCCGAACCGTGGGACGACCACGCCGTGTATGAAAATGTTGCGCGAACCCCAGGGGGTACTTGCGATGACTTTGATGCGCTTTGTGCACTCCTGGCCCGAGTGCACCCCAGCCGGTATGGCGCATTACTTGATGGTGTTTCCACGGTGGGACTCATCAGGCTGCGCCCGTTGACTGATCAAGCGACAGCGTTGCGGTTTGTCGTCCTCGTGGATCGGCTATATGACCGCCGAATTACGGTGCGCGCCAGTGGAGTTGGTGTTGACCAGTTATTCCCGCCGACCTTTCTCACCGGTGGGTACCGGAAAAAGTACTTCCGCGCGCTTTCACGGTTGGTGTCCGCCCTCGCCTGACTGGGCGTCATTTCACGCGGGCAAAAGCTTTTGGTAGTGCGGCTCGGGGGGTTGCGCTCAAGTTGCGACAATTGCGGTGGTGTGCGGGCCAAGGTGGACGGCTTTGTCTCGTAGGGACGTTGTCGCTGGATCCCAACAGAGGAGGACATCCGTAGGCTCCTCAGTGAGCGGAATGTCCTGAGCGGTGGCGGAGAGATTCACGACCACACGAAGGGTGTCCCGGTGGATCACGATCCACTCCTGATCAACGTCGTACTGCACATCAATGGTGGTGAGATCACTGTTTGCAAGCTCAGATCGTTTGCGCCGCAAAGCAATGAGATCGTGATACCACCGCAGCATCCGGGTGTGATTACCGTGTTGGAGTTCTTCCCAACGCAGCACGGAGCGGTCTCTGGTGGCGGTGTCTTGCGGGTCGGGTACTTCAAGCCCCCAGCCGTGGCGGCTGAATTCTCGTTGGCGGCCTTGGGTTACGAGCCGGCCCAATTCTTGGTCAGGAAAATCAGTGAAGTACTGCCACCGGGTGGACGCTTGCCATTCCTCGCCCATAAAAAGCATGGGGGTAAACGCGGATGTCAAAATGAGTGCCGCCCCAATGGCTTGTTGCCCAGCGGTGACGAGATGACCGAAGCGGTCTCCGCGGGCCCGGTTGCCAATCTGGTCGTGCGTTTGCAGCGCCACCACAAATTGGTGCCCATGATGCTTTGCTGGATCAACGGGGTGTCCCCAATGATGCTCTCGAAAAGTGGACCAACACCCATCGTGCCGAAACACTCTGGTAAGTACATGAGCAAGGACTGGTAAAGAGCCAAAATCGACGTAGTATCCCTGGCGTTCTCCAGTGAGCGCGGCGTGAATCGCGTGGTGCACATCATCGGCCCACTGGGCGTTTATCCCCACGCCTTCATGTGCGGTGGGCTCGATCATCCGCGGATCGTTCAGGTCGCTTTCCGCGATGAGCTCTAAAGGGCGGCCTAAGGCAGCCGCCAGCACCTGAGTTTCCTCAGCAAGTTGCACTAATACGTGGGTCTCAGAACGGTCCTTCAGTTCGTGAACCGCATCAAGCCGGAGGGCATCTACGTGGAAGTCACGGAACCAACGCAACGCACCATCGATGAGCCACCGGCGAACCGCAAGTGACCCTACGCCATCCAGGTTCAGCCCAGGCCCCCATGGGGTTTCATATCGGTCCGTAAAGTACGGACCGTATCGGCTGAGGTAGTTGCCGCTGGGGCCAAGATGGTTGTAGACCACATCAAGGCAGACCCCTAGCCCACGTTGATGACAAGCGTCCACGAAGCGTTGAAACGCGATCGGCCCGCCGTAAGGTTCGTGTACGGCTCTTGGGTGGACGCCGTCATAACCCCAACCCCAACGGCCATCAAATGACGCGACCGGCATGATCTCGACCGCGTCAACACCAAGATTGACGAGATGATTTAGGCGTTCAATTGCCGCGTCGAAGGTGCCGTGTGGGGTGAAAGTCCCGATGTGCAATTCGTACAGCACCCCACCGGTCATACCGGCACCACCACGAGGGCCTCGCCAATCATGATCGGCCCAGGTGTGTTGCTGGGCGTCGAAGACTCGACTGGCGTGATGCACCCCGTACGGTTGCCAGCAGCTACGCGGATCAGGAGTCGGTGGCCCATCATCGATGATGAAGAAGTAATCCGTGCCGTGGCTACTGCCGGGACCGTCATGCCGCCACCACCCGCCAGCAGACTGGGTCAGCGGTTCAACGGTTTGACCGTCGGTGTCAGGGGCGGTGACCAGACTGACATGTTGAGCTTGCGGCGCCCAGACCGCATGGCGATGCATGAGGTAACCCTTGCACAGGTCTTCTCTGCTGTCATGACACCTCTGGAACTGGAATAGTCAGCTTGTATGGCAGCCAAGAATGTGCAGAAAAAGCAAAAGCACAAACAGGAGCGCACCGCGAAGAGCTCCCCGCCAATGCCCCACCAGCTTCGCAATCAACTTGCGGTCATAAAAGGATTTACTTTGGCGGCGGTAGATCCCGCTGCTACACCGGGTTTCACTGGCGGTAAAGCCCGCGGGATCAAGCAAGCTGCGTCGGATGCTGACCACCTTGCCTCTTGGCAGGAACGGCTTTACGCCGCTAGCCGGGGCGGAGACACCCGCAGCGTGTTGCTTGTTGTCCAGGGTATGGATACTTCCGGTAAAGGGGGAATCATGAGGCATGTGGTCGGCGCAGTTGATCCGCAAGGTGTGCGCATTACCGCATTCAAGGCACCCACCCCAGAAGAGCGAGCCCGAGGATTCTTATGGCGAATCCGAAGAGCTTTGCCGGAACCAGGAATCATCGGTGTTTTTGACCGGTCCCACTACGAGGATGTTCTTATTGTCCGGGTGCATCACTTGGCTCCAAAAGCGGTGTGGCAACGGCGCTACACCACCATCAATGATTTTGAACGCCGATTAGCTGATCGTGGCACCACCATTGTCAAAGTGATGCTTCATATCAGCCCTGATGAGCAAAAGACCAGACTTTCCGAGCGGCTAGCCCGCTCTGATAAGTACTGGAAATATCGCCCCGGTGACCTCGATGAACGTCAGTATTGGGATGCCTACGCGGAGGCGTATCACGTGGCGCTCACGAAATGTTCTCCGCCGCATGCTCCGTGGTTCGTTGTTCCCGCGGACCGTAAATGGTATGCCCAGTGGGCAGTCCAACGGTTGCTGATTGAACATCTCGCCGAATTGAACCCACAGTGGCCAGCAGCGGATTTTGATGTCGCGACCGAGCAGGCTCGACTAGCCCTGGACGAGTAATGCAACCGGCAGCGTGGCGAGCACTGTGCTGAGTCGCTGCTCGGCGCCCCCGGTGCTCTTCATAGTGTGCCCGGTGAGCAGGTTGTGCCAGTTACCTGGCCGTAGCGTGAGCTGGTGGTCGCCCCAACCGCCCGCCTGCCTCAGTCGCTCCGCCAGCCTGGTGATGACAACAACAACCTGTGCGCCCCGCCCTCGGCTATAGGCGTACGCGTGCGAAGAAGTAGTAGCTACCCGCTGGTAATCGCCGTGTGCACCAGTGAACCAATCAGAGTTCGTGCGGCGCAGGCGCAGTGCCCGGGATACAACGAGAAGCTTTTCGTCGTCCAATCCGGTTGGCTGATCACCCTGGTCAAGAGCGTCAAGCCGTTCCCGCCGATGACGGTAGTCCACTGGGCGTCGATTGTCCGGATCAACCAGAGAGAGGTCTACAAACTCGGTGCCCTGATAAACGTCAGGGACGCCCGGGGCAGTGAGCTGGAGCAGCTTCTGCCCCAGCACATTCGCCCGCCATGAGGTGTTGGTGCTTTCCACGAACGTCGCCATTCGGTTAACGATGGTCGGATCGGCGGTGATCGCTGTGATCCACTTGGCTATTGCTGCTTCGTACTGTTGGTTTTGTGCGGTCCATCGGGTGTGGGTACGGGATTCGCGGATTGCTTTGTGCGCGTAAGCGATGAACCGCTCAGCAGCGATGCACCCAGCGCCGGTACGAGAGTCTGCTGGCGCCCAGGTGCCCAGCATGGTTTGCCACAGCAAGTACTCCGTTGGTGAATCGACGTCCGGTGTTCGATACGCCGCACTGAGCTCGCGGAGGTCAGCGACAGCGTCGGCCCACTCATCGGGCAACTCAGTCAGGGTGGCTAGCCGGGCGCGGACATCCTCAGATCTTTTGGTGTCATGGGTTGACAAGGTTGTCATCGTGGTTGGCCACTGGTCGAGTTGGGTCGCCCACCAATCGTGAAGCTCGCCGGGGGTCATGCTCGGTTGCTCCGGGTGTCCACCCACATCGGCCACCCCAGGCAGAGCTCCCCAACGGTAAAAAGCGGTGTCTTCAACGCCTTTGGCCATGATTGGCCCACACGTTTGTTGAAATCGGGTCACGAATTCAGCGCGTAGTCGGACCGTTTCGCTCTCGGTGCCAAGTTCGTGAGCCGGGCCGATGCGATGGCTGTCGTCCGTAATCCCCAGTGCGGTGTCGCGAACGAGCTCAACGGTTTGGTGAAGCCATTCCGGTAACTGCTGCTGAGCGCGCTTAGCGGCAGCGGTCACCACGGCGATTGCCTCCGCGTCCGCGAGCTCCCCAGGCTTGACGTATGCCCGGTAGCGGTCCATGCCGATGAGCACTTCACTGACTACCTGGTGGATCGCTTGTCGGGAGTGGTCTTGGGTGCGAATGTCTTGACTAGCCAAGATGACCAGGATGTCTACCAGCCGAGTCACCTCAGCGGCAAGGTCGGTGGCAGCAAGTTCCCGTTTCCCTTCTGTCATCAACTCGGTGACGGGTGTGGTTGCAGTGAATTGCGCCGCGAGATCAATCAGCGGTGAAATTCCCTGAGAGTCAAGGAAAACCCCACCAATCCGACGCATCGCGTCGTAACCGGTCGTTCCGGCGCAATGCCAGCCTGGGGAAAGTGTCTCCTCTCCGGTGAGAATTTTTTCCACTACTACCCAGGTGTGCTGAGTCGCTTCGGCAAGCGCGGCGAGGTACCCGCGTGGATCTGCTAGACCGTCTGGGTGGTCGATCCGTAAGCCGTGGACATGCCCGGACCGCACAAGATCCAAGATCAGCCGATGGGTAGCCGCAAAGACCTCGGGGTCTTCCACACGCACACCGATAAGAGTGCTGACGTTGAAGAATCGGCGATAGGTGAGTTCGTCGTCGCCAGCCCGCCAGTACGCCAAGCGATACCACTGCTGCGCAAGAAGATCGGCCAGGGGGAGCGACTCCGTCCCTGGACGCACCGGGTACTCCTGGTCGAAGTACCGCAGCACTGTTTCCGTCCCGTCCTGACCGCCAGACGAAACGACCTGCAATTCCTCTGCACGCAAGACATCGGCGAGATGCTTCCCAAGAAAAGGCATCATCACAGGGGTAGTCCAGTCGATATCAAACCAGCGCGCATACGGTGAGGCCGGCCCGTCGCGCAGTGCACACCACAATGCCCGATTGTGGTGTGCGGGAACAGGAATGCCCATATGGTTGGGCACAATATCGAGAACAACTCCCAGGCCGGCTGCCGCGGCAGTTTCGCTGAGCCGAATGAGGCTGGGTTGCCCACCAAGGTCAGGATTAATGGCGCTGTGATCCACCACGTCATATCCGTGAGCTGACTCAGGGGCAGCCGCCAGGACCGGGGATAAGTAAAGGCAACCTACCCCAAGCGAGGCAAGATAATCGGTGAGGCGAGATGCTTCATCGAGGGTGAAGTTTGAGTTCAGTTGAAGCCGATAGGTGGACGATGGCGGTTGACCGATCTCCCGGGTCGTCATGACCACACTTTTATGCCGCCGGGCGCGGGCAACGCAACACCGTCAGGCTGCGTGCGTTGACCATAAACTGGAGCCCCGGGGCTAGGGAAGTGAGAGTATCCCCGCCTCCGGGTGGGAATCCTGTCGCGGTGTCAAACACCGGATGCCATTGGGCGCCGTGGCTTTTGTCTGGGACGGTGAACTCCATGGTTTCGTGATGTGCGTTAATCACGATGAGAAAAGAATCGTCGGTGATTGGTGCACCACGGGGATCTGGTTCACGGATCGCCGACCCGTTGAGGAATACCATGACAGAGCGGGCGAAATCGTCATGCCAATGCTGACCTTCCATGTGCTGACCCGTGGGGGTGTACCACGCGATGTCCCCAAGTTCGCTCTCTCCACCATGGTCGGCGCGCCCAGCAAAGAAACGTCGCCGACGAAGTACCGGGTGTTCCCGGCGGACTGCAACCAGCCGGCGGGTGAAGTCCATCAACTCCCGTTGTTCTTGATCAAGCTCCCAATTGACCCATGAGGTGGGGTTGTCTTGGCAGTACACATTGTTGTTGCCGTGCTGTGTTCGCCCCAGTTCATCCCCGTGCGAGATCATTGGGATCCCTTGCGACAACAGCAAGGTACTCAGCAGATTGCGTTGTTGTCGGCCGCGTAGTGTACGAATCTCCGGGTCGTCAGTGGGGCCTTCCATGCCGCAGTTCCAGGATCGGTTGTGGCTTTCGCCGTCATTCCCACCTTCACCGTTGGCCTGATTGTTTTTGTTGTTATACGAAACTAAATCGGCCAGAGTGAAACCGTCATGCGCGGTGACAAAGTTAATGGAGGCAATGGGTTTACGGCCCGAATGTTCATAAAGATCACTAGACCCAGTCAGGCGGGAAGCGAACTCGGCGAGGGTGGATTTCTCGCCGCGCCAGAAATCTCGCACCGTGTCGCGGTATTTGCCGTTCCATTCCGTCCAGAGCGGGGGGAAGTTTCCTACTTGGTAGCCGCCGTCGCCCACGTCCCATGGTTCGGCGATCAGTTTGACCTGGCTGACTACCGGGTCTTGCTGGACAAGATCGAAGAACACCGCGAGCCGGTCCACCTCATGGAATTGCCGAGCCAATGAGGAAGCCAGATCAAACCTGAAGCCATCAACGTGCATTTCGGTCACCCAGTACCGCAACGAATCCATGATGAGTTGCAGCACGTGGGGGTGCCGCATCAGCAAAGTGTTCCCAGTGCCAGTGGTGTCGTAGTAATGCGCGAGATCCTGATCGACCAGTCGGTAGTAGGCCGCGTTGTCAATACCCCGGAAGGCTAACGTCGGCCCCATGTGATTCCCCTCGGCAGTGTGGTTGTACACCACGTCGAGGATCACTTCGATGTCTGCCTCGTGCAGTGCCTTGACCATCGCCTTGAATTCGGTGACTTGCTCGCCGCGAGTGCCGTAGGCGGCGTACCCGTTGTGCGGTGCCAAAAAGCCGATGGTGTTGTACCCCCAGTAGTTCGTCAGCCCCTTGGCGAGCAGGTGGCTGTCCTGGACGTATTGGTGCACTGGCATGAGCTCAACGGCGGTCACCCCTAAGGCGGTGAAGTGCTCGATGATCGCTGGGTGTGCCATGGCGGCGTATGTGCCGCGGATCTCTTCTGGGATTCCCGGGTGCTGTTGGGTGAGCCCACGGACGTGCGCTTCGTAGATCACGCTTTCGTGGTACTCGTGCCCTGGACGGCGGTCCTGCCCCCAATCAAAGAACGGATTCACGACCACCGAGAGCAGCGTGTGGCCCAAGCTATCGGTCTCATTGCGGGGAGCGTTGCCGTTAGCGTCCGCGTCAGCGAAGTGATACGAGAAGAGAGCTTCGTTCCCGTTAGTCTGCCCGTCCACTGCTTTGGCGTACGGGTCGAGGAGCAACTTGGCGGGGTTGCACCGATGACCCGTACGCGGTTCGTACGGCCCGTGCACCCGGTAGCCGTATCGCTGGCCGGGATTGATTCCGGGAAGGAAACCGTGCCAGACAAAGCCGTCTACTTCGGTCAAATCACTCCGAGTTTCATGCCCGCCGTCGTCAATCAAGCAGAGCTCGACTCGTTCGGCTACTTCAGAGAAGAGCGCGAAGTTGACTCCTGTTCCGTCGTAGGTTGCCCCTAAGGGGTATGGCTGTCCTGGCCAGATCTGCATCGTCCTCTTTCCTCAGGGTTCCTCAGGTCGCAGAGTTCCTCGTCGCTCACCGTGAATCGCGAGCGCGTTCTGCTTGGTACACCGGCCGATTGTGCCGGACGTGACGGACATCCGCGCGACCGTCCATGCCACTTTGACGATCCGCAATATCGAGTAACTTTCTGTCACCCAGCTACCGTGGTCCAGTGAGTAGTCGGATGTCTAGTATTTGCGAGACGCATACTTCAGCATCGATCATCCGACTGTTATTTCGCTGGTTTCGCCAAGCGTTAGGTCAGTGCTGGCGGGTGACCCGCGGAACTGTCATGGTTTGTCTGCGATATCGAGTCACCGGGCTGGCTTCTGAAGCAGGCTTTTTCGCATTGCTGTCCTTGCCGCCGCTGGTCTTGGGGTTAGTTGGGGGGGTCGGTTATCTCGGGGATGCGTTGGGGCAGAACGTAGTCGACGATGTCAGCGCCCGGATCGAAACCTTCGCTAAAGAAATTTTCACCGAAGAGACGGTGGCCACCACGATCGTGCCGACTCTGCAAGATGTGCTGGTCCGAGGCCGGCTCGATGTCATCTCGTTAGCATTTTTATTATCGCTGTGGTCTGGCTCGCGAGTGTTGAACGTCTTCTTGGACACGATCGCGATCATGTATGGCCAAGGGGGCGTGCGCGGCATCGTCCGAACGCGGGCGATCTCTTTTTCGCTATATACCTTCGCTGTTTTGTCCGGTGCGATCGTGCTGCCACTGGTCTTGCTTGGACCGTCTTTGTTAGCTGACATCTTGCCAACCCAAGTCGATTTTCTGGTGAGTTTGTACTGGCCAACGGTGACCTTGCTGACCGTTGCCAGTTTGGCTTCGCTCTACCATCTCGCAACACCGCGCCGGATGTCCTGGCGTCGTGATATTCCCGGCGCCATCCTCGCATTGATGTTATGGGTGTTGGCATCGTTTGGTGTTCGGCAGGGGATCGGCGCCTCGGTGGGGGGTAGTTCCATCTACGGCCCGTTGGCGGCAACCATCATCGTGTTGATCTGGTTGTACTTCTTAGCGATCGCTGTGCTGATTGGTGCAGCCTTCAACGCGGCCAGTCGCCAGGTGTGGCCCATTCAGAGTTCTGAAGAGTTATCCGCACCCAGCTCATCAGAGACTTCAGTGGATCAGGATGAACGGGAGTAGCAGCGACGGGGTAGCGATCAGATGCCCGGTCTCCACCGCTCTGGCCGGACTATGGGTGCGCTCGCGTGTTTGGCCGGGCAGCCGGTGCCGGTGGCGCAAGGGTTTGGTAGGGTTCCGAAGGCGTCGAGGTTCTCTCGGCATCATGCGGACGTGGCTCAGTTGGTAGAGCATCACCTTGCCAAGGTGAGGGTCGCGGGTTCGAATCCCGTCGTCCGCTCGGTGGCGGTAGCCAGACCGGTGACTATCGGTCTTACGTTCCGGTGGAGTGGCCGAGAGGCGAGGCAGCGGCCTGCAAAGCCGCGTACACGGGTTCGAATCCCGTCTCCACCTCGGTAAGTTTTCCCCTCGGGCGATTGGCGCAGTGGTAGCGCGCTTCCTTGACACGGAAGAGGTCACTGGTTCGAACCCAGTATCGCCCACCGAAAGTCGTGCTGGATTACTTCAATTTAATGTTGTGTCTGCCACCTACCGTTGACCACAGCAGCAGTTTGAGTCAGCCTTCCCAGATTTGTCATAAAGAGATCGGCAAACCCGGTATCAGGAAGGTTCTCAGTTCCTCTTCATAGGTAGATAAATTAAACCTAGGGAGGGGTGATGGCTCGACAGTTCGGTACAGGGACTGCCCAAAAAGTATGGGCCTGGTGGGATGAATGGTGGCAGGAGAACATTGCCACCGGGAATCCGAGTTTTGGCGACTGGGTGGAAGGATTTTTCCGATTCGTCGCTGCTTTGGTGGGTACGATCGTCACCGGGCTCATCGATATTTTCGTTGCTTTTTTCAACGCTATTGGCGATCTGTTCAATGCTACTGATGACGACGACGCCCGACAGTGGTCACAGAATTCAGTTGTGGTGACCGCTGCGAGCGATGAGGAGATTGCGAACCGGCTCCGCTCTCTCTTGGACGGGCCAACGGGTGACGACGACGAGGCCGCAATTCTTCGTATCTTACGGGCGTTGCCCTGTGGCCGGCGGCGCTTGGCGGTGAACGCAGTTGGCCTTAACGCCTTGCTTGACAACCTCGATGGTGACGAGCATGACCAACTCATGCTCGTCCTAGTGGAGTGCGACATTATCGGATTTGGCACCATGGATGATGATGCGAGTCGGCTTTTCGTACTCACCAACAGATGTCCGGTATTGGGAAGCTTGCCGGTATCGAGCGTTCGCCAACTTGTGCTCAATATGTTTACCGGGTCCTGTGGAGACGACGACGAGGACGCAATCCTCAAGCTTTTGCAGTGTCAATCAACCGCTCGGTTAAATGCCCTAGTAAACCTGAGTGGCACTACGGTCGGTGACTTCGACGACAACTTCGATGGTGAGCAGTGGGATTTTCTGGAATCTTTCCTTGCCGGGCATGGGATTGACCTTGATCCCTGACCGCCAACTTTGTGAACAGCCTCAGAATTGAGCGATGATGATTTCACCAGAAACTCGGGCTTGGGCTAACGGGCGTCTTATCGCTCCACATGAATCGGCTTTGTCGGTGCTTGATCATGGTTTCACCGTCGGTGATGGTGTTTTCGAAACCCTGAAAATTGTGCAAGGTGTTCCTTTTGCGTTGAGCCGGCATTTACGGCGCCTTACCTCGTCCGCTCTCGCTCTTGGCTTGCCTGCGCCAGACCTCGATGTGATCTTGGCTGGCATCGAACAAGTCCTCCACGCGGGGGCGGCCTTAGAGTTCGGGCGCCTAAGGGTGACTGTGACCAGTGGGCCCGGCCCGCTTGGTTCAGAACGGGACCAGGGCCACCGCAGTGTCGTAGTGCTAGCCGCCCCTGCGTCCCGGCCACCAGAGTCCATCGCAGTGGTGACAGTGCCGTGGGCGCGTAATGAACGCAGTGCGGTAGCTGGCGTTAAAACTACGTCTTACGCCGACAATGTGGTCGCGCTTGCCTACGCCCGAGAGAGGGGCGCCGGCGAAGCGATCTTCGCTAATACCCGGGGTGAGCTTTGTGAGGGAACCGGGTCGAATGTGGTGGTAATGATCGACGGCACGATGGTGACCCCACCGTTGTCTTCGGGGTGTTTGGCTGGGATCACCCGGGAGCTGCTTGTGCAGTGGGCGCGCGAGGAGAACTGGGACATTGAAGAACGGGACATCCCCATGGCCGAGTTCACTAAGGCCGACGAAATGCTCATTACCTCATCCACGCGGGACGTCCAGCCGGTCCATCAGGTGGACGATCGGCATCTTTCGTTAGGGCCACAAGGCGTACGGGCTGCACAGCTTTTCGCTGCCCGCGCCGCTGACAATGATGATCCGTAGATGATTATGAGTCAGCAAGGAAACGGTCGATGGCACCGTCAACGTCAATGTGATCACCTTCGTAGCCCAGGGGCACCACGTCGTAGGTGCGAGCGAGAAATGCCTCTAGCTCTCCTGCGCTTGCGGCAAGTACAGCCCTGCCATCAGGCGAGCTAAGTTCCAACATGACCATTTGTTGATCGTCTTCAACGGCAGGCCACACGCGGACATCTCCCTCACCGCGTTCTACCAACAGCCCATCCGCGAGAAGGTCACGGCCCAGAACCCACGAAATGGCGTCCGTCCCAGCATGAAACGTGGCGCGGACAGCAAAAGGGTCGTTTGTTTGATAGCGCAAGGTCGCCATGATCGACAAACCATGAATACCAGGGGCAACTAATCGCACCTGAAGGTCGTCCATCATGGACAACGGCGCTTGTGACATCTGATCTCCTCCGAGGGGGCCTGGGTGGCCGATGTACTAAGCATGCCGGTCTTCGAGAAAAAACCAAGCCCCTCGTCCGATATCCGTTGAATGTCTTCCGATTTGTCGCCCTGTTTGGGGGCTGAGTTGGCCGAAGTGGCCGAGGGAGCGTTTTGCGATGACTCTCGCCTAGGCTGAACTTATGTCAGAGGTACGCCGTGAACGCCAGGACGCATCAGCGCAAGCCTTGTCCAAGTCAAGGGATGCCACGCCAGTGAATTCCGATGGAGAAAGCTCCAACTCCATTTTTGTTGATGCACATGAAGATCGTTGGGTGTGGCGGGCTCGCATCAAACGTAATCCGACGACGCGGCGGATCTACCGGTTTGGGGTGGGTTTCGTCGGCGTGTTTCTGATTTTGCTTGCTGGGGCGACTGGTTGGCTTCCCGGACCGGGCGGAATACCGCTGGCTTTAGTGGGGCTAGCTGTTCTTGCGAGTGAGTTTGATTGGGCGGCACGTCTCTTGGATCGGGTCAAAAGTTGGCTGAAGCGGGGAGCCGGTTGGACGGCACGTCAGCCACGGTGGGTGCGGTGGTTGCTCGTGATAGGCATGGTGTTACTAATCGCCTTAGCGGTGTACGCATCGTTCCTCATGTTTGGTGTCCCTGGCTGGTTCCCCGATGCCCTGACTGATGCTTTGCTCGTACTTCCCGGGGTGTCATGAGCGATTCGGGTGCTTCATTTAGGCAAGTCCTGAGTCCGCTACAGTGGCGGCGCGGGCGATTGGCTCAGTGGTAGAGCGCCTCGTTCACACCGAGGAGGTCACTGGTTCGAACCCAGTATCGCCCACCCGTCTCTCACGCTTTGTCGCAACTTTTTCGCTCCCTGTTTCTAGGTTCTTTCTTGACCTCAATGCTGCTGCCCGTAAGGTCACTGATGTGACTGACTCTTCTGCTCGTTCCGGTGCTGATTCTTTTGACGTCGTTGGCACGGTGTCAAAAACCCGTTGTTACCCAGTCAAATCCATGGACGCCGAGGACCTCCCCGCAGTCCGGGTTCTTGCCGATGGGGTGGAGCATGACCGCGAGTGGATGGTCGTCGATGCCGACGGGGGGATTGTCACCACGAGGAGTGCACCTCAACTGGCTGATGTTCGAGTTGGTGAGATCCTCCCTGATGGCCCTCAGCTTTGGCTGCCTGGTGCTGAACTCGCGGTACGAGCCGCAAGCGCCGACGCCGCTTTATCTGGTCTCGTGGGGGAGCCAGTGGTCTTAACCCATCTCGGTGATCGCACTGATGCCGAACGCGCCGGGAGTCATTCACCGGTCCATTTGGTTAGCCAGCAGCAGATCGCTGCCGCGCAGCCGGCCGGTGTGAACGTGACGGGGGCGGTTTCAGCGCCCGAACCGCGTGCCAACGTTGTGCTGGACTTAACGGCCACGTCGGATGAAACGCAATGGCTAGGTCGGGAAGTGCAAGTTGGTGAGGCGGTGTTGGTGATTCGGGCGCAGCCGCGTAATTGCCTTGGCGTGTACGCGGATGTTGTTCAACCTGGCATCGTCGCAGTGGGAGATCCGATCCGGCTGCGTTAGCTCATGAGCCGAGTGACGAGGGTGTGGCTGATCCTTCCTCGGTAGCATCGTCCCGCTTATGTGGGATCACTGTTGATTGACTTTATGGTTCTGACTTTAAGGAGTTCACGTGTCGCAGCTGTTCACCGTTTCGGTCAACGGGGTCAGGTGCGAGGTGCCAGCGGGGACAACAGCCGAAGCGGCATTAGTTGCCGCAGGAGGTAGTGCAGATGCTCTTACCTCAGTGGTGGCTGCTCGGATTAACGGCGAGCTCCGGGACCTCGCACAGATGCTTGCCGCGGGAGATGTAGTCGAGGCAGTTGGAGTAGATACCCCCGATGGGCTTTCTGTGCTCCGCCATTCGTGCGCACATGTATTGGCCCAAGCGGTTCAGCAGTTGCACCCGCAAGCAAAGCTGGGGATTGGCCCGCCCATCCGGGATGGTTTTTACTACGACTTTGACGTGGCGACCCCATTCACGCCAGATGACTTAACCGCGTTAGATCGCGCGATGCGGAAGATCATCTCTGAGAGTCAAGGCTTTGTGCGGCGGGTCGTGAGTGAAGCAGAAGCGCGCAGTGAATTAGCGAATGAGCCCTACAAACTTGAGTTGATCGGCTTGAAAGGCTCAGCCGACATCGCTGAGGGGGCGTCATCTGAAGTCGGTGCTGGGGAACTCAGCATTTATGACAACGTTCGCCGGGACGGATCAGTCGCCTGGAAAGACCTTTGCCGAGGGCCGCACGTACCCCATACCAAGCTCATCGGTTTGGGGTATCGCCTGATGCGAACTGCGGCGGCGTACTGGCGTGGCAGCGAGAAAAACCCTCAGCTGCAACGCATCTACGGCACCGCATGGCCAACTAAAGATGAGCTGCGGGCCTACCTGGACCGGCTTGCTGAAGCGGAGCGACGGGATCATCGCAAACTCGGCGTCGAATTAGACCTCTTTTCCTTTCCGGACGAAGTGGGTTCTGGGCTACCGGTTTTTCATCCCAAAGGTGGAGTGGTGCGCCGCGTAATGGAGGACTACGCCCGCGAGCGCCACGAGCAGGCCGGGTATGAGTTTGTTTACACCCCGCACATCACCAAAGGAGCCCTGTTTGAGACCTCCGGGCATTTGGATTGGTACGCCGATGGGATGTACCCGCCCATGCACTTGGACGCTGAGCTCGATGATGCTGGGGCGGTCCGTAAACCCGGTCAGGATTACTACCTCAAACCAATGAACTGCCCGTTCCACTGTTTGGTGTTCCGGTCTCGTGGGCGGTCGTATCGAGAACTTCCGATGCGGCTCTTCGAATTTGGCACCGTGTACCGGTATGAAAAGTCGGGTGTCGTCCACGGTTTGACTCGGGTCCGGGGGATGACACAGGACGACGCGCACATCTACCTCACCGTCAATCAGATCGAAGATGAGTTGCGGACGATCCTGACGTTTGTCCTGGACCTACTGCGTGACTATGGTTTGGATGATTTTTATCTGGAACTGTCAACGAAGAACCCAGAAAAATACATCGGCGCCGACGAGGTGTGGGACCAAGCCACCGAAACGTTGCGGAAGGTGGCGACCGAATCCGGGTTGGAGTTAGTGCCGGATCCAGGCGGCGCGGCGTTCTATGGGCCGAAGATCTCCGTGCAGGCCCGCGATGCCCTTGGCCGGACATGGCAAATGTCCACGATCCAGTTGGACTTCAACCTGCCCGAGCGTTTCGAGTTGGAGTATCAAGCCGCTGATGGCACCCGGCAGCGTCCAATCATGATTCACCGAGCACTGTTTGGGTCCATTGAGCGGTTTTTCGGAGTTCTGACGGAACATCACGCGGGGGCCTTCCCGGCGTGGTTAGCGCCGGTGCAGGTCACCGCGATCCCGGTCGCGGACGTGCATGTGCCGTACCTCACTAAGGTGGCTCAGCGACTCCGCGGGCATCGAATCCGCGTTGAGGTCGACGCTTCAGCAGATCGTTTTGGCAAGAAGATCCGGAACGCACAGAAAGCAAAAGTGCCGTTCATGTTGATCGCCGGGGATGACGACGTTAACCAGGGTGCGGTGTCGTTCCGGTATCGGGACGGTAGCCAGCGCAATGGTGTTCTCATCGATGACGCTGTCACCGAGATTTTGCGGGCAACCCGGCCACGTGTGACCAAACCACCCCAAACGGACTAACCGTAACCAGCCAATCCCAATCACGGACCAACCGCAAAGAGGATTCGCATGACGGAGCAGCCATTCGAAGCAGCCGAAGTATTCGCCGGCCACCCCGATAGCTTTGAACGGCTTTGGACTCCGCACCGGATGGTTTATTTGCGGGGGGAAAACAAACCGTTGGACTCTTCGGTGACCCAGTGCCCTTTTTGCGTTGCGCCGCAACGAGATGACCATGCGGGTCTCATCGTGCATCGTGGGGTGTCGGCGTACGTCGTACTTAATTTGTACCCCTATAACCCGGGGCATCTGCTGATCTGCCCGTATCGTCACGTCGCAGATTACGCTGAGTTAGTGGACGCCGAGCTGGTTGAGCTAGCCCGGCTGAGTCAGCAGGCGGTTGCGGTGATCACTGCCTCTGCCGGCGCGAGTGGGCCGCGGGGTTTTAATCTCGGCATGAATTTGGGTGCGGTCGCTGGTGCTGGCATTGCCGCGCACGTGCACCAGCATGTCGTTCCGCGATGGGCCGGTGACGGTAACTTCTTGCCAATCATTGCGCAGACAAAAGCTCTGCCAGAGACGTTGAATCAAACTCGCGAGCGCTTGGCGCAGGCATGGCTCACGGTGGCTCAGGAGGCTCCGCCATGTTCGAGCTTTGACGCCTGAGCCCGGCCATCGAACTGAACTCGCTACCCTATCCCGGTGCTGAACCGTTTCGCTCGTGCCTTCTTCACGCGTTTATTTACTCCTCTCGCAGCATTACTGGTGCGATGCCGAGTGAGTCCGGATGCGGTCACGATCATCGGCACCGTCGGCGTTGTCGCTGGAGCGTTAGGGTTTTACCCTCGGGGCGAGTTGCTCTGGGGAACGCTCGTCATCACCGCGTTTGTCTTTAGCGACACCGTGGACGGCATCATGGCCCGCATGATGGACCAGGCTGGGTCGTGGGGGGCTTACCTCGACTCCACCCTGGATCGGTTTGGTGACGCCGCAGTTTTCGGCGCTTTAGTGTTGTGGTTTACTGCCGGCGGTGACGACCAGCTCAGCGCAATACTCGCATTAGCATGTCTCATTCTCGGCAGTGTCGTCCCCTACGCGAAGGCTCGCGCGGAGAGTTTGGGGATGACCGCCGATGTGGGGATTGCCGCACGGGCGGACCGACTAGTAGCCGTTTTAGTGACCACCGCGTTTGTTGGTCTCGGGCTGCCGATGGTGGTGTTGACGATTGTCCTGGCGCTGCTCGCGGTGGCCAGTGCGATCACCGTGCTACAGCGAATTCTCGCTGTACGTCGTCAGGCTGTGCTGGGATGAACCTCGCTGGCACACATTGGGCCTACAGTGAGTAACCCATGACGGCTCCGCGAGCGCCGGGGGATCGTACGCGGACAACACGGTGGCAGGAACGTCTGGTGTTGGCCGCTTACATGGCCGGTTGGCGGTTCGTCCGGTTTCTACCGGAGTGGTTCGCATATCGGGCCGGTGACCTGCTCGCTGACCTCAGTTGGCGCCGGCGTGGCCCCAAGGTGCGGCAGTTGGAGGAAAACCTGAGGTGGGTGCGGGCGGCCGATTCCTCAGCGGAGATCCGCTCTTTGTCTCGGCAAGGGATGCGTTCTTACTGGCGGTATTGGTGTGACGTCTTCCGATTGTCGGACTGGTCAACTCACCGCATTATTTCGGCGGTTCACCCACGAGGCGACGACGTCGTTCGAGCTGCTCTTACTGAGCAGCGTGGCGTGGTGATGTTCTTAGGTCACCTGGGCAACTGGGATCTTGCTGGCGCGTGGGCCACCCTTCGGGTGGCCCCGGTGACAACAGTCGCCGAACGATTGCGCCCAGCGGGTCTGTTCGCGCAGTTTGTGCGATTCCGGGAGGAGCTCGGGATGCGCGTGTTGCCAGTGGATGCTGGCCCTCGGCTGCTACTGGAATTACTCCGCACTGTCCGCGGGGGTGGTTTTGTGCCGTTGCTTGCCGATCGGGATTTGACGGGTTCTGGCGTTGAGGTGAATTTTTTTGGTGGGCGGGTACGGATGGCGCCTGGTCCGGCCACGTTGGCACTTCGGGGAGACGCGGCACTTTTTGTCGTCACCATGCACCACGAGCAAATCAATCCTCGGGCCAGACACCGGCAGCGGATGGTGCTGACGTGGCATCCCGTCCAGACCGGCGATATGGATCCAAAGTCCACTGTCGCGGTGCGTGTTGTGACTCAGCGATGTGCGGACATCCTGGCCGAAGCGATCACGTCACATCCCACGGAGTGGCACATGTTGCAACCGATTTTCGGTGATCAGCTGGTGCCGGAGCGAGACCATCAGGCGCCCCGAGGTGAGCAGTGAGAGTCGGCATTGTGTGCCCATACTCCTTTGATGTGCCGGGGGGAGTCCAGTTTCACGTTCGTGATTTGGCCCGTTACTTGATTGATGTGGGGCATCAGGTCAGTGTGCTCGCCCCAGCTGATGATGGCACTCCCATTCCGGATTACATGACTGCTGCGGGTCGAGCAATTCCGGTGCCCTACAACGGATCTGTTGCGCGGGTGAATATTGGCCCGGTCAGTGCGCGTCGAGTGCACCGCTGGGTGGAGGCCGGTGATTTTGATGTGGTGCATATCCATGAGCCGGTGACGCCGAGTGTGTCGCTGCTGGCGTTGTGGGCCTATGACGGGCCCATTGTGGCTACTTTCCATACGTCAACGTTGCGGTCCCGTGCCATGCAAGCCGCGTACCCGTTGGTGCGTCCCGGGTTAGAAAAGATCGCGGCCCGAATCGCGGTCAGCGAGGACGCGCGGCAAACATTGACTACCCACATCGGCGGTGATGCGGTGGTGATCCCTAATGGTGTTTACGTGGACTACTTTGCCCGCGCTAAACCGGCTGCTCAGTGGATCGGGACTGAGCACCGTCCCACGTTCGCTTTTGTTGGCCGCATCGATGAACCGCGCAAAGGATTACCGGTACTGAGTGCGGCAATCCCGGACGTCCTTCGGTCCATCCCCGGCGCGCGGTTCATCATCGCTGGCCGTGGTGACGTTCCAGGAGCACAGGAGCGGCTCGACTCCCAGTGTATGGCGGCATGTGAATTCATTGGGTCGGTCAGTGATGATGAGAAAGCGGCACTATTGCGATCTGTCGATGCGTATGTGGCGCCTCATACCGGCGGTGAAAGCTTTGGGATTGTTTTAGTGGAGGCAATGAGTGCGGGCGCCCCGGTGGTAGCAAGTGATCTCGACGCTTTTCAGCGGGTGCTAGACGATGGCCGGCTGGGTGAACTTTTCCCGACCAACGATGCTGCGGCGTTGGCGCATACCCTAACCGGGTTAGTTGCATCTCCGGATCGTCGGGATGCGTTGCGGGCTGCTGCTGCTGTGGCGGTTCGGCAGTACGACTGGTCGACGGTTGGCGCTCAAGTCCTTGCGGTGTACGAAATGGTGACCGCAGCTAAGGGTTAAATAGAGCCTAAGCGCCCTTCTGGGTCGCTCAACAACAACCCAGGAATGGAGGAGAATGCCATGGCGCCGGAGTGGGTTATCACCCTGGTGTTTGGCATTGCCCTCTTAGCGTGGTACTTGTCGTTCACTGCCAGTCGCTTGGATCGCCTGCACCATCGGGTGGAGTCAGCTCGGTTGGCTCTTGACACGCAGTTGGTGCGCCGCGCTGAAGCGGCTATGGAGATGGCCACTTCAGGCCAGCTCGATGCGGCGTCCGGGCTGTTACTTGCCGACGCCGCGGCCCGCGCTTTAGATGCGGGTGACGCCATTGCTATTCCTGATGAAACTTCCCGGTCGTCTTTATTGACAGGACACGATGATGGTGGGTTAGGTCGAGAGCAAGCAGAAAGTGACTTGTCCAGAGTGATCAGAGCGACGTTGCGTGGCCCGCTTTTTACCATTGCTACTGCGGATTCCGTTGACCGAGTACGAACGACGGGTCAGCGGGTCCAGTTGGCGCGGCGGTTTTTGAATGGTGCTGTCACGGATGCGTTACGACTACGTCGCAAACGAGTGGTCCGATGGTCCAAGCTAGCCGGCCGAGCTGATGTGCCTCGGACGTTCGAAATAGATGACGCTCTCCCGGAACCCTGATTCTGGCGAGCGAGCAAAGGTTGAGCAGGCGCGTACGATAGACACGCTTCAGTGACTTACGTGGTTGACACCGCACATGGTCCCGCGATCATTGCGTTTCGACAATCATGTGCCCGCATTTCCGATGCTCTGCGTGTTCGATGAAAGGTTGAGGTTCGTGATGTCCGACGAGATCAGTCCCGAGTCTGGCCAGTTTGTTGCTGGCGCCGAGACGCCTGCTTCTGCTGTACGAGGAACGGCTCGGGTGAAGCGTGGGATGGCCGAGATGTTGAAAGGCGGCGTCATCATGGATGTCGTCACCGCTGACCAAGCCAAGATCGCCGAAGACGCCGGTGCGGTCGCGGTAATGGCACTGGAGCGAGTACCGGCGGATATTCGTGCCCAAGGTGGGGTCGCTCGGATGAGCGACCCGGACATGATCAATAAGATCATCGATGCGGTGTCCATTCCGGTGATGGCGAAAGCCAGAATCGGGCATTTTGTTGAAGCGCAAATCTTGCAATCGCTGGGTGTGGATTACATCGACGAATCCGAAGTACTAACTCCAGCCGATTACAACCACCACATTGACAAGTGGCAGTTCACAGCTCCTTTCGTGTGCGGGGCAACGAATTTGGGTGAGGCGTTGCGGCGTATTTCTGAGGGCGCTGCCATGATCCGTTCTAAAGGTGAGGCTGGCACGGGGGATGTCTCAAACGCGACCACTCACATGCGCACACTCCGAGATGAGATCCGTCGGCTGGGGAGTTTGCCGTCGGACGAGCTTTATGTGGCGGCAAAGGAGTTACAAGCTCCCTATGACCTCGTTCGCGAGGTTGCTGAGCTGGGGTCTTTGCCGGTGGTGCTGTTCACCGCTGGCGGGATCGCGACCCCGGCGGACGCGGCGATGATGATGCAACTGGGCGCAGAAGGAGTGTTTGTCGGCTCAGGGATTTTCAAGTCTGGTGATCCGGCGCAACGAGCGGACGCCATCGTGAAGGCAACGGCTTTTTACGATGACCCAGATGTTGTGGCGAAGGTATCTCGCGGTTTAGGTGAGGCGATGGTTGGCTTAACAGTGGATTCCATTCCGCAACCCCATCGGCTCGCTGAGCGCGGTTGGTAACTAGGGCCACTGACATTGTCGGAGCATTGCGCATCGAGGATGACGATTGGCGTCCTCGCTTTGCAAGGTGATGTTCGAGAGCACCTTCGAGCTCTAAGGGCTGTTGGTGCTCGCGGGGTTCTCGTTCGTCGCCCCAGCGATTTAGTTGCTGTGCAGGGATTGGTAATCCCCGGGGGGGAGTCCACCACTATTGACAAGTTGTCTCGCTCATTCGGGTTACGGGAGCCTGTCATCACGGCGTTGGCGAATGGTCTACCGGCGTACGGATCTTGTGCTGGAATGATCTTGTTAGCGGATCGCTTGATCGATGGTCAGCCTGACCAGCTTACGTTTGGCGGTTTAGATGTGACGGTCCGGCGGAATGCTTTTGGGCGTCAAATTGATTCTTTTGATGGCGTGGTGCCATTTGTTGGTTTGCCCGGCCCCGTAGTGCAGGCGTCTTTCATTCGAGCGCCCTGGGTTGAAGAAGCTGGTCCGGGTGTGGAGGTGCTTGGTCGAGTCGTTCTCGATTCAGGCGCCGATAGGATCGTCGCGGTTCGGCAAGGCGCTTTGCTGGCGACGTCGTTCCACCCCGAGGTGACCGGTGATCTCAGGGTTCATCAGCTGTTCGTCGACATGGTGAAGGAGCGAGCATGAGTGGCCACTCAAAATGGGCGACCACCAAACATAAAAAGGCGGTCATTGACGCCAAGCGCGGCAAACTCTTCGCGAAACTCATTAAGAACATTGAAGTAGCTGCCCGGACTGGTGGCGGTGACCTGGCAGGCAACCCGACGTTGTACGACGCCGTCCAAAAAGCGAAAAAGACCTCCGTGCCGAATGACAATATTGATCGGGCTGTCAAACGTGGTTCAGGTGCTGAGGCTGGTGGTGCTGATTGGCAAACCATCACCTATGAGGGTTACGGGCCAGCCGGGGTGGCATTTTTAGTCGAATGTCTTACCGACAATAAAAACCGGGCGGCGATGGAGGTTCGCACGGCTTTCAGCCGCAATGGGGGGAGTTTGGCCGACCCAGGAAGTGTGGCGTACCTGTTCTCGCGCAAAGGAATCGTGATCGTTCCTCGTGATCAAGATGGCCGCGCGCTGAGTGAAGACGATGTATTGGGTGCGGTCCTGGAGGCTGGCGCTGAGGACGTCGACAACGGCGGTGAGGTATTCGAAGTTGCGTGCGAGCCGGGGGACGTGGTATCCGTCCGAACTGCTTTGCAAGACGCCGGCTTGGACTATGACTCAGCCGAGGTCCAGTTTGTTCCTAGCACCCAGGTGGAGTTGGACGCTGACGCCGCTCGTAAAATTTTCCGCCTCATTGATGCCTTAGAAGACAGCGATGACGTCCAGAATGTGTACGCCAATTACGACGTCAGCGAGGATGTTATGCACACGATCGATGCCTAACTATGGTGTGGCTTTTCGCGTCCGACGCGAGCGCCCGGTACCGTAAACCGAACAACTGTTCGGATCAGGAGGTCATGTGCGGGTGTTAGGGATCGACCCAGGGTTGACTCGCTGTGGGGTGGGTGTGGTTTCTGGGTCAATGGGGCGCCCAGTGACGCTCGTTGATGTGGGTGTCATCCGCACGTCATCGGAATTGCCGTTAGCGCAGCGGTTGGTAGAGATTGAGCGCTGTATCGAGGAGTGGCTGCACCGGTGTGAGCCGGATGTGGTGGCTGTGGAGCGGGTCTTTAGTCAGCACAACGTCCGGACTGTTATGGGTACCGCCCAAGCCGCGGCAGTAGCGGTGTTGGCGGCGGCCCGGCGCGGCCTCCCGGTGGCTTTGCATACTCCCAGTGAAGTGAAGGCAGCCGTCAGTGGGAACGGCCGGGCAGATAAAACGCAGGTCACCACCATGGTGACTCGAATTCTTCGGTTGGATGCACCACCAAAACCAGCAGACGCCGCGGACGCATTGGCGTTGGCGATGTGTCATTTGTGGCGAGGGCCTGTGTTAGATCGTTGGGCAGCAGCAGCGCAGGCTGCGCAATCACCGGTGGTGTCCCGGTGATTGCTTCCGTAGCTGGCGTGGTTCGGCAGGTGAGGTTGGATGCAGTGGTGATTGAGGTTGGCGGGGTGGGCGTCCTTGTTCATGCTGGCCCACGAGCATTGGCTGACCTCCGTGAGGGGTCGCCGGCATCGTTGGTCACTTCACTGATCGTTCGGGAAGATTCCCTTACTTTATATGGCTTCATCGACGAAGCTGAGCGGGTTGTTTTCGAGGCAGTTCAGACGGTTTCTGGGGTGGGCCCACGATTGGCGTTGGCGATGCTGGCGGTGCACACCCCGCAGGAATTGCGTCGTGCAGTGGCCACCGATGACATTCCTGCTTTACGCACTGTTCCAGGGGTTGGGCTTAAAGGGGCACAACGCTTGGCGTTGGAATTGAAAGGCAAACTGGGTTCGCTCGATGCCGCGGCACCCACGCACCCGGCCGAGCTAGGAGGCACCGACGCGTGGCGAGACCA
Organism: Actinomycetota bacterium; assembly: GCA_051645425.1. Lineage (GTDB taxonomy): Bacteria > Actinomycetota > Actinomycetes > Actinomycetales > Angustibacteraceae > JBOFBH01. The sequence continues at coordinate 264,495 of JBOFBH010000006.1, read as the reverse complement.
CATCCGGGAAGCGTTAGTCGGTCTTGGTTGGGCGGTAAAAGCGGCTGATGAAGCAATCCGAGCTGTCGCGCCGGTCAACCCAGGGCAGGTTGACGTGCCAGCAGTCTTGCGAGCCGCTCTCCAGTACTTAGGCCGTTCATGACTGAGCATCCTCAGCCCGACGACGCCACCAATGATTCCGAAGGTGTTGACGCGGCAGTAAGTAGTGGCGATGCTCTTTGGGCAGAAACCAGAGTGGTCGATGCCGATGCTGGGGTGGATGAGCGTGAAGTTGAGGGAGCGTTACGACCGACATCTTTGGCAGAGATCATTGGGCAGCAGCGAGTCCGAGAGCAGTTGTCTTTAGTGCTGCGGGCGGCACGTGATCGTGGTGTACCCCCAGATCACGTGTTGCTCTCTGGTCCGCCCGGATTAGGGAAAACAACGTTGGCGCTCATTATCGGGGCAGAGTTAGCCACGCCTGTTCGCATCACCAGCGGGCCCGCTATCCAACATGCCGGTGACCTCGCGGCGATTCTGTCGTCCTTGACCCCAGGGGAAGTGTTGTTTCTGGATGAGATTCATCGGATGTCTCGCCCGGCTGAAGAGATGCTTTACCTGGCGATGGAAGATTTTCGAGTTGATGTCATTGTTGGAAAAGGGCCCGGAGCGACTGCGATTCCGTTGGAATTACCGCGTTTCACTTTAGTGGGTGCCACGACCCGTTCTGGTTTGCTCCCAGCACCATTGCGAGATCGGTTTGGTTTTACTGGGCATTTAGATTTTTACAGTGCCAGCGAGCTGCGCGAGTTATTGCACCGGTCGGCCCGGCTCCTCCGTATCGGCTTGGATGACACCGCGGCACGAGAAATCGCTGGTCGCTGTCGAGGCACTCCAAGGGTGGCGAACCGGTTGCTGCGTCGAGTTCGGGATTGGGCTCAAGTGCACGGTGATGGTCATATCGATGCTCGTGCGGCACAAGCTGCCTTAACGCTTTACGACGTTGACGCGCGTGGCTTAGATCGCTTAGACCGCGCAGTGCTTCAGGCATTGTGTGTGCGATTCACGGGTGGCCCGGTTGGTGTGGCGACCTTAGCCGTAGCGGTGGGCGAGGAAACCGAAACGGTCGAAACCGTGGTGGAACCATTTCTTGTTCGTGAGGGTTTTTTGCTGCGAACTCCGCGTGGGCGGGCAGCGACGCCAGCAGGGTGGGCTCATCTGGGTCTCACGCCGGGCACGTCATCGACGGGGCAATTAGATCTATTAGCTGAAAGCCACGAGGGGGAGCCGGTGGGTTGGTCCGAACCAACCAGGTCCGATCCGCACAAGCCTGATTCAGCGGTGCCGCGACTTTAAATCGTGACGCTCCAAGGTCAAGATGAGACACTCCACCCGGCCTGTTCCGCTTTCTCCGGTTCGCTCACCTAGACTTCCATCAAGTATTGAGCAGGTAAGCCTTCATATTTTCTGATCAGTCGGGGCCTCCGGTGGCTCAGCACTGACTGGTTACCAGTTCCCGATCTGATGGTTGATATCCGGCGTGTCCGGGAAAGGGCGTGTTCACCGTGAAGATGGCCGATGTGGTGCTCTTCCTTCTTCTTGCGCTGTTCGTGGTGCTGTTGTTTACCGCGCAACGACGTAAGCAGCGGGCTTTTGCTGAGCTTCAAACTAAGCTCAAGCCAGGCCAAGAGGTCATGACCAACGGTGGCTTGTACGCGCAGGTCCTGGAAGTTGATGAACGTATCGTCACCTTGCTGACCGCTCCTGGGCAGACATCACGGTGGGATCGGCGAGCGATTGCTCGCATTGTTCCTGAGTCAGCCGAGCCCAGCCAAGAAGATGGTGCGGACGATGCGCTGGATGCCGAGCCGCCAGTAGAGAGTCACGATCGTGGCTCTGCTCAGGGGGCGAACTGATGGCTAGCTCTAAGCGTCGAGGAAAACCAGGCCGAGCGTTACTCCTACTTTTCCTTATCGTGGCTGGTTTGTTCGGCGCCGTTTTCGCTCAGGCGCAATGGGCCAAAGATGCTCAAGCGACCCCGCGTCTGGGGTTGGACTTAGAGGGGGGCACGCGAGTAGTGCTCACCCCTGTTCTTCAAGAAGGCGGAGAGCTCAGTAGTGAGGCGTTGGAGCAATCCCGCGACATCATCGAAGCGCGAGTCAACGGGAGCGGGGTAGCTGAAGCCGAAATCACCACCGAGGGTGGTCGGAACATCATTGTTTCGATCCCAGGTCGTTTGACTGAAGAACAACGAACGCTGATCACCCGGTCTTCGCAGATGCGTTTCCGAGCAGTTTTGGTGTCTCAACCGGTGGCGGTTCCTGTCCCTACAGGTACTGCGACGGCAACTGGGACACCGTCCAGTCCTGCTATTTCCACGAGCACCGCATCGCCGACGAGCACCGCATCCCCAACCAGTACTAAAACTTCAGCACCATCCAAACCAACTGCGACTGAACGTGATGAGCAGCGAGCGGTTCCGGCGCTTCCGTTGGCCCCGTCGGATTCGCCCTCTGGGTCCACTTCGCCAGCAACCGCATCGGCTACCCCAAAGGAAACGCCGCGCCCGACGACCCCATCTGCCAATCCAGCCCCGAGCGGCGCTCCCACTGATGCGAGCGATCTCGTCCAAATCACTAATGAGCTCGCGCAACAATTTGAAGAGCTTGATTGCTCAAACACCGCTGAATTGCAAGGCGGCGCGGATGATCCGGCAAAGCCGTTGGTGACGTGTTCCTTAGACGGGACGGAAAAGTACATCCTCGGGCCAGCTGAAGTTTCCGGCACGGAAATCGCCGATGCCTCTGCGGGGCTTAATCAATTACAAAATGGCGGCACTGGCACTGAATGGGAAGTCCGCCTCGACCTTGACGGTAAAGGCAGCGAAGCATTTGGTGATATCACCACCCGGCTTTTTCAGTTAGAAGAGCCACGGAATCGGTTTGGCATTGTTCTTGATGGCTTGGTGATCTCCGCGCCATCAGCAAACGAACCAATCACCGGGGGGAGTGCTTCTATTTCCGGCAACTTCACCCAGGCCACCGCGCAGGAGCTCGCCAATCAGGTCAAGTTCGGTGGCCTGCCCCTGTCGTTCACTCGTGAAACCGAAGAACAGATCAGCCCCCTCCTTGGCCGAGAGCAACTTGAGCGGGGCTTACTCGCCGGAGTAATCGGCATGATTTTAGTGGTGTTGTATTCGCTCCTGCAATATCGTGCGCTGGGTTTGGTGACCGTCGCCTCGTTAGTTGTTGGCGCCGCCTTGACGTACGCCACGACTGTTTTCCTCAGCAACACCACGGGTCTTCGGCTCACTTTGGCGGGGATTACCGGATTGATTGTCTCGATTGGTGTGACCGTTGACTCATTCATTGTGTATTTCGAGCGGGTCCGTGATGAAGTTCGAGAAGGTCGAAGTTTGGTCTCTGCCGTGGAGTTAGGCTGGAAACGCGCCTTCCGCACCATTATGGCCGCAGACGCGATTAACTTCCTCGCTGCGGTCGTCCTGTACGTTCTCGCCACTGGGGGTGTGCGTGGCTTTGCCTACACCTTAGGTTTGGCCACCATCATCGATGTGATCGTTGTTGTGTTTTTTACCCACCCACTGTTGACCTTGGTGGCTCGAACTCGTTTCTTCAGTGAAGGTCATCGTTGGTCTGGGTTGGATCCTGAGCGCCTTGGGCGAGGTGTAGCCATCGGCGTGAAATCCCGAGTTGGCGCGTCGTCCGGCACGATCGCTTCTCGGCGAGCCGCTGCGACGGCAGCCAGCACTTCGTCAATCGGTGAGGATGTCTGATGTTTAATTTCGCCCGACTTGGCAATCAGCTCTATTCCGGTGAGCGTTCCTTAGAGGTCGTCCGACGTCGCCGGACGTGGTACGCAATTTCGGCTGTCGTACTCATCATCTCTCTTGGTGGGTTAGTGGGGCGCGGCCTCTCGTTGGGGCTTGACTTCACTGGAGGGTCGGAGTTCCGGGTGACCGGATCGGAAAACACCAGTGACCTCCCCGGCGTTGAGGCAGTCAATCGAGTTCTTCCGCAAAGCGAAGCTCGTGTCACTCAAGTAGGTGGTACCTCGATTCGGGTGCAGATTCCTGAAGCCGAATCGTCAGTAGTCACCCGAGTCCAACGGGAATTGGCTCGGGCTTACTCCGTGCCGCCCGAAAACATCACCTTGTCCACGGTGGGCCCTTCCTGGGGTGATTCGGTTTCTCAGCGTGCTTTGCAGGGGTTAATCGTCTTCATCATCTTGGTCGCTATTTTCATCTCGGTGTACTTCCGCACCTGGAAGATGGCTGTTGGCGCGTTGGTGGCGTTACTTCATGACCTGGTGGTGACGGTTGGCATCTACGCCCTCATCGGTTTTGAGGTAACCCCTGCGACGGTGATCGGCTTCCTGACAATTTTGGGTTACTCGCTCTACGACACTGTCGTTGTTTTCGACAAGGTCCGAGAAAATACTGAACGCATTACCGCGCAAACTCGTCGCACCTATTCCGAGGCAGCGAATCTCGCAGTGAATCAGACGTTGGTGCGCTCTATTAACACGTCAGTTGTTGCCTTGCTTCCGATCGCGGCCATCTTATTCATTGGGGCACTTCTGCTCGGCGCGGGCACATTAAAGGACTTGTCATTGGCCCTTTTTGTTGGTGTCGCAACTGGTGCGTACTCGTCCATCTTTATTGCCACTCCACTGCTGGCCACGTTGCGCGAACGTGAACCGCACATGCGAGCACTGAGCAAGAGGGTCCTCGCTAAACGGGCAGAGGCCGCTGAACACGACCAGCTCCGGAGCGATGACGCTAGCAACGATCACGACCCCGAGCGTTTCGTCACGGTGGATTCCGCACGCCCCGGCCATCCTGAGAGTGAGCCAGCTTCCCGGGTGAGCGGTCCACGCAACCAACCGCGGCGAGTTCCACGCCGACGCCGATAACCAAAGGGTGGTCAGGGTGTCTTCTTCAGAGCGAATCGCTGACCTCATTGCGTCCCGTATTCAGGATGTGCCGAATTTTCCTCGCCCAGGTGTGACCTTCAAAGACATCGCTCCTTTACTTAGCGATGGTTCAGCGCTCGGTGCGGTGATCGATCAATGGGTCAATCAGTACACCGGTCGGGTCGACGTGGTTGCTGGCATTGAAGCGCGCGGATTCATCATGGCCGCACCGGTTGCCGTAGGGTTGGGCGTGGGCTTTGTGCCGTTACGGAAAGCCGGCAAGCTCCCTGGACCCACCCATCGCCTGTCGTATGACTTGGAGTACGGCTCGGCCACGGTGGAGATTGGCCGGAACGCTGTCGCTGGTCAACGGGTCCTGCTCATTGATGATGTCCTCGCCACCGGTGGTACGGCACGAGCGGGTTGGGACTTGCTAGAGCATGCCGGGGGTGCTGTGGTAGAACTTGCCGTTCTGATTGAGTTGTCTTTTCTTGCTGGTCGAGACGCACTTGCTGGTCGGTCAGTGTGCAGCGCGCTGACTATCTGAGATCGCAGGGTCCGTAGACTCAAGGAGATAAAGGCGTCGGCGAACGTGGAGGAGGGCCGATGAGTGAGTCATTAAAAACTCCACCGGGGGCTCATGTCAGTCCAGAGAGCCCAAAATCCAACAAGTCTGCTCTCCCGCCGCAAGACGTGACTCCGGCATCAGCATCGGCCGGGTCTGCTAAGCGAGGCAAAAACGCCGGGCCGTTGAGCATGCCCCCAGTCACCACATCGCACCGGGTTCGTGCTCGCCTGCAACGACTTGGCGCGCAGCGTTCCCCTACTAATCCGGTTCTAGAGCCGCTTCTCCGAGCGGTCCGATTGGCGCACCCTAAAGCTGATACCAGTCTGATTGAGCGTGCCTATGTTGTTGCCGAACACGCTCACCGCGGTCAGGTACGGAAAAGTGGTGATCCTTACATCACGCATCCGCTTGCCGTAACCACAATTTTGGCTGAGCTAGGGATGACTGAGACCACGCTCGCCGCAGCGTTGCTGCATGACACCGTTGAAGATACGCATTACACGCTGGACGCACTACGTACCGATTTCGGTGAAGAAGTTGCAATGCTGGTCGATGGTGTCACCAAACTCGACAAGGTCACCTACGGCGAAGCCGCGCAAGCGGAAACGGTGCGCAAGATGGTCGTCGCGATGGCACGTGATATCCGCGTCCTCGTGATCAAATTAGCGGATCGGCTACATAACGCCCGGACGTGGCGGTACGTCTCCGTCGCGTCAGCGCAACGAAAAGCGCGGGAAACTTTAGAGATTTACGCCCCGCTCGCTCATCGCCTCGGCATGAACACCGTGAAGTGGGAACTAGAAGATCTCTCTTTCGGAGCGCTTTATCCCAAGGTGTACGACGAAATCGTCCGGTTGGTGAGTGAGCGAGCGCCGGCGCGGGAAGAATACTTGGCGACTGTTCGTGAGCAAGTGACCAAAGATTTACGTGGCGCCAAGCTCAAGGCAACGGTGACTGGGCGCCCGAAGCACTACTACTCGATTTACCAAAAGATGATTGTTCGGGGTCGTGATTTTGAGGATATTTACGATCTCGTAGGTGTCCGTGTGCTAGTGGATTCGGTACGTGACTGCTATGCCGCGTTGGGGGCGATGCATGCGCGATGGAACCCAGTTCCAGGCCGGTTCAAGGACTACATCGCGATGCCTAAGTTCAATATGTATCAGTCTTTGCACACCACCGTCATTGGTCCAGGCGGTAAGCCGGTAGAAATTCAGATCCGTACGTTCACGATGCACCGGAGAGCGGAGTTTGGTGTTGCCGCGCACTGGAAGTACAAAGAACAGCGACCTGTCGATGATGCCTCAGCCGGAGGGGAACTCACCATCGCCGAGAATGTCGCGGACATGGCCTGGCTGCGTCAGCTTCTCGATTGGCAACGGGAGACCAGTGATCCGGGGGAGTTCCTTGATTCTCTCCGGTTCGAGATTAATGCCCGCGAGGTGTACGTCTTCACTCCAAAAGGTGATGTGGTCGCACTTCCTGCTGGTTCCACCCCGGTAGACTTCGCGTACGCCGTTCATACCGAAGTGGGTCATCGCACTATCGGCGGGCGGGTGAACGATCGCCTTGTTCCCCTAGAAAGTACGTTGCAGAACGGCGACGTGGTCGAGATTTTGACGTCGAAAGCATTTACCGCTGGCCCCAGCCAGGATTGGTTGACTTTCGCTAAGAGCCCTCGGGCACGCAACAAAATTCGGCAATGGTTCAGCAAGGAACGTCGTGAAGAAGCCATCGAGCGTGGCCGCGACGCACTAGTTAAAGCATTGCGTAAACAACAACTTCCGATTCATCAGGTTCTTTCACCGGAGTCACTGATCGTTATCGCTACCGAGCTGCATTACGTCGATATCGAGGCGCTATTCGCTGCAGTTGGCGAAGGTCATGTATCTGCGCAAAGCATTGTTGCCAAACTTCTTCAGTCCGTTGGTGGCCAAGATGGCGTCAGCGAGGATCTCGCTGAAGCAACCACCCCGACGAATGTCCCTCGCCGTCCCCGGTCCGGCGACTCTGGTGTGATCGTGACGGGGGCACCTGATGTATGGGTAAAACTTGCCCGATGTTGCACCCCAGTCCCGAAAGACGACATCGCCGGGTTTGTGACTCGCGGTCAGGGGGTGTCAGTGCACCGCGATGATTGCATCAACTTCGCTACTCTTCGTGGAGAACCCGAGCGGATCGTCCCCGTTGAATGGGCGGCGTCAGCAACAGCGGTCTTTCTGGTGCAGATCCAAGTGGAAGCGCTCGATCGATCCCGGTTGCTCTCAGATGTCACCCGAGTCCTCTCCGATATGCACGTCAATATTTTGTCGGCAAGCGTGCAGACATCTCGCGATCGGGTCGCTATTTCTCGGTTCATGTTCGAGATGGGCGATCCAAGTCACCTTGGTCACGTGCTGAACGCGGTACGCCGGATCGATGGAGTCTTTGACGTGTATCGCTTAACCGGCGGTAAACCACTCATCCCCCAGGACACCTCACAGTCGGAAGTGAAGAGGCTCTAAGTTTCGCTACCCGTCCTCGCCGGCCTAGTCGAGGACAGACTTGACGTAGTGCACGCGACCTTCAACAGCCGCCCGGAAAGCCTTACCTGAAGCAATAGCCAGTGGCTCGTTGGGCGGTGGGTGATGGCCCGATCAGGTTTCTCGGTCTCCTCGTCTTCACAGAGTATGAAAACGTAGCCTAGCCACGGTGGTACATCGCCGTATGCGTCAAACTGTGCTTGTGCCGCCCAGGTGTCGGTTGCGGTCCCAAGTGCTTCTTCAAACCGATTGTTGATGTTCTTACCCACCGATCCGACCCTGAGATTTAAACGGCTCTTCACAATCCGGGGTGTAGTCGGGGTCTGAATCCTCCTAATTCGAGCAGGCTCCTAGCGATGTAGTTGGTGAGGTTGCGGAATCCCAGGGCTGAGCCGCGGAGGTGTTTGAGCCGTCCGTTGATCGCCTCGGTCGGGACGCCTTGGCTGATCGACTCGATGAGCTGGACCATGAGCTTGCGGCCCTTGGTGCGGTCGAGCTGGCGGTAGGCGGCGATCATGCGCTGGTAGATCCACCAGGTTACCTCGATCTCGGCGTGCTCATTGATGGCGAATAGTGCGCCCAGACGGGCTATCTGCTTCTCGGTGAGGAGGTCGGCGCCGGTGTGCAGCGTCCGGCGCGCGCGGTAGAGCGGGTCGTCTCGGCGGCCGCGATGCCCGTGGAGGGCTTGCTGGACCCGGCGGCGGCAACAGGTCCAGCGCTTCGCCGGCCAGGCGGACGACGTGGAAGGGATCCATCACCGCGACCACGTCGGGAAGCTCTTCAGCGGTGGCGGTCTTGAAGCCGGTGAACCCGTCCATCGCGACCACCTCCACACCGTCACGCCAGGCCTGCTCACGCTCGGCCAGCCAGGTCTTGAACGCCTGCTCGAGCGGCCCTCGACCATATCCAGCAGCCGGGCTGGTCCGGTGCCGTCGCGGATCCCGGTCAGGTCAATGATCACAGTGACGTACTTGTCGCCGCGCCGGGTGTGCCTCCATACGTGCTCGTCCACGCCAATTGCGGTGACGCCGTCGAGTCGGGCGGGGTCGTCGATCAGGACGCGCTTGCCTTCGGCCAGGACGGCGTCGTTGGCGGTGTTCCACGCAACCCCGAGCCCCTCGGCGACCCGCGCCATCGTGAGGTGCTGGCGCACGATCGCTTCCAGCGTCCACCGCAGCCCACGACGCGACACCCTGGCTCGCGGTTCAGCGGCCCTGCTGGTGTCTTGGCGCCACACGTGCTGGCAGCCGGTACAGCGGTAGCGGCGGATCGTGACCATCAGCGTGGTCGGACGCCAGCCGAGTGGCTCGTGCGCCAGGCAACGGGTCACGGTGTCGCGCGGGACACCTTCGCAGCCGCAGCGGCGGCACCATTGATTGGGGTCCACGATCCGACAGGCCAGCACGGCACGGTCGGGATCGAGCCGTTGGCCGGTGACTTCGAGCCCGAGCTCATCGAGTCGGCAGAACGTGGTCAGGTCGGGGCAACCGAAGGTAGCGTGAGGCAAGTCGAGGTCTTCCAGATGTCAGTTGCCGTTACGAGGGTTGTGCGCCTACTGTCGTCCCACCATCATCAGCAGGAGCTTTGTGCGCACGTCGTGAACTCCGGCTCTCTTGAGGGGCCGTAACTCCTCCCAGCCATCGTGCAGGAGGGGCAACGCCACCTTTGCCGCCACTGCGGCCATCCTTGCGAGCCTGAGAGGCTCGCGTACAACGACTTGGAGTGAACCTTGCACGCACACAACTTGATTCGACCAGCAACCAGTAGCGACGAAATCGCGATTGCACAGCTCGCGGTCGCCAACAACATGTTCAGCGTCGACGAAGTCGACGACCTCGCCGCCATCTTCAGGAGCGCGGTCAGCGGTGAGCTACCAGATCACCAGTGGTGGATGTCAGTCCACAAAGACGGCACCGTGATCGCCGCTGCCTACGTCGCACCTGAGCCCTTCGCCGACCGACTATGGAACCTGTACTTCATCGCGGTCACCCCCACCGCGCACGGTGCGGGAACGGGCACCCAGCTCATCGAACACCTCGAACAGCAGCTGCGATCGGTCGGAGAGCACAAAGCCAGAGTGCTCATCGTGGAGACTTCAAGCACCGATCAGTACACCGGCGCGCGGGAGTTCTACCGGGCCCGTGGCTTCGAGGAGGAAGCACGAATCCGTGACTTCTATGGCCCCGGAGACGACAAGGTCGTCTTCTGGAAAGCCCTGACCGCCTAAGCAGTCGACGCACCCCCCGACCACCGACACCCTCGGGCTCGTCGGGAGCTTCGTCGATGCGCGCCCCCAACAGCAACAGAACGCGCTCGGTAATAGCCTCTACCTGTTGCTCATCTACCTGCGATAGTAAGAAATCGGCATGCCTAACCCAGCTCGTCGTTAGGTCACGAGCGATTTGATCCGACGCTCCCGCTGTGACGAGTAAACCCCGACACAACTTACGGGCCGCGCTGATGTGAACCGTTTGAAGGTCATACGCCCGAACTGAGTTATGCAGAGCTGTAAAGTCCTGGCCAAATTTCTGTGCGCTCTGAATTAACCGTTTCACTGCTGGGCCGAGGAAAGCTCCCGACCCGCAGGATGGCTCAAGCGCATGCATCACCGCAAGATCGCGATCTACGCTGTAGCCTGTCAGATCTAGCAATAACTCAACGACCCAACCGCGGGTGAATACCTCCCCGTGGTCTCGCGGAGACATCACCCGCCGAAATCACGAAGTGCTCGTTGGGCTTGGGTCAGCCACTCACGGCGGGTATCAAGAGCGTGCTTCAGTTCGGTCACGCGTTTTGCTCGGCCCGCTGTCTCTGCTTGCGTTAGCTCACGTTCAAGGTCGGTGATGCCCGACTCCAATTGATCGACCGCGCTTCGGGCGCGCGCTTGCGCCTCAGGGTTGGTGCTACGCCAGCGAGTTGCTTCGTGGTCTCGGAGTGATTGTTCGACCGCGCGCATCCGTCGTTCAATGCGCTCGACGTCACCCCGCGGAACTTTCCCAGTGACATCCCATTGATCTTGGATAGTACGTAATGTTGCTTTAGCGTGCGCCAAATCCGTGATCGGGAGAAGTGCCTCCGCCCGAGTTAAGAGCTTTTGCTTGGTGGCGAGGTTGGCGGCGTATTCCTGATCTTGCTCAGCGAGCACAGCAGCCCGGGCAGTGAAGAAAACGTCTTGAGCGGCTTTAAAGCGTTGCCAAAGTTCATCATCATCACGCGCCTTCGCGCGCCCGGCGCTACGCCACTGTGTCATGAGAGTTTTGAATGACGCAGTGGCGGTCACCCATTCGCGAGATGTTTGCAACGCTTCTGCTTGAGTGACAATTTTTTGTTTCGCTGCTTTTGCTTCGGCATTTTGCTCATCAAGCGCCGAGAAATGTTGCCGGCGCTTACGGTCAAAAGCAGTGCGGGCATGGCTGAATCGTCGCCACAAATCTTCTTCTACCTTGCGGTCCAGTCGAATCTGATCGTGACTGCTGGATTGATTCGTGCGCTCGGATTGCTCGCCGCCGATTGGTTTTCGCTGTGCTGCTTGCCAGGTGTCAAACAGGTCGCGCATCCGCTGCCCATCATGACGCCAACGAATCTTTTCTGAAGCGGCGTTGGCGAGTTCCTCAGCCTCCACGACCAGCGCCTCACGCTGCGCATGGAGCTGCTCCTGAGCAGCTTTGCGTGCCTGCTGCGCCGCTTTGCGTTGGTCGGCGATCAAAGGTTCTAATGCGTTTACTCGCTTCGCCAAGGCGGCGAGGTCACCGACAGCACGAAGCTCGGCAACGGTGTGTCGCAGATGTTTCATCGTGCTGGTCGCTTCTTTGATGCTGGGCTCAGTTGTCGTTAAGCGTCGCTCAAATAATTCGACGTGAGCGAGAACTTCATCGTATTTCCGACTGAAATAGGCCAATGCTTCCGCTGGGCTCGCTCCTGGGTAGGAACCAACTTCTCGTTCCCCATCCGCGGTGCGGACGTACACCGTGCCGTCGTCTGCGACGCGACCAAACGATGCCGATGGAGAGGATTCGCCGTGCGGCAGGGAAGGACCTGACTGATCAACGATGGGCGCTGCTGGGGGCCTTGGGATCTCAATCCGTGGTGGGCCAGGGCGGGGAGTTGAGGTGTTCATATCCGTTCCACACTGATGTCGGTGATAGTGACAGTTTTCTCCGGTGTGCCATCGCCGCCACCACCCTTGACGCCAGCGGCGGCAACCTCGCGAAGCACGTCTAAACCAGTTTGCACTTCACCGAAAATGGTGTACCCCCCGCCGTCCACCGGCAAGGTGGTGTCGTCGTAGACCATAAAGAATTGGCTGCCATTCGAGTTGGGGTCTGCGGTCCGTGCCATGGCGAGAGTACCGGCGAGGTACTTGCCGTCTTTCGGGGCGTTCTCGATTCCGTAGGAGTATCCCGGCCCACCAGACCCGGTGCCGTCGGGGTCACCGCACTGCAAAACGAAGATCCCCTCAGTAGTGAGGCGATGACAGGTGGTGTCGTCATAAAAGTTTTTCCGGGATAAGTTCAGAAAAGACGCAACAGTCTGTGGTGCGACTTTTCCGTCCAAGTTCAACACCATGGTGCCAACTGTGGTTTTAACGGTGGCCTGCCAACGTGCTTGTTCAGCTAAGGACGCCGGTGGCGGGGCTGTTATGGCGCTAGAGGCGGTAGGAGATGAAGAGTCTTCCGACTTGCTGGCGGACGGAGATGCGGTGTCAGTCACTGAATCACTGGCCGCGCGCTCTGGTGCAGGTGTGTCATCGGCCCAGCTTCTAACACCAAAGGCAACGCCGACAACAACAAACACTGCCACCACGGAACCGGCGATGCGGCGCCTTTTCTGTCCACGACGTGCTTTTGCGGCTAGCGAAGCCTGCCGGCGTAAATACCGACGCTTAGCGCGCTGGCGATCTCTTGTGTTAGACACCGGGATTCCTTACGGGTTGATCGTCATGTGCCGCCCAGTCTAGGCAAGGGTGTGGTGGTGCAGTGGGTCCCGCTGGTTCGGTGTGCCGACGGTAGGGTCTCAGCGTGCTACTCGTGGGCTTCCCCAGCGTCGTCTTAGGGACGAACTGCTACGTCATGGCCACTGGCCTCGGACAAGAGTGCATCATCGTTGACCCTGGTGTGGATGTTCTTGATCGTTTGGCCGAGGTGTTACGTGAGTATCGTCTGCGCCCGGATGCTGTCTTAGTGACCCACGGGCATGTCGATCACACTTACTCGGTCACGCCGGTGTGCGGGGCACATGGCGTGGCGGTTCATATCCACACCGAAGATCGCTATCGCTTAGAAGATCCACTCGCTGACTTTGCCTCTGGTGGTTTGCTGGCGATGTTGGAAGAGCAGTTCGGGGCCGCTGCGCGATGGGCGGCGCCCGAGAATGTGGTGGAAGTATCAGATCAGGTGTCCCTTGATATTGCAGGTCTGAACGTGTCAGTGACGCATGCGCCGGGGCACACGGAAGGGTCTGTGCTGTTCTCGGTGAATGCTGTTCCAGACACCATCGCTTTAGCGTCTGGAGCCGAATTCTCGGGCGATACGATAGCTGGTTTAGCGCACACTGTTTTCACCGGAGATGTGTTGTTCGCCGGTGCTATTGGCCGCACGGACCTTCCCGGCGGGGACCCTGTCGCGATGCGCCGATCATTGCGTGAGCAAGTTCTTACCTTGCCGGATGCGGCGCTGATCGTTCCCGGTCATGGGCCGGCAACCACGATGGCGCAGGAGCGGGCCGGCAACCCTTTTCTCATTGATCTCGCAGCAATGTAATCAACACTGCTCGTGATCAATAGTTGCGTAGTTGAAAACGGAGGAATGATGGCGCGCCCTACTTCACTTTCCGGATTCCCGGAATCATTACCCGCTGGTCGGGTCGTTGAGCAGCAAATCGTCGATGATCTGCGGCAGACCTTTGAGTTGCATGGATTTGCTGGGATCGAAACTCGCGCAGTTGAACCGCTGTCGCAGTTGCTGCAAAAAGGCGAGATCGACAAAGAAGTGTATTTACTGCGGCGTCTTCAGGCTGATGCAGACGCTGCCGACAGTCACGCTGATCCGCGAACGTTGGCGTTGCATTTCGATCTCACCGTGCCCTTTGCTCGGTACGTCATTGAAAATTCGGGGCAGTTGGAATTTCCGTTCCGCCGGTACCAGATTCAAAAAGTGTGGCGAGGGGAGCGACCTCAAGAAGGGCGGTATCGAGAGTTTCTGCAAGCCGATATTGACGTCATCGACCGCGATGCGTTGCCTTTTCACTATGAAGTGGAACTTATCGAGGTGATGGCGGATGCATTCTCCCTGTTACCGCTTCCACCGATGACAATGCGCATCAATAATCGCCGGCTCATGCAAGGGTTTGGGGAAGGGTTAGGGCTCAACTCGGCGGCGATGACTACTGTGCTCGGCGCGTTGGACAAGCTCGACAAAATTGGCCCGACGGCGGTTGCCGAACTTCTCCGGGAACGCGCTCAGCTTACGTCACCACAAGTTGATGCCTGTCTAGCTTTAGCTGCTATTCGCGGTCATGACGCAGGGGTCATCGAGGAGGTTGGGGCACTGGGCGTCACCTCAGAGTTGTTAGATCAAGGATTGGCGGAGGTCGCGCTCGTCCTTGACCACGCTACGGCGATCAACCGACCCGGATTTACCGTGCTCGCTGATTTTCAGGTGGCCCGCGGATTGGATTATTACACCGGGACGGTGTACGAAACGGTGATGTCAGGGTATGAGCACTTGGGCTCGGTGTGTTCCGGCGGGCGATACGACTCGTTGGCGTCAGATGGCCGGACGACATACCCCGGTGTTGGATTGTCCTTCGGAGTTACCCGCGCGTTGGCTCCCTTGCTGGCCCGAGGGGTGCTCGCAAGTTCGCGGTCGGTGCCGACATGCGTTCTGATCGCGTTGCCGACGGAAGTAGACCGTCCGTCCTGCGGTCGCATAGCTCAAGCGTTGCGTCAGCGAGGGATCGCATGCGAGGTGGCCCCAGCTGCGGTGAAGTTTGGTCGACAAATTCGTTACGCCGAACGCCGTGGCATTCCGTTTGTGTGGTTTCCGGCAGCTGCCACAGCTGATGGCGTGCCAGCAGTTCGCGATATTCAAGCTGGCGTACAAGAAGTAGCTGACCCAGCGACGTGGTTGCCACCGGACAACGAGCGTCGGCCACGAATCGTGACTAAGCCCGAATAAATCGACGACGTCGCTCCATCGGTCTCGAATGCCGAGTGTCATCTGGACGCGCGTCAAGACGCATGAAGAAGACGCATGAAGTAGGAAGAGTGGTGTTGACAACATATCGAACATGCGTTCGAATGAATAATGCGTTGGAATGCTCAATCAGCGAATATTCAGGCGGCAAATACTCAGGCAAGTACTCAAACGGCAAACGGTCAGGCTAACGAGCAGCACGTCGACAAGGGTCAAGCTGATGGTCACCCCTCGAATGCGCAAAAGAAAAGTATCTACGAGCCGACATTGCCGGGAATGGCTGTAGGGCAAGGATTTCCGGGTTTACTCCGGTCTGTGACCACCCCTGAGTTCGCTGGAGTGACCTTTCACGAAGTGCTCGCTAAAAGTGTGTTGAACCGAGTCACCGGCCGTACGCCTGGGCATGGTGAGTGGACAATCAACCCGTACCGCGGGTGCACCCACCGTTGCGTGTATTGCTTCGCGCGCCAGTCACATACCTATCTTGATTTTGATGCCGGCGATGATTTTGATCGCGAGATCGTTGTCAAAGTCAACGTGGTCGAGGTGCTGCGGCATGAGCTGAGGCGTCCATCGTGGGTCCGCGCGCCAGTCGCTTTGGGGACAAATACGGATCCTTATCAGCGCGCGGAAGGCCGCTATGAACTCATGCCGGGGATCATCGAGGCATTAACACGTGCGGGCACACCGCTTTCAATCCTCACCAAAGGAACGCTGCTACGGCGAGATCTTCCGCTTTTGGCGAGCTCGGCGGAGACGATTCCGGTGTCACTGGCCATGTCAATCGCGGTTAACGACGATTTTATTCATGCGAGCGCGGAGCCGGGGGTACCCCACGTCGAGGCTCGGCTAGCGGTGGTTCGACAGGTTCGTGATCATGGTTTGACTTGTGCGGTGCTGGTGGCGCCTGTTCTTCCGTGGCTGACGGACTCCGTTTCCCAACTCGATGATCTTTTAGCTCTCATTGCCGATGCTGGTGCGACCAGCGCGGCAGTTCTTCCTTTGCATTTGCGGCCCGGGGCGCGGGAATGGTGGATGGCATGGTTAGCCGAAACTCATCCGACATTGGTGAGTCGTTATCGCCAGCTTTACGCCCGGGGATCATCCGCGCCGATTAGTTACCGCCGTTGGTTGCACGATCGTGTCCAACCACTGTTGATCAAACATCGCCTCGGCGGCGAAGTGCGTCAAGGAGGTCGGTGTGTTGCCCCCTCAAGGTGAGATGCGTAGAGGTGTTGACCTGCCGGTAAGGGCCAGCAAACGTTCTTGGTCCGCGCGGTCGATGCTGGTAAAAGCCGCACGAATCGTGTGGTGATGGCAATGCACGACCTGAAGCTCCGCAACAATGCGCTGGCTTGCCGACACAGTAATTTCAGCGTTAAGACGGGGGAGATCCACTCCTGCCGATGATTTTGTTTCATCTTCGTGAGGCAGGTGGAGTGGAGCTAAGAGGGTCGCGTGTAACCCGCCCCTAGAGACATCCACGGTGAGACCACTGAGGACCCGAGGGCCAACCATGGAATGGTCACGTGGCACAGCGACAAGGTCGAGTGTGATTGCGCGACGGGGTTCCCTGCGCCGTTGATCGATATGAATTATTTCACCCAGGCGCACCAGGAAAATTCCTTGTTGCCGAACGATGCTGGCCGTCCAAGTAACAACGCCCACAGTGGTGACTAGGGCTGTTGTTCCGCCGGGAAAGTCCATCGCTTCTGCTTCGACCAGCACCGGGATTTCACACCCAGGTCGCAGCCGAGCGTCACCAAGGGTGCGAACACTGATGGTCCGGTCAGGGCCTGATGACGCCTGCACCATAAGCCGGGTTCCCGAGGTGACCATCGCCTGCATCAATGCATCTGCTTTCGGAGTGTGCCCGGGTGAGCCGGGAGTGTCGGATGCCTCAATGGAAGCGAATAGAACAACGAGTATTAAAGAACAACTCTCTTAGCTGCCACCGCCAAATGGGTGAAGTCGCGTAAATCCGGTGAGTCATAAGCCGCGATTCTGCTAGTACCAAGCATCTGTTGGCGTGCCTTTACTGTCGCCTGCCATCCCTGCTGATTGCGGCGCCGTAGGATCATGGCAGTTATCGCGGCGTTGCCTTTGCGAATTCGTCGCTCTGTCGGGCTGCCACCTATATTCGGAGGAATCTGTGCTGCGCACTCATGAAGTGGGCCTACTGCGTGCCGTGCATGAAGGTCAAGTAGTGACGGTCGCCGGGTGGGTCGCGACTCGCCGTGATCATGGGGGGGTCGCGTTTCTTGACGTCCGAGACGCTTCCGGCGTTGCTCAGGTGGTGGTTCGTGATGAGCTGCTTGACACGTCAGGTGCGCATGATCTGCGCAGTGAGTACTGCATCAAGGTGACCGGTGCGGTGCGTCGTCGTCCGGTCGGAAACGAAAATGCCCAGCTGCCATCTGGGGAAGTAGAGATCGATGCTTCAGCGCTTGAGGTGTTAAACACTGCCGCGCCGTTGCCGTTTCAGATTGATGACCGAACCACCGTGGGCGAGGAAGCTCGGCTTCGTCATCGCTACCTTGATTTACGGCGGCCAGGGCCATCCGCGGCGTTACGGTTGCGAAGTGACGCGGCGCGGGTCGCCCGGGAAGTCCTGCACGATCAACAATTTATCGATATTGAAACCCCAACCTTAACGCGTTCGACCCCTGAGGGTGCGCGTGACTTTCTCGTCCCAGCCCGACTTCAGCCTGGGTCGTGGTATGCGTTGCCGCAGAGCCCGCAGCTATTCAAACAGTTGTTGATGGTCGCTGGGATAGAGCGGTACTACCAAATCGCTCGGTGTTATCGAGATGAAGATTTCCGCGCCGACCGCCAACCAGAATTCACTCAGCTTGACATAGAGATGAGCTTCGCGGACGCCGATGATGTGATGCACATCGGGGAGCAGATCGCTCGTCGGTTATGGGCACTGATCGGACATGAGATGACGCTGCCACTTCCTCGGATTAGTTACCACGAGGCGATGCGTCGTTTTGGTACGGACAAGCCGGACTTGCGGTTCGGGGTGGAGTTAGTGGAGTGCACTGACTACTTCGCCGACACATCGTTTCGGGTTTTCCAAGCGGAGTATGTCGGAGCGGTTGTCATGGCCGGCGGAGCCGACCAGCCTCGTCGTCAACTTGACGGTTGGCAAGACTGGGCAAAGCAACGAGGCGCGAAAGGCTTGGCGTATGTGCTGATCGGTGCTGACGGTGAGCTCAGCGGCCCGGTGGCGAAGAATCTTTCCGACGAGGAGCGGGCGGGCCTCGCACAGCATGTGGGCGCTGAACCAGGGGACTGTGTGTTCTTTGCTGCTGGTGTAACGAAAGCAGCCCGGGCGCTCCTTGGTGCGGCTCGGTTGGAGATTGCCCGTCGCGGTGATCTCATTGATACCGCGGCGTGGTCCCTGCTCTGGGTGGTCGATGCGCCGTTATTTGAGCCTGCCGCCGATGCTGTTGCCAGTGGAGATGTCGCTGTTGGCGGTGGCAGTTGGACGGCAGTGCATCATGCCTTCACTGCCCCAAAGGAAGAGTTCCTTGGCACCCTAGAGACCGCTCCCGGTGATGCGCTTGCACACGCGTACGACTTGGTGTGCAACGGTCATGAAATCGGTGGCGGATCGGTACGTATTCATCGTCGAGACATCCAAGAGCGGGTGTTTTCCGTGATGGGGATTTCCGCGGAACAGGCTCAAGAAAAGTTCGGCTTCTTACTTGATGCCTTTTCTTACGGCGCACCGCCTCACGCGGGAATCGCGTTCGGCTGGGACCGAGTCTGCGCTTTACTCGCCGGTGCTGACTCCATTCGAGAGGTGATCGCGTTCCCGAAGTCCGGTGGTGGGTTTGATCCACTGACGGGCGCGCCAGCGCCGATCAGCGCCGAACAGCGAACCGAAGCCGGCGTTGATGCGGCACCTGAAGATCACCTCGCCGACTGAACACTGGCCCTCACGGTTCTTAGTACAGAGGATGCACTACTCAACGGACGGCGGTGGTTCGGTGAGGGGAAGTCGCACTTCGAATCTGGTGTCGCCCGGTTGGGAGACCACCCGCAAGTCTCCGCCGTGGCGTTCAGCGACGACACGGTAGGAGATGTCCAACCCCAAGCCGGTTCCCTGACCAACCGGTTTGGTAGTGAAGAAGGGCTCAAAAATGCGACTTTGGAGGTCTTCGGGTACACCTGGGCCGGTATCGCCCACACTGACAAGGAGTGATTCGCCCACCACGCTGACCCGTAGGGTGAGGGTGCCTTCGCTACCCATGGCTTGCACGGCGTTGTCGATGAGGTTGGTCCACACCTGGTTGAGTTCGGCTGGGTACCCAGGCACGGGGGGGAGGTTCTCGGCATATTCCCGAGTGACCGTCACGCCGTTGAGTTTGGTGCTGAGCATGACCAAGGTGGATTCCAACCCTTCCACCACGTCAGTGAGTTGGAAGGGCGCTCGGTCAAGATGAGAGTACTGCCGAGCCGCGCCGACGAGGTTGCTGATGCGCTGCACCGAATCGGTGATCTCTCGCATGAGAGCTTCGGTTTCCACTGTGTATCCGACCCAGGCAATTCCCGAGCCGAGGTCGTCGGGAAGTGCGGTATGCACTTTCTGCGCCCAACCAATGTCTAACCCGGCGCCGACGAGTACGGACGCGAGGTCATAAGCGCGATCAATGCCCTGGGTTTCTAACCAGTCACCTAACTCGTCTTCGGCATCCGCGATTTCCAGTGGAGTACGCCGGGGTGCGGTCGCCGCGCAGGCCAACGCTTCGTCTTGTAAATCGATTAGCTGCCCCAGAACATCCGCTGAGATGTGGCCGTCGGCGAGATAGCCGAGTTTTCGACGCATCCCGTCCACCCGGGATCGGAGTTCTGCGACCGCGCGCACCGCAGCAGCAGCAGGATTGTTCAACTCATGGGTTAATCCGGCGGACAACGCGCCTAATGCTTGTAGGCGCTGCCGTTGGCTGATGCGTTCTTGACTGACCCGCATGCCGATCGAGATTCCGCCGAGAAGATGAATTGCCATCGGGAGGTGTTCGCGGATAAACGAGGCAAATCCGTCCGCGGGGACGGCGAACAGCGTGCATTCGGTCACGGCTCGACTGCTTGCCCCATAAAAATTTTCCCGATCTGATTCAGGAAGCCACACGGTGGTGGCCCCGGTGTACGCCCCACGCATGGAAGACCGAGTGATCTCCACGTCCGTATCCCCAACGCGCCGAGACAGTGCGATGGTGCCATCGAGGAGTTGATAAAAGCAGTCGGCAAGTTCGCCTTCCCGAGTGAAGTACTCCCCGGGGCTGATATGCACCACAGCGCCGTTGTCGATGAACCACGCCAACTGTTCGTCGGTGAGCTTTTCTAACAAGAACAGGCCGCGTAGTTCTTCAGGAGTGATCTGGTCCATGCCCTTATAACCTTTCTAAGTACTGATGTATGCCAGTGACTGCGAGTGCTCCCTCACCAACAGCGGAAGCGACCCGTTTGACCGACGAGGACCGGACGTCTCCGGCCGCAAAAATCCCCGGCACGGACGTTTCCAGTGGCCATGGATCGCGGTCCCAATCGGGTAGATAATGCCGTTCCTGATCGGATGCTAGGGATAAGTCACGAAGTAAATCTGGTCCGCACACCACGAAGCCACGACTGTCTCGGTGGACTGTTTCGCCCATCCACTCGGTGTGTGGCTGCGCCCCAATGAAAACAAAAACATGTTGGGTTTTTTCATCACTCTCGTTCCCAGATGCGTTGTCGCGCAGAGTGATTCGTTCCAGGTGGCCATCACCATGAGCGGCCACTATCTGGGTATTCGGGCGGACTTCGATCACTGGATTCGCGGCGATTTGTTCAATCAAATAGTGCGACATGGACGCACGCAACGATTCAGCTCGCACCACGATTATCACTTTTTGCGCGTGCTGAGCTAAATACATGGCTGCCTGGCCCGCGGAGTTCGCCCCACCCACGACGTATACGGTTTCGCCGACGCATTCGGCTGCTTGGGTGAGCGCTGCCCCGTAGTAGATGCCCTGCCCGATGAAATCATCTGCCTTCGCCGCCGGAAGGCGACGATATTGCACCCCGGTAGCGAGGACCAGACAGTGCGCGCGCAACGTGGTGCCGTCGGAAAAACGCACCCCACGTCGTGGCCCAGCTACCTCCAAACCGGTGACATCGCAGGCGGTGAGGATCTCTGCACCGAACTTCACTGCTTGCCGGCGGGCACGATCAGTGAGTGCGGACCCAGAGACGCCGTCTGGGAAGCCCAGGTAGTTCTCGATCCGGGAGCTCTGACCGGCTTGGCCGCCGGTTGCTTGCCGCTCCACCACGACAGTCCGCAGTCCCTCGGACGCGGCGTACACGGCCGCTCCTAAACCGGCTGGCCCGCCGCCCACCACG
The DNA here is from genome assembly GCA_051645425.1 of Actinomycetota bacterium. Lineage (GTDB taxonomy): Bacteria > Actinomycetota > Actinomycetes > Actinomycetales > Angustibacteraceae > JBOFBH01. Next base: position 242,911 of record JBOFBH010000006.1, on the reverse strand, counting down.
ATGACGTCGTAGAAGTCTGTTTCTGGGGTGGTCGCGAGACCCACGCGTTCAGCTAATTCACTTAAAGTTGGTCGCCGCAAGGGAGCCGCATCAGGAGTGAAGATCACTGGCACGTCGTTCGTGGTAGCACTACAGCTGGTAAGAAGCCGTTCTCCAGCCAGGTCATCAGCTGCGATCCACTGATAGGGAACGCCATTGCGGGCTAAGAAGTCCCGGACCTCATGAGATGGGGAGGACCATCGATGGCCGACCACTCGAACGACGTCCACCGGGCGATCACCGGAGGCGTGCCATGCGGCGATCAGGGTGTCCAGAACGGGGTAAAGCAGCTCTTCGGGTGGACTCCACGGTTTGAGTAGGTAGTGATCAAGGTCCACCGTATTGATCGCGGCGATGGCGGCGTCGGTGTCGGCGTACGCGGTGAGCAGGACGCGTCGGGCTCGGGGGAAAAGGTCCATCGCCTGTTCGAGAAACTCCACCCCGGTCATTTCTGGCATTCGATGATCGGCCAGGAGGATGGCGACTTGTTCCCCCCGATGCGCTATTTGCCGCAACGCATCTAGCGCGTCCGGGCCGGACTCGGCGCGGACAATCCGGTATTCCTGGCCGTAGTGACGGCGTAGGTCCCGGGCGATGGCCCGTGACACGCCCGGATCATCATCAACGGTTAACAGCACTGGGCGACGCGCAGATTCGAGGGGAGCTGGGCTGGTCATGGACTCAGGCAACCACATGGGGTGAAAGAGTGAGGAGGAAGTATGGTCTGAGGAGTTCGGCGATACCGTGATCAATGGTGAATGACTTGTTCTCGCTCGATGAATCCTTCGGTGACGACGATCCCCCGAGGATGTCGTCCGCTGCTCGGCCGACTGTTCCGTTGGCCGTTCGGATGCGCCCACGTGCGCTCGACGATCTTGTTGGCCAGGATCACTTGCTGAGTCCAGGGTCACCGCTGCGCCGTTTGGTTGAGCCCGGTGAGGGCGCTGCCGGGCACAGTTCCTTAGTACTTTGGGGGCCGCCGGGGTCAGGCAAAACCACTGTGGCGCAGGTGGTTTCAGCTAGTGCGGGGGTAACATCGGCAGAATTATCCGCGGTGACCGCGGGAGTCAAAGACGTTCGTCTCGTGCTGGAACGTGCCCGCGAGGACCGGGAGCTGTACCACCGTCGCACGGTGCTGTTTTTGGATGAGATTCACCGCTTTACCAAGGCACAACAGGACGCGTTGCTGCCGGCAGTGGAGAACGGGTGGGTCACACTCATTGCCGCGACAACTGAAAACCCGTCGTTTTCAGTGATCGCCCCTCTCTTATCGCGATCATTACTGCTGACTTTGCGGCCGCTAGATGACGCGGCGATCCGGGTGCTCATTGACCGCGCGGTGGCCGCGGAGCGAGGTTTGCAGGGTGCTGTCGCACCGACCGCGGAAGCGGTTGATCACCTGATTCGGTTAGCCGCGGGCGATGCACGGCGCGCGCTTACCGTGATGGAGGCCGCAGCGGGAGCGGCGCTCGCGGAAGCCGAATCAGCATCTCACCTGACCGTCCCGGTGCCGCTGACTGTGGCGCACGTAGCGAAGGCTCTCGATGTGGCGGTGGTTCGTTATGACCGCGATGGCGACCAGCATTACGACGTCACGAGCGCCTTGATCAAGTCAATTCGAGGCTCCGACGTGGACGCTTCCCTGCATTATTTGGCGCGGATGCTGCACGCCGGTGAGGATCCGCGTTTTATCGCTCGGCGCCTCATTGTGCTGGCAGCAGAAGACATCGGGTTAGCGGATCCTTCGGCGCTGTCGGCTGCGGTGGCAGCCGCACAGGCAGTCCAGTTCATTGGGTTACCAGAGGGTCGAATTCCGTTGGCGCAGGTGGTCATCCACTTAGCCTCAGCACCAAAGTCGAACGCGGTCTTTCAAGCACTTTCCGCAGCTGAGCGGGATGTCAAGGCAGGGCGCATTGGTGTGGTTCCCGTGCATTTACGGGATGCGCATTACCCGGCCGCGGCCAAGCTTGGCCATGGCAGCAGGTATCGGTACCCCCATGATGAACCGCACGCGATTGTCGCTCAGCAGTACTTTCCTGATTCGTTACGTGGGCGTCGCTACTACGACCCCACAGATCGTGGTGCGGAGCAGCACCTTAAGGCTCGGGTGGACCGGTTGCGGCGCATCCTGGATGACCGCGAGAGCACCATTGAGTAGCAAAGCAGAGGCCGCGGCAGTGGTGCGCCGACGCGCCAAAACCGCTGCGGTAGGACGGTATCCGCCTGGCGGGGTAGGGTCGTCAACACCGTCTGTCGCCGTGCGGGAGGGATAGTCCCTATGTCTGTCGGAGAAATTGCGGGTCTCATTGCCGCAATAGCATTTGTCGTTTTAGTGGCATTACTTGCTGTACCCATCCTGAAGTTGGGAAAACTCATTGATGACACCCGAGGCACCGTGCAGGGGGTGACTGGTGAGGCTGTTCCGTTGATTCGTGAAGTGACTTCCACGGTGAGCACTACGAACGGTGAGTTGCAACGGGTCTCAGCGATCACCGGCAATGTTCAGCAAATCAGCACGAACGCATCCGCGCTGACTTCATTGTTCGCCGCCACTGTTGGTTCGCCGTTGATCAAAGTTGCGGCTTTCACCTACGGGGTGCGGCAAGCGTTAGGCCGGCAGGAAGCCAAGAACAGTAAGAAAGCTTCCCGAAGCAAAAAACCTGAAAGCCAGACCAGAGCTTTGAGTGGTACGACCATTGGTTCATCTCGACGGCGGGGGCGGTGAGCGCAAGTGCGACGGTTGTTTTGGGCTGGATTAGGGGCGGCCATCGGTGTTTTCGCGGTCCGCAAAGTCACCAAAACCGCTCAGTCTTATACCCCTCGGGGGTTAGCGCATGGGCTGAGCGACATGGGGGCGGGCTTGCGGGAGATAGCCGACTCCGTTCGAGAAGCGATGGCGGAACGAGACGCCGAGCTCAGACAGGCACTAGGAGTAGATGAAGGGCATCTCTCACCGGCGCAGACCCGGGCGTTGATAGATGACCCGACCGCGGACTTATCGGATGTTCTTCGTGATGATCACGGTGACGATGACCTGACTCACCCGGCAGAGCGCGCAGACCGACCAACTCGGCCAGATCTTCGCGCCGCAGATCAACAAGCTGAAAGTTCGCCTCGTGCGGGGAGGCATCAGGCGAAGCGGTGACGCCAACACACTCAATCACCGTTGCAGCAAAAAGCACACCCTGCCGACGCCCACAACCGAAGGATTGATAATGCACACCGCGGAGATTCGCCGCCGATGGTTAACCTTCTTCGCCGACCGCGGTCATACCGTAGTGCCGAGCGCGTCATTGATCTCCCCTGATCCCACCTTGCTGTTCACCGTTGCTGGCATGGTGCCCTTTATCCCCTACTTGACTGGGCAACAAGCTCCGCCATGGCCACGGGCTACCAGTGTGCAGAAGTGCTTGCGGACGTTGGATATCGATGAGGTCGGCAAGACGACACGCCACGGCACGTTTTTCCAAATGAACGGGAATTTTTCGTTTGGAGATTACTTCAAAGAAGAAGCGATCCGTTACGCGTGGGAGTTAGTCACCACGAGTCAATCCGATGGTGGCTACGGCTTTGATCCAGCCAAAATCTGGGTGACAGTTTTCACGGAGGACGACGAAGCGGCGGGTTTGTGGCGCCGGATCGCCGGGCTGCCCGAGCACCGTATTCAACGCAGGGGTCGCAAGGACAATTACTGGCATACGGGTGTTCCTGGTCCGGGTGGGCCCTGTAGTGAGATTTACGTTGACCGTGGCCCCAAGTACGGCCCGGACGGTGGCCCAGTCGTTGACGAGGACCGCTTCTTGGAGATTTGGAATTTGGTCTTCATGCAACACCAGCTCAGCGAAGTGCGAACCAAAGACGATTTCGATGTAGTCGGTGAGCTACCGAACCGCAATATTGACACTGGGATGGGATTAGAACGCGTCGCCTTCCTTTTGCAAGGTGCCGACAACCTGTACGAGATTGATGAGGTCTATCCGGTCATCAAGCGTGCGTGCGCGCTGAGCGGAAAGGTGTACGGGGCTCACCCTCACGACGACGTCCGGTTGCGCGTGGTGGCCGACCACGTGCGCAGCGCTTTGATGGTGATTGGAGATGGCGTCACACCGGGTAATGAAGGCCGCGGCTATGTCGTCCGTCGGTTGTTGCGACGAGTGGTGCGGGCGATGCGTCTCCTGGGTGTCGAGGATCCATCACTGCCTCTCTTGCTTCAGGTGAGCTGTGAGCAGATGGCTCGCTCGTACCCGGAGTTGACCCCCGCATACGACCGCATCGCCCAGATCGCTGGTGCGGAAGAAGAAACATTCCGGCGCACCTTGTCCGCTGGTACCACCATTCTTGATACAGCGGTCCGCCGGACGAAAGCGTCCGGTGGGACGATGCTTGATGGCACGTCCGCGTTCACCTTGCATGACACCTACGGTTTCCCGATTGACCTCACGTTAGAGATGGCCGCTGAGCAGGGTCTCGCTGTGGACGCAGCTGGTTTCCGCCAACTCATGACTGAGCAGCGGGAGCGGGCTAAAGCGGACGCGCAGGCAAAAAAGGGTGGTCGCGCCGACACCGAGGTGTGGCGGGATTTGCGGGCCGCTGGTGTAACGGAGTTCTTGGCTTATCACGAAGTGCAGTCCGAAGCGCAGGTACGGGGCATCGTCCGGGAGGGGGAGTCTGTTCCAGCAGCGAGTCAGGGACAACGTGTTCAGGTGGTACTAGATCGGACGCCGTTCTACGCCGAGTCCGGGGGGCAGATCGCTGACGCGGGTGAGATCCTCGCGGACGGTGTGCGGTTGCGCGTGGTAGACGTTCAGCGCCCAGTGAAGGGTCTTATCGCCCATACCGTGGAGGTTCTTGAGGGTGAGTTGACCACGAAGACCGATGTTCAAGCGATCGTGGATCAGGAGTGGCGGTTATCTGCCTGCCAGGCACATTCGGGAACCCACATCATTCATGCGGCCTTGCGTGAGGTGCTTGGCCCGACCGCGTTACAGAGCGGTTCGTACAACAAGCCGGGATATTTGCGGTTGGACTTCGCCTGGGGTTCGGCATTGGATGCCACGGCGCGCGCCGACATTGAGGAAGCCGCGAATCAGGCAGTCCGGCATGATTTGCCGGTTAAAGCCGAGGTGATGCCGTTGGCTAAAGCTCGCGATTTGGGTGCGTTGGCCCTGTTCGGGGAAACGTATGACGACGATGTTCGGGTGGTGGAGATCGGGGGTGAATGGTCGCGGGAGCTTTGCGGGGGAACGCACGTACAGCATTCGTCGCAGGTAGGTGCGTTGGTTTTAACGGGGGAATCATCGGTGGGCTCCGGGGTTCGGCGGATCGAAGCGCTCGTCGGCCTTGATGCCTTGCACTATTTGGGACGTGAGCGCGCTTTGCTTGCGGGAGTGATGGAAGAGCTGAAAGTTCCGGCCGAGCAAGTACCGGACCGGGTGTCCGCTTTGGTGGCTCGATTACGGGACGCGGAGAAAGAACTGGAAAGACTCCGGGCCGCGCAGGTGCTCGCTGCGGCAGGTGGGTTAGCGGCGGGTGCGCGAGATGTGTACGGCGTCTCCTATGTTGGCCATGATGCAGGTGCATCCGCGAGTGCTGATGATTTGCGGTCTTTAGTGTTGGATGTTCGTGGCCGGCTCGGGGGGGAACGTCCAGTGGTTGTTGCGGCAACAGCGGTCGCGAAAGATCGGCCGGTGGTGGTGGTTGCCACGAATGAGGTGGCGCGGGAGTGGGGTGTTCTGGCTGGTGATCTGGTGAAGAACGCAGCCCAGGTTCTCGGCGGTGGGGGCGGTGGTCGTGATGATGTCGCGCAGGGCGGTGGCACGCTCACCAATCAGACGTCTGCGGCGTTATCCCGAATTGAAAGTGTGATCGCCCAACGGGTGACCGCTGCGATATGACACCAGGGCAGGCTCACGCCGGGGTGCGGTTAGCGGTAGACGTTGGGACGGTCCGGGTTGGTGTCGCGGCCTGTGACCCGGCTGGTGTCTTGGCGTTTCCGGTCGGCACGTTCACTCGGGACGTCAATGGAGCGGATCAGGATCGGATTGCCGCGGAGGTGACCGAGCGGAACGCGGTTGAGGTGTTGGTGGGCTTGCCGCGATCCCTCTCAGGGGCGGACGGCCCGGCGGCTCGGGCGGCTCGGGAGTATGCGGATCGGTTAGCGGAGCTACTTGCTGTTCCGGTTCGGTTGATTGATGAGCGGTTGAGCACAGTGCAAGCACATCGGGCTTTGCATCATTCTGGCGTTCCAGGGCGTCGGCATCGGGGTGTCGTTGATCAAGTCGCCGCAGTGGTGTTGTTACAGAACGCATTAGACACGGAGCGTATGGGTGATGGACCAGCGGGTAATCGGCAATAAGAGGTAGCCTCATCCGGTGCTTGACCGCCACGACCAGAGCTTCTGGGGCGAGACATCACCCAGCAGCGACACTGCTCCTACGAGCCGCTCCCAATTGCGCCAGGCGCAGAAAAAACGCAGGCGACGCCGCCGGCGGGGTGGCCGGAGATCCGTAGTGCTATTCGTCGCGTTGGTGCTGGTGGTTGGTGGCAGTTTTGGCGCCTACCAGGTTTTGTCGCCCATGATTGCGCGGTTGACTGCTGACAATGACTACGCCGGCGCTGGGTCCGGTGAGGTAGAAGTAGTTATTCCCACTGGCGCAAGTGGACGGCTCATCGGCCAGACGTTGCAAAAAGCCGGCGTGATCAAAACCAGTAAGGCATTTGTGGAGGCAACAGCCCAAAATCCAAAGTCGGCGTCTGTTCAGCCAGGGCAGTACGTTTTGCGCAAACAAATGAGTGCCGCTGCGGCACTGGAGTTGTTGCTTGACCCCAAATCCCGCCAGGTCATTGAGGTAACGATTCGGGAAGGAATGCGGGTGAAGAGTACCGTTTCCTTGCTGGCGAAAGAGACGGACACTGATGCCGCAGACTACGAAGTCGCGTTAAAAGAGCCGGAGACATTCGGCCTTCCGGCGGTGGCGAAAGGAAAAGCGGAAGGGTGGCTGTTTCCGGCTACTTACCAATTCGATCCCGGAACTACCGCGACTGATCAATTAGCAGCGATGGTGAAACGCGCGAAATCTGAGTTAACTCGACTAGGGGTGTCCGACGCGAAAGCTCAACGATTACTGATTGAAGCCAGCATCATTCAAGTGGAAGGTGGTGCGGAGAAAGATTTCCCGAAGATTGCCGGGGTGATTGAACGGCGGCTGGCGCAGAACTTACGCTTGCAACTAGATTCGACTGTGGTCTATGGGATAGGCAAGACCGATATTTTCACCACTGATGCGCAACGTGCAGACACGAAAAACTTGTACAACACCTACGCCAGAGATGGTTTACCGGTTGGCCCTATCGGTAACCCTGGTCGGGCGGCAATGGAAGCATCGCTCAAACCGCAAAAAGGTGATGCCCTGTTTTTTGTGGTGGTCAATTTGGATACCGGTGAAACAAAGTTCAGCAGCACCTACCAGCAACATTTGAAGTACGTCGACCAATTACGGGAGTGGATCCGGAAGAATCCATGACCGTGACCAGTCATGGGCAGCCCAAACCTCACCGTGTGGCGGTTCTTGGTGCACCGATCTCGCATTCGTTGTCTCCGATATTGCATCGCGTGGCGTATCGGCAGTTGGGTTTAACCGATTGGTCGTATGACGCCCATGAGGTTGCGACGGCTGAACAGCTCGCGGAGTTTATGGGTGGTCTCGATGATCAGTGGGTGGGTTTGTCGTTGACAATGCCGTTGAAAACTGCACCGTTGAATTCGCCGGTGAGCTCATGGGTGGAGTCAGTGTCGCCGGTCGCGCGGGTGACTGGGGCAGTGAACACGTTGGTCTGCCGGAACGGTCGGTGGTCAGCGGACAACACCGACGTCGACGGCATCGTCCGGGCGTTAGTGGTTGCTGGTGCGCTGACTCATCCCGCGCCGCGAGAGCGGTCGCCGATGGCGGTGGTAATCGGAGCTGGCGCGACAGCAGCATCCGCGGTGGCTGGCCTGGCCCGGTTGGGTGCGGAGCAGATCGCGGTGATCGCTCGTCGGCCGGCTCACGCTCAGGTGCTCGTAGATGTCGCGGCGCACAGCGGCACGTCCTGCGTGGTGGTGCCGTGGGCAGCCGATCAGGTGGGACCGGTATTGGCTGGGGCCCAAGTCACGGTGAGCACGGTCCCTGCTGCGGCGAGCCTCGCGGCAGCGGCATTAGTGCCCTCCGGGTTGAGATCTCCTGACGCTCACCAGGACTCAACTACCGAACGGGTCGGACCCGCGTTAGGCGTGTTGTTGGATGTGGTCTATCACCCGTGGCCTACTCCATTGGCCCGGCAGTGGCGATCCGCAGGGGGGACTGTTGTCAATGGCGTGGAAATGTTGATCTACCAGGCCGCGTCCCAAGTGCAGCTCATGACGGGGCGGACGCTGACCGATGCTGATGTACACGCGATGCGGGCGGCGGTTGTCGCTTAAGGACTGCACCCTCCCGCCCGATTCGGATGAAGCAGACCTGTTCGGTCTGATTCCCCGACGCGGGCAAGGGAGCGTGCTTCGTCATGCAATTGGTCGACATCCTGCTCACTGATGGGTTGGTGACCGAACAACAGCTAGAAGATGCGTTCGTCGAACAGCAGAACGCGGGCCGCAGCTTGGGCCGGGTGCTGGTTGATCGGGGAATCCTTACTGAAACTCAGTTGGTTGCCGCGTTGGCCCAGCAAATTGGGATGCCCTTCGTGGACTTACAGGAAACCGCGGTGGACGGGTCCGCGACGGCGCGGGTTCCCGGCACGGTCGTCCGCCGCCATAATGCGATGCCGATCGGGTACACCGAGGACGGCAAGTTGTTGGTCGCGATGGCTGACCCTGGCAACGTGTTCGCGTTAGATGACATCCGATCCATGACGGGGATGGATGTCCGCCCCGTGGTGGCCACTCGCGCGGACATCGGCTCCGCCATTGATCGGTATTACCGGGCGGACGCGGACCTGGATGACATCACCTCAGCCCTGGACATGGGTGAAGAGGAAGAGGACCTGTCCAAGGTGAAAGAAATCACCGAGGATGCTCCCATCGTCAAGTACGTCAACTTACTGATCACTCAAGCGATTCAGGACCGCGCCTCCGACATTCACCTGGAGCCCACCGAGAAAGATTTACGGGTGCGTTACCGCATTGACGGTGTCTTGCATGAGGTGATGCGTTCCCCGAAGGCGATCCAGAGCGGGGTGATCTCTCGCTTGAAGATCATGGCGGATATTGACATCGCCGAACGACGCATCCCGCAGGATGGCCGGTTGTCCGTGGCGTCCAATGGCTCCAAGGTGGATTTGCGGGTGGCAACGCTGCCCACGGTGTGGGGCGAGAAGGTTGTCATGCGGATTTTGGATAACTCCACCACCCGGCTCACTCTGTCTGATCTGGGGTTCTCCCAGGGCAACTATGAGCGGTACGCCACAAGCTACGTCAAGCCTTACGGGATGCTCCTGGTCACCGGTCCAACTGGGTCCGGTAAATCCACCACGTTGTACGCGACGTTGAACATTGTCAGTAAACCCGAAGTGAATGTGATTACCGTCGAAGATCCAGTGGAGTATCGGCTCCCGGGGATTAACCAGGTGCAGGTGAACAGCAAAGCGGGGCTGTCGTTCGCGGCGGCGCTGCGGTCGATCCTGCGTTGTGACCCGGATGTCGTGCTGCTCGGTGAGATCCGAGACCACGAAACCGCTCAGATCGCGGTAGAGGCTGCCCTCACCGGGCACTTGGTGTTGGCGACTCTGCACACCAATGACGCGCCGTCCGCCGTGACCCGGTTGACCGAAATGGGAATCGAGCCGTTCCTTGTCGGGTCGGCGTTGGATTGCGTTCTGGCGCAACGGTTAACCCGAAAATTGTGTACCCGCTGTAAAGAGGAGTACACCCCAGAACCAGAGGACCTATTGCGGGTGAACTTCGGTTGGACGCCGGGGGAGCCGCTGCCGCAGTTGTACCGCCCGGTGGGGTGTTCGGCGTGTTCCAAAACCGGATACAAGGGCCGGGTCGCGTTGCACGAGGTGATGAGTGTGACCGAGCCCATCGAACGTCTCACCGTGGAACGTGCGTCCGCCGCCGCGATCGGTGAGGTGGCTCGAAGCGAGGGGATGACAACGCTGCGCCAGGACGGCATGGCCAAGGTGGCTCAGGGCGTGACGTCCATCGAAGAGATCCTGCGGGTCGTGGTGTGAGCCACCGGCTGGTTCCGCCTCAAGGCTCGGGATGACCCAGCCGATACCGAATCGTCAGTGAACTTTGTCCTGCTTGAGTGCCAGACCAGCTGGCTTGTCCGCCTAATTTTTCCGCCGGAATGACCCGAATGATCGAGGTTCGTCGGGGTAACCCGACTTACGAGGGGAGCGCAGTGAGCACCATGGGAGACCCGTACGTTCCGGAGCAGTTCGCCTATCAGCCGTTGCAGGCGGCGCCCACCTCAGGCAGTGAGCTTCCTAACGCGACGGCACTATTCGCTGATGACCCATTGAATAGTCCGCTGCCAGTCTCTGAGCAGCCCCCTACCGCTGCGCTCGCAGCGCCAGTCGCCGTATCGACCCCAGCTCCGGCGGCGTCCTCGGCATCGCCTCCCTCACCGGGCACATCATCTCAACCCACATCGTCGGCTCAGCCCGCGGCGCCGGCTGCGGTGGTGGCTTTCGCGGACGACACGATCCTCGCGCCAACACCGGAGACCGCTGAGGGAGTAGGCCGATCGAGTACCGAACGCACCGCCGACGACGGCTTTTCAGTGAATAGCCTGCTCACCGAAATGGTGGACAGTGGCGCGTCCGACTTGCACTTGACAGCCGGCTCCCCGCCAATGATCCGGCTGCGCGGTGAACTGCGCCCGCTAGGTGAGCACCCGAAATTGCAACCACCGAGTTTGCAACGGGTGCTGTACGCGATGTTGTCGCAACGCCAACGAGAGCGGTTTGAAACCGAGTTGGAGTTGGACTTCGCGTACGCCGTGCCTGGTAAAGCCCGATTCCGGGTGAACATTTACCGACAGCGCGAAGCACTAGGCGCGGCCTTCCGTTTGATCCCGTATGAGATCAAACCCCTTGAGGCACTAGGGATTCCGCCGGCGGTGAACAACTTCGCCGGCCTGCCGCGAGGGCTGGTGCTGGTGACCGGGCCGACCGGGTCGGGGAAGTCCACCACACTCGCCGGAATCATCGACCTGGCGAACCGGACCCGCAAAGAACATATTATGACCGTTGAAGATCCTATTGAGTTTTTGCACCGGCACAAAGGGTGCATCGTGAACCAGCGGGAAGTCGGGGAAGACACCAAGTCCTTCACGAACGCGTTGAAACACGCGCTGCGGCAAGACCCAGACATCATCTTGGTGGGTGAGATGCGGGACTTGGAGACCATCTCGGTGGCATTAACCGCCGCGGAGACCGGGCACTTGGTGTTCGGCACCTTGCACACCCAGGATGCCGCGCAAACCATGGACCGGGTGATCGACGTGTTTCCGTCCGAGCAGCAACAACAGGTGCGGGTGCAGTTAGCTGGGGCGATCCAAGGTGTGGTGTGTCAGACCTTATGTAAAACCCGGGATGGCAAGGGCCGAGCAGTCGCCACCGAAGTGATGGTGGCGACCCCGGCGATCCGCAACTTAGTGCGTGAAGGTAAGACGCATCAGATCTACTCGGCAATGCAAGCCGGCGCTCAACACGGCATGCACACGATGGATCAGCACCTCGCGGAGTTGGTGCGTACCAACCAGATCACCTATGAGCACGGCTTGGAGAAGTGCCACCACGTGGAAGATTTCAACCGCCTACTCGGCCGGATTTAAGGAATAACCATGGCGACGATGACCTTCGAGTACGCCGTCCGCGACCGGGCGGGCAAGCTCGTGAAAGGCACCCTGGACGCGGAGAATCAAGGCCAGGTGGTGTCCAAGCTGAAAACCATGGGTTATGCGCCGGTGAGTATCACCCAGGCGAACGCGGGGATGAAAAAAGAGCTGACTATCCCCGGCTTCGGCGACAAAGTGAAACTCAAGGATCTCGCGGTGATGGCCCGGCAATTCGCCACCATGATTAACTCAGGGTTGTCGCTGTTGCGCTCCCTGACCATCCTCGCCGATCAGACCGAATCGAAGAAGTTGCGCGAGGTGCTCTCTGAAGTTCGCGCTGACGTAGAGACCGGTCAAGCATTGTCTACCTCACTGGCGAAGCACCCGCAGGTCTTCCCACCCATCATGATCAACATGACGCGAGCCGGTGAAGTCGGTGGTTTCTTGGACAAGGTTTTACTTCAGCTCGCGGAGAACTTCGAAGCCGAAGTGAAGCTCAAAGCCAAAGTGAAATCCGCCATGACGTACCCGGTAGTGGTGTTTTGCATGGCGATCTTGTCCGTGATTGGCATGTTGTTGTTCATCGTGCCGATCTTCTCGAAAATGTTCGCGGACATGGGCGCGGAGTTACCCGCACCGACGCGCGCACTGGTGGCGTTGTCGTCGGCGTTGAAGTTTGGTGGGCCGGTCCTGTTAGTGGGCACGATCGCGTTCGTGGTGGTGTGGCGGCGGATCAAGCACCAAGAACGCGTCCGGGCAATTGTGGACCCATGGAAACTACGGATGCCGATTTTCGGTGGGCTCGCCCAGAAGATCGCGTTGTCTCGGTTCACCCGCAACTTCGGCACGATGCTGCGGTCCGGGGTGCCGATCTTGCAGGCGTTGGACATCGTCGCCGACACCAGCGGCAACAACGTGGTCGCGATCGCGGTGCGCAACGTCCAGGAGAATGTTCGGCAAGGGGAGTCGTTGTCCGCGCCATTGGCGCAACACCCAGTTTTTCCATCCATGGTCGTGCAAATGATGTCCGTCGGTGAAGACACCGGCGCCCTGGACGATATGCTGGTCAAGATCAGCGACTTTTACGATCAGGAAGTTGAAGCCACCACGGAGGCACTGACGTCCCTGATCGAACCCCTGATGATCGCCTTTCTCGGTGGCATCATCGGCGCCATGATCGTGGCCCTCTACATGCCTATCTTCAGTGTCTTCAACATCATCCAATGAGCTGAACCGTTACGAGCGAAGCACTCTCAGGCGGCTGGCTTGGTTTTGGACCGAGCCAGCCGCTTAGGTGTGGGCACATCGGAGTCGATATCACGGGTGCCTGAGTCTGCTCGGGTAGTGAAATCCTGAAAGGACCGCCATGTTCACTCGTTTTCATCGTCCGCAGGGGGGTACCTCGCGCGATGCCGGTTTCACACTGATCGAACTTCTTGTGGTCATGATTATCATCGGCATCCTCGCCGGCATCGCCATTCCCGTCTTCGCAAATCAACGGAAAAAGGCTGTCGATGCGTCAATGAAATCCGACCTTCAATCCTTGGCGAAGGAATTGGAGAGTTATCGAGTGAATAATCCGGCCTACCCGGCGGGTGCGACTGGTACTGGAACGATCAGTGTCGCCGGCACGGCTGTGCCGTTATCCACGGGAAACACGCTGACAGTCGTGACGACCGTTGGTGCCGGCGTTGTTGCTGGTACGTATTGCATTACTGCCGCGAATACGAAGGGTTCTCAGACTCTGTACTTCGATAGCGATCGTGGCGGTATTCGGACTACTCCCTGCGCCTGAGCCGTTCCGGTGAACCTGCTCAGCGGCTCTTAAGTATTGGTGTCCCGGGCCGATGCATTGGTTGTCATCGAAGAAACCCACCGGGTTGCCTTCACCATTGATCGTCTGAAGGGACGACGCACATGCTCGCTCGTATTCGTAAGTCGGCGGAGGAAAAGGACAGCGGCTTCACGCTGATCGAGCTCCTCGTCGTCATGATCATCATTGGTATTCTTGCTGCAATCGCGATTCCAGTCTTCTTGAACCAGCGGAAAAAAGCCGTGGACTCGTCCATGAAGTCCGATCTGCGTACGGTCGCTAATGAGATGGAAACCCGATTCACCGACACTCAGGCGTACCCCGCGTCTGCTGCTGCCGCCGCCGGCCCGCTTGGTCTCACGATGTCGCAGGGTAATCTTGTTCAGATTGTCACTAGCGGTGACTCTTTCTGCCTCATTGCGACTCGCGCTGCCAACAGCGCTTCTGCCTCAAATAACTGGGTGTACAAGAGCAACGCTGGCGGCCTTCAGGCTTCCACTGTCACAACCTGCGCTTGATTCTCAGTTCTTTAAGAAGGGTCCGACCTGATGGTCGGGCCCTTCTACTGTCTGAGCCACCCGTTTGGCTCCCTTAAGGGGGTGACTCAACGCGCCGACGCACAGATCATGACCGGTGCGCCCTGCGCCGGCCTCACCTGAGGTGGTGGCATGAAACTGCGTGATCGCCTGCGCGCTTCGGACGGAGGTGACGATGGCTTTGGTCTTGTCGAGCTGTTGTTCTCTCTGGTTGTTTTCACCATCATTGCCAGCGCCGCCGCGTACGGGCTGATCAGCGCCACTGAGACCAGCGGGCAGAACCGCAACCGGGTCCAAGCGGCAAACCTGGTGTCCCGGGAGCTGGAGATCGTCCGGGAACGGTTCCAAAACGCAGACATCGACGGCCCGTCCGCGATCACTGCCGAGGGGACGATCACGAACCCGAACCCGCTACCCGGCCAGACTGCCGGAAACCCCCTGACGATTGACAACCTTCCGTTCACGATCACCCGCGAAATTCAGTGGCTGGTCGCCGGAAGTGGTAAGAGTTCCTGTGATGGCACCGGGGCTGCGAACTACCCGATCATGAAAGTGCGCGTCAGTGCGACGTGGCCACGGATGGGAAACGTGCAACCGGTGGAATCCAGCACCCTCCTCACCCCGAATAAGCAGCGGGTGGACGGGAACGACGCGTACCTCGCGATCAAAGTCCTCGGTTCAGGTGGGACAGGCCAGTCCGGGATGACCGTCACCGTCGCTAACGGCAGCACCACCTTCACTGGCAGCACCGACACGGACGGTTGCGCCACCTTCCAGGTGCCGGCCACCACCACCGCCACCGCTTGGAACGCCACCGTGAGCCGCGCCGACTATGTGACCAACACCTACACCCCGACCGGGACTGGGTCATTGTCAGTCGTGAGTGGCCAACTTGCTTCCACCAGCATTTCCTACGATCGAGCCGCCACGTTCACCGTGAATGTGGTGCCGCGCAGTGGGTATGCCCTACCGCAAACCACGTTGCCGGTCACGTTGTACAGCAGCACCTTTGTCGGTGGGACCAGAGTTTTCCCGGGTGCCACCCCCAGCGGAGGCACCCAAAGCACGGTGGTGGGCAACCTCTGGCCGGGGCCCGGGGGATACATCGGGTGGTCCGGTTCGTGCCTCCAGTCGGACCCCACCAACGCCGGTGGTGGCGCGCAAACCGCCACCCAGATCTCGCCCGGTGGCACCGCCGCGGTCACACGGACTTTGCCCGGGCTCACCGCGACCGTGCGTGACAGTTTGAGCGCCGCTGTGGCTGGGGTCACGGTGCAAGCATTCCCGGTGACCACCACATCCTGTCAGGCCGGGGAAAGCCCAATCACCCTCGGCGTGACCGATGTGAACGGTCAACTGCGAGTCGCACTTCCGTTGGGACAGTGGCGAATTGAAGCCGTTGGCCGGACGCCAGCGAGCAGCTGGCCGCTCACCACGATGAGCGCAACGTCCACCACCCGCTCGACCACAGTGCAGGTGAACTGATGCTTCCCGAGATTGAACAGTCCGCGCTAGGGGCCTATTCCTCCGTGCCCAACAGGCACATCAACACGGTGCACCGCGGGGTGGTGGTCGCCAAGCAGTGCCCTGGCGCAGGGCGTGATGACGGTTTCACCTTGACCGAGATGCTGACGGTCATTTCTCTGCTGGGGGTGGTGGTCATCATCGCGTTCGGTGCGTTGATTCAGTCCCAAGTGACCGTTCGGGGTAACGCCAATCGGCTGGACCAAACCCAACAGGCGAAGCTTGCGATGGAAAATATGAGCAAATCGCTGCGGACGGCGGTCCTTCCGTCGGAAATTGGCGGGGCCGCCACCACAAACGAGGCTGCGTTCATTGAGGGAGACTGGAGCAAAGTCACCTTCTACGCCAACTTGGATAACGAAAACGAAACGTCCGGGCCAAAAAAGGTGACCTACCGGTACTACACCACCGCCGGCACCCTCGGCAGTCTTACCTATCGAGCCGGTGACCTGGTAGAAACCGTGCAGAAGGCCAGTGGAAAAAACGCCGCCGGCGAGTTCAGCTACTGCACCCCCGGCCCAGGCTGTGTCACGACGTCACGGCGCCTCGCTAGCGGACTACAAGCCGCTGACGTCGCCGAGGGGCGCATCTTTGTGTACTACAGCCCCGCGAACCCGACGGGTTTCTCCGCGCTGACCTCAGCCAACCGTTCGTCGGTGAACAGCATGGACATTCGAGTTTCGATCAAAGCCGGTAAAGACGTGCCGGCCAGCACCGTCGTGACCCGAGTGTCGTTGCCCAACGCCAACGCCAAATACAACAACGAGCAGGACGACTAATGCGAGGACTACTCATGCGCCCCCATTCCCGTCGTTCCGCCAGTGCGCCAGTGCGCCGTCCGATATCTCCAAACCGGTTCAGTAGCCGACTGAGCCGACGTTTACGGGCTGACCGTGACGACACCGGGCTGGCCATGGTCACCGTGCTGGGGATCGGCACCGTGCTGAGTGCGCTCATGCTGGTTTCTCTCACGTATGCCATTCAGGTGTCACCGCAAGCGCGCAAGACCCAGGACTGGAACGCCGCGCTCGCCGCCGCCCAAGCCGGTGTCGATGACTTCGTGGCACGCCTCAACCAAGAGGACAGTTACGCCCTCTCGGTGGACTGCACCAACAACGCGTGGCGCGGAGCGAAAGCCGCGCCCGCGTGTGGGTACAGCGCCACCACGACCCCCGGGTGGCAGCAGGTTGATGGCAGTAACGCCGCGAAAGGTCAGTTCCATTACGACGTCACCCCGGACCCAATCACCGGAAGTGTGCGCCTCATCAGCACCGGAAAAGTCAAGAACTCCTACCGGACGCTGAATGTTCGAGTCGCGCGCGGTGGCTCTACGGACTTTCTCTACTACACCGACTTCGAAAGCGCCGACCCAGAAAACACCACCTCGTACCCCAACGGCGCGTCACCCGAATGTGGGTCGCTTGGCCCAGACCAGGGACGGTACTGGTTCCAGGACCGCACCACCGGCGCGGTGATCACGAACTTGTCCAACACCTCGAACCGTCGGCAGAACTGCGGTGAGATCGCGTTCGCAGGGTTCGACGTCCTTGATGGGCGGGTGCACACCAACGACACCCCTGGCCTGATTGGCAGCACCAGCGGTGGGCTCGGTTCCCAACCGTCCTTCTTGCAGGGGTACGAAACAGCTGACCCGAACTGCCCGACTAACGCCACCACGAACCCGGCTCGGGGTGCGTGCTACCGCTTTAACGCCTACCCCGGCGGATCCACCACGGGGGCGCCGTACTTCGGCTCCTCCACCGGGGTGAAATACGCGCCCAAACTAGACCTCGCCGATAACAGTGCGGAATTTGTCAACCACCCGGGTTGCCAGTACTTCGGGGATACCCGAATCCGGTTCAACGCTGATGGAACGATGACGGTCTGGAACACCGCGAGCAGCGGGCAAACCCTCCTCAAACCGGGAACTCCCAGTGGCACCAACTGCGGTAACGCCAGTCAGTTCACGCCCACCGCGACAACGTCGAAACACCCGGCGGCGGGCCAGACCGTTCCGGTGCCCACTGACCTAGTGATCTATGTGCGCAACGGCGCTACTGTCGCCACCTGCCAACCGGGGCAGATCGTCAATGGCACCTCATCGGGCAGCACTGCCGGGGATGTGATCCCGCAGGGGAGCGGCCCCACCACCAACGACATCCGAGACATCACCTACTTTGACCCGGACAGCTCCACCGTCACCACTCGGCGCACTTTCACCAAAACCAGCAGCGGTACGACATGGACATCCGGGTCGTTGACTCGTTCGTTGACCGCGCCCAGTGACACCCACTCCACGAAGATGGACTGCGGTCAGGGCAACGTCTACCTCGAAGGCACCGTTAATGGCCGAGTGACCGTTGCGGCCGAAAACAACATTGTGGTGACCAACAATCTGCTGTTGCGCTCTACCACTGCCGGCGCAGCACCATCGGGCACCGACATCATCGGGTTGGTGGCGGCGAACTCGCTGCATATTTATCACCCGGTGCAACGCAGCCGTACTAACACAGTCACCAGGACGTCGAACAACAACTCGACCACATGCAACACCACCATCGGTGACGCGCCGACCAGTGCACCCAGCGGCGTAACTTCGGTGACCTGTACCTGGAACGACGTGTAT
Source organism: Actinomycetota bacterium (assembly GCA_051645425.1). Lineage (GTDB taxonomy): Bacteria > Actinomycetota > Actinomycetes > Actinomycetales > Angustibacteraceae > JBOFBH01. Next base: position 224,554 of record JBOFBH010000006.1, on the reverse strand, counting down.
AGCTACGGCAGCCGCACCAGCAATAGTTCGTACAGCAACATCTCCTACCCCGGTTTGACCACCTCGTCAGGCACTCGATGGATATACGGGTCACTACAGACATTGCAGCACTCATTCTTCGTGCAGAACTACTCCCGTGGGGCTGACCTCGGTGACTTGGGCATCCGCGGGTCCATTGCCCAGCGGTACCGAGGCATCGTGCGATCTGGGTCCGCTGGTTTCGCGAAGGACTACAGCTACGACAGCCGGTTGCGTTTCCAAGCCCCGCCATACTTCCCGCAGTGGACGAACGCGGTGTGGGGTGCGCGGACTACCGGTGAGTTGAAGCCCGCATACGTCGGCCAGTGAGGCTGGTCGAGGACCGGCGGTGTCACGCCGGTGGGTAACTCCCGCCGGCGTGACACCAATTCACACTAAGCTCACCGGTTGTGACCGGGTATCTCATCGGGCTGTGCGCTGTTCTTGGGGTTGTCGTGGGGTCGTTCCTCAATGTGGTGATTTGGCGGGTTCCGCGTGGTGAGTCCGTGGTGCGCCCGCCAAGCCATTGCCCGTCCTGTGGGGAATCGATCGCCGCACGGGACAACATCCCCGTCCTCAGTTGGCTTCTGTTGCGCGGGCAGTGCCGGCATTGCCACGCTCGGATCAGTGCCCGCTACCCCGCCGTGGAAGCAACCACCGCGGTGGTGTTCGCAGCGCTCGCCTGGCGGATCGGCGGCGACTGGGCGCTGCTGGCGTATCTGTATATCGGAGCGATTGGGGTCGCGCTCACTTTGATCGACATTGACGTGCACCGCCTCCCTGATCCGATTGTGTTGCCCTCGTATGTGGTGGTGCCAGCCTTACTGCTCCTGCCTGCGGTGATCGGTGGTCGCTGGGATGAGTTCCTGCGGGCGATTTTTGGCGGGGCTGCCCTGTTCGCGTTCTTCGCTATCACCTGGCTGATCTACCCACCCGGCATTGGACGCGGCGACATCAAACTGATGGGTGTCCTCGGGATGGCTCTGGGGTGGATTGGGTGGGGCGCAGTCGTGGTCGGCCTATTCGCGGGTTTCCTCCTCGGCGGTTTGCCCAGCGCCGTCTTGTTGATGGCGCGCAAAGTGAAGCCAAAAAGCCGGATTCCTTTTGGCCCGTTCCTGATTGGTGGTGCTGCGGTGGGCATTTTTGCCGGGGACCAGATCTTCACGGCATATCTGCGCGCAATGGGACTTTCCTGATCTGTGTGGTCAGAATGCTCAAGTACCCCTCCGTCGGCACCGATCCACCCAAGTGACACCGGCCCCAACCCAGGGGGCCGCCAGGCGGTGGAACCGCATGGAAGGGGTTACGAAGGTGGCTGGACGGACCGCGATTGGTCTCGACATCGGGACATCGAGCGTACGCGCTGCCGAACTCTCGTTCGGCAAACGTGGTGTGACGCTCGAAAAATTTGGGCAGGTGGCGTTAGCCCCCGGCGTGGTCCGGGACGGCGAGATCATTGATCCCGCTGCGGTCGCCACGGCCCTGAAGCAGTTGTGGGCGTACACCGGGTTCGGGCATAAGAATGTCGCCCTCGGGGTCGCCAATCAGCGGGTCATCGTCCGCCAAGTGGATTTACCGCCGTTACCGGAGAAAGAACTCAAAGAGGCCCTGCCTTTCCAGGTGCAGGACTTCTTACCGATGCCGGTGGACCAAGCCGTGTTGGACTTCTTTCCACTCGAAGACGTCACCGACCACGCGGGGCAACCCATGCGCCGGGGACTGCTGGTCGCCGCCGTTCGAGACATGGTGATGACTGGGGTGGACGCCGCGCAACGCGCCGGCCTCAAAGTGGCATCGGTTGATCTCACCTCGTTCGCGGTACTCCGCGCCCTTGGTGGCACGTCGATGTTAGACACCGACACCGTAGCGCTTGTGGACGTAGGTTCACGGGTCACCAATATTGTGGTTCACCGCGGTGGCACCCCGCTGTTCGTGCGCATCTTGCTGATGGGTGGTAACGACGTCACCGAGCATCTATCCGAAGCGCTTGGAATGCCACTTGAGCACGCTGAAGCGTTGAAGCAACAAATCTCCGGTCACGGGGCAGATGTTGAACAAGCAATCGATAGCACGTTGTCGAGCCTGGTAGATGAGATCCGCAGTTCACTGGATTACTTCGCATCCTCTTCACCGTCCGGATCTCGCCCGCAACGGTTGATGCTGAGCGGTGGCGGTTCCCGCCAACCTGGTCTTGCCGAACGGCTCGAAGCGGCTACCCGGTTGCCCGTTCAGTTCGGGGAAGTCCTCGCTGGTATCGAGGTCGGTAACACCGGGCTCTCCCCAGAACAGCTCGCTTTCGTTCAACCGCTGGCCGCGGTGCCAGTGGGTCTCGCTTTGGGAGTGGACCGATGAGTGAAACCCAGCAAATCTCTGTGCCGGTGGAGTCAGGAGTTGAAGCTCTCACCGGGCATCGAGTGGTTCGAGTTAACTTGCTGCCGGAGCAAATTGGCCAGGCTCGCCGGCTACGGCAAGTCCAAGCCGGTTTGGCCGTGGGGCTACTCGCGGTTGTCGGGGTGGCCGGTGCGGTCTACTACTTAGAGTCCAGCGCCCGAAAAGACGCCGCCGCCGAGTTGGCGACCGTGCAGGCAGAGACCAGCCGACTCAAGGCCGAAGAAGCTCAATACGCGGACGTGCCCAGGACTCTCGCGCGAATCGACGCAGTGACATCCGCACGTCAGACCGCAATGGCTACTGATGTCGCGTGGGACTCGGTGTTCACTGACTTCGCGTTGAACATGCCACCGAACGTATGGTTCACCAAACTCGGGCTAGAAATTGGTGGCCCCGCTGCTGTGCCGGCAACTCCGCCTACAGGTGGGCAGCCGGGTGCGGCAGGGGCTAAGCCCGAAACCGCGTCAGCTACCGGAATTGGTCTGGTCACTATTGATGGCTATGCCATTGATCACCCCGATGTGGCCAAGTGGTTGGACACCCTGGGGCAACGCCCTGGCATGACCGATTCGTCGTTCACCACCTCCACCAAGGAAAAAGCACCGGACGGCACGCTCACGGTGAAGTTCTCCTCGACCGCCACACTCACCTCCGACGCACTCCGCAGTGCGACCGCACGGAAGCAGGGCTGACCCATGACTCGCACGCGCGCCTGGATTGCGGGTGCCGCATTTCTTGCGGTGGTCCTCATGGTCGCCTCATGGTTTTTCTTGATCGCTCCGCAACGGTCCGAAGCATCGGAGTTGCGGTCCCAAAAGGCGACCACCGAAAACCAGAACGCTCAACTAGCTGACCAGATCGTCGAACTGAAGAAGCTGCAAGAATCCTTGCCGGCGAAAGAAGCTCAACTGGAGAAAGTCCTGTTGGAGATCCCGGAGAAACCGGCTTTGCCGCAGGTGATCCGCACGCTCTCCGCAAATGCCAAAAAAACGAACGTGTTGTTGCAGACCATTGAGCCGAGTAGTCCCACACCGTTGGTTTCCGCGGGTGCTAGCGGTGCCGCTGCTCCCGCCTCCGGCGGGGCTGGCATCCAACAGATTCCGGTCAACGCGACGGTGACGGGAACCTACGTGGACTTGATCTCCTTCGTAGAGAAGACGTTGGCTCAAGGCGGACGTGCCTTCCTCGTGGACAAGCTTGACCTTGCTCCCTATGAAGGTGACCTCAAACCAGAAGAGGTCGCGGAGTCAGAGAACCCGACGTTGCAGCTGACGATCACCGGGCGAGTCTTCACTCTCAACCCTAATGCGGTAACCCCGGCACCTGCTGGGAATGCCGTCCCGTCGACCACCCAGGCCAACTGAACCGGCTCACCGGTTTAGCCGATCATGAGCGAGGAATGATGACTTTCAGCACTCAACCGGCTCCGGTGCCGGCTCCCGAGCCTGAGGTGCCAGAGCCCACCAGTAGTAAGCGACGAGTTCTCGTCGGCGGTGGCGTTGCTGTTGGCCTAGCAGCGGTTGCCGGCATCACGTTCGTACTCCTTTCTGGGGGCGGCGACACCCGCAATGAGCCCACGGCAAATATCACCCTCCGAGCCACAGGGCAGGCAGGTGCTCCCACAGCCAATCCCACGGCGGCCCCCACAGCTTCCGCGTTGCCGACTACCGTGCCGTCCCAGAACAGTGATGACTTCACGGATCCGTTCATCGCCTTGGTGAATTTTGATGAAGTGCCGGCTCCCACTGATCCTGCTGTCCCGGCGGATAACGGCACAGACCCGGTTGACCCTGGGACTGATCCAGCAGATCCCGGGACTGACCCGGCTGATCCGGGCACTGACCCGTCGACCGGTGGTCAGGCTGACACCGCGCAGAAAGTGAGTTTGTCCTCGATCAGCAAAGCCACCGCCGTCTTCGCGGTCAATGCTAAAAAGCACACTGTTACCGAAGGGGAAAGCTTCGCTGAGTACTTCAAACTGCTGGCCATCGAAGGAGAATGCGGCAGCGTGCAGTACGGCGATGTCACCTTCCAGCTTTGTGAAGGTGATTCGGTCAGCCTGCGTTGACCCACCAGCCCGCATGTCACGAGCGGCTCGCATTCGACTCCACGAAACCCCGGTTGGCCCTCCCACTAGCCGGGGTTTCGTGGCATGTGGCTATCCGGATAGCACCGCCTGAGAGACTGATCACATGCTGCGATGGTTGACGGCGGGGGAATCCCACGGGCCGGCGTTAACGGCGATCCTGGAGGGTCTCCCGGCCGGTGTTGATATCACACGCGACGATCTCGCGTCTGCGCTTGCTCGGCGCCGGCTTGGTTTTGGTCGCGGGGGCCGGATGAAATTCGAACAAGACGAGGTGGAGTTCCTCGGTGGTGTGCGCCACGGTCGTACCCTCGGGTCGCCGATCGCGGTCCGGATCGGCAATACCGAATGGCCTAAATGGCAGGTAGTGATGAGTCAAGATCCCGTTGACGCGGACGCGCTCGCGGCCAGTTCGGATGTCGGCGCCCCACAAGAGTTGGCTCGCAATCGTCCGCTGACCAGACCACGCCCCGGCCACGCTGATCTAGCGGGGATGCAGAAGTATGGTTTCGATGAGGCGCGTCCCATCCTGGAACGCGCAAGCGCGAGGGAGACTGCCGCCCGGGTTGCGCTTGGTGCCGTAGCGTCCGCTTTTATGGCGCAGGCGTACGGGATTCGACTGGTTTCGCATACGGTGTCCATTGGGTCCGCTGGCGTCTCGCCGGATGCGGCCCCCCCGACCCCTGACGATGTGGCCGCGTTAGATGCCGACCCCGTCCGTACGCTGGACGCTGCTGGGTCGGTAGCAATGGTGGCCGAGGTGGAAGCCGCCCGCAAGGATGGCGACACCCTCGGCGGGGTGGTGGAAGTAGTCGCTTACGATCTCCCGCCTGGCCTCGGCTCACATGTGCACTGGGATCGCCGGTTGGATTCCCGGCTCGCCGCTGCGCTGATGGGCATTCAGGCGATCAAGGGGGTGGAGGTAGGCGACGGTTTTCAGACGGCAGTTCGGCGTGGTTCAGTGGCCCACGATGAGCTTGATCTTCATGAACGTGATGACGATGTACCGGGGGAGGGGCGGATCGCCCGGGTGACTAATCGAGCGGGTGGGATCGAGGGGGGCATGTCAGTTGGAGGGGTGCTCCGAGTCCGAGCGGCGATGAAGCCGATTTCTACCGTCCCGCGGGCGTTACGCACGGTCGATGTTGCGACGGGTGAGCCGGCCACCGCCATCCATCAACGGTCCGATGTCTGTGCCGTCCCGGCAGCGGGTGTGGTGGCTGAAGCCATGGTGGCATTGGTGATCGCGCAAGCATGCCTTGAGAAGTTCGGCGGGGATTCGGTCACCGAAACCGCCCGGAACTATGCCGCCTACCTGGCGGGGATTCCACCCCGGCAGCGCACGTGGTGAGTCCTGCCCGAGTGGTTTTCATTGGCCCACCCGGTTCGGGTAAGTCCACCGTAGCGGCGTTGGTGGCTCAGCGACTTGGTGTGCGTTCTGCCGACGCTGATGCGTTAATTGAAGCGCGGGCAGGGCGGCCCATCGCGGATATTTTTGTCGATGAGGGCGAGGCCACTTTCCGGGAAATAGAGCGCGAGATATGCGCGGAGTTGTTAGCGGACAACGAGGTTGCCGTGATCGCGTTTGGTGGAGGGGCGATTTTAGATGCCGGCACCCAAGCATTGACTACGCAGTTTGTTCGTGCCGGTGGCCGGGTGGTGTTCCTTGATGTGACGATTGCCGATGCCGCCGGGCGCGTGGGGTTCAGTCAGAACCGTCCGTTATTGGCCGTCAATCCTCGGGCGCAATGGACTTCCTTGATGGCGCAGCGTCGTCCGGTTTACGAGCGGGTAGCCACGGCCCGAGTTGATACGGCGGGGCGAACCGTCGCCGAAGTGGTGACTGAAGCACTTCAGCTCGTGACAGCGGAGGAGCACGATGCTTGACCAACACCCGACCCGGATCACTGTTTCCGGTGAACGACCGTACGACGTTGTCATCGGTGAGCATCTTCTTGGCGAGTTGCCAGCCATGTTGAGCGCTGGGGTGCAAAGGGTGCTGATCGTTCACCCTGCTGTTTTGAGGGTCACCGCCGAGGCGATCCGAACCGATCTCACCACGCAAGGGTTCGAGGCGCTCCTCGCTGAGGTGCCTGATGCCGAAGCAAGTAAAACCGCTGCTGTGGCAACTTTCCTCTGGGGGGTCTTGGGGCAGGTGGGTTTCACTCGGTCGGACGCCTTGATCGGTCTGGGCGGGGGCGCCACCACGGACCTCACCGGTTTTGTCGCGGCAACCTGGTTACGTGGAGTGCCAGTGATTCAAGTGCCGACCACATTAGCCGGCATGGTGGACGCCGCGGTGGGCGGGAAGACTGGTATCAACATCACTGAAGGCAAGAACTTGGTCGGCGCCTTTCACCCACCGGCGGGGGTGCTTTGTGATGTGCGAACGTTGGAGACTTTGCCGCAGAACGATTTCATCGCTGGTTTGGCGGAAGTCATTAAATGCGGTTTCATTGCCGACTCAACTATTCTCGATCTCATCGAGGGTAACCCGGCAGCGGCGGTCCGCTGGGATTCCCCGGTCACCCGGGAGTTGATCGAGCGCAGTGTGCGCGTCAAAGCCGACGTAGTAGGGGCTGATCTCCGAGAATCTGGGCTCCGAGAAATCTTGAACTACGGCCACACGTTGGGCCATGCGATCGAGCAAGTCGAAAAGTACACCTGGCGGCATGGTGCTGCGGTCAGTGTGGGCTTGGTGTATGCGGCGGAGTTGGGTCGGTTGGCGGGCCAGTTAGATGACCACACCGCGACCCGACACCGGGGCATCTTGTCTTCAGTGGGGTTGCCAACGACGTACCGGCAAGACCGCTGGGATGCTTTATTAGCGGCTATGCAACGGGACAAAAAAACTCGCGGCACGCTGTTGCGTTTTGTGGTGTTAAATGCGGTGGGCCAACCTACGCGGTTAGAGGGTCCTGATCTCAGTGTGTTAAACGCGGCCTATTGCGAGTTGGCTCCGCCAATGATTCCGCGCTAAATGTTGTGCCACGAAGATCGGTAGAGTGACACCGACTTTGTGCAACAAGACTGCACTACCTGATCGCATTGACCTCCCACTGGCATCGACGAAAGTGACTGGCGTGGCATCGACTAATGATCTGAAAAACGGCATGGTGTTGAACTTGGAGGGCCAGTTGTGGTCCGTGGTGGAGTTCCAGCACGTCAAGCCAGGTAAAGGGCCGGCGTTCGTGCGGACCAAACTCAAAGCCGTGCTGTCCGGCAAGGTGGTCGACAAAACATTTAATGCTGGCACCAAAGTGGAAACCGCCACTGTTGATAAGCGGGATATGCAGTACCTCTACCGTGACGGCGAGGATTTTGTTTTCATGGACGCGTCCACCTTCGACCAAATTCCTGTTCCCGCCGCGACGGTTGGTCAGGCATCTGATTTCATGCTGGAGAACCAAACTGCGGTGGTGGCGATCCACGAGGGCACTCCGCTGTATGTGGAGTTGCCAGCCTCTGTGGTGTTAAAGATCACTTACACCGAACCAGGTTTGCAAGGTGATCGGTCCACAGGAGGAACTAAACCGGCCACCCTGGAGACCGGCGCCCAGATCGCCGTCCCGCTGTTCTTAGAAACCGGAACCACAGTGAAAGTGGACACTCGAACAGGTGATTACCTGGGCCGGGTCAACTGACAGGTGGCTGCTCGAAGTAAAGCCCGTAAACGTGCTGTTGACATTCTTTTCGAGGCAGATCAGCGGCAGGTGGATCCGCTTGCCTTAATGACTGAGCGATCACTTGCGGCTGACCCTCCGCTCAACCCTTATGTCCGCGACATCGTGACCGGGGTGGTGGCCCGGCAAGAACGGGTCGATGAACTTCTTGCCACCTACTCGCAAGGCTGGACGTTGGCGCGGATGCCAGTGGTGGATCGCATCGTGCTTCGGGTTGGCGCCTGGGAATTGCTCTACAACGACAGCGTGCCAGACGCTGTTGCGATCGATGAAGCCGTGGAGATGGTGTCCGTTCTCTCGACTGACGATTCCCCTGGTTTTGTGAACGGTGTGCTGAGTCGATTATTGGAGTTAAAGCCTGTTCTTGCGCTGTAACGGCTGTGCAGCGTAAGAAGCAGTCCGGTCACAGCACGATGGATAATGTGCGCGACCTCGTCGGGGCGTTTCGGCCGATGGTGGGCGGTGAGATCAGCCGAAACGCCAGCACGAGCGTCAGTCCAGCGCTCCGTTTTCTACTGCGCGTCGGGCGTCTGGGTCAAGGACTCCCCAACTGATGAGTTCTTCGGCCAACATTGCCGGCGGCATGTCGTAAATGACCGCGAGGGTGCGGAGGTCATCTTGACGGATGGAAAGCACCCGGCCGTTGTAGTCACCACGTTGGGACTGGATGGTCTGTGCGTAGCGAGCCAGAGGTCCCGCGCGTTCGGCTGGCACGCTACTTAACCGTTCGAGGTCGATGACGAGTCGCGGCGGCGCTTCGACAACAGAGGTGCTTCCGCTGTCAGGGAGAAGAGCGGACACCGGGACGCCATAAAAATCAGCGAGCTCGGCGAGGCGTTGTACGGTAACGGCCCGGTCCCCGCGTTCGTAGGATCCAACGACGACTGCTTTCCAGCGTCCGTCCGATCGCTCTTCGACACCATGTAAGGAAAGACCTTGTTGGGTCCGGATAGCACGCAATCGGGCGCCGAGCGACCGAGCGTAATCGGAGGGCATATGAACTCCTTGATAGCGGTGGGACCTAGGTCCCGAGAGGGATGACTGAGGGTAGAGATGACGTTCCCCCCTATCGTCACGGAGAGTTAAAAACTTCGTCAAGTGGTTTAACGCTCCGATCCCCCAATTGGACCATGACATGCGGAAATTCTGAGGGGCGCCGAGAAGCATTATGGCTCTGAGTAACTGAACGGTGATTTCAGGTCATCGCGGAGGGTAAGAATGAATAAGCTGACGATCCTCTTCACTCTGCTCGGCGCGACGTCCCATCGCCACCGTCACCATCATCCTGAGTCGTGCGCTACCGTCAATGAGACATCCTTTAAGAGCCCGTCCGGTGAGGCGGGGAAGGAGTGCTGCGGTGAGCCCTGCCAGTGATGAACCTCGCCCCGATTCGCACGTGGTGTTGGGCAGTGAAGATATCAACCGTGCGCTGACGCGTATTTCCCATGAGATCCTCGAACGCAACAAAGGGTCCGTTGGCCTGGTGTTGTTAGGTATTCACACCAGAGGGGTTCCACTCGCTCGGCGGCTCGCGGCGCGAATCGCTGACATTGAACACACGGACATCCCGGTTGGCGCGTTAGGTGTCACCATGTTCCGAGATGATTTGCGGCATCAACCGGTTCGCGCTTTAGAACCCACTGACATTCCCGAACAGGGGGTGGACGATCAAGTCGTTGTTCTTGTTGATGACGTGCTTTATTCAGGTCGCACAGTCCGAGCTGCGCTCGATGCTTTAGCGAGCCTAGGTCGGCCACGAGCTGTCCGCCTCGCCGTTTTGGTAGACCGCGGCCACCGCGACCTTCCGATTCGCGCCGATTACGTGGGAAAGAATGTGCCGACTGCGCTCGCGGAGCGTGTCGAGGTTCGCGTGGTCGAACATGACGAAATCGACGAAGTGCGCATTATTCGCGACGAGCCGGGTGGCCGCCCATGATGCGTCATTTACTTTCCGCAGCGGACCTGGACTACGAAACCGCCATAGCCGTGTTGGATACCGCAGAGCAGATGGCCGCGACCCAACGCCGAGAAATCAAAAAGCTCCCCACCTTGCGGGGGCGAACCATCATCAATCTTTTCTTTGAGGATTCCACTCGGACGAGGATTTCCTTTGAGGCCGCAGCGAAACGTCTTTCGGCCGATGTGATTACCTTCTCTGCCAAGGGTTCCAGTGTGACTAAAGGCGAAAGCCTCAAAGACACCGCCTTGACGCTGCAAGCCATGGGGGCCGATGCGGTGGTGATTCGACACAGTGCCAGTGGCGCAGCGCACCGGTTAGCGACAGCCAACTGGGTAACCGCAGCGGTTCTCAATGCCGGCGATGGGACGCATGAGCATCCCACCCAGGCACTTCTCGATGCGTTAACCCTTCGGCATCATCTCGTGGGTGGTGGGCCGTCCGCGCCGGCAACAGGTCAGGACCTTCGCGGTCAAAGGGTCGTCATCGTCGGTGACATCCTGCACAGTCGAGTCGCTCGAAGCAACGTTCTGCTCCTTCATACCCTTGGCGCTGAAGTGGTTCTGGTGGCCCCACCTACGCTGCTCCCGCATCGCGTTGAGACGTGGCCGTGCCGTATTTCGTATGAGCTCGATCAGGCATTGCCGCACGCCGACGCCGTGATGATGTTGCGGGTACAACGGGAACGGATGAACGCCGCGTACTTTCCCAGTGAACGCGAGTATTCCCGGCGGTATGGCCTGGACGCGCGGCGGCTGGCTTTGCTCCCCGCACACGGGATCGTCCTCCACCCTGGTCCGATGAACCGCGGTCTAGAGATCTCTGCGGCAGCCGCTGATAGCCCTCGGTCCACCGTGGTGGAACAAGTCGGTCACGGTGTTTCCGTCCGGATGGCCGTGTTGTACCTCCTCTTGGCCGGCTCGCTCGGCCCCACACCTTCGGAGCGCGCACGATGATCGCAGATCCCCCCTTCCCAGAGGTGAGCTCGGCCATGAGCTCACCTCCAACGCCCTTGTCTTTGACTCGCAGTGTGCTCCGTCGAGTCCGCGTCCTTGGTCAAGATCCAGTTGACTTTCGGTTCGAAGGGGGCCGGATCATCGAGATCGGCGTTGACCTTACCGCTGGTACCGACCCGGTATGGGAGGCCGTGGGGGTTGACGGCCGGGCGTTGATCGCACTTCCAGGTCTTGTTGACTTGCATACCCACTTGCGTGAACCAGGCCGGGAGGACGCAGAGACAATAGAGTCTGGGACTCGCGCCGCGGCAGCCGGTGGTTTTACGGCGGTCCACGCGATGGCGAACACCACACCTGTCGCTGACACCGCTGGCGTGGTGGAGCAGGTGTGGCGACTAGGGCAAAAAGCCGGTTGGGTTGATGTCCACCCGGTCGGTGCGGTCACGATCGGCCTACGGGGTGAACGGCTCGCTGAGCTAGGGGCGATGGCCGATTCCGCGGCGCAAGTTCGCATGTTCAGCGATGACGGCCATTGTGTTGATGACGCGGTGCTCATGCGGCGGGCGCTGGAATACGTCAAAGCATTTGATGGGCTAGTGGCCCAGCACGCTCAGGAACCCCGGCTTACCGCCGGATCACAAATGCACGAGGGAGCGGTTTCTGGGGTTTTGGGTTTAGCGGGGTGGCCGGCAGTCGCTGAAGAGGCCATCATCGCTCGGGATGTGCTGCTCGCCGAGCACGTGGGTTCCCGATTGCATATTTGCCACGTCTCAACAGCTGGTTCGGTGGATATCGTGCGGTGGGCGAAAGCGCGGGGGGTGAATGTGACCGCTGAAGTCACCCCGCATCATTTGATCCTCACGCATGAGTTGGTCCGTAGTTACGATCCCCGATACAAGGTGAACCCACCGCTGCGCGATGACGCTGACGTTCGTGCTTTACGAGTGGGTCTTGCTGAAGGCGTGATCGACGCAGTAGCCACCGACCATGCTCCTCATGCAGCTGAAGACAAGGACTGCGAGTGGTCTGCGGCAGCCATGGGCATGACCGGGCTGGAGACAGCTGTCTCGGTGGTCGTCGAGACCATGGTTGAAACCGGCTTGTTGGATTGGGCCGGTGTCGCGGATCGCATGTCTGTGCGTCCGGCTCGAATTGGCCGGCTGCCCGATCAGGGTCGACCCCTGTCAGTCGGTGAGCCGGCGAACCTTGTCCTCATTGATCCAGCGGCATCGTGGACTGTGAATCCAGCCACCCTACAGACCGCCAGCCAAAACACGCCGTTCAGCGGGCGCCAGATGCGAGGGCGAGTGGCGGCAACATTCCTCCGTGGGCGGGCCACGGTGTGGGGTGGCGTTCCACAGCCGGTCGATCACACCGCTAGGAAACACAACTTTTCGGTTACAGGAGGCGGTCGATGACTGACGCGGTATTGGTCTTAGAAGATGGCCGCGTTTTTCGGGGCAGTAGTTACGGTGCGATGGGTCGGACGATCGGTGAGGTGGTGTTTTCCACCGCCATGACGGGCTATCAGGAAACTCTGACCGACCCGAGCTATCACCGGCAGATTCTGGTGCAGACCGCGCCGCACATCGGAAACACCGGGATTAACGACGACGATGACGAGTCGCGTCGAATCTGGGTGGCGGGGTACGCCGTGCGCGATCCTGCGCCTAGGCCGTCCAATTGGCGTTCGCGACGCTCGCTAGGCGAAGAACTCCGCGCCCAGAACATCGTGGGAATCAGCGGGATCGACACCCGGGCGTTAACCCGGCATCTCCGGGAACGCGGAGTGATGCGCGCCGGCATCGCGACAGGTCTCACCTTTGATGGAGAACTCGCCGAGTTCCTCACCCAGATTCGGTCAGCTGCGTCGATGTCGGGGGCTCAGCTTGCGGAGGAGGTATCCACTGCTGCTCCATATCGGGTGGATGCATTGGGAGACAAGCGTTTCACGGTGGCCGCGCTTGACTTGGGGATTAAAGCGATGACACCCCGTCGAATGGCTGAACGAGGCATTGACGTTCAGGTGCTCCCGGCAACCTCAACGGTGGAGGACATCTTGGCCGTCCATCCGGATGGCGTGTTCTTCAGCAATGGTCCCGGTGACCCAGCGACCGCTGATGCTCAGGTCGCGGTCCTGCGGCAGATCCTTGATCAACGAATCCCGTTCTTTGGAATTTGCTTTGGCAATCAACTGTTGGGTCGGGCGCTCGGCTTCGGGACATACAAGTTGGAGTACGGTCACCGGGGGATTAATCAACCAGTGATGGATCGCGCGACCGGCCGGGTGGAAGTGACCGCGCACAATCATGGGTTTGCGGTTGATGCCCCGCGGGTTGGCACGGCTGCTACGCCTTTTGGCGGCGCTCAGGTCAGCCATGTCTGTTTAAACGATGATGTTGTTGAAGGGTTGACCTGCCTTGAGGTGCCGGCCTTTTCTGTGCAGTACCACCCGGAGGCAGCAGCTGGGCCCCATGACGCCGGGTACTTATTTGACCGGTTTGTCGATCTGATGACTACCAGCGACCACAAACAGAGGAGCGTTTAATGCCTCGTCGTGCGGATGTGACATCCGTCCTGGTGATTGGGTCCGGCCCGATTGTCATTGGTCAAGCGTGTGAGTTCGACTATTCGGGGACGCAAGCGTGCCGTGTCCTCCGGGAGGAGGGCATTCGGGTCATCCTGGTGAACTCAAACCCGGCCACGATCATGACCGATCCGGAGTTTGCGGATGCCACCTATGTGGAGCCCATCACCCCTGAGGTCGTGGAGACCATCATCGCGAGGGAACGCCCCGATGCGGTACTGGCCACACTCGGCGGGCAAACAGCGTTGAATACCGCGATCGCGCTCCACGACCGGGGAGTCCTGGAGAAGTACAACTGCCCGCTGATCGGGGCCAACGTTGAAGCAATCCAACTGGGCGAAGACCGCGAGGCATTCAAAGGGGTCGTAGAACGGTGCGGCGCGGAGTCCGCGCGGAGCGCGATTGCTCGCACCGTTGACGACGCGGTTGCCATCGCCGAGGAGCTGCAGTACCCAGTGGTCGTTCGGCCTTCGTTCACGATGGGTGGTCTTGGGTCTGGTTTCGCGTATGACGAAACTCAGTTACGCCGGATGGCCGGGGCTGGCTTACATGCTTCACCCACCACCGAGGTGCTCTTAGAGGAGTCGATCCTCGGGTGGAAAGAGTACGAATTGGAACTGATGCGGGACTCCGCGGACAACGTCGTGGTGGTCTGTTCGATTGAGAATTTTGACCCGATGGGCGTGCATACCGGGGACTCCATCACCGTGGCCCCTGCGATGACGCTGACGGACCGCGAGTATCAACGGATGCGGAACGTGGGCATCGCGGTCATCCGGGAGGTAGGAGTAGACACTGGTGGGTGCAACATCCAGTTCGCGATCAATCCCACCGATGGTCGGATGATCGTGATCGAGATGAACCCCCGCGTGTCACGGTCATCGGCGTTGGCAAGTAAGGCCACCGGGTTCCCGATCGCCAAGATCGCCGCAAGATTAGCGGTGGGGTACACCCTCGACGAAGTGCCCAATGACATCACCCAGCAGACTCCAGCGTCATTCGAGCCGGCGCTGGATTACGTGGTGGTAAAGGTGCCGCGGTTCGCGTTCGAGAAGTTCCCGGCGGCCGATGCCAGTTTGACGACCACCATGAAGTCCGTCGGTGAGGCGATGGCGATCGGCCGTAACTTCACTGAGGCGTTGCAGAAGGCATTGCGGTCCACCGAACGGGCCGGGTCGTCGTTTCACTGGGATGGCGCGCCCGGTGACGTCACCGCGCTCCTAGAAGTCGCGCATACCCCTACGGATGGCCGGATTATCACCGTCCAGCAAGCTTTGCGCGCCGGAGCCAGTGTGGAAGCAGTCCACGCCGCGACCGGGATTGACCCATGGTTCTTGGATCAGATGGTCCTTATTGAGCAGATCGCCGTTGACCTTCAGGCCGCACCGGAACTATCCGCCGCGCTGTTACGGCACGCGAAACGGCATGGGTTCAGCGACGCCCAGATCGCCGTGTTGCGGTCAATACCGGAACCGGTCGTTCGGGGGGTCCGGCAAGCGTTAGGGGTACGCCCGGTGTACAAAACAGTGGATACCTGTGCCGCGGAGTTCGCCGCGACCACGCCCTACCACTACTCCTGTTACGACGACGAAACCGAGGTTACCCCCCGGGACACCCCCGCGGTACTGATCCTGGGGTCTGGTCCTAATCGGATTGGTCAGGGTGTGGAGTTTGACTATTCGTGCGTGCACGCGAGTTTTGCCTTGCGGGACAAGGGTTTTACGACCGTCATGGTGAACTGCAACCCCGAAACAGTGTCCACCGACTACGACACGTCAGACCGTCTCTACTTCGAACCGTTGACCTTGGAAGATGTCCTTGAAGTGGTAGCTGCCGAACGCCAAGCGGGGCCATTGGCGGGGGTCATTGTCCAGTTGGGTGGGCAGACACCGTTGGGTTTGGCGCAAGCGCTCGCGGACGCAGGCGTGCCGGTCGTGGGGACAAGCCCGCAGGCTATTCACCTCGCTGAGGATCGTGGGGCTTTCGGACGGGTGCTCGCCGACGCCGGGTTGCCCGCACCACCGCATGGCACCGCGTACTCGCCGGACGAAGCCGTTGCGGTGGCCCGCCAGATTGGCTATCCGGTGCTTGTCCGTCCCTCGTATGTCTTGGGTGGTCGAGGGATGCAAATCGTATATGACGACACCACATTGATGGACTACGTGACGCGGGCCACGGACGCTTCCCCGGAGCACCCAGTGTTGGTCGATCGGTTCTTAGATGACGCGGTCGAGATTGATGTGGACGCTTTGTTTGACGGTCAGGAGCTTTACCTCGGTGCCGTGATGGAGCACATCGAAGAAGCCGGGGTGCATTCCGGTGATTCCGCCTGCACTTTGCCACCGGTCACATTGGGCCGCAACGAGATTGATCGGGTTCGGGCATTCACCGAAGCGATTGCTAAGGGGGTTGGGGTCCGCGGTTTACTCAACGTCCAGCTGGCTTTGGCCTCAAATGTGCTGTACGTGTTGGAGGCAAATCCTCGGGCCAGTCGGACGGTGCCATTCGTGAGCAAAGCAACAGCAGTTCCGCTCGCGAAAGCGGCCGCTCGGATCATGCTGGGGTCCAGCATCGCCGATTTGCGCGCTGAAGGAATGTTGCCGGCTGGCGACGGTACTCACCTGCCAGCGCATGCTCCGATTTCCATCAAAGAAGCGGTGCTGCCATTCAAACGGTTCAGAACTATTGATGGGACTGTCGTCGATAGTCTCCTCGGGCCGGAGATGCGTTCTACCGGCGAGGTCATGGGTATTGACGATGACTTCGGTGCGGCTTTCGGTAAGAGTCAGACCGCGGCGTACGGTGGGTTGCCCGACTCTGGCGTGGTCTTCGTGTCGGTAGCTAACCGCGACAAGCGCGCAATGATCTTTCCCGTCAAGCGGCTAGTGGACTTAGGTTTCACCATCATGGCGACTGAGGGTACGGCGGAAGTGTTGCGCCGCAATGGAGTTGCTGCGGCGGTCGTCCGTAAACACAGCCATGGTGTCGGTGTAGATGGCACTCCGACCGTGGTGCAACGTATCCTCGCGGGGGAGATTGACATGGTGGTTAATACCCCTTCTGGCCGGGACGCCCGAGCCGACGGGTACGAGATCCGAGCGGCAACCACGAGCATGGACCGGCCTATCATCACCACCGTCCAACAGCTGGCTGCGGCAGTCCAAGCCATCGAGTCGGCGCGAATGGGGCCTATCCGCGTCCGGTCATTGCAAGAACATGCCGCCTTGATCCGTGCGCACCCTGATCCTTCGCAGGGGAGCACTCGTGGCTCCTAGCACTGTGCTGAGGTGGGGGTATCGGGCTGGACGGCCCTTCTTATTTCGACTTTCTCCTGAGCGGGCCCATCACATCACGATGCGGTCGCTTGCGGCGTGGGCGTCGCTAACTCAGCGGAATCCTCCGGTTCGGCCGTCAGTGTGTCGTCTGTTCGGGGTTGATTTTCCTTCCCGGGTTGGTCTTGCGGCCGGGATGGACAAAGACGGTCAGGCGTTACGTGCTTGGCCAGCGGTGGGTTTTGGCTTCGTTGAAGTAGGGACGGTGACAGCCCACCCGCAACCGGGCAACTCGCCGCCGCGGTTGTTCCGGCTCGCTGCGGATCAGGCGCTGATTAACCGGATGGGGTTTAACAACGCCGGATCGGCAGCGCTCGCGACCCGGCTCGCGCGGTTGGGTCCACTGTCGGTTCCCTTGGGGATCAGCATCGGAAAATCCAAGATCACCCCGGTGACACACGCGGTTGAGGATTACCTCACGTCACTGCGGCGGGTGAACCAGTACGCCGATTACATCGCGATCAATGTGAGTTCACCCAATACGCCAGGTCTTCGGTCCTTACAAGATCCGCAAGCGTTGCGTGACTTACTCGATGCGCTTGTCGCTACGGCTCAGGAACTGGCTTCCGCACGGCAGTCGAGAAGCGGGGCGCAGCAACCGGTTCCCTTACTCGTGAAGGTTGCGCCTGATCTGTCCGATGAGGCGATCGTCGACGTGGTCCGGGTTTGTCAGGGCCACGGTGCCGCTGGCGTCATTGCCACGAACACCACGGCTGCCCGCCCTGTGTTGGGTTCATCAACCACAGTGACGGGCGAAGCGGGTGGCCTCAGTGGCCCGCCATTGGCACCGCGATCTATCGCGGTGGTTCGCCTTATTCGGGAAACTGCGGGGCCAGGCTTTCCCATCGTGGGAGTTGGCGGGATCACTGGCCCTGCTGATGCGGTCCGGATGCGAAAAGCCGGCGCGGACCTCATCCAGGTGTATACGGGGTTGATCTACGCCGGGCCGACTATGGTGCCGGCTTTGTCAGCCGCCATAGATGGGAAGGTGCCATGACGCCGTTTGGTGATCGGTTGGCTGCGGCGATGGCACACCATGGGCAGGTGTGTGTGGGGATTGACCCGCATCCGGCTCTTCTTGATGCTTGGGGACTGCCAGATAATGCTGAGGGGTTAGCCAAGTTTTCCGAGGCTTGCTTGATAGCCGCAGGAGGTTACGTGGCTGCGGTAAAGCCCCAATCTGCTTTCTTTGAGCGGCATGGTTCGCGAGGGATCGCCGTATTAGAGACGCTGCTTGCGGATGCTCGATCAGCTGGCGTTTTGGTCATTCTCGACGCGAAGCGGGGGGACATTGGTTCCACGATGGCTGCTTATGCGAATGCGTATTTAAATCCAACAAGTGAGTTAGCCGCAGACGCCGTCACCCTAAGCCCCTACCTGGGGTACGAGTCCTTGCGCCCAGCATTGGATTACGCGGTTGAGCAGGGGCGAGGTGTTTTTGTTTTGGCATTGACGTCGAATCGGGAGGGTCGTGCAGTGCAGCACGCGGTAGGTCCTGACGGGGCACCGGTCGCCCGCACGATCATGACCGGGGTGACCGCTGACAATGCCAGGTCGACCCCTCAAGAGAATTCAAGCAGGCAACCCGGCCAGGTCAATCAGGCGTTAGGTTCGATTGGGGTCGTGATTGGCGCGACCACAGGTTCAGCGGTGACTGAACTGGGTTTGGACTTAGTGGAATCCCGCGCGCCAATCCTCGCGCCCGGGATTGGCGCGCAAGGAGCGGGGCCAGCTGAGCTGGCAGCGGTGTTTGGTCCAGCTCGGGCTCAGGTGGTGGCGTCAGTGTCGCGGTCTATTCTCAACGCTGGTCCCACTGTTTCGGCCTTGCGAGGTGCGCTATTGCGGTACCGAGATGACGTCAGTACCGTCCTGGGCTCATAGAGAGCTCACAATCTCATGTGCTGCGGCACGGTTCATTTTGCCGGGTCGTCACAGAACTCGCTAGGTTTCAATCCGAAGGGGCAACCCATGGCTGGGTCGCCTATTGATCTTTCAACGACAACGTTTCGACACACGTGAGGTGGTTGTTCCGTGGCACTACCAACCTTGACCCCCGAGCAGCGTCAAGCAGCATTGGAAAAGGCTGCTGTTGCACGTCGGGTGCGAGCTGAAGTGAAGAACCGGCTGAAGCATTCCCAGGGTTCTTTGGCTGAGGTGATTACTGATGGGCAAACCGATGACATCATCGGCAAAATCAAAGTAGCGGCGTTGTTGGAGTCGCTTCCGGGCGTTGGCAAGGTTCGCGCTCAGAACATCATGGACGAGCTGGGAATCGCGCCGACGCGTCGAGTGCGCGGCTTAGGCGCCAAGCAGGCCGCGGCGTTGGTAGAGCGATTCACTCGCTCCTCGTGACTGACCTTGCTCGGTTAACAGTTCTTGCTGGCCCGACTGCGGTGGGTAAGGGCACGATTTCGGCTTACGTGCGCGATCGCTACCCCCAGGTCTGGTTGTCCGTGTCGGTGACCACTCGTCGTCCTCGTCCAGGCGAGATCGATGGGGTGCACTATCACTTTGTTGACGACGCAACTTTTGATCGGATGATCTCGCAGGGGGAATTTCTGGAGTGGGCGGTGGTTCACAGCTTGCAGCGCTCGGGAACCCCACGGCAACCAGTCGAAGACGCCTTACAAGCTGGTCGAGCAGCGTTGTTAGAGATTGATCTTCAAGGCGCCAGGAACGTTCGTCGGGTCATGTCAGAAGCTCGACTGGTCTTCTTGGCGCCACCTAGTTGGGACGAGATGGTGCGGCGATTAGTTGGTCGCGGTACCGAAAGTGAAGCCGAACGTGACCGCCGTCTGGACACCGCTCGTGAAGAGTTAGCCGCGGAGGGGGAGTTTGACGTCACTATCGTCAACGACGATGTGCCTAGGGCTAGTGCGGAACTGGTGGCGGTGATGGGTCTTGCGGTGTGAGTCGAGAGCCATCTTCTCGGTGAGCTCTGTCACACTAGAAAGTGGCAATGTGCTTTGCCGCTGATTTTTCCGAATGTAGTCGCAACGAACGCAACGAAACGAGAGGCTTCCGTGCCTAGTACTTCTGCCACTCCCGAGGGCATCACTAACCCGCCCATCGACGATCTGCTGAAAGCTGCAGATTCCAAATACGCTCTAGTGATCCAAGGCGCAAAACGCGCTCGTCAGATCAACGCCTACTACTCTCAGCTTGGTGAGGGCCTTTTGGAGTATGTCGGCCCCCTCGTCGAGACTCATGTGCACGAGAAACCACTGAGCATTGCTTTACGAGAGATCAATGAGAGCAAATTGGTGACGACCCCGATCGAGCCCGCCCCGACCTCGGTGCCTTCGCCGACAGACTGACCTCTTCGCACGATGGCTGCCGCCTCCGAGTCAGCTTGCTCCACGCTGAAGAACGTTTTTGATCAGTGGGGATCGCGTGCCGTTGTCCTTGGTGTGGGTGGGGGGATCGCCGCATACAAAGTGGTGACTTTGCTGCGGTTGTTCACTGAAGCTGGCCACGATGTCACGGTGGTACCAACCCAGTCAGCGCTTCGGTTCGTGGGGGAGCCAACGTGGGCGGCCTTGTCTGGTAAACCAGTGAAAAGTGATGTCTGGCAAGACGTTCATCAGGTGCCACACGTTCAACTGGGTCGGCAGGCCGAGCTTGTTGTTGTCGCTCCGGCGACCGCTGATGTGCTGGCTCGGGCGGCGCATGGTAGGTGTGATGATCTCCTTACCGCGGTTTTACTCACTGCTCGGTGTCCGGTTCTCATGGTGCCAGCCATGCACACTGAGATGTGGGAGCATCCTGCGACGGTCGCCAACGTTGCTACCCTCCGTGGGCGCGGAGTGCACGTCTTGGACCCAGCAGTGGGACGACTCACGGGAGCGGATGAAGGCCCGGGCCGATTACCAGAGCCAGGCGACATCGCGTTCGCGAGCGCGAGTTTGTTACTCGGTGAAACAGTCCCTGATGTTCCGGCGATGCCTGCTTCAAGCCTGATGGCAGTAGGCGTCGCCGGGAAAACCTTAGATCTATCTGGTCGGCGCGTTGTGATCACCGCCGGCGGCACCCGAGAGCCGTTAGATCCAGTGCGTTTCATTGGGAATCGTTCCTCTGGGCGTCAGGGATACGCTTTGGCGGCCACCGCTTTAGCGCGTGGTGCTGAGGTGACGTTAATCAGCACAGTCACAGATTCGTTAACCGCCCCGGCGGGAGTGACGGTTTACGCGATAGACACCGCGGCACAGTTGCACCGCGCTGTGATCGCTGAATCGGCCACGGCGGACGTTGTGGTCATGGCAGCGGCTGTGGCCGATTTTCGCCCGGCGGTTTCACAGTCGCACAAAATTAAGAAAGATGATTCGGGTAACGTGCTGGATGTTCGATGGGAGCGAACCACAGACATTTTGGCTGAAGTGTCAGCCGCAGACTTTCGTGCTCAGCGTCCGCATCGGATCGTGGTCGGCTTCGCTGCCGAAACCGGCGATGGTTCTGGTGATGTGATGACTCATGCTCGGGCGAAGCTGACGCGTAAAGGGTGTGACGTCCTCGTGGTCAACGATGTGAGCGATGGCAAAGTCTTTGGGGCGGACACCACCACCGGCACGATTCTCAATGCGGATGGTTCCGTGACGGCGGTCCCTCTCGGGCCCAAGACTGACATGGCAGATGCCATTTGGGACGTCGTCTGCCAGCGATGGGAATCAACCATCGTCGGCTGAACGTCGTTGGCATGCTGTCAGAGTGAACAGTTAGAATCCGCACGTCGTACTCGCCGCTCGTTGCCCCTGATATTCCAGGTTTGCCATGGTTGAAGGAGAAGCTGTGTCGCTTCGTTTGTTTACATCCGAGTCAGTGACCGAAGGTCATCCAGACAAAATCTGTGACCAAATTAGTGACGCGGTTCTCGACGCTTTACTCCTTCAGGACGCCAGGAGTCGAGTTGCGGTGGAAACAATGGTGACGACTGGCTTAGTCCACGTTGCGGGTGAGGTCACGACTGAGGCGTACGCTGACATCCCGGGCATTGTTCGGCAGACCGTACTTGACGTGGGGTACGACTCGTCAATTAAAGGTTTCGATGGCAATTCGTGTGGGGTGGAGATCTCCATTGGCGCTCAAAGCCCAGATATCGCTCAGGGGGTAGACGCGGCGTATGAGACGCGCGTTGGCGCCGGCTCGGATCAGCTTGATCAGCAGGGGGCCGGGGATCAGGGCTTGATGTTCGGTTACGCCTGCGAAGACACTCCCGAGTTCATGCCGCTTCCTATCCACCTGGCGCATCGTCTTGCGGAGCGGCTGACAGAAGTTCGTAAGAACGGCGATCTCGCATATCTTCGTCCCGACGGTAAAACACAGGTGACCATTGGGTATGAGGGTGATCGCCCGATCACTTTGAATACCGTGGTGATTTCAACCCAACACGCTGCCGACATTTCCCTGAGTGGCATGTTGACTCCTGACATTGAGGCGCAGGTGGTCAAGCCGGTTCTGGAACAGCTCGATTGTGATTTAGACACCTCCACCACCCGCTTGTTGGTAAACCCGACGGGTCGGTTTGAGATTGGTGGCCCGATGGGCGACGCCGGTTTAACCGGCCGGAAAATTATCGTCGATACCTACGGCGGGATGGCCCGCCACGGCGGCGGCGCGTTTAGTGGTAAAGATCCCTCCAAGGTGGACCGCTCCGCGGCTTACGCCATGCGCTGGGTGGCCAAGAACCTGGTGGCGGCCGGCTTAGCCGCGCGCTGCGAAGTTCAAGTGGCTTATGCGATCGGCAAGGCGCAACCGGTGGGTTTGTATGTTGAAACGTTCGGTACTGAACGCGTCGATCAAGCCCGAATCATCGCTGCGATCCGCGACATTTTCGATCTACGCCCAGCAGCTATCGTCCGTGACCTTAATTTACTCCGGCCTATTTATCGTCGAACGTCTGCTTACGGTCATTTTGGCCGCACCGATGCTGATGGTGGTTTCACCTGGGAGCGTACGGATCGAGTCGATGCACTACGCGCTCACGCAGGACTGTAACGACGCGGCAGGAGGTGAGTGATTCCACCGCGCACAACCCTCACGCCGTTGAGGGTCATCTTCCATTCGTGGCCGCAGCCCGGCACCGGGACGGTCGAGCAGCGCTTCGGGTCCAGCGAAAACCAGCGGCAATAGCTCCACGTCGTCCTGTGGCGCGGGTCCTCGTTGATGTGTCTGTGCCGCACCTTGATCGGCTATTCGAGTACACCGTTCCGGCTGCTCTCGACGATAGCGCGGTGCCGGGTTGCCGAGTGAGCGTGCGGTTCGCTGGCCGTGATCTTGATGGCTACTTGGTGGAGCGCGTTGATCATGCTGACCATGAAGGTCGACTCATGCCGCTTCGTCGGGTGGTCTCACCAGAGCCGGTATTGTCCGCTGCCTTAGTGGCGTTATGCCGGGCGGTGGCGCTCCGATACGCGGGGACATTAGCCGATGTCGTGCGGTTAGCAGTTCCGCCTCGGCGAGCGACAGTCGAGAAGAAAGCTCTCGTTGCTTTACCTCCGCCACCTGATTGCCCTGAGCCTGGGCCGTGGACTCGGTATCCCGCTGGTCCCGCGTTATTGCGTCGCCTCGCTCAGGGGGAAGCGGTCCGTGCCGTATGGACGGCGCTGCCGGACGCAGGTCAGGAGGACAATGACTGGCCGATGGCGTTGGCGATCGCGGTCGTGTCGGCCGCCAGTTCTGGGCGTGGTGTGGTGGTGGTTGTTCCTGATGGGCGTGATGTCACCCGGATCTCCACCGCTTTGGACCGAACAGATACGCACCATGTGTGTCTGACGTCAGATCTCGGGCCCACCGCTCGGTACGCCGCCTGGTTGTCCGTTCGTCGCGGCGAGGTAAGGATCGTGGTGGGGACGCGCGCGGCAATGTTCGCGCCAGTACACAATCTGGGTTTGGTGGTGTGCTGGGATGACGGCGATGACGTACACGCCGAGTTGCATGCTCCATATCCACATGTCCGCGATGTCTTAATGATGCGCGCCGAGCGCGAGGGCGCCGCCGCGTTGGTTGGCTCGTTAAGTCGCAGTGTTGAAGCGCAGGCGATGATTGATTCTGGTTGGGCACGAGAGGTCAGCCCTGTGATCGAGGTGACGCGTAGGAGTGTTCCGCGGGTCGTCGTCGCGGGGGAGGGCATGGAGCCGGAACGGGATCCAGCCGCCGTCTCGTCGCGTTTGCCGTCGGTAGCTTTGCGCACGGCGAAACACGCTTTAGCTCAAGGGCCCGTACTGGTTCAGGTGCCTCGGAGTGGCTACGTCCCGGTGGTGTCCTGTCAGCAGTGCCGGGCAGCAGCTCGATGCCCACAGTGTCATGGCCCGCTGGCGGTGACATCCGGGCACGCGGTTCCTCGTTGTCAATGGTGTGACCGTGTGGTCGGTGATTGGCATTGCCTGGTGTGTGGGGATCACCGGCTCAGATCGGTGGTGGTGGGAGCGCAGCGAACTGCCGAAGAGTTAGGCCGCGCTTTTCCGGGGGTGCGGGTCTATCAAGCGGGTTCGGGGTTACGGCGTGATCGGGTCCCGGCTGGCCCTAGTGTCGTGGTGGCTACGCCAGGAGCCGAACCAGTCGCCGACGGAGGGTATGCAGCAGCGCTGCTTCTTGATG
This sequence comes from Actinomycetota bacterium, assembly GCA_051645425.1. GTDB lineage: Bacteria > Actinomycetota > Actinomycetes > Actinomycetales > Angustibacteraceae > JBOFBH01. Next base: position 199,951 of record JBOFBH010000006.1, on the reverse strand, counting down.
GGTGGTCCTTACTGGAGCGGCCGGATCTGCGTGCCGGCGAAGAAGCGCTTCGGCGCTGGCTGACGGCTGCCGCGTTAGTGCGGGGGGCAGATCGCGGGGGGCAGGTAGTCGTTGTGGCCGACGGTGGGGCCACTTCTGTGGAAGCCTTAGTGCGATGGGCACCAGGTTGGTACGCACAACGGGAGTTAGCGGATCGACTGTCGTTAGGGTTGCCGCCGACCCGAATAATCATCGAAGTGCGGGGCGCGGCAGCCGCGGTCCGTGAGTTTATAGACCAGCTGACCTCTCAGGTGCATTCCGCGCAGCCGCGCTGGGACGTGCTTGGCCCAGTTCCACTATCACCAAAACCAAGCCAATTCACACCTCGCCGGAAGCGTGCTGACACTTTGGCTGGGGAGTCCGCCGCCGGTGACGTCACCGGTCCACTGGTGTTGTGGGAGAACGATGTGACGACGGAACCGGTCGTTGCTGATCCGATGCTGGTCGAAGTTCGAGCGTTGATTCGATGTCTTCCGTCGGACCACGGTGACGTACTGACTAAGATCACCGCCGCAATCGCAATTCGTGCTGCGCAGCGGCGGCCAGGACGATTGATGGTTCGGGTCGATCCACGGGACATTGGTTAAGGAGTCGCCGAGCACGCTTAGAATCACCAGCATGGCGGTGCAAACCCAATGACGATACGCGAACGATGACACTCAACGAAAGAACAATGACAGCAAAGAAACAATGACAGTAAAACAAATCCGGTTGTTTGGTGATCCCGTTCTTCGAACGTCAGCCGCACCCGTCACGGAGTTTGATCGCCAGCTTCGCCAGCTTGTGGCCGACCTCACTGACACCATGCGAGATGCTCCTGGTGTGGGGTTAGCGGCCCCGCAACTTGGGGTGAGCCTGCGCGTTTTCACCTACTGGGTGGATGGCGAACTTGGTCATGTCGTCAACCCGTCATTGGATTTAAGTGCAGAACAGCAAGATGGCTCGGAGGGGTGCTTATCCATCCCTGGGTTGACGTTCAATACCCCGCGATCGCTGCGGGTCGTCGCGAAAGGGCACAACATGTACGGGGAGCCGATCGTTATCCAGGGCAGCGATTTATTAGCGCGATGTGTTCAACACGAAACGGACCACCTTGACGGGATTCTTTTCATCGACCGCTTAGACCACAATCAGCGCAAGCTGGCGATGAAAGCGATCCGCGAAGCCCAATGGGTTGGGGGGCCGGCGCCGACGGTAAAAGTGAGTCCACATTCGACTTTTGGGCGGGCCATCTAGTGCGGTTGATATTTGCTGGTACTCCCGAGCCCGCGCTCCCCTCGTTGCGTGCTCTCATCGCCTCCAGTCACGAAGTGATCGCTGTGATCACTCGGCCTGATGCACGATCTGGTCGCGGGCGTCGACTCATGCCTTCTCCGGTTGCGCAGCTTGCGATGGACGCAGGGATAGACGTCCTTCGGCCAGTATCAGCGCGGGATCCGGAATTTCTGGTTCATCTGACTGAGCTCGCCCCTGATTGTTGCCCGGTGGTGGCTTACGGGGATCTCATTTCCCCTGCTGCTTTAACTATTCCTCGGCGTGGTTGGGTCAATTTGCATTTCTCCGTTTTACCCGCGTGGCGAGGTGCGGCCCCAGTGCAGCACGCGTTACTCGCCGGAGATGAAGTCACTGGCGCGACAACATTCGAACTTGCGAAAGGGTTGGACACTGGTCCGGTTTACGGCGTGATGACGGAGACGATTCGTCCAACTGATACTGCTGGTGATCTCCTCGCCAGGCTCGCTGGTAGCGGTGCGGAGTTGCTTCTCGCCACACTTGACGGTATAGCTGACGGCTCACTCGTCGCTCGGCCACAGCCAGCAGACGGGGTCACGCTGGCACCTAAAATCACCGTTGCCGATGCGCGCGTGGATTGGCAAGCGCCATCGATTCAGGTGGATCGGGTGGTGCGGGCTTGTGCCCCGGCTCCGGGGGCATGGACGACGGACCCCGCTGGAGAGCGGTTAAAACTTGGTCCAGTCCAGTTGATGGCGGTGGCCGCCGCCCGCCATCAAGGGGGCCCGCTGAGCCCAGGTCAGGTCCGTCACGTGGGTGCTGAAGTGTGGGTTGGCACTGGTGATCAGCCAGTCCGGCTTGATCAAGTCCAACCTGCCGGTAAACGCTCAATGGGGGCCGCGGATTGGTTGCGCGGCACGCGTTCAGTAGGGGAGGTTCGGCTCGGTGTCAATGCGTAATGATCATTCGCGTGATCAGGCGGCTCGCCAGCCTGATCACAAATCCAGCCGGCCTCAGTCACGACGAGCGGGTGACCAGTCGCAAGCAAACGATGCGAAAGGCCGTCCGTTTCGTGCTTCAAAGGAGGATCCGGCCCGTAACGTCGCGTATACGGTGCTTCGTTCGGTTACCGAAAATGACGCTTACGCCAACCTTGCGCTTCCACCGTTGATTCGTCGATTTCGGTTGTCGGCTCGTGATGCTGCACTCGCCACCGAACTCACATACGGCGCACTCAGAATGCGCGGTGCATATGACGCTATTTTGCGGGAGTGCGTTGACCGTTCTTATGAACAAGTGGATTCGCAGATCGTGGATGTCCTCCGGCTCGGTGCACATCAAATCCTCGCGATGCGGATTCCGGTTCATGCCGCGGTAAGTCAGACCGTGGGGCTGGCTCGGTCACGCGTTGGGCAAGGGGGAAGCTCGCTCGTCAACGCAGTACTTCGGCGAGTTTCGGAAAGAAATATCACCGAATGGTTTGACCGAGTCGCTCCTTCGGCGGCGGAAGACCTCATCGGCCATTTGGCGATAACTCGCAGTCACCCGGCATGGGTGGTCCGTGCTTTTAAGGAAGCGTTAGCTAGTCGCGGGGTGGCTCCCGCTGAACTTGACGCTGAGTTGACGGTATTACTAGACGCCGACAACGCTGCCCCTGCTGTCACTTTGGTGGCACGCCCGGGCGTGGCGAAGGTCTCCGATCTAGTTCAGGCTGGCGCGACGCCAGGGCAGTGGTCCCCGTTGGCGGCGCGGTGGAGTGGCGACCCAGGGTCGTTGGTGGCGGTTCGAGAGTCCCGCGCTGGAGTTCAGGACGAAGGAAGCCAATTGATGGCCTTGGCGCTTGCCGCTGTGCCGCTCCTGGGCCGGGATGCTCGATGGCTGGATTTATGCGCTGGTCCCGGCGGGAAGACCGCAGTGCTGGGTGGGTTGGCCGCGCAATGGGATGCCCGGGTTACTGCGGTCGAAGTGGCCCCCCATCGTGCGGATCTGGTCCGCGCAGCCACCGCTGGTCTGGCCCGCGGCATAGTGGAAGTTCAGGTTGGCGATGGTCGAGAGTACGGGAATGATCAACCAGGCGAGTACGACCGAGTGCTCGTTGACGCCCCATGCACTGGTTTGGGGGCGTTACGCCGACGCCCAGAGGCTCGTTGGCGACGCACGCCCACTGATCTGAGTGCGCTTGGCCCCCTCCAACGTGATCTTTTGCGCAGTGCGGTGGACGCGACCCGGCGTGGTGGGGTGGTGGCGTACGTCACTTGCTCGCCGCACCCAGCGGAAACGGACTTAGTCGTGCGCGATGTCATGCGCCGCCGAGATGACTTGGAGCTCATGGACGCGGTGGCAGTGCTAAACGACGTCGCGCTTACGCCACTTCCTGATATTGGCGGGAGCGCATCAAGAATGACTTCACTCTCGGAGCAGGGGATGACAGCGCAGCTGTGGCCACACCGGCACGGCACGGACGCGATGTATCTGGCGATACTGCGCCGTCGGTAGAGATTTAGACTTATGAGGTGACCGCGCAAATCTCGCCGAGCATTCTGTCTGCTGACTTTGCGAACTTGGCTGCCGAATTAGCGCGCATCTCGTCCGCTGATTGGGCGCACGTGGATGTCATGGACAACCATTTCGTCCCAAACTTGACGCTCGGGCTGCCAGTTGTTGAGGCATTAACTCAAGTTAGTCCGGTGCCACTTGATGTACATCTGATGATCACTGATCCGGATCGGTGGGCTCCCGGCTACGCCGAAGCGGGCGCGCAGAGTGTGACGTTCCACGCTGAAGCGGCGGCAGCACCAGTGCGGTTAGCGCGGCACGTGCGCAGCGCCGGTGCTCGGGCTGGCATTGCTTTACGGCCGGGCACGGCGGTAGAGCCTTATCTTGAGCTGCTCTCAGAGATCGACATGTTGCTCATCATGACGGTTGAGCCGGGTTTTGGTGGTCAGTCTTTTCTTGATGTGTGCTTACCGAAGATCGCCCGAGCGCGAGCAGCCATCGACGCTGCTGGTGTTGATGTTTGGGTGCAAGTAGATGGTGGGATTTCCACCACTACCATCGAGCGAGCAGCTCAGGCTGGCGCCGATGTTTTTGTTGCAGGGTCAGCAGTCTATGGCCCAGGCGATGCAGCCGCCCGGATCGCGGATCTTCGTCAACAAGCTAACGCTCACCATGCTGGCGAGCAGCTCAGCGATTCGGGCGACACGGAATGACTCAGCATCGCGCGAGGTTACAGTTATTACGTACAGCGTGCTCCGGGGTCGGTGTAATTCCGAACCGGCGGTGATAGTCCGCGACCCGATTGCAACCAGTGATCGGTTGATTCGGTGAAACTCCGAGACCGACGGTCAAAGTCCGGATGGGAGGAGCTACGCCGCGGCACCTTTTTGGGGTGTCACGGCTCAGGTTTGTGTGAGCACATTCCCCGACCCCACGAGTGCGAATGAGACCACTCGTGGAGGAACACCATGGACTCGGCAGGTTCGCGAAACGTCCCTTCGCGGGGGTTTCATGCCGACGATGCGCCACATTGGCCGGGTATCTCCTTCGCGGGTGACGCGATGAACCAGGCGCTGATGTTGGCTGAGCGCGGTCCGATTGGGGTGAATCCTCAGGTTGGCTGCGTTGTCTTAGACGCTACCGGTCTCACCGTTGGCATGGGTTGGCACCAAGGTGCGGGTACCCCGCATGCCGAGGTCATGGCCCTGGCTGACGCGGGTGATCGCGCTCGTGGTGGGACGGCTGTCGTGACCTTAGAGCCTTGTGCTCACAGGGGTCGCACGGGTCCGTGTGTGGAGGCTCTGCGGAATGCCGGGGTGACCTACGTCCTTTACGGCCATCCTGATCGTAATCCAGTTGCTGCGGGTGGGGCGCGGTGGTTGCGTGAGCACGGAATTTCCGCGGAGCTGATCGATGATCCGGTGGTGCGTGAAACGGCTACCCAGCTCCTCGCTGGTTGGCAGCGAGCGCGTGAGCTGGGCAGGCCACTCGTCACATGGAAGTTCGCCGCGTCCTTAGACGGCCGAAGTGCGGCGGCGGATCTCACGAGTCAATGGTTGACCGGCCTTGATGCTCGCGAGGACGTGCATCGCTGGCGTTCCCAATACGACACCATCCTCGTCGGTACGGGAACTGCTATCGCGGATGATCCACAGTTGACGGTCCGTGATACCTCCGGTGTGGCACTTCCGCAGCAACCATTGCGTGCGGTCATGGGTATGCGTGAGCTTCCTCCTGGTCAGCTCACCCAAGCCGGAGCGACGTTGCTCCGCACGCGCGACCCGCATCAAGCCTTAGCGCAATTGTGGGAGCTGGATCGTCGGCACGTGTGGTTGGAAGGTGGCCCCACACTGGCCGCTGCTTTTTGGCGGGCTGCTTTGGTTGATCGGATCATTGCGTACGTAGCGCCAGTGCTCCTCGGCGCGGGTGTTCCGGCGGTCGCGGAGTTGGGTATCGGCACTCTTGCCGACGCCGCTCGGCTCACGCTGATCGACGTCCAGCGCTTAGGAGCTGATGTTCGTTTCGTTCTAGAACCACAATGGGATGGTGCGTGATGTTCACCGGAATTATTGAAGAGCTTGCACAGGTCACACACCTTGATGAAGATGGCGATTCGGCACGCCTGGGCATCAGCGCTTTGCGTGTGACCGCTGGCGCTCGCCTAGGGGACAGCATCGCCGTGAGCGGAGTGTGCCTGACCGTGTTGGAGTGCACCGATGCCATGTTTACCGCTGATGTGATGGCAGAAACGTTGCGCCGCAGCACATTAGGAAGATTAAAACCTGGTTCGATGGTCAATGTAGAGCGCGCGATGGTGGCAGGTGGCCGGTTCGGTGGGCACATTGTTTCGGGGCACGTTGATGGGGTGGGGCAACTGGTCGACCGACAACACACCCCCCATTGGGATGTGCTGACCATCACCCTTCCGCCGGCAATATCTCGCTACGTCGTCCTCAAAGGATCGATCACCGTGGATGGTGTTTCGCTCACAGTGACCGACGTCGATGACGCTGCGGGGACGTTCGCGGTTTCACTCATTCCCACCACATTGACACTGACCACTCTAGGAACGTGCTCGATTGGCGCAGAGGTCAATCTTGAAGTGGACACCATAGGAAAGTACGTTCACCGCTTACTTTCGACGAGCGAGCCAGGGGAGTTTCCTGCTTTGGCCGGGGTCACGGTGGCACCCGCATGACAATTCCTAGGACACCGCATCATCCCCCTCCTTCGTTGGACGTCGCGCTGATCAAGGCGGTGCATCAGCTTCGGGCGGGTCGCCCAGTGCTCATCATGGATGACACCAATCGTGAGAACGAAGGTGATGTCGTTCTTGCGGCGCAATACGCGACCGAGCACTGGATTGGGTGGACAATCCGGCATACGTCAGGGTTGTTGTGCGTACCAATGCCAGATGATGTGGCGGACCGGCTTGCCTTGCCGTTGATGGTCGCCGATAACCAGGATCCTCGCCAAACCGCGTACACCGTAACTGTTGACGCGCGCGAGGGAGTGACTACGGGGATCAGCGCCGCTGACCGCGCGTTGACTGCCCGTCTGCTTGCCGACTCAACGACCACCGCTCATGATCTCGTGCGGCCTGGTCACCTTTTGCCGTTGCGGTCTCAACCTCACGGTGTCGCTGATCGCCCCGGCCATACCGAAGCAGCTGTTGATTTGTGTCGGATCGCTGGGTTGGCGCCGGTTGCTGTTATTGCCGAAGTCACCTGTGACGACGGCACAATGATGCGCGGCCCAGAAATAGCTGAGCTGGCGAAGAGATACGACCTCGCTACTTTGCGGGTAGCCGATTTGGTTCAGTGGCGACGCGATCGAATGACCGCCGGGCTGCCCTTGACCTTAGACGAACGTGGGTTTGAGTCGACCCAGTCATATCCAGCTTCGGGCGCCAAAGGCGTGAGCAGCGATGACTCTGACATGGGCACTGTTAGTCCGATGAACGTGGGCGCCAGTCTTAGCGCTCACAGTGACCGTGTGGTGCGAGTGGCGACGAGCCGGTTGCCTACTCGCTTCGGTGAGTTCACCGTTTATGCGTATCGCGATCACTGGACTGGAGCCGACCATCTAGCGATCGTGGCTGATTCGCTCAGTTCTCTTCCACTGACACCCACTCCACCCACGCTTGTCCGCGTTCATTCGGAGTGCCTCACTGGTGATTCGCTGGGATCGACTCGGTGTGACTGTGGGGCTCAACTCTCGGCGTCGTTGCAGGCGATCAATAAAGACGGGGGGATGGTGGTGTATTTACGGGGGCAGGAAGGTCGGGGGATAGGTCTGCTCGCCAAGATCGCGGCTTATAGCTTGCAAGACGCTGGTGCTGACACCGTTGACGCAAACATCCACCTTGGTTTGCCGGTGGACGCCCGGGAATACGGCGCAGCGGCCAGCATTTTGCGTGACATGCACGTCACTTCGGTTCGATTGCTGACAAACAATCCAGCGAAGGTCGCGGGTTTGACGATGCATGGGATCACCATCATTGAGCAGGTGCCATTACTTTTCGGATCCTCTGAAGCCGCTACCTACCTGGCAACCAAACGGGATCGGCTCGGGCACGTGCTTCCCCCTGCATCCGCAGCTACTTCCACCCGTAACCATCATGAGAGCGAAGGCCAGCGATGAGCAAGACCGGAGCCCCAGTGCTAACCAGCCCTAGCGGTGCGGGCGGTTTTCGCGTGGCGGTCATTTCAGCGTCCTGGCACGAGGAGATCATCGCTGCATTGCATGGGGGTGTTGAGCGGGCGTTGACCGAGGCTGGTATTACCCAGGTCATCCGAGTGGATGTTCCTGGTACTTTTGAATTACCGGTAGCTGCTTCGCGGATCGCCCCACACGTGGACGCGATCATCGCATTGGGGGTAGTGATCCGCGGGAGCACCCCACATTTCGAATACGTGTGCCAAGCAGCCACTGGAGGTTTGACTGACGTGTCGGTGCGATCCGGTGTCCCGGTGGGGTTCGGGGTGTTGACGTGCGATGACGAACATCAAGCAAGGGAGCGCTCAGGCGTACCTGGTGCTCCTGAAGACAAGGGATATGAGGCAGCAGTGGCTGCCTTGCGTACTGCGCTCGCGTTACGCGAGTACACCCAATGACGTTATTGCTGTTCCACCTGATCCATGACTGCCCTCATAGTGCGGTGTGCTCTCGATGCTGATTACCGTGGGCTTGTGAGCGGACTTCGGCGTGTCCTTGCCCGAGCGCGAGACGGTAAAAGCCTCACGCCTGCGGAGGCTGGCGATCTTTTGACTGCGCGAGGCGCGGATTTACAGGAGCTATGCCGTGCGGCTACCGCCGTCCGGGACGCGGCAATGGTCGCTGCGGGTCGTCCTGGGGTGGTCACTTACTCTCGCAAAGTTTTCATTCCGCTCACCAAGTTATGTCGGGATCGCTGTCGATATTGCACCTTCGCAACGGTCCCCGGCCGGGTTCCGGCGGCGTACCTGAACCCTGATGAGGTAGTCGCTATTGCGCGGCGAGGCGCCAAGCAGGGCTGCAAGGAAGCGCTTCTCACCCTGGGGGACCGTCCCGAGGCACGGTGGCCAGCTGCCCGGCAGTGGCTCAACGAACATGGCTACGACGACACGCTTGCGTATCTCCGAGCGGTGGCGATTCGGGTGTTGGAAGAAACAGGCCTACTCCCGCATCTCAACCCTGGGGTTCTTCGTTGGGCTGACTTGCATCGGCTCAAGCCAGTCGCACCGTCGATGGGAATGATGCTGGAGACAACATCCCGAGCCATTTTTGAGCAGCCCAGCGGGGCGCATTACGGTTCACCGGATAAAGACCCGGCAGTCCGTTTGCGGGTCTTAGAAGATGCGGGTCGAATTGGGGTCCCATTCACTACCGGTGTCTTGGTGGGGATCGGCGAAACCGCGGCAGACCGAGTAGATTCATTGCTAGCAATTCGCCGGGTGGCCCGTGAGTACGGGGGTGTTCAAGAAATCATTGTGCAGAACTTCCGGGCAAAACCAGATACCGCGATGCGTGCTACCGCAGATATGGACGACGAAGAATTCCTCGCGGTTATCGCGGTGGCCCGTCTTTTGATTGGCCCATCAGTAAGTGTGCAAGTGCCCCCGAATTTGTCTGCTCCGCACCAGATCGGTGCTTTGCTCGCGGCGGGTGTGGATGATTGGGGTGGGGTTTCTCCGGTTACTCCAGATCACGTCAATCCAGAACGTCCCTGGCCGCAGTTGGATCATCTAGCAAGGTGGACGGCTGATCACGGATTGCGTTTGGCGGAGCGCTTGACGGTTGGTCCGCGTTACGTCCGGGAAAGTTTGAGTGGGCAACGACCATGGCTTGACTCCAGAGTAGAGGCCCACGTCCGGGCCTTAGCTGATCCTGAAACTGGATTAGCGTCGGCGCAGGTGTATCCCGTGGGTTTGCCTTGGCAGGAGCCAGACGGTGGGTGGGTCGAGTCCGGTCGAACGGATCTGCATCAAGACATCGATATTGCCGGACGGCGCCAACTCCAGCGGGGGGATACCGCGCAGGTGTATGGCGATTGGGGAATGGTTGAAGCGCGGCTGGGGGGTAGCTTCAAGGATGGTGCGTTCCCCGAGCCGGGGGCACGGTGGTCAGTGGATCTGGCTGGGTCAAGTCCGGTGAAAACCGCTTTACGGCGGGCTGAACGTGACCCTGCTGCGCTAACTGACGCTGAGTATCTGACCCTCATCACCGCAGATGGGCCCGACTTAGATGCGGTAACCGCTTTAGCCGACCAGGTGCGTCGGGACGTTGTTGGTGATGACGTTACCTACGTCGTGAATCGCAACATCAATGTGACTAACGTCTGCTATGTCGGTTGTCGTTTTTGCGCCTTCGCCCAACGCGCGGATGACCCAGATGCGTATGTGTTGTCTCGGGATCAAGTAGCGGCTAGAGCTGCCGAAGCCTCTTCCGCCGGGGCTACAGAAGTGTGTATTCAAAGCGGGATTTCTCCCACCTTAGGCCCCGGCGCGTACGCGGATATTGTTCGCGCGGTCAAGAAGGCGGCTCCGGAGATTCACGTACATGCGTTTTCTCCGATGGAGGTCGTGACCGCCGCGGCACGGGAAGGCGTCTCTGTCCGCGACTGGCTGGTTGAGCTTAAGGAAGCGGGGTTGGGTTCTATCCCCGGCACGGCAGCGGAAATTTTGGACGATGATATCCGTTGGGTCCTCACCAAGGGCAAGTTACCCACGGCGGATTGGATCGAGGTTGTCACCACCGCGCATCAGGTGGGTTTACCCTCCAGCGCCACGATGATGTATGGGCATGTGGATCATCCGCGGCATTGGGTGGCGCATTTACGCACTCTCGCCCACGTGCAGGACGCGACTGGCGGTTTTACCGAGTTCGTCCCACTCCCATTTGTGCACACCAACGCCCCGGTGTACCTCGCGGGGGTGGCTCGTCCTGGTCCTACGCTGCGGGACAACCGAGCGGTGCATGCTGTCGCCCGGCTGCTTTTGCATGGCCGGATCGCGCATATTCAAACGTCGTGGGTGAAGTTGGGGGCTCCGGGCACTCAGCAGATGCTCACCGGCGGCGCAGATGATCTTGGTGGCACGTTGATGGAGGAAACAATCAGCCGGATGGCCGGCTCAATGCACGGATCAGCTAAGACAGTCACTGAGCTCATGACGATTGCGGAGGGTATTTCTCGACCAATTCGGCAACGAACGACTACTTATCAGCCAGTGGGCTAATTCGTTTCATTCGAGCAAGGGGAACAGGGCGTGCTTTTTCGTTGTTGGGCCCGATGACTGAGCTTAACTTTGCTTAGTCCCGCGACCAAAGGAGAAGCCCGTGGTTCATCTTTTGCACCTTGATTCCAGTGCTCGAACAACCGACTCGATGACCCGAGCTTTAAGTAGCGAAGTCATTGACCAGTGGTTGGCTGCTGACCCCGAAAGCACCGTGACCTATCGGGACGTGCACGTCGAAGTTGTGCCGTACGTCACGGAAACGTGGCTTGGTGCGGTGTATTCAGCGCCCGACCAGCATGGCCCAACACACCGATTTGCGTTGTCTCGCAGCGATACCCTGATTAGCGAAGTGGAAGCCGCCGATGTTGTGGTGATCGGCGCGCCAATGTACAACTTCGCCATCCCAGCAGCCCTGAAAGCCTGGGTTGATCAGATCGCCCGGGCAGGTCGCACTTTTCAGTTTGGTCCGCATGGGCCGGTTGGTCTTTTGCGCGGTAAACGCGCAGTTGTGCTGACGTCCTCCGGGAGTGACCCTGCTGATTTGACTGCTGGCGGGTTGGACTTTGTGGAGCCGTACCTGCGAGCGCTCTTAGGCTTCATCGGCATCACCGACGTAGCTTTCGTGAAAGTGTGGGGCAGGTCTCCCGATGAGATTGACGCGAACATGGCGACGGCGCGTGCCGCCATCGCTCAGCTGGTTCCATTACCGAGTGCTGTCCGTTCCGCTGGGTCAAGAGAGCGAGCCGTGAGCTGACGCTCCATCTCGTGAGCCAATGACCAGCCCGGGGAGTTAGCGGGTGACGTTTTCTCCTCGGGCCGTACGATGACAGATCGTGAAGACGTTCGATGAATTATTTGCCGAGCTCGTAGATAAAGCGACTCGACGTCCTAAGGGTTCTCAGACGGTTGCCGAGCTTGATGCGGGAACGCACGCCATTGGTAAAAAAATTGTTGAAGAAGCCGCCGAAGTGTGGATGGCCGCCGAACATGAGGGGCCTCAGCGGGCAGCGGAAGAAATCAGCCAGTTGCTCTATCACGTGCAAGTCCTGATGGTGGATCGCGGTCTTACCTTGAACGACGTTTACACGCATTTATGAGAGGGATCATGCTCCGGATTGCCGTCCCCAATAAAGGGTCGCTGAGCGAATCAGCGTCAGATATGTTGCGGGAAAGCGGATATCGACAGCGGTCCGGTGGCCGCGAGCTCACCTTGACCGATCCTGAGAATGAGGTCGAGTTCTTTTATCTGCGTCCTCGTGACATTGCGGTGTACGTCGGTGCCGGCACGGTTGACATCGGTATTACCGGGCGCGACCTCCTCCTAGACAGCGAGGCCACCGCGGAAGAGGTGTTGTCACTTGGCTTTGGTCGCTCCACATTCCATTTCGCTGCGCCCTCGGGCAGCGAACTGACTGTTGCTGATTTGGCTGGTCGGCGGGTCGCGACGTCCTATCCGGGTTTGGTTCGTTCCTATTTAGGGGCCCATGGTGTCACCGCTGAGGTCGTTCGCTTAGACGGTGCAGTCGAAACGTCAGTCGGGTTAGGGGTGGCGGATGCGATCGCGGATGTCGTGGAAACCGGGTCCACGTTGCGTGCTTCTGGTCTCGCTGTCTTTGGGGAGCCGCTGCTGGAGTCCGAAGCCGTATTGATTGCCCGAGCTGGCGCCGCAGTGGATCCTCGCGTGGAGGTCGTGCGCCGACGACTGCAAGGTGTTTTAGTTGCTCGCCAATACGTCTTAATGGACTACGACATTCCGCTGGACCTTGTTGACCGTGCCTGCGCCATCACGCCCGGTTTGGAATCCCCCACCGTGAGCCCATTACAGGACCGGGCGTGGGCCGCGGTCCGCGCGATGGTCCCCCGTCGCGGCACCAATCATGTGATGGACGAGCTTTACGAGTTGGGGGCACGGGCCATCTTGGTGACTGACATTCACGCTTGTCGACTGTGAGATGCGGTCATTCCGAGGAAGGGCGCATGAAAGACCACGCCATGTTCCGTATGCGGTTTTCCGCTCTCGCCGTTCCCGGCAGGTGTCAGGAGTGTCGGCAGGATGCGCGGTGGTCCTGTTCGGAACGTTGACGGTCCTTCTGCCTGGTGCGGGTATTCGTGGTTGGGATGCCATCGATTCTGCTTTGTTTGCCGCGTTTGGTGCGGGGATGACCTGGCTGCTGTGGCGGTACGCCACCGTGCGCGCGATTCCGACCACCGCGCATCTCTCGGTCCGTAACCTGTTGGTGACTCGGCAGGTTCGTTGGCTTGACATCACCGCCGTCCGATTCGCTGACGGCGACCCGTGGGTGACATTGCTGATGCAGGACGGCGACGATGTCCCGGTGATGGCAATTCAACGTGCGGATCGTGAGTCCGCCACCCAGGAAGTATCGCGGCTGGTGGCGCTCCATCAAACATGGGGTGCATCACATGCCGCGCCGGGAGGGTCACCCGAGATCGACTCGTAAGTCCGCACGTTCCGCAGTTTTGTCGCGCTGTGCATAGTGTTCTTCTTGATCCGCCCAGCGGCGCCAATGCGGTCCATATGATGACCCGTCCCGCGCCAGCGCTCGCTGACGCCGAAGATGGTCCGGGCAATCTACCCACACCAGGAGTGATAAATACGGTGTAGCGGCCTTGTTGCCTGCACCGCACCCTTCGATGATTAACACTGGGCTTGGGGTAACCACACGGGTAGGCCCGGGCCGGTTTGCCTGCCAGTCATGGGTCCGCCAACGACCATCGTGTCCATGAGCGAGCGGGGTGAGCACATCCTCTACCAGCATTTGAGCCCCAGCGGAGAGGCCATCCCAGCCCGGGTAAATCTCATCCATTGCGAGCACTGGGGCGTTGCTTAATTCGGTGGAGAGCGCCGCCGCCAATGTTGTTTTCCCGGCTCCGCTACGACCGTCAATGGCTACCACACGACTGAATCCGCATCGTGGCGTTGCCAGGTGGGTGCGGGCAGCAATTCGGGTTGCGATCTGACGCATTGGTGCCATGCCCTCACTGTGCCAAGCAGCTCAGTAAACTCTGCGCATGGCGTTGGCGATTCGGGTGATTCCATGTCTGGATGTTGATGCCGGCAGGGTGGTCAAAGGAGTGAATTTCGTCAATTTGCGCGACGCCGGGGATCCGGTGGAGTTAGCCGCCCGATACGACGAGCAAGGTGCCGATGAACTTACCTTCCTGGACGTCACCGCGTCCAGCGATGACCGAAGCACCATGCTGGATGTCGTCTCCCGAACGGCCGAACAAGTGTTTATCCCGTTAACCGTGGGGGGCGGGGTTCGATCTGTCGCCGACGTTGATCGCCTCCTGCGTGCCGGGGCAGACAAAATTGGGATTAATACCGCGGCGATTAAACGCCCTGAGTTGATCGCTGAGGTCGCGGATCGTTTCGGTGCCCAAGTGGTGGTGCTCAGTGTTGATGCTCGTCGCTGCCGGCTTGGTATTACTACCGACTCGGGCTTTGAAGTCACCACTCATGGCGGCCGAGAAGGCACTGGTATTGACGCCGTTGCGTGGTCAGCTCAGGCCGCTGAATTGGGTGCAGGAGAAATTCTTTTGAACGCGATGGATGCCGATGGCACTCGGGAGGGTTTTGATCTTCACCTCATCGAGCTGGTGCGGGCTGCGGTGCGAGTTCCATTAGTAGCCAGTGGCGGGGCAGGGAAGCCAGAGCATTGTGTCAACGCAGTCGCCGCTGGTGCGGACGCTGTCCTGGCAGCCAGCGTGTTCCACTTTGGTCACGTTCAAATCGCCGAGGTGAAAACGGCGTTAGCCGGCGCTGGCTACCCAGTTCGCTGGGGTAGTGAGGCAGTTCAGTAGCTAGATCGTTCCGGTGGTGTTCGCCAATGCGTGGATCGCCTCCGGGGAACCATCAAGAGCTACTTGTGCCACGGCTCGTCTTCCCGCGACGTAGAGCAATACTTCAGGAGCAGTGCCGGTGACGCGGACAAGGAGGGAACGTCGTTTGACGATCGCCCGGCCTAATTCAGGAACCACAATCTCCACCCCAATCAGGCTGTGTCGCAAGGCAATCCGACCCAGAACCTGACTGGAGCGCCACAATATTCGGCTCGTGTCAGTGGCAATTTCCCGTGGGGTGGTCCAACCTTCGGTCGCCCGCAGGACATCCTCGTGGTGAATGAAGAACTCAGCCGCGTTCACGGTCTCGTTCACAGCAGAAAGACGAGTGGGATTCCATGACGGTGGGCCGGCCCGAAGTTGAGCGATGAGGTCAGCCCAACTAGTACTGGCGATCTTGTCTTGGATAGCTGAAATCCGCCGCGTGATGTCAAGCCGCCCCAGGAGGGCGGAGTTCACCACCGCTGCTGGTAGGGCGCTGCCAGCTAGTACGTCCGGCCGTTGATCACGAAGGACGAGATGTTCGGCAAGGTCACGAGTAGTCCACCCTTGGCACAGCGTGGCTCCCTGAGGCCCAAGTCGGAGCAGGGTGTCACAAAGCTCGGCTCGTTCAGCGGCTGCGTAGCGCGTCATGTGCTGATCCTGTCTCGGGTTGGGTGAACTCGCATGTGGAAGAGAGGACGAGGCATGCGACTCTGAGGTGTGAGGTCGAGGGGCGCAACGCCAAATGAATACACCGTACGTCGTGGCATTTTTGTGGTTGGTCAAGGGATTCGGTTGGTTCCCCGCGTGTTCGCGGTAGCTGTTGTCGCCAGTGTGGTGTACGGGGTGATGACCACGGGGATGGCGTGGGCAGCGGGCCGGTTCACGGACCGCGTGGTTGTTCCCGCGTGGGAATCAGGGGTGGTAGACGGCGCCGCGATGGTTCAGGGTTTGGGCGTGATGGTGGCCGTGGTTATTCTTCTGACGGTCAGTGTGGCAGTCCGCCGGGTCGCTGCTGCTATCACGATGTACGAGCTGGGGGCGATCTTTCGACGACGGGTGGTAGCCCAGTATTTGCGGTTACCCCTGACGTGGCATGCACGACATCCGACCGGTCAATTGCTGTCAAATGCTAATGCTGATGTTGAGGCGATCTGGCAAATCTTCGCCCCCCTCCCAATGGCACTAGGAGTGGCGGTGATGCTGTTAGTGGCTGCTGTGGCCATGACTTTGACCGACCCAATTTTGGCTACGGTTGGTCTGGGCGTGTTCCCGCTGATGTTTGCCATCAATGTGGTGTACCAGCGCGTGATGTCACCGCGTGTTGCTCAGGCTCAGCAGTTGCGGGCGGAAGTGTCTCGGGTCGCTCACGAAAGTTTTGATGGGGCGTTGGTGGTGAAATCCCTTACCTTGGAAACAGCAGAAACAGCACGGTTCGCGTCGGTGTCCGAGGCGCTGCGTGATGCGAACGTGGCGGTAGGGCGAGTACGCGGGGTTTTCGACCCGCTCATTGAAGCGTTACCGAGGTTAGGTGTGTTGGCGGTTCTTGGGGTCGGGGTGGCACGGGTTGATGCGGGCGCAGTAGACGCCGCTGCTGTTGTTGAAGTTGCGTATCTCTTCTCGTTGATGGGTTTCCCAGTTCGTGCTTTTGGGTGGGTGCTAGGTGAGTTTCCGCGCAGTGTTGTTGGATGGCAGCGCGTCCAGGCAGTCTTGACCGCAACGGGCGAGCTAGCTTATGGAGATCAGCGGCTATCGGGGGATGCTCCGTTAGGGGTGCGGGTTCGCGGGGTGCGCTACGCCTACCGCGATGAAAAAGGTGAACAGCGTAGTGAAGTGCTGAGTGGGGTGGATTTTGATCTTCCCGCGGGTCAGACTGTGGCATTGGTGGGGCGCACGGGAGCAGGTAAGTCCACGGTGGTCACGATGCTGGCTCGGTTAGCTGACCCCGATGAAGGGGGGATTGACGTTGACGGAATCAATGTTCGTGACCTCGCCCGAGGCGAGCTTTCTGGCGCTATTGCAGTTGTCCCACAGCAGGCGTTTATTTTCGATGGCACTATCCGGGAGAACATCACTTTGGCTGAACCCGCCCTGTTCGATACTGATGATGCTCGGGTGTGGTCAGCGCTCCAGGTAGCTCAAGCAGACCGCTTCATCGCGGCGCTTCCTGCTGGGCTTGATACAGAGGTGGGGGAGCGAGGAGTGACGTTGTCTGGCGGTCAACGGCAGCGCATTGCTTTAGCGCGGGCGCTTATCCGGCAACCTCGGCTGCTCATCATGGACGACGCCACGTCCGCGGTGGACCCCACGATCGAGGCGGCGATCTTGGGGAGTCTTCATGGCGACGAAAGTGAGATGTCGGTGGTGGTGGTCGCCTATCGGCAGGCCACGATTGCGTTGGCGGATCAAGTCGTTCATCTCGATTCGGGGCAGGTCTTAGATCATGGCACTCACGATGAGCTCATGGCCCGTGATGAGCGTTATCGCGCCCTAGTGTTGGCTTATGAGCGGCAATCTCGTCAGGGCACTGAATCAGCAGCGGGGAATTCCCGATGAGTACGGCCCGCACCGACTCACAAAACCCACCGCCGCTTAGTGCGGGCCACACATTAGAGACGCACAGTTCTGCCAGCACGTTCACTACGCTTCAGCGGGCCCTACAGCTTTCGCCGGAATTCCGTCGCGGCGCGTTCGTCACCTTATGCCTTGCTGTGATCAGTGTCACTGGTCAAATTGTTGTCCCTTTGTTGGTGCAACAAATTGTTGACCGTGCGTTGGCGCCTGGGCAGTCCTTGGACCCGTGGATAGTGGGGTGGCTTTTGGCGGGGGGATTCATTGCCGTGGTCATCACTGCTGTCAGTAGTTACACCGTTTTAACTCGCCTTTTTGGTGCCGCTGAGAGCGGGTTATCGAGTCTAAGAGTAAGTGCGTTTCGGCACGTGCATGATTTGTCAACGCTCACGCAGAACACTGAACGTCGAGGTTCGATGGTCTCCCGTGTGACAAGCGATGTGGACACCATCTCAGCGTTCGTCTCTTTTGGTGGTTTGCTTTTGCTCTTGTCGTCTCTTCAGTTGGTCGTGGCTACCGGGTTGATGATCTTTTATTCGCCCATTTTGGCTGGGGTGACTTGGGCGTGCTTTCTACCAGTTCTCGCCAGTGGTCCGCTCCTTCAGCGGCGAGTAGCCCGGGCTTACCAGCAGGTCCGAGCACGAGTCGGCGTCATGTTGTCAGTGATTTCGGAAGCAGTGATTGGTGCGCCTGTGATTCGGGCGTACGGCGTTGAGCGACGCACTGCGGAGCGAATCAATCAAGCGGTGGCTGAGCACCGTGCGGCGGCAGTGGGATCCTCCATTCAGGTGGTGACGTCTTTTTCGTTTGGTGTTTTAGTGACCGGCCTCACCTCAGCGGCAGTGATGTTGGTGGGCACGTACCAAGTGAGTTCTGACCAGTTGACTCTCGGTCAGTTGTTGGCGTTTCTCTTTTTAGTTCAGCTGTTTACTGGGCCTGTTCAAGTTGGTGTCGAGGCGCTCAACGAAATGCAGAACGCTATTGCCGGGTGGCGGCGGGTGCTCGCTGTGATAGATCTGCCGGCAGATGTTGTTGACCCACCTATTGCACCAGAATCACTAGTGACGAGAACGCGATCCGGCCCCACCGCTGTGACCTTCGAGCGGGTGTCCTACGCCTACCCGGACGGACCAGTGGTGGTGAGCGATGTTGACGTGAAAATTGCGGCGGGCTCCCAGGTCGCAATCGTGGGAGAGACCGGTTCTGGTAAATCGACTTTCGCCAAACTGTTGGTCCGCCTGATGGATCCAATAGCCGGGCGAATCCTGCTTGACGATCAGGATGTGCGGGACATCCCGTTAGCTGTCCTGCGCAGCCGAGTTCTGCTTGTCCCGCAGGAGGGTTTTCTCTTCCAGGGCACTGTGGCAGCTAACACAGCCGTGAGTCAGCCGGCCGCCAGTGTTGAGGACATTAACGCGGCATACACGGCTCTCGGGTTGTCAGATTGGGTGCGCGGCCTGCCTAATGGCTTAGCGACTCAGGTAGGGCAACGTGGTGAATCGTTATCGGCTGGGGAGCGTCAACTCGTCGCATTAGCCAGGGCGTATCTGATAGATCCCGATGTATTGGTGCTAGACGAAGCGACGTCTGCTGTTGATCCGGCAACTGAGGCAAGAATTCATTCCGCTTTAGAGTCCCTCGCCAAGGGCCGTACGTCAGTCACCATTGCGCACCGGCTCACGACCGCCGAGGCAGCCGATGAGATCCTCGTGATGGTCAACGGTGCGATTGCAGAACGCGGTCCGGCGGTACAGCTCGTCGCAGCCGGTGGTCACTACGCGGCGCTCCATGCAAGTTGGACAGCACACCATTCGTCGTAGAACATACTTCTAGACCACCTGCAGTGCGGGTCCATACGTGCAGGACGATGATGTGGTGACACAAGAACCCCAACCTAGCCAGCCGCAACCACCGTCTCTGGCGGCTGACATCGCGGCTCAGCTGAAACGCGACGAACAAGGTCTGGTGTGCGCGGTAGTTCAAGATCACATCACCGATGAGGTCCTCATGGTGGGGTGGATGAATGATGAAGCCTTGCACCGTACTCTCACGACCGGGCGGGTGACTTTCTGGAGCCGCAGCCGCCGTGAGTACTGGCGCAAAGGAGACACCAGTGGTCACATTCAATGGGTCCGGGCAGCAGCCATCGATTGCGACGGCGACGCTGTAGTCATCCGAGTGGACCAAGTCGGAAGTGCCTGTCATACCGGTTCAGGTAGTTGCTTTGCCGGACGCGACCTTCCCGTTGCGGTGGTGAGTCATGAGTCATGAGGGGCTGGCCTCATTGGCTAATCCTTCGCCGCAACGTTCACAATCAACGCGCGCGCGTCGTCCACTCGTTGTTCTTGCCGTCGCTCTTGTCGTGGGTTGGATTGGATCCACTCAGGTGTGGTTCCAACTTCGCGTCGATGCCGGTCCCGTGCTCGGCCCGATCAGCGAGGACATCACCGGTCAGCAAGCAGTACCTCTGATTCTGGCTGCGACTTTCGTGGCCGGCGCGGCGCTGGCTGCAATGACGGTGGCTCCACCGCCGATTCGCCGAGCTCTTGGCGTGGTGGTGGCGTGTGGTAGTGCTACCGCGATGGTCTGTACAGTCCTTGCCTGGCGAAACCCGAAAGAAGCTGTCCGCGCACAGATCGTGGAATTAACTGGCGCCAGTCGACCAGATATTGAGGTTGGGGTGGTGTCGTTCTGGTTAACACTCGTGATCGCTGCCACGTCGATGGCGATGATCAGTGGAATTCACCTGGTCTTTCGGGGTGACTCTTCACGTCAGTCCACTCGTTTTGAGCGGTTACCCCCGGTTGATCACGCTCCTGAAGACAATGCGTCAGCCTGGTGGGACGCACTCAGTCAAGGCGATGATCCGACCCGAAAAGATTTGTCACACTAAGGTTCGAACTCTGTGACCGGGATGATGACCTGAACGTCCTGTCCCGTAGATGAAAGGATTTTCATGATTTCCGTCTCACCTCAGGATTCCGTTGATCAGCACTCTCAGGCGCATCGTCGAAACTTGACGCACACGTCTTCTCCCACGACACAACACAGCCAAGAACACCATGGCGGCAGTCTTGCGGCATGGACTTGCGTCGTATTTGTCATCGTCGGCAGCGCGGTGATGAGCGGAGCTGTCATTGCTGGTTCAGTGGTGTGGTTCGTGGTAGGAGCTGTCGTGATTGCGCTCGGTGGGGTTGCCGGCAAGCTTCTTCAACTTGCTGGTCATGGCGCCGAACCCATGCGACCTCCTGGTCAGCCCGCTCACGAGTGATAGCGAGTGACTTCTTCACCTGCGCCACAGCCTGCTGAGGTGGCAACCCCACATCACCACTGGCGAATGTTTCGATCACCACGGTTGCGTCCCCTCGTTGTGGGCGGTGTCGGTTCGATCGCCACCGCAGTGGTGGCAGTTATCGACCCAAACATCCCTGGTCGTTATCCGATCTGCCCTTTTCTCGCTGTGACAGGGTGGTATTGCCCGGGCTGTGGATCACTGCGGGCAGTGCATGCACTCACTGAGGGCGAAGTAGTGGCGGCCTTGTCAAGTAATCCGGTGACGGTGATCGGGGTTGCCTTCGCCATGGTGTGGTGGCTTCGTTGGATGTCAGCTGCTTTCGCCGATAAACCCCTGCCGCGAGTCATTCCAGTAGCGGTGAGTTCAGCCAGCATTCGGCGCGGCAAAGCAATTGTCATGGGAAGTATCTCCCTCGGGCTGTTGATATTTTTTTGGGTATTACGGAATATGCCCGGGTTTAATTTTCTTGCGCCATAAGTTCACTCTTAAACACCAAGTGATTTAGGGTCAGGTCTGTCATTGCCGTGATCTGGGGCACTCAGGGGAGTAGGGTTGCGATTCGCGCGGCCCGCACCGGGCGCAGCCTGAGTTCTTGGAGGAGGGTTCACCATGTCGCATATAGCTCCGCTCCCAGGCCAGGGTTCAGATGGTTTCGGAGGAACACCCGCATTGCCTGGTAAAGGAATTCCAGGAATGCCCAAGCGTTTAGTCGCGAGGATTATTGACTCGGCGATTGTCGCAATTGTTCTCACGGTGCTTGTAGGTGTGTTCATTGGAGGTACCGCGTCAACAATTCAGGTGAATGCAGATGGCACTATCACCAGCACTGCCGGGCGAAACATTATTGTTGCCTATTTCTTGTATTCCATTCTTGCCTCAATCGTTCTTTTGGCTTACGAAATGGTGCTCATCGCACTCCGCGGAGCCACGTTCGGTAAGCAAATTATGGGAATAAAAATTCTTCGAGAAGCGGATGGCCGTGTCCCTGGTTTTGGCCCAGCAGCAATTCGTTTGGTTATTCCACTAGGCGCAGGTTTGGTTACGTGTGGCATTGGGTATCTCGTAGTGATGTTGTCTCCATTTTTTGACGACTCTGGTCGGGAACAAGGGTGGCACGACAAGACCGCGAAAACTCAGGTCGTGAACTCTTCATGAGTGATGAACAAGGCTGAGGCGCATGTGCAGGCCTGGCGCACATTCCTCCTGCGCCTCAGTTTCGACACCACCCCGCCCAACAAAGCGACAATTTGCTTCAACTACAGTCGAATTGTTCACCGACATCTGTCTCGTGTGAGGTGAGTTCGCTGAGTGTCCTGGATGACATCGTCGCGGGAGTGCGCGAAGATCTTGCTGCGCGCCAACAGCAGGTCTCACTCGATGACCTGAAGCGTCGCGTTGAGCGTGTTGACCCAGCAAAAGATGCTCACGCTGCGCTGCTGGCTGGTGGCGGGGTCAAAGTCATCGCGGAGGTAAAGCGCGCGAGCCCTAGCAAAGGGCCCCTGGCACCGATTGCTCACCCAGCAATGCTTGCTCAGGAATACGCCGCTGGTGGGGCAAGCGTGGTGAGCGTGCTCACGGAAGGTCGCCGTTTCCACGGCTCCCTAACTGATTTGGACGAGGTCCGTCGCGCCGTCGATATTCCTATTCTTCGTAAAGATTTTATTGTGAGTAGCTATCAAATTTGGGAAGCGCGCGCACACGGTGCCGACGTCATTCTGCTCATTGTCGCTGCGCTCACTCAAGATGCACTGATTGGTCTCCGCGAACGAGCCGAATCGTTGGGCATGACCGTTTTAGTTGAAGTTCACGACGAAGATGAGCTCACTCGTGCAGTAGCTGCAGAGTCCCGGATTATCGGGATCAATGCTCGAAATTTACGGACGCTCGATGTTGACCGGACTGCCTTTTCGCGCCTTGCTCCTTCAATTCCTGACGGTGTATTGCGGGTTGCTGAATCAGGGGTCCGTGGGCCACATGATGTTTTGGAGTATGCCCGGCACGGTGCACACGCCGTCCTGGTAGGAGAAACACTGGTGACAGGCGAATCGGCGCGATCAGCCGTTGCGGATCTCGTTGCTGCTGGGGCGCATCCCGCTTTGCGCCACGCTCGGTGAGTGCCACTCCGGTCGGCTTTTCTTCAGCGCACCTGAGACACTGACGTCATGACCGCCATTGATTCGGCAACCGAAATAACGTCCACTCAATTTGGTGAATACGGCGGGCGCTACGTACCAGAGGCACTCGTTGCCGCCCTTGACGAATTAGCCGCGCACTGGCAAGCCGCGAAAGAAGATCCTGAATTCTGTCAACGTCTAAACGGGTTGCTCCGCGAATACACCGGGCGGCCTACTCCCCTAACTGAAGCGGAAAGATTTGCCGAACACGCCGGTGGTGCTCGGGTGTTCTTGAAACGTGAAGATCTCAATCACACTGGATCCCATAAGATCAATAATGTTTTGGGTCAAGCGCTACTGACCCAGCGAATGGGAAAACGTCGGATCATTGCTGAGACTGGCGCCGGCCAGCACGGGGTAGCATCAGCGACGGCGGCGGCCCTTCTTGGTCTTGAGTGCACGGTCTACATGGGCGAGCAAGACACCCAGCGGCAAGCGTTGAATGTTGCTCGAATGCGGTTACTCGGCGCGGAGGTGGTCCCAGTCCGGGCAGGATCGCGCACCTTGAAAGACGCAATGAATGAGGCAATGCGCGATTGGGTCACCCATGTTGACCACACGCATTACCTCATTGGAACGGTCGCTGGCCCC
This sequence comes from Actinomycetota bacterium, assembly GCA_051645425.1. Taxonomy (GTDB): domain Bacteria; phylum Actinomycetota; class Actinomycetes; order Actinomycetales; family Angustibacteraceae; genus JBOFBH01. The sequence goes on along the minus strand of JBOFBH010000006.1, from coordinate 176,489 downwards.
GCGCCCTTCCCTCGTGTAGTCCGTGAGCTGCAACGGGTTATCGGTGATGAGACGCGAGTTCAAATAATGGACCGGGCGGGGCGCCTCCCAGATGCAGTGTTGGCATGTGTGGGTGGGGGATCAAACGCGATCGGTATTTTTCAATCTTTCTTCAACGATGCAGATGTTCGGTTGATTGGCTTGGAGGCTGGGGGTGAGGGAGTGCATACCGGTCACCATGCGGCAAGTATCACTGGCGGGCGGCCCGGCGTCCTTCACGGTGCTCGGTCATACATTTTGCAAGACGACGATGGTCAAACTCAGGAAAGCCACTCCATATCTGCTGGGTTGGACTACCCAGGGGTTGGTCCAGAGCATGCCTGGCTTCACGACATAGGCCGGGCCGAGTACCGCCCAATTACCGACGCTGAGGCTATGTCAGCTTTCAAACTGCTCTGCCAAACCGAGGGGATCATCCCAGCGATTGAAACAGCGCACGCCTTAGCTGGTGTCATAGCGATCGGGCGAGAGCTAGGCCCACAAGCGATTCTGGTAGCCAACCTGTCCGGTCGAGGAGATAAAGACGTCGACACAGCTGCACGTTGGTTCGGTTTAGTTGATCAAGGCGCAGCCGCTTCCCCGGGGCAGGTTCAGTGAGCGTTTCAGCAGTTCTAGCCGCGGCACACCAGGAGGGGCGAGCTGCTTTGATCGGCTATTTGCCGGTAGGTTTTCCTGATCTCCTGACCTCTATTCAGGCAATGCAAGCAATGGTTAAAGCGGGGGTAGACATTATCGAGGTGGGTGTTCCATATTCAGATCCACTCATGGACGGCGAAGTGATTCAGCACGCTGTTGAGTCATCACTTCGTGCTGGGACTCGGGTGCGCGACACGTTCAAGGCGGTCGAAGCAATCGCTGAAGCGGGCGCTTCGCCACTGGTGATGACTTACTGGAATTTAGTAGATCGGTGGGGGGTAGCCGATTTTGCAGCCACTCTTGCGGCAGCTGGCGGGGCCGGTTTAGTCACGCCAGATCTCATTCCGGAAGAGGCCACTTCTTGGCTGTCCGCAGCAGAAGATCACGATCTGGACCGAGTTTTTCTCGTTGCGCCTAGTTCCCCAACCAACCGGCTCAAGACTGCGACCCAGGCATGCCGCGGGTTTGTCTATGCAGCGAGCACGATGGGAGTCACTGGTGCTCGAGTCACGGTTGGGCATACTGCTGAGTCGTTAGTTCAGCGAGTGCGGGAGGTGTCTTCTATTCCTGTCTGCGTAGGGTTGGGGGTCTCAACTGGGGAGCAGGCAGCTCAAGTGGCTGGTTTTGCTGATGGAGTGATCGTGGGTTCAGCATTGGTTCGGTGTTTAGCGGAGGCGACAGACCCTGCTGCCGGAGTTGAGGCTGTCGCACAGCTGAGTGCTGAACTCTCAGCAGGAGTGCGCGCGGGAAAGACGTTCCCGATTCGGCACATTACTCGCTAATGAAAAGGTCATCGAGTGTTTGATCTCGCAATCTCGACGCGCGTTATCACCGAGTTGCCTAGCCCTGCGCAAGCAGTGTGGCGATTAGGGCCGATCCCCATTAGGGCTTATGCCCTGTGCATCCTGGCCGGCATCATTGTCGCGGTCATTGTGACGACCAAGCGCTGGGACGCTGCTGGTGGCCGTGCTGGTGGAGTGTTGGACATTACGACCTACGCCATTCCGGCTGGGATTCTTGGTGCCCGCGCCTATCACGTCCTTACCTCGTGGGATCAGTATTTTGGCCCTGACGGTCGAGGATGGGATGCGGTAAAAGTCTGGCAGCCCGGTTTGGGTATTTGGGGTGCGGTGGCGGGCGGGGCGCTCGGCGCTTGGGTGGCGTGCCGCCGGTATGGGTATCGGCTGGTCATGTTTGCGGATGCTGCTGCTCCTGGAATCGCGATCGCTCAGGCGTTCGGGAGGTGGGGTAACTGGTTCAACAATGAGCTTTATGGCAGCCTCACCGACCTTCCGTGGGGTCTTCGTGTGCATGAATGGAATTTGGATCGCGGTGCGGCAGTGCTTAACGCGGTTGGGCAACCGGTTCTTCTTCCGGGGGCGTATCACCCCACCTTTCTTTATGAATCTGTGTGGTGTCTAGGAGTCGCCGGGGTGGTGTTCGCTGCTGACCGACGCTTCCAGTGGAACCATGGTCGCTCTTTTGCCTGCTACGTAGCCCTGTACACCGTGGGGCGGATGTTCATTGAGACACTTCGTACTGACCCGTCGATGATGCTGTGGGGGCAACGCTTCAACGTGTGGACTTCAGCGGTGGTAGGGGCAATGGCAGTAGGTGCCTTTGTCATTGGTACTTTGCGGGCGCGGCGGCCTTCACAAGAAAAAGAACAATCAACGCTTACCCACCAAAGCACCGGGAAGGCTTACCCTGCCGACGAGGACGTTAGTCCTTAACGAGGGAGACTTTTGTCTTCGGTGAGGTCCGGTAGAATAGCTTCATTGCATCGGGAACAGTGTGAGTAAATCGTTCTGCATCTCTTAGATCTGACGATATCTTTCCCACCCCCGAGCACACATGCTTCGCTGATGGCGACCTCAGTGATACACGGGACTGTGCTAGCGATGATGCGTAGCTCATTCAGTGCATAAATAAGAAGGACGGTGACCTGCGCAAGTGAGTACTGGAAAGAACGCGGCCACGCCGTCATCAGTTGGTCTGTATGACGGCCAGCATGAACATGACGCGTGCGGGGTTGCCTTGGTCGCGACCATGCGTGGTACGGCCGGGCACGACATCGTCGAGCATGCGTTGACTGCTTTACGTAACCTCGATCATCGCGGGGCCACCGGCGCTGATCCTTCCGTCGGTGATGGCGCCGGTATTTTGACGCAAGTTCCGGATGCCTTTTTTCGGGACGTTGTTGATTTTCCTCTTCCGCAGTCTGGTCATTACGCGGTAGGGACTGCTTTCTTGCCCTTAGATCCGTCCGCCCAATTGGCTGCGATCAATCACGTCACCCGCATCGCGGGTGAAGAAGGTTTAAACGTTCTGGGCTGGCGTGACGTGCCGGTTACACCTGATCTGGTAGGGCGCGTGGCTCGTGAGTGCATGCCAGTTTTCCGCCAGCTTTTTGTGACAGCAACCTCCTCGGAGGTATCAGGTCTTGCCTTAGATCGCCGCGCTTACGTGCTCCGTAAGCGCGCTGAACACGAGGCAGAACTGTACTTTCCGTCGCTCTCGTGCCGCACAATGGTGTATAAGGGCATGTTAACGACCGGGCAGCTAGAGCCATTTTTTCCTGATCTTTCCGACCGTCGATTTGCTACTCGGCTGGCCCTAGTTCACTCACGTTTTTCGACTAATACCTTTCCGTCGTGGCCGTTGGCACATCCTTTCCGGCTCGTCGCGCATAACGGAGAGATCAACACCGTCCAAGGCAACCGCAATTGGATGGCCGCCCGGGAAAGCCAGCTCGCAAGTGACGTCATCGCCGGCGATCTTGCCCGACTCTCGCCTATCTGCCCTTCAGGCGCTAGTGACTCCGCTTCATTTGATGAAGTATTGGAGTTGCTCCATTTGGGAGGCCGTTCCCTTCCTCATGCTTTGCTCATGATGATCCCCGAGGCATGGGAGAACAATGCTGAGATGGATCCTCAGCGGCGTGCTTTTTACCAGTTTCATTCGACCTTTATGGAGCCTTGGGATGGTCCTGCATGTGTTGCCTTCACCGACGGGACACTCATCGGGGCTGTATTAGATCGTAACGGGCTTCGTCCCGGTCGCTATTGGGTGACTGATGATGGTTTGGTGGTGCTCGCCTCCGAGGTGGGCGTGCTTGACCTTAAGCCGTCTTCCGTCGTGCACAAAGGTCGTTTGCAACCAGGGCGTATGTTCCTGGTCGACACTGAACAAGGCAGGATTATCGATGATGATGAAATCAAAACTGACATAGCGGCTCAGCATCCGTATCAACAATGGCTTAATGATGAGCTTATTGAATTGCGCGACATGCCAGAGCGGGAGCACATTGTGCATACGCCGGCGTCGGTGCAGCGCAGGCAGCGAGTTTTTGGATTCACTGAAGAAGAACTGCGCATTCTTGTTGCGCCTATGGCCAAGGCGGCTATGGAGCCGATTGGATCAATGGGCACAGACACCCCCATTGCAATCCTTTCTGATCGTCCCCGCTTGCTCTTCGATTACTTTACTCAGCTATTTGCGCAAGTAACAAACCCACCGCTTGACGCGATCCGAGAAGAGTTGGTGACATCCTTGGGGTCCGCCATTGGCCCCGAGCTAAACCCGCTCACGGCGACGCCAGAGCATTGCCGGCAAATCTCACTCCCGTTTCCGGTAATCGACAATGATGAGCTGGCTAAGATCGTCCATGCCAGCGATGAAAGTGATCCTCGTAGTCACGCCACTGCGGTGATCCGGGGGTTGTACAACGTCCATGGTGGCGGTAAGGCACTCCGAGCCCGGCTTCAAGAAGTATTCACCGAAGTCGATGTGGCCGTTTCGCGTGGTACCCGGTACATCGTGCTTTCTGATCGGGATTCGGGCCGTGACCTTGCGCCCATTCCCTCCTTACTGTTGACCTCTGCCGTGCACCATCACCTCATTCGCAGCAAAGCCCGCACCCGTGTAGGGCTCCTTGTTGAAGCCGGTGATGTGCGTGAGGTTCATCATGTTGCTCTGCTCATCGGGTATGGCGCTGGGGCGGTTAATCCGTATCTCGCGATGGAGTCCGCCGAGGATCTTGCCCAACGTGGCTTTATTGGACAGATCGCACCAGATCTGGCCGTTCGGAACCTCATTACCGCTCTCGGCAAGGGCGTCCTCAAAGTGATGAGCAAAATGGGGATTTCAACGGTTGCCTCCTATCGAGGGGCCCAAGTCTTTGAGGCATTAGGGCTTTCCCAGGAACTTGTTGCCGAATTTTTTACCGGCACAACATCCCAATTGGGTGGCGTCGGGTTGGACGTCATCGCCGAAGAGACCGCCCGTCGTCATGAGAATGCTTACCCGTCAGACGGCACACCGGCAGCACATCGTCGTCTTGACATTGGTGGCGAATATCAATGGCGCAGGGAAGGCGAACCACATCTTTTTGACCCGGAAACCGTATTTCGGCTACAGCACGCTACCCGAGCCCGCCGATATGACATCTTCCGTCAGTACACCACTGGGGTTGATGAGCATTCTGAGCGATTAATGACGCTTCGGGGGCTGATTCAACTACGGACCAGCGACGACGGTTCTCCTCGGGCAATCTCCATTGATGAGGTTGAGCCGATTGAAGCAATCATGCGTCGGTTTTCCACTGGGGCCATGAGTTACGGTTCGATTAGCCAAGAGGCACATGAAACATTGGCAATCGCAATGAACCGTCTGGGTGCTCGTTCCAATACTGGTGAAGGCGGGGAGGACGTTGATCGTCTGCTAGACCCCACGCGGCGAAGCGCAATTAAGCAAGTCGCTTCGGGCCGGTTTGGTGTCACCAGCATGTATCTCACGCACGCTGATGACATTCAAATCAAGATGGCTCAAGGGGCGAAACCGGGTGAAGGCGGGCAGTTGCCGGCACATAAGGTATATCCCTGGGTAGCTCAAACCCGACACTCGACTCCCGGTGTGGGGTTGATTTCTCCGCCTCCTCACCACGACATCTATTCCATCGAAGACCTTGCTCAGCTCATTCACGATTTGAAGAACGCGAACCCATCAGCTCGAATACATGTCAAATTGGTCTCTGAGGTGGGGGTGGGAACAGTTGCCGCTGGGGTGAGCAAAGCGCATGCGGATGTCGTCCTTATTAGCGGGCATGACGGAGGCACTGGTGCTTCTCCGTTGACGAGCCTTAAGCATGCGGGTGCGCCATGGGAGCTTGGTTTAGCGGAAACCCAGCAGACTCTCCTCTTGAACGGATTACGTGATCGGATCGTCGTTCAGGTTGACGGTCAAATGAAAACCGGTCGTGACGTGGTTATCGCTGCCTTATTGGGCGCAGAGGAGTTTGGTTTCGCCACCGCGCCCTTGGTGGTCAGTGGGTGCATCATGATGCGGGTATGCCACCTCGACACCTGCCCGGTGGGTGTTGCAACTCAAAACCCGGAGTTGCGTGCCCGGTTCAGTGGTAAGCCTGAGTTCATTGAAACTTTCTTTGAGTACATCGCATACGAAGTTCGTGAATTGTTAGCTGAGTTAGGTTTGCGATCACTGGATGAAGCTGTTGGTCGAGTTGACCTTTTGAACGCCGAGCGGGCGGTGTCGCATTGGAAAGCATCCGGCTTAGACATTTCTCCTATCCTTGCTGAAGTCGAACTTGCACCCGGCAGCTCTCGACGCCAAGTGACTGGCCAAGATCATGGCCTAGAGAAAGCGCTAGACCATCACCTCATTTCGATGAGTCACGATGCATTGGAGCGGGGTGAGCTGGTCAATCTGGTATCTCCGATTCGTAATGTGAACCGAACAGTGGGTACGATGCTCGGTCACGAGTTAACAAAACGACACCCGCAAGGTTTGCCGCCCGGCACGATCAGAATTGAATTCACTGGTTCGGCAGGGCAATCATTTGGCGCTTTTGTGCCGGCAGGTATTCAGATGCGTCTTTTCGGTGATACCAACGATTACCTCGGCAAGGGTTTGTCAGGGGGAGTGCTCGTGATCCGACCAGACCGCTCCGCAACAGAATTGATCGCGGAAAGCAACGTCATCGCGGGCAACGTTGTCGCCTATGGCGCTACCTCAGGGGAAATTTTTATTCGAGGCTTGGCAGGGGAGCGGTTCTGTGTACGCAATTCCGGTGTGACCGCAGTCGCTGAAGGGGTGGGTGACCATGCACTCGAATACATGACAGGTGGTATTGCCGTCATCCTCGGGCCAACTGGTCGTAACGTCGCGGCGGGGATGTCCGGTGGGGTTGGGTATCTTCTCGACGCTGTCCGTGATCGCATCAATTCAGCAGGCATCCGAGTAGGCGAGATCGAGTTAACCGCATTAACGCCAGCAGACAGCGAACAACTCCACGAAGTTCTTCGCCGGCATCATGAACAGACAGAGTCAACTGTTGCCGCTGCTCTTCTTGCGGATTGGCCAGCCGCTGCCACTCGCTTCACCAAGGTGATGCCTCGTGAGTACCGGCGGGTGTTGGAGATTCGCACCTCAGCACTGGCAGAGGGTTTGGACCCTAATGGTGAACAGGTATGGCAGCGAATAACGGAGGCCGCTCATGGCTGACCCTAAAGGCTTTTTGACTATTCGAGACCGAGAGTTACCAGCTCGTCGGCCAGTCTCAATCCGCTTGATGGACTGGCGTGAAGTTTATGAAGCACAGTCTGCTGACCAGTTGCACCGGCAAGCGGGTCGGTGCATGGATTGTGGGATTCCGTTTTGTCATCATGGCTGCCCGCTCGGCAATCTCATTCCGGAGTGGAATGACCTCACGTGGCGTTCCGACTGGGAAGAAGCCATCGAGCGCTTGCACGCGACAAATAATTTCCCTGAATTCACGGGGCGGCTATGTCCAGCGCCGTGCGAAGCGTCGTGCGTGTTGGGGATTAACCAGCCTCCAGTCACGATTAAGCAGATCGAGGTCTCTATCGTCGACACTGCGTTCAGCTCTGGGCTCGTCAAGCCGCTGCCCCCTGAACGCCTCACTGGAAAGACGGTCGCGGTCATCGGTAGCGGCCCAGCTGGCCTGGCAGTAGCTCAGCAGCTGACTCGGGTCGGGCATACGGTCGCTGTGTATGAGCGGGCCGATAAAATCGGCGGGCTACTACGGTACGGCATTCCTGAGTTCAAGATGGAAAAGTCAATTTTGGACCGTAGGTTAGCTCAGATGGAAGCTGAGGGCACTCGTTTTCGTCCCGGCGTTGCCGTAGGTGACGAGCTCACTGGGCAACAGTTGCGCGACCGTTATGACGCTGTGGTGCTTGCTACTGGAGCGACCGTCCCGCGTGATCTCACTATTCCTGGGCGTGATTTTGACGGCGTGATTCAGGCAATGGACTATCTTCCACCCGCTAATCGAGTTGCGGTGGGCGAAGTAGCTTCGGGCATGGTGACTGCCGAAGGAAAAGATGTCGTCATCATCGGGGGTGGGGACACTGGCGCCGACTGTTTAGGCACTGCTCTTCGTCAACAAGCACGAAGCGTGATGCAGATTGAGATCATGCCTCGTCCACCGGAGCAGCGTTCAGCACAACAACCATGGCCTACCTATCCCATGCTGTTTCGTGTCTCCAGCGCCCATGAAGAAGGTGGTGATCGTGCCTACGCCTTGAATACGGTCGAGTTTTTGGGCCAAGACGGGGTGCTTCGCGGTCTTCGAGTGTGCGACGTTGAGCTCGTTGCAGGACGGCCCGCACCGGTTAAAGGAACCGAACGTGATATTCCGGCTCAGCTGGTTCTTCTAGCGATGGGCTTCACCGGGCCGCAAGTCGAAGGCGTGGTCTCCCAATTGGGCGTTGGGCTTGATGAGCGTGGTGCTGTTCGCCGAGATGCCACGTACGCCAGCACAGTTCCGGGGGTTTTCGTTGCCGGCGATGCTGGTCGTGGTCAATCACTCATTGTGTGGGCGATTGCGGAGGGCCGGGCATGCGCCGCCGCAGTGGATGCATATTTGATGGGTTCCACGTCCTTGCCAACTCCAGTGCGCCCAACGGATCGACCACTCATGGCGTGAGTTTGTCCTGCTCTGGCCGGATAGGGAGTCCAAAAGGTGGGCGCCGGAGTCGCCGTGATCCGCCCTTGACTACGCTCAGTCTTATGCGTCGAGCGAAAATTGTTTGCACATTGGGCCCCGCAACTTCCTCCCCGGATCGCATCCGCGAACTCGTGAACGCCGGAATGGATGTTGCCCGTCTCAACCTCAGTCACGGGTCTTACGAAGATCACGAAAAGTCTTACACGATGGTTCGGCAAGCTAGTGAAGAACTAGACCGCAACGTTGCGATCATGGTTGATCTCCAAGGTCCGAAGATTCGGCTTGGCGTTTTTCCGGACGGCCCAGTGCTATTGGAGGCCGGCGATATTTTCGTGATCACCACTGAGCAAGTTGAAGGGACTAAAGAGCTCGCCTCCACGACTTATGCTGGACTTCCCGGCGATGTGCGCCCAGGTGATCGAGTTCTCATCGATGACGGCAAGGTGTCTGTTGAAGTAGTAGACGTTACTGGTCCGCGAGTCACGACTCGCGTAGTCGAGGGCGGCCCAGTCTCCAGTAATAAGGGTCTTAACCTGCCTGGTGTAGCGGTCAGTGTGCCGGCAATGTCAGATAAGGATGAACGCGATCTTCGGTGGGCTCTGCATTTGCGAGCTGATTTCATCGCGTTGTCTTTTGTCAGGAGTGCCGCTGATGTCGATGATGTCCGCCGAGTGATGCGGGAAGAAGGAGTGATGCTTCCCGTCTTAGCGAAAATCGAAAAACCTCAAGCCGTCGATAACCTACATGAGATTGTGATGGCTTTTGACGGTGTCATGGTGGCGCGTGGTGATCTTGGTGTTGAGTTACCGCTAGAGCAGGTTCCCTTGGTGCAAAAGCAAGCAGTAGAAATCGCGCGGCGTAACGCTAAGCCCGTGATCGTCGCCACGCAAGTGTTGGAATCGATGATTGATTGCTCTCGTCCGACTCGCGCTGAAGCGTCTGACGCAGCTAACGCAGTTCTTGATGGTGCCGATGCAATTATGTTGTCCGGTGAAACCAGTGTGGGCCGACATCCGATCGAGGCAGTCCGGACGATGGCTCGCATCATTGCTAACACCGAAGATCATGGTTTAGAGCGGATACAGCCGTTGGGTACTTCCCCGAAGACTAAGGGAGGTGCCATCACATTGGCTGCTGCCACAATCGGCGAACAGCTTGGGGTTCGGTATCTCGTGACGTTTACCCAAGGAGGGGATTCAGCCCGGCGAATGGCCCGCTTGCGATCACCCATTGCGCATTTAGTATTCACGCCTGAACAAACTGTTCGTAATCATTTGGCGATGACTTGGGGTGCCCAAACCTTCCTTGTTTCCTCTGTGCAGCACACCGATGAGATGGCTCTTCAAGTAGATGAAGAGTTACTCAAGCAAGGGGTTGCTGAGCGTGGTGATGTAGTGATCATTGTCGCGGGGTCGCCCCCTGGAATCCCCGGCTCAACAAATGCGCTACGGGTTCATCGGGTGGGGGATGCAGTAGATGGGTCTGCGCCCGCATATCGAAGCGCATTGAATAAGTAAGTAGGAGGAAGAATGAGGGGCTCGCATCATTCATGCGGGCCCCTCATTCTTTTCATAAGTGACTTTGGTGCCGGGTGCGGGAGTCGAACCCGCACGCCCTTTCAGGCAGTGGTGTTTGAGACCACCGTGTATACCGTTCCACCAACCCGGCTCGATGTTACTAGAAAGCTTTCCCTGGCCAATGCTGTTGCCCGCAGAACGATCACCAGCCACATCCGAGCATCAGCGATAGCTGAGGTTCAGATATCACTATGGGTCGGTAATAACTGAGCAGCAACAAACAGAATTGCCGGGGACGCAACGCATTAATCCTAGCCTGTCTTCGTAAACTGCTTGTCATGCCCTCGCAGTCAGTCGTTGATCACTCTTCGCTTCGTGTGGTTGTCGCCGAAGATGAAGCGCTCATCAGATTAGATGTCGTAGAAATGCTAGGCCGAGAAGGATTTGATGTGGTCGGGGAAGCCGTTAATGGTGAAGAAGCAGTCAACCTAGCGCGAGACCTTCGTCCTGACGTTGTAGTCATGGACGTTCAGATGCCGGTGCTGGATGGCCTCACGGCAGCTGAGGTCCTTCAAAATGAACGTCTCGCCCCCACCGTCATGTTGACAGCTTTTTCGCAGACGTCTCTGGTGGAGCGCGCTCGTGATGCAGGAGCAATGGCTTACGTCGTAAAGCCCTTTACGGCTGCTGATTTAGTTCCCGCAATAAAAATTGCTCAAGCCCGGTATGCGGAAATGAAAATTCTAGAAAATGAAATCTCCGATTTGGGGGAAAGGCTAGAGACCAGAAAACGGGTAGACAAAGCGAAAGGACTGCTGATGGATCGATTAAGTGTGAGTGAAGTAGAAGCATTTCGTTGGCTTCAAAAAACTTCAATGGATCGTAGACTATCAATGCGTGAGGTAGCTGATTCAGTCGTAGCGGGGATGACGAATTAAATTTTATGTCTGTGTTCACGGGACGAATCTGTTTCCTCCCTTTATGGGCGCTGATCGGTATGGTTGCTTGCGCTCCGGAACCTGCCCCGAACCAGCCCACTCAGGGAACGCCGCAGCGAGCAGTGAAGATCGCAGTGTTTGGTGATCTTTCTGACAAAGAAGATTTACGGGGGCGAGAAGTCGCTCGCGGTGTTCAGTTGGCTGTCCAGAAATACCAAGAGGGTGATGTTCAGACGCCCACTACCGTTTTGACGGTTGACACTTTTGCGGATCGTCAAGAGCCGGAGGCTCTCGCTCAACAGCTTGCGGAGGATTCAACGATCGTCGCAGCTGTGGGTATCGGTGCTGCTGATGACAAGCAAAACGACTTGAGAGTTTTAGCTCAAGCAGGACTGCCGATCATCATTCCAACGCCATTAAACGCAGATCCTCCTGCCCAAGGTCAGTTTGTTTTTGGAGTAGTCCCCGCTGGAAACGCCCAAGCGGAAGCTGTGACTACGTACATCACGCAAGTTTCGCAAGCAGAACGTGTTGCAGTTATCCACGACGGAACAAGAAGTAATGCACTGCTAGCCGATCAAGTCGTTAAAGGTCTTGGCAAAGCAAACGTGGTGCGCTTTAGAGTTCGCCAACAACGAGATGTTGCTCCGGCTGCATCTGCTGTGAAGTCGGGTAAAGCATCGGTAGTTTTTTTCGCCGGTCAGTCATCGTTGGCGGGAAAGTTGCGACGTGAGGTGAAGCGCCGCATTCCACAGTCCGACTTCATCGGCAGTGATCAAGCGCACGCGGCTGGTTTTCTCCAACAAGCAGGCGGAGCAGCCGAAGGTGCCGTCGTGGTGTGTACCTGCGTGCCGGCAGATAAGGTTAGTGAAGATTTTTTCAAGCGGTATCGGAAGATGTACAAGTCCTTACCTGAATCCTTCAGCGCTGAGGCGTATGACGCCACCCGGGTTCTCCTAGATTCACTTACAGAAGGAAAAGTGAAACGAGAAGAGATCGCTTCCTTTATTCAGTCCTACGATCGCCCGGGATTAACAAAGCAGTTAAATTTTACTAGTTCTGGGCGACCGAAGAATTCAGCAATATGGGCGTATAAAGTCTTAAATGGAAAATTTGTCCCCGATCAAGAAGTGCGCTAATTAAAAAATTCTGTGTCGCAAAACGCGGTCGGAGCGTACAGTCAGTTTCACATTGATCGTCAGCATTGGGATGGGGGCCCCAAGCGGTGACCTCAGGAGGTTCCGTGACCCCATCGCACGTTGTCATTCGGTTGGTTGACGTTCAAAGAGTCGAAGACATTGAGCCGCTTAGTTTGCTGTGGGTAGAATCCCGCGCACCCCAACGCGCACACGCCACCCGCGAGGTTCAACGTCGTCTCGTTTCTGCTTTGACTCGTGATGACTTCATGGCGTTTGTCGCTCGGGTGGGCGAGCAAGATGTTGGGTTTGCGGTGTTATCTCTCGGATCAGTTCTGCCATTACTCGATGAATCTGTAGCATCGATTGATCATCTTTTTGTCCGCCCTGATTTTCGCCGTCGTGGTATTGGTCGAGCCCTTCTTGCTCGGGCGGGGCGAGTCGCCGAAGAGCAAGGTGCTAGTCAAATTACGGCAAGCGTTCCTGCGACAGGTCGGCCCGGGCAACGCTTCTTTGCTCGCTTGGGCTTCACCCCGCTTGTGGTTCGTCGGGTGGCTTCAGTAGCGACCTTGCAACGAAGACTCGTTCCTGGGCCATGCCCGGCCCACGATGTCACTGTACGGCGCCGGCGATCCTTGCGAGCTAGGAGCCGCGCTTTGGCGTTGCGAGCTCGATCAAGCGGTTAGGTCGCGAAGGTGGCCACGGCTAAGGTAAGTCGGTGACTGTTCGCTCCGTTTCTCCCGCCCCACCTCGGCTGCTGCTCCTTGACGGCCATTCCTTGGCTTATCGGGCTTTCTATGCTTTGCCTGCGGATAACTTCTCTACTTCAACCGGTCAGACCACAAACGCTGTTTACGGCTTCATCGCCATGCTTATTAATTTGTTGCGCGATGAACAACCGTCGCATCTAGCCGTGGCATTTGATGTTTCGCGGCAAACGTTTCGCCTCCAGGAGTACACCGAGTACAAGGCTGGCCGAGCCGCGACACCAGACCAATTTCGGGACCAAGTTCCTCTCATTAAGGAAGTACTCGCGGCGCTACGCATACTAGTTGTCGAACACGAGGGGTACGAGGCCGATGACCTCATCGCAACTTTGACAACTCAGGCTAGCGCCGGGGATCTGGATGTTTTGATTTGTTCAGGCGATCGGGATGTTTTCCAGCTGATCGACCCAAAAGTCACCGTCCTGTACCCCGTGAAGGGAGTCTCAGAGTTACATCGGATGACACCCCAAGCAGTGTTGGACCGTTACGGTGTCCCACCAAGCCACTACAGCGATCTTGCTGCCCTTGTAGGTGAGTCCAGTGACAATTTGCCAGGGGTTCCTGGCGTTGGTCCTAAAACAGCCGCGAAATGGATTAACCAATACGGCGATGTCCACGCTGTCATCGCGTACGCGGACCAGCTGTCCGGCAAAGTAGGAGCTAGCCTTCGTGAACATGCTGCCCAAGTTGTCGTGAACCGCAGGATTAACGGGTTGGTGCGAAATGTGCCACTCTCGGTCAGTATTGATCACTTGTTGCGGCAACAGTGGGACCGGGATGAAGTCCACCGAGTATTTGATGGGTTGGAATTTCGTGTTTTACGAGACCGGCTTTTTGCCACCGTGGAGGCAACCGAGCCTGAAGCCGAGGGTGGTTTTGCGGTACAACCAGCTCGATTAAGGGCTGCTGAGATCGGCGCGTGGCTGGAAACTCATGCGCCACCTGGGCAACTCACCGGAGTAGAAGTTCTGGGTTCATGGGATCAGGGTGTCGGTGATATTCGTGGTCTTGCGTTCGCGTCGCCTACCGGTCCAGCGGTCTACATTGAGAAGGCAGACCTTCTCAACCTGACATATCCAGCTGCGCTGGACTGGCTTGCTTCTGCCAGGTACCTCAAAGCAATGCACGGCTCAAAAGAGCAGCGGCAGGCACTCACCGCTGTGGGTGTACGCATAGCTGGTATCGCGATGGATACGTTGCTCGCCGCATATCTTGTCCGGCCAGATCAGCGTTCATATGATCTGGCCGACTTAGCTCTTCGTCATGTTGGCCGTCAGTTGAGTACAGAGCAACCAACAAGTGACGGTCAACTCACGCTTGAAGTGATGACAGATCACGGTGACGCAGCAATGATCCGTGCTCGCGCCGTTGTTGATATCAGTGCAATGCTTTCTACCGAGGTAGACGCTGTTCAAGGAACGGCGCTTCTGCAGGATATTGAGTTGCCATTGGTTGAGGTGCTCTCCGCTATGGAGAAGGCCGGAATGTATATCGACAGTGAATATTTAGCGGAGCTAGAAGAATCTTTTGCTTCAGGGGTTTCCCAAGTAGAGCGTGATGCGATGGCTGCCCTACCGGAGACAGCAGATGGATCTCCGCGGGTCATCAATCTTGGATCGCCAAAACAATTGCAGAAAGTGTTGTTTGACGAGCTTGATATGCCCAAAACTAAACGGACAAAAACTGGTTACACCACTGACGCGGATGCTCTTGTCGATTTGTTTGCGAAAAACCCTCATCCTTTTTTGGAGTCCTTGCTCCGCCATCGGGACGTTAGCCGATTGCGTCAAACCGTTGTGGGTTTACAAAAAACCATTGCTGCCGATGGGCGAATCCACACCACCTATCACCAGACCATTGCGGCTACTGGGCGGTTGAGCTCTACAGATCCGAATCTGCAAAATATTCCGATCCGCACCGAAGAAGGGCGACGGATTCGCGAGGCGTTCGTTGTAGGGCCTGGTTTTGACACATTGCTTTCTGCTGATTACAGCCAAATCGAGATGCGGATCATGGCGCATTTATCGAACGATGCCGCTCTGATTGAGGCATTCCGTTCTGGCGAGGATCTTCATCGTTACGTGGGGTCTCGCGTTTTTGGTGTCCAGCCGGAATCGGTGACCTCAGCGATGCGCAGCAAAGTCAAAGCGATGAGTTACGGCTTGGCTTATGGACTTTCGGCCTTCGGTTTATCTCGGCAGCTTCGAATTGATGCTGGCGAAGCAAACGCACTGATGGCTGAGTACTTTGAGCGGTTCGGGGGCGTTCGCGATTATCTTCATCAAGTGGTCGAGCAAGCTCGGTGGTCCGGTTATACCGAGACGATGCTAGGTCGAAGGCGCTATTTACCTGACCTCACCAGTGATAACCGACAACGCCGCGAAATGGCCGAACGAATGGCTTTAAACGCTCCAATCCAAGGATCCGCAGCAGACATCATCAAACTTGCCATGCTTCGGGTTCACCGTGAGCTTCAACACCGCCACCTTAAGTCTCGACTTTTGTTGCAAGTGCACGATGAGTTGGTCATTGAGGTTGCGCCTGGCGAACTTGGCGAGGTCAGTTTGCTAACTCAACAGGAAATGGCTGCCGCGGTCACCATGGACGTCCCGCTGGAGGTTTCACTAGGAGTAGGCCGCTCGTGGCAAGCAGCAGCTCACTGAATTTTCTCCGTTCCTCAAGGGAGCGCCAATTGCGCCGATCTGAGGGCAGAGGGATATTCGTTCGGGAGGGCAGATGACCATGCTAAGGCCAGAATCTTCGCCGGGGCAGCTCACTACTATGTCTACTGCGCCGAGCTTGGTACCACGTCAGGCGAAAGTGACACAGCCAGATTCTGTTGATAGTGCGCTCAGTTACGCCCGCAAACTGCTTCATGATGCCTCGCCAGTCAACGACGAACATCCACCGGGGACGTTTGTCGGAACTTGGCTTCGAGAACGAGCACAAGTGCGGATTTACCTCCATGATCCCGGCAGAATCATCGTTGATCTCGCAATCCGACGGAAGCTGGCTGGGGTTATTCCTCTCCCTCAAATCCTGGTAGCGGAAACCAGGTATACCGGAGCGATGCCGCCGTATCTCATTACGGCTGCAGTTTCGGGTACCCGTGCACATCAGTTGCTCGATCGTGGGTTGCACCAATCCGCGTCAACTGCGTTAGGACGGCAATGCGCTCGGATTATTACTCGGCTTCGTGAAGTGCGGTTAAACGATGATGGCCAACTCGCTGGTTCTCATTTGACGACGACCCCATGGCCAGCAGAGCGTCGCACTCTCTCCAGCTGGTATCACCACCATGAAACCCGCCTGGCAAATATTGGGTTAGGTAGGTGTGAGGCGCCGCAAGTGCATGCCGCAGTAATGTCCGCTTCTCATCGACTTGCTAGTGCTGAGCCCACTGCTCCTACTTTGGTGCACGGTTTACTCAACGCACGCAACCTTATTGTTGATCCGAATATCGGCCGGTTGCGTGCTGTCCTTGATTGGGATCGTTCTGCTGCTGGAGATTGGGCTCAGGACGTCGGCAGTTTGTTGCGGGGAGTAGTCCCCGTGAGTGATGGCGCTAATGCAGCGGCAAGTTCCTGGGGGGCTTTCCGATCCGGTCTTGTTGAAGCTTTACACACCAGTTTGTACGAGGATGGCACAACAGTTGCTGCTGATGGACGTGATGACGATTGGTTACAACGAGCTCGCGATTTGGATTTTTTCCCTCTCATTGCTTCCGCTGCCGTGACTACTCAAGGAATGCGGTCACCAAGTTTCGTCGAGCAAGCACGTCACCACTTATTGCTGATGAGTCAACTTTCGGAGTAAGTCTCAAACCGGTGGTGGGCCTTGTTGACCATCGTTGCTGAACGTAGCTAAGCTAAACGTTGTATGCCTGTACCTAACTCAGCTGACACCCATGTCATCTTGTGACTCAACGCTGTGGCATTTGGTGCCGTGCCGTTAATGTTCTTCGTTTGATGGTCATGTTTGCTGAGATTCAGAGCCTTTGCCACGCGGTCTTGGTTCAGCAGCGCGTACAGGAATGCGTTGTCCTGTCCCATCGACCCACGTCCCGTTCGGAGCCACTTCTCCATGACTGCTAGCCCTGTATCATCGTCTACCCCCACCATCGCGATCAATGACATCGGATCGGCTGAGGACTTTCTCGCCGCAATCGACCAAACCATTAAATACTTTAATGATGGAGACATCGTTGAAGGTGTCATTGTCAAAGTAGATCGCGATGAAGTATTGCTCGATATTGGATACAAAACTGAAGGCGTTATTCCTTCCCGCGAGCTGTCCATCAAGCACGATGTTGACCCTAACCAAGTGGTGAGTGTAGGGGATGACGTTGAAGCCTTAGTGCTTCAAAAAGAAGATAAAGATGGCCGGCTGATTCTGTCCAAGAAACGGGCACAATATGAGCGCGCATGGGGAACGATCGAAAAGATCAAAGATGAAGAAGGCGTCGTCACCGGAACGGTGATTGAAGTGGTCAAAGGTGGGCTTATTCTCGACATTGGCTTGCGCGGATTCCTCCCAGCTTCTTTGGTTGAAATGCGCCGGGTTCGTGACCTTCAGCCGTACGTTGGTCGTGAAATCGAAGCCAAAATTATTGAACTTGATAAAAACCGTAACAACGTCGTTCTTTCTCGGCGAGCTTGGCTGGAGCAGACGCAGTCTGAGGTCAGGCACACGTTCTTACAGACCTTACTTAAAGGGCAAGTCCGCAGTGGTGTCGTCTCATCAATTGTCAACTTCGGCGCGTTTGTCGATCTTGGCGGTGTCGATGGTTTGGTCCATGTTTCCGAACTCTCTTGGAAACACATTGATCACCCCAGCGAAGTTGTTGAGGTGGGGCAGGAAGTCACTGTTGAGGTGCTCGACGTCGATATGGATCGCGAGCGTGTCTCGCTATCTTTGAAGGCCACCCAAGAAGATCCATGGCAACAATTCGCTCGGACGCATCAGATCGGCCAAGTCGTTCCCGGTAAAGCCACCAAGCTTGTTCCTTTCGGTGCCTTCGTTCGAGTGGACGAAGGCATCGAGGGGTTGGTCCATATCTCCGAGTTGGCTGAGCGCCACGTCGAAGTCCCAGAGCAAGTTGTTCAAGTAGGTGACGACATTTTCGTCAAGGTTATTGATATTGACTTGGAGCGCCGCCGTATTTCGCTGTCGCTGAAGCAGGCCAACGACGCGACTGCGCCCCAAGTAACGGACTTTGATCCCACCCTTTATGGGATGACAGCCGAATACGACGAACAAGGCAACTACAAGTACCCCGAAGGTTTCGACGCCGAGACGAACGAGTGGTTAGACGGATACGAAACCCAACGTGAGTTGTGGGAACAGCAGTACGCCAAGGCTCATGCGTTGTGGGAGGCTCACCGTAAGCAAATTGATGAGGCGGCAAAGGCAGATGCAGAAGCTGCTCAAAGTGAGGATGCCCCGACTTCTTATCAGTCTGAATCATCGGAAGCAGCAGTCGACGAGGACCCTGCTACTTCAGGTCCGATCGCGATAGCAGAAGGAACGCTCGCTTCTGATGAAGCATTGGCCGCACTTAGGGAGAAGCTCACCGGCGCCTGAGCCATGAGCTTGCTCATCACATGCTCGTAGCAGGTTTGACCGGCGGGATCGGTTCGGGTAAGTCCACGATCTCGTCGGTCTTTGCTGCGTTGGGGGCAGTAGTGATTAGCGCGGATAAAATTGCCCGCGAAGTACTTGAGGTAGGAACACTGGGCCTTCAGCAAATAGTAGAGGTGTTTGGTTCTGAAGTTCTTACTGCTGATGGATCGTTGAACAGAACACAATTGGCAAGTCTTGTGTTCAATGACCCTCAACAGCGCGCAGCGTTGGAACGTGTAACTCATCCGCTTATCGCTGCTCGCACGGCTCAGCTCATGTCCAAGGCGCCTGCTGACGCTGTCGTGATTCATGACGTTCCGTTATTAGTAGAGAAAAATCTCGGCCCTCGATACCACGTGGTGGTTGTTGTAGCCGCCCCTGAGAGCATTCGTTACGAGCGTCTTGTGCAAAACCGGGGGATGAGCCCTGAAGATGCGTGGTCCAGAATTCACGCGCAGGCCAATGACGCAGATCGAGCAAAGGCAGCTGACTTTTGGCTGGACTCAAATCGCCCGTTCACAGACACGCGTCGAGAGGTTGAACTTCTCTGGGCTCATCGGCTTTACCCATTTGCGCAGCACCTTTATCACGGTACGTTTCCGGCCGTTCAGGAAATAGCTGCGGCTCAGGGGCTAGCCACAAGTGGCTTGGTGTCGTCTGCCCAAGAAAGCGCACAGCGAGCTGTTCAGCGTTTGCGGTACTTCATACAAGAAACGCCGCAGATTCCAACACATAAACTTCGACTGTTTGAGACGGGTTCTCACATTCAAATACTTGTGCACACAGTAGGTGCAATTCAGGCGCTACGGGAGCCGCTCTACCGTGCTGGCTTTATGTCCGAAACAGTGTCCAGTGGAGAACCTTGCAGCAGATATCGCTGTCCAGACCCGGGGAATTCGCTGAGCGTTCAAATCACCATAGCCAAGGACGACGGTGAACTTGATTAATGTGTTACTGCAAGCTGTGGCTGAGATGTCAGTGGCGACGTTTATCGTGAATTCATGAGGTCCCTTCATGAGATCCGCAGGCAGGTCGCCCCTTTCGCTGTGGTCTCAGAGTTTCTTCCGGCAGGTGATCAGCCAGCTGCTATCGGGAATATCACCTCTCGGATCACCTCCGGTGAGCGCGATGTGGTTCTTCTTGGTGCCACCGGAACAGGCAAATCGGCCACTACGGCTTGGGTGATTGAGCGCTTGCAGCGGCCCACATTGGTGATGGCCCCAAATAAAACGCTTGCTGCGCAGCTTGCTAATGAATTCCGTCAGTTGTTGCCGAATAATGCGGTTGAGTACTTTGTCTCTTATTACGATTACTATCAACCTGAAGCGTACATAGCGCAAACAGATACATACATTGAGAAAGATTCTTCTATTAATGATGAGGTTGAGCGGTTGCGGCATTCTGCAACCAATTCTCTGCTTACCCGTCGTGATGTTGTCGTAGTTGCATCGGTGTCATGCATTTATGGGCTTGGTACACCACAAGAATACGTAGAAAGGATGACGTCGCTTAGGGTTGGCGATCAATGTGATCGTGATCAATTACTCCGACGTTTTGTGCAAATGCAATATACCCGAAATGATATGGCATTTACCCGGGGAACTTTTCGCGCTCGGGGAGATACCGTCGAAATAATTCCAGTGTATGAAGAACTTGCGATACGAGTGGAATTTTTCGGTGATGAAATTGAGCGGCTTTACACACTTCATCCTTTGACTGGTGAAGTGGTCTCAGCCGAAAAAGAAGTTTACATTTTTCCAGCTAGTCATTATGTAGCCGGTCCGGAACGAATGGAACGTGCGATTGGTGGCATTGAAGCCGAGCTGGAAGACCGCCTTGCGGATCTTGATCGCCAAGGAAAATTACTTGAGGCACAGCGGCTGAGAATGCGTACTACCTATGACATCGAAATGATGCGTCAGGTAGGCAGTTGTTCTGGTATTGAAAATTACAGTCGGCATATTGACGGGCGAGATTCCGGCACCCCACCGTATACATTGTTGGACTATTTTCCTGAGGATTTTTTGCTCGTTATTGACGAGTCGCATGTCACCGTTCCGCAAATTGGGGCTATGTACGAAGGTGATATGTCACGGAAGCGCTCCCTCGTTGATCATGGATTTCGTTTACCCAGCGCGATGGACAATCGCCCGCTACGTTGGGAGGAGTTCCTCACGAGAATTGGGCAAAGCTTGTACCTGTCGGCTACGCCGGGCACATACGAACTCACGCAAGCATCTGGAGTAGTGGAGCAAATCATCCGGCCTACTGGCTTGGTTGATCCCGAAGTCATCGTGAAACCGACCAAGGGCCAGATTGATGATTTGTTGAATGAGATCCGGTTGCGGGTGGAACGTAGTGAACGTGTTTTGGTGACAACGCTGACCAAAAAAATGGCTGAAGATCTTACAGATTACTTGCTTGCACACGGCGTCCAAGTACGCTATTTGCATTCTGAGGTTGACACTTTGCGGCGCGTTGAACTTCTTCGTAAACTTCGATTAGGGGAGTTTGATGTTCTCGTGGGAATTAATCTTCTCCGCGAAGGTCTGGATCTCCCAGAGGTTTCCTTGGTGAGCATTCTTGATGCTGATAAAGAGGGTTTTTTGCGGTCAACAAGGTCGCTCGTGCAGACTATTGGCCGGGCTGCTCGAAATGTGTCGGGTCAAGTTCATATGTATGCGGACACGATCACGGCATCAATGGATAACGCCATCGAGGAGACCAACCGTCGCCGCGCTAAGCAGTTGGCCTATAACCGCGAGAACGGGATTGATCCGCAGCCTCTTCGTAAGCAAATATCAGACATCACCGATCTCATTGCACGAGAAGAAGCTGACACAGAAGTTTTGTTGTCACCGAGCGGAAAACGCCAACAAAAACGCCGTCAAAGGGAAGCTACCGGTCCTGAAGCTGGGAAAGTGACAGTCACCGGCCAGCTCCCACCCGCTGAAGAGCTTGCTGATCTGATTAGGCAGCTATCAGATCAAATGCACGCCGCCGCCACTGATTTGCAGTTCGAGTTGGCAGCTCGCTTACGTGACGAGGTTGGCGATCTCAAGAAGGAGCTCCGCTCAATGCAGGCCGCAGGCCGCGCGTAACTATGACGCCCTATAAGGTAACCAGGCACATTCAACTATTCGACGGCTGATCATGCCGGCCCAACAGGCGGGAGACCAGCGGTGAACGTCCCACTTTGGCTATGGTTCACCACTCTCGGCGTCGCACTTCTCGTGCTTGTTCTTGATGTGTTTGTTATCGGGCGACGTCCGCATGAGCCTTCAATACGTGAGTCGGCTCGTTATCTGGTTAGTTATATCACGGCAGCGGGTTTTTTTGGTTGTGGAGTTTGGTTTTTTTCCGGCGGAGACTATGGTGCCCAATTTTTTGCTGGTTGGATTACTGAATATTCACTATCGGTAGACAACCTTTTTGTTTTTCTCCTGATTATGAGTCGGTTTTCTGTTCCCCGTCAATACCAGCAGACGGCTCTTCTCGTAGGCATTATTTTGGCTTTAATTTTCCGAGGAATTTTTATTGCTCTTGGCGCCGCCGCAATTGCCGAATTCAGTTGGGTTTTTTATCTCTTTGGTTTTTTTCTTGTCGTCACTGCAATTCGGCTCTTTCGTGAGCAGGGAAAGGGTGGCGACGAATTTAAAGAAAATCCAGTCATTAGTTTTGTTACGCGACGCTTTCCGGCGACGAATGAATACCATGGTGTCCGGCTGATGGTTGCTTTAGAAGGCCGTCGCGTTATCACGCCAATGTTAATCGTACTGGTCGCATTAGGAACAACGGATCTTTTGTTTGCTTTGGATTCGATTCCGGCCATTTACGGTCTAACGGATGAGCCATATCTTGTCTTCATGGCTAATATTTTTGCCTTAATGGGATTGCGACAACTTTATTTCCTTATTGGTGGCCTGTTGCGTCGTTTGATTTATTTAAGCGCGGGTCTTTCTTTCTTACTATTCTTTATTGGTATAAAACTCATCGCGGAAGCGCTCCACGACAATGAGGTTCCTTTCATCAATTCAGGCGAACCGGTGGATTGGGCACCCAAGTTCCCGATTTGGTTTTCCTTAGGAGTTATTTTTGGAACCCTTGTTGTGACAACTGTGGCAAGCCTGGCCCATTCACGAGTTCACACACCCTCGTCTCGGCCATCCTGACACCACACAACCGATAGGAGAAGCGCTATGCGGCTTGCCGGCACTTGTCAGTGCGCCTACCTAGGATGAGTAGTGCCGGCTGTCACCAGATTCCGGTTCCTTAGCTTTCGAATCAGGAGTGAGCCCGACGTGGCGAATAGTTTGATCGTTCGTGGTGCCCGCGAGCACAATCTGCGCGACGTATCCGTTGACCTACCCCGAGACTCTCTTATTGTTTTTACCGGCCTGTCAGGTTCTGGTAAATCATCTTTGGCTTTCGATACCATTTTCGCTGAAGGGCAACGCCGGTACGTCGAGTCTTTGTCAGCTTACGCGCGGCAGTTCCTTGGCCAAATGGACAAGCCAAATGTCGATTTCATTGAAGGTTTATCGCCCGCGGTGTCTATTGACCAAAAATCGACGTCTCGCAATCCTCGATCCACCGTAGGCACGATCACAGAGGTGTATGACTATCTCCGGCTGTTATTCGCGCGCGCAGGGCGCCCACATTGCCCAGTGTGCCGGGAGCCAGTCACCCGCCAGACCCCTCAGCACATTGTTGATCGGTTACTCGCTCTTCCAGAGGGTACGAGGTTTCAAATTTTGGCCCCGGTGGTTCGTGCCCGTAAAGGCGAGTACACCGAATTATTTCGGGATTTACAAACTAAGGGTTTTTCTCGGGCTTTAGTTGATCAAGAGCTCATTTCGTTATCCGAACCTCCCGTCCTAGAAAAGAAACTAAAACATTCCATTGATGTCGTCGTTGACCGTTTAGTGGTGAAGCCGACAATCCGTCGACGCCTTACCGATTCGGTGGAGACAGCGCTTGGTCTCTCTGATGGGATTCTGATCGCCGATTTGGTCGATGCTCCGTTAGATGACGCAACTCACACCATCCGATTTTCTGAGCGGATGGCTTGCCCTAATGACCATCCCCTCGCGATGGATGAGATTGAACCTCGATCTTTTTCCTTTAACAGTCCATTTGGTGCGTGTCCTCAGTGCACAGGGCTTGGTACGCAGTTGGAGGTAGACCCAGAGCTGGTTGTCCCTGATGAAGAGTTGACACTGACCGAAGGGGCGATTGCGCCGTGGGCTCAGGGATCAGTGGAGTATTTTCAGCGTTTGATTTCCGGTTTGGCCAGTCAATTGAACTTTTCAACCAGTGTGCCGTGGCGTGTTCTCCCAGAGCGGGCACGACAAGCTCTGCTACACGGTGAGGATTACGAGGTTCACGTTCACTATCGAAACCGCTTTGGTCGAGATCGTTCGTACACCACAGGTTTTGAAGGTGTGGTGCCTTTTCTCAAGCGGCGTCACGCTGAGACTGATTCGGAGTGGAGTCGCGAACGTCACGAGGGCTACATGCGGCAGATCCCTTGCCCGACATGTCAAGGTGCTCGACTTAAACCTGAATCCTTAGCCGTGTTCATCGGCGATCGTTCTATTGCGGAAATTTGCGCAATGCCGATCCAAGAGTGCGCTGATTTCTTGCGCGCAGTTTCGTTGTCTACCCGTGAACAGCAGATCGCGGAGCGAGTGCTGAAAGAGATTTTGACTCGGCTTGGCTTCATGCTCGATGTGGGCCTGGACTACCTATCCCTGGATCGCGGTGCGGGAACACTCTCTGGGGGAGAAGCGCAGCGAATTAGGTTGGCAACTCAGATTGGGTCTGGGCTGGTGGGGGTTCTGTACGTTCTTGATGAACCAAGCATTGGGTTGCACCAACGGGACAATCAGCGCCTTATTGCCACATTGACCAGATTGCGTGATCTTGGGAATACCCTGATCGTGGTCGAGCATGATGAAGACACCATCCGACACGCTGATTGGGTGGTTGATATCGGGCCGGGCGCCGGTGAACACGGGGGCCACGTCGTGCATTCTGGATCAGTTCAGGGTCTTCTTGACCATGAGATCTCGATGACCGGGCAGTACTTATCTGGCCGGCTAAGCATCGCACTCCCAGCACGGCGACGAGAAGTTGACCCTGAACGAAAAGTGACCGTCCTGAATGCCAGAGAACACAATTTGCAAGGTATTGACGTTGCTTTCCCATTGGGCTGCCTGGTCGCTGTCACCGGCGTCTCGGGGTCGGGTAAGTCAACCTTGGTCAACGACATTCTTTATCGTGTTCTTGCGAATCGTCTTAATGGGGCTCGTCAGGTCCCAGGGCGACATCGCACTGTTCGTGGGGTAGATGACCACCTCGACAAAATGGTTCACGTTGATCAAAGTCCTATCGGGCGGACGCCAAGAAGCAACCCCGCTACATATACCGGGGTATTCGACCATGTACGCAAGCTTTTCGCCCAGACAACCGAAGCCAAGGTGCGTGGATACCTCCCGGGTCGATTCTCATTCAACGTCAAAGGCGGACGATGTGAGAACTGTTCTGGTGACGGCACAATCAAAATTGAAATGAACTTCTTGCCAGATGTTTACGTGCCATGTGAAATTTGCCAAGGAGCCCGGTACAACCGGGAAACATTAGAGGTGCATTTCAAGGGCAAAACCATCGCGGATGTCCTCAATATGCCCATTGAAGAAGCGGCAGATTTCTTTGCGGCGGTACCAGCCATTCATCGCCATTTGGTGACACTGGTATCCGTTGGGTTGGGTTACGTCCGACTGGGGCAACCTGCGACGACTCTCTCGGGTGGGGAAGCTCAGCGAGTCAAGTTAGCGAGTGAACTACAACGCCGATCAACCGGCCGAACTATTTATGTGTTGGACGAACCAACCACGGGTTTGCATTTCGAAGATATCCGTAAGTTGCTTCTGGTGCTACATGGCTTAGTTGATAAGGGAAACACCGTCATTGTGATTGAACACAACTTAGACGTCATCAAGAACGCTGACTGGGTGATCGATATGGGGCCAGAAGGAGGCTCTCGCGGCGGAATGGTCGTCGCCGAAGGAACACCCGAAGAGGTAGCTGGGATGGAAAAGAGCTTTACCGGTCAGTTCCTCCGCGAAGTAGTGACGCCTGCAAACAAGCCGGCAAGAAGAAAGAGCTAATAAGTGCCAACGCATATCGGACACGCCGCGCCATAGCGTCCACTCGCTGATCCGAGCGCCTGCTGTAACACTGGCCGAGCATCAGTCTTCTAACAATGTGTAATGTCATCTTCACGTCGTCCAGATGTTTGCCGAAACGGCTCTTGCTGAAAGGAACCAGCATCGTGACTGACTCCAAACTCAATGCACTCGATCAGGTGCATAGTGAAGACAACCTCAATGTGTTTGACTCCTCAACTACGCGAAGAGATGTTCTTCGAGGTGCAGGAGTAGCCCTTGCTGTTGGCTCTGGTGGCGCAATTGCTGGATGTGGTGATAACACCACGCCGGCATCAGGAAACTCCTCTGGCGCAGCTACGTCCCCTCCTGCGACGGGGGCAAGTGAAGGTTTAGCGACTACTTCTGAGATCCCCGTTGGGGGCGGAAAAATCTTCTCGGACGCCAAGGTGGTGGTCACTCAGCCTGAGGAAGGAACTTTCAAAGCCTTCTCGTCGATGTGTACCCATAAACAATGCTCAGTTACCAATGTCAGCGAAGAGGGAATTCAATGTGTATGCCATAACAGCTCATTCGCATTGACGGATGGGGCTCCTACTCAAGGACCAGCGACTGCGGCATTGCCGGCAAAGAATGTGACGGTCACGGACGGCATGATCACGGTGACTTGAGAATGGCTTGCGGCTAGTCTTCATGTCACTCCTCACTCGTACAGTGGCCGTGTGTCTGAGCCCGTGAGTTATCGGCCTTTGCCTGGTGAGATTCCTACTGGCCCTGGCGTGTACCGTTTCTTGGACCGTCATGGTCGGGTGCTTTATGTAGGTAAAGCTAAGAACTTGCGGGCGAGATTGTCGTCTTATTTTCAGGATCCGGCGTTGTTGCATCCGCGCACTTCCTCCATGGTGACGAGCTCATCCGCTGTTGACTGGACTCTCGTTTCGACTGAGGTAGAGGCGCTTCAGCTGGAGTATTCCTGGATTAAGGAGTATGAGCCGCGGTTTAACGTGAAGTATAGGGATGACAAGTCTTACCCCTACTTAGCCGTCACGATGGGGGAAGAGTTTCCTCGCGTTCAAGTGTTACGGGGTGCTAAGCGTCCTGCTACAAGATATTTCGGCCCGTACTCTCATGCTTGGGCGATTAGAGACACAGTTGACCTATTACTTCGTGTCTTTCCAGTACGCACCTGCAGTGCCGGGGTTTTCCGTCGAGCCCACCACAGTGGTCGTCCATGTTTGTTGGGCTATATCGATAAATGCTCGGCGCCGTGCGTCGAGCGCATTTCTAGTGCCGCACATCGCCAACTCGCGGAAGACTTCTGTGAGTTCATGGCTGGGGATACCGCAAAGTTCATTGCTAGCCTCGAAGGCATGATGCGCGACCGGGCGGCGGCATTGGATTTTGAACAGGCAGGTCGGATCAGAGATGACATCACAGCTTTACGTCGAGCTCTAGAGCGCAATGCTGTTGTCCTTGGTGACGACACGGACGCAGATATTTTTGCCCTTGCAGGTGACGATCTTGAAGCTGCTATTCACGTTTTCTTTGTCCGTGGGGGAAGGGTCCGTGGTCAGCGCGGTTGGGTTGTAGAGAAGGTCGAAGACATCACTGAGCCGGAGCTGATTGAGCATTTGCTGCAACAAGTTTATGGTGCCGCGCCAGAATCTGTACCACGGGAAATTCTGATTCCTCAGCTTCCGCAGAATCCCCTCGAGGTGGCGGCGTGGCTAAGCGGCCTTCGGGGTAGTCGCGTCACTCTGCGGGTGCCGCATCGTGGAGATAAGCATGCTTTGTTAGAGACGGTGAAACATAATGCCACTCAGGCATTGACCTTGCATAAGACTCGTCGCGCCGGGGATCTCACCACCCGATCACAGGCTTTGCAAGAATTACAGGAAGCCTTAGGGCTCGAAGAGGCGCCACTGCGCATTGAGTGTTACGACATTTCCCACATCCAAGGTTCTGATGTAGTGGGGTCAATGGTTGTTTTTGAAGACGGTCTCGCGCGAAAGTCAGAGTACAAACGGTTTGTGGTTCGTGGCACTGAAGGTCACGATGATCTTGCCTGGATGGCAGAGGTGCTTCAGCGGCGTTTCCGTCGTCTTTTGTCAGTGCGCAATAGCGTGGGTCGGCATGATGAGTCGCTTCTTGCGGAGTTTCATTCAGAGCAGGAAGCTTCAGTATCGTCGTCAATCCCAAATCGTTCTTTTGCATATCCACCTCAACTCGTCGTTGTCGATGGTGGCCCTACTCAAGCTAAAGCTGCATCGGATGTTCTTGCCTTACTAGGAGTTTTGGATGTTTCCGTGATCGGTTTGGCTAAGCGACTTGAAGAAGTCTGGGTACCAGGGGAGGAGTACCCAGTCATCCTCCCTCGGGGGAGTGCCAGTTTGTATCTCCTGCAGCGAGTTCGAGACGAGGCTCATCGCTTTGCCGTGACTTTTCACCGTAAACGCCGATCTCGTTCAATGACTGCGAGCGCGCTTGACGGTATCCCCGGGATAGGACCTCGACGACAGGCGGCGTTGTTGGCTGAATTTGGTTCAGTAAAACGCCTCCGTGAAGCCTCTCTAGCCGAGATCGCGGCAGTGCCCGGTATTAGTCGGGCAACTGCAGCTTTGGTCATGCAAGCTGTCAAGTCGTCGTCTGTCGCGGTAGGAGTCAATGTCACGACAGGAGAACTTCATTCTTCGTCATGACTCTTGGCAGGAGTTCATCTTTGTGAGCGGGCGCTACACGACCCCTCGCTCAGACTAGAGTTCTTCATGAGGTGCGTATTTCCTCGTTTCCTCGCAGTGATCTTTATCAAGGGGTGTCGGCAGGATTCCACTGGCGATTCCCGTCGTCATGATTGATGCGGCCATGGAGGGGGCGAGTCATTAGCGATGAGTGATGTGCAGCAAGGGCGCGCGGGGGAAGACGAACGTCTTGAGTTATTGATCGTGACCGGCATGTCAAGTGCGGGCCGATCCACTGCCGCCAAAGTGCTTGAAGACCTTGGTTGGTATGTCGTCGATAACCTGCCACCCCAGCTGTTGACGGCAATGCTGGATTTGGCGGCGAGTCAACGGTCTGAAGATGGGGCGCAAGGTTTGGCTGGCTTGGCTGCGGTGGTCGATGTACGCAGTCGGTCTTTCTTTCAAGTGTTTCAAGATGCTTTAAAAAGACTACGAGCCCGGCATGTTCGTTTAAGAATTGTGTTTTTGGACGCAACTGATGACGTTTTGATTCGGCGGCAGGAGTCAGTCCGCCGGCC
Source organism: Actinomycetota bacterium (assembly GCA_051645425.1). Lineage (GTDB taxonomy): Bacteria > Actinomycetota > Actinomycetes > Actinomycetales > Angustibacteraceae > JBOFBH01. The sequence goes on along the minus strand of JBOFBH010000006.1, from coordinate 147,419 downwards.
GCATCCTTTGCAGGGAGAGGGTCGGATTTCGGACGGCATTACTCGGGAGCGTCAGTTGCTCGGTTTCCTCAAAGAGCAAGCTGACCTCATGGTGGATACCTCAGGTATCACTGCCACCCAGTTGCGCTCCAAGCTTTCCCAAGTTTTCGATCGTGATGTCCCACTTCTTCGTGCCACGGTGATGTCTTTTGGTTTTAAGTACGGCATTCCGTTAGACGCTGATTTTGTGGTCGATGTTCGGTTCTTGCCTAACCCATTCTGGGTGCCTGAGCTTCGTTCGTTGACTGGCGAAGATCCTCTCGTGAGTGCCTATGTGTTGGAACAGAACGGTGCTGGTGTGTTTTTAACTCGCCTGGTCGCTCTGGTGGAGCCGGTGATTGAGGGGTACCGAGCGGAAGGAAAGCGTTACGTCACTATTGCGGTGGGCTGCACCGGGGGAAAACATCGGTCGGTGGCGATGGCGACGGAGTTTACTCAGCGGCTGAACGCAGCCGGGGTTAATGCGGGGGTGTTGCACCGCGACTTGGGGCGAGAATGACTCCCCTGGAGAACGCGGCTCGATCAGGCCCGGCTGTTGTCGCGCTTGGCGGTGGTCATGGCCTCGCAGCTAGTTTAAGAGCGCTTCGTCATCTCACGGATCAGTTGACGGCGGTGGTCACTGTCGCGGATGACGGTGGGTCTAGTGGGCGGTTACGTCGAGACTTCGGGGTGGTGCCACCAGGGGATCTCAGGATGGCCCTAGCCGCGTTGTGCGCTGATGGCTCATGGGGGACTACATGGCGCGATGTGTTGCAGCATAGATTCAGCGGCCCAGGTGACTTGCAGCATCACAGCGTAGGAAACCTGCTGATCGTCGCGCTCTGGGAATTGCTCGGCGACACCGTCGAAGGCTTGGAGTGGGTAGGTCGCCTTTTAGGCGCGCAGGGCCGTGTTTTGCCGATGAGCACCGTCCCGCTAGAAATTGAGGCGGGTGTATGCGGGACAGATTTGGACGACCTCACTCGGGAGGTGGTGATTCGTGGTCAGGTCTCTGTCGCCCGGACTCCTGGTCAGGTTCGTTGGGTGCGGTTGGTTCCTAATGCTCCGCCGGCATGCGTCCAGGCGGTAGAGGCGATAAAGGCAGCTGACTGGGTCATCTTGGGTCCTGGGTCCTGGTTTACGTCTGTCATGCCTCATGTGCTGGTTCCCCAGCTGCGAGACGCGTTATCCCAGACACCAGCTCGCCGCATGATTACCTTAAACCTGCTGTTAGACAACGAGACTGGGGGTTTTGATGGGCCGGGTCTTCTCGCGGCTCTTCATGAACATGCACCTGAGCTTCGAGTGGATGTAGTCCTCGCTGATGCGGGGATGGTGGCCGATGAAGCAACGTTGGCACGAGCTGCGCAGCAATTAGGTGCCCAACTCGTGGTGGCTGCTGTGGCAGATGCATATCAGCTGGGTGTTCACGATCCATTGCGGCTCGCTGCCGCGTACCGTGACATTTTGAGGTGACTTAAAGCTTGAGAAAGGATTTCCGCTGATGGCGATGACGTCAATGGTCAAAGACGAATTGAGTCGACTTCAGATCACTCGGACTTCTGCTCGCAAAGCTGAAGTTTCGGCGCTCTTGCGTTTTGCTGGAGGGCTGCATCTCATTGCTGGTCGCATTGTGGTGGAAGCAGAGTTAGATGCAGCCCAAAGCGCCCGCCGACTACGCCGTGATATTTCTGAGGTCTATGGCCACGCCAGTGACATCGTCGTTTTAGCTCCTAGTGGGATACGCCGGACTACCCGTTATGTCGTTCGGGTGGTCAGGGACGGAGAAGCGTTGGCCCGGCAGAGCGGGTTAGTTGATTCTCGCGGCCGTCCCGTCCGCGGCTTACCGCCGGCGGTAGTGACCGGGGCGTTATGCGATGCGGAAGCTGCATGGCGTGGCGCTTTTCTCGCTCATGGATCATTGACTGACCCAGGGAGATCATGTGCACTGGAGATTACCTGTCCGGGCCCGGAGGCGGCGTTAGCGTTGGTGGGCTCCGCGCGGCGATTGAGTATTGCAGCAAAGGCTCGCGAGGTCCGAGGAGTAGACCGGGTTGTGATCCGAGATGGTGACGCGATCAGTGCCATGCTGACTAGGCTCGGTGCGCATGACGCGGTTTTAGTATGGGAAGAACGGCGGATGCGTCGCGAGGTCCGGGCAACGGCGAATCGACTGGCTAATTTTGATGACGCTAACTTGCGACGTTCCGCGCGGGCGGCTGTTGCTGCTGGAGCCCGAATTGAACGGGCTTTGGAAATTTTGGGGGATGAGATTCCTGTTCACCTCCGTGCGGCTGGTGAGCTGCGCCTCAATCATCGGCAAGCAAGTCTGGAGGAGTTAGGGCAATTAGCGGATCCACCAATGACTAAAGACGCTGTTGCGGGTCGAATTCGACGCTTGTTGTCCACTGCGGATCGACGTGCGGCCGAACGTGGTATTCCCGCGACAGATGCCAACCTCACCCCAGATATGCTCGATGTTTAATCGCGCATGCCGTCATTGAGCCATTGGTTGAGCAAGGATTTCCCCATAGCAGGGATTTCCCCATGTAGAACCACAGCAGAGGTGGTGATGCGGTCCGCCGTGTGGAGCGCAAATGCGGCCCAACTCACGAAGCGCACTGACCGGGTGAATGACATGTTGGAGTACTTAACGCAGCTTGACTAAGGGCAAGTAGGGGAGAAGCCCCTGGACCAGCTAGAGTCTTTCTCGGTTCACAGACGTGCGGCATGTGACCTGATGCCATTACCTGGTATTCGACACAACTGAATTCGCATGTTCCAAACCACTCATCCGTTCACGCGTCGATTATCGACGCTCGCACCAGGAGGCATGCGCGTGACTGTCCGCGTAGGTATTAATGGCTTTGGCCGGATTGGCCGCAACTTCTTCCGCGCTATCCAGGCTTCTGGCGCCGACGTCCAGGTGGTTGGGGTCAATGACCTCACCGATAACGCCACCCTGGCTCACTTGTTGAAATATGACTCTGTGCTCGGCCCGCTAAAAGGTGAGATCACCTCAACTACCGATGACATCACGGTAGACGGCACATCGTTCAAGGCGTTCGCTGAGCGCGATCCGGGGGCACTTCCTTGGGGCGATCTGGGCGCTGATGTCGTCATCGAGTCCACCGGGTTGTTTACTGACGCGACCAAAGCGCGTGCGCACGTTAATGGTGGCGCTAAGAAAGTCATTATTTCGGCACCGGGTAAGAACGAGGACCTCACTGTCGTCCTTGGGGTGAACGACAACCAGTACGACCCCTCTCAGCACACCATCATCTCCAACGCGTCCTGCACGACTAACTGCCTTGCTCCGATGGCGAAAGCAATCAACGACGCGTTCACCATTGAACGCGGCTTGATGACCACCATTCACGCCTACACGCAGGACCAAAACCTTCAAGATGGTCCGCATTCGGACCTTCGCCGCGCACGAGCTGCTGCGATTAACATCGTGCCGACCTCAACTGGTGCGGCGAAAGCAATTGGTCTGGTTTTGCCTGAGCTTAAAGGCAAGTTGGATGGTTACGCCTTACGCGTTCCTGTCCCCACTGGGTCAGCCACCGACCTTACTGCCATTGTTTCCCGTGAGGTGACAGTGGATGAGGTAAACGCGGCTGTTCGCGCTGCCGCGGAAGGTGCACTCAAGGGATACTTGCGTTACACCGAGGAGCCCATTGTTTCGGCTGACATTGTGACCGATCCGTCGTCTTGCATCTTTGACGCTGGCCTGACGAAGGTGATCGGTAACCAGGTCAAGGTGGTGGGCTGGTATGACAACGAGTGGGGTTACTCCAACCGGTTGGTCGATCTGGTTGGCCTGGTTGGTCGGTCACTCTGACCAATGAGAACCATCGATGATCTTGGAGATCTGCGGGGTAAGCGGGTCTTAGTCCGCAGCGATCTCAATGTTCCTTTGGCTGGATCGACGATTACCGACGATGGCCGCGTTCGAGCTTCAGTGCCCACCATCCAGCGCCTGCGCGACACAGGCGCTCGGGTGGTGGTGTGCGCACATTTAGGTCGACCGAAAGGTGCTCCAGACCCGCAGTATTCGCTTGCCCCGGTTGCCTCGCGTCTCGGTGAGTTGTTGGGCTGCGCAGTGGCATTTTCCTCAGACACTGTTGGTTCAAGCGCTCAAGAAACCGTCGCCAATCTTGGCGAGGGTGAGGTTGCACTGCTAGAAAATCTGCGTTTCAACGCAGGTGAGACAAGCAAAGATGACGCCATGCGCGAGATGTTCGCACACGAGCTAGCGGCACTTGCGGATGCTTTTGTGAGTGACGGCTTTGGTGTCGTGCACCGCAAACAAGCCAGCGTGGTTGATGTTGCTAAGAAGCTTCCCTGTGCCGCCGGTGGTCTCGTACTTGCTGAGGTTGAGGTGTTGCGTCGGCTCACTCATGAACCCAATCGGCCTTATGCGGTGGTGCTAGGTGGATCAAAGGTCTCCGACAAACTCGGTGTGATCGAGAATTTGCTTGGAGTCGCTGATCAGATTCTCATTGGTGGTGGCATGGTTTTCACTTTCCTTCGAGCTCTTGGCCATGAGGTTGGTCGGAGCTTGCTTGAAGAAGATCAGCTTGACACCGTGCGGCGCTATCTATCTGAGGCGGAACGGCGCGGGGTAGAAATTATCCTCCCTACCGACATTGTTGCCGCGACTGAATTCGCAGCGGATGCCGACTACGAGGTGGTCTCCAGTGATGCCATTCCTGCTGATCGACTAGGCCTAGACATTGGTCCAAGTTCCGCGGAGGCGTTCGCTGCTCGACTCGCCGAAGCAGGTACCGTTTTTTGGAACGGGCCCATGGGAGTTTTTGAGTTAGAACCGTTTAGTTTTGGGACGCGCACGGTTGCGCAAGCACTGGTTGATTCCTCTGCATTTAGCGTTGTTGGTGGTGGTGATTCCGCCGCAGCTGTTCGTCTCCTAGGTTTCACTGAAGATGCTTTTGGGCATATCTCAACCGGTGGCGGCGCAAGTTTAGAGTTCTTAGAAGGAAAAGAACTTCCCGGTTTGGCTGTTCTTAGTCACTGATTCCCTAGCATCCCGTTCCGAAGACCAGTGGAGATAAGCTCATGACCTCAACCGCCGTATCGTCGCGAGTCCCCTTGATGGCGGGTAACTGGAAAATGAACCTCGACCATTTGTCTGGGGCACATGTAGTGCAAAAATTAGATTGGACCCTCAAAGACGCGAAGCATGACTACTCAGCAGTTGAGGTTGTGGTGGTGCCGCCGTATACCTGTCTGCGAACCGTACAGACCTTAGTAGATGGCGACCAGCTCGCGATGAAGTACGGAGCGCAAGATTTATCGGCTTATGACGTTGGTGCGTACACCGGTGATATTTCCGGGGCGATGCTCGCCAAACTGGGATGTCACTACGTCGTTGTGGGCCATAGCGAGCGGCGCGCTGGTCACGGTGAAAACGACCAGGTCGTTAACGCCAAGGTAAAAGCGGCGTATCGACACGGAGTGACTCCCATTGTTTGCGTAGGTGAAGAACTTGCGATTCGACAAGCCGGGGAACAGGTTCCCCATACTTTGACCCAGCTCGATGGAGCGCTTGAAGGCTTAACTGCCGAGCAAGCAGCAACAGTGGTGATTGCATACGAGCCTGTGTGGGCAATCGGCACAGGCGAAGTCGCAACTCCCGATGATGCTCAAGAGGTATGTGCGGCGATTCGCCGGCGGCTCGCTGAGCTTTGGTCTGATTCAGTTGCTCAAGCTGTTCGCGTGTTGTACGGAGGATCAGTAAGGTCGGCGAATGTAGCTTCCATAATGGCCCAGCCCGATGTGGACGGAGCATTAGTGGGTGGCGCGAGTCTCGACCCCGAAGAGTTCGCAAGTATCTGTAGATATCGAGAACATCGTGTTGGCGCATGACTGGTCGATAGAGCGTACGCTACCTCAAGAGTCCCTCAGTTTAGCTAGCCGCAATTCTGGAACGGATGGATGAATAGACCGTGAACGCAGTTCGCATTGGCCTACAAGTGGTGCTCGTCATCACCAGCCTGTTTCAGATCATGCTGATCCTGCTCCACAAAGGAAAAGGGGGCGGCCTTTCGGACATGTTCGGCGGCGGGGTGTCCTCTAATTTAGGTGGCTCCTCGGTTGCTGAGAAGAATCTTGATCGGTTTACGATTTCTGTTGCCCTGGTGTGGACGACAGCTGTGATTGGATTAGGTCTTCTTGAGCGGTTCTCCGCTAGTGCATAGCACGAGAGCGTCTTGGATGGTTACTCGATGGTGAAACTGTTATTAAGGTCATGGCACGCCACTTGAACACGTGTGAAGGTGTGAAAACAAATTATCTTGCAGCGTCATTCTCTGCGAAAAAGCACGGACGCCGGGCAGTATAGGCGCAACTTAACAAGGTCTACTTCAGGAGATTTCAGTGGTCGGTGGCGGTAATGCGATTCGAGGTAGTCGAGTCGGGGCAGGGCCAATGGGAGAAGCAGAACGCGGCGATACTGCGCCTAGGGTTGTCCTGTCATATTGGTGCACGAATGGTCATGAAACACGACCAAGTTTTGCTGAGGAACCGGGTGTTGCACCTCCAGAAACTTGGGACTGCCCGCGTTGTGGTTTCCCGGCTGGTCAAGACCAAGAGAATCCACCGGTCCCAGCAAAAATTGAGCCATACAAAACGCATTTGGCGTATGTGAAAGAACGGCGTAGCGATGGGGACGGTAAGGCAATCCTTGATGAGGCTCTCGTGGAGCTTCGGGCGCGCGGGCTCATACGCTAGGGGCTTGAAAGGCGTACCAGCGACTTCGGGACTTGAGCTGCCGCCGCCCGATCTAGTAGCCACAATGTTTTGCGACGTCCAATAGCCGCCGCTGCCGGAGCTTGAACTGGGCCTGCCCCACTGAGGGATAGCCGTACAGCTGGTGCCTTTTCTGCACCAGCAACAATGCACCACACCTCTTCCGCTGTCGTGATCGCCGGCAGGGTCAAGCTGATGCGCAGCGGTGGTGGTTTCGGCGAGCCGTGCACACCGATAACGGTTCGTTCTTGTTCGTAGACGCCAGGCATCTCTGGGAATAGGGATGCCACATGAGCATCCGGCCCCACCCCTAGCAGGAGTACATCGCAGACAGGCATCGCTTGATCATGGATCGCTCCACTTGCACGAGCAATATTATTCAGCCGGTCGGAGTATCGCTGCGCCGCTTGATCAACGTCCGGTTCTGGTCCGTCACTTGCCGGCATAGCCAGCACTCTTGTGGGATCGAGGGGAACATGATCGAGGAGAGCTCTTCTTGCTTGCGTTTCATTACGGTCCTGGTGACCAGCAGGTAAGAACCGTTCATCACCCCACATCACCGTGAGTTTGGACCAATCGACAGCGTCTCGCGCTGTGGATGCCGCTAACTCTTCCAACACAAGGGAACCCATCGTGCCACCAGTGAGGACAATGCACGCATCGCCACGGGCTGCTTGCGTATCAACGATTTTAGTGATGAGACGGGCAGCTACAGCTTGCGCGAGCAGGGTGGGATCAGCATGGATCACCACCAGAGGTGGGTTGGAGTTCATGAAGCCCCTTCGTTAATAGCGCCAGGGACAACTAACTTCTTGACTTTTCCTGCGACCGGTGCTCGCGCCGGTTTTCTGCTGGTGGTAGTTAAATCACCGACAGAAACAGAACGGCCTTCACTTACTCGGTCGGCTCCTGAGGTCAATGCCGTGTGGTAAATCTCGTCGGGGTCTAGTCGGCGCAGCTCCTCGGCCAAACACTCAGCTAGATCACGACGAGGCAACGAAATTCGCCGATCTGGTTGGCCTGACTGCGTCAGCGTCGCCACGCTCCCTTGAGTCCGAGTTAAATCAATACCACTTGAATGGCGAAGTAACCGTACGCTTGACATCCCAGTGCCTGCTGGCGTGCGATTCCGAGTGACTGGGCAGCGTAGGCATTCTGCGAGCCACGCGGCCAACAGATCAGTGCTAGCACTGTCTGAAGAGCCATCCACTGTTATCTGATCCACGCTTTGATAAGGCGCTTGGTCTAAGGTCGCTGCAAGGAGTCCTCGCCATTTTGTGATTCGCGTCCACGCTAAGTCAGTGTCACCCGGGTGGTAATTGACCCGCCGACGGTGCAGCTCTTTCCGAGGCTGCCGTGCACTAGCTGCGTCAGTGATGCGTCGACCAGCCATGGCGCCAATAGGGTCTGCGGCAGGATTATCGGGGGCATTACCCGGCCACCAAGCAACTACCGGTGAATCAGGCAAAAGCAGTGGCGTCACCACGCTGTTGCCATGCTCAGCAAGCTGGCCATAAAGACGAAGCACGATTACCTCGCTCGCCCCAGCATCTCCACCTACCCGGATCTGCGCGTCAATCCGTTCACTTCCACGCCGGCTGCCCTGGACCACAGCAATCACTCGACAAGGGTGCTCTCGACTCGCGTCATTCGCAGCCGCTATCGCTTCCTCGGCGCCATCTTCATCAGTCACAATGACCAAAGTAAGAACACGCCCTAAAGCCACAGCGCCACCGCGATCACGAAGATCGACAAGTGTGCGGTTGACGGCCGCAGTGGTGGTGCCAGGCAAATCAATAATCACGGTAGCCTCCAGGCGCGACCGTCACGGGCCATCATGTCGTCCGCTGAGCGTGGTCCCCAGGTGCCTGAGGGATATGGTTCAGGCATGCCAGCTCGGGACCAATACTGCTCGATGGGGTCCAAGATTTTCCACGACAAATCGACTTCTTCTTGACGTGGAAATAGCGGTGGATCGCCGAGCAGAACATCGAGAATAAGTCGTTCGTATGCTTCCGGTGAAGATTCAGTAAAGGCATGACCGTATCCAAAATCCATGGTGACATCTCTGACTTCCATTGCAGTACCAGGCACTTTTGAACCGAACCGCATGGTCACACCTTCATCAGGTTGCACACGAATCACTAAGGCGTTACGACCAAGTTCCTCGGTTGCGGTGGTTTCGAAGGGCAAATGTGGAGCTTGCTTGAATACCACCGCAATTTCGCTCACTCGCCGCCCTAAACGTTTGCCGGTACGTAAGTAAAAGGGAACCCCAGCCCATCGTCGGGTATCAATTTCTACTTTGATGGCAGCGTATGTCTCGGTGATTGAGGATGGATCAATTCCATCTTCTTCTAAATATCCAATGACACGCTGCCCTCCCTGCCAGCCAGCGGCGTATTGGCCACGAGCTGTTGCAGCACTCAAGTCAGAGGGGAGTCGGACGGCGGATAAAACTTTTTGTTTTTCCGCGCGCAAGTCTTGGGCGTCAAATGAAACAGGTTCTTCCATGGCGGTGAGTGCAAGCAGTTGCAGCAGGTGATTTTGAATCACATCGCGAGCTGCGCCGATGCCGTCGTAATAGCCGGCTCGCCCACCAACCCCGATATCTTCAGCCATCGTGATCTGGACGTGGTCCACATAGTTGGCGTTCCAGATTGGTTCAAACATTTGGTTGGCGAAGCGTAGGGCAAGAATATTCTGCACAGTTTCTTTGCCGAGGTAATGATCGATGCGGAACACCGCATCGGGGGGGAAAACTTTAGACACGATGTCGTTGAGTTCACGGGCACTTGCTAAATCGTGGCCGAAAGGTTTTTCAATGACTACTCTCCGCCAGGTTGATGCATCAGGTCGAGAAAGCCCAGACCGTTCGAGTTGTTCACATACCTGAGCAAAAAACTTCGGCGGAATGGATAAATAGAACGCGTGGTTTCCCCCAGTGCCACGCTGGTCGTCCAAACTTTTGACGGTGTGAGTGAGCTGATCAAAAGCGGCTGCGTCATCGAATGTTCCAGGGACAAACCTAAATCCCTCTGCTAGGTGCCGCCATACGCCTTCCCGAAATGGCGTACGTGCGTACTGTTTCACTGCCTCGTACACAACTTGACCGAAATCTTGGTCGGCCCAGTCGCGCCTTGCGAAACCTACTAAAGAGAATCCCGGTGGGAGTAGCCCGCGGTTGGCTAAGTCATAAACCGCCGGCATGAGCTTTTTCCGGGCAAGATCTCCGGTGACCCCAAAGATCACCAAACTGCATGGGCCAGCGATCCGTTGAAGGCGCTTATCACGTGGATCTCGCAATGGGTTGCGGCCAGGAGCAATGCGCGTCGGACTCATCGAAAGACCTCCATGAGACGAGGGAGACCAGTGCCTCGATCATGAAGATGCAACCGCAGCACCGGTCGGCCGCGGTGAGCAAGCACGTGAGCGTCACCAGCAGCTTGTGCAGCAATCAGGTCACCGAAACTGAAAGTTTGACCGGGAACGTCAAGGTCTTGTTGTGGTTCCCCAGTAATTTGCAGGTAGACGCCAGTCGTGGGCCCGCCTTTGTGGTACTGACCGGTTGAATGTAAAAATCGCGGGCCCCAACCAAATGTGACAGGACGGTCAATTCGAGTTGCGAGCGCAGCGCGAACCTTGGCAAGGTCAGCTTGCGCTGAGCGATCGAGATAGGCCATCACGGCGAGATAACCACGATCGTGATCCACTTGGGCAAGAAGTGCTGCCAGCGCACTGCCGAGATCGCGGGTCTCTGAAGTGAGGAGACCCTCCGTGCCATGGATCTCGATATCGCCATCGAGTAGAACAGATGAAACGTTGTCGCTGACTGGGGCCGTATCGGATGTGGAATGACTGAGCAGCATCTCGCGTGCTGCGAGCTTCGCGCTTTCGACGTCTGGTTGGTCAAAAGGATTGATGCCGAGTAGATAGCCGGCCACCGCAGTGGCTGCTTCCCACAGTAAAAATTGCCCACCCAACGGCCCGGCTACCGATACCCCATTTGTGTCATCCGCCGGAAGCTCGCCACCGTTGGTCAGGAAAATAGGAAGTACATCAGCGTGCCTGGCGGTGATTTCTGGTGCGTGAATCCCGTCGACTACCACCGGTAATAGCCCAGTGCCCATCTTTCCAGTGCTCTCTGCGATGAGCTGTTCTGCCCAATCAGCGAAGCCAACCAACGACGTACCCGCTGTGGCAATGGCTAATTTGTCCGGAAGGGGAGGGTACCCGGGGCCGCCCGCTAAAGCAGCGCCGAGGACAAGCGCAGGATTGGTCATGGAGTCTTCAGCTAAGACTTCACTGGCATGCATTGCCTCAGCGAGCAAGCCCGCAGTATCAACTCCGGCAAGCCCAGAGGGCACCAGACCAAATGCGGTAAGGGCAGAATATCGACCCCCAACCTCAGGATCAGCCAGGATGACTCGATGCCCATCAGCACGAGCAGCTGCCTCAAGTGGAGAGTTGGGGTCAGTGACCACCACGATCCGCGTAGCTGGATCGAGACCAGCTTCTTCAAAGGCAGCACGGTAAGCTCGTCGTTGGCTGTCTGTTTCTACCGTCCCCCCAGACTTACTGGATATCACCACCACAGTGCTGGCAAGCCGATCAGCTAAAGCAGCCCGTACTGCGTCCGGGTCGCTAGAGTCCAGCACTGTCAAAGAGCGCCCTGCAGTCGCACAAATCACCTCTGGGGCTAGGGATGACCCCCCCATGCCAGCGAGGACAACATGATCAAACGGGCCTTCCCCGTATAGGTCTAAATCTGCACGAAGCGCAGCGATTTCTTCAACGAGCCACCACGAGCTATGAGGACTATCTTGACTCGCTGCTGCTACCCAACCCAAGCGTTGCTGAGCTTCTGCTTGAGCATCGGTGCCCCAAATAGTCGCATCACCGGCAAACAGCCGAGAGGCCACCCGATCCGCCACGAGTGTCGCTATTCGCTCATCAGTCACCTGTCGCAGCGGATCGCTTACTGTGACCAGCAAGCTCATGGCGTTACCTCCGCTACGGATGGTGCGCCAAGGCGCGTCATCTCGTCGCGGACCGTTTCACACAGCTCTTGCCAACTGGAGATGAACTTGTCAACTCCCTCTTGTTCTAAAACGGCCACTACTTCGGAGTAATCCACACCGAGCTCAGCCAAGGAGTCCATGACCTGGTGGGCTCCAGTGTAATTTCCGCGAACTTCATCACCGGTAATAGTGGCGTGATCCGCAGTAGCGTTCAACGTGCTAAGTGGCATGGTGTTGACCGTGCCACTCGTGACAAGCTCGGTGACATACATGGTGTCTGCATACTCTGGGTTTTTCACGCCAGTGGATGCCCAAAGTGGCCGTTGCGGATGAGCACCTGCATCGCTCAGCGCGTCCCATCGAGGGGTGCTCACCACTTCTTCGTACGCTTGAAAAGCGAGCCGCGCATTGGCAACTGCTGCTTTCCCGCGCAAGCTAATCGCCTTAGGAGTCCCGATTTCGGTGAGTCTGCGGTCTATTTCAGTATCGACCCGAGAAACAAAGAACGAGGCGACTGAACGGATCGTCGTGAGATCGTGGCCGTTCTGTTTCGCTAGCTCCAAACCGGACATAAACGCGTTCATGACTTCGCGATACCGATGGAGTGCGAAGATTAATGTGACGTTGATGCTCATGCCCGCCCCGATGACCTCGGTAATTGCTGGTAAACCAGCTGGCGTAGCCGGGATTTTAATCATCAGATTGGGCCGGTCGACCTTCTGCCACAGAGCTTGTGCAGTCGCTATCGTCCGTTCAGTGTCATGTGCCAGACCTGGATCTACCTCAAGGGAGACCCGGCCATCAAGACCACTCGTTCGATCAAAGACTGGCCGAAAAACGTCACATGCACGGCGGACGTCATCGGTAGTTAATTCAACAATTGCTGAGTTCAGATCGGCACCGGAAGTGACAAGGCTCCGGAGTTGATCAGAATAGGCATCTCCCTTAGCTAAGGCACTCGCGAAAATAGTGGGATTTGTTGTCACGCCCACAACGTCAAAATCAGTAATTAAGCGATCTAGATCGCCACCATTGAGGAGCTCGCGGGATAGGTCGTCCAGCCATACGGACACGCCTTGATCGGAGAGTGCCTGCAAGGGAGAAGAAAATTGGTTCATGGATATTTCCTCCAAATGTTTAGTGGGCGCAGCCAGTGATTAGCTAGGTAAATCGCCAGTGCCTGCTTGAGTAGGTGCTGAGGTTTGCTGCACACCGCCCGGAGGGACACTCGCGTTGTCGCGAACATCGGAGATGCTGTCTCGGGCAGCCTGCGCCACCGTATCTACGGTGATGCCAAATTCCTGAAACAATGTTTGGTAGTCGGCCGAAGCCCCAAAATGCTCCAGTGACACGATTCTTCCGGCATCACCAACGACCTCTCGCCAGCCTTGCCCGACCCCAGCCTCAACCGCGACTCGAGCTCGAATTGTGGGTGGAAGCACCTCATCCCGATACTCCCTTGACTGTGCGGCGAACCACTCCCGACACGGCATCGATACCACAGCTGCGGCGACCCCTTCCTGGTGCAAGATTTCGCGGGCGCCAAGTGCGAGCTGGACTTCAGATCCAGTAGCGATGAGGATGACATCGGGTGCCCCGTCTGTGGTGGCCAAGGTATATCCACCCCGGGCCACCCCTTCCGCTGAAGCCATACCGTCAGCATCACGGTCAAAGACCGGCACGTTTTGGCGGGTAAGCGCAAGCGCGGCGGGCCGATCAGTGTGCTCCAGGATGGTCCGCCAGGCCCATGCTGTTTCGTTCGCGTCTGCGGGGCGTACCACGTCTAGGCCTGGAATGGCCCGAAGGGCGGCTAAATGCTCAATAGGTTGGTGTGTAGGGCCGTCTTCTCCCAAACCAATGGAATCGTGAGTCCATACATACGTCACCGGAAGTTTCATCAGGGCAGCTAATCGGACCGCCGGGCGCATGTAGTCACTAAAAACAAGGAAAGTGCCGCCGTAGGGACGAGTCAAACTTTGCAGAGCAATGCCATTAAGAATTGAGCCCATCGCATGCTCGCGAATACCGAAATGCAGCGTGCGCCCGTATGGCCCTCCCTTCCATGCCGCTGTTTGGCGCTCGTCAGGAATGAACGATGGTTCACCTTCCATGGTGGTGTTATTGCTCTCGGCAAGGTCTGCAGAACCACCCCAAAGTTCCGGAAGCACAGGAGCTAAAGCAGTGAGTACTGTTCCCGACGCTTTCCGAGTCGCCATTCCTTTTGGATCCGCAGGGAAGGTAGGGATGTTTTTGGTCCAACCGTCTGGAAGTGTTTGACTACTCAACCGCTCCAACAGAGCAGCTCGGTCCGGTTGTCCGGCTCGCCAGGCGGCAAAGTCTCGGTCCCACATCTCTCGTGCTGCTTGAGCGCGGGCTTTCGCGCGATCTCGGGTGTGAGTAATTACCCCGTTGTCCACCGCAAAATGACGTTCCGGATCAAATCCAAGAAGCTGCTTGGTCGCAGCAACTTCATCCGCTCCTAATGCGGACCCGTGCGATGGCCCAGTGTTCTGTTTCGTGGGAGCAGGCCAGGCGATGATAGTGCGCAAAACGATGAAAGATGGTCGGGCTGTTTCCGCTTTAGCCGCTTCGAGTGCAGAAAGCAGTTCATCAATATCTTCGATATACGGCCCCGTGGTCCGCCAGTTTACCGTTTGGACATGCCAGCCATACGATTCATATCTCGCGGCGACGTCCTCGCTGAAAGAGATATCAGTGTCGTCTTCGATCGAGATGTGGTTCTGATCGTAAATAACCACCAAGTTGCCAAGCTGCTGATGCCCTGCCAAAGAGCTGGCTTCAGCAGTAACGCCTTCCATGATGTCGCCATCAGAGGCCAGCACATAGACGTGGTGATCGAATGGGCTAGCGCCAGGATCAGTATCTGGGTCGAGCAATCCGCGTTCACGACGCGCTGCCATCGCCATACCCACTGCACTGGCTAACCCTTGACCAAGCGGCCCGGTGGTGATTTCTACACCAGAAGTGTGGCGATGTTCGGGGTGGGCCGGGGTGGCCGATCCCCAGGTACGCAACGCCTGTAAGTCAGTGATCTCTAACCCATAGCCATTAAGGAAAAGCTGAAGATAGAGCGTCAAACTGGAGTGCCCACAAGAAAGGACGAAACGATCCCGGCCGAGCCACTGATCATCTGCGGGATCGTGCCGCATCACATTCTGAAATAGCAGGTAGGCCACTGGCGCTAGGCTCATGGCGGTCCCAGGGTGCCCGTTTCCAACGTTTTGAACAGCATCGGCGGCGAGGACGCGAATCGTATCGACGGCCCGCACATCGGTGGGCGTCCACCCGGTTCGGGTTGCCACCGGGGTGGTTAAGTCACTGGAACGGGGAAGGGCTATCTGCTCGGTCACGTACTCGTTCCTCTCCTGTAACGGACTCTTTGCTCGGGTAAGACTGGATGCTATTTCCAACTTTCGTCATAGACCCGGCGAGTGATGTGTTAAGCGTTAGTCACCTGATGACTTACTCCGCCACATTCTCCTACCCAATTCCATCGAGCCTAGTCGGGTGATGACTCGTACTCCTGCCGGCTCGGTGTAGAACTCGCGGAGGTAGCATTTAGAGGTCGTCCCAAACGATCTTTTACCGTTGCTCGCCCTACTAACGAGGATCTCGTGACTACTACTGGCGTTGTGCTTCCGCGCACCGGCGTCACATGGCGAGACCGTCTCCTGGCTTATATTTCTCTAACCAAACCGCGGATTATCGAAACGCTTTTGGTAACCACCGTGCCGACGATGTTCTTGGCGGCAGACG
The DNA here is from genome assembly GCA_051645425.1 of Actinomycetota bacterium. Classification (GTDB taxonomy): domain Bacteria; phylum Actinomycetota; class Actinomycetes; order Actinomycetales; family Angustibacteraceae; genus JBOFBH01. Next base: position 131,832 of record JBOFBH010000006.1, on the reverse strand, counting down.
GAATCCCACCCCTGCAGCTAATAGTGGTCACCCTTGTTGGAGGCACTCTTGCGGCTGGCGGAGCAAACACGCTCAATTGTTACTGGGATCGAGATATTGACCGGATCATGCATCGCACCAGTAAGAGGCCATTGGTAACGGGAGCGGTTTCTCCCCGAGCGGCACTTCGTTTTGGTGTGTTGCTTTCTGCTGCCGCAGTCGCCTGGCTGACAGTTATCGTGAATTCATTTGCTGGTGCCCTAGGCGCCGCGGCGATTATATTTTACGTCGGGGTCTACACAATGATCCTCAAGCGACGTACGCCGCAAAACATTGTCTGGGGTGGAGCCGCAGGGTGTATGCAAGTTCTCATCGGATGGGTTGCAGTGACCGGATCCCTCAGCTGGGCGCCATTGGTGCTATTTCTAGTGATCTTTTTATGGACCCCCCCACACTATTGGCCGCTATCAATGAAGTTTGAGAGTGACTACGCTGCCGCCGGGGTGCCAATGTTGCCGGTTGTTGCCTCCGACGTGGCGGTCGCGCGTCGAGTCGTTGGGTACTCGTGGGCGATGGTTTTGGCATCGTTGTCGTTGATACTGATCGCCCCGACCGGTTGGATATATGGCTTAGGATCACTTGTTCTGGGAGCGATCTTTTTATGGGAAGCGCACCGCTTACTCGCGCGTACGCTCAATGGCGAACAGCCCCAACCAATGCGTCTTTTTCGACTCTCTATCACCTACATCAGTGTCCTCTTCCTCTTGGTGGGAATCGATCCACTCGTCTTTTAAATGCCTCTAAGCACGTAACCGGAGACTCAGCACGAATCTCGTGACAGCAACGACCAACACGCTGGCGCCCACCATGTGCGCGGCGACTAAAACAATCGGTAAATCTGTGGCGTACTGAATGTATCCAATAGCTCCCTGTGCCAGACCCACGCCAAGAACCACAAATCCCGCTCGTCGGGGTCTAGCCGGCGCATGCGTCAGTCGGAGGGATACCAGCAACACGGCGAGCACACCAAACCAGATCAGTACAGCGTCAGCGTGCAGCCAGCTCATGGTCCGAGGATCCAGTGACAACCGTGCTGGCGTGTCCGCGTCGCCTGAGTGCGGCCCGGACCCAGTGACGATTGTTCCGAGAATGAGCACTAGAGCAGTAATCCCGATAAGCGCATAGCTGAGCCAGATCACTTCACGGGTGACAAGAACTATCGGAGGCTTATCACCTTCTGCTAACCGGAAAACCAGCGCAGCAGAAGCTGCTATCAGCATTGCCGACACTAAAAAATGAGCGGCTACGGTGCCCGGATGAAGCCCGGTGAGGACAGTAATCCCACCCAGCCCTGCTTGCACCACAACACCGATGAGGGGAGCGGCCCCCAAAAGCATTAAACGTCGGGGTCTTTCACAGCGCCGAGAAAGGAGCAGCACGAGAATGGCTGTCCCAAGGGCGACTAAGCCAATAACACCAGTAAGAAGACGATTACCAAACTCAATGAGCGCATGAACACCCTCCGCTTGACGCACCACCGGGATGTACGAACCAGGAACACATTGAGGCCAGGTCGGGCACCCCAATCCTGAGCCGGTTAACCGGACTAAACCTCCAGTAAGAACAATCCCGATTTGAGCAATGAGATTGGCCAGAGCCACCGCTCTGGTAGTGCGATTCAAAGGAATGTGACGAGGATGTATTTGCGAAGGCATAGGGATGTCTTGACCGCTGAGCTGATTATCGGCTAGGGGCGGGTAAGTCACTTAGCTAGCGTAGGTCACTGCCAACGGAAGGTGCGAGCGACTAATGCCCCACCACCAGCAGCCCACCCACCCAGAATCGCTATCGCAGGGACATCCCAGCGAGCTTCCTGAAGCGCCGCTCGCATTGCATCACCGAAAGCCGCAGAAGGAAGCCAGGGGAGGAAATCATCAAATCCAGCCGGCAGTTGCTCTAACGGTAAAACCAAACCGCCACCGGCCACCAAAAACACCCAGATGACGTTGGCAATCGCGAGTACAGCTTCAGCACGCAAAGTCCCAGCAAGAAAAAGCCCTAGGGCCACAAAAGCGACGACCCCGAGTATTACGACGGGTATCGCAACCACAATCCCACGGCCAAGCGGACGCCAGTCGAGAAACAGAGCCACGACACTGATCACCGTCAAATGCACAGCAGAAACACCGATAACGGCGAGTCCTTTGCCAGCGATCAACCCAGACTTTCCTAAAGGAGTGGTTCCCCAAAGCCGGAGGGCCCCGTACCGTCGATCAAATCCAGTTTGAATAGCTTGGCCAGTAAAAGAAATCGAGACCACGGCAAGAGCAAGGACACCAGGAGCGATGACGTCAATCCGGCGAACGCTCCCAAGATCTGGAATTGATAGTCGGGTAAGAATGACAAGCGACAACAGTGGCAAAAGAACAGCCACGATGAGTTGTTCGCCGTGGCGAAGCACGACTTGGGCTTCAAATCCGGCGTGTGTGAGCATCCGTCGCAATGGAGTTGCCGGGTTTGTCATGGTGGGGATAGCAAAAGGAGAAATCATCGTAAGGAGTGTCCAGTGAGATCGAGAAAGACGTCTTCCAAACTACGCCGGCCGACACTAAGCCCCTCCGGCATGACATCCTGCGCGGCGCACCAGGCTGTCACCGTCGCGATTACTTGAGGGTCGATTCGGCCGGAGACGAGATACTCACCGGGAGTTTTCTCTTCGATCTGAGCCTGCGTGGGTAATGCGGTTTTAAGTGTGCTGAGGGGGAGCCCGGGACGTGTATGAAAGCGGACAGTATCTGCTCTGCTTCTCGTGCCGGTTAGTTCAACTGGGGTTCCCCGAGCGACTATGCGCCCCTCATGCATGACGATAACGTCATCAGCTAAATGCTCGGCTTCATCCATCAAGTGGGTGGTCAAAACAATTGCTACTCCCTCAGTGCGCAACTCACGAATCAGATCCCATGACGCTCTCCTGGTTTGAGGGTCCATGCCTGCGCTCGGTTCGTCGAGAAAAAGTACCCTCGGGCGCCCGACAACCGCGCATGCGAGCGCGAGTCTTTGTCGTTGACCTCCCGACAATCGTCGAACAGGAGTGCGCGCCGTTTCATCAAGACCCAAACGATTCGCTAAATGAGTTATGGGGAGAGGCGAAGAGTATAGGCGCGCAACATGCCGCAGGACGTCCATTGACCGGACCCCATGCGGCAGCCCGCCGTCTTGGATCATGACGCCCACTTGGGCTCGGTGGATTGCTTTACCGCGAGTAGGGTCTTGGCCTAGGACTCGCACCGTTCCAGCGTCCGGGCGACGAAGCCCCTCGCAGCACTCAACAGTGGTGGTCTTTCCTGCCCCGTTGGGCCCCAAAATAGCGGTGACCTGACCCCATTCAGCGGAAAAATCAACTCCTCTAATGACAGCTCGCCCCGCGTAGTGGCGAACTAAATCCCGGACTATCACCGGCTTATCGTCCAGGAATTCGAGCATGAGCGGCAGTCTAAGCCGAACGTGCTGAGGCGAGATTCTCCGCCAGGTTGAACGAGTCGCTGTGATCCGGCACAATAATTAAAAAACAAAAGTGTTTTTAAAACAGTGCTCTAAGAAACAAAACAGTGCTTCGGGAGCGTCGAATAACCAGTGAGGAGGCGTCATGGCGCGATCAACGTTGGACGTCGCCGCACCTCAGGAGACACATTCTGAAGATCTTGATCAGTTCACTACGCGAACTCTGCGTACAAGGGATGTAGTCGCTCATCTGGTCCTGTCGGATGGTCCTATTACCGTTACTGAGATCGCCGAGCGCCTTGCTATGACACCCCCGGCGGTGCGCCGCCACCTCGACGTTCTCGTTCAGACAGGCATTGTGGAGGCGAAGGGCCGCGAGGCGAAACTTGGTCGCGGGCGACCTGCGCAGCGATACATCCTGACCGATGCCGGTCACGAAACAATGAACAGCGAGTACGACGACCTCGCCGCCGCCGCGCTCGCCTTCGTCGCAGAACAGCTAGGCTCCACAGCAGTTCACGAGTTCGCTATCCAACACATTGCCATTGTGGAAGCTCGCTATGCAGATCTCGTCGCGGCAGCCGGCACGAACCTTATTGCTCGTACCGAAGCCCTCGCTGCCGCGCTATCTCGCGACGGTTATGCTGCATCCGTCCGACCCGTAGGGGACGAATCAGAGGTCGGCATCCAACTTTGTCAAGGGCATTGCCCAGTGCAACGAGTCGCCCGGCAGTTTCCTCAACTCTGTGAAGCGGAGGCTGCGGCGTTCGCACGTCTTCTTGGTGTGCATGTCCAGAGGTTGGCCACCCTGGCTACCGGGGCGCATGTTTGCACCACTCATATTCCGACTACTCAGTTATCACCGCCTGCCCAGGGAAGGAACACCCCATGAGCACCACACCGATAACCGGACCAACTGGCCCCGGGACTGTTTCCGCTGTTCCAGAGGAAACACATCGACAGATTGATGCACTCGGGCGGTACGAATTTGGTTGGGCTGACCCGGACGCCGCCGGCGCCGTAGCTCGTCGGGGGCTATCCGCCGATGTTGTTACGGATATCTCTGCTCGGAAGAACGAGCCTGAATGGATGCTCGCAACGAGGCTCAAGGCGCTCCGGCTCTTTGAAAAGAAGCCGATGCCCAATTGGGGTAGCGACCTCACCGGCATCGACTTTAACGCCATTAAATATTTCGTGAAGTCAACCGAGAAACAGGCAACGAGCTGGGACGAATTACCAGCAGATATTAAAAACACTTACGACAAACTAGGTATCCCGGAAGCGGAGAAACAGCGGTTAGTTGCTGGTGTCGCCGCCCAATACGAGTCCGAAGTGGTGTATCACCAGATCCGTGAAGACCTGGAAGAACAAGGGGTTATCTTCGTCGATACCGACACTGGCTTGCGGGAGCACGAGGATCTTTTCCGGGAGTATTTCGGGACGGTTATTCCAACCGGAGACAACAAATTCGCGGCCCTTAACACTGCTGTGTGGTCCGGCGGGTCGTTCATTTACGTCCCGCCTGGCGTCAAGGTTGACATTCCACTCCAAGCATACTTCCGAATTAATACCGAAAACATGGGTCAATTCGAGCGGACGTTAATCATCGCTGATGAAGGTTCGTACGTGCACTATGTCGAAGGGTGCACGGCTCCGATCTACTCCTCTGACTCGCTGCACAGTGCGGTCGTGGAAATCGTGGTGAAGAAAAACGCCCGGGTGCGGTACACCACGATCCAGAATTGGTCGAACAATGTGTACAACCTTGTCACGAAGCGAGCGACCGCAGCCGCTGGCGCCACTATGGAGTGGGTGGACGGCAACATTGGGTCGAAAGTCACCATGAAATACCCCGCTATTTTCCTGCTTGGTGAACACGCCAAAGGGGAAACTTTGTCCATCGCCTTTGCTGGTGAGGGGCAACATCAAGATGCGGGCGCCAAAATGGTTCATGCTGCACCGCATACCTCCTCATCCATTGTTAGCAAGTCGGTGGCGCGAGGGGGGGGTCGCACTTCATACCGAGGTTTGGTTCAAATCCTCGATGGCGCGCACCACAGCGCCTCAACGGTCCGTTGTGATGCACTTTTGGTAGACACCATTAGCCGATCCGATACCTATCCGTACGTGGACGTTCGGGAAGACGACGTGGCAATGGGGCATGAGGCGAGTGTGTCCAAAGTGAGTGAGGACCAGCTCTTCTATCTGATGTCACGGGGGATGACTGAAGAAGAAGCAATGGCCATGATTGTTCGCGGATTTGTCGAACCTATCGCCCGAGAACTACCGATGGAGTACGCCTTGGAACTGAACCGTCTCATCGAACTGCAGATGGAAGGCGCCGTCGGATGACCTTGACCGCCCATAGCCATGGGAGCCCCCTCGTCGCCGATGTGCCAACGCAATCTCGCGGGGAGCGCACCCAGTCATTCGATCCGGCTGATTTTCCGATGCCGACGGGACGTGAAGAGGAATGGCGCTTCACCCCACTCGATCGGATTTCTGCCGCCTTAACTGATCTTGATCATCACAAGGCTCCTGGGCAGCAACAAAACGCTTGGCATAGTGATAGTCATCCCGCCGCGACCATTACTGGTATCACTGATGTACAGGCTCGAGCACTGAGCCTCCCGGCGCCTGGCGATCGCGCCGCTGCTTTAACGACTCACCATGCTGATCAGATCCTGCATGTCAATATCCCCGACGAAGCGGTGGCTGAGGCGCCAATTCGATTGCGGCTCAACGGAATCCCGACGCTAAGCCGGCAGCATGTTGTCATCACGGCAGGACGCTTCAGTCGAGCCGTTGTGGTTATCGAGCACGCCGGGCCGGCGATTTACACCGAAGTGATCTCGACCATTCTTGCTGATGGTGCTGACCTCACTGTGGTAAGCGTGCAGCAATGGGATGACAACGCGGTTCATCTTGGGCAGCATGATGCGGTGGTGGGCCGAGATGCGCATTACCGCCATGTGGCAATTACTCTTGGCGGCCGTGTAGTCCGGTTGAACACCAACGTGCGCTATGCCGGTCCAGGCGGAGATGCAACTTTGTTGGGGGTTTATTTCGCTAACGCTGGGCAACATTTGGAACATCGATCCTTCGTCGACCACGCTGCTCCCCACTGCCGCAGTGAGGTGATGTACAAGGGGGCTCTTCAGGGGGACACCGCACGAACGGTATGGGTTGGGGATGTCCTGATTAGGGCTGAAGCGGAGGGCACTGACACTTATGAGCTGAACCGCAACCTGGTCCTCACCGATGGTGCTCGGGCGGATTCGGTGCCTAACTTAGAGATCGAGACTGGCGAAATTGCTGGTGCTGGTCATGCCAGTGCTACTGGCAGATTCGATGATGAGCAATTGTTTTATTTACAGGCACGGGGAATCCCTGAAGCGGAAGCACGCCGACTTGTGGTGCGCGGTTTCTTTGCCGACATCGTGGACCGAATTGGTATACCTGATGTCAGTCAGTCAGTTATGTCGGCGATCGAAGCTGAGCTCGCTGGCTCACTGAGCCTGCCTCATCCCAGCCAGGTGCCGTCATGAGTTACCAGGCTGCGCTCTCGTTGTCCGAACTACCCACCGTGGGCGCAGTCCGAGTCATGCTTAATGGCAATTCGGTAGCTGTGGTGCGAGCTGAAGACGGCACCGTCCACGCCGTGGCCGATACATGCTCACACGCTGAAGTTTCGCTGTCAGAGGGTGAGGTGGAGGGCTGCGCCATTGAGTGTTGGCTCCATGGGTCACGCTTTGATTTACGCTCTGGCGAACCAACTGGATTGCCTGCCACGCAGCCCATTGATGTTTATCCGGTGCGCATTGACGGTGAGGACATTCTCGTCGATGTCACCGCACCCCTGACCACCACAAAGGAGCAGTCATTATGACCACGTTAGAGATTCGTGGCCTGCACGTCAGTGTTGAGGCAGCTGATGTCGATACACACTCAAAAGAGATTCTGCGTGGGGTTGACCTGACAATTAGGTCTGGCGAAACGCACGCGATTATGGGGCCAAATGGGTCCGGAAAATCGACCTTGGCTTATTCGATTGCTGGGCACCCGAAGTACACTGTGACGGCGGGAAGCATCACGATGGACGGCCAGGATATCGGGTCAATGAGCGTTGACGAACGCGCGCGCGCAGGGCTTTTCTTAGCGATGCAGTACCCGGTCGAGGTGCCAGGGGTTACTGTGTCCAATTTTTTGCGGACGGCAAAAACCGCTATTGACGGCCAAGCGCCGCCACTGCGAACGTGGGTCAAAGATGTGAAGGCAACGATGAGTGGGTTGCGGATGGACCCCGCGTTCGCTGAGCGCAATGTGAACGAAGGATTCAGCGGGGGGGAAAAGAAACGGCATGAAATTTTGCAGATGCAATTGCTTAAACCGCGAATCGCAGTTCTGGACGAAACCGATTCGGGGCTTGATGTTGATGCGCTAAAAATCGTCAGCGAAGGTGTCAATGAAGTTCGCGCACAGGGAGATACCGGTGTGTTGCTGATCACCCACTACACCCGGATCCTGCGTTACATCCATCCGGATTTTGTCCACGTCTTCGTTGACGGACGAATCGCCGAGCAAGGTGGGCCTGAGCTAGCGGAGCGTCTTGAAGACGAAGGGTACGACCGCTATCTCAAAACACCGGTATGACATGAGCGCTGTCACATCGGTTGAGTCGCGCAGCGCGCAGCTAGCGCCGCTCACCGACGTCGAAGTAGCGGCTATTCGTGCCGATGTGCCAGTGTTAAGTCGTGTTCTCCGTGGGGGGAAACCTTTGGTTTACCTCGATTCGGCGGCTACATCTCAACAACCGTTGCCAGTCCTGGACGCTGAGCGTGCATTCACCACTCAGCACCGAGCAGCCGTCCATCGTGGCGCCCATCAATTGGCAGAGGAAGCTACTGCCGCTTACGAAGCTGCTCGGGCGACGATCTCTACCTTTGTTGGTGGCGCTTCGGATGAGTTGGTCTTAACGAAAAACGCTACCGAGGCGATTAACTTGGTCGCCTACGCATTGAGCAATCTCACCGCTGAGGAAAAGTTTCGAGGCAAGATACATGCGGGCTCTGTCCCGGTCTTAACGGCGGGCGATGAGATTGTCGTGACCGAAGTAGAGCATCATGCCAACCTTGTCCCATGGCAAGAGTTGTGCCGTCGAACCGGAGCCATCTTGCGTTGGTTACCAGCCGATAGTGATGGTCGGATCATCCTCGATGACCTCACTACTGTTATTAACGACCACACAAAAATTGTTGCCTTTACGCACGTCTCTAATGTGCTGGGTATAGTCTCACCGGTCGCCGCAATCGTGAATCGAGCCCGCCAGGTGGGAGCCTTAACCCTTCTTGACGCTTGCCAATCCGTGCCGAATATGCCAGTGAATCTTCCTGCTCTTGGTGTTGATTTAGCGGTTTTTTCCGGGCACAAAATGCTCGGCCCCAGCGGGATTGGTGCGTTGTGGGGAAAGCGGGAAATTCTGGCGCAACTTCCACCGTTTCTCACTGGTGGCTCCATGATCGAAACGGTGTCCATGGCAGGTGCCACTTATGCACCTGTTCCACAACGCTTTGAGGCCGGTGTACCTATGGCAGCACAAGCGGTGGGCTGGGCCTCCGCTGTCGACTACTTAAACGCAATCGGTATGGACCGGATCGCTGCGCACGAACAAGGGCTTTCCGAGCTGCTACTCACAGGTTTAGCCGATCGTCGTTGGGTGCATGTCTTAGGTTCGTCCATCCCGCACGAACGCACCAGCACGGTGACCTTTGTGGTTGACCTCGATGGCCAACCGGTGCATGCCCATGACGTCGGCCAAGTGCTCGATGACCATGGCATCGCTGTCCGGGTAGGGCGTCATTGCGCGGAACCACTTCATCGCCGGCTTGGCGTGCCGGCGACGGTTCGAGTGTCATTTGCGGTGTACAACTCCGCAGCTGACGTGAAGGAGCTTCTTTCTGGTTTGGATCGAGTTCAGGAGGTGTTCTCATGAGTGACCTCTACGCCGAGCTCATCTTGGATCACGCGAAGCGACCTAGAGGGGCAGGGTTACGCGAGCCATTCCACGGTGAAAGTCACCGAGTTAATGCTACGTGCGGAGATGATGTCACTTTGCGCGTTGAAGTCAATCCTTCAGGAGTGCTGTGCGATGTGTCTTACCTCGTTCAAGGGTGCGCCATTTCTCAAGCATCGACATCCGTTCTGTACGACCTCGTGATCGGGCGCCCGCTCGGCGAAGTGCAGCGCATTGCTGCCGCGGTGCAGGAAGTGATTACTGGCCGGAACGAGAACGCTGATGACAGTGTTATTGGTGATGCCATTGCTTTTCACGGGGTCGCTAAATATCCAGCCCGGATCCGTTGTGCCCTTTTGGGGTGGTCAGCCTTGGCGGAGGCACTCACTAGCGCCGGATTTCTGGACTCATCACCCATTATTGATGTCAAGAGGAGAGTGTCATGACTTATACCGAGTCAGTAACAGAGCCAAAAAAGCTTCCGCCGTCCGTTGCGGACGTAGAAGAAGCAATGCGTGATGTCGTTGACCCTGAGCTCGGGATCAACGTGGTCGATCTAGGGCTGGTGTACGGCGTCACCGTAGATCCGGATGGTCACGCTGTCATTGACATGACTCTCACGAGTGCTGCTTGCCCGCTCACAGATGTCATTGAAGATCAGACCGGCCAAGCGCTCGCCGAGGTAACCGCGGGATACCGCATCAATTGGGTTTGGATGCCTCCGTGGGGGCCAGACAAAATCACTGATGACGGGCGAGAGCAGCTACGCGCATTAGGCTTTAATCTCTAGTTGATCACTGAATCAATGAACGTTTTCAGATGCCGTTCCCCCATAACGGGTTAATTCACCGTATGAACTAGGCGGTATCAAAGGGATATTCCCTTCTCCCTCAGATATTCTGCTAGCTATTGCTCCTAGTTATGATCAGTCACAATGGGTGCCTAATCAACGCGAGGAGAGTTCCGTGGATGCCCACGATGATGGCGATTCTCCTCTGCCTAAGCGGAGTCTGACCACGCTTCTCATAATGGCAAACCAAGGTTCCGCGACTGCATGGGAAGAAATCGTTCGACGATTTGAACGACTCGTGTGGGCTGTGGCTCGGTCAAGTGGACTTGCGAGCGTAGATGCTGCGGATGCCGTTCAGACAACATGGCTTCGACTCCTCGAGCATCTTGATCGCGTTGAGAGTCCAGATCGGCTTGGCTCCTGGTTGGCGACGACAGCGAGACGTGAATCCATCCGGGTGAGTCAACTTCGAGGCCGGGAAACTGTGGATATCACCGACGAGGCGCTAGCACGAATCAGCGACCCGGGACCGTCCGTAGAAGACGCCTTGTTGTCTAGTGAACGAGACGCGACCGTCGCTATGGCGTTAGGGCGCCTTGATGAAAGGTGCCGGCGACTCCTCCGTGTTTTAGCTGCATCACCACCCCCGCGATATGAAGCCGTAGCTGCGGCATTTGGAATGCCAATTGGCAGTATTGGACCCACCCGTAGCCGATGCTTGCGGCACTTAGCAAATCATCTTGCGATGGTTGGCTACATCACCGACCTTCGCTTGCCCAGCCAGTCTCCGGATCAGACTGCGCTCCCACCTGGCACAGACCTAGAGGTACGGTCATGACCTACAGCTCATTAAGCCAGATAGACGATCACTTATTTGATCAGGTCAATATTGTTTACGACGCCCTTGACCCCATACCCGAGCACCTGAGGATAGCCACCCGGGCGGTTTTCGCCAGCAGTCATGACAAACTCGTCATAAACGTGTGGCTTCTAAGGTGTTGCAGGAGTTGAGGTTTCCTGCTTGATAGCCGGTGCTGAACCAGCGCTGGCGCTGAGCCGAGGATCCATGCGTCCACGATTCAGGGTTGACTTGACCTTGTGCCTTTTCCTGAATTCGATCGTCCCCTACCGCAGATGCGGCGGACAACGCTGAGTCAATGTCTCGTTGGGTCAGTGGCTTTAGCAAAGCATTACCCTCCGCGTCGGTCGTTCGAGACGCATGATGGGCCCAGACGCCAGCAAGGCAGTCCGCCATCAGTTCAACTCGAACCGCACCTGATTGGGGACCCTGAGGGTCACGCTGCGCAGCGTCCAGCACACCAAGCAAGTTCTGCACATGATGGGCATACTCATGTGCGACAACGTATTCCTGGGCGAGTGCGCCATCATCAGCGCCAAAACGGTTGGTCAGGTCGGCGAAGAAGCTGGTGTCGATGTAAATACGGGTGTCTACCGGGCAATAAAACGGCCCGACCGCACTGGAGGCCGTGCCACAGGCGGAATTAGTTTGACCCGAATAAATCACCGTAGGGGCAGGGCGGTAAGAGACGCCTACCTCTGGGAGTGCCCTAGCCCAGTACGCCTGCGCGCTGTTAACTGCTCCGACAACCCGGCAGTCAACATCCCGGTTCGCATCAGCGCCCGTACGACAGCGCTCTGCCAGATCGCTGGTGGCCGCCTCAGACTGCACAGTCCCGGGTTGGGGACCACTCAGGATAGTGCTGGGATCAACACCAAGGACCATGCCAATAATGAGAACTAGCAAACTTGCGCCGCCACCAATGGCCATTCGCCCACCACCACCACCGCCGGCCTCGATTTGGCTGGTGTCTAACTGCGCACCGTCGTTGAAGCTCATGACTCTCCTACCGTGAGGCTTGTGGGAGTGGCACCGCGTCCTATGACTAGTCGCCGTGTCCGTACACTAACGGGCTGCTCGACTACGTCGTTGCGCATGTCGTTTTATTCTCGTGTTCTCGTCTTCCGAAAGGCTGCGCATCGTGATCACCGCTTCCGGAATCGAGATCCGAGTTGGCGCTCGACTCCTTATCACCGATGCCACCTTTCGGGTCGAAGCTGGTGACCGAATTGGCTTAGTAGGCCGAAACGGGGCCGGGAAAACCACCTTGACGACTGTCCTATCAGGGGATCGTGATCCGGCAGCGGGGAGCGTCACTCGAACTGGTGTTGTGGGGTATTTGCCGCAGGATTCACGAGCGGGTGATCTTGAGATGTACGCACGGGATCGCATTCTGGCCGCGCGGCAATTGGACACCGTCGTGGCTGAGCTGCGATCAGCAGAAGAAAGAATGGCCAGCCCTGAGGACCATGTACGAGAACGCGCGATGAAAGCGTATGCCGAGGCTGAAACCCGATTTGACGCGGCTGGTGGCTGGACCGCGCATAGTGAAGCGGCCCGAATCGCAGCTGGCTTGGGTTTAGCGGAACGAGTTTTGGATCAGCCGCTACGGACTCTCTCTGGCGGTCAACGCCGGCGCGTCGAATTGGCGCGCATTTTGTTTTCTGGCGCGCATACGTTGCTTCTTGATGAACCAACGAACCATTTAGATGCTGATTCAATTACCTGGCTACGCGACTATCTCAAGTCCTTTCGTGGGGGATTGATCGTCATCAGTCACGATGTTGCCTTGCTCGATACTGTGGTGAATCGGGTATTCCATTTAGACGCCAATCGGGCAGTGCTTGATGTGTACAACGTCGGTTGGTCGACGTATCTGACCCAGCGTGAAACCGACGAACGGCGCCGCCGGCGGGAGCGTACAAACGCTGAAAAGAAAGCACATACCCTTCGTGCCCAAGCAGACAAGATGCGTGCCAAAGCCACCAAGGCGGTTGCTGCGCAGAACATGATCCGTCGGGCGGATCGGCTGCTCGCCGGGGTGGAATCAGAGCGAGCTACAGATCGAGTGGCCGCGCTCCGTTTCCCGACCCCTGCACCCTGTGGTCGAGTGCCATTACACGCCAACGGGTTATCCCGTAGTTACGGTTCGTTGGAGGTGTTTACCGACGTCAATCTGGCTTTGGACCGCGGCAGCCGGGTGGTAATTCTTGGCTTGAACGGCGCCGGAAAAACCACCTTATTACGCCTTCTTGCTGGCGTAGACACTCCTGATACCGGAGAAGTAGTGCCGGGTCATGGCCTTCGACTGGCGTACTACGCCCAAGAACATGAAACGCTCGATGAGCATCGAAGCGTGCTGGACAATATGAGCTCGGCAAGCCCACATCTGGGTGGCACCGAAATTCGTACTGTTCTCGGGTCATTTTTATTCTCGGGCGATGATGTTGACAAACCCGTCCGCGTGTTGTCTGGAGGAGAAAAGACTCGGTTGGCATTGGCCACTTTGGTGGTGTCAAGCGCAAACGTCCTTTTACTCGATGAACCAACGAACAACTTAGACCCGGCAAGCCGTGATCATGTCCTCGGCGCTTTACGCGGGTACCAAGGTGCGGTTGTTCTTGTCACACACGATCCGGGTGCAGTCGAAGCGCTTGCTCCAGATCGCGTCCTGCTGCTTCCCGATGGCGACGAAGATCTCTGGAATTCCGAGTACCTCGATCTGGTGACTTTGGCCTAGCACTGACGTCAATTGCGTCAGAAAGTTTTCTCTCAAGTGGCGAGGTTGCTGTGAAGGTCACAAAATGTGAGGGCTATCGATCATTAGCGTTACTTGGGAGGAGCTTTATGCAGAACATCAAGAAAGGTATGCGCCTTACTGGTGATGAGCGTGAGCGGGTGGCGCAGTCACTCACCACGCAGTATCAAGACGGGAAAAGCATCCGCGCCCTCGCGGAAGAGACAGGCCGCTCGTACGGTTTTATCCATCGCATGCTCCGGGAAAACGATGTGGATTTGCGGGGTCGGGGTGGATCTACTAAGCGAACTGCCCAGCTTTAACGCAGTAACGGTTCGGCAAGATTGGCACTGCATCGCTGCACGACTTGGGCCGCTAAGCCCACGAAAGACCTCGGGGAAGTTTTGCGTCACCTTTCGGCGTTGATCAGCTTGTGTCATTACCTGGAATGAATCCGGCGAGTGAGCTGTTCCGTCGTTCTTTGCGCCAAGGTCGCGAAGCCGACGGAACAGCAAGCTCGCTTAATCCGGGCGTGGCCCGTCGAATTATCGGATTCGCGTGGCCACTGCGATGGCGAATGGCCATTTTTCTCTCTCTTGTTGTCATTGATTCACTACTTGTAGTAGCCACTCCTCTCCTCTTGCAGCGCATCATCGATGACGGCCTTACCCCTCCGGGAGATCGCAGCGTCGTAGTCAACGCAGCATTACTAGTGGCGGTGATCGCAGTCGCGGAAGCAATCCTGGGATTAGTCCAACGGTGGCTTTCCGCCACTATTGGGGAAGGCGTGATTTATCGGTTAAGAGTTCGCGTTTTCGAACATGTGCAGCGGATGCCGATTGCGTTTTTCAGCCGAACTCAAACCGGGGCGTTGGTAACGCGACTTAACAACGATGTGATCGGCGCTCAACGAGCCATCACGTCCACCCTGTCTTCGGTGGTATCAAATGTGATCACCCTTGCCATCGTGCTGACCACCATGATTGTGCTCTCGTGGCAGATCACCGTGACTGCATTAATACTGCTGCCACTGTTTGTGATCCCAGCTCAACTTTTAGGCCGGCGATTAGCGGCGATTAGCCGAGAATCGATGAACCTCAACGCAGAACTCGGTCAAACGATGACGGAGCGCTTTAATGTCTCTGGTGCTTTGCTGGTCAAAATTTTTAGTCGCCCTGATCGTGAACTCGCGAGCTTCGCTGGCCGCGCTGACCAAGTTCGCCGCATTGGGGTCCAGCAGGCCGTGGTAGGCCGACTGCTGTTCACCGCGCTGACGTTGGTGGCAGCCTTAGCCACCGCAATCGTGTACGGAGCGGGGGGCTGGCTTGTTCTTGACGAAACCTTAGAAATCGGTGCCTTAGTTGCATTAGCAGCCTTATTAGGGCGGTTATACGGCCCGTTGACGGCACTATCCAATGTCCACGTAGATGTGATGACTGCGCTGGTCAGTTTTGATCGAGTTTTTGAAATTCTTGATCTTCCCCCTGCGGTACGAGATGCGGATGATGCCGTTCCGTTGATTCTTGACTCGTCCAATGCTCCGGACATCACTTTTGATCAGGTGTCATTCCGCTACCCACCAGCTACAGAAGTGTCTCTTGCCTCCCTGGAGTCAGTGGCGATCCTCGACCAAACGCAATCTCGGGAAGTGCTCAGTGACATCAGCTTTCAGGTTGCCGCCGGCACCACTGTCGCCTTGGTGGGGGCATCTGGTGCGGGAAAAACCACGATCACCAATCTGGTGTCCCGTTTGTATGACGTTCAATCTGGCGCTGTCCGGATTGCCGGTCAGGACATTCGCACGGTGACCCAGGAGTCGCTTCACGATGCTGTTGGGGTGGTTAGTCAAGACGCTCACCTGTTTCATGACACTATTCGGCGTAATTTACTTCTGGCCAGGCCCGAAGCGACCGAAACTGAAATACATCAAGCCCTGATAGACGCGCAAATCTGGTCTCTTGTAGAGAAATTGCCGTATGGATTGGACACGGTAGTGGGGGACCGGGGGTATCGGCTCTCCGGCGGCGAACGACAACGCCTGGCCCTGGCCCGGTTGCTGTTAAAAGCCCCACGCATTGTTGTCTTGGATGAAGCAACTGCTCATTTAGATTCCGAAAATGAAGCGGCAGTCCAACGTGCGCTGCGAACTGCGCTGGTCGGTCGAACTGCACTGGTCATCGCGCATCGGTTGTCTACCATCCGTGATGCTGACCAAATTCTGGTGATCGATGACGGCCAGATCGTAGAGCGGGGTACCCACCACGATCTTCTCGAAAAAGGTGGCGCATACTCTGATCTCCATCGCACACAGTTCGCTCATCTGACGCATGATTCTGATTCGCCTTAGCCGTCGCCCTTAACTTTTCGCCCTCGAATTAGGCGTTTAGTGCACGATTGGCTGAAGAGCGCTCAATTTCGGCATCTTCCGCATCGGCATCATGAAGGGCAGCTTGCCGCTGCGAGCGGCGTTTTCGTAACCGCGGCTTAGGTTGACTCGACGCGTTTATGCTCCCTCGGCGCCACCACCACCAAAGCGGAAAGCTCACGGCAAGGACGGCAAGTAAGACCCATTGCACCGCATAAGAGGCGTTAATACCTCGCCCATCGTCCACGGTTGGTGGGGGAATGAGTGTCAGCAAAACCTTCGTGCCGGAAAGGGATGTATTGGCTTGAGGTCGCTCAGCCCCCAAAGGTGTCGTTTCTGAACGTAAAGTTCCATAGCCGCGGTGGCTCAACCCGGCTACGACTGTGGCGAGTTGATCGGTGGCAATGCTGCCAAGTTGATTGTCTGGCAGGTTTTGCGCACGAGCTGGTTCACTCAATCGTAAGGTTGCTAAGACGCGAACCTGTCCTTTTGGTGGAGCCGGCAGATCTGATTCTTTCCCTGCACCCGGGTCACCCGGAAGCCAACCCCGATTGATCCAGAAGATGGTCCCATCATTCTGGCGTAACGGCACGAGCACGTCATATCCGTAGCCTCCATCAACACCACGAACAGGGTTGGGTCGGTTACGTATAAGCATTGTTTTTGCTGAGAGGTACTGACCACGGACTTCGACCGGCCGCCATTCGTTGTCGGCAACAGGAGCAGCAGCTGGGTCCGATATTAATCGGCTCAAGGGGACAGGCGAGGCGGCGTAGTTTCCCATCACGAGATTCGCGCGATCACGTTTGTTGGTGTAACGGTCATATTGCCAGCTACCTAAAAAAAGCGAGCACAGGACCACCATGAACGCCACCCCGACGATGATGACTAACTCCAGGTAGGAACGCGAGGCTGACAACACTGGCGCCGGTGACGCTGGTGTTGGCGGAGGAGGAGGCGTGGCGTCATGCACGCTACGACGGTAGTTCAAAGCATTCGCCGTACAGTGGCCTGATGGGCTTGATGGACGCATATGGCCGGGTCGCTGCCGATCTGCGGGTATCGGTCACAGATCGATGTGACTTACGGTGCACCTATTGCATGCCAGCAACTGGTGTCACGTGGTTACCTCGGCCCGAGCTGCTCACTTTTGAGGAATTAACCCGAGTGATCAGCATTGCGGTCAACCTTGGCATTACGTCAGTCCGACTTACCGGTGGGGAACCCCTGCTGCGACAGGGTTTACCGGAATTGGTGGCTATGATCGCCGCCCTTTCTCCTCGGCCGCGCATCGCACTGACTACTAACGGAACTCAACTCACCCATCTCGCCTCTCCGCTTGCCCAGGCAGGGATAGACCGGGTCAACGTGTCTTTGGACACGGTGAACGAAGCCACTTTTCAGTCCCTCACTCGACGGAACCGACTTGCAGATGTGATCTCCGGACTCGCTGCGGCGAACGCGGCTGGACTCACACCAATCAAGATCAATGCCGTGGCAATGAGAGGGATCAATGACACTGAAGTGCCAGATTTGTTGGCGTGGTGCCTAGATCGCGGATATGAATTGCGATTCATCGAGCAGATGCCCTTGGACGCGCACCGTTCTTGGCGACGCGATCACATGATCACTCAAACAGAGATCTTGGAGCGCCTGTCCACTCGATTCACGCTCACCCCCGACTCGACTGCTGCCGGGCACAACGAGTCGATCACAAAAGCTGGGCCATTCTTAAGGGACGATCGCATGCGGCGAAGCGCTCCGGCTCGAACCTGGTTAGTTGATGGCGGACCGGCCAGAGTGGGTGTCATTGCAAGTGTCAGCCAACCGTTCTGTGGCGCGTGTGACCGAATCCGCTTAACTGCGGATGGTCAGGTCAGATCATGTCTCTTTGCGCGTACCGAGCACGATGTCCGCGCTTTGTTGCGCGCTGACGCAGACGACACAGCGGTCGCTGATGTACTTCGTCGGACCATGGCAGGAAAAAAACCTGGGCACGGCATTGATGATCCGTCCTTCTTACAGCCGGATCGGCCCATGTCAGCAATCGGTGGGTAAGTCGCTCACACTGTGTTGATCAGAGATGTCTATTAGCGTTCGATCTGATCGTGTTGGGTCGAATCACAAGGTATTGTCTCGCGTAAAAATCCACGCGCGGTCAAAAAGACACTGAGTGAATCCCGGTGATCAGGGCAAGCCAACCACACTTTCCGGCGGTCTGGTGCGTGCAGACGGGGATTGTTCCACTGCAGTTCCCATTGGGCTAGAGCCCGGCAACCACGCGCACTGCACACCAGCTCGAACGGAGACGGTTCTGCCATGAAGCCGCTCATTGGCCCGCGCCACCTGGCGGCAGCCCTTCCCGATCCGCAGCGGGTAGCGCCGGCTGATCAGGGCGGTACTCCGCGGCGCCAGGTCGTTTGCGTGGCGCCGCGTTCGCCATCACCACGGCGATATAGGGCAAGAAAACCGCAGCAGCAATGAAAATCCACCGAAGCGTTCCGGTGAACACCACTGCGAGAACGAAGCAGATCGTTCGGATGGACATCGAAATGAGATACCGACGCATTCGTGGACCGAGGTCATCATCCAAGGAAGCTTGGGCGCCAGTGATCGTGTAAACGGCGTCCGCCTCATTACGGGAGTGAGGACCCGAACGAGACGATCGGTCCTTTCTTCGCATACCTCTACGGTAAACGCCAAGGCCATTCCTGGCAGCACTAGATCGGAGCGTCAGCTAGGAAAGCAGCCGGGCCGGTGACATGCGACCACCAAGTCGTCGGTACCGTCCTGCCATGACTACCGCTGAGTCCCACAGCACCCGTGAGTCGTTAGCACCGTCGCGCAGCGTCTTTATTACCGGAGGGAATCGAGGGATCGGTTTAGCCATTGCCCGACGGTTCGCTGCTGCCGGCGATCGCGTTACCGTCACGAGCCGCGCTGGTCAACTTCCCGATGAACTCGCCGAAATCGCTTCTGGCCAAGTGATTACCGCAGCATGCGACGTCACCGACACCGAATCAGTGAATGCCGCATTCAATGTTGCTGAAGAGGCGCATGGCCCCGTTGAAGTCCTGATCGCTAATGCCGGGATCACCGAAGACACGCTGCTCCTCAGAATGACCGATAAAAACTTCACCAGTGTTTTAGATACCAATCTGACCGGTGCCTTCCGGTGCGCACGCCGTGCTAGCAAAGGCATGATCCGGCTGCGACAGGGCCGGATGATTTTTCTTTCCAGTGTGGTTGGGCTCTACGGCGGCCCTGGTCAAACCAATTACGCGGCAAGCAAAGCGGGGCTGGTGGGCTTAGCTAGATCCATCACTCGAGAATTGGGCGGGCGCGGCATTACGGCCAACGTCATTGCCCCCGGCTTTATCCAAACCGACATGACTGCGGTACTCCCAGACGAACAGCAGTCGGCGTACCAAGCAGCTATCCCGGCAGGTCGGTTTGCTGAGCCAGATGAAGTTGCGACCGCAGTGGAGTTTCTCGCTGGGCCAGGCGCGGGTTATATCAGCGGAGCGGTTTTGCCGGTAGACGGCGGACTAGGCATGGGTCATTAACGAAGAAAGGCATCACCATGGCATTGCTGGACGGCAAAACATTGCTCATCACCGGTGTACTCACTGAGTCATCAATCGCCTTCGCGACGGCTCGTCTTGCCCAGGAACAAGGGGCGCATGTCATCCTTAGCGCTTTCGGCCGGACCACCAAAATCACTCAGGCGATGGCTAAACGTTTGCCGGATCTGGCGCCGGTCGTCGAACTTGATGTGACCAACGAGCAGGACCTCACCGCGCTGGCTGACCGGGTTCGAGAACATGCCGATTCCCTCGATGGGGTGCTGCATTCCATCGCATTCGGACCACGATCGGTCTTTGATTTCATGACCGCGCAGTGGCCTGACGTCGCTACCGCCGTCCATGTGAGCGCATACTCGCTCAAAGCTCTAAGCGCCGCGGTTCTCCCTTTGATGAGCTCAGGAGGCAGCATCGTGGGGTTAACCTTTGACGCCCGATTCGCCTGGCCAGTGTACGACTGGATGGGTGTGGCCAAAGCTGCTTTTGAGTCCACTGCTCGTTACTTGGCGCGGGATCTGGGCCCGAAGGGGATCCGGGTCAATGTGGTCGCAGCCGGGCCGATCCGCACTACGGCCGCTAAGGGAATTCCCGAATTTGAGGTTTTCGAGAATACGTGGGGTGACCGGGCGCCGTTAGGCTGGGATGTCACCGATGCTAGACCTACCGCTCGCGCGTGTTGCGCTTTGCTTTCGGACTGGTTCCCTGCGACCACTGGTGAGATGGTCCACGTGGACGGAGGGGTCCACGCCATGGGTCAATAGTGGGCACCTCGGCCATGGCTCACCTACTGAATACCCTGCTCAGCGTCTTCGATGTCTTGCCGGGGGATACCCATTAGGTAAAGCACCGCATCTAAAAACGGCACATTAATCGCGGTGTCTGCGTGTTCGCGTACGACCGGTTTTGCGTTGAAGGCAATGCCCAGGCCGGCAGCATCCAGCATGTCCAAGTCGTTCGCGCCGTCGCCGATCGCGACGGTGCGAGCCAAAGAGATGCCTTCGGCGGCAGCGAAACGGCGCAACGCCGAGGCTTTCGCAGCCCGATCTACTACTTCGCCAAAGACGCGCCCCGTGAGCTTTCCCGCTGCTATTTCTAACCGGTTTGCATACACATGATCCACGCCAAGTTCGGCCCCCAACGGTTCTACTACTTCAGCGAAACCCCCGGACACTAAAGCCACACTGAAACCCAAACGTTTCATGGTGTCAACGACGGTACGGGCGCCGGGAGTAAGCCGCAGATCTTGTCTAATGTCGTCAAAAACCGAAACGGGTAGACCAGCCAGGTGGCTAACACGCTCATGCAAACTTGCCGTGAAATCTAACTCTCCCCGCATGGCCCGCTCAGTGACTTCAGCAACCTGCGCGCGGCGACCTGCATAGTCAGCCAGGAGATCAATGACTTCATCTTGGATGAGGGTGGAATCGACATCCATCACCACGAGGCGATGGCCTCGTCGAGAGAGTCCTGCTGGGGCTACTGCTGCGTCGATACCGTGCGTGTAAGCCGCCTGCGCTACCTCGTGTCGCAGCAACGACACCTCGCCGCCAGAGGCGTCAATTTCAATGGTTGTCACCGGCCAGCGAGATAATCGACGGATCCGGTCAATATTGGCTCCCTGCGCTGCGATGCGTTGGGCGACCGCGGCGACCGCGGCGGGCTGCAATTGTGCTGCGAGTAACGTGATGTGGGTACGGGCCTTAGGACGATGTGGGCTGTCCCCGTGACCTACACGACACCGCACTGACATGTCCAAACGTTCAGCGACGTCAAGGACGACAGTCCGGACGTCATCACTGCCGCCCGTCGTGAGGAGAACAGCCAAAATTAGGCGACCACGAATGACCACCTGCTCGACATCAAGCACGGTCGCTGGCGTATCAGCTAATGCGGCAAACAGAGTTGACGTCACTCCTGGGCGATCCGGCCCAGTGAGCGTCACAGACAACGTCGGTTCATCTCGGACGCGCGGTGGCACCGCGATCTCAGAAGTCACGCGTTGAGGGTACCGGCGAGGAGTCATCCAACGTAAAGTCAGATCAAGATCTGTTGCCCTTTGCCGATGACAACCAACCCGGACTCAGTGACTGTGAGGCCGCGAGCACGATCCTGGGCAGGGTCTTCACCGATGTGGACGCCTTCACCGATCACCACGTTTTTATCGATGATCGCGCGGCGAATGATCGCGTGCCGGCCCACCTGGACATGGTCTAAGAGCACACTGTCACCAACCGTGGCCCATGAATGGACGTAACACCCAGGAGATATCACCGAGTTCTCTACTGTTGCGCCGGAGACCACCACCCCTGGTGATACAGCGGAGTTGACTGCTTGACCTATTCGCCCATGCCATCCATGGACGAATTTCGCTGGGGGGTAAGGGCCATAGTTGGTGTACACCGGCCATTCGTAGTTATAGAGATCGAAAATTGGCAGCACTGATACTAAGTCCATGTGTGCGTCGTAGTAGGAGTCCACTGTGCCGACATCCCGCCAGTAATCCCGGTTTCGTTCACTTGACCCTGGCACGTCGTTGTCACGAAAGTCATAAACAGCGGCGTCCCCACGACTGACAAAATCGGGGATGATGTCACCCCCCATGTCGTGCCGGCTGCTGGTGTTCTGCGCATCCCGGGTCACCGCCTCGACTAAAGCATCGGCGTCAAACACGTAGTTGCCCATTGAGGCCAGCACTTCGTCTGGCGCGTCTGGTAAACCGGTTGGGTTCGCTGGTTTCTCCAAGAAACCACGGATCTTGTTGGGTGCATCCGGGTACACATCAATCACACCAAATTGATCAGCTGTCTCGATGGGTTGCCTGATCGCGGCGACGGTTGCGGCAGCGCCAGATTCCATATGTTGCGCGACCATGTGCTGAAAATCCATCCGGTAGACGTGGTCCGCTCCTACAACGACGATGATGTCCGGGCGTTCATCGCCGACGAGGTTCAAACTCTGATAAATAGCATCCGCACTCCCCAAATACCACCGTTTACCCACCCGTTGCTGAGCTGGAACTGGGGCGACATAGTTGCCCAGCATGGTCGACATGCGCCATGTTTTAGCGACGTGTCGGTCTAGGCTGTGCGATTTATATTGGGTGAGAACGACAACTTTTAAATACCCCGAATTAACGATGTTTGATAACGCGAAGTCGATGAGCCGGTAAATACCACCGAACGGAACGGCAGGTTTTGCCCGATCAGCGGTGAGTGGCATCAGGCGTTTACCTTCGCCACCAGCGAGGACAACAGCAAGGACTTTCGGAGTGCGAACCACCATGCACTGAACCTATCTCTCCATGCAGATCCCTGGCGCGGGGGAAAGCACAGAAGGTGTGTGTCATGGTGGCGGTCGTGCGGATTGATATTTTGAGTCGGGAGTACCCACCACAGGTTTATGGTGGAGCTGGGGTTCATGTCACCGAATTAGTTCGAGCACTTCAGCAGCACAATTTAGCTGATCTCACAGTGCAGGTGAAATGCTTCGATGGGCCACGGGAGGCGACTCACGTTACCGGATACCCCGACCCGGTTGAACTAAAGTCGGCTAATCCGGCACTACGCACCCTGGGCGTTGACCTTGCGATGGCACAGGACTGTGCGGGTGCAAATATCGTCCACTCACATACTTGGTACACGAATCTTGCCGGACATATGGCTGGTCTGCTTCACGCCATCCCCCACGTTCTTACCGCGCATAGCCTGGAGCCATTGCGCCCTTGGAAAGCCGAACAGCTCGGCGGTGGTTATGCCTTGTCAGCCTGGGCCGAACGTATTTCTTACCTATCAGCTTCCGCGATCATTGCCGTCAGTGCGGGGATGCGCGCTGATGTGCTCCGGTGTTATCCCCAAATTGATCCAGCCCGGGTTCATGTCATTCACAACGGTATTGACGCTGACCTTTGGGTGCCGAGTCCAAACCACGATCTAGTGCGCTCACTGGGAATAGACCCCACCCGACGAAGCGTGCTTTTCGTGGGGCGTATCACCCGACAGAAGGGGCTGAGTTATTTACTGCGGGCCGCTCATAAACTTCCGGATGATGTCCAATTAGTGCTGTGCGTTGGAGCTGCTGACACACCTGAAATGCATGCTGAGGCAATGGCTTTGGTCAGTGCTCTGCGACGCGATGACGACCCGCAGCGGGTGGTTTGGCTTGATCGTGTTTTGCCCCGAGCTGAACTGATTGCGGTTTTCAGCTCGGCCACCGTTTTCGCATGCCCCTCGGTGTACGAACCGTTAGGGATCGTCAATCTCGAAGCGATGGCCTGCGCCGTCCCGGTGGTGGCCAGTGCAGTGGGCGGCATTCCTGAAGTTGTCGTTGATGAAGTCACCGGACGGCTCGTGCCTGTGCCGCAGCGAGCGGACGGCACACTCATAGATCCAGAGCAGTTTGTTACCGATCTCGCTCACGCACTTCTCGCGGTCCTCGCGGACCCGATTCAGGCACATGTCTGGGGTCAAGCCGGCAGAACCCGTGTTGCCGAGTCATTTTCGTGGCGCACGATTGCTCACCAAACCGTTCAGGTCTACCGCGCGGCACTTTCTGATTCGCCCAAGAGCTCCCCAGATTCCGGTGTGCCTTAGGGTGTGATTCACAGCCCGCCACGTCACCCATTCACCATGTTCGCGCGGGTACGGGTTTACTTGCGCCAGTAGGGGATTGAGGTCTGATGAGTGACGTACTCCAGTTCAGTGGGGTCGATGTGGTGCGCAGTAACAGCACTTTGCTCACCGATATCTCATGGGAAGTGAGCGAGGGCGAACGGTGGGTCATCCTCGGGCCAAACGGTGCTGGTAAAAGTACGCTCCTCAATGTGGCTGCCGCACGAATGCATCCCACTCGTGGTCAGGTCCGGATTTTGGGGGAGCTGCTCGGGCACAGTGACGTTTTTGACTTACGGCCCCGGATTGGATTGACGCACCGTGGGCTCACCGAGCGCATTCCCGCAAGGGAAAGCGTGCTCGATGTTGTCCTAACCGCGTCCTACGCAATCACGGGCCGTTGGCGAGAAACGTACAACGAACTTGATCAGAGCCGGGCTCGGTCCATGCTCTTCATCATGGGCGCGGCACATCTAGCGGACCGTACTTTTGGCACCCTCAGCGAGGGGGAACGACAGCGAGTGCATATCGCCCGTGCACTCATGACTGACCCCGAACTTATGTTGCTAGATGAACCCGCTGCTGGTTTGGATTTGCCTGGTCGTGAGGCGCTTGTACAACAACTCGGCTTGCTTGCAGAAGACACCGAAGCTCCAGTGTTGGTTTTGGTCACTCACCACGTCGAGGAAATTCCTCCTCACTTCACGGACGTATTGATGGTCCGAGCAGGACGTGTCATGGCGGCCGGGCCGCTGCATTCCACACTCACCCCGGAGAACGCCGAAGCGACTTTCGGCATTGCCCTTGAGATAGAACAGCGCGATGGTCGGTGGATGGCCCGCGCTGCTAACAATTCACCCCAGCCGAGCCCCCACGATTTGCTTTTGAACACCGAGCACTAGATCGACGTACCACTGGGCTCGGTTGTAAGCAAAAAGCGCATCCCGAATGGTGCGGGGAGAGCCAGCACCGCTCGCACATAAGTAGTTGGCCGCACTGTAAATGGCATCAGCAGCGTCCCAGGCGTCTTTATCGCCGTCGCCGTCGCCGTCTACTCCGTACTGCCCAAAAGTGGCGGGCATAAATTGCATCGGCCCAATGGCACCAGCTGAGCTTGGCCCCACGTTTCGACCATGACCACTTTCTAC
Source organism: Actinomycetota bacterium (assembly GCA_051645425.1). GTDB lineage: Bacteria > Actinomycetota > Actinomycetes > Actinomycetales > Angustibacteraceae > JBOFBH01. The sequence goes on along the minus strand of JBOFBH010000006.1, from coordinate 106,249 downwards.
TTGTCCAACCGCGGCAAGCAGAGTCCATTCCATTCCAGGGCACGTGGTCGCCGCTGTTCGGTAAAGATTGAAGTAGTCCGCTGATGGCTGCTGTGCGCGAACACCAGCAGTAGCGTTCCTTTGGGTTTTCCGGGCCGCTGACCTGGCAAGAGCGAGAGCGGTCCGGGCTGCTTTCGCTTGGCTGAGGCGGCGCGCCTGATCAGAGAGGGCATCTAAGCGTGCGGTGGCACGGGCTAACAACCGGTCGATTTTTGCTGCTTCCAGCTTGATCTGATCAGCGGTAACTACTGCTTTGCGTAAGGTTGCTTCCAGTTCGGCGGCTTCCACTGACGCGAGGTCAGCCACATTGATCGCTGCGTCTTCCACCGCCCCGGTACTCACGAGAATCTGACGTACCCCAACGAGCCGGGTCGCAAGATCCCCGACATCTCTAGATGCCATCACGTGATCTACCAGTATCAAAGGGCCACCAGAGGCGTACAGTGCCCGCGCCGCGTTTGCTGTTCGGTCTTGTGCCGCTTGTGCCGCTTGTGCGGCGTGTTGTTCGTATTGCCCAGCCAACAAGCTGTCGGTATTAGATAAACCAACCCTTGCCACGGCAGCGGTATAGCGGCGTTGTGCTACTTGCACTTGGGCGGTCAAGCTGGCGACATCCAGCGCGGCCTGATCTGCTTGAGCTTTTGCTGTGCTGAGTTGAGTGTCTGGATCCGGGCGACCTGGCCTCGCCGAGGCGACGGTAGACACGCCAAGGATGAGCGAAAGGCACAGCAATAAGGCGGTGTGAAAACGTAACGCGACGGTACAACCATGCAAGGACCGCGAAGTGAGTTGATGGTCGCTTCTAATCCTCACCAGAAAAGCCTCGACAACTGCCCTACTGGACTTAATCGACCAACGTGGTGATCTGGCTCAAAGCTGAAATTGGCTCAACATCGGAGAGTAATAACATTCAGTAAGGGGAAGGCGGCTGAAAGCAAACAAATGTGACATGAGAGCCTTACCGGGGGCATTCATCTCGTCGGCATTCATCAGGCACTACTGATCGCCGCGTACTGGAGGATTGAATGGACTGGTTGAGTGACGCCTCGGTGCTCATCTGGCTGGGCCTAGCACTCATCCTTGGCACGATAGAAGTCGCAACTTTAGGTTTCGTTTTCTTGATGCTCGCCGGGGCTGCTGTCGTTGGGGCTGGCTTAGCCGGTACTGGCCAATCTTTTCCTGTACAAGTAGTAGGTGCGGTTATTTCTGCTTTCCTCCTCCTAGGGGTTTTGCGGCCGCTGATGATCCGTCGTGTCCTTCCGGGATCGCCGTCTCTTACCGGTACTGCGGCTTTGATTGGTCACGCCGCTCTTGTCGTAACGACAGTGACACCACTCAGTGGTCAGGTGAAAATCAACGGGGAGGTTTGGTCAGCGCGGCTCGCTTCCCCGCGAGATTTTTCGCATGAGCTGCCGTCCTTGCTCGTGGGGCAGATGGTTCGGATCGCTGCGATTAAAGGCGCGACGGCCATCGTGGAACCTCTCGACCACAACACCAAGGGCAACACATGATGAGAAGCGAATACGATATCGACCCTCTACCCGTGACAATCTTGGCGCATGTCGCCGGTTTGCCGTCTCCGCTGCTTAGGAGCAGTGGCACGGATCTGGCGGTTTATGACAAAGGAAAGAAAGAGGTTTTTGCATGAACGTGACCGTGCTCATTGTGTTGGGATTATTAGTTTCTTTTGTTGTTGTTGTCCTCACTAAAGCAGTCAGGATCGTCCCTCAGACCAGCGCGATCATCATTGAACGACTTGGGCGTTACACCCGAACTTTGGAGGCAGGCCCCCGACTTCTTGTGCCTTTTGTCGACAAACCCCGTGCGACAGTTGACATGCGGGAACAAGTGGTATCTTTCCCACCGCAGCCTGTGATCACGTCAGACAACCTTGTGGTGTCTATTGACACGGTGATCTACTTTCAAGTCACCGACCCCAAGGGTGCGGTGTATGAGATCGCGAACTACATCCAAGGTATTGAGCAACTCACCGTGACCACGCTGCGGAATGTCATCGGTTCTCTTGACCTGGAACAAACTCTGACCAGCCGTGATCAGATCAACGGACAGCTTCGTGGCGTTCTTGATGAAGCCACCGGCAAATGGGGTATCCGGGTGAACCGGGTGGAGTTGAAAGCTATTGACCCTCCTGCGTCAGTGCAAGACTCAATGGAAAAGCAAATGCGTGCTGAACGTGACCGGCGTGCCGCCATTCTTACTGCTGAAGGCGTAAAGCAGTCGCAAATCCTTACGGCGGAAGGCGAAAAGCAGTCCTCCATTCTTCGCGCGGAAGGTCAAGCGCAGGCAGCTATCTTGACCGCGCAAGGCGAAGCACGGGCTATCACCCAAGTTTTCGGTGCCATCCACCGAGGCAACCCTGATCAGAAACTACTCGCCTATCAGTACTTGCAGACCTTGCCACAGATTGCCCGCGGCGATGCGAACAAATTGTGGATCGTCCCCAGTGAACTCGGGGAAGCCCTCAAAGGTATCGGAGGCATGTTAGGGAATCTCCAAGCCGAAGCACCCCAAAAACCTGCGGACATCGCTGAGCCAGTCACACTTTTCGAACCCACTGCCCTGCAAGATCCAACCGAGGCGTTGGAGCAAGCGCGGCGCGAAGCCGCTGGCGCAAGCGCTGAGGCGAAAGGGGCAGCTAGCTTCGCGTCGGGCAAACGCAGCAAGCAACAGACGTCTACCCATGACAAGGGCTCACCTGTTTTTGCGCAGGAAGACACCACACCTAGCACCGAGCAGCCAACGAATCAACCGCAACCTCCGTCCGCCTAAGTAACCCAGCGACAGCCCACGACGGCGTAACGTCTGGAGGAACGCAGTGTCTTGGCTGGAAATTATTACTGTCTGTTTAAGCGGCCTACTTGCCGGTGGGATCAATGCCGTTGTCGGCTCGGGAAGTTTACTGACCTTCCCGAGTTTGGTCGCGATCGGTATTCCACCAATAACCGCAAACATGTCGAACACCATTGGGCTTATTCTTGGCGGGGTAAGTGGCACATGGGGCTACCGCCGTGAACTGAAAGGCCAAGCCCCGCAAATTCGTTGGTTACTTCCCGCCGCGGTAATTGGCAGTGCGTGCGGTGCGGGTCTTCTTTTGGTCCTGCCATCGTCTTTTTTTGACGCTGCTGTGCCAATCCTGATCGCGGGCGCCGTTCTGCTAGTGATCATCTCTCCGCGGCTTACTTCCCGAGCCCGGCGAACACACATTGCTGACGAAGTACCGTTCCCTGCTCATCGTCGGATTCCGAGAAGGCGGCCCAAACATTTTCCTCGACGCCATTCTCATGTTTTTAGTCTGTACGGACTTCTCACTGGGACCGCTGTATACGGCGGTTACTTCGGGGCGGCCTTTGGTGTGTTGTTGATAGCCACCTTGGACTTAAGCCTCAGTGATACTTTGCAGCGGATTAACGCGCTGAAGAATCTCCTAGCTACCACTATCAACGGGGTGGCATCAATCGTTTTTGTTTTTGTTGCTTCTGATCGAGTCCATTGGACAATCGTGGCTCTTCTAGCGGTTGGCACATTCATCGGCGGACTTCTTGGTGCTCGGCTTGGTCGTTTACTTCCTGCGCGTGCTTTCCGTGGACTCATCGTTGCCGTGGGCGTGGTCGCTGTTGTCCGACTGATCACCACCTAGCTATGCCAATCATGATTAATGACCCGGCGGATCCCCGGGTCACTGACTTCACTCAACTAACTGATGTCGCTTTACGCCGAACAACCGAGCCAGCACGTGGCCTTTACTTGGCCGAAAGTGAACGAGTAATCCGAAGAGCTTTGGCTGTCGGCCACCGTGCCAGGTCTTACCTGATGGCTGAACGTTGGATTGAACCTTTAGCTGATTTAGTTGCTGATGCTGAACGTCATGACGTGCCCGTTTATGTCGGGTCCGCTGAAGTCCTTTGCGCCTTAACTGGATTTCACCTTCACCGAGGCGCTATCGCGGCCATGCACCGACCCGTGCTGCCCTCACCTGCTGAGCTGCTGGGCTCGGTTAAACACAGCGTCCAGCGGGTGGCAATCCTGGAAGACATTGTGGATCACACGAATGTAGGTGCTGTCTTCCGAAGCGCTGCCGCTTTAAGTGTTAATGCGGTGTTTGTGACTCCCCGATGTGCTGATCCGTTATACCGGCGTGCCGTCAGGGTTTCTATGGGAACGGTTTTTCAAGTTCCATGGACACGGCTTAGCCCGTGGCCAGAATGCCTTGACACTGTGCGCAGCTATGGTTTTACCGTAGCTGCGCTGACGCCAACCGCGAAGGCAATTTCCATCGATGACATAAACCCCCACGAACTGCCCAAACTTGCCCTCATCATGGGCACTGAAGGGGCTGGGGTAAGTGAAAAAGCGACGCAAGCCGCGGACTTTTGCTTGCGCATTCCGATGGCCGGGGGAGTCGACTCACTCAATGTTGCAGCCGCGAGCGCCGTCGCTTTTTGGGCTTTGCGTGCCTCATGGTTGGACAAATACTCGCGATAAAAATTGATTTCCAGCACCTTCATTAAGTTCATGCTTTTGAGAGCGTAAAATTGACGACCGGTTCGCTATAAGGCGATCCAATCTCACTCCATCACACAAAGGATCGCCACCACCGTGAGCCAGGGACCGATCCATCCTGATCTCCGTCAAGAGCAGGAGCGCTTGGATCTGCTCTACCGCCGGTTAGATGCACTCATCAATTCAACACACCATTCTTTGACGCAGGTGCGACAAGCCGGGTCCTCGGGGACACATCAAGCCCGCTCGGAGCGGGACGCTTTTGCTGCTGTCCTGGAACGGCGTATTGCTGTGCTGCGTTCAGTTGTTGACCGCTTATGTTTTGGTCGGTTAGACCTGCTTGATGGTCAGCAATATTACGTTGGCCGGATTGGGCTTTCTGATGATCGGCAAGAAAAATTGCTCGTGGATTGGCGGGCACCGGCTGCCGCTCCTTTCTATCAAGCAACACCAGCACATCCAGGTGAAGTTCTCCGGCGACGCCACCTCACTACGTCGGGACGGTTGGCGACACACGTAGAAGATGAAGTTTTTGACCTTGACCGCATCACTGATGTTGATCGTGCGGCTCTTCGGGGTGAAGGTGCTTTGCTTGCTGCGGTGACTGCCCCTCGTACCGGGCAAATGACGGACATCGTGTCCACGATTCAAGCTGAGCAGGACGAAATAATCCGGGATGCACTCACTGGTGTGCTCGTCGTCCAAGGGGGGCCAGGAACTGGAAAAACCGCGGTAGCACTTCACCGGGCTGCTTATCTGCTTTATACCCATCGAGATCGGTTGTCACGCAGTGGAGTGCTCATTCTTGGGCCTGGCACAGAATTCTTGTCTTACATCGAGCAAGTGCTGCCTTCACTGGGGGAGTCAGGGGTTGTCTTGGCAACAATCCCTACCTTGCTGCCAGCACTAGACGTCAGTTCGATCGACGACCCAGCGGCATCGCTTAAAGGCAGCGCGTTGATGGTGCCTTTCTTGCGGCAAGCTATCCAAGACCGCCAGCGACTCCCCGCCGAAGACATTCAACTTACTGTGGGGTCTCATCAGCTGACTCTTACTGTTGACGCGGTCACCGGGGCCAGGGCTCGTGCCCGAGCCACCGGTGATCCACATAACAAAGCGCGGGTGGCCTTTGTCAAAGACCTTCTTCGGCATTTAGCTCGGCTGCTCGCGGTGGAATTGGGCGTCGAACTGACTGATGAGATTAAGGGCGAATTAGACGCGGAGCTCCGTGACTCCCGCGACGTCCGGGTGAATCTCAACTTGCTATGGATGCCTTTGTCGCCGCAACGTCTGCTTGCTGATCTTTTTGCGATTCCGATTCGTTTGAATTCCGCTGGACGCCACTTGACCGCGAAGGAACGGGACTCTTTGCGTCGTGACCGGGATGTTCCTCTTACGGCCGCCGATGTGCCACTCATCGACGAGTTGACGGATCTGATCGGGAATGATGGAGAGGCTGAACGACGGGAAAAATATCGCCGAGCTCAGGAACGCGCTCAAGACCTCGACTACGCTCAGCAGGTGTTGTCCAGTTCCGGGTTAGCGGCCGGCGGGCTTATTAGTGCCCAAACATTAGCCGGCCAGTTTGATGCCGGAAGTGCTGATCGCACCATCGCCGAGCATGCTGCCGCGGACCCATCGTGGGTGTATGGCCATGTGGTGGTCGATGAAGCGCAGGAGCTCTCTGCCATGGCGTGGCGCATGATCGCTCGAAGGTGCCCTTCTCGATCATGGACGGTTGTTGGGGATATTGCCCAGCGAGGCGCGGCAGCGGGAGCTCATTCGTGGGCAGAAGTTTTAGAGCCGGTAGCCCCACGGCGATGGCGCGAACGTCAATTAACCGTGAGCTATCGCACTCCTGGTCGAGTTTTGGCGGTCGCTGAACGTCTTGCTCAATCCGGTGGGCTGCCGGTGACGAAAGTAGTTTCGGTGCGCCCAGGGGAATACCCTCCACAGGCGTATAAACGCGAACCTGATGATACTCAAGCAGTGGTTGATGTGGTGAAAAAACTGTTGGGAGAGAACAACTCTGGCACGATCGCCGTCATTACTGGAGTTGATGAGAAAAAGTTGTTGATGACAACCCTGACCCCAATGCCGTCACGAGTTCGGCTGCTGACACCACTCGAAGCCAAGGGATTGGAATTCGATGATGTGGTCGTCGTCGAACCAACACGTTTGCTCACGGTTTCAGACCGCGGACTTAGTGACCTTTATGTGGCACTTTCTCGTCCCACAAGGCGGTTAGTGGTTATCCATGGTTTACCACTACCAGACGGAATGGCTGACGTACTGAGAGAAGAGGAAGGTAACTCTGGTGTCCGGAGGGGGACTTGAACCCCCACGCCCGATAAAGGGCACTAGCACCTCAAGCTAGCGCGTCTGCCATTCCGCCACCCGGACGAGTGCCGCAAAGTTGCTGCTCGACATTAGCACGAGCCAGTGTTCCCACTTGCACCGGAGAAAGCTCGCCGAGCACAACAGTCAACTGCGACTACGGTAGTGGCCACTACATGAAGGAGGGGACTACTCATGACTGAAAGAACCAGCCCAATTCCGTTGCCCCGCAGTGCTGCGAACACTACTTCTGATGCCTTTGACACTTCTCACGCTGCGGACCGGGTCATGAGAAGTGCCACCGAAGAGGAAGTAGTCGATCTTTGCCGTGACCTCCTGAGAATCGACACCAGTAACTATGGGGATCGATCTGGCCCTGGGGAGCGGGTAGCGGCCGAGCGCATCATGACGCTGCTTTCAGATGGCGGTTTGACTCCTGAGCTGGTGGAAAGCGAGCCAGGTCGAAGCAGTGTTGTCGTACGCCTTTCTGGGGATCCAAACCGCACCAACGACCGGGGCGCACTGTTGATTCATGGCCACCTGGATGTCGTTCCCGCGGACCGTACTGAGTGGCACTTGCCGCCATTTGCCGGAGAGGAAGCAGACGGGTGCCTGTGGGGGCGGGGGGCGGTAGACATGAAAGGAATGGACGCAATGATGCTCGCTGTGCTGCGGGATTTCGCACGCACCGGCAGACGCCCTGACCGTGATCTGGTTTTTGCCTTTTTCGCTGACGAAGAAGCTGGTGGCGGTCTTGGCAGCCATTGGCTGACTACCCACCGGCGTGATCTTTTTGATGGTGTGACTGAAGCAATTAGCGAAGTAGGAGGTTATTCGGCTACTTTGACTGGCCGCTCAGGCGATCCAGTCCGGGCCTATTTGATTCAAACCGCTGAGAAAGGAATGTGCTGGCTGAGGTTGACCGCGCAAGGAAAAACTGGCCACGGCTCACTTATCACCACCGACAACGCTGTCACTCGACTCGCTGCTGCAGTGACCCGAATTGGTAGCCACCAGTGGCCGTTAGAGATTACTCCTACTGTCCGGGCTTTCTTGGATGGTGTCACTGATATCACCGGGGTGGAATTTGACCCTACTCACCCAGACGAAACGCTGCAGCGGTTGGGGGCAATCTCTCGGTTTATTGGCGCAACCCTTCAAGACACTGCAAATCCAACCATGATGCGGTCCGGTTTCAAACACAATGTGATCCCTGGGTTCGCTGAAGCATACGTTGACTGTCGATTCCTGCCAGGCCACGAAGACGACATGGTGGCCACAGTCCGGCAACTAGCCGGGCCTGATATTGACGTCCACATTGATCATCGCGATGTTGCTTTAGAAGTCCCGTTCACTGGCCAACTTATAGACGACATGGTGGCAGCGTTGATCGCGGAAGATTCGGATGCGCGAGTGTTGCCGTACTGCCTGTCCGGGGGGACAGACAACAAAGCGCTCAGCATGATTGGAGTGCGCGGTTTTGGCTTCGCCCCGCTTCGCCTACCGGCCGATTTGGATTTTCCAGCGATGTTCCATGGAATTGATGAGCGAGTGCCAGTTGAGGCGTTGCGTTTCGGGGTGCGCGTACTCTCGCGGTTCCTCTCGTCACCAGAATAGGTCACGCATCGTATGACCAGCCAGGAGTGAAGACGGCTACCTTTTCTTCATGACCACACGCGATCCGCGGGCTACTTTGGCCACCTTGATGGCAGCATTTGAACGGCATCTTGAAGCGGCTGGAACACGACGGGGTGACAATGACCCAGTCGTTCTCACGGCTTACCGTGATCTCGTCGAGGCTTTTGAGGATTACGATGAAGCGCTCTTAGACGCTTTCGATGAAGTCACGCCCTTTGAAGTTTTCCGCGACTCCGATGAAGAAGAGACCCAACAAGGTGATCGTCTCACCTCAGATACCGGCCTAGACGATCACCAGTACGACTCTTTGGATGACGACGATGAATTCAGATGATTTTAACGCTTTTCTTGGTCTCGCTTTTCGGAAACTTCCGTGAGCACTTCCGCGATTTGAGTTGGCAAGGTGATGTCTTCACTGCCGAGGAGTTCCCGAAGTTGAGCAACAGTTCGCGCGCCCACCACAGGGGCGGTTACCCCGGGGCGATCACGTACCCAAGCCAAAGCAACATGAGCGGGTGGGCACCCTAACCCTTCAGCGGCAGTGACGACCGCGTCGACGATGTGCCGGGAATGGGGATTGAGATACCGCTCTACAAAAGGCGCAAGGTGGGGTGATGCAGCTCGCGAATCAGCAGGAATGCCTGTGCGGTATTTACCGGTAAGGACCCCCCGACCCAACGGCGACCAGGCCAAGATTCCCATCCCTAAAGCTTGCGCTGCTGGTACCACTTCGGTGTCCGGGTGACGGTTCACGAGAGAGTATTCAACTTGGTGGGCTACGACTGGCGAAGCGGAACCAGTGAAGTCTCGACGCTGCCACGTCGCCGCATGAGCGCTTTGCCAACCGGTGTAATTGGAAATACCGACATACCGTGCGCGCCCACTTCGAACAGCCATGTCCAACGCGGACAAGGTTTCATCCATAGGGGCGGAATCACTCCATGCGTGCGCGAACCACATGTCCACGTAGTCGGTGCCGAGTCGGCGTAAAGAAGCATCGAGCGCAGTCAACATGGCTCCGCGCGAAGTATCCACGGTGCGTTGCACTCCATGACGAGTGACTCCAGCTTTCGTGCATAAGATGACGTCTTCTCGATGCGCGACGTCACCAAGAATGGTGCCGATAGTTCTTTCGGCAGCGCCGTCGCCATACCCTGCGGCGGTATCGATCAACGTGCCGCCAGCATCGAGGAAGGTGGTGAGCTGGTCCCGGGATTCATGCTCGTCGGTATCCCCACCCCAGGTCATTGTGCCTAATGCCAATCGAGATACCCGCAGGCCAGAATGGCCAACGTACCGCTGTCGCATAGCCGAACCGTACCGAAAGGCTCACCGACGTCGCAGGCTGGGCAGATCTTCCACACTTGCAGCTGAATTCATCCCGGTACGCCACGGGGCGAGCGAATCCAGCTATTTGTTGGTGTTATCGCGATACCCCTGGACAACCAACCAAACCGGTCTGGCACCCTTGATCGCCGTGAGCGACCTGACATATCCGCACGCTGTCTTACTCGGCGTTGTTGAGGGATTAACCGAGTTTTTGCCGGTCTCTAGTACCGGCCACCTCACCGTGGTCGAAGGACTCCTGGGGTTCGAGGTGGACTCCCCAGCTATTACTGGCTTTACTGCCACCATCCAGCTAGGGGCGATTCTTGCTACGTTGCTTTACTTTGCTCGTGATATCGCGCGTCTTGCGCGTGCTTGGCTACGCGGGGTTCGAGACCCTAGAGCTCGGCAAGGCGTGGACTATCGGCTTGCGTGGTATGTCCTCATAGGATCGTTGCCAGTGGGGATCGTTGGCTTTGCTCTACGTGACCTCATCACCGGTGCTTTTCGGAGTCTTTGGGTTGTAGCGGGAGCGCTCGTTGTGTGGAGCGGAGTGATGTGGTTGGGCGAGAAGTTTGGCCGCCAGGAACGCGACGAACGTGAGCTGAATGCCACCGATGCTGTGGTCATTGGGGTCGTGCAATGCTTCTCTCTCGTACCCGGCGTCTCTCGTTCTGGTGCCACGATCTCCGCTGGACTGCTCCGCGGACTCGATCGGGTCACCGCGACTCGACTATCTTTCTTTCTTGCGATTCCCGCGCTAACAGCAGCAGGACTTTTCGAATTACGCAACGTTGATCCCAATGTCGTGGGGTTTGGTCCTTTACTCACCGGAATGGCGGTGTCATTTATCGTTGCTTTGGCATCTATCGCCTGGTTACTGCGATTTGTCTCTCAGCATCCCATCACCGTCTTCATTTGGTACCGCGTTGCGTTAGGTATCGCTATCGCCGTTTTGTTAACAGCAGGTTTGCTCACCGCAAACTGACCTGTGCTTCAAGAGTCCCCCAGCTCTATCTTGATCGGCCTTGCTGAAGGGCGTCACTTCCAGTAAGCCCTTAAAGTTGCGCTATGCCCACGGTTTTGTTAATTCGCCATGGCCAGACGACGGCTAATGCGGCTGGGACACTGGCCGGGTGGACACCAGGTGTTCGCCTGGACGCCACTGGCCGTGACCAAGCGAAGGCTCTTGCGGACCGCGTGTCTGCGGTCCCTCTTGCGGCCATCGTCAGCAGCCCTTTAGAGCGCTGCCAAGAGACTGCCGCAGCAATGACTGCGCTGCCTAGAGCCGGCAGGGCGCACCCCCCCGTGGTCATTGACGAACGTTGGGGGGAGTGTCGATATGGCGACTGGACTGGCCAACCTTTGGCTGACCTCGCGCACCACGATCTATGGTCGGTAGTACAACGACATCCAAGTGCGATGGTTTTCCCTGGCCCGGATGGCGAATCTTTACGTGATGTACAACACCGTGCAGTTAACGCGGTCCGGCAGTGGAACCAGCAGCTCAGCGAAGAACACGGACCCCACGCGATCTGGGCGGCTGTTTCTCACGGGGATGTCATTAAAGCTGTTCTCGCAGATGCGCTTGGCATGCATCTGGACGAATTTCAACGTTTAGTCGTTACTCCCTGCTCCGTTTCAGTGATTCGATACACACCAACCCGTCCGTTCGTGTTGCGCGTAAACGATTCTGGGGCGCTCGCGGATGTCATCCCCGAAAAGCCCACCGACGACGCGGCTGTAGGTGGCGGCACATGACTATCTTTCAGACACCAGTCCGCCTCTTGGTTCTGAGCATCGTAGGGTCAGCCCATGCCTGTTTTTGATTACGATCAGCCGGAGCGTTTCATCGCTGGCACCGTGGGGGCGCCGGGAGAAAGAGCATTCTTCTTGCAAGCGAGTTCCGGGGTCCGGGTCACCAGTGTGGCAGTAGAGAAACAACAGGTAGCAGTCCTCGCTGAGCGAGTAGAAGAACTCCTCGATGAGGTCATCCGACGCACGGGTGGCCAGGCTCCAGTCCCAGCAGTCATGCCGGTGGGAGCTGCTGATAACGCCCCCCTGCACACTCCTGTTGAGGAAGATTTTAGGGTCGGCGCGATGAGCTTGGCTTGGGATGACGACAGCGAATGCGTTGTCATCGAATGCCTTGAAGTTGGCCAAGAACCAACGGCAGGTGAGCTCACTCCTGCTACTCCGGAAGGGGGTTTGCTGCGAGTTCGACTTACCGGAGCAGCAGCTAGGGCATTCGTGTACCGTTCCGAAGCCGTTGTCGCTGCCGGCCGGCCGCCATGTCCTTTCTGTGGCAACCCACTAGACCCAAGCGGGCATGTTTGCCCACGCGCCAATGGGCACCGCCGGTGAATTTGCCCAATCAACCAACGGAAGTGTCAGAACAAGCTATTGCAGCGGATATCTCGGAAGAAGACGCTTTGATTCTTCTTGAGCACGGTGATCTCACCGTCACTGGTCTCATGACTTCAGCGTCGAATACCACGCTGCGCGCTGTTGTCACTTATGCTGACCATCAGGCAACGTGCGTGTACAAACCCCTCCTCGGGGAACGCCCACTACGGGACTATCCTCAGCACACCCTGAGCCGCCGGGAAGTAGCGGCGTATGTGATCTCACAAGCGACCGGGTGGGATGTCGTACCACCAACAGTGTGGCGTGACGGACCTTATGGGCCTGGCAGCGCGCAACTGTGGATTGACTCGGATGACTCCACCGCAGGTGACCCTACAGCCTCTCTAGTAGACCTTTTTTCTGAGGCTGACGTTCCCGTCGGATGGTTACCCGTCCTCCGTGCTGAAGATCATCGCGGGGGTCAGGTTGTTCTTGCGCATGCTGATGACCCGCGGCTAACTCGGCTTGCCGTTTTCGATGCCATCGTAGATAACGCGGACCGTAAAGGCGGACATCTACTCGTCTCAGAGCATGGCCATGTCTGGGGTATAGATCACGGTCTTACTTTCAATATTGAGGACAAACTACGGACCATCCTGTGGGGTTGGGCTGGGCTGCCGCTACCAGATGAATGTCTCGATGTTCTTAACGCACTCGACGATGAGCTTCAACCGCACGGTTCGCTTTGGACCGTACTCACCGAATACATCAGCTCTGATGAAATCCAACGGACCAGCCAACGTATTAAGCACCTTTTGCAAGCGAAAACTTTTCCGCTCCCTGATCTCTCAGGCCCGGTCATTCCTTGGCCGGCCTGGTAATAGTCAGTGTCTGATCCAGCATGGGGATGTAATCCCTCTTTGCTTAATATTCTGTTGCTGGTGACTAGGCTAATCCGGTGATCCCTTGGCCTGCACCATCAATTCCTCTCGTTCCGGGTCACAGTGCTCCGGTTCGCCTGTTCAATCATTTAGCGGGGGAGAAGCGCTCAGTCCACATCAGTAGTGCTGCCTCGTTGTATGTCTGTGGCATTACGCCCTACGACGCCACCCATCTAGGGCATGCCGCGACGTACACCACCTTCGATGTTCTCCATCGGGCCTGGCTCGACTCCGGGAATGCAGTGCGGTACGTCCAAAACGTCACTGATGTGGACGATCCACTATTAGAACGAGCTAGCCGAGACGGCCTGCCCTGGCACGAGCTCGCAGATCGCGAACTTGCCTTGTTCGCCCAAGACATGACCGCGCTTGGGATCCTTCCACCAACGGAATTGGTGGGTGTCGTGGACTCAATGGCGACCATCGCCGCGGACGTTCGCGCGTTACTTGCTTCGGGTGACGCTTACCGTTTGCCAGTACCGCCCGCCGACTTAGCAGCTGACGCTGGAGACGACATCTATGCTTCGGTTCGGCAGGCCCCACACTTTGGTGAAGTATCTGGATTCTCGGCATCGGAGATGACTAAAACTTTCGCGGAACGCGGCGGGGACCCACAGCGTCCAGGAAAACGCGACCCGCTTGACGCATTACTGTGGCGAGCAGCGCGACCAGGTGAACCATCGTGGGACGGTGGTGAGCTAGGTATTGGCCGGCCCGGGTGGCATGTGGAATGCGCCAGTATCGCCAATCGGCATCTTGGCCTACCAGTGGATGTGCAAGGCGGCGGGACAGATTTACTTTTTCCTCATCATGAAATGAGCGCCACCCACGGGCAGCAACTAACTGGCGTCCATCCGTATGCCCGGCATTACGTTCATCAAGCCATGGTCGGTTTAGATGGGCAGAAAATGAGTAAATCTCGCGGGAATTTAGTCCTGGTGTCAACATTGCTCCGTGACGGTTACGAACCAGCGGCAATCCGATTACTGCTCCTCAAGCAACACTATCGATCAGTCTGGTCGTACAGTCAGTCTTTGCTCACTGCTGCGCAAGAACGCACCGTGCGGTGGCGTCATGCTTTATCCCGGGAGGGCGGTCCCCCCAGTGAACCGGTTATTGCACATATTCGTGCGGCAGTCGCCGACGACCTCGACACCCCAAGCGCGCTCGATGCGGTAGACGCATGGGTGGATGCTCAACTCGCGCTAGGTGGGCCTTTCGTCAATGCTGCGGGGGCTCTAGCCCGAGCTCTTGATACGTTGCTGGGCGTTCGATTGTGACGAGCTCGTAGGAGCCAATACTGATTTACGGAGAAGGCGAGTCACCATTTCGTCGGCGTAAGTATTGTTCAAATTCTTTGGCGATCGCCTCGCCACTGGCCTCAGGAAGCTCCGTGGTGTCTTTTGCCTGCTCAAGCGCTCGCACATATTCAGCGACTTCAACATCACCGTCAGCGAGTTCATCGACACCACGCTCCCACGCGTAGGATTGATCAACAAGATCGGCCAGCGGCATCGCAGTCCCCAAAAGATCTTCGAGGCGGCGTAACAGCGCCACCATGGCTTTAGGGGAAGGGCTTGCGCCAGCGTAGTGTGGCACCGCAGCCCACATCGACACGGCGGGCAATTGAGCCTGATGGGCGGCATCTGCTAACACTCCGACAATTCCCGTCGGTCCTTCATAAGTAGAACGTTCGATGCCTTGCTGGGCCAACATGGTGGGGTGTTCGCTGGTACAGCTCACTGGGATAGGTCGGGTGTGCGGAACATCAGCTAAGAGAGCACCAATAGTGACCAGGCCAGTAACACCAAGACGATCAGCTGACTCCAACAACTCGATGACGTATGACCGCCACCGGATTGAAGGTTCAATGCCATCAACAAGCAGGACGTCCCGCCCGCTTGACTCAATTCGCGCACGCAACAATCGGGTCGTCGGCCACGTCACTCGTCGGGTACCCATTTTATCTCGCCCCACCGTAGGACGGTTTACTTGAAAGTCGTAGTACTCCTCAGGATCTAGCGCAGCGAACGGCTCCGCATCCCATTGCCGAGCTAGATGATTCACCACTGACGACGCCGCTTCACCGGCATCATTCCAACCTTCAAATGCGGCAATCATCACCGGTTCTTTGAGCTCTGGCCAAGGCGCGAGCTCGATCAATCGCGGCCTCCGGCGCCGGGCGCTCCCTCGTGTATCAACCATGGCAAGCCCCACCCTATGCCGAGGGCATGAGGCGCTGACAATTGGTGGAAATCCTGCGCCTGAATCTCATCGAATACCACCGTCGGCACAGCATGCTCGCGCTAGTTTGCTGGGCTCGTAGACTGACTCGACCCTCATTTTCCCGGCTCCGAAGGGCCATCATGAGCAGCCGCTCCGATATCTTCCGTACTCAGCTCACCCAGCGTGTTCTCATTGCCGACGGCGCGATGGGCACCATGCTGCAAGCTGCTGATCCATCCTTAGATGACTTTCAAGGTCACGAAGGCTGCAACGAAGTGCTCAACGTGACGCGGGGCGACGTTGTTCGTTCGGTCCATGAGGCGTACCTCGCCGTTGGTGTCGATGCCATCGAAACCAACACTTTCGGTACGAACCACACCGCGCTCGGTGAATACGACATTACTCATCGAATTGCTGAACTTGCCGGCGCTGGCGCTCGAATCGCTCGCGCCGCTGCCGATGCCTGGTCAACCGACAAGCGTCCACGTTTTGTTCTCGGATCTATGGGCCCAGGGACGAAACTGCCCTCTCTAGGACACGCACCCTACGCAGTGCTGAGGGATGGTTATTACACCCAAGCCGCAGCCATGATCGAGGGCGGCGTTGACGCACTGTTGATCGAGACGGCGCAAGATTTACTGCAAGCCAAAGCAGCAGTGATCGGGAGCCGTCGCGCCCTTCAAGATACCGGCGAAGACCTGCCCGTGATTGTTCAGGTGACCGTAGAAACAACCGGGACTATGCTCCTCGGGAGTGAAATCGGGGCCGCACTCACCGCGTTAGAAGCATTAGGCATTGATGTCATCGGCCTTAACTGCGCGACTGGCCCAGCGGAAATGAGCGAACATCTCCGGCATCTATCCAAACATGCCCGAATCCCCATTAGTGCTATGCCTAACGCAGGTCTGCCTCAACTGTCTCGCGACGGTGCTTACTACCCGCTCACCCCAGACGAACTCGCTGCCGCGCATGAAAGGTTCGTCACTGAATACGGCTTGGCCTTAGTTGGGGGGTGTTGCGGCACCACACCTGAACATCTTGCTCGGGTGGTCGCAGCGGTCGGTAATCATCCCGTTCGAGATCGTCGCCCCCGCCCGGAAGCTGGGCTCGCCAGTCTTTACCAGCATGTCCCTTTCCGGCAAGACACCGCGTACCTATCCATTGGGGAACGCACCAACGCCAACGGATCTAAGGCATTCCGCGAAGCGATGCTCGAAGGTCGCCTCGATGAATGCGTTCAAATTGCAAGGAGTCAAACCCGGGATGGTGCTCATGTCCTCGATGTTTGTGTGGACTACGTAGGGCGGGATGGGGCCGACGACATTCGTCACCTTCTTAGTCGACTTGCGACGAGCTCAACCCTGCCGATCATGCTCGATTCCACCGAACCAGCGGTAATAGAAGCCGGCTTGGAAATGCTAGGTGGGCGGGTTGTTGTCAATTCGGTGAACTACGAGGACGGCGACGGGCCAGACAGCCGTTTCGCTCGGATCATGCCAGTAGTGCGAGAACACGGCGCCGCCGTCGTGGTGATGTGCATCGATGAAGAAGGCCAAGCTCGCACCAGTGAGCGTAAAGTCGCGATTGCCAGCCGCACTATTGATGACCTCGTCTCACAGTGGGGAATGGACGAGGGGGACATCATGGTCGACACCCTTACTTTTCCGATCGCCACTGGCCAAGAAGAAACTCGGCGCGATGGGGTTGAGACTATTGAAGCGATCCGTGAACTGAAACGTCACTACCCCCGTGTCCAAACAGTGTTGGGTTTATCAAACATTTCCTTTGGGCTCAACCCTGCTGCGCGCGTTGTTTTGAATTCGGTGTTTCTTCACGAATGCATTAAGGCTGGTTTAGACGCTGCGATCGTGCACACCGCGAAGATTCTTCCTATGAGTGCGATTGACGACGAGCAACGACAGGTTGCTCTCGACATGGTGTATGACCGGCGCCGGTGGCAAGAAGATCACGTGACCGAGCACCTTGATCATGACCCTGTCCTAGGGGGGAGACTGACGTACGACCCCCTCCAGCGTTACCTCGAACTTTTTGAAGGCGTTGATTCTGCCTCTTTGCGCGCCTCGCGAGCCGAAGAACTCGCTGGACTCCCGCTAGGGGAACGTCTTTCTCGGCGGATCGTAGACGGAGAACGCAAAGGATTAGAAGCGGATCTTGATGAAGGACTTCAACGCGATTGGCCCGCCCTGGACATCATCAATGACCATCTTTTAGAAGGGATGCGAGTTGTTGGTGATCTTTTTGGTCGCGGCGAAATGCAACTGCCTTTTGTTCTGCAATCAGCTGAGGTCATGAAGGCGGCAGTCGCTCACCTAGAGCCACATATTGACAATGCTGCCGATGACACCACTACCCGCAGAGGGAAGGCAACCATTGTGCTTGCCACCGTGAAGGGTGATGTGCATGACATTGGTAAAAATTTGGTGGACATCATCTTGTCTAATAACGGTTACGACGTGGTGAACCTTGGCATTAAGCAACCGGTAGGGGAGATTCTTCGAGCTGTTGAAGAACATCACGCCGACGCTGTTGGTATGAGTGGCTTACTCGTCAAATCAACGGTGATCATGAAAGAGAACCTGCAAGAGATTAACGCCCGTGGCTTAGCCACCACTTTGCCGGTCCTTCTCGGGGGGGCTGCACTCACCCGCGCCTACGTTGAGGATGACCTTGCCGAGATCTACCAGGGGGAAGTTCGTTATGCCCGTGATGCTTTCGAGGGACTGCGTCTGATGGATGCCATTGCGCAAGCAAAAGCCGACCCTGCGTTAAGCGTCGCCGAAACATTGCCGCCCTTACGCAAACGCCGAGTCCGGCGAGCTACCGTGGCGAGCGAAGAACCAGCGATGGTCTCGACCACGCGGTCCGATGTAGCCGTTGATGTCAGCGTCCCCACCCCACCGTTTTGGGGAACCCGCGTCATTAAAGGGATCGCGCTTGCCGATTACGCGGCCTATCTTGACGAACGTGCCACATTTCTTGGCCAATGGGGCCTCAAAGCTAGCCGCTCTAGTGGCCCCAGCTACGAAGAGCTGGTCGAAACAGAAGGGCGCCCACGGTTGCGGTCCTGGTTGGAACGGGTTCACACCGATGGGCTCATGGAAGCAGCCGTGGTGTACGGGTACTTTCCAGTAGCCAGCGATGGAAACGACCTCATTGTGCTGCACCATGAGGGGCCCAACACTGGGAAGGAACGAGCTCGTTTTAGCTTTCCGCGACAACGACGGGATCGACGTCTCTGTCTTGCTGACTTCTTCAAATCCACTGACAGCGGAGAGACAGACGTCTTACCGATGCACTTGGTCACTATGGGGAATACCGTGTCGGTGAAAGCCAACGAACTGTACACAGCGGGGTCTTACCGCGATTACTTGGAACTTCACGGGTTATCCGTACAGCTCACCGAAGCGCTCGCTGAGTTTTGGCATAGCCGAATTCGGATGGAGCTGGGGTTTGCCGATGACGACGCCACTGATCTACCGGGGATTCTTGATCAGGGTTATCGCGGTTCTCGGTATTCGTTTGGCTACCCAGCCTGCCCGAACTTAGAGGACCGGCGTGCACTTGTCGATTTGCTTGAGCCATCCCGGATCGGTGTGGTGCTTTCTGATGAGCTTCAACTCCACCCAGAACAGTCCACCGACGCGATCATCGTGCATCACCCCGAAGCAAAATATTTCAATGCAACCTGAATTTTCTGCGCCGACAACAGCGCCTCAATCCGCCGAGCAAGATTCCGAATCTGTGACCTCACCCACCTCGGCAAACTCCCCAATGTCACTGCCGGATGCCGTGCTGTGGGATATGGACGGCACATTGGTTGATACTGAACCCTTTTGGATGGCAGAAGAGCACGCGCTTGTCACCCGACATCACGGATCATGGGATCGCGATAAAGCCACCGCTATCGTGGGCCAAAGCCTTCCCGCGGCTGCTGAATACATTCGCCTTCATGGCCCGGTTCCGTTGAGTCCGCGGGAAATCGTTGATGAATTAGTGAACGGAGTAATTCACCGTATTCGCCGGGAGGTACCTTGGCGGCCCGGTGCACAGAAGTTACTCACCGGTATTCGTCGTGCGGGCGTGCCGTGCGCGTTGGTAACCATGTCTTGGCGAAGTCTGGTCGATGAGGTCCTTCGCGTTCTTCCTGAAGGCATGTTCACAATCGTCGTCGCTGGTGATGAGGTGACCCGAGGTAAGCCTGACCCTGAGCCTTACCTTCGTGCTGCTGAACTTTTAGGAGTTGAACCTCACCGGTGTGTGGCGATAGAGGATTCTGTGCCTGGGGTAATGAGCGCTCTTCAGGCTGGGATTCCCACCCTGGCGGTGCCCCACGTGGTGCCGATCCCCATGATGCCTGAGCTTTCGCGAGCAAAAACTTTATCGGACATCACCTTGCAGCATTTAGCAGAAATTCGCTCCGGGCGTCCTCGTGACCTCACCGGTGGGTGAGGTCATGAGTCACTCGGTGCTGATTGCCCGAATGACATCAAGGCGGGCCGCACGGCGGGCCGGCCACCA
Organism: Actinomycetota bacterium; assembly: GCA_051645425.1. GTDB lineage: Bacteria > Actinomycetota > Actinomycetes > Actinomycetales > Angustibacteraceae > JBOFBH01. The sequence goes on along the minus strand of JBOFBH010000006.1, from coordinate 86,336 downwards.
TGATGCGATCAGGCCCACCGCAGCCGCGCCGACGAAAGTCACCGCAATTTGCACCCATGGCACAGCAAGGATGTCTAAACCATCATCGCGAAGGACTCGTTGAAGCAAAACTCCCAAAACCAAACCCAGTGCAGTGCCAAGAACTGCGCCGAATAAAGCGGTCAGCATGGCTTCTTGGGCAATGGTTCGCCGTAGTTGCCGCCGAGTCAGACCAATGGCCCGGAGCAAACCAATCTCGCGGGTACGTTCAAAAACTGACAGCGCCAGCGTATTGAGAATCCCAAGAGCGGCAATGAGGATAGAAAGAGCAAGTAAGGCGTAAAGAATGCCAAGAATCTGATTGATTTGACCCGAGATGGATTCCGTAAACTCTTCTCGATCAAGCACCGAAATGACTAGCTGCGGCTTCACCACTTGAGTAATTTGGCGGCGAGCTTCAGCTAAATCTGTTTCTGGATTCACTATGACAAAGGCAAATGCTGAGGTGCGAAGCGCCGCGGGAACAGCATCTTGGTAGGTCCGAGGAAGAAGCACTGGTGCATCGATCAGCTGCGAGTCCGCAAATACAGCGCCCACCACGAGACGGACTTGCCGTTGAACTCCCACAGTTGCTGTGATTTGCGATCCAACACGAAGGTTCTCTTCATCGGCAAAAGTTTCCGCAATTGCAAGTTGGCCACGATCCACCGCGGTGAGCACGCCTTCCCGGACCGTGATGTCAACCGCCTTTTGCAAACCGGATCCTGAAGTAGCAATACCCACTGTCTGTGTTTCACCAATTCGAAGCGGGATAACTGTCTGGTCAACCACAGTGTCCACTGCGGGAAGCTGCGCTACCTGATCAGCGATTCGGTTGGAGAACGGTGCTGCCCCCCCAAATAAGACGAAATCTGATCGGATCTCATCGTTCACTAGAGAAGCAACTGAAGCTTTACTGGTAGCAGCTAGAACTGAAAAGGCCGAAACGAGGGTTAACCCGATCATTAACGAAATAGCTGTCGTGCTGGTGCGCCGTGGATTCCTCAGCGTGTTGTCCCGAGCCAAACGACCCTCTACCCGACTCAACCGAGCGCCAGGTATGCCAAGAATACGAATGACCGGACGAGAAATTAATGGCGCCGCAATCACCAAACCGAGAAAAGTGATAAAAGCGCCAATCCCCAATACTTGAGCCGCCCTAGACCCGTCTAACTGGATCACGCCGCCAGCCATGGCAGCACTCCCGATAGCTACCACGAGGAGACCGAGACTGCCTCGTAAGAGAAGGCTGCGCTCTGGCAAAGCAATGTCATCGCGCATCGCCGTGACTGGCGCGATGCGTCCAGCTCGGATCGCTGGCATGAACGCGCTCACTAAAGTCACGACGACTCCGACGACCATGCTGGTCACCACGGTACTTGCCGCTAGCGGAAGACCGCCGGTGATCCGCAGCCCTAAGAAGCCAAATAGAGTTTGCAAACTTCGGGCAATGCCAAGCCCAGCCACCAAACCAAGAAGCCCTCCGGCTAACCCAATGACCAAAGCCTCACCGAGAACAATGCCGGTGACTTGCCGACGCGTTGCTCCGACTGCTCGAAGTAATGCGAGCTCACGGGTCCGTTGAGCGACCAGCATTGAGAATGTATTGAAGATGATGAAAATACCGACCACCACGCTCACCACAGCAAAGACAAGCAAGAAGGTGTTAATAAAACCCAGTCCTTCGGCGAGCTCTGAACGTTGCTCATTGGCGTAGGCATCTCCGGTAATTGCTTCTTGCCCTGCCGGCAAAGCAGCAGCTACACGAGCGCGCAGTTGCTCCTGACTCACGCCAGCATCGGCCCGTACAGAAACTTGCTGCACAGTGCCATCCGGAGCAAACTGTTTCCTAGCAGTTGCTTCGTCGAAGAGCACTATGGTTTGCCCAGCAGAACCACCGATGAACTGCACTTCGCCGACAATCTTTACCTCGCGTGGCTCGTCTCCGCCAGCGACGACCACACGAGTGCGGTCTCCGACCTGGAACCCAGACCGCTCTAAGGTGTCAGACTCCACCGCAACTTCAGTCGCCGATTGTGGCCCCCGTCCTGCCACGACAGGCAAACCCGGATCGTCCGATAGGTAGGCAAATCCAAAGCTTGGTGCAGCACCGCTACGAACCGCAGTCCCGTCACGCCCTACCAAGATCGCACTACCCTGTATGTCTGGCGCTGCTTGGCGAACACCATCAACTTGATTCAGCGAATCTGCTTCAGTGAGAGGTACCGGTTGGCGAAGATCGACCGAATCCGGACCACCATTTTCTACGCCCGCATTAATTCGCACCCCGCGAACTACGACGTCAACACCGGCAGTTGATCCGCTAATAATTCGATCAAAAGTGGCGCGTAAACTCTCAGTCAATATTTGGGTACCCGCAATAAATGCGACCCCCAACATGACAGACAAAGTTGTTAAAAGAAACCGAACAAAGTGACCTCGGACCCCTTTGAGCATGATGCGCAGCATTAGCTGGTCCGCCCTGCGCCGTCAAAACCCTTCATGCGGTCTAAAACTGAATCCGCTGTGGGAGAAGCTATTTCATCGACAATCTGGCCGTCGGCGAGGAATAACGCGTGATCGGCATAACCGGCTGCTACCGGATCATGAGTCACAATGACAATGGATTGGCCAAAATCATCCACACTGCGGCGCAAAAAGTTGAGAATCTCTGCACTTGAACGCGAATCCAGGTTGCCGGTTGGCTCGTCAGCAAAAATGATCGCTGGCTTACTGACTAATGCCCGGGCACAGGCAACCCGCTGCTGTTGCCCACCAGACAGTTGATTAGGGCGATGAGATAACCGGCTCCGCAGACCCACTGTGTCAATTACTTGATCAAACCATTCTTGATCTAGCTTCACCCCAGCAATATCAACCGGCAACGTAATGTTTTCCCGAGCTGTCAGCGTGGGAACTAAGTTAAACGCCTGAAAAACAAATCCGATACGTTTCCGACGTAGTGTTGTCAGCGCGGTATCACGCAGCCCGTTGATTTCGACTCCATCGATCACCACTGTTCCTGATGTTGGGGTGTCCAAAGCGGCGAGGCAATGCATAAGAGTCGATTTGCCAGAACCCGATGGGCCGAGGATGGCCGTGAACCTTCCACGCGGCAGATCAACATCCACCCCATCCAGCGCTCGGACTTGCGCCTCGTCCCGCCCGTACAGCTTCGTCAAAGAACGCGCACTTGCCACCGCATCGGCGGCAGAGGGGACTTGATTGGTCGAAGACATCGCTCTTCTTCCTGATTGAGACTTCAGCTTTTACCGCAATGCCCCGGAATCAAACTGGGAATAGGGTAACGGTGGCGGAGTGCCACCCCATTCAGGGCAGTTTGCCTGATGTGGACACCATTGGCACATCCACCCCTTTCGGGGGCGCCAGTTACCTGTGCGAGTTGCTTGCGTAATGGCTAGCCATACCGCAACGACCTTACGTTCGGTGGCTTCTAACTCCGCAATGTCGGGGGAGTAACGCAACACTTGGCCATCTCTCAAGTACACCAATTGAAGAACGGCCGGAAGGATGCCTTGGCTTCGCCACAACACTAAAGCGTAAAAACGCATTTGAAACATAGCTCGCGCTTCATAAGATTCACCCGGGGCGCGACCCGTTTTGTAATCCACTATTCGGACTTCGCCAGTAGGAGCAACATCAAGCCGGTCGACATAGCCCCGAAGAGTTAAGCCACCCGGAACCTCAGCCTCAACGTAAAGTTCACGCTCAGCTGGCTCCAAGCGCGTTGGATCCTCCAAAGTGAACCATTGGTTGATGAGTTCCACCGCAGAAGCCAACCATGCCTGCGCGTTCGCACTTACTGAGATGCCATCAAGGTCAGAGACCCGCAGCAACTCAGTCACTACTGCTGCCGCATCGCCGCTTTTTGTATCTGGGCAAAATTCATTGAAAACTTCGGCTGCCGATGAGTCCTCAGCGATCAGCGCATTCCATTGCGGCAGCAGAAGAGAGTGGGCGGCAGCAAAGGTTCGGTTGGTGGCGGGGTGGTCAAAAAGCCGCTCTAACACGGCATGGACCAAAGTCCCACGGAAGGCTGCTGGGCCAGGCCGCTCTGGCAGCCGATCAATAACCCGAAAACGGTAAAGCAAAGGGCACTGGAGAAAGTCCGCCGCTCGACTGGGAGATAGAGTTGCCGAACTGCGATCGCTGGCCTGTGGTGATGCGATCACATCATCAGCTTTCAAGATCATCAGATTTCAACATAGTGTGACACTATTCCTTGCCGCTGACAGTTTGCCTGTTGCCAAGCTGCCAGGTATGCGACTCGGGAACAACGACGCCTAGGATTATTCGGTGATCCTGCCCGAAAAGCCTCAACCTCAGCCACCATCATCACCCGTCCAGGACGGCCCCGGTCGTGGGCCTTTCCAAGCAGGTGACAGAGTGCAGCTCACCGACCATAAGGGCCGCATGCACACCATTACCGTGGACCCGAAACGCCAGTTTCATACTCACGCTGGGTGGTTTGCCCACACCGATCTCATCGGATTGCCTGAGGGCAGTGTCGTGACTAGCACCGGCGGAACTGATTATTTAGCTTTTCGCCCCCTGCTTTCTGATTACGTCATGTCAATGCCTCGGGGGGCGGCTGTGGTGTACCCCAAAGACTCGGCTCAGATTATTGCGCAGGCAGATATCTTCGCTGGGGCTCAGGTTGTGGAAGCTGGGGTCGGTTCTGGTGCTTTGACGTTGTCATTGCTTCGGGCAATCGGTTCGGATGGTCAACTCATTAGCATCGAACGGCGCGCTGACTTCGCGGCAGTCGCCCGCGGGAATGTGGAGGCTTTTTTCGGCGCCCCCCACCCCGCGTGGCAGCTTGAAATCGGAAGCTGCGAAGAAGCATTGCCTGAGCTTGTTGCCCCCGGAAGTACTGACCGAGTGGTCTTTGACATGTTGGCCCCGTGGGAGTGCCTGGCCGCAGCGGCGGGTGCGCTCATCCCCGGTGGTGTTTTGCTTTGTTACGTAGCAACCGTGACCCAACTTTCGCGAACCGTAGAAGCTCTCCGCGAAGACTCACGCTGGACCGAACCTGTTGCATGGGAGTCAATGGTCCGCGGGTGGCATGTAGAAGGTTTAGCAGTACGACCCCAACATCGAATGATCGGTCACACTGGTTTTCTCCTGACCGCCCGGAAACTGGCCGATGGCACACCGCCACCCGGACGATATCGCCGTCCCGCGCAGAGCAATAAACCTACTGATGAACGACCCTTTGAGACCTCTATGGAAACGTGGACGTCCTTCGCTATGGGGGAGAATGAGGTATCACCAAAAAAACTGCGCCGAGTGCACCGGGAGCTTGGTGTCGCTGAACCCAAAAAGCACCCTGACCCTACTGATCTCGCCCGAGAACAAGACTGACTGCACAGTGGCGGGTTAGGGTCGAACTTCAGCAGCCCGATGCCAGGAGGTGCGCAATGAACCGCGAGCATTCCCCTGATCCCACCACCGAGCTCAACAATCTCAGACGAGAAATAGTTGAACTCCGCTCTCGCATTGCAGCTACCACAGCACAAAATGACCGTCTCGCCGCAACTTTGCGTGAAGCTCGTGACCAGATCGTCACGCTTAAGTCTGAAGTAGACCGATTAGCGCAACCACCATCTGGTTTTGGCACCATCGTAGAAGTTGTCGAGGAAGGTTTAGTGGACATCCTGACAAGTGGTCGCAAGATGAGGGTCGCAGTCAGCCCTCAGGTCGCCACCGCGGACCTCCTTCCTGGCCGAGAAGTCCTTCTTAATGAGGCGCTTAACGTGATTCTGGTCCGTGGCTATGAAGAAATTGGGGAGGTAGTTCAACTCAAAGAATTCCTTTCGACGGATCGGGTGTTGGTCGTAGGTCACGCCGATGAAGAGCGCGTAGCCCGAGTCGCCAATGTGCTGCGAGGCCACCCTTTACGAGTGGGAGATGGTCTATTGCTTGACACCAGAGCAGGGTTTGTTTACGAGCGAATCCCTCAAGCTGAGGTAGAAGAACTGATTTTGGAAGAAGTACCGGATATCGCGTACGAGGACATTGGCGGCTTGGCCGGGCAAATTGATCAAATCCGGGATGCGGTTGAACTGCCGTATTTGCACCCTGAACTTTTCGCCGAGCATCAGCTTCGACCACCAAAGGGAATTTTGCTGTACGGCCCCCCTGGGTGTGGAAAGACACTCATCGCTAAAGCCGTAGCGGCTTCATTGGCGCGCAAGGTCGCTGAGCGAACAGGCCAACCATTGGGTAAATCTTTTTTCCTCAATATCAAAGGCCCAGAGTTACTCAATAAGTACGTGGGGGAGACGGAGCGGCACATCCGGCTAATCTTCCAACGCGCGCGCGAAAAAGCATCAGATGGAAACCCTGTTGTGGTGTTCTTCGACGAAATGGATTCGCTGTTCCGTACCCGCGGATCAGGGGTGAGTTCCGATGTTGAGACGACGATCGTCCCGCAGTTGCTGTCCGAAATTGACGGGGTCGAGCGACTAGAAAATGTCATCGTGATCGGTGCATCCAACCGGGAAGACATGATTGATCCGGCAATTTTGAGACCAGGCCGTCTAGACGTCAAGATCAAAATTGAGCGGCCCGACGCTGAAGCCGCCCGAGATATCTTCAGCAAATACCTCACCTCGACGTTGCCATTTCATGAGCGTGACTTAGCCGAGCACGGGGGATCAGCGCAGGCGTGCGTAGACGGGATGATTCAGCGTGCCGTCGAACGAATGTACTCGGAGATTGATGAGAACCAATTCCTGGAAGTCACTTATGCGGGCGGTGACAAAGAGATTTTGTATTTCAAGGATTTTAACTCCGGCGCGATGGTGCAGAACATCGTTGATCGAGCAAAGAAATCTGCGATTAAGGAGTTTCTTACTACTGGGCAACGTGGCATCCGCGTAGAGCATGTTTTAGACGCATGTATTGACGAGTTCAAAGAGAATGAAGATTTACCTAACACCACTAACCCAGACGATTGGGCGCGTATCTCCGGAAAGAAAGGGGAGCGAATCGTCTACATCCGGACGTTGGTCTCAGGGAAGAAATCTGACGCGGGTCGCTCCATCGATACGGTTGCTAACACTGGCCAATACTTGTAACCCCTCACTCGTCGCCGAGTCAAGAGGTTCGTTGCTCAGAAAAGCGAACCTTGCCCTAAAAGTTCTTTGCGCATCGCTCGACGGCGGGGCGACTGCTGAGTGATGAGAGGACGGGGTGAGGCCCGCTGTTCCCTGTGACGGGCCAGCTCCGTAGGGGCGTTTTGCCATGGTTCAGACGGTGCTGTCTCTCCGACTAAAGCCCAAAGGCAGCGCGTCAACCTGATGTCTTGAGTCGCGAGAGTCATGGAGATTTGAGCAAAGGACATGGGGAGGCGGGTAGATTCAAGATCAGGAACGGCAAGGTTGCTTCGGGGTCTCATGAGCCGCCGATTACGCTCAATCAGGATCCAGGAAGATTCCGCCGCTAACGTTGTTGCGACTATTTCACCCGTGACGTTAACCACCGCGACTGCGTCATGGGTCAGTGACTTCCGGAGTGCGTCGACTGTCCCAAACGTCGCGAGGAGGCGAGCTGCGATGACTGGTCCGATGCCTGGTACGCCCGGCATATTGTCTGCCGGGTCTCCGCGCAAAGCAGCGAAATCGAGATACTGACGCGGGGTAACTCCATAAAGCCGATAAACGTCAGCTGAGCTCAAGAGGGGGGCGGCATCAAGTCCGCCGGATACAAGCCGCAGTACTGATGTCGAGTGATCAATCAGGGCAAACGCATCTCGATCAGAAGTGACGAGGACAGTGCGCCAATCAAACCGGCGCGCGTGAGCTGCAGTTGAAGCCAACACATCGTCGGCTTCATGTCCTGGATGCAGTACCACCGTGAAACCGGACTGCCGCAGTAAATCGGGAGCAATCGCGAGTTGCTCGGTGAGATGAAGATCTTTTGGGGGCCGACAAGCCTTGTATTCGGGATAGTCCGTGGTCCGGTGGTAGCCGTCGGGACAATCAAACGCAATCAGTAGCGCATCCGGGCGAAGACGTGCAGCAACCGCAGCGATAGTCGCCACCATCGCGCGCAACGCCCATACTGGCCGCCCTGCGGAGTTGCGTTGATCGCTACCTTGATGGGCATGGAAGGCGCGGTGCATGAGGCCATTACCGTCCAGCACTGCAATCAAAGGAGACTGCGCTGAAGTGCCCATGAGTTGAGAATATTCGGCTATCGGCGACAGGCATAGCCACCACGTCGCGCGGCCAATCGTCTCTCAGATAAGCATCCGAGTGATATGCCTGGTCTGTCTTTTCTCCGAGGCCACCGTATGGTTTTATCGTTCAAATAAAGTAGAAAAAACATTCGGAACCACATCATCGCCAACTTTTGGTGGGCTGTTTTGTGATGGCCACCCAGTTCAGGAGGAACCTCAAATGTCGGCTACCAAAGACGAGCCTACCCAACCAACACTGCACGATTTGGTGGCTTGTGTAGCCGCGCCTAGCTCGGCGATGTCAAGTCTGGATGGTCAAATCGTCCGTGGTGGCGCAGCTGGTGTCTATTACGGTGATGTACGGGCGCTGGCACTGGTTCACCTTGATATCCGCGGCGCCCAGGCTGTTCCTATCGGGCACACGACTGTTGGGTCTACCCAAGCTCGATTTCACAGCGTGCTGAAAAAATTAGGAGACCCCGTTCCTGATCCAACAGTGTGGTTAGAACGAGTTCGCGATGTCACCGGCAACACCTATCAAGAGACACTGACTCTTCGCTCGACTGCTGGCACACCGGTTCGGTGTGAGGTCGAAGTTACATTAGCGACAGACCTGGCTCCGATGACCGAAGTCAAACATGGTGACGTACCGAAACTTGTTGCACCGCAACGTAGTCAGTCCGGTGAACTGAGTTGGCCCGGGCCTGATCTCACCGTGACCGTCACGGACTGGGACACCGAACCAACAACAATCGACATCATTGACAATGCTGTGGTGGCGGTGTGGTCGGTAACTCTTAACCCAGGTCAGGGCTTGTCCTTTGGGTGGTCGATTAGCATGATCCAAGCCGAAAGGTTCATTATTCCGGCACGGGATCAACAATGGTGGATGTCGCCGGTAGTCCACTGTGATGACCGACGTTTGGTGGCCACATTAGAGCAATCACTAGCCGACTCTCGTGGGCTGCTTGCGACAACTGCGGACTGCCCCGACGATGCATTCCTTGCCGCTGGTGCCCCGTGGTACTTGACCCTATTTGGCCGCGACAGCCTGTGGTCGGCCCGAATGCTGCTGCTACTCGGCACTGATGTCGCATATGGCACTTTGCGGGTGTTAGCGGCTCGGCAGGGGAAAATCTCACATGCAGCCAGCCAGGAGCAGCCGGGAAAGATTTTGCATGAGGCGCGTGCTATAACGTCGAGTTATCACGGCGGCTTAACTCTCCCACCGGTGTACTACGGAACGATCGATGCGACTGCACTGTGGATTCAGCTTCTGCATGATGCCTGGCGTTGGGGCCTCGCACCTGAGCGCGTCCAGGAGCTCATCCCGGCATTAGAGGCAGCGACCGGTTGGCTACTAGACCACAGCGATGCCGATGGCGACGGGTTTTTGGAATACATTGACCGGTCTGGCCACGGTTTGAATAACCAAGGCTGGAAGGACTCCGGCGATTCGGTACGGTTCACCGACGGTTCTCTCGCCGACGCTCCCATCGCTTTATGCGAAGTGCAGGGGTACGCATACGCGGCGGCCAATGCCGGCGCAGATCTCTTAGATGCTTTTAACCGAGACGGCAGCGCCTGCCGGGACTTTGCGACCAGCATGAAGACCCGGTTCAGAGACGCTTTCTGGGTTGGTGGCCCGGACGGTTACCCCGCACTAGCACTGGACGCCAACAAGCGTCCAGTGGATTCACGAACGAGCAATATGGGCCATTTACTTGGCACCGGTTTGTTAAGTGAAGCGGACACCGCATCGGTAGTGCAGCACATAACAGACCCAGCCATGGACTCCGGCTTTGGCTTACGCACTATGGCTGATACCGATGGCGGGTATGCGCCTTTGAGCTACCACTGTGGTTCCGTATGGCCACACGACACGATGATCGTTTTGCATGGCATGGCACAAGCTGGTCATCTTGGCGCGGGTGCCAGCCTGGTCGACGGGTTACTCGCCGCGGCTAGCGCATTCAATGGCCGGTTACCGGAGTTGTACTCAGGGGAGCGGCGTGTGGGGAGCGGCGGGCCGTTGGCTTACCCTGCGGCTTGTCATCCTCAGGCGTGGGCGGCGGCATGGCCGGTCATGCTGGTGGAGTCCGTGCTCGGGATTAAACCGGACGTCCCGGGCGGGACTCTCACTGTCACGCCCGTCACACCAAACCCAGTCGGACGGCTGCGAGTCGAAGGTGTCCGGGTCGGAGCTGAGCGACTTACTATCGAGGTTGATGCTGCCGGCCAGCTAGTGGAATGTGCGGGCAGCTCACTTGAGGTCGTGCACTAGCGGCGGCAGTGAAGTGCCCCAACTCTTCCGAAGAAAAGCGGCGATCTCCACGAGGGGTTGTTTTCCGTGCGGAATCACTCCGGGAACAGAGAGAAAGCCGTGCGGTAGGCGGGGGTAATCGCGGTGAAGCACCCTCACTCCCGCCTGCCGCATCGCATCGGCGTATCGGACTCCATCATCTCGTAATGGATCGCGACCAGCGGTTATCACCAAGGCTGAGGCGAGGCCGCTCAGGTCGGCAGCGTGCAGCGGGCTGAGCTGAGGATTCGTTCGCGGGACACTAGGTGCGTAGCAGGCTAAATACCCATCAATCATTCGCCGGGTTAAAAGAGGGCCGTGAGCGAACTGAGCCACTGAAGCTGACGCTAATGTCGCGTCGGTGGCGGGGTAAATCAATACTTGCGCGCTGAGAGGCACACCACGATCACGGAGGTGCTGCGCGGTAACAGCGGCTAGGTTGCCGCCGGCACTATCACCCATCAAAGCAACCCGCTTGGGATCAGCACCGACATCTTCGGCACTGCGAATGAGCCATTCCGTGATATCAATACTGTCGTGCACGGCTGCCGGGAAGGGGTGCTCCGGCGCTTGACGATACCCCACCGACGCAACCAAAGTATTGGCGCGCCAGGCGATCCTGGCACAGATCGGATCCCGACTACGGACGTTGCCGGTCACCCACCCCCCACCGTGAAAAAACACCACTAACGGTGTCGACGTAGACCGACGTGGTGGTACATACCACCGAATTGAGACTGGCCCGGACCGAGTTGGCCCAAATTCTTGCTTAATCTGAACCGTCCTTGGCGCTTTCCCAAGTAACCACCCAACAGGGCCGACGTGGGGGAGCGAACTATGCCGGGCCCGCTGAATTTGGTCCAATCTGAGATCCGCGGGTGACCGCTGAAATCGTTGCGCGAGAAGACAAAAAAGTGCAGTCCGCCATGGCAAGGAAGGCACCTGACGGTCACTCCAACGAATGAGAATGGCGATGCTCCTATCGTGTGACTTGGTCGCCGATCACATCATGGCAAAGATCTACGGGGCTAGCCCCGAAAGGATCCCAGGCAGATGCCCTCGCCAGCCTCGTAAGCTCAGGGGGGTGACGGTACGACGGGTAATGGGCATCGAGACTGAGTACGGGATTTCACTTCCGGGGGAACCGCACGCAAACCCCATGGTGTTATCTGGCCAAGTCGTGAACGCGTACGCCGCACCGCTCGGGCATCGCGTTCACCGTACCCGGTGGGACTACGCCGACGAAGCGCCGTTACGTGACGCCCGAGGCTACGACGTGAGCCGGACTGACGCGGACCCATCCCAACTCACCGACATGGACGACCCCACTCTGGCGAACATCATCTTGACCAACGGGGCTCGCCTATACGTAGATCACGCCCACCCCGAGTACAGCTCCCCAGAAGTCACCTCACCACGAGCTGCTGCCCTGTGGGACAAAGCGGGGGAGCGCATCATGGCAACCGCCGTTGCTGCACTTGCTACTACAGGCGTTCCGATTAACTTGTATAAAAACAACACTGACGGTAAGGGCGCTTCTTATGGCACTCATGAGAACTACCTCATGCGCCGCAGCACTCCCTTCGCGGATATCGTCCGCCACCTGGTTCCTTTTTTTGTGACTCGACAAGTAATCTGTGGCGCCGGACGCGTCGGCATTGGCCCAGAGAGTAAACATCCCGGGTACCAAATTAGTCAGCGCGCGGACTTCTTTGAGGTCGAAGTGGGGTTGGAAACTACGCTCAAACGCCCGATCATCAACACCCGGGACGAACCACACGCCACTGCTGATAAATACCGCAGGCTGCACGTCATCGTCGGGGACGCGAACCTGTCAGAGATATCAACCATCGTGAAGATGGGCACGACCTCACTTGTGCTTGCGATGATTGAAGACGGGGCGCTCACCCGAGACCTCACATTGCGCCGACCAGTCGCCGCTTTACACACGATTTCCCATGACCCCACTTTGCGTACCCGAATTGAACTTCGAGATGGCAGCATGATGACTGCCGTTGAGCTGCAATGGGCGTACTTGGAACAGGCTCGTGCTTATTTAGACACCCACTATGGTGGTGTCCCTGATGATGACACCGCAGAGGTTTTAGATCGGTGGGAATCACTTCTCAGCCGGCTCGAAAATGACCCGATGCAGTGCGTTACCGAACTCGACTGGGTTGCCAAATGGGCTGTCTTGCAGGGCTTCGCTCGCCGTGAAGAGCTTCTATGGGATCACCCTCGGATGCATTTGATCGATCTTCAGTACACCGATGTGCGACCCGCAAAAGGGCTCTACCACCGTTTAATGAATCGTCACCGCATGATCCGTCTTCTTGATGACGTCTCCATCGCCACGGCGATGACAAACCCCCCAGAGGACACTCGCGCGTACTTTCGCGGTCGTTGCTTGGCCAAGTACGGCAGTCAGGTTTCCGGCGCTTCCTGGGATTCGTTGATCTTCGATATCCCTGGGAGAGAGTCACTTCAACGTATTCCGATGCTGGAGCCAACTCGCGGCACCCGGGCCGCTATTGGAGCGCTCATTGATGCCAGTCCCACCGCAGAGGATCTCATTGATGCGCTGGCTTCCCGTGGGTAAACATTCTTGTGTGTTGCGTAGTAGGAACACTGTCATCACATCAGTAGGGACATACGGGAACAATCATTGAGGAGCAGTCATGATCGATTGGAGCGACGGGGATTACACCCGTACCGCAGCAGTCTTAGCCCCAGTGGCTGACCTTGTACTGAACACAATGGGGGTTGGTCCCGGCGATTTCGTACTCGACGTTGGTTGTGGCACAGGCAATGTCACTCTTGCCGCAGCTCAACGCGGCGCCACCGCTATTGGTGTGGATCCGGCTGAGGGTTTACTCGCAATCGCCCGCGAGCGAGCCAGTGCTTTCAGCCTTCAGCACCAGGGCAGCCCATCCCAGACCAGCATGTCTCGAACACGCATCACCGCACCAACCTTTCAGGCCGGCTTCGCTGATGCGCTTCCCTTTGACAGTGATACCGGTGACCGAGTGATCAGTGTTTTTGGAGTAATTTTCGCGCCCGACGCATCCGCCGCAGCCCGCGAAATGGTACGGGTAACAAAGCCTGGTGGCGTTATCGGTCTTACATCTTGGCTGCCTGGTGGAGGAGTAGACGCCATAGGCCAGCTTCTGCGAGCCGCACTTGCTACCTCGACCGGCACAACGACTCCGACTCGATGGAGCGAACCTGACTGGGCAATCGAGGTGATGGCGGAAGCCGGCGCCCAGGATTTGTCCTGGCGCGAGCATCGTCTTGCTTTTACCGGAGCGTCACCGCAGGAATGGTTCGCGGAACAAGAAACCCATCATCCGCTGTGGCGGGCCGCGCAGCGATGGCTCAGTGCCGATGAATTTGTTCAATTCCGGACCGATTCGATAGCCCTTTTGCATCAACACAACGAGGCACCTGACGGGTTTTCAACCACAAGTCGGTACGCCGTAATCCTGGGGCACAAGTAATACCACCGATGACAGCGACCAATCACATATTGCTTAGGCAGATCGCATAAGCACGTTGTGGTGCGGCACCGTAGGCTGATAGGTAATTCAGTGAGCACTCGGAGCTGGGAGGCCCACATGGCAGGTCGAGAGCAGCAACGTCCACGACACCGCAGCGACGAAGCAGACGAGACACCGACCACCACCCCCACCGGTGCGTCCACAAAAGAAGGACTAGACAACGACATCGACTCAGTTTTGGACGAAATTGATGACGTCTTAGAAAGTAACGCTGAAGACTTCGTCCGCTCTTTCGTCCAAAAAGGTGGTCAATAACCGCCTCCTGCACGCTCGCACCACACTCCTGATCTAGGGTCGTATGCGTGGACTTCTCCCAACGTGACACCGCAGGTCGGCTTCCCACGCCATTTTTAACCTCTGGTTCCTCATCGTTTACGGACTTCGTTCGGGGATATCGCCCGGACCTCCTTCTTGGCGGGCGGACTTTGCCAGCTGGTGCGGCCCCCGAGGTACCGCATGGCACCACCATTGTGGCGGCGGAGTTCACTGGCGGCGTCGTGATGGGCGGGGACCGTCGAGCCACGATGGGAAGCATGATCGCCAATCGGGAAATCGAGAAAGTATTCGGCACAGATGATTACTCCTGTGTAGGGATCGCTGGAAGTGCCGGGGTGGCTTTGGAATTAGTTCGTCTTTTCCAAGTTGAATTGGAGCATTACGAAAAAATTGAGGGCGCTTTGTTGTCTTTAGAAGGAAAGGCGAACCGGTTGTCCGCGATGATCCGAGGCAACCTGGGGCTTGCCATGCAAGGGCTAGCCGTGGTGCCTTTGTTTGCCGGGTACGACACAGATGAACGTGCCGGTCGCATTTACAGTTATGACGTCACCGGTGGTTGTTACGCCGAACGACAGCATCATGGCGTCGGCTCGGGGTCGTTGTTCGCCAGGGGCGCGTTAAAGAAGTTGTGGCGCCCCGGTTTGGACTCCACCGGCGCCGTTCGAGTCGCGATAGAAGCTTTGTATGACGCGGCTGACGACGACTCCGCTACTGGCGGGCCTGATTTTGCACGCCAGATTTGGCCAGTGATCAGCATTGTTGACGCTGATGGTTACCGGCGAGTCGAGCAGGACGTCCTGACTGAGGTCATCGGTCAGGTGGCCGCGGATCGGCAAGCAGCTATGGGAGAGGGGGCACCACGATGAGCATGCCGTTTTATGTTTCTCCTGAACAGCTCATGAAAGACCGGGCGGACTTCGCCCGTAAAGGTATTAGTCGCGGCCGTTCCGCGGTGGTTTTGGGTTATGACGGAGGAATAGCCTTTGTGGCCGAAAATACCTCCCGTTCGTTACATAAGGTCAGTGAAATTTATGACCGGGTTGCTTTCGCGGCGGTGGGTAAATACAACGAATTTGAGAACCTTCGAGTCGCTGGTATTCGCTACGCGGATTTGCGCGGATACTCCTACGACCGCAGTGATGTCTCAGCGCGAGGCTTGGCCAATGCTTACGCGCAGACCTTAGGCACGGTATTCACTCAAGAATCTAAGCCGTACGAAGTGGAGATCGTGGTTGCCGAGGTTGGTACTCAATCTGAGGCAGACCAGATCTACCGGATCACTTATGACGGTTCTGTCGCAGACGAGCGCGGTTTCGTCGCGATGGGTGGAAACCCGGAATCCATTACGTCCGCGCTAGGCAAGCGATGGCGCCCTGATCTCAGCTTGGCCGAAGTCTTGACCTTAGCCGTTGACCTTCTCGGACAAGACCCCAGCGGTGGGCCTGCACGGAAACTAGTGCCAGATGTTTTGGAAGTCGCCGTTCTTGATCGTGGACGGCAGCGGCGGCTCTTCCGCCGAATTAGTCGTGAGTTGCTAGAGCGTCTTTTAAGCCCGAGCGACCCAATATCCGACATTCCTGCTGAGTCAGGAGCCACCGCTCAGGAAGTAGCACGACCCGACTCGGCGGTGCCAGGAATGCATGAACCAAGCGGGGCGCAAACTCATTCCGATGGCATGTCAGCCGATCTGGAGTCATCCGATGCTGGGCCCACTACATAGTTCTCTTCGGGACAAATATGTCGTCCCGATGGATAGGGCGACATATGTCGCCGCAATTGATGGGGCGCACGTAGGCTAGGTGGGCAGGCCACCTCTGCGTGAGGAGCATTATGGAGCGGCGAATTTTTGGAATCGAAAACGAGTACGGCGTGACATGTTCAGCCGATGGGCAGCGTCGGTTGAGCCCAGATGAAGTCGCCCGGTATTTGTTCCGCACAGTGGTGTCTTGGGGGCGGTCCAGCAATGTTTTCCTCAGCAACGGAGCACGCCTTTACTTAGATGTCGGCTCGCACCCGGAGTACGCCACTCCAGAGTGCGATGACATCCGGCAGGCGACGATCCACGACAAAGCGGGTGAACGCATTGTGGCGGGCTTAACTCGTGACGCTCAGGAACGCCTCATTGACGAGGGGATCTCCGGCGAGATCTACATCTTCAAGAACAACACCGACTCCGCGGGCAACTCCTACGGTTGCCATGAGAACTATCTGGTATCTCGTCACGGGGATTTCCAACGGATGTCTGAAGTGCTTATCCCGTTTTTGGTGACGCGGCAAATCATTTGTGGCGCAGGCAAAGTGCTGCAAACACCGCGCGGAGCAACGTACTGCTTAAGCCAACGAGCTGATCACATCTGGGAGGGGGTATCCAGCGCGACGACCCGGTCCCGGCCGATCATCAACACACGTGATGAACCGCATGCGGACGCTGAACGTCACCGGCGTTTGCATGTCATTGTGGGCGATTCAAACATGAGCGAAATGACGACGTTGCTCAAATTAGGGTCCGCGGACATCGTGCTTCAGATGATTGAGGCCGGGGTGGTCATGAAGGACCTCTCGTTGGAGAACCCCATCCGAGCGATCCGGGAAATCAGCCATGACCTGACTGGTCACCGCCCAATCAGGTTGGCAGGTGGTCGGCAGCTGTCAGCAGTGCAAATTCAAACCGAGTACCTCGACCGAGCTATCGATTTCATGGATCGTCGTGGGCGTAGCTCTCCACTCCACAAAACAGTGCTTGATCTATGGCAGCGGACTATTGAAGCAGTTGACTCTGATGATCTTGGTGGGGTTGACACGGAGATTGATTGGGTGATGAAGTACCGCCTCATTGAGCGGTATCGGGCTAAACATGGCCTAGGGCTGTCTAATCCACGAATCGCGCAACTCGACTTGGCCTACCACGACATTAACCGAACCCGCGGTTTGTATTACCTTCTAGAGCGGGCTGGGCACGCCCAGCGAATCGCTACTGATCCAGAGATCGTCGAAGCAGAAGCGGTACCACCCCAGACGACCCGCGCGAAGTTACGTGGCGATTTTGTTCGTCGAGCGCAAGAACGGAAGCGGGATTTCACCGTTGATTGGGTTCATTTGAAACTTAATGATCAGGCTCAGCGGACTGTCCTGTGTAAAGACCCCTTTGCTCACACCGACGAACGAGTGGAACAACTCATCGCTGAGATGTAACTACTGCTCGGCTGAGCTCCTCGGACTGGGACAGATCAGCCCCAGCTCGCCTTACCGATTGCCGCTCGCTTTGCCGGTTTTCCATGTGTTTGTTGTCACCAAGTGTCAGGATCACCTTGCCCTGTCATTGTTGTTATGTTCACTGTGGTTGTTGTCTCCGACGTGAGGGAAAAATCGTGCAACCTGCTCGTTTTCGTTTTGTTTGGTGCTCCATAGTTATGGCGACCCTCGCTCTCACTGGCTGCGCTCAAGACACCTCATCGACGTCACCTTCGTCAGCTAACCCTTTGCAAGAAGTTGAAGTTAGCGGAAGTATCGGCCAAAAGCCCACCGTTAAGATCTCGACAACACCTTTGTCTTTAACTGAATCAAAAGTGCGAGTGATCACCGCAGGGAAGGGCGCGAAGATCACTAAAGGGCAACGGGTGACGTTCGACTACCAAGTCGTTAATGCTCGTACTGGGGCAGAGGTAGCCACCAGCTTTGGGCAGAAACCGGTCGTTGCTATCGCCGACCCGGAACGTCTCATGATTGGTCTCGCGAACAGTTTGATCGGGCAACAAGTAGGCTCTCGCGTCGTCGCCGGGATCACCCCCAAAGAAGCTTTTGGTTCTTCTGGTGATCCTCAACGGCAGATACAAGCCGACGACACCATTGTGGTGGTTTTCGACGTGCTTGACGCAAGCAACCCGCTTACGAAAGCAACGGGGGATCCTGTTCCGGCTAAAACGGGTTTGCCAGCGGTAAAAGACAATGGTGATAAGGCCCCGACGATCACGATGCCGTCCGGAAAACCACCGACGAAGACGGTGGTTCAGCTCTTGATTAAAGGCAAAGGGAAAAAGTTGGAGTCAGGGCAGACTGTCTCAGCGGCTTACGTCGGCGCCCTTTATGGCTCGGGTAAAGTATTTGATTCGTCATATAAGTCAGGGCAGCTTCTCGAAGTGCCAATTGGCGTGGGCGGATTAGTGCCCGGGATGGATAAGAATCTGGTCGGGCAGACCGTCGGGTCTCGGGTTTTATTGATCATTCCACCAAAAGATGGGTACGGCTCAGCCGGTCAACCAACCGCTGGTATTAAAGGAACCGACACACTTGTATTTGTGGTTGATATTTTAGATGGCTTTTAAGCCCTGATGAGGTACGCCGCATGTGCTCCCGCAGCAGCCGCGGCGATGAAAGCTAGTGGATCTTGACTGAGACCCCGGCCCATGGTGGACAGTGTCACGGGGCTTTCTGCGAGCGCCTGAAGTAAACCCTCCTGAGGAACTTCAACTAACCGATGACGTCCGCGCGGGTGAATTAACGCGTCCACCTGCTCGCGCATCTGAACGTTTGTTTCGGTTTCGCCCTGCGGAAGAACAACATCCGCCGAGTGCCATGCAACCCGACCATACGCAGTCATGCTGTGGTGGGAAATGCCGCGGTGACGGGGACGCGGATCAGCCTGAGACATCCGTAGTGAAGCCACCGGGCGACCACCGAGGACACCAGCTGCGTTTACTGCTTCCCCAGCGGCGACACCAGAGAAACCCCATCGAGTGCCAGTTCCTAAATTTCCTGGCCCTTGACTGACTACGGCGATATCCGCATTCAGAACTAACCGGGCCGCTAACAGTCCAGTGTGGACTGTCACTGCTTCCACATCCCCCCCGAACGCCTGCCCAGTGCTGATACACCCTGCAAGCCATCCTGCCTCTCGTAAGCCAGCGACGGTACGGGAGTACCACGCCGGAAGCGCGCCACCATCGGTCAACACGTAAGCGACCACCGCATCAGCCCGTTGCGTGCGGATCCCGCACAACACTGCGGGTAGTGCTGAGTGAAGATCAGCGACGACTACCGGCATACCGGCAATGTCATCCGCATCCCGAAGAAGAGAATGGTGCTCCGAGCCTGGTTCATCAACTCCGCGCACCATCACTTGCGTGGGGGTGTACCGGGCTTTGACCAGGTGCCCTAATGAGTCTGAGATGTCTATCCGGTCTGCAGGCGAGTGGTGGATGGAAGGCTCCGCTTGAGGAGGGTGATCGGGGAGGGCCGCGACGAGTGCTAGCCCACCAGTGCCTAAGCCTCGGTCAACCGGGTCGGTGGTGATAAGAACCCGGTCATGAACTTTCGGGGTTCCGACTATCGCCCGGTATGCCAACGCTCGATATTCCTGGCCGTCGCCTAAATCACGCACCCGCACCCGGACTTCACGGACCTCAGGTGAGTCCGCGAGAATTTCGACCACGACCCCAGTCCGCCACGTTACGGCGAGACGAACCGACATCATATTCCTTTGAGATCGCTTGGGCTTTTCACAATGCCGAAGCCTAGTCAGTCCACGCGAGGCCAGTGACCTCATGGACACGTTGCCAGTGGCGAACTCGGATTGGAGTGGGGTAGCGTCGCCCAACGAGGGGAGAAGAAATGTCGGCGGTAAAGACTGAGCGATTACTCAACCTTGTCATTTGCTTGCTCAGCACAAGACGCCCCTTATCCAAAACAGATATCCGCCGCGCCATACCCCAATACGCCGATACCAGCTCACCAGACGCCTTTGAACGAATGTTCGAACGAGACAAAGATGAGTTACGCGAACTGGGCATTCCACTCGTCACTATGACTGTGGATTCAGCGTTTGAAGACGACCAGGGGTACTTGATCGACCGAGATGCGTATGCACTCGCAGAGATTACCTTCGAGCCGGACGAATTAGCGGTCCTCGGCTTAGCGGCGCGCGTATGGCACCAAGCATCGCTGTCCGGGCCGGCAAGTCGAGCTCTCACCAAATTGTCCGCTGCCGGCAGCGGACAGGACGCGGACTCTTTGATCGGCGTTGAGCCACGCGTGAGAACCGCGGAACCAACGTTCGATGACCTTTGGACGGCGGTACGTGATCGCGTGCCGGTAGCGTTTTCCTATCGCAAGCCCAACCAAAAACCCCAGCGTCGGGAGTTGGAACCGTGGGCGGTGACGAGTTGGCGGGGCCGCTGGTACGTTACCGGCCTAGACCGTGACCGACATGACACTCGGGTGTTCCGGTTATCTCGGATTGAGGGGGATGTGACGCTGTTGGGCACCCCGGGGGCTTTCGAGACTCCGACGACTGACCCATTGGGGTGGGCGCAATTCTTTACGGCCGCAGAATCACCAGAGGAAAAATCGCCCGCCCTCACTGCCGTGATCCAGGTGCGTCAAGATTCAGGGCATTCCCTTCGCCGGCGAGCGAGCAGCACGACTCCTGCGGATGTTGATGGTTGGGATCTCCTCACGGTGCAGACCGACAATGTCGACACCCTTGCGGGTGAGGTCGCCGCCTTAGGCGCGTCCGCGGTGGCTCTTACCCCCGACGATTTTCGTCAAGCTGTGATCACTTCTTTACGCGGTGCGGCTCAGCTGGATCCCACCGGATCAACGCGAAAAGCCAACTCAACTCCATCGCGGCAGGTGACCGATGGTTGAAAACGCAACGATTCGGTTATCCCGCCTCCTCGCTATGGTCCCCTGGTTGTTGCGCCATCAAGGAATCACCTTGGACGCAGCGGCAGCGGAGTTCAGCATCAGCACCAAGCAATTGATCAAAGATTTGGAATTGCTTTTTGTTTGTGGACTTCCAGGTCACCTTCCCGATGACCTCATCGAAGCAGAATGGGACAGTGGCCACATTTTCCTTAGCAACGCCGACACGATTTCCCGTCCCCTTCGGCTCGGAATCGATGAAGCCCTCACGTTGATTGTGGGCCTGCGAGCTTTATCCCAAGTGCCTGGATTAGACGACCGTGAGGCCGTCAGTCGTGCTTTAGCAAAGCTGGAAGACGCCGCTGGCGAAGCAGCGAGCGCGGCGACAAGCGTTGGTGTCGATCTCGGGCGAGTCACCGACCCGCACGTCTTGCGATGTTGCCAACAAGCCCTTCAAGAGCGGCGCCGGGTGCATCTGAAATATCTGGTGCCAGAACGAGATGCCAGCACTGAACGGGACGTTGACCCGATGCGCATCCTCGCCGTGGATGGCCACTGGTATTTGGAGGGGTGGTGCCATCGAGCGGAATCAGTTCGATTGTTTCGGCTAGATCGAGTGCTGAACGTCGTCATGCTCGACGACTCTGGCGTTCCGCCGCCCCAAGCCCAAGAAAGAGACTTAAGTAACGGGATTTTTCTTCCTGATCCCAATGACTACGTCGTTGAACTACTTGTGCGCCCAGCCGCGAAATGGATTGTTGATTATTACCCCACCGAAGAGGTATCCACCAGGTCGGATGGCACCGCTGTTGTGGTGATACGCACAGGTGACCTTGGCTGGTTGCGTGCACTTTTACTGCGGCTCGGATCTGCCGCGCAGGTACTGAAGCCCGCTGAGTTCGCCGCTGATGTTGTCGCTGCGGCGAACTCTGCGCTCGATGCGTATGAGCGAGCGCCGTCTCCTCATCGATAAGTCTGATAGGGCGCCATACGCCAACTGGCGTGTGTCAGTCAGACAACGGTAAAGGTCTGATGCGCTGCTGCCGAGGCATGGGAAGTAACCACAGAACAAGGCTTCTTCTTCCTGAAGGCACCCGCCTTTTTCTGTCAGCAGCGGGAGATATTTCCCTGACCCGTCGAGGAGGCGGAGACCATGGCAACAATTAAGGCCACCTGCCCATGCTGCGGGGATGTTGAACTCACCGCAGCGCAGGTACGTCTCGTAGTATGCAACGTCCCGGCATGGTCTTTTTACTCATTCACCTGTGACCGTTGCCAAGACGAAATCCGTAAACCAGCCGGCGCCGAGGTGGTCAGCCTGCTGCGTTCCGGCGGCGTCACAGCTGAACGCTGGAATGTTCCTTCGGAAGCGTTAGAGAAGCACGATGGCCCAGCAATCGGATACGACGACCTTTTAGATTTCGCGTTGTGGTTGGAAGGGTGCGAGAACCCTCTCGCTGCCGTTGAAGCGATTGGCCCACGGGTCCGAGTGAACGGCTAGGCAGAGCACAACAAGAGAACCTAAAGTTGTTTCCATGTGGTGGTGGATACTTCTCGTTTTCCTTTTATTGCTTTTAGCCGTGATCGTTCACGGCCTGCTGTGGTGGCGGACGATCCGACGTGGCCTTGCGTTAGCCCGAGAATTGGGTTCCAGCGCTGAGGAACTCACCGCGCTTTGGCAGCCTGCCGCTGATGCTTATCAGCCGGCTTCATCTTCCTTAGCTAATCCCCATCTCGTCAGCTCTGGTCCTGTGCGCACCGCCTGGCGAAAACAACACTCTGGGCGTAAGAGCGTAAGGTGAAAACCTCAGCAGTGACCTACCACTTCCTTCGAGCAGGGTTAGTTAAGACCACTTCAGCAACGACTACCTCAGCAAGGACCACTTCACCGACAATTATTCGCCAACAATGCGGCGCGACCGATCATGAAATACATACCACCAAGGATGGCACCCCATGTTAAGAAACCTGGCTGACAATCCGATCCTGCTGCTTGTACTCGTGGGGGTCGTGGCTCTTTTATTCGGCGGACGCCGGCTACCTGAAGCGGCCCGCGGGTTAGGCAGGTCAATGCGCATCTTCAAATCGGAGATGAAGCAAATGAAGACCGAAGACACTCCAGCCAATAAGCAAACACCAGTCGAGGGACGCGTTGTTGACGCACCGGCTCCGACAGCGCCGGACGAACAGCCACACCCACGGAGTTAAGGGGTTCCGCTGAGCACTACAGCTGGGCGTCCCACCACAAAAAAGCGCGACGCCGAAGGACGAATGCCGCTGCGAGCGCATCTTATTGAACTACGTCGCCGAATCATCCGTAGCGCCTTCGCAATCGTGGCTGGCGGCATCGGTGGCTGGTGGCTGGCCGAAGATGTTTACGGTGCCCTCTTGAAGCCCATCACTCGCGCCGCAGAAAGTAACAACATTCCCATTAGCGTTAACTTCACTGACCCGTTCTCGGCGTTTAACCAGCGCCTCCAAATTAGTGTGGTGATTGGGTTATTCCTCGCCTCACCGATTTGGCTTTATCAATTTTGGGCGTTTATCACCCCGGGACTCACGCGAAAAGAGCGACGCTACTCGTTCGGTTTCGTCGCCGCAGCAGTGCCGATGTTCCTTGCTGGTGCTGGGCTGGCCTGGCTCGTGCTCCCTAAAGCAGTGGAGTTCCTCAACGCCTTCGTCCCAGAAGGTGGAACGCAGTTCATCACCGCCAACATGTATCTCTCGTTTGTGACCCGGCTCATGGTCGGATTCGGGATTGCTTTTGTTATCCCTATCGTCTTAGTCGCGCTCACCAGCGCTCGCTTAGTCACCGGCAAAGCAATCGCTCGGCAATGGCGAGTCGTTGTTTTTGTGTGCTTTCTGTTCGCGGCGCTGGCAACCCCCACCCCTGAAGTAGTCTCCATGCTCACCTTGGCTGGTGCCATGTGTTTGCTTTTCACTATTGCGGTGGCGATTTGTCTCCTCATCGACCGCCGGCGCGCTAAACGCTCTGGGGAACCGGACTACGACAAGCTCGACGATGATGAAGCGAGCCCGCTGACATCCTCGCCACCTACCCGCTAGCGTTCCAGCGTGATAAACCCGCTGCCTGATCTTTCATCCTCGACGCCGACCGCACCACGAATCGCGCTGGCAGTAAACCCCACCGCCGGAAAAGGTCGTGGGCTCGCTGCAGGAGAGCAAGCCGCGGCGCTTTTTCGTCAAGCCGGAGTGGACGTCATCACAGTTCATGGCACTGACGCCTCGCACGCGGCCACTCTTATAGCTGACACAACAGGTGCGGGTGTGGACGCAATCATCGTGGTCGGAGGTGACGGGATGGTGCATCTTGGGGCCGGAGTATGTGCGGGGACAACCATCCCGTTCGGGGTCGTTCCTGCGGGGACCGGGAACGACATCGCGGCTGCCTTCGCGATCCCTGCCAGACCCGAAGCGGCGGTGCGCGCAATTATTGATGATCTTTGTGCTTTACAAACAGGGCAACCTTCTGCCCAACCAGTCGATGCCGTCCGCCGGGTTGGGTCAGGCAACCCCCAATGGTTTTTTGGTGTGCTCTGCGGGGGTTTTGACGCCAAAGTGAACGAACGCGCCAACCGCTGGTCCTGGCCGAAAGGACGCCTACGATACACAGCCGCTACCGTGGCCGAACTCACCGCACTACGTCCACGGCCCTACCATTTGGAACTCGATGGGCAAGCGTGGGATCTCAGCGCGATGTGGGTGTCCGTCGCGAACGCCAGCATGTACGGCGGAGGCATGCGGATCGCACCAGATGCCCGCGTTGATGACGGTCTTCTTGATGTAGTGGTCATTGACGGAGACTTGTCTATCGGTACTTTCCTGCGTATTTTTCCCCGTGTTTTCTCCGGAGCTCACGTGCGGCATCCGGCCGTCACTATCCGCCGAGCCCAACGCGTCCACCTCGCTACCGATGGAATCATCAGCTACGCAGATGGTGAAGCCTTCGGCGCACTCCCGGTAGAAGTGGAAGCAATCCCCGGAGCATTGCATGTTCTCGGCAGCCGGCTGACCGATCGGTAGTCATACCAGGAATACACCGCACTTCATGGGCACCGTAACCTGGAGTGGTGTCCAGTCCCGCCGAGAGATATGCGGCGGCTCGTCGTCGCGACGCAGATTCTCGCAGTTCATTGGGTGAATTTCAGCGGACCTTAGCTTTTGAGTTGGACGACTTCCAGCTCCGCGCCTGCCGTGCCTTAGAGGACGGGCGGGGTGTGCTTGTCGCCGCCCCAACTGGTGCGGGCAAAACAGTTATCGGCGAGTTCGGGGTGCACCTCGCACTGGCCGCTGGCCGCAAAGCTTTTTACACCACTCCGATTAAAGCCTTGTCTAACCAGAAATACACCGAGCTGTGCCACATTCACGGCGCCGACCGGGTCGGGCTACTCACTGGTGACATCACTACGAACGGTGAAGCTGATGTTGTAGTGATGACCACGGAAGTGCTACGGAACATGATGTACGCCGGATCGTCCACTTTGGACCGGCTTGGCTACGTCGTGATGGATGAGGTTCACTACCTGGCAGACCGGTTCCGTGGCGCTGTGTGGGAAGAAATCATCATTCACCTTCCTGAGCACATCCGGCTTATCTCATTGTCCGCGACCGTAAGCAACGCCGAAGAGTTTGGTGCCTGGCTGAGGACAGTTCGTGGGCCCACCGACATTATCGTTGAAGAACGTCGGCCAGTACCGCTTACTCAACACATTTTAGTGGGCGACCGTCTTTTCGATCTCTTCGCATCAACCGAACCGCACCCTGATGAAAACGATCAGCGCACCCTCTCTACGCGCATCAATCCTGACTTGGAGCACCTTGTCCGGTCGTATCGGGTGCCTCGCGATAGCCACGCTCGGAGAGGTCGTCACCAGCAAGGGCGCCGAAGACATGCGCCCAGCGGCCATACGGGAAACGTGAGCGGCGATGCGGGGCGCCGTACTGGATGGCAGCATCGCCCAGCATCACGAGCTGACGTCATCCGAATCTTGCACCGGTGGGACCTCCTACCAGCCATCACTTTCGTTTTTAGCAGATCCGGTTGCGACGCGGCGGTTCGGCAGTGTCTGCACACCGGCATGCGCCTTACCACCGAAGAAGAAGCGGCACGCATCCGTGACGTGGCTGAGCGTCGCACCACTGACATCGACACTGCTGACCTTGGTGTTCTGGGGTACTGGGAATGGTTGGACGGCCTCACCCGCGGGATCGCTGCCCACCATGCTGGCTTACTTCCTATCTTTAAAGAAGTCGTTGAAGAGTTATTCGTTGCCGGTTTGATTCGCTGCGTGTTTGCTACCGAAACTTTGGCACTAGGGGTCAATATGCCAGCCCGGACGGTCGTCTTAGAACGGCTCGTGAAATGGAACGGTGAGACCCACGCCGACATCACCCCGGGGGAGTACACCCAACTCACCGGGCGAGCTGGGCGTCGCGGTATTGACATCGAAGGACACGCCGTCGTGCTGTGGCACCCCGCAACTGACGTTCGGTCGGTCGGTGGCTTAGCCTCCACTCGAACTTACCCCTTGCGGTCCAGTTTCCGGCCAACGTATTCCATGGCGGTCAATCTCATTGCCATGTTTGGTCACGATCATGCTCGGAAAGTCCTAGCGAGTTCCTTCGCCCAATTCCAAGCGGATCGGTCCGTGGTTGGTCTCGCTCGGCAACTTCGGCAACACGAAGAAGCACTCGCCGGGTATGCCGAGTCGATGGCATGCCACCGTGGAGATTTCGCCGCTTATGCGGCTCTCCGACAGGAGATCAAAGACGTTGAGGCAGCTGCGGCCCGTGACCGTAAAACAACCGGGCGCCGCCGTGGGGTAGATGTCGAGATTCAGTTAGATCGGTTGCGTGGCACGCTTCGCGACCACCCCTGCCACGACTGCCCGGATCGGGAACATCACGCCCGATGGTCACGCCGTTGGTATCAACTGCGTCGCCAAAATCACGCGCTGAGTCAGCGGATCAATGGACGAACCGGGTCCGTCGCGCGCACTTTTGATCGTGTAGTCACCGTCTTGACCACCCTGGGTTATCTGACAGCGGACCATCAGGTCACTGCTGCGGGGACGCTGCTTCGTGGTCTTTACAGCGAACATGACTTGTTGATCGCACAGTGCCTCCGAAACGGCACCTGGGCTGATCTTGAGCCCTCCACCTTGGCTGCGGTGGTGTCGACACTGGTTCACGAAACACGCCGTGACGTCACCCCGGGGCCACCATTGCGCGGTTCTCTCGCCACCGCCGCCGACTTCACCAGCCGGACTTGGGCTGAACTTGAAAGTATTGAACAAGAGCACGGCATTACCCCGATGCGAGAACCTGACGTCGGGATTGCCGGCGCCGTCCGTTTGTGGGCGGACGGCAAACCCCTCGATAGTGTCCTTGGCGACGCCGTCAACGGGATCGCGGCCGGCGACTTCGTTCGCCGCTGCCGGCAGATTTATGACGTGCTTGGCCAAATTGCCACTATCGGCGACACTCCCAAAATTCGTCGATCAGCACGCTCCGCCGGTGATCGCATCCGGCGCGGTGTTGTTGACCCGACAGCTGGGGGATAACAACTACTGACGTAACGGATTTATCGCCGCGAACAATCGATTGATCGATGTCTTCATGCCCCACCTGTCCTGTAATGCAGCCATGGCAGTGAGATCAGCTGGCGGGAGTAGAAGTAACTGGTTAAGTGTTTGTGGCAGGGGGACATCTCGAACCAGCTGGACTACCGTCGGCGCAACTTGCAGGTAATCCCACGCCGCGCGAAGACGACCCTGATGCGCTGCGGTGAGCAAACTCCCCTCCGGAGAGTTCACCGCAGCGAGTAAACCGGAAAGCGATCCCACTCGGCGGGCAAGTTGCGCTGCGCCCTTCTCACCAATTCCCGGTACACCAGGAAGGCCATCACTGGGATCACCTCTGACCGCTGCCAAGGTGGCGTACTGTTGCCCATCCTCAATGCCGTACCGGTCGCGAAGCCAATTTTGGTCAACATAGTCAAGATTCCGGACGCCCCCGCGCGCGGTGTACAACACCCGAATCCGACGAGCGTCATGAACAAGCTGGAACAGATCACGATCGCCGGTAACGATATCTACTGCCAAACCTGTGGTGGCGGACTGGTCGGCCACGGTGGCGATGACGTCGTCCGCCTCATAGCCCGGGTGTCCAACTTGGGTAATACCAACTGCGGCAAGCACATCCACAATGATTGGCACCTGAACAGCAAGTGCTGCGGGTATCTCCTCCTGAACTGCCACCTCACCGCTAGGAACACCCCCTTCATCGCCGATGGTCCGATCAGCAACGCGGTGCGACTTGTATGACGGGATCGCTGCGACCCGGAACGCTGGCCGCCAATCGTCGTCCCAACAAGCCAGCACAGAGCGGGGTCGTAGGGTGGTGATGAGCGTAGACACCATGTCAAGAAAGCCACGGACCGCATTCGTTGGCGTTCCGTCCGGCGCCTGCATTCGTTCTGGGACACCGAAAAACGCCCGGAAGTACAACGACGCCGAATCTAAAAGGAGTACTCGATCGGGATGAGAATGGTCTGGCGCAGAGTCGCTCATCAGCTCAGCATGCCACTGCGCAACGAAAAGTCAGCAGTGCTCCGCATGCAACTCACCCACACCGCTCGGCCCACCACTACTGGACACGCATGACAACACCACCAGATCGAGACGGCACATTCCACGCTCATCCCCAAAAAACCTTGCTCCGTAACGGAAGTATTTATACGCCACATGTTCCAGGCGCCACCGCAATGATGACGGTTGGGCCGGCTATTGTCTGGGTCGGATCTGATGACACCGCAACGACCTATATCGATGATGCGCAGGAGATCGTTGATCTTGATGGTGCACTGGTCACACCGGCATTCGTGGACGCCCACATACACCTCACCGATACTGGTTTTTCCCTTCACCGGCTGGACTTGCGAGACGCTAGGACCAGCCACGAGGTCCTCGACCGGGTAGCAACTGCGGCCAGGCGTCACGGTGGTCGGCCCATTGTGACTACCGGGTGGGATGCCGCATTTCCCGTACCGACTCGACTCGAACTAGACCGTGCCGCATATGGCGGTTTGGTCTATGTGGCACATGATGATGGGGCTCTTGTTTCCAGTGCGCTCGCGGCCACAGCAGCACTGAACCGTCAACCAGGCTGGTCCGTGGATGGCTTCATCACCGGGGAAGCTCAGCGTGCCGGGTGGATTGCAGCCCGTACTGCCACCTGCGGAAATGATCCACATCGGTTTCGACGAAGCGCCCTGCATGCGGCGGCAAATCAAGGAATCGGCGCCGTGCATGACATGAGCTACGGCGCTGCCCACCCGGCACCCAGCTATGCGGATCTCCCCGAGATTTTCGGCTATGACCAAAATGATAGCCATCGGACGGACCGCATTGATATTGCCGGACAAACGATGCAGGACAACGCTTTTCGTGGCCCGACTGGCAATGCATGCAATGAAGTTGCTGCTGCAAGCGGCCGAATATCTCTCACGGTAACCCAAGTGCGGGATTACGTAGCTCAATGCATTGAGGAACGCAGCCAGCCTCTCATACATCTTTGGGATCATCAGGCGGCCACCATTGTCATGAATGGGTTACGGGCTGTTGAGGATCTCGTCGGGTTGCCAGCGCTCCACAGGAGTCGCGTGCGAGTGGAGCACCTCACGATGGCGGACCGCCCACTTATCACCAACTTCACGCGATGGGGTGTGACAGTCAGCGTCTCCCCAGGGATGGATCACAGTGCACTAAACCAACCACAGGGAGAGGATGGCCCTCCAGTGGTCCCATATACCGCATTTCCGGCCGCAGGTCTCCTCACGTGTTTCAGCGCACAATCACCGACGCGACCTTTTGATCCTTGGGGAGCAGTGCAAGCCGCTATCCACCATCCTGATCACACAGTCAGCGCTCGTGCCGCTTTCACCGCGCATACCCGAAGTAATTGGCGAGCTGTTGGCATAGACGCCGGGGGGGTGCTGGCGGTCGGTGCTGCTGCGACGTACGCAATATGGGACGCGCCTGTTATGGAAGTAGCTTCACCAGATGACCGAATCCGTCGTTGGAGTACCGATCCTCGCTCAGGAACGCCAGCCCTGCCAGATCTCACAGATCTGGCCTACCGGCCACCATGTCTTCGCACGGTGGTTTTAGGCCGGACAGTGTTCAGCGCATGAATCGCCAGAGTTACCGTGCTTTCATGCGGCCATCTTCTCTGAGTAGCCGAGTCACTCATGTGGTGCCAGTGGTATCTGTGGTTGCTGCAGGCGGTCTTACTCGAATGGCCTTTCCTGATCCAGGATGGTGGCCGTTGGCGCCGGTGGCTGTGGCCTGGTGGATTGGCATCACTGCTGGACGTAGCATCCGCCATGGGATAGGGCTTGGGTTGGTCTACGGTTGGGCTTTTTTCATCCCTTTACTCAGTTGGAGCGGAATCTACGTAGGGGCGCTGCCATGGTTAGCGCTCGCCACTTTGCAAGCTCTTTATTTCGCTGGACTAGGTGGCCTTATTGGCCTGGTAGCGCCCACTGGTCAGCAGCATGCACGCACTGCCATCCCCAGTACGGCGATAGTTGCGGCGGTATGTGTCTTAATGGAGCTTTTGAGGTCGCGGACTCCCTTCGGTGGGTTTCCGTGGGGGAGGCTGGCTTTTTCGCAAGCTGATTCCCCCTTTGGTCGATTAGCGGCTTGGGGTGGGGCACCTTTGGTGAGTTTCGCAGTGGCATGGTGCGCGGCATTACTGGCTTGGTCACTGCTCAGAGCGTGCACATACAAGCCTGCCTCCACCAGCTCGAAGATCAAAACGTGGTCTCAAAAGGCCCGAGTGGGTTTAAGTGGTGTCGTCACTGCGGTCGCTGTCGCAACTGGTGGGTTAGTCGTTCCGGTGGCATCCGGGGGACGTCCGGTAGAGGTTGCTGGTGTCCAGGGGGGAGTGTCACGTCCGGGCCTTGATTTCAACGCCGAACGTCGTGAGGTCCTCGACAATCACGCTCGGGGAACAAAACAACTCAGCACTGAGATAGCCGCCGGCAACGCACCTGCACCAGACATTCTCATTTGGCCGGAAAATGCTTCAGATCTGGATCCTTTTAGTCAACCTGATGCACGAGCTGTTATCGATGACGCGGTCAACGGGATCAGAGTTCCTACACTTGTTGGTGCGGTCCTTAAACGTCCCGGTGGAAAACTCAGCAATGCGTCTATCGTGTGGCAACCACAAGTGGGCCCCGGAAAGCAGTACACCAAACGGCACCCAGTTCCCTTCGGGGAGTACATCCCATATCGATCGTTCTTCCGCATGTTCAGTTCATCAGTTGATTTGGTGCGCAATGATTTCGTGGCAGGAAACCAAGTGGGATTACTGAATATTGGCCCCGTTCGCGTTGGTGTCGCAATTTGCTTTGAGGTGGCATACGACGATTTACTACGGGACTCGGTCATTGCCGGCGCGGATCTCCTTGTTGTACAAACAAACAATGCAACGTTTGGTGATTCTGACGAGGCCGTACAGCAGCTAGCGATGTCCCGACTTCGCGCCATTGAGCATGGGCGATCGGTGGCGCATATATCGACGGTGGGCGTGAGCGCGTTGATTGGGCCTGATGGCCAAGAAATTGTTCGAACCGAACTGCTCACTGCGGATATTCTTCAGGGAAGCCTGCCTGCAAGAACAACAATCACTCTGGCAGACCGCCTCGGGCGTTGGGTGGAATGGGCCATTGCTACGGCTGCACTGCTCGGTGCGGCCGTAGCAATACGCCTCAGAAGATCACTTAACGTCGGTCGTGCTGTAAGGAAGATTTCGAGTCAGAGTCATCAATTTTAGGGTGGGCTGCACCAGGTGCTCTTTGATGAGACCAGAACTGCCGGAACGCGGGAATGATCAAGCACAGCAGCGTGACAGAATAGATGATCATTGAAGGCCAAGTAGACACAAGCACACTGACGTCACCATTGCTGATGTTCAGCGCCCGATTAAGTTGCTCTTCGGCAGTAGGCCCAAGCACTAGTCCAATCACTGCCGGAGCAATGGGGTACCCAAACCGCCGCATAACTACACCCAATACCCCCACGACAACCAAAATGATTAGCTGCGAAGCCACCCCCGCAGCGGCGTATGCACCGAGAAGCGAGAACATCAAAATCCCAGCGTAGAGATAATGCCGCGGGATTTCCAACAGTCGGACCCACAGCCCGACCAGCGGTAAATTCAAAACAAGAAGCATCAGGTTCCCAATGAGCAGACTCGCAATCACGCTCCACACCAGCTCTGGCTCTTTATCGAAAAGTAGCGGCCCGGGTTGAATACCGTACTGCTGGAATGCAACCAGGAGAACTGCGGCCGTAGCGGAAGTAGGTAAACCCAAGGTGAGCAAGGGCACCAAGGTGCCGGCTGCAGCAGCATTGTTTGCTGCTTCTGGGCCGGCAACACCCTCGATGGCGCCACGGCCAAACTCATGTTGGCGCCGGCTCAATCGCCGCTCAATGGCATACGACAAAAACGTTGGGAGAGTAGGCCCACCAGCGGGCAACACCCCGAGCGGAAAGCCAATTGCAGTACCCCGTAACCAGGGTCGCCACGAGCGAGAAAGATCCTCACCAGTGAGGAAAGAGCGCCGCCACCATGAACCCTGCATCGGGACGATTTCTGGCACACCTTGACGTAACCGTCCAGCGATATACAGAGCCTCGCCGACAGCGAAAAGACCAACCGCAGCAACGATCACGTCGATCCCCGTCAGCAGCGTGTCCGTTCCTAAAGTGAATCGGCTTTGCCCAGATTGAGGATCAATTCCAATAAGGCCCATCGTCAGACCCATCGCCAAAGAGGCCAGGCCACGAATCTTAGAATCGCCTAACATCGCGCTGACCATCACAAATGCAAAGACGATCAGAGCAAAGTAATCCACCGACCGAAGCTTGATCGCTTGATCAGCGAGCGGTTCGGCGATAAAAACAAGAGCGCCGGTGGCAATCAAACCGGCAATAAAAGAGCCAATTGCTGCCGTAGCAAGAGCTTGCGCACCCCGCCCCTGACGAGCCATGTGATGACCATCTATGGCAGTCACAATTGAGGCGGCTTCACCCGGGGTTTTAAGCAGGATTGATGTCGTGGAGCCGCCGTACATCGCGCCGTAGTAGATCCCCCCAAAAACAACAAGCGAGCTCGCGGCGTCTAAGCGAAAGGTCAAAGGAAGAAGCAGCGCAACGGTCATAGCTGGCCCGATACCAGGCAGAACCCCGATGACGGTACCCACGAGTACTCCGAGCAATGCCCACATCAGCAAGCGCGGATCAGCAAAAGCGGAAAAACCGTCCAGCAAAGCCCCGATCCCGCCAGGATCACTGAAAGTCATTGCAGCGTAGCCCTTTATTGAAGAAGGTGGCGTCCAAGACCAGTACCGAAGCAAGCTTCGTTAACCCCAAGGACCTGACGGCAAGCTCACATCTAGCACTCGAGTAAAGAGGAGGTAAGCCGTAGAAGGAAGAGCTAACGAAATAACAATAAGCGGCACCGGGCGCCTTGCCCCTAGCACAATGGCCGAGCAAGCAAAGAGAAAAATTCCGGCAATGAGCCATCCCACGCGTTCGACCACGGCAATATGCCCACTCAGAACTGCTACTAAAAGCCCAAGCGTTCGGACATCCGTCGGACGACGAAGGTCAACATCCTCACCGTCTTCTGGCTTTCCTAATCGCCCTCGGTGTAACTCAATCATTAACAGCACGCCAAGAACGATCAACATCGAGCCCACCACGTAGGGAAGGAAACGGGGCCCAATTCCCGAGTTGCTGAGCGGGATTTGAATCGTATGCGTTGTTGACAACAGGAAAACTCCGCACCCGATCAACCCGGTGACGAAGATGACTTCTGCCCTGGCCGAGGTTTTCACCCCAGCCAGGTCAGAATTGGTCATTACTTTGCGATCCCGAGATCAGTGAGAACCTCAGTAATTCGTTTCTGCTCGGAGGTGACGTAAGAAGCGAATTCGTCTCCAGTGAGGTAGCGATCTTCCCAGCCATTCACGATCAACGCTCGACGCCACCCCTCAGACCCATGAACTCGATCCACAAACGCAGTGATCTCTTTCTTTTCCTCAGCAGTGACAGACTTAGCCGCTACTACCCCACGCCAGTTAGCAAACTCAAGGTCAATGCCTTCTTCAATGAAGGTAGGTGCATCAATAACAGACAACCGCTTAGCTGAAGAAACAGCTAGTGCCCGCATCTGGCCGGACTCAATTGCTTCAGCAAATTCACTGACACCGGATACTGCAGCTTTGACTTCCCCTGAGCGCAACGGGCCAATAATTTCACCACCACCGCTGTAACCGGTGTAGTTAATGTCCGCTACGTCAATGCCAAGCTCTTTGGCAAGCAAAGCAACGGTAATCTGGTCTGTATCCCCAGTGGGGCCACCACCAATAGGCAGTTTCTTCGGATCAGCCTTAAAAGCCTTGATGAAATCATCCAAAGTTTTATACGGCGAATCTTTGGCGACGGCCAATACTTCATATTCACCAGTGAGGCGAGCGATAGGGGTGACATCATCAAGGGTGACTGAAACATTTTCTTCGTTCACAGCAATACCACCGAGCATGACTAGGCCCATCACCATCAAGGTGTCGCTATCGTTTTTCTTAGCCATCTCCGCAAGACCGATTGTTCCGGTTCCGCCATCGATGTTCCTGACTTGCACACCCCGGTCAGTAAGGCGCGACTGCTCCACAACCTCTTGGATGGTCCGACCAGTGAGATCCCAACCGCCACCTGTTTTTGCTGGAACAATGATCTCTAGTGATTTTGCTGGCCACGCGGCGCTCTCCTCGGCCACCTCGTCCTCATTCCCACAGGCTGAAGCAGTGAAAAACAGTAATGGCGCCAGGGCTATCACCGCAGCCCGCCGAAAACGATGTGCTGACATGTAACTCTCCCAGTAGATGTGGTGCAGGAACAAACTGCAATCTTCGGTGGTTTTGTTTCATCACCCGAAAAAAAGTTAGTGCGGCGCAGTGACAGATGAACCGCGTTGGCTGATCAGTAACGCGTGTTCGACCAACGCAATCAGTACTCCTTTCGTATTATCGCGATCACGAACATCGGCAGCGAGAACCGGAACATCCTCGTGGATAGTCAACGCTTCTCGAACTTGAGCTGGGGTATGAGGTTGTTGGCCGTCGAACCTATTAATGACCACCACAAAAGGTAGGGCAAGATTTTCGAAGTAGTCGATAGCCGCAAAAGAATCGCCCAGGCGCCGGGTGTCAACTAATACCACCGCTCCAATCGCGCCGCGGACAATCTCATCCCACATGAACCAAAACCTGGTTTGCCCTGGGGTGCCGAATAAATACAGGACCAATTCTTCATCAAGAGTGATCCGGCCAAAATCCATCGCAACCGTAGTCGTCGCCTTATGCGGCACCAACCTCGCGTCATCGAACTGGGCTCCGGCAGAAGTCATCATCGCTTCTGTGGTGAGAGGGGTTATTTCAGAAACCGCACCAACGAGAGTGGTTTTCCCCGCGCCAAAGCCACCGGCCACAACAATCTTGGTGGAAGTCGCTTGGGAGGAGCGTGCTGGTGACGCGGACCGAGAACGGAAGTCCCGTGCGCGTACTGCTGCGGATGGCGAGCGGCCATCAGAGCTTACGGAGACCACGAAGAACCCTTTCCAAGAATGAGCTTTCGGCGCTGTAGCTAGCCGCTGATTCGTGCACACTCAAGACGCCGTCAGCAGCAAGATCACCTACTAGGACCCGCGCGACCCCCAGCGGAACCCCAAGAAGCGAGGCGATCTCGACCAATGACCGGACATCAGCACAGAGCTGGATGATCTCGCGGGACTCATCAGTTGAACGGTGATAACCACCACCAACGTCCACGGACACCAGCGCTTCGAGCGGAATGGTTTGTCTCGCCCGAGTTCGCCCTCGGGTAATGGCGTAAGGCCGGACTAATGGGCCCATAGCAGATGAAGGCATCTGCTCGTCACTCATTGCTGCTGCACACACGGAAACGTCACCGAGGAATGGCCTGGTGCAAGGCCGATCGTAGATCCGGAGTGAGCACATCTCCTACGCGTTCCACAAGGAGAGCCATCTCATATGCGACATGGCCGATATCGCATGAACGCGAGGCCAAAACGGCCAAACATGAACCTTCACTCATTGACATGACGATGAGATACCCGGAGCTCATCTCGACAACGGTTTGATCAACTGCACCCCCTTCAAAGCAACGCGCGGCACCAAGAGTCAGACTCACTAACCCGGAGGCAATCGCTGAAAGCTGATCAGCTCGGTCTCTCGGAAGCCGCTCGGACACAGCAATAAGTAGGCCATCCGATGACACACCAACCGCGTGTGCCACGCCGGGAACCCGGCGTGCAAAGTCCGACACCAACCAACTTAGGTCTGTGTCCGGATCGTCGACCATCACTTTTCGTCCTCCGTGGTGTGATTGTGTCCCGCCACAAAAGGAGGCGGGGTCGGTTCCTGACTGTTGATACCTGCGGAAGGAGCTTGCCCGGATTCCGGTCCTTTCACCTGTCGATCACGAACATCGACTACTGCGGGTGGGAAGTGAGGTTCTTCCTCGGGGCTTTCCCGGTGCTGCCCAGGATTTGATGCTTCATTGACTGCCGCTCGACGAGCCCGGCCATCGGCGCGACCCTGCGATGAAGCTTGGTAATAGCTGGTAAGAGTGCCGCGAAGTTTTTCGGGGGAGCGACGATGTAACTCCGGCGCACTATGACGAACCGAGAGCGTTGGTTCATGGTGCGCCGTAACCGAACCGTTGGATGTGAACTGGCTCGGCTGATCGTTACTGGGCGATGAGGTTTGGGTAGCTGAAGTACGATGCCGCCCATTCTCATTCGTTGATACGGCAGGCTCGACTCTTCGAACGCTTCCAGGAACTAACTGCGCCATAGGAACTCTGCGAGGCAAACCATCGGGCGTCAAAGAAATCGGCAGCGTGGACGGTGAATCTGGATTTTCGGCGGACGCGACAGCAACGTCGTTACGTGCCCCGTTGTTTTCTGGCCGGCTATCAGGAACAGGAACTTGGCTGGCTGGGACGTTCTGCCAAGAATCGACGTGCCGAGCAGCCTGACTGGCTGCTTCCCAGCCAAGATCTGCTGTCGTCTGCCAGGAAGGGTTGGCCTCTACCGCTACCGCTTCAGCTTGATCAGGAAGTTGAAACCACTCAGAATGCACAGAGTCAAAAATGGGGAGTCCCTCTGCTTCATCACCTGTGCTTTTTGCAACAACTTCTTCAGGAACAGCCTCGTCGGAAAGTTTTGTTGATGTTGCTTGCGGCAATTGAGCAGAAGTATCCCGTTGATATAGGGCTGCTTGATTATTTTCTACCTGAGCGGTGGGGGAGGGCTCAGGTGCTTTTTCCTCCACCACTATTTCACCAGGTGTCATTGGAGGAACAGGAGCGCTGATAGGCCGAACAATTGGGGGACTTGTCGGTTCGCTAACGGTTCGCCCCAGAGCCGGCCGTTTCATGGGGATATCTGACCGCTGGGACGGTGAATCCGCTAACGCAATCGCACGCTGCGGCGCCCTGCTTCCTGGTAAGGCTGGCGGCTGCTGAAGCTCACGCTGGTCCCCAGCGCCACTTCGAGATTTGCTATCAGTGCGAGCGATGATCGAGCTTGGAAACTCCACCATGGCGAGAATCCCGCCACCGTCTGCAGCGCGTAGTCGGACCACAATTTCATGCCTCGCGGCAAGTCTTCCCACAACGTAAAGACCCATTCGGCGTGAAGCCACCACATCTAATGTGGGCGTACTACGCAACCGTTCATTAGCTTCTTGGAGAGATTGAGCGGATAGTCCTACACCGCGGTCTTCGATTTCGACGATGACACGCTCTCCAACACGGCGAGAGTCAACAATGACAGATGTTCGGGGACTGGAGTAGCCCGTGGCGTTTTCCATGAGCTCTGCCAAGAGATGAACGACGTCCTTTACCGCACCCGCGACAAGAGAAGCGTCTTCGATGATGCCCATCTCGATCCGTTGGTATTGCTCCACCTCGGCTGCTGCTGCCCGAAGAACATCGCGGACGCTGGCTGGCTCAGTCCAAGAACTTGCTGTGTCACTACCAGCGAGAACAAGGAGGTTGTCGTCATTGCGTCGCATTCTCGTGACAAGGTGATCAAGGTGGAAGATCTGCTGCAGACGATCTGGATCACTCTCGTCTCGTTCGAGCACATCAATTTGGTTGATAACTCGACCAACCAATGTTTGGCTACGACGAGCGAGGTTGCCGAACATTGCAGACACTGACTGACGCATTGCGGCTTGCTCGCCAGCAATTCGTACCGCTTCTTGTTGAACTACGGTGAACGCACCAGCGACTTGGCCGATTTCGTCGCGGCCAGCCCCACGGACGGGCACCAGTTCCAAGTCCTGTGGACTGTCACCGTGTTGCATGGCTTGCACAGCAGCTGGAAGCCGACGATAAGCCACATCGAGGGCGTCAGTCCGCAGTTGTTGCAGGGGTCGGACCATCGAACGGGCGATGAGCAAGCCGATGATGAGCGCGAGTAGGCCAGCAATAAGCCCCACCAAGACATCACGGGTGAGTTCATTCAGCGCGTCAGTACCCAACGCATCAGCATTAGACACAACACTGTCGATGACCGAACGCTGCACTGATGACATGGAATTGAGTCGCGCTTCGCTCGCTTTGATCCAATCAGATTGCGAGCCGTTAATAAGCCCCGATCGGCTAGAAGAAAGAAACTGTTGCTCTAAGTTGAGCAAGGTAATGAACCGTTCGCCAGACACTACCCGCGATGCCAGTTCACGTTGTGCCAATGTTGCCGAACCAACAAACTGGTTGTACTCAGCTTCCTGGGCCGTGATGACACCAATGACGTCAACGGTTTGCTGCGGGGAAACAGTCTGCTCGCTAGTTTTAGTGCGTTGAGTGAACAAGTCAGCCAGCAACGCCTGTTCTTGAGCGAAATACTCCTTGTATCGAGCGTAAGCAGCCGCGGCACTTACTTGACGAGAAAGTTGACGGTCGTCAGTGGTGAGGTTTGACTCTTGGCCAAGCGAAATAAGGTCAGAAACTAACGTGGTGTACTGCAAGGTAATCGCTGAAGTGGAAAGATCGCCTGCATTAACATCTTTACGAACTTCAGCCAAGCGATCTATCTCGCCGCTAATCGCATCAAATCGCGAGCCTAAACTGACCGACACGTCATCCCGGATCTTCGCGGCTTCTTGCTTATACGTCTCGATCTGCTCGTCAGTAGCCTCGGCGCTAGAACGGAAACGTTCGCCTGATCCTCGAGTAAAGTCATTTTGGACAGGACTTTCCGCTGAGGGTCCACCAGGTTGCGCTTCATATTTTTCAGGATTGGTTTCCAGGTAAACAACAGCACCCGTCCGTTCCACTTGAAGCGCATCAACCAGGGAACTTGCCTCAATTTGAAGGCGAGCTAACTGAGCAGTGTCCCTAGCCGCGGAGGCGGTGCCCACCTGATTGGCGATGTGTAGACCGTTAATGAGGGCAACGGCGAAAAGTGGGACGACAAGAATGAGAATAATTCTTGTTCTAATCTTTGAGTCGCGCCACCACCGGCGACGCCGGGTAGAAATTGGGCGACGAGGAATATCAGCGTTACGAGGCGTCGAGTCCGGAATGCTCGACGAAACTGGCTGGCCATTGTCGGCAGGGCCCTGCTGGTGCCGATGAGAAGCCATGGCTTCGGTGAAGCTGCCTGTTCCCGGCATGACGTCTTTATTCACGGTCTCCCCACCGTCGAAGGGCAGAAGCGCTGTTGTAACTGAGGCGCAGTGTCGGAGTTACTTCATCATGGGAATCAGTGCAACCGAAAGGGGGTTAAGAAAAAAAGAGACAATAACTCTCTTCATGCACCAAAAAACTTCAATAAGTAATCACATAAATACCAGTGGTGAATAAATTTCTTTGTTAGTGCCCCCTCCTTGGAGATTTAACTAGGCATATTCCTCTCGTCAGTACGAGACAACACAAGGCGACAGCAGTTGATCAAAACGATGCCTGCACGCACAGCTAAAGTGACTACGTGACCGATGGAACGCCTGGTACGTCCAGAACAACTTTGGTAGTAATTCCGACATATAACGAACGTGAATCAATTGAGAGCATTGTGGGAAGAGTTCGTTCAGCCGCCCCCGCTCTGCATATCCTCATTACTGATGACAACTCTCCGGACGGCACAGGTCGGATCGCCGATCGTCTCGCTGCCGCAGATGAATCAATTCATGTTCTTCATCGCACCGCAAAGGAAGGTCTTGGGGCGGCTTACCTCGCTGGGTTCGCCTGGGGGTTAGACAAGGGCTATGACGTACTCGTCGAAATGGACGCTGACGGCTCGCATCAACCTGAGCAACTTCAGCGCCTTTTGGACGCCTTAAATGAAGCCGACTTGGTCCTTGGCTCTCGGTGGATTCCCGGTGGTGAAGTCATTAATTGGCCACCTCATCGGAAGCTCATTTCCCGCGGGGGAACAACATACGCTCGTTTTGTTCTAGGAATTCAACTAAGAGACGTTACCGGTGGCTTCCGTGCGTTTCGGTCCTCGGCTTTACGTGCGATCACCGCTGAACATATTGATTCGCAGGGATATTGCTTTCAGATTGATTTGGCGTGGCGCACTGTGCGGCATGGCTTTCGGGTGCGCGAAGTCCCCGTCACATTCATTGAACGTGCACACGGCCAAAGCAAAATGAACAGCAAGATCGTCATTGAAGCATTAGCGCGCGTTACGCAGTGGGGATTACGCCACAGATACGATCAAATTGTTCAAGCGCTCCGACGGTGAACAGCATTTCGCCCCGTA
Organism: Actinomycetota bacterium; assembly: GCA_051645425.1. Taxonomy (GTDB): domain Bacteria; phylum Actinomycetota; class Actinomycetes; order Actinomycetales; family Angustibacteraceae; genus JBOFBH01. The sequence continues at coordinate 45,448 of JBOFBH010000006.1, read as the reverse complement.
CGAAGTAACGCCAGACGTTCATCAAGCAACAATTCGAGCTCAGCCATTGATCGCCGCTCAAGCAGCATGTCCCAGTGTGAACGCACTGGTTTCAACTCAGACTTTGGCGGTTCTTGAGCATCTCGCAGGAGGGCTCGAACGCCACAAGTGCATTCCCACTCAATTGGAATCTCAATATCAGCGGCAAATGGCACCGTCATGACGTGCCCTCGAGGGCAGACATACTCAGCCTTGACCCGAGCAACAGCTTCGACGCCGTGCTCGTTTTCTAAACTCTGCGCCCCTAATCGACTTCCCCGGAGTGTTTTATCGCTCATGTGCCCACCTCTCACTGTGGCCTGCGACGCCAAGCTCCGAAATCCTGAAGCCTGTCTTACTTCTTTAACGCCTGAGTTGTGGGCTGCTGTTCCGTCGCCATGTGGGAATACCGTAAAGAAGCGAATAATTCTTAATGGCTGACATTCTCTCGGCACCATCACACTGGGTCATGAGTCACTAGATTCAGAGATCAGCCGAATGCCGTCCTTACATCGCAATGATAATGAAGGGATGCTAAGCCGCGTCAGCGGCCATGGATGGCGTCGAATGCAACTCGGGCACGTTCTACCTGAGATCGTGAGGTAACCGCCCACTCGGTGAGCGCATCTAGTGGTTTGGCAAGCGCCTCACCTAGCAAGCTCAGCTCGTACTCCACTGAGGGCGGCCTGGTCGGATAGACAGTGCGTACCACCAAACCGTCACGCTCTAACAGTCGAAGGGTCCGAGTAAGCATCCGGCGGGAGATCCCTTCCACTCCACGCAAGAGTTCGGTGAATCGGGCAGGCCCATGGCGAAGTCGGCCAACGATTAACACCGACCACTTATCACCTACTCGTTCAATGACGTCACGTACGGGGCAGGGATCTGTACTCGGTACGGGCTCAGACCCGAATGCATCTAGGCCGGTTACACGGGTGTGTCTATGAGTCGCCATAGTGCCTCCTTGTATTGGCTTTAAGAGTATCGGAGAATTACTTGGTAATTATGAGTAACCATTAGGAGGATTTATGCAGCTTCGAGGCAGCAGGGTGTTAGCTTTTGGGACCGCAGGTGCGCAAGGTTCTGGCTTAACCGAGTGCTTAAGCGGGCGAGGTGCGACTCCAGTTCGAGTCACTACCCAGCCAGAGCGAGCACATCAATGGTCTGCATCCGGCGAGCAGGCCGTGGTAGCGGATTTGTTAGACCCCGCGTCCATGCAGGCAGCAGGAGATGGCGTACCAGCTGCCGCACTTCACCTGCCCTTAGGCTTAGGGTCGCCAGAAGCGGCCTGGCGAGTGGTCGCATCGGTACAGGCGTTGCGTGACATGGGAACGACCGTTGCGGTCAACCTTGGAACCGTCGTTCCGCCACCAGACGCCCCCGACCCGTTCGGTGCCCGACCAGTAGCCCAAATGCTCCTAGACGCCGGGGCGACGGTGATCACACCAACCGCTTACCTAGAGAATCACGCCGCACCGTGGTCTGTGGCGCGGTTAGTAGCAGGCGAGCTGCTGTACCCGCGGCCTATCGATGACCTCGTAGGGTGGTTGACTGCGCGGGATATCACGGCCAGTCTTGTCGCCGCATTAGAGCGGGACCTCGGTACGCAGTTATTGGCTCTTGGTGGGACGCCGCTTACCTTTGACGAACTGGCTGCTCAGCTAACTGCCGGGCTTGGTCGGCCGGTGGAGTTTCGTCGGGTTAGTGCCGAAGAGTTCGGCAATTTAGTACGGCCATACCTCGGCGACGAAGCAGCAGCCGGAGTTGCTGCGGCGTACGACTCGATGCCTGAAAGTCGTAATCCGTTAATGGCACCAGATGCTAACGATGCTTGGGAAACACTTGGCTTATCGCCAACTCCGGCAGCCATGTGGGCTACTCGTTACCTCGCCACCCAATTACCGGTTCAGCAGCTGGGTGACCCGGACTGCTGACATCCAAGCACCCAGCTGCGCAGCAGGAGTGATTCTCGGCTTGGTTGAAGAACTTATGACGAAGCGGTAAGCGCCTCCGAGGAAGTTGGGGGAGCCTCATGAAGGGGCGGGATCGTGCCCAACTTGCCCGAAGAATAGTCTTCAAAAGCTTGAAGGACTTCTCGTTTAGTGTTCATAACAAATGGTCCACCCCAGGCAACTGGTTCACGAATTGGCAAACCGCCCAGCACTAAGACATCGAGTGATGGTTCTGCTGCGGGCTGGGTAGAAGCTGCGCTTAAGGTGAGGTGCCCGCCGGAATTAAGGACGGCCAGCTGCCCTTTGCGGATTGGAGCAGAACTTGCACCGATAAATCCGCGGCCCGCCAACACATAGACCAACGCGTTGAAGTCAGAACGCCACGGCAATTGAAGCCGAGCAGTAGGGGAAATCGTGGCGTGGACGACAGTAATTGGGGTATGTGTGGCCCCTGGTCCTCGATGACCACCTACCTCACCGGCAATGACCCTTATCAAAGCGCCACCATCAGAAGAACTCAGTAAACCGACCTCCTCGCCACGCAAGTCTTGATAACGCGGAGCTGCCCACTTCAATACTTGCGGCAAATTCACCCATAGCTGAACCCCGTGAAAAAGACCACCACGAATGACGAGCTCTTCCGGTGGCGATTCAATATGCAATAACCCGGATCCAGCCGTCATCCATTGGGTGTCTCCATCGGAGATTCGCCCGCCCCCACCAGCAGAATCGCGATGCTCAAAGGCACCGTCGGTGATGTACGTCACTGTCTCAAAACCGCGATGTGGATGCCATGGTGTGCCTTTAGGCGCGCCCGGAGCATACTCAACTTCTCCCATTTGATCCATGTGAATAAAGGGGTCCAAATCAGCAAGATCCACGCCGGCAAAGGCCCGACGAACCGGAAAACCTTCGCCTTCAAAAGCGCTCGGAGCGATAGTGATACTCCGAGGAGAACGATCCGTACTTCCAGGTGAAGGCAGTTGAATTCTGGGGAGTGCAGTGATGTCTGCAACCGTGATCGCCGGCATGGGTCACTCCTTAATGTAGTTTGATATTCAATTATTTAACGGAGGCTCGGTTGCTCGCATTCCCTGCGTTTCAGTATTGGTCCATTGTGAGGTAGGAATTAAGAACCTGAGCGATGCGACCATTTCAACAAACGATCTAGCGGCCAAGTGGTGACAATCCGATCATGAGGAATTCCGCATGCGACTGCCTTCGCTACCCCATAAGGACGCCAATCCAGCTGGCCTGGCGCATGGGCGTCAGTATCAATGCTGAACAAACACCCGGCTTTCAGCGCCTGGTGAACAAGATCTTCGGGCGGATCCTGGCGCTCAGGACGGCAATTAATCTCCACCGCAACCTCAAATTGAGCACATGCCGCAAACACCGCAGCCGCATCGAATTGGGACGGTGGACGAACTTTTCCGGTCCGTTGATTTCCCGCTACATAACGCCCGGTGCAATGGCCCAGAACGTTAGTGTTTGGATTGGAAATCGCTCTGATCATCCGAGGAGTCATTGCCTCAGATGGCAATCGCAACTCTGAATGAACGGATGCCACGACCACATCTAATTCTCTTAGCAAGTGAGGATCTTGATCTAGCGAACCATCATCCAAAATATCCACCTCAATACCCGTCAACATCCGCAACGTTCCCAGTTCACTATTGACTTTAGCGACCTGCTTGATTTGAGCTCGTAAGCGTTGAGCAGACAGTCCATTCGCTACTTTTAATCTGGGGGAGTGGTCTGTTAAAGCCAGATACTCGTGACCCAAGTCTTGGGCTGTCAACGCCATTTCGCGCATCGGACTCCCACCATCACTGGCGTCGCTATGACAATGAAGATCGCCTCGTAGCTGACCTAGTAATTGTTGCGCTGCTGGGCTAAAAACCTCAGCGGACACCAAATCTTGCACGCCGTCTTCTAGCTCTAGCAAATAATTTGGGGTTTCGCCGTTAATTGCCTGAGTAATAACTTTCGCGGTGCGTTCGCCGATGCCCGGCAAGTCAGTCAGGGAATCTAACTGCACCCGCTTAACAAGCTCCGCATGGTCAGTTCGCGCGACCGTATCTGCGGCGACGCGGAACGCTTTAATTCGATACGAAGACTGCAAGTCGCGTTCTAAAAGAAAAGCGATTCGTCGCAGAGCCTGCCAGGGGTCCATCATCCTAGTTTGCGGTATCAGGAAGACCTGATCACCAGCTCATCAGGAGTAACGGGAAATAATCTTCTTATGCCAACGGAAATCGAGTACCGCTATCTCGTCGAGAGCACTAACTGGAAGTCGTCAGCAACTCACGCCACTGTCGTGCGCATTGAACAGGGCTACATTTTCGCCACTCCAGAAGGCAACATGCGGGTCAGAATTGTCGATGGGACTGACGCTGTCGTCACCGTTAAAGGCGCTCGAGATAGCGCCACCCGACCCGAGTACGAGTGGCCGATTGAAGTGCCCGAGGCGCGGTCAATGATCACTGACCTCTGTACAAGAACACCAATCGTCAAAACACGATGGCATCTCGTTGGGGTTTATCGAGGATGGGTCGTCGATGTGTTTGAGGGCGAAAACGCTGGTTTAATCATCGCCGAGCGAGAAGTGGATTCAGAAGAGGAATCATTTATTAAACCTGAGTGGCTAGGCCGTGACGTCACGAGGGACCGAGCTTACTCAAATGCAAACTTGCAATTCGCTCCCATCAGCGTGCATCAGGCTTTGTAGTTAGGTGCTTCAACTGTCATCCGCAAATCGTGCGGGTGCGATTCACGCATCCCAGCGGCAGTCATTTGAATGAACTCACCACGGTCTTGCAACTCAGGGATCGTACGCGCGCCCACATAAAACATGGTCTGCCGAAGTCCACCAACAAATTGATGAACAAACGCCGACAGGGGACCGCGATAATCCACTGCCCCTTCAATCCCTTCTGGAATAAGTGCATCGTCTCCCGAAACATCAGCCTGAAAATAACGGTCTCGCGAAAAAGAAACCTTCCCGCGAGACGACATTGCTCCAACCGAACCCATGGCGCGATACATTTTTACTTGTTTTCCCTCGATAAGAACCACATCACCGGGGCTTTCGTCTGTTCCAGCGAGCAAAGACCCAATCATCGCGGTTGATGCCCCTGCAACAATTGCTTTAGAAACGTCGCCGCTGTACCGAAGCCCGCCGTCAGCAATGATTGGTACATCTGAGCCAGCGATGGCATGTGCTACATCGCGAATTGCGGTGACCTGTGGCACTCCCACCCCAGCGACCACCCTAGTTGTACAAATAGAACCTGGCCCGATTCCTACTTTTACTGCATCCACCCCAGCCTCAACGAGCGCTTGCGCTGCCCCCGCAGTCGCAACATTTCCAGCAACAACTTGCACCTGAGCTAAAGCGCGGTCTTTCTTTACCCGGCGAACCATTTGGAGAAGAAGTTCTGCATGTCCGTGTGCGGTATCGAATACCAGTGCATCCACACCAGCTTCGGCGAGACGCCCGACCCGCTCCCATGCATCGCCGAAATACCCGACGGCAGCACCTACAAGAAGACGCCCTTGGCTGTCTTTTGATGCATGAGGGAACTGTTCAGATTTCACAAAATCTTTGACTGTGATGAGACCGACAAGATGGCCCACGCCATCCACGATAGGAAGCCGTTCTAACCGATTCTTTCGGAGGATTTCAGCAGCCTCTTTGCGATCAATACCTTCTTTGGCAGTGACAAGAGGGCTAGGCGTCATCACCTCGCGTACCTGAGTCGAGGCCCATTCGGCAACAGGCGTAAACCGCAGATCCCGATTCGTCACAATCCCCAACAAAAGACGGTTATTGTCAACTACCGGCGCACCGGAGATACGGTACTTACCGCAAATCTCATCAAGTCCTGCAAGTGTGGTATTCGGACCAACGCAGACCGGATTAGGGATGAAACCAGTCTGGGTTCGCTTCACTAAATCCACTTGCTCTGCTTGATCATCAACGGAAAGATTTCGGTGCAAAATTCCAATTCCACCGTGGCGCGACATCGCGATAGCCATGCGCGCTTCGGTGACACTGTCCATTGGGCTTGACACTAATGGAATCGCCAGGGAGATATTGCGAGTCAGTCGAGAACGAGTGTCAACCTCACTTGGCACAAGATCGGTGTATTGCGGAACGATCAAAACGTCGTCGTATGTCAATCCGATGCGAATCTCCGGGGCGGTCACAGAAGTAGCCTAAACGACCAAGCCGGCATCTCCCGCACACCCAATGCAGTGGCCACACACATAGAGCAGATACGGCCATTGAATAAGACAGTTCATGAAGCCTCAAGCAAGCGCTCTATCAGCTCTAAGATTTGCCGATAATCTACATTATGTCATTTATAGACCTAGTGGATACAACTTCACGACTGCCCACGGACCGACCTTGCTCGAATTATCGCTAAGAGTGCTGCACTGATCGCTCACTGCTGCAACGAAGGCGCCGACTAAGTGATCCTTCTAGGGGCGCTGACGAAGAGCACTCGAGAAGACGTAGGGTTTGCGGAACAGTTCAGTTAAACCAACACACGCCGTGGAGCTGCCCGATGAGTATTCTCGACAATCTGGCGGCTGGTCCTGGTATTTACTGGGGCCAAGGCCAAGGCCCGGCAGGTAGCCGTTTCGTTGCTCGCATAGCGATTCAAGACCATGCAGACCGATCAATAACTTTCGATTATGAAACATGGTCTCCCGATGGTGGCCTACAGCACGCCGAGTCAGCTCGGGTAGCCCGAACCGGGCCATACGTCACACTCATCGCCACCTCAAATGGTGGTGACGACACCATGATTTTCCGCGAGGGCGACTCCGGTGTTTTTGGCAGTGTTGGCGCTCAACGAGTTGGGCTCATTATTACCGCCAATGACAAGGCGCTCACATTTTCTTGGTGGTGGGTAGGCGCTGATGGAAGCCTGCGGGAGCAATCCCGGGCAGTGGTGTCCCCCGTCCGGGCCATTGTGATTCCCCCACCAGTACCGGGCCAGCAGCGAAGTGAACAGCGAGTCCTTGAAAACCGCACTTCAGCTCTTCCAGCACACCAAGACCGCCAGCCCCCTGCTGAGCAACCTGAACGTCAATACCAGCCAGTTACTGTCCCACCCGTGCCGGAGGTAACAAATCACCACGCTGCATCTCCGCCGCGTGTTTCCACTGGTGCTATACCAACTGCAAAACACCACACGACGAATGCTCCTGCCGGATTTTCCGCTTTTCAAGCTTCTGCGCCCACCTCAACGCCAGTTGCCCCCCAGCCGACCTCAGGTACAGAAGGGCGGGAACGCTTTATCCCACATGATCATCAGCATTTACCAACCTGGATGCGCGGTGAGCGGACAACCCCACCAGTAAACTTTTCTACCCCACCTCCACATGGACACGATGCGGCCACCTATTCAGAGATGGCAGACAGTAGTTATCAGGAAAATTCTCTACGCGAGGAACAACCTGCTACTCCCCCGTCGCACTCTCCTGCCCGGCCTAGCGATAACCACACCTCAGGAGAATCGGTGCCGTGGCCAGGCATTTTGGTTCTTCATGGTGCAAATACCGGCCTAGTCGCGCAGCGCCTTGCGGCTCGCCTCACCCGAGCAGCGGTCGTCCGCACGGATCTGTTCGATCGAGCGGTTCGTGGTACTGCTGGTCGCCCGGACCCAGCGTTACGTCAGCGGATCGCTTTATCCGTCGTTCAGGGGTACGCCGCAACCGGCCACCCTGTCATCTTGCACGGCAACAGCACTCGGGATGAACATGAACAGCTTGTAAGTGCTATCGCCGAAAGTGGGCTTTCCCCGGTGCAGCTGGTCGAAGTTCACGAAGGTGAAGACTATGGCGAAGTGGCGCGTCGGCTTATTGAGGACCATTGACTACTGCTCGTGAACGAGCGGGACAGCCAGCTCCTCTGGTGATGGGCAGGAGCACACAAGATTCCGATCACCGTGAACTGCGTTAACTCGCCGGACTGGCGGCCAGTATTTGTGACGAGAATCAACTCCCACGGGGTATACAGCTAATTGTCGGTCATAGGGATGTGGCCATGAACCAACAAGTTGAGAGGCAGTATGTGGCGCTTGACGCAAAGGGCTATCACCTAACGTCCATTCCCCTTGCTCGATTTGCTGAATCTCTCGTCGAATAGCAATCATCGCGTCACAAAATCGATCCAGCTCGGCTTTTCCTTCGCTTTCAGTAGGTTCAATCATTAACGTTCCGGACACTGGAAATGACATTGTTGGCGCATGAAATCCGTAATCAATAAGACGTTTTGCTACATCTTCCACGGTGACGCCAGTTTGGCGGGTAATACCTCGGAGATCAAGAACGCACTCATGTGCAACTAAGCCATGACGACCGGTGTACAACACTGGATAGGAGTCCCGTAAACGCACGGCGATGTAATTCGCTGACATTACGGCTGTTTTGGTCGCACTAGCTAGCCCGCTACTTCCCATTAACCGGATGTACGCCCATGAGATTGGCAAAATGGACGCCGAACCATACGGTGCGGCGGAAATCGGACCACAAGACTTTTGTTGAGGTACTTGGTCATTTTTGTTATTTGAAGCAGAAAAATCTGGCAGGTTGAGAAAATGGCGGAGAGCTTCAGTAGGCAAGAAAGGCGCTAAATGTGATTTAACAGCTACTGGACCGACCCCCGGACCCCCTCCCCCATGAGGAATGCAAAACGTCTTATGCAAATTTAAATGAGAAACGTCGGCCCCAAAATCACCCGGGCGAGACCACCCCACAAGAGCGTTGAGATTAGCGCCATCAACGTACACCTGGCCGCCAGCCTCGTGGACGAGAGCGCACACATCGGTGATGTGCTCCTCGAATACTCCATGCGTCGATGGGTAGGTCACCATGATCGCGGCCAGATCCGCCGCATGTGTCTTGACTTTGACTGATAAATCAGCCATATCAACACCACCGTCATCGGCAATACCCACCACTACTACTCGCATCCCCGCCATGACTGCGCTGGCAGCGTTTGTTCCATGGGCGCTTGCCGGGATCAAACAAACCTTCCGATGGCCTTCCCTAAGGGAACGGTGGTATTCACGAATGGCAAGCAATCCAGCCAGCTCTCCTTGTGATCCAGCGTTGGGCTGCAGAGAGACAGCGTCATAGCCAGTGATCTCGACTAGCCATCGTTCTAGATCACCAATGATGTCGCGTAATCCGGTCCATTGATCTGCCGGGGCAAATGGGTGAAGGTTTGCAAACTGTGGCCACGACACAGCTGCCATCTCAGTAGCAGCATTAAGCTTCATCGTGCACGAACCTAGAGGAATCATGCCTCGGTCTAACGCGTAATCCGAATCAGCTAAGCGGCGTAGATACCGCACCATCGCAGTTTCTGTTTGATAATTGCCAAAGACCTGATGAGTGAGGTAACTACTAGCGCGCCTCAGAGAAGCAGGGACCGCATCATCCTTACCGCCGAAGTTGAATACGCCAGATTTAACGCCAAATACCTTTAAAACTGATCGCAGATGATCAACAGTGGTTGTTTCATCACAACTTACTGCCACTTGATGAGCACTCACCCACCGCAGATTGATCCCCTGTTCAAGGGCGGCACTTACTACCTCATCAGCGCTTTCGACGCACAGAACAACGGTGTCAAAAAAGTTGTAGTGAAGAATAGGAATTCCTGCAGCGATTAAAGAATCTCGCAACACCAAAGCATTCTGATGAACTCGCTGGGCAATTTTTTTAAGGCCCTTAGGCCCGTGATACATCGCATAGAAAGCGGTCATCAGCGCGGGAAGAACTTGTGCCGTGCAGATATTGCTCGTCGCTCGCTCACGACGAATGTGCTGTTCGCGAGTTTGCAACGCTAATCGGTAAGCCGATTCGCCCGCCGCGTCCACTGAAATTCCAACTAAACGCCCCGGCAGCGAGCGCTCTAAGCCGGCTTTGACCGCAAGATAACCCGCGTGAGGCCCACCTAAACCCATCGGTACACCAAACCGCTGCGTCGTACCGACTGTGATGTCAGCACCCATCTCACTTGGCGGAGTGAGCAAAGTAAGCGCCAACAAATCAGCTGCAACCGTTGCTAAGCCACCTCGAACATGCGCGGCAGCGATGACGGCGCGAAGATCTGCTACCTGCCCACTAGCACCGGGGTATTGAAGAATGATTCCCAGTAGAGGCCGGTCTCCGATCGCTTCAGCCAAAGCTTTATCAGGGTCTTTTGTAGAGGCTAGATCCGCTACTACAACATCTTGGTTTTGAGGTTCACTCCGAGTTCTGATGACCGCTTGGGTCTGCGGAAAAACATCGCGATCAATGACAAGAATCGCATCACGTGGAGTCGATGAAACACGACGCATGATAGCGATAGCTTCAGCTGCCGCCGTTGCTTCATCAAGCATTGAAGCACCTGCAAAAGCCATTCCTGTTAAATCGGTGATCATGGTTTGGAAAGTAAAAAGAGCCTCAAGCCGTCCCTGGGAAATTTCAGGCTGATAAGGGGTATAGGCGGTATACCAACCGGGGTTTTCCCATACATTTCGACGAAGAACTGCCGGCGTGTAGGTGCCGTAATAGCCCAGCCCGAACATGGACGTCACTGCAGGATTAAGGGCGGCCAATCTTCGTAATTCACTTATAACTTCATCCTCGCTGATCGGTTCTGGGATTCCTAGTTGACTGTTTGCCACAATTGCCGGGGGCATGGCCGCCATCAATAAAGACTGCGCATCGGCATAACCGACCGACTGCGCCATGGTGCGCTCGTCTTCAGGCGTGGGACCAAGATGACGGTCAACGAACATGCGAAGCCAAAAACATTAAGCGCTAGCCTGCATGACGCTGGCGCCGGCGAACCGCCAATTCGTCCAACGCGCGTGGTGCTCCGTGAGAAATGAGCTCACCACTTATTAAAGACTCAGTCGGGAAGTGCGCTAACTCCCCTTCTACTTCTCGCCAAACTTGACCAACCGCGATACCAAAAACCCCTTGGCCACCCTGAAGTAGATCAATAACTTCATCGGCAGATGTGCACTCATACAAGCTCGCACCATCACTCATCAAAGTGATATTTGCTAGGTCTTCAACACCGCGATCCCGCAAATGGCTCACAGCAGAACGAATCTGTTGCAACGAAACACCAGTCACCAGCAAACGTTTAACGATTTTTAAAATGAGAATGTCACGAAACGCGTAAAGACGCTGGGTGCCTGAACCATTCGCTTCCCGCACTGATGGGCCTACTAATCCCGTTCGGGCCCAATAGTCCAATTGCCGATAGGTAATTCCTGCTGCTTTGCATGCAATCTGGCCGCGGTAGCCAGCATCAGTTGGCAGTGAACTACCACCATCAACGAATAACAAGCCTTGAACATGTTCGGGCACAGGGGTGCCACTGATCACGCCGACTTCATGCCGCACAATCACTGAACCTCCAAATTAAGCTATTCATGCCCACGAGAACTAAATCATCCCCCGCTTGCAATATCCCTTCTCGTGACGGTATGGGCGAGCGAGTTAACCGTCAACGACAACTGAAGGTTAATGTTCTGGCGTGTCGCTACCGTCTGGCTCTGGTGGGTCGGAGCCGCGTGAAGGTTTCGGGGAACTAGCATCAGAATCAAAGTCCTCGGCAGAAATTTGATCTAAAAATTCTCGAAACCGCTCTACCTCGTCTTCTTGTTCATCAGGCATTGGAATGCCTTCAGCGTCTAAGACTTCTTCTGTTCCCACGATGCGCGCCCCTGCGCGAAGAGCCAGCGCAATGGCATCTGAGGTTCGTGAGCTGACTTCAGTCCCGTTAGCGAAAACCAAAGTGGCGTGGAAGATTCCAGACTGCACGGCAACAATACGAACTTCCGTTATGGCGTGCCCGAGAGCGTCTAAGACGTCTTTGAACAAGTCGTGCGTCAGCGGGCGCGGAGGAGTGACACCTTGCTGTGCATAAGCGATAGCAGCAGCTTCTGCGGCGCCAATCCAAATTGGCAAATAAACATCTCCCTGGCTTTCTTTCAGTAAAACCACGGGTTGATTTTGCGGCAATTCAACCCTCACACCAACTACTTCAAGCTCTCGCACAGTTAAACCGTACCGTCATTCGACGGTCAGCGATAGGCAAGGGAAAGGTGCCTAAGAAGGGAGTCAGTGCAGATCGTCTAAGCCTGCTCGAATGAGGGCTCCTGAAACTAAAGATTCATGAAGCTTAAGAGCCGCAGCAGCGACTTCACGAGCTATTTCATGTGCACGTGCCCGTGAAGTCTCACCGCGGCTAGCTCGTAATGGGTTCACAATTTGCTCGACTAAACCCACTTCACGGTCAGCGGCAGCGCGGAAGGAACGTAGATGCCGGGGTTCAATGCCAAAACGGCTTAGCTCCCCCGCAGCGACAGCAATATCAACCGCAGTGCTGTCGTACCAACCAGCACCACCCGGGGCCAAGAGACCATAGCTGACCAGCTCATCAAGCTGGTCAGCTGAAAGGCCAGCTCGCGCGCAAAGCTCAGCAGCAGACAAGCGGGTGGGAGTGCGACGGTGGACATGACCGATACGGGTTGGCGCCACTGCTGGAGGTTTTGTTTTATCTTCTAAGTATCCATTCGGAGGGGACATTCGTGCTGACGTTAAAGGCTCTTCGGTTCCATCAATAACCGCAGCCAGGTGAGCCCGGATTCTGCGCAAGGGCCAGTACTGGTCACGCTGCAATGTGAGGGCATAGCGCAGCCGCTCAACATCTGGGTATGTGTATTTCCGATAACCGGCTGGAGTCCTTGCTGGCTCAACTAAACCTTCACTTTCCCACAAACGGAGCTTAGAGACGCTTACATCCGGGAAGTCCGGAGAAAGCATGGCGATTACTTCACCAATACTCATATTTGAGTCTTGGTGAGAAAACGCCTCGTTCATCCTGCGTTCCCTTGATGCACGGTGAGTCGAAACTTGCCGATCTGAACTTCATCGCCAGTCTGCAACTGACGCTCATCAACACGTTCCCGGTTGACATACGTACCATTCAGACTGCCAACATCACGCACTAAGAAGGTGCCGGCCAGCCGAGCGAACTCTGCGTGCTGCCGCGAAACAGTAACGTCGTCTAAGAAAATGTCACTGTGGGGGTGCCTTCCCACCGTGGTCAGATCCGCATCGAGGAGAAAGCGGGATCCCGAACTAGGACCATGCACGACAACAAGGAGAGCTGTTCCCTGCCTGAGTGAAGCAATAATGGCTGGGTCAACTAATCCACCGGATAACGCAGCTGGGTCAGCCTCCGTATCGATATCCCCAACAGCAGAAAGACGCATTGTTGTCGTCAGAGGCGAATCCCCTGAAGCGATAGCGGTGGAATCCATTGGATTGTCGTCAACTGTGAAATCAGTTGGATGGTCCTGCTCATCGGGCATTAGCAAACTCCCTGGGCAATGCGACTACAAAACGAAGCCGCGGAATATCGCATGACAACTTTCTCAAACATGAGCTACAACCGACTAGCCTGCCACAGGAGAATTTGGAACTAAACAGCCCAGCTTAAAGATCGATCTAGGAACGGGCCTACCTTGCATTAAATCCCTTGCATTAGCCGGCATTAAGCTTGATGAGGACGCATGCCGTAGCTAGAAAGTTACTCACGGCTTACTGGTTAAGACACAATACTTTGGTACGAAGCCGCGTCTAGGAGCCCACCAAATTCAGCTGGAGCCTCAGGAGCAAGGTCAAACATCCAACCTTCTCCATATGAGTCGGCCATTAACTCGGGAGAATTGTCTAATTGTTGATTTACCGCTGTTACCGCTCCCGTGATAGGAGCGTAGATCTCGCTTACGCTTTTTGTCGATTCAACTTCTCCGCACGCAACACCTGCGGTCACGTACTCACCTGGACGAGGCAACGTGACAAAAACAATGTCTCCCAGGGCTTCCCGTGCGTGTTGCGTTATACCTACCCGAACTGAACCGTCCGGGCGGATGAGAACCCATTCATGGTCTGCAGTGTAACGCAGGTGGTCGGGAACCTCGACACGGCCGCCCTTGTGCTGATCATCGCCAGGAAACATGAGCCTCATTCACCTTCATCAATCAATGACCACCATGAGCCGGATGAGCCTAGCGAGGATTTCGTGAGGATCGCAAGGCGTCGATTTGAACGGAGTCTCGTATCTCAACCGACCCAGTGACAGTGGCGGGGAGGGTAGCGAAGAAACCACCTGGGATGTTGAGGGCAGTCGCCATCGTTGGGCCATCGCCAATAGCGATGATCCGGTGCGGAGGACGTTGAGACACGCCATCCACCACCACCGTGCCTGACACGTCGGTAAATGATGTGGCTACTACTACCCGCACGGATCCGACTTGAAGGGTTTCCGCTCCCGCATCTCGTAATTCTTGCACCAGGTCGAGAATCTGTGCTGAGCGAACTGCTCCTTTTGGATCGGTAAGGGTGACTTCGACACCTGGCCCCGTTGCTGCGACTGTCCCCGCCAAAATCTCTAAATCGTCGAGACGCTCCTGAGCGGCTGCCACGGCTTGCTCGGACCCGACCGTCCCTGAACGAAGTTCTTGCTCTTCTGCCGCCAATTCTGCTAGCTCCGTAGCGACTCGGTCCCGGCGCTCGGTGAGGTCATCCATAATTTGTACTAGTTCGCTCTGCCGAAGGCTCGCCAGTTGTTCTGTTTGATCTTGGGTGAACTGCGCGACGCCAGCTAGCCCCAACAAGACGCCGAGCACCGCGACGAACAGTTGGGTTCGGTTGACTCGTGGACGAGCAGCACGAATAAGACGGCGCCAACCGGAACCGGCAGCCATCGTCATGCTCCAAATAAATGACGACGAATCGCAGCCGCGTTGGAAAAAATCCGGACCCCCAGCACGACAACCACTGCGATGGAAAGCTGAGAACCCGCACCCAGTTGGTCACCGAGATACACAATGACGGCAGCGACCAGGACGTTAAAGAGAAAGGACACCACGAACACTTTGTCATCAAAAATGCCATCAAGAACCGCACGAACTCCACCAAAAACTGCGTCTAAAGCAGCGATAACGGCAATAGGAAGATAAGGCTGAAGCCATGGAGGAACTTCCGGGCGGAATAACAAACCAAGCACCACGCCAATGACCAAACCAAGTGCTGGGATCATGAACCGCTCCTTTGCCCTTGGGCTGCCTCACGTCTGTTTGGCGTAGCGGATCGCACTGTTAAAGCGGCGACACCAGGAAGAGTTATTAACGAAATAGTCTGCACATCTGCTCGAATACGAAAATTGTGGGTCAAGTAGGACAAATCTCGGCCACCGGCACCCGCTTCGAACTGCGTTTGCAGATTGTCGCCCACCGCTTCGACCCGATAAGGCCGAGCAAGCGGTCGGTAATTCACCAGAATTGCTTCTCCTGCAGAACGAATAGCTGACCGAGTGGTCAAACGGTGCCCGTTGATAGCAACAGCTCGCGCCCCGGAATGCCATAACCCATTCACGATCGCCTGAATGTCCTGATCAAGGACTCTTCCTTTCTGAGAATTCACATCAACGGTGACACCCGAAGCATCGTCCATGGTGATCACCACGCCGGCACCAGTGATCTCCTGGGCTCCGGTGGCGACGAGAAGCTCTGATAATTGCCGAGAAGACTCGTGAGACCGCAAAGAAAGGGTCTTAATGCGTGCTGCTTCAATACGTCGGCTCAGGACTGCGGTTTCGCGTTCCATGATGTCAATTTGCTCAGTCCTGACGCCAATCTGTTTCATGACATTTTGACGGTACGCAGCACCTGTCGGGCCAGCTCGTCGCGCCTGCACCCAAGCGGTGGCCAGCAGCGCTCCGATGATGAGGATTCCCGTCGTCGCACGGAAAGAACGTCCCCAGTTGATCGATGCTTGCTGTCCATGAGCAACACGCCGATGAGCTGATGCCTCGTATCCGGGGTCAAGCGGATGCTGAGCCAAAAGGGTTAATAAGTCCGTCGCCCCACGGTGAGACCATGGCAAAGGCCGTTGATGGGAGCGCGTCATGGTCTGTCAGTTTGTTGAGCAGCGGGATGACGATCCGAGTCATCATCTTGTCGGAGAAGGATTACACCCTGCTGCACATAGAGCACCGCGGCCGACCAGTAAAGAAAAACGCCCCACCAGATGAAGGCCCATCCTAAAGTGCGCGCAGCATCATGGATGGCGGATTCACCTTCTCCTAGAAGAACCAATGGAAAAGCGTAAAGCAAATTAAAGGTGGCAGCTTTACCGATGAAATTAACCGCTAACGGGCCGTGACCTCTGCGTCGAAGAACCCCGAGAAGACCCGCCAGAAAAATCTCACGGGCCAGTAGAACAGCAACCAGCCACCAAGGAATGATGCCGCGGATTGCCAAACCGATAAGGGTGCATACGATGTAGAGCCGATCCGCCGCTGGATCAAGTAGCTCCCCCAACCGGGACGTCCACCCGTAACGCCGGGCGATCTTGCCGTCGAGATAGTCAGTGACGCCAGCAAACGCTAAAACCGCGAAAGCCCATCCATCGTGTTTCGTCAGAATGAGCCAAAGAAAAAGCGGAACTCCCGCCAATCGCACTGCGGACAACACGTTTGGCACCGTAAGGATTTCCTCACGCCTGATTTTGGCTTCACACCGATCAATGGGCTGATTGAACGCTGATCTCACCTCAAGAGAGTAGGCGAGAAGGTTGAGTGCTTGGATAACGCTCCCGTAAGTAACCGGATCGGTATCCCTGTCTGGATTGCGCTAGAGTCACGTTCGAAAGATCGGGCTGTGGCGCAGTTTGGTAGCGCACTTGACTGGGGGTCAAGGGGTCGCAGGTTCAAATCCTGTCAGCCCGACGGAAAAGCCCTGATGAGACGCATAGTTCATCAGGGCTTCGTTGTTTCCGAGGTCCGTGGGGGACCAAAAGGGGACCAGAACTCTTCCGATCTGTCAGACCCGAGGTCCAAACAAGTCGTTCAGCCTGTGATCGCCCGAAGTCAGCCGTCAGTAGCGAGGACTTCTTATTCCAGTTCCCACCGACGCATCATCGGTTCCCAAGTGGCATCGCCGACAAGCCCGCTAACGACGGGGTCAATGAACGCAACGACAGCCGCGATCACGTCGACGAACTGCTGCGGAAGACCCTGCACAGTCGATCCCCCCAGGCTTTTGCGGTAGGCGGCGTACGTCTTTGCACGCAGGGTTTCCAGACCTTCGACGGCCTCCGACATGGGGGCCAGGGTGACGCCACGGAAAGCCGCAGTCGCCTCGACCGCCGCGCGTACCGAATCGCATCGCACGCTCTGGATGCCGGTAAGGGTATATAGATCGGCGAAGTCCCGCACACGAGTATTGGCCCGCCCCAAGTCGATCGCGGTGACCAGCTTCTCGGCGAGCACTGTCTCGATCGGGTAGCCCAGGATTTGGATCGGTGCAACATCTGGCCGCAATGCCGGCAGCACAACCGGGCGGGGTGCCGGGGTGACCGGATCTCCGAAATTGATGTCGAGACGCAGCTTCACCCGGGCGGTCGCAAGCTGCGCACCCATCGTCACCCGGACACCCGAGTAGAACGCATCGTCGCGGATCACTGCAGTTGTGACCGTCCTGGGCAGGAACTCCACACCGTCGTCCGGGTCCTTAAGCGACGCGACCTCGGCGACACGCCGGGCGACGGTCGCCTCGTTATATGACATATTCCTAGCCAGCGCGTCCGCATCAACGGTCGGGCGACGGGTACCGAACGACGCCAGCAGCATTCCGCCCTTGAGAACGAAGTCGTCCGCGTAGGGCGAGCGGGAGAGGCGTGCCAGCCACCGCTCCACGACATACATCGTCAGTAGTTCCTGTGTGCCGCGTTTCTCTCGGCGGGCACGGTTCTGCAGATCCAGATACGCGCGTCCCGCCGCGCTGTCTCGCGTGGGCCGGTTCATCGGGCGCTCGCCACGTCGAGGGCAGCGCGCACGGGCCCGAACGTGCCCAGTGCGTCCGCGTAGTCCAGGAGCCGCGCGGGTCGCGCTCCGGCGGAGACCAGATAGCGGTTGAGGGCGGCGTGCGCAATCGGCTCGCCGAGTCGGCGGCGGAAGCGCATCAGATCCACCACCGTGCGCGCCGCGTCGTAGATCCGCACTATCTCGCCCGGGCCCGCCTCGAACGACGACAAGCCGAGCTCGAATGTGGTCTCGTCGAAACGGAACACGCTCACGGGCGGATACTCGATCACGGGGGAATGCGAGCGCTTCGGCACCGCGATCTGCACCGCGGGCGGCATCTCGTCGGTCAACTCGTGGATCGCAGCCGCCGACACGCAACACACGATCGCGCGCGGTGACCGATACGCGATCGCCAGCGCATCCGGATATGACGCCGGTGGCGCGTCGGCGCGACGGAACACGCCGCGGGATAGTTCCACAACTTGACCCGCGTCCCGCCAGGAGTACAGGTCGCGCGGATGCATGCCGTGCGACCGTGCCGTCTCCGTAGTGAACGTCAACGGCAGGCTCTCACCGATCGCCTTCATGGATAAAATCCTTGCACATAGCAGTCTGCCGTGTGCGTATTTTATCCAAGCGACATGCTGTCGTTGGACCCGGCGCGACGCCGGGGAGGTTTCGGACCTGCGCTCACAGATCTTTGAGCGCGCCCGCTCGACACCAACGTCCCCCTACACGGCGGCGCGTGAGGGGACGAGAAGGGGACCGGAATCGTGCAAGCCATGCATCTCATGACGTGCTCTGCTTGATCCGAGCCCCGGAATCACACGGCTCTTGGTAAGGGGCGAGCCGTTTGGACGCCGGGGGTCAAGGGGTCGCAGGTTCAAATCCTGTCAGCCCGACAGAAACTGTTATACGGTAACTGGTCGTCCCGCATGACGACAGTCTTAACCCTCCTCGCGTTTTAGAAGGAGCTTAGGATTTTAAATCCTGAGTCAATCACGCAGCTTGCCGTAGGGAACTTTCATGAGCAACCATCTTTACACCGTTGAATTGACCTGGCTCGGCAATCAAGGATCAGGAACAAGCAGCTACCAGCAATACAGCCGTGACCATAGTCTTAGCGTTCCAGGGAAAGATCCAATTCTCGGATCTTCTGATCCATCTTTTCGGGGGAATCCTGCCCGCTGGAACCCAGAGGAGTTACTTGTCGCTTCCCTCGCCCAATGCCACATGCTGTGGTATCTCCACCTCGCTGCAACCCGGGGAATCGTTGTCACCAAGTATGGCGACCGCCCGCAAGGAGTCATGCACGAAGACCCTGAGGGAAAAGGAAACTTTACCCACGTGACGCTTCGCCCCGCCGTCACTGTGGCCCAGGCAGCAATGCGGAAAGCAGCGTTGGCAGTTCACGAGGACGTAGGGACTTATTGCTTTATCGCCCGCTCAGTCAATTTTCCGGTGACCTATGAACCCACAGTGATGGTTGCTAGCTAATTCCGAGTGCCATCTAGTGACTTCGGTATGGCTGTTATCGCGGACGACGTTCTCGGACTCGGACACTCAACGCAATCGGTGACCCGGTAAAACCGAATTCCTCACGCAACCGCCGTTCCAAAAACCGCCGATAACCAGCTTCGAGAAAACCGCTCGCAAAAATGACGAACTTCGGCGGCCTGGTCGAAGCTTGGGTTGCAAAAAGCACGCGCGGCTGGCGACCCCCACGGATTGGATGCGGATGCTCTGCGATCACCTCAGCAAAAAAAGAATTAAGCCGACCTGTGGGAACACGCTGCTCCCACGACGCTAAAGCAGTATCAAATGCTGGGACGAGGCGATCAATCCGGCGACCAGTAAGCGCGGACAAGTTAACCCTCAGGGCCCAGGCCACATGAGCGAACTCAACCTCAATCTCACGTTCCAAGTAACGCCGGCGTTCTTCATCGACGAGATCCCACTTGTTGTACGCCAACACCAAAGCCCGACCAGCCGTGATGACATGCTGCACGACTCGCACATCCTGCTCGCTGATCGGAACACCAGCATCGATGAGCACGACAGCAACTTCCGCTCGTTCGATTGCTGATTGCGTCCGCAATGAAGCATAGAAATCTGCACCGCGCGTTTGATGAACCCGGCGGCGGATCCCCGCGGTATCCACAAAACACCATTCCCGTCCTGCCAACTCAACTACTTGGTCCACCGGGTCACGTGTCGTCCCCGGCACATCATCGACGACAACACGTTCGTGACCTGCCGTCCGATTCAGCAGACTCGACTTACCGACATTGGGACGACCCACCAGCGCAACTCGTCGCAAACTCGAAGTGGGACTGGTGTTAGTGCGGAGTTGGTCCGGAAAAGCTGCTAACACGGCATCGAGAAGATCACCGCTACCGCGTCCGTGAAGCGCTGACACGGCATATGGCTCCCCCACCCCTAAAGCCCATAGAGCAGTGGCATCTGCTTCAAAACGCTGATCGTCAACTTTATTTGCAGCGAGAAGAACTGGTTTACCAGCACGTCGTACGACCCGAACCACGGCCTCATCTTCCGCAGTCGCACCAACGACAGCATCAACCACTAGCAGCACCGCATCGGCGATTTCAATGGCCAGCTCAGCCTGTTCGGCCACACGTAAATCAATGCCTCGCACCTGACGTTGCCATCCCCCTGTGTCAACAACGCGAAATTGGCGACCTGCCCACTCGGCTTCGTATGTCACTCGGTCTCTCGTGACTCCAGGAACATCTTCGACCACCGCCTCGCGGCGCCCAAGGATCCGGTTTACCAATGTTGACTTCCCAACGTTAGGACGACCTACCACCGCCAAGACTGGCACCGGGCCGAGAAAGTCAAGATCATTTTCGCCAGACCCTGCATGGTCCAGCAGATTTTCATCTGCTTCAGTCAACGTGTATGCAGTTAAACCCGCACGAAGACTACGAGCGACACCATCTTCCTCATGTATGAGCTGCTCATGTTCCATCGTGAACCTCCGGAAGATCAATGCCTGTCCGTTGCGCACTCGCGAGAACGTGTGCGGCTAACGCTTGTCGTAGTTGTTCAGTCAAAAGAGCACTAGCTGCTTGTCGTGGCATTCCAGCTTGCCGTTTGAGCATCAAAGGAGCACCAAAAACCACCGCGAGGCGTCGCCATAATCGGGGTATTCGATCTGCTCCACCGGTTGGTGAGCGGGTGCCCAAGGTCGCAACCGGAACAACAGGAGCACCACTTGCCATGGCCAACCATGTCACTCCCTGGTGTACAGCGGCGACGTCACCTCGGCCGCGGGTTCCCTCAGGGAACATTCCCACACCGCCACCGCGGCGCAGGACCGCCAACGCTGTTTGCATAGCTCGTCGATCCACTCCCGAGCGCTGAACTGGGATTTGCCCAGAACTCTTCAGCACCCACCCAAAAAAACCGCGAAAAGCCTCGGCTTTAACCAAAAAATGGGCTGGTCGCGGTGTTAAACCGAAAACTAACGGACCATCGAGGAAAGCAGAATGGTTAGAGGCCAGAATGACTGGGCCTGCGGTGGGGACGTGTTCATGGCCAAGCACTGTCGGGCGGTAGCACGAATGTGCAAGAAACTGCCCGACGCGCCTCCCACCAGCGGCACGACGAACTGATGGAGCCGTAATCGCTTCATGCTGTTGAGATGTCATAAAAATCGCGGCCGATGCGTAGTGAGACGACAAATCACATCGACCAAAGCATCCACCACCGCAGACCAAGCCATCATTGAAGAATCAATAACCACTACTCCATCAGCTGGCTCAGTAAACGATGCGACAGTAGCGTCATCAGTATCCCGTCGAACCACCTGATCCCGAGTAGCCTCAACTGTTATTGCAGTTACTGAGCCATGTAGCTCGCGCGTTCGACGCGCTAACCGCTCATGCTCGTCGGCAGTGAGTAACACTCGTACAGGGGCTTCCGGAGCGATCACTGTAGTAATGTCTCGCCCCTCCACGACGATGCCATCGGAGTGCTCACGAATTAGCGTGCGCTGCCATTCCCGCATCCGGTTGCGTACGGTCAAGTTAGTTGCTACTAAACTGACATTTTTACTAATAACGGGTTCACGAATCGCAATTGTCACATCGACTTTTTGGGTTTTATCAACTGCATGAACTCTCACGTGAGGATCTTGCGGATCCATACCCATCACGATGACGATGCGATTAAGTTCAGTGACAACGGCATCCTGATCTGCGGGGTCAATCTGATGATTCAAGCACCACCACGTTAACGCTCGATACATCGCACCAGTGTCGAGATATTCCGCACCAAAACGTCGAGCTACCTCACGAGACACACTGGATTTTCCCGACCCACTAGGACCGTCAACAGCCACAATGAGCGGCGATGAGAGGGCAGGCACGACAAAGCTCCTTGCAAGTCACGAGAAGAAATGGGGCTGAAGAAGACTAGCTCAGACCAGCTTCTGGGCGAGGATCACAATTCGGAACCCACCCGATGGACTACCCAGCCAGCCCTTCCTAAAGAGTCTGCTAACCCTGCCGCTACTGATGGTACGACGTCAAGCTCAACGGAACCGACTTGTCTTCCCTGGCCATGGTCAACCCGAACATCCTCCACACTGACCCCCAGCGCGCCAACATCAGTGAGGAGATGGCCTAATTGGCCTATTTCATCGGAAATCAAAGCGACGATCGTTTCGTAGCGTGATGCCTCCGCACCATGTTTGCCAGGAAGGCGTGCTCGACCTCGTTGTCCCGATATGATCATCTGCGCTAAAACGTCTTGAGCTGCCGTAAAGAGATCGCGACTTATCGTTTCTCCCTGAACGCCACTATAAGTTTCGCTCCCCTGACTCATCTTGACGAGAGATCCAATGACTTGATCAAGCTCTCCGCGAAGGCTCTTTAAAAAAGGCACCAACGCTTCAGCGTTGCTCCCGAGAATTTGCGTCCACAAACCTGGATCACTTGCTGCAATCCTGGTGACATCACGAAGCCCCGGACCTGCCAAAGCAACGGCGCGCAGCGGCACATGGCTCAACTGTGCCGCTACCAGACTCGCCGCTACTTGTGGGAGATGGGAGACCGCTGCAACAGCAACATCATGCTCTGCTGGGGTCATCACACTGACACGTGCACCTACCGACTCAGCCAAAAACTGAACAGAGCGCAGCGCCCGCGTGTCGCACGTCGGATCTGGTGTCAGAATCCATGGCCTTCCAACGAAGAGATCTCCCCGAGCTGCTGACGCTCCAGTTCGTTCTCGACCAGCCATAGGGTGCCCACCGACATATCGGGATACGTCGCGTATTTCCTGACCGATCTGTTCTGTGATCACTTTCTTCACACTGGCCATGTCAGTGACAACAGCTTGGGGATAACAACGGAGAGAATTAACCACAACATCTGCTGTGGCCTGGGGAGGAGTTGCGACCACTACTACGTCAGGGTCTATGTGCACCCCTTCGGTCAGTGGATGTCCAGCTTGAAGATCGCCAGCTAACGCCGCTGCCCCTACTGAGATGTCCGTGACAAACACTTTCACCCCCCGGGCACTGAGAGCCATCCCGATGCTAGTTCCCATCAAGCCGGCGCCCACTACTAGGACAACTCCTGGGAGTGCATCCTCGGGAAGTTCTTTCACTGGGCTATATCTCGGCGTAAGGAAACTGCCCCACGCAAATACACATGACGAATGTCAGCACGAGGTGTGTCAAGTTCAGCGTGCGCCATCAAACGGACAACTCGGGGTAATGCTCCAGTCACATCCACTTCGACAGCACACATCAAAGGCACGTCATGCAGCCCCAATTCGCGCGCCGCGACGGCGGGAAATTCTGAGTGAAGGTCTGGCGTGACTGTAAACAAAATGGAGATCAGTTGATCACGGTGAAGAGCATTGTCATGCAGAACAGCTGCCACTAGCTCTTTAGTAGCCGCGAGCACTTCATTTCGCTCGTCCGCATTCACTTGAATAGCCCCGCGAATAGCCCGCACGCCCAACTAAATCACCTCCCTCGCACGGCAAATCCAGGTCATGAACTTTCTTGCTGGCATCACTTACATCCCAGCCGCGTGGAAAAGAAGCCCACGTTCAACTGTGGTCAGCGCCCGCCAACGACCCGGTCGTAACTCACCTAATTTGATCGGGCCCACTTGTACGCGGACTAAACGCTGCACCGGGCATCCCACATAAGCTAACGCTCGGCGGACGATATGTTGACGACCCTCATGGAGAACCACTTCGACCAACGCGCGCCCCGGCTGGGAATCCACGAGCCGAAACCAATCCACTCGAACTACGCCATCATCGAGTTCCACTCCGGCTCGCAGCTGACGCCCAACATCCCGAGCAACTGGACCGGGAACTTCCGCGAGATAAGTCTTAGGCACACCGTAAGAGGGATGTTGCAAACGATGCGCTAGGTCACCATCACCAGTGATCAGTAAAAGACCTTCGGTTTCGGCATCTAACCGACCAACATGAAATAACCGCTCTGGATGGTCTAACGTCCGACCAGGGACGCGATCAAGAAAGTCAGCTACACAAGGGCGACCACGTTCATCACGCATGGTACTGACGACACCCGCAGGTTTATTGAATGCTAGATAAGAGACTGAATCATCAAGTTGAAGGCGGGTGCCATCGACTCGAATGATTTGACGGTCAGGGTCAACCCGAATTCCTTGCTCCCGGACGATGCGCCCATCCACTTCAACACGTCCTGTTCCGATAAGAACTTCGCAGGCACGACGAGAACCTAAGCCGGCCTGAGCAAGAACTTTTTGTAACCGCACTCCTCCCTCATGGTGCGGGTCGACTGGAGTGGGAGGAGCTGATTTACGTTGGGTCATGAAAGTCCCTGCTGAGCAAGTTCATCAAGCACGTCGGCTTCTGGTAGGTAAGGTGCTAGCGCTGGTAGATCCGCTAGCGATGACAATCCCATCCGTTCTAAAAACATTTCTGTTGTTCGATACAACATGGCGCCAGTCTGATCATTGGTTCCTGCTTCTTCGACGAGTCCACGGGTGAGTAACGTCCGAATCACCCCGTCAACCGAAACGCCCCGAACCACACTAATCCGAGCGCGGCTGATGGGCTGCCGATAAGCGATGACAGCTAACGTCTCCAATGCCGCCTGGGTAAGGCGCGCCTGTTGCCCACCAATAATGAGTTGCTCCACAATCGGGGCGTACTCCACCCGACTGAAAATGCGCCAGCCCTCACCTACTGAACGAAGCTGGAATCCTCTCCCCTGACCGTCGTACTCGTGAGATAACTGCTCAAGTGAATCAAGAACATCCGACGGAGAAACACCGATCACATCTGCGAGCTGGGTTGCAGTAATTGGATCTTCCGCGACCATGAGAACGGCCTCAACAGCACCACGCAAACCAGAGGGAGTAGCAGAGAGATCGATCAACAGCTCTTCATCAGTGCTCCTGGTTGAGCCATCGCGCTCTGTTGATTCAGCAATGTCGGTGCTACCAGAAGGATCAGGCGGCGCGTCGGGCATATCGGTGAGTGTATCGTCGCAATTCTTCTTTTATCACCATAGCCTTACGCACCATCGCGTTCCCTAAGCTCAAATTTTTCTCCATCAAATTCATCAGTCACCAACACCTCACCGTCCTCTGCGCCAGTCCACCTAATTGTTAACTCACCTAATGGGCTGATTTGATCAAAGGAAACTGAGGCATCTCTGAATAATTCAAGGAGAGCGAGAAACCGGGCCACAATAACCACGGGTTCAGCACCGCGGATCAATGAACGGAAAGTGACCATACGAGCTTGCCTGAGTCGCCCAGCGATCAGTGCAGCTTGCTCACGCACACTTACCGCTGAGGAATGCAAATGCGCAAGGCCAACTGTTGGTGGGATTCGAGGAGCTAACGCTCTCGCCGCTATAGCCGCTAACTGCTCCGAAGTCACAGACATGACAAGTTCAGGCAGTAACACGGCAAAATGACTTTCCAAAGGAACTCGACGGGGGTAACGACGACCTACTGTTGCCATGCGCTCAGCGAAAATAGCAGCGACTTCTTTAAAAGCTCGGTATTGCATGAGCCGCGCGAACAGCAAATCGCGAGCTTCCAAAAGAGCAAGATCGTCTTCGTCTTCTACTGCGGCCGCTGGAAGTAAGCGACTGGCTTTAAGGTCTAGCAAGGTTGCGGCAACAACTAGGAACTCACTGGCTTGAGCCAAATCCCAGGCAGACTCATCGGCGCGAATATGTGCAATAAAGTCATCAGTTACTTGAGCAAGTGCCACCTCAGTGATATCAAGCTCGTGTTTAGCAATCAGCCCAAGCAATAAATCGAACGGTCCCTCGAAGATTGTTAAACGCACTTGAAAGGGGGCAGATCGACCGCGCCCCGTAAGTAGTACTGAGGCTTCATTCGCTTGCTGGCTTAAAGAAGCGAGCTCAGAATGAGAACCTGTTCGCGCAACGGAAGAGTCAGGCAGCATCGCCGCGAGCGATCAACTCACGGGCCAACTGACGGTAAGCCTCAGCTCCGGCATGGCTCGTCGCATACGTAGTGATCGGTTCTGCCGCAACAGATGCGTCCGGGAACTTGATGGTACGTCCAATGACGGTATGAAAAACCTGATCTCCAAAAGCTTCCACGACTCTAGCGACAACTTCTCGGCTGTGCAGGGTGCGATTGTCGTACATGGTGGCCAAAATTCCATCAACTTCAAGACCAGGATTTAAACGATCTTGAACTTTTTCAATGGTCTCTACTAATAGCGCTACCCCACGAAGTGCGAAGAACTCACACTCCAACGGAATCACCACCCCGTGTGCTGCAGTTAAAGCGTTGATTGTCAGCAAACCTAGAGATGGTTGGCAATCAATGAGAACAATGTCGTAGTTATCGACAATGGGACGCAAGACCCGCCCGAGGACCATTTCACGCGCCACTTCACCAACAAGCTGCACCTCCGCCGCCGACAAATCGATATTCGCGGGAAGGAGATCAAGGCCGCTGATAGACGTCTTTTGGACTACAGCTTCGACGCTCACCTGACGGTCCATCAGGAGGTTATAGACCGTCACGTCTAACTCGTGTGGTTTGACACCTAGCCCAACGGATAATGCCCCTTGAGGATCAAAATCAACTAGCAGCACGCGGCGCCCTATTTCAGCAAGAGCAGCACCTAAGTTGATCGTGGTGGTTGTTTTACCTACCCCACCTTTTTGATTGCACATCGCAATAATCCGAGCAGGACCATGCGAAGTCAGCGGTATCGGATTGGCAAAAACTGGCAAAGGGCGACCAGTCGGACCCAAAACCGCGGATGTGGAGCCGCCATCGTGTGCCAGTTCTTGTCCAAAAACGGTAGATGATGGTGAGAGATTTGCTTCTCCCAGTGGAGCCGACCGGACGTCGCCCCACACACCGGCAGACGAGCCATCACCGGCCGAGCTCTTGAATGGCTGAGCAGCGCTCACATGAAAACCACTTTCGCTGACGTCATGTTCCATAACGAGACTCCCCCGTTAATCGGTACGGGTCCTGCCGACCCTAGTCGGGCTTGTCCCTCAGCATCAAGCCGGCACACCGTACCTTTACCTTGCTCTGGGATGAGTGGAGGCATACACCTCACGGAGCCGCTGCACCGTCACCATGGTGTAAATCTGCGTTGTCGTGACTGATGCATGCCCCAGTAACTCCTGTACTACTCGAACATCAGCCCCACCCTCCAACAGATGGGTTGCGAAAGAATGCCGCAACGTATGCGGGCTCACATGCTCTGCCAATGCGGCGCGCTCAGCCGCCGCCCGCAACGCCACCCAAGCACTTTGGCGAGACAAACGCCCGCCCCGACTGTTAAGAAAAACCGCTGTGATAGCCCGTCCGGATCGCTGAGCGCCCACCTTGGAAAGCTCAAGACGCGAACCCTCAAAATATTTGCGAAGCGCCGAGGTGGCGAATGAACCAACCGGCACGACGCGTTGCCGACCACCCTTGCCAAATAACCGAACAACTCCGTTGTCTAAATCCAGATCGTCACGATCAAGCCCAACCGCTTCGCTAATCCGCGCCCCACACCCGTACAACACCTCCAGCAGGGCTCGATCACGTAACCCGTTCGTAGTGTCTAGGGCAGCATGAAGAAGCCGTTCGACTGCATGCGGATCGATGGCCTTGGGTAATCTTTTCGCCATGGTTGGGGGTTTGACGGCTGCGGCGGGATCAGTATTAGCCAACCCCTCAGCGAGCATGAACCGGTGGGCTCCCCGAACAGCAACTAATGTTCTCGCTGCAGACGAGGCAGTCAATGCCTGATGGTGCTCATCTCCTTCTCGGAGCGATAGAAGAAAATCAGTCACGTCTAGTTCGCTTACATCGTTAGGCACCACACGGCCACGGGCATGAAGGAAATGGAGATATCGGCGCGCATCCCGTTGGTAAGAAACCAACGTGTTCGCGGCCATGCCTCGTTCGATCTCTAAATGCTCAAGCCATCCAATCATTGCTCGCTGCAGGCCCGAGAGATCGCGCAGTGCAAAAGAATCACTTTCACCCGAGGAGTCAGTGGCATACCCGAGATCAGCATGTCGTGGAGCACGCCCTGGGGCCACCCGCTGAGGAGGTGTCACTCGCGTGAGCTTAATCGGCTCACTGAAAAACGGGGAGACTCGAACACGAAGGAAACTAACTCATTTCAATAGAGCAGTATCTACCGGAGAAAAAGGTAGCTGATGAGCCTGCGCGACTGGTCCGCATGTCACCGCTCCGTCATGGGTATTTAAGCCAACGGCTAATGCTTGGTCTCCTCGCATCGCTGCTTTCCATCCATGTCCGGCTAGCTCCACGACATACGGAAGGGTGACGTTCGTTAAGGCATATGTGGATGTGTAGGGAACCGCACCGGGCATGTTAGCGACGCAATAAAAAACTGAATCGTGGACCATATACGTAGGATCAGCATGCGTCGTCGGGTGTGAACTTTCAAAGCACCCGCCTTGATCGATAGAAATATCCACCAAAACGCTGCCTGATTTCATCATTGCTACGTGATCATCCGTAACAAGCGTTGGTGCTTTTGCGCCAGGAACAAGAACGGCCCCAATCACTAAATCTGCATCAAGGATTGCGTTCGTCACTTCAAACGCGTTAGACGCGACAGTTTGCACATGACCTTGATATATGCGGTCCATCAGCCGCAAACGTTCGATGTTGCGGTCAACGAGTAACACTTCAGCTTGCATTCCTAAAGCGATAGCTGCCGCATTCATCCCCGCTACTCCTGCGCCAAGAACAACTACCTTGGCGGCGTAAACACCGGACACGCCACCCATAAGAATTCCTCGCCCACCTTGTGCACGCATCAAAGTATGAGCTCCTACTTGCGGAGCGAGACGGCCCGCTACTTCGCTCATGGGTGCTAGAAGAGGCAAGGTCCCATCGGCGAGTTCGACGGTCTCGTATGCGATCGCAGTAACTTTTCGGTCCACTAGTTCTTGAGTGAGTGCGGCATCAGCAGCCAAATGCAAGTAGGTAAAAAGGACTTTCCCGGCTTCCATACGGTGGTATTCCACCGGAATGGGCTCTTTGACTTTGAGGATCAATTCTCCACTGTGCCATGTCTCGTCAGCGGACGGCACAATCCTGGCTCCAGCGGATTGATAATCCGAGTCAGTAATTGATGAACCTTCCCCAGCAGCTGTTTCGACGTATACCTCATGACCATGGCGAGTAAGTTCATGAACTCCGGATGGAGTGATTGCTACCCGGTACTCGTTATTCTTTACTTCCCGAGGAATTGCGACCCGCATGACCTCGCCGCCTCTCAGATGGGCACTAGTTTGACCGTAACAGGTCATCGATGATGGTATCGCTATGCGCTCGATTTCGTCGTTACGAGAAATATTTGTTGCCGGATTCGTTGCTGCCACACCACTTTCCCGCTGAGACAGATGCTCATTCATTTACCTCATGACTAGCTCGGTGAGCCTCTTAAAGTAGCGAGGCGTCTACACGGCAGGATGAACGCCGATGCGCTTCCGATCACTTTGAGGAGTACCTGTGGCCCGTCGTTCCGCGCCGCCCCAACCGGACCTGACCGAACGGATTGTCGATATTGATGTTCAATCCGAAATGCAGGATTCATTCTTGGAGTATGCCTATTCGGTGATTTATTCACGAGCACTCCCTGATGCACGCGATGGCCTTAAACCTGTACAACGGCGGATTCTCTATTCAATGGGAGAGCTTGGCCTTCGTCCTGAACGTGGCCACGTTAAAAGCTCCCGCGTCGTTGGCGAAGTCATGGGTAAATACCACCCGCATGGGGACGGGGCTATTTACGATGCCCTCGTCCGCATGGCGCAATCATTTTCTCTTCGCTTGCCTTTGGTCGATGGCCATGGCAACTTTGGGTCCTTAGACGACGGTCCAGCAGCGATGCGGTACACCGAAGCACGTCTAGCAGCACCAGCCACTTTGCTGACCGAATCCCTTGACGAATCAACCGTGGATTTTGTCCCTAACTATGACGACCAGCTCACCCAACCAGAGGTAATGCCAGCAGCATTTCCTAATCTTTTAGTCAACGGTGCCAGCGGTATCGCAGTGGGCATGGCCACCAACATGCCGCCACATAATTTGGTTGAGGTTATCGCAGCCGCCCGTCACTTGCTCAGCCATCCAGACGCAAGCACAGACGACCTCATGCGTTTTATTCCTGGGCCAGATTTGCCAACCGGAGGCCGAATTGTGGGCCTTGACGGCATTCACGACGCCTACCGCACTGGACGGGGCACATTCCGGGTTCGGGCGTCTGCGCGCATCGAAAACGTCACCCCGCGACGAAAAGGCATCATCATCACTGAGCTGCCTTACACCGTGGGGCCGGAAAAAGTGCGTGAACGAATCGTAGAACTCGCCCGTACCAAAAAAATTCAAGGCATCAGTGACGTCATTGACCTTACTGACCGCGAACATGGTTTGCGTTTAGTTATCGAGGTGAAGAATGGCTTTAATCCAGAGGCACTTCTTAATCAGCTTTATCGATTAACCCCGCTGGAAGATTCATTCGGCATCAATAACGTAGCGCTTGTCGATGGGCAACCACAAACGCTTGGCCTTCGTGAATTACTTCGTGTTTACGTCAATTTCCGCCTTGACGTGGTCCGACGCCGTAGTCAACACCGACTGGACCAAGCAGAGCAACGTCTCCACCTTGTGGAGGGGCTGCTTAAAGCGATCCTTGATATTGATGAAGTGATCGCTATTATCCGCTCTAGCGATGATGCTTCGGTAGCGCGTACGAGACTGACGCAAGTTTTTGACCTTTCGACCGAACAGGCCGAATACATTCTGGAACTGCGCTTACGCCGACTCACAAAATTTAGTCGGCTTGAATTGGACACTGAAGCAGAACAGCTACGGAGCCTCATCTCTGGCCTACAAAACATTCTCGGCGACGATCGTCTTTTACGAGCTGTGGTGTCCAATGAGCTCGCGACTGTCGCCCAAGAGCATGGCACCCCGAGACGCACCGTCTTATTGGCGTCTGCTGGTCTTCAGATCACGACAACACCGCTAGAGATTCCGGACGACCCCTGCCGAGTGTTGTTATCTGCAACGGGTTTATTAGCACGTACAGCGACTGCGGATCCCTTGCCTGAAAACACATCATTCGAACGACGCCCTCATGACGTCATCATTGCCGCAACACGAAGCACAGCTCGGGGCGACGTTGCGTGCATTACCTCACGGGGCCGGGCAATCCGAATATCCGTCTTAGAGCTTCCTGTTCTTCCAACCGCGCACGGCGCGCCTCATCTTGCCGGCGGATCCGCCTTAGGATCCTTCGTGGACCTTCCCGCCGGGGAACGAGTTTTGACAGTCATCGGCATAACCAAAGACTCCCCCGGTTTAGCTTTGGGTACAGCGCTCGGAATAGTGAAGCGCGTCACTCCGGAACACCCCAATGGGCGTGACATTTGGGAAGTGATTGGTTTACGCGACGACGATGAAGTGGTCGGTGCGGTAGAACTTGGCAATGGCGAGGAAGAACTTTGTTTCATCACCACAGACGCACAATTGCTGCATTTCCCGGCGAGTTTGGTCCGACCACAAGGTCGAGCTGGCGGAGGAATCGCCGGAATGAAAATGAGCGGTCATGCTCGCGGTCTTTGGTTCGGAGCAGTACCAAAAGAGAACCCTGATGCTGTGGTGGTCACAGTGGCAGGAAGCTCATCAGCTTTACCCGAAACTCAAAATGGTTCGGTGAAGGTAACAGATTTTTCACTGTATCCAGGGAAAGGAAGAGCTACCGGTGGCGTTCGGTGCCACCGATTCTTAAACGGTGAGGACACTCTTCTTTCTGCATGGGCTGGTGTGGGCCCTGCTTACGCCAGCGCGGCCGGTGGAAATCCCCTTCCACTCCCGGCGCCAACCGGGCGCCGGGATGGATCAGGAATTCCCAGCCCGACGCCCATTAGTGCAGTCTCTGGACCAGCGAGCGAGCTGTTCTCTCGTTAACAAGCTGAAGTCCCTGGCGCTTCATATCAGCGAAAGGCGCCAGGGAATTTAAGCGTCGATCCGCTCACGATCCAATGCTTGCGCTCCTTCGATAATGAATTCCTTTCGGGGAGCAACATCTGATCCCATCAGAAGTTGGAACATGCGCTCTGCTCGTTCCGCGTCCGGCACCGTCACCCGTCGAAGTAAACGATGCCGAGGGTCCATGGTGGTGGTTGCTAATTGATCAGCGTCCATTTCCCCTAGGCCCTTATACCGTTGGATCGGTTCTCGGTACCGGCGTCCGGAGCGTTCAAGTTTATTCAAAACCGTGCGGAGTTCCTGCTCTGAATACGTGTAGGTCACATCACTCGCACGTTTCCCGGCGCCGGCTGTTTCGACGCGATGCAACGGTGGAACAGCGGCGAAAACTCGACCAGCGTCAACCAGAGGGCGCATATAACGGAAAAACAACGTGAGTAACAAAGTACGGATGTGGGCACCATCAACATCAGCATCCGCCATGAAGATGATCCTTCCGTAGCGAACCGCTTCTAGATCAAAAGAGCGCCCCGACCCACCTCCCACCACTTGGATGATAGAAGCGCATTCGGTGTTCTTGAGCATGTCCGCAACAGATGCTTTTTGAACATTGAGGATTTTGCCGCGGATAGGTAAGAGAGCTTGAAATTCCGAGGATCGGGCCAGCTTTGCGGTTCCTAGCGCGCTATCACCTTCGACGATGAACAGCTCACTGCGGGAGTTATCAGATGTTCTGCAATCCGCCAATTTCGATGGCAGCGACGATGTTTCTAGAGCATTTTTACGCCGCTGAGTTTCCCGATGTAGG
Organism: Actinomycetota bacterium; assembly: GCA_051645425.1. Classification (GTDB taxonomy): domain Bacteria; phylum Actinomycetota; class Actinomycetes; order Actinomycetales; family Angustibacteraceae; genus JBOFBH01. The sequence goes on along the minus strand of JBOFBH010000006.1, from coordinate 12,256 downwards.
CGAGCGCTAATGCGGGTTTTCATTTCAGCCACGATCTTGTCGAATACAAGGTTCACCTGGTGCTTGGCCCCGCGGGGCGGCGCTGTGAGAAGTTCAGTCAGTTCGCGTTCGACCACTCTGGCGACGATTCCTCGAACCGCGCTCGTTCCCAAAACTTCTTTGGTTTGCCCCTCGAACTGCGGCTCTGCCAGCCGGACCGTAACGATGGCGGTGAGACCAGCAAGGACGTCTTCCTTTTCCGGGCGATCACTGCCGGCTTTTAGTTTCCGCGCGTTGGCTTCAATGTGCTTACGAAAAACTTTTACTACGCCAGCCTCAAAACCAGCTAAGTGGGTGCCGCCTTTAGTGGTGGCTATGACATTGACAAATGTTCGCACCCTGGTGTCGTACCCCGTACCCCATCGAAGTGCTATGTCGACCGCGCAGTCCCGTTCCACCTCAGTGGGATTCATCTGCCCTCTCTCGTCAAGGACAGGAACGGTCTCCCGGAAATTCCCACGACCAGTTAACCGCCAAACGTCGGTGACGGGTTCATCTGGAGCAAGGTACTCGGCGTACTCAGTGATACCTCCGTGATGCAGAAATGATTCCTCGATCACAGATCCGTCTGAGCTCCTGCTGTCAGCTCGCTCGTCTCGAACTACTAATGCCAACCCTGGGACAAGGAAAGACGTCTGGCGAGCCCTCCTGATCAATTCTGCGTAATCAAAGGTCGCGTCTAATCCAAAGATTTGTCGATCAGCCCAATAGCGCACCCGGGTTCCAGTCAACCCCCGACGAGCTCGTCCAATGACTTGCAATTGCGAACTATCAACAAAAGGTTTGAAGTGCACGTCGGGGCCAGATGTCCCTGTGCCATCAAAAACACCAGGTTCTCCTCGGCGGAAACTCATCGCATGCACTTTGCCTCCACGCTCGACTTGTACATCAAGCCGCGCCGACAACGCATTGACCACGCTTGCACCGACTCCATGCAAGCCGCCAGATGCACCGTAAGACCCACCGCCGAACTTGCCACCTGCATGGAGCTTCGTGAAGACAACCTCTACACCAGATAGTCCAGTTCGAGGTTCAATATCGACCGGAATCCCTCGGCCATCATCATGAACCTCGACCGAACCATCGTCGTGCAGAGTGATATCGATGAGTTGACAGTGCCCGGATAACGCTTCATCAACCGCGTTGTCGATAATTTCCCAGAGGCAGTGCATAAGGCCACGACTGTCAGTAGAGCCGATGTACATACCAGGCCTTTTACGGACTGCTTCAAGTCCCTCAAGCACAGAGAGATGCCGCGCGGTGTAATCCTGCTCAGCGTCACGACGTGTAGCAGGGGTAGCACTCACGAGAACTCCAGTAACTTGATGGGATTGTCTTAACAGACGGTACCGAGCTGCCGATTTTCCCACCTGCAGGCTGTGGACGATTAACGGTTTGCGGTCACATTGATATCAGTGGCGATGACATACAGCACTGCACTAAAGATAGCCACACAGGCCTGCGATTGAGGGAACGATAGAGGGTGTTTCACTGTTATGACTAAAAGAAACCGACTGACTGACAAACTGACATATCAAGTGCCAGTGCACCTCACTAGCCAAGGACGGTGACCGTGACTACGACCCTCGCTCCTTTGACCACAGCGGACAGATGCGACCGATGTGGCGCGCAGGCATATGTGCGGGTTCACTTGGAAAGTGGCGGGGAGCTCTTCTTTTGCGCCCACCACGGACGAGAACACACCAGTGCCCTCGTTCAGCAAGCCGCTACTATTCACGATGAGAGTGAACGCCTTCTCGCCACACCTCATATGGCCCCTGACGACGAACGTTAATCTCTTCACCCGAAAACACTCAATGAATGAATTAGGAACTATTGCCGTCGGATTAGTGCTACTCATAGGTCTATTCGGTGTTGTTATTCCGATTCTCCCCGGCACTGTTTTGCAAGTGATAGCCATTGCGGTCTGGGCAGCTTTTACGGCCCAGCCACTAGGGTGGCTCATCTTGGGAATAGCTTTACTCCTAGCCCTTGTCGGACAGGTAGTGAAATATTTCATTCCGGGCAGGAATCTTAGGCGAGCTGGCATTCCTACTCGAACAATGCTTATCGGTGGCGGCGGGGCGGTAATTGGCTTTTTTGTTATTCCTGTTGCCGGCGTCATATTAGGTTTTATGGGAGGAATTTACTTAGCTGAACGCTTTCGATCAGGCAGCCATACACTGGCTTGGCCTGCCACCCAAAAAGCGCTCGTCGCTACTGGTTGGAGCGTTGTTATTGAACTGGTAGCAGCTATGTTGATTATTTTTACTTGGCTAGCTGGCGTCATCTCTATTTGACACAGGACTACGGGCTCAACAAATTGATGATCGAAGATTTAATCAAGATAATCGCGTAGAACCTGGCTGCGGCTAGGATGACGAAGTTTACTCATCGTTTTGGACTCAATTTGCCGAATTCTTTCCCGGGTGACGCCGTATACTTTGCCGATTTCGTCTAAGGTTTTTGGCTGCCCATCAGTGAGACCAAACCGCATGGATACGACGCCCGCTTCACGTTCAGACAGTGTGTCTAACACCGAATGCAATTGCTCTTGAAGCAGAGTAAAACTCACAGCGTCAGCAGGAACGACAGCTTCGGAGTCTTCAATAAGGTCACCGAATTCGCTGTCCCCATCTTCACCAAGAGGTGTGTGAAGAGAAATTGGCTCACGACCATACTTCTGAACTTCAACAACTTTTTCGGGGGTCATATCAAGTTCTTGGGCCAGCTCTTCAGGTGTAGGTTCCCGACCTAAATCCTGAAGCATCTGGCGTTGGACGCGTGCAAGTTTATTAATAACTTCAACCATATGAACAGGAATACGAATCGTGCGCGCTTGATCAGCCATTGCCCTGGTGATGGCCTGTCGAATCCACCACGTTGCATATGTAGAAAATTTATAACCTTTAGTGTAATCAAATTTTTCTACGGCCCGGATTAAACCAAGATTACCTTCTTGAATGAGATCCAAAAAGAGCATTCCGCGGCCGGTGTAACGTTTAGCCAATGAAACAACGAGGCGAAGATTCGCCTCTAAAAGGTGATTCTTTGCTCTACGACCATCCTGTGCGATCCACCACAGCTCACGTTTGAACTTGGCGTCAATGCGTTGGCCAGCATTAAGCTTCTCCTCGGCGAAAAGCCCTGCCTCAATGCGTTTGGCTAATTCAACCTCTTGCTCGGCATTAAGCAACGCTACCTTGCCGATTTGTTTTAAGTAGTCCTTTACCGGATCAGCCGTCGCCCCAGCAGTTGAAACTTGCTGCGCTGGAGCATCTTCATCATCTTCAGTAATGATGAAGCCAGCCTCTTCGACAACAGCAGCAACCTCAGCCTCAGCCGGATCCCCAAGGTCTTGGGGATCCGGCTCATCTCCAATGACGTCAGCTGCTGGTGAAGAGTTACTGTCAGCAACACTTGTTTTCTTTGCTGATGCTGCCTTAGTAGCTTTTTTCGTCCCAGCCCTGCGGGATGGGGCTGCAGTTGTAGTGCTGCTTTCCGGCACAGAAATATCCACTTTCTCAGGCAGAGACTGGCTCACTATGTTGGCGGGCTTTTTAGCTGTTGCTTTCGCGGTCTTTTTGACAGCTTGATCAACCCCGGAAGACTTCTTAGGTTTCGCAACAGTGGATTTAGCGACGTTAGATCGAGTTGTTTTCGTCGCGGCTGCGGCAACCGAATTTTTTGGTGCTTCGTCAACGCTGACAGCGATGCCATGATCAAGCAGGACGCGTAGAACGGCCTTCATCTCCCGCATAGGTAAATCAGCCGCTACTACAGCTGCTCGGACAGATTCGGCATCAACCGCAGAAGCCGCACTGCCGCGACGCAACAAATCTTGCATTGCTGGATGGGAAAAAGCAGCAGGGAGCTTCATTGGAAAGGGTGCTCGTGCATTCGGTACCGAGGACACGGACTACCTTTCACAGTAGGGATTAGGGATAAACAACTATGTTCGCACTTGCTAGACCGAGCCGTCACAAGGTGAACACATGCTGACGGTTAAATATGCCGTACCAAGAACTAATAAGCCTAATCAGCTCCTAGTCTTACACGACTGGCAGGAACGCCTCTACCGCATATCCTCATTTTGGCGCCTTAGATCACACTGACCACATTTAAACTTCAGCTTTGACTGCGAGAACGGGGCAAGGAGCATCCAGCAAAATACGTTGAGCGTTCGACCCAAGAATCAATTTGCCGACCGGGGTGCGGCGCCGTAAGCCAATCACAATCACATCAGCAGCCACTTCTTCGGCTACCGCGATAAGATCCTCAGCAGGCTCAATGCCGTTGACGATATGTCGGACTTCATGATCAATTCCAGCACGGTCGAGGTCACCTTGGGCAGCTTGGAGCTCACCTTCCATGTCAAGCTGGCCGCCAAAAAGATTTGCCTTTCCTGAATTAATCACCACCAACCGTGTTTTCCGCAACTTGGCTTCCTCAGCTGCTCGCCGGAGAGCGGCTTTTCCTTCATTCGTTGGGACGAACCCCACGACAACCGCCATTGCTCCTCCTCAGAACCCACACCAATCGTAAGTCTCACTAGAAGATTTGACCGTACCGGACTTCACCTGACTGAGGTACAGCGATATGCGCGAATCAGTCATATCGCACGCCGAAGCTCCATAAATAGACTCATCAAGCTGTCCTTTTTGTTAGGAGCAAGGAAAAATGAGGTGACCGACTTCTCATCTATGAAGGAGTTGCTTTGAATACGGATAACTCACCAAGCACGGGGTGACGGTAATAGTTGGGTGAGTTGTTCTTGCGGTCACAAACATTGGGGTCGTTTTGGGGCAACGGGCTTGTTGCTGGTTTCACATAACCTGGCATCACCGAGTGTGCTGATGCATCTTCGTGCAACTTGGACACACCATGGAAGAACCTGAGGCCTACCCGGAGGCGCCCGGGACTCACATGAGTCGGCCGAAGAAGCGGCTATTCGAGAAGCGGAGAAAGAAAGTGGGAGTCCGTGTACACGAACAGAGTTTGATCTCCCACCTCTTTCCTCCCCAAGTGTTTACTAAAAGCAATGAGTACGTCTAGGTTTCAGGCGCTTGGTATTCGGGCAAACCTGCCGTCATAGGTAAGGATCCGTTGAGCTCATGGAGAAGCTCACGGATAAGTTGGGCTACCTGGGTGGTCTCGATTAAAAAGCCATCATGACCGTAATCAGACTTAACCACCCGCGGTGTGATAGGACGGGGGCATGACGCAGCCATTTCTTCAGTAAGACGAAGTGGATAAAGCCGGTCAGAGTTAACTGCAGCAAGAAGCATGGTTGCTTTTACTGCTTTTAATGCACCGCGGACACTACCGCGGTTCCGGCTTACATCATGGGAATTCATTGCTTCCGTCAAAACAACGTATGAACCTGCATCAAATCGGCGAACCAACTTCGCAGCATGGTGATCGAGGTAACTTTGGACGGCATAACGCCCACCACCGCCCAGAGGCTGCTCGACACCCTGAGCGGAACGACCGAACCGTTCGGTCAGTTCTTGTTCACTGCGATAAGTCGTATGAGCAATTCGACGCGCAATCCCCAAGCCATCAGATGGCCCCTGGTCTGCACCCGCGTCCATCGCATCGTAATAATCACCGCCACGCCAACGGGGGTCATGCCTAATCGCTAGCACTTGGGCGTGGCACCAAGCGATTTGATCGGCTGTTGCCTGAGCAGTACAAGCTAGAACTAGAGCGCGGTGGACGCGTTCAGGCTCCCCTACAGCCCACTCCAACGCTCGCATTCCCCCCATAGAACCACCGATAACCGCAGCCCAGGCGTCAATGCCTAGATGATCAGCCAGCCGTGCTTCAGCAGTGACCTGATCTCGGATAGTAATGAAGGGAAAACGAGACCCCCATGCTCGTCCATCCGGACCAATAGAGGAAGGTCCTGTGCTCCCCTGGCATCCGCCAAGCACATTTGGAGCCACCACAAACCACTGATTGGTATCTAATGCACGTCCCGGTCCAACCAGGGCATCCCACCACCCTGGGGTGGAATGCCCTGGCCCGGAAGGCCCAGCGATATGACTATCGCCCGTGAGTGCATGTTCGACTAACACCGCATTAGTTCGCTCCGCGTTTAATCGCCCCCAGGTTTCGTAGGCCATGGTGACGTCTGGCAGAGCACCGCGCATCTCAAGTGGAAGAGTACCTATGCCGGCGAATTGACGGCGCCCTGCTGGATCTCCGACACGCCATATGCCGGTACCAGAATCTAGAACGCCGTCAATTGTCATGCTGATGCCGCTTGGAAACCGGCTTCCAAATCGGCGAGGATATCGTCGATGTGCTCTAAACCAACAGCCAGCCGGACGAGCCCTGGGGTTACACCTGTAGTCGCCTGCTCTTCTTCTGTCAATTGACTATGAGTGGTGGACGCGGGATGAATAGCCAGGCTTCGAACATCACCAATGTTGGCTACGTGACTATGCAGGCTTAACCCCTCAACAAAGCGTTGGCCCGCAGCAGCACCACCATTAATTTCAAAAGCCAAGACCGCGCCAACACCATGAGGAGCATATTTACGGCCATTGTCATACCACCGGCTTGACGGTAAGCCAGCGTAAGCAACGCTTTGAACTTCAGGGCGTTTTTCTAACCACTGCGCGACTGCGGTAGCGTTTTGGACGTGCCGCTCCACTCGAAGACTGAGTGTTTCAAGTCCTTGAGCAATGAGGAAAGCATTAAACGGAGAAACCGCCGGACCAATATCGCGTAGTAGTTGAACCCGAGCTTTGAGAATATAGGACAGGTTAGCCCCAAGCGGGCTTCCGACACCAAGATCACGCGCATAAACCAAACCGTGGTAGCTAGGGTCCGGCTCATTAAAGCCAGGGAATCGCTCAGCTTGGCTCGCGTAGTCGAAACTGCCGCCATCGACTATTACTCCAGCGACTGACGTGCCGTGACCGCCGAGGTACTTAGTCGCTGAATGCACGACGATATCCGCGCCCCACTCCAGCGGACGGATTAAATAAGGTGTCGCTACTGTGTTATCTACGATCAGTGGAACGCCATATTCGTGTGCCACCCCGGAAACACCTTCAATATCGAGGATGTCCTGTTTCGGGTTTGAAATCGTTTCCGCGAAAAATGCTTTCGTGTTTGGTTTGATGGCAGCACGCCAAGATTCAAGATCGTCTGGGTTTTCGACGAAGGTAGTGTGCACGCCAAGCTTCGGCAGCGTGTAGTGCAACAGGTTGTACGTTCCACCATAAAGACTTGGACTGGCAACAATATGATCGCCGGCTTCGGCCACATTCAAGATGGCTATGGTCTCAGCAGATTGGCCACTCGCGAGCAAGAGTGCCCCAACGCCACCTTCTAAACTTGCAATACGCTGCTCCACCACATCGGTGGTGGGATTCATCAAACGCGTGTAGATATTGCCAAATTCCTTAAGCCCGAACAGATTCGACGCATGCTCAGCGCTTTTAAAAGAATAAGACGTGGTTTGGTAAATCGGGAGCGCACGAGCTCCTGTGGTGGGGTCTGGGACTTGTCCAGCATGGATTTGCCGCGTCTCAAATGACCAAGCGTCGTTCATCGGTGTACCTCTCCGAGATAAGGACCATGGGGGTCGGGTGAATCGATGATTAAGGATTAATACGTCGTCAAGCTAGTTGTCTTACGCCGTTAAAGAACTAAAGATCTAGCCAACTTTAGTGAGGCTGTTCAGTAAGAATCGTGTCGCTTCATATGGCTCCAGAAATCTGGGGCCCGCATCACACGGACCCGCGCTTGCCAATCCTTTTCGGACTAGCCTGGTCATCACCCGGGGCACCCCACCGCGGTTGGAGGGTTGCCGGCCAGCGAGCCGGGGCTTAACGCTGGCGCTCATGACCTGAATCGAGGGTAGCAAAATAATGAGAAAGCATCCAACATCCGACAGGACTAATCCCACAATGAGAGATACAAGTCACCGTGGTCTTGGTGGGACTACTTCACTTGGGATGACTACGGCAGGAGCACGAGCGTCGTTTTCCCAACGCAAAAAGGCACTCATCTCAGCCAGAATTGAGCCTGCTAACCACGACAACACCACCGTGTCATCAGCAAACCCCAGAAACGGGAGAATAACTTCTGGCACAAAATCAATAGGTGAAACTACATACCCCAACGCCAAAAGCAGGAGTAAAAGGCGATTCCGCGACGTTCCTGGGTAGCGTCCTCGTAGTGTCGCTGCAAGCCAACGCGGAACAGCTTTTGCTTGCTGCCCTAGGCGAGGTTCATCAGCGCCCCGCCGCGACCGAACAACTGAAATCAACGTCATAAAAGCAGAGCGCTTTGCACTCATTACGACTCCTGATCAGTAAGCGGAACCGAGATTTGCCCTGTTGGTGGATTCTCAACTGACCTACTAATGGCTGCTGATGAATGCGGGAACTCTCGTCGCGCATGATCTGCGATTCGCCGAAGAAGATATACATCTACCCCCGCACCAATGACACCGCCGACCACCGGGACGCTTTTGCCGAATCGAGGCAAAGCAGCGCGGCCCGCGCGTGTAACTAACCGAAAGCCCACGCCCTTATTGACCATCATGACTACTGGTCCAGGTAATCGTTGCGTCGCCAGATGCGCCAGCCGCCCCGTGGGCTTTATACCAGCCCGACGTAAAACATCATCGGCATCAGCACCAACAAGTGTCAGCATCACCGCAGACCTCACACCCGGAAGATGAACGTCATAGCCACGAAGTGAAGCCGTAGCCCCTACCATGCGAGTTGCAATGGTATAAAACTCAATCACGTTAGCCGGCAACGCAACCGGCAAAGTGACGAACCCTCCTAAACCCGTGACAAATCCACCGGCTGCAGCTAGCCGCACATGAGATCGAACAACTGCATCTACTGCTTGCTCTGCATCGCCATGCCCACTAAGAGCCCCATCAGCAACACTTTGAGCTGAGGCGAAGGGCCCGCGGCCATCAAGACCCAACGCCAATAACCGCTCTACGACGGTCCCAGAATGAGCCGACAAACCAGTATTGTCGTTTTCCGCAGGAACAGATGAAAAAGCAGGGTGGGCATCAGCGGAAGAAGATTCATCCGCACCTTGTTGACTCATATATCTGATAATGCCTCGCAACTCAGTGAATTGCACAGTTAACCGAGTCACGAGGAAGTCTCTTCTTAAGAAACCTGTGTGGTTACCACCCAATTTTTAGCTTCAAAGCCAACACGGCATCATCGGTACTGTTGGATTGTTCGTTACTCCTCTTCACGATCTATTCGTTTTCTATTTTCAGCGCCGGAGGCACCGTGTCCTTGCCCATTGATACTGATCCTAAGTTGGCCGAGTACGCGCACCCCGAACGACTCGTGACGACGTCATGGCTCCAGCGCCATCTTCATGATCCGGGGCTGGTCATTGTGGAATCAGATGAAGATGTTTTGCTTTATGAGACCGGTCACATCACAGGAGCGGTGAAGGTCGATTGGCATACTGATCTCAACGACCCTGTAACTCGCGATTACATCGACGCTGAGGGGTTCGCCAAGATAATGAGCGCACGGGGAATAACCCCCGAAACCACAGTGGTGATTTACGGTGATAAAAATAATTGGTGGGCGGCTTACGCGCTCTGGGTTTTTTCCCTTTTTGGTCACCAAGATGCTCGGCTTCTTGACGGTGGTCGCGACAAATGGATTTCTGAGGGACGAGAAACAACTCGGGACATTACTCCAAGAAAGCCGACTGTTTATCCAAAACAACCCAGGGACGACCGTCATTTACGAGCGTTTCGCAATGACGTAATCGCCCATCTTGGGAAGTCGCTTATTGACGTTCGGTCTCCAGGTGAGTTCACCGGTGAGCTATTACACATGCCAGATTACCCGCAGGAAGGCGCCGTTCGGGGCGGTCACATCCCTGGAGCACTCAATATTCCCTGGGCAAAAGCCGCGGCCTCGGATGCAACGTTCTTGCCACGTAGCGAACTAGATGCTTTATACCGTGAAGAAAAAGGGCTGAATCCAGACAGCGAAGTGATCGCCTACTGCCGAATCGGTGAGCGCTCATCGCATACCTGGTTCGTCCTCACGCACTTACTAGGTTTTACTCAAGTACGTAATTACGATGGTTCATGGACTGAATGGGGAAATAGCGTCCGAGTGCCTATTGAAGTCGGACCCGAACCATCGTCATTACCTTACGTACCAACGAGTTAAGCCATGCCGACTACCGAAGACAAACCTTTACCCCCCGCACTTGCGGAATTAGCCTCCGAGTTTTGCGAGTTAGCCGAATCAGAACGACTCCAGTTGCTTTTAGAATTGAGCGACGACCTTCCAGCCCTGCCCGAACGTTACGCTGCGCGCCGGGATCTAATGGAGCAAGTGCATGAGTGCCAATCCCCGCTGTTCCTAGCCGTCGAAATAGATTCACACCACATAATTCATGTCTATTTCGACGCCCCCGCCGAGTCCCCCACTACGAGAGGATTTGCTGGGATACTTCGATCCGGGCTAAATGGATTAACCACTGAAGCAGTGCTCAACGTTCCTGATGACGCGCCATTTCGCTTTGGTCTTGCTGAAGCAGTCAGCCCACTTCGGCTTCGTGGCATGGCCGCAATGCTTACCCGAATCAAGCGACAAGTTCGTGACCACCAAACCAAACAGACATCGACCCATTAAGGGCGCACAGCAGGCTGATGAAAAGAGACCACTGGCTAACTGGCTCGCGACTGTTTGCGCGTAAGGTACGCGTCTCGCTTGTCTTCGAATCGTTGTGCTTGAGTTTCTAGTTGCGCCAACATTCCGTCCAGCGAGTCTCGCGCTTGCTCACCTTGCGAGGTCAAATCCTCTCGATCCCAAATACGCCAAGAACGAAGGACCGGCGCTAAGACTTCATCTCGATGTATACGAAGATCGTAAATTCCTGCCATCGCAATCTGCACGGAACGCCGCCCAAAATCATCAATAGTGTGACCGGGCATCTGAAAGCTTTCTACGACATCTTTGATCGCCGCTAGCGTTTGGTTAGGAGCAATTTCTAATGCTGCGGACAGCAAGTTGCGATAAAAGACCATATGCAGGTTTTCGTCCTGTGCAATTCGTGCGAGAAGGTGCTCGCAAGCAGGATCTTCAGTGAAGCGACCAGTATTACGATGTGAAATCCGGGTCGCCAACTCTTGGAACGACACGTACGCGATTGATCTGAGCATTTCTTCGTGCGCGTGATCAAAGCCGCCACTCATGTGCGTCATTCGTTCTCGCTCCAGCTGTACCGGGTCCACAGCCCGTGTAACGAGTAAATAATCCCTAATGGCTATCCCGTGACGGCCTTCTTCCGCAGTCCATCGATCAACCCAGGTTCCCCACGCGCCATCCCGGCTGAAAGCTTGAGAGATTTCTCGGTGATAGCCCGGCAAGTTGTCCTCAGTAAGGAGGTTGACGACGAGAGCGGTCCGAGCTACTGGGTCGATCTTAGATTGACTCGCTTCCCATGGGGTCCCGCTGAAGTAGCCGTCAAAGTCCGTTCCCTGACTCCACGGGACATACTCGTGAGGGAACCACTCTTTGGCCACCGCAAGGTGGCGATCCAACTCGTTCTCCACAACAGGCTCTAGCTCGCGTAGCAATTGGAGCTGGGTAAGTTCTTTAGCCATTTGACCACCTGACGACGATGACTCAACAGTGTTGCCAGTGTGCCGCGTACACGATGTCGGCTGCTCGGCGCCCCCTCTAACCTTTGCTTTGCAGAAAATAAACATCTAGACGTCAAGGTTTAAAATTCGTCAAAGCGATGATCTCCTATCAGGGCTGCGCGAGAAAGAAAGATACTTGCCCGTCTGCAACGGTGGCATCTAATGTGTGTTCTTCTAATAACTGAGATGCTTCCGGTTCAAGAAAAACTGTTGCACCATCTGTTTCTACAACATCGTCTCCGGCAACTGGATGATCAACCAAGCTAATTTCTAAACCATTTCCACCAGGGGCCAAACGAACGCCTGCTATGGGATCAGATTCCTCTGGAGCCTGCGTAAGCTTTCGCACGACGTCGATAGCCTGATCCGTCAAGGTCAGCATGAGAATCTCCATCAGTAGAAATTAATCAGAGATTCCACTGTCACCAGAGATCAAGAGATCTCGCAACTTGTCATAGATAATTTCATCAAAGTACAAAGTCTTAAAATAGATTTGGAGATGGCCCGGTTATAACCAAGAAGTGGGGGGGGGGGGGGGGGCGG
>JBOFBH010000005.1:0-334130 GCA_051645425.1 Actinomycetota bacterium | reverse complement strand
TGATTGGTCTTGGCTGCGTTAAGGAGCTTGCGACAGCAGCCAAGACCAATCACCCTCACCCGCTTCCCAACACCGAAGAGGCCGAGCGCCTCATCAGGCTAAAGACTCAGCTCCCTCAGCTGGCCTAATCGCCTCAGCCGCCTGCAAGTCACGACGCAACTCTCGTGGCAAAGAGAACAGAAGCGTCTCCTTAGCTGACACCACCTCATCAACGTGGGTGTACCCGCGATCGGCGAGCCACGCCAGTAAGTCCCGAACAAGTACCTCAGGCACGCTGGCCCCACTGGTCACCCCGACCGTCGTTACGCCTTCTAACCATGATTCATCGACTTCGGTGGTGTCATCGACTAGGTAAGAAGCTTGAGCGCCATGTTCTAAGGCGACCTCGACGAGCCGGACCGAGTTCGAGGAGTTTCGTGAACCCACAACAATCACGAGTTCTGCGTCCGGGGCGATTTGTTTAACGGCGACTTGACGATTCTGAGTGGCGTAACAAATGTCATCGCTCGGGGGGTTTTGCAGATTTGGGAAACGCTCCCGGAGACGACGCACCGTCTCCATCGTCTCATCCACAGACAACGTGGTTTGGGAAAGCCACACCACTCGGTCAGGGTTGCGGACATGAATGTTGGCAACGTCATCGGGGCCGTCCACTAACTGGATGTTCTCTGGCGCTTCCCCCGCGGTTCCCACGACTTCTTCATGACCTTCATGACCGATCAAAAGGATGTCAAAATCTTCCCCGGCGAATCGCCGTGCTTCCTGGTGGACTTTGGTGACCAGCGGGCACGTGGCGTCGATGGTCCGCAACTGACGCTCAGCTGCCTCAGTGTGGACAGTTGGCGCGACGCCATGCGCGGAAAAGACGACGGTGGCGCCTTCCGGCACTTCATCGGTTTCCTCAACAAAAATGGCGCCGCGTTTCTCCAAAGAGGACACCACATGCTTGTTGTGCACGATTTGCTTACGCACGTACACCGGAGCACCGTAAACATCGAGGGCTTTTTCTACTGCAATGACAGCCCGATCCACCCCGGCGCAGTATCCCCGCGGAGCAGCAAGCAAAACCCGTTTTGATGTTGAGGCCACCCCAAAAGGGTAATCCCGTTGGCTAGTTCACGCGGACCGCGCCCCGAAAGACGCACGAACTTCACACCTAGCTCCGCGCGGCTGGCCCGCACTGAAGTTGTGCTTGCATTTAGGCTGCTCAAGGTGAGTGACAGGGCCGCGACAGTGAACCGTGTGATCCCAGACCGGGCCGCGCAGACAAGCCCCGAGCAACCGTGGCCAGTCCGGCTTCTCAGTACAAAAATGTCCACTCATATCGAACGCATGCCTTCGGTATGGGTGGAAGGTCAGATTGTGCAGATTCGCCGCCGGCCGGGGGCGAGCACGGTGTACTTCACGTTGCGGGACGCGGCGGTTGATTTTTCTTTGCCCGTCAACGCACCAACACGCCTTTTCGATGCACTCAATGGAGGAGTATCCGATGGTGCGCAGGTCGTTGTTCACGCCCGTCCAACTTTTTGGGCGCAACGAGGAAGTCTGCAACTCGCAGCGGACGCCATCCGACCTGTCGGTGTGGGTGAGCTTTTAGCCCGGCTCGCAGACTTACGGCGGGCCTTAGCCGCTGAAGGGCTTTTTGATCAGAGCCGAAAACGCCCGGTGCCCTTCCTGCCTCGGCGCGTTGGGCTGATTTGCGGACGCGGCAGCGACGCCGAACACGACGTTGTGTCGAACGCGCAGCGGCGATGGCCAGCGATCACCTTCGCGATCCGGCAAGTCGCGGTGCAAGGAAGCGACGCAGTCGAGCAAGTCAGTGCCGCGGCACGCGGCCTCGACGCTGACCCTGACATTGATGTCATCGTCATTGCCCGCGGTGGAGGCTCGCTAGAGAATTTGTTGCCATTCAGCGCAGAACCTCTGTTGCGGGTGATCGCCGCGCTCCGCACTCCAGTGATCAGTGCGATTGGTCACGAAGCGGACACACCATTGCTGGATTTAGTCGCTGATGTCCGAGCGTCCACTCCAACGGATGCAGCGAAACTGATTGCGCCGGACGTCCAAGAAGAGCGCGTGGCGATTCACGTTGCACGCCAACGCTTGTGGGCCGCAACTACATCTCGAATGAGCCGTGAGCGGCACACCCTGAACGCACTCACGTCACGTCCGGCATTCGCCCGCCCAGTAACAATGATCACTGAACGGCTAGTCGTCCTTGATGCCTTGGTCGAGCGTGGGCAGCGGAGCATTCAGACCCGCATCCACCAGGCGTCCAGCGACATCCACCACCTCGCCGCTCGGGTGGAGGCCCTTTCGCCGTCCGCCACGTTGGACCGTGGGTACGCCGTGGCGCAGCACCAAAACGGCAGCATCGTGCGCTCCCCCCAGGATGTGCACGAAGGGGAGATTCTGCGGCTGCGGGTCAGCGGCGGGACCATCGAAGTCCAGGTGCTCCATGCGGGTGATCTCAACCACGTCGGTTAAGTTCGACGAATGGCGAAGAAACAGGCCGAGCCCGCCGACTCCCCCGCACCAGCACCGCCCTCAGCAGAGTCCGATGGCCTCCGTGAGTCAACCCTGGGGGTAAACCCCGCGACCGTTAACAGTCTCACTTATGAACAGGCGCGGGATGAACTCGTTGAGGTAGTACGAAGATTAGAAAACGGGGAGGCAAGCCTGGCTGATTCATTGGCCCTGTGGGAGCGCGGGGAAGCTCTGGCCGCGCAGTGCCGAACCTGGCTCGATGGCGCTCAAGCGCGTCTCGATGTTTCGTTATCTGTGGATGGTGGTGCCACCGACCCTAGCCAACCCGGATCAGCGGACGCCAGCTGATTTATCCTGCCGGTTCGAGGCTTGCCGCCAAGGTTGCCAGCTCGTCAAAGGTGGCCGTTCCGGTGAGAACCGTGGTCACTCGACCTTGCGTGCGGACAAGGCTGTTCTGCACTTTGTCGGGTCGGACCCACTGCTGCCACGTTCGGCCTTCAATCACCTGTTCCCCTGCTTTTGGAACTCGATTTACTTGCTGCCGCACCCATTCAAATGGCGCGTCTGCTGCTTGTTGCACGGCGGCGTACTGACCGCTGTCAGTTTGATACCCGACATGCCACATGATGACGTCCGCCGTGGAGCGGGTGGTGCGCACGCTCGTGGCACGCCAGCCATCCGGCAACCCGCGCGGAACTGAGGGAGTGAAGTCCACTTTTGTCACCGCCGCCCGCGCACCTAATTCCACGTTGACGGGGGGTTGAGTCACGCTATTCACCCTGGGGACAAGCAAGATCAGCGCGATCACTAATGCCAGCACTACGGCGAGCGAAAGCACCATCGATGTCCAGGGAGCGCGGACACGTCGTAGACGTTTGGCTGCGGCTTCCTCACGCGCGGCAACCCGTTCGATGGAGGCGTGAAGATCAGAATTCGCGGCCGAATCTTGGTGCCCGGTGGCGTGGGTTGGTTCCTTGTCATCTGGCACGAAGACCATGGTGGCTGATCGCCAGGGTGATGACGGCACCGGGTTCGGTAGCATCGCGGTGCCCGCACCCGGGCGTGGTGGGCATGACTCGGGTGTCCAGCCCGGCCAAGGAGAGTAGCGATGTCCGCGCCTGACCTGATGAGTGACCCCGCTGATGTTCCGGTCCTTGTTGTTGGCGAAGCTCTCATCGATGTGGTGATTCCTTTCGGTGGGCAGGAGAACTCCGCCGAACGCCTCGTCGGAGGGAGCCCAACAAACGTCGCTGGTGGGTTAGCGCGGCTCGGGCATCACGTCACACTCGCCACCCGCATCGGGAACGACGCCGACGGCATCTTGATCGCCCAGCGGATGGAAGCAGATGGGGTGCTGATGGCACCTGAGTCCACTCCGCACGGACGGACTTCCACCGCTGTTGCCACCATCGGCGAGGACGGGGCCGCGTCGTACACCTTCGATGTTCAATGGGATTTAGCCGTCCCGGATGTACGCGCGGCAGGGCATGTCCACGTGGGTTCCATCAGCGCCAACCTGGCTCCAGGTGCCGTATCAGTGCAAGCAGCGGTGGCAGCCGCCGCGAGTCTCGGGGCGACTGTGTCGTATGACCCGAACCTTCGTCCGGCGATTATTGGAGACGCCGAGAGGGAACGAACCCGGGTGATGAGTTTGGTTGCTCACGCTGACGTGGTGAAAACCAGCGACGAGGATGTCGCATGGCTTCACCCGGGAGAATCCGCTTCCGACATCGCATGCCGGTGGGTGTCGACTGGGCCAGGGCTTGTAGTCATCACCCGAGGTGCCGACGGCGCGCTCATCGTGCATCAATCGTCGCCGAGTGAACCAATACAGGTCTCTGGGTATCGGGTGCCCGTCGTCGACACTGTCGGTGCTGGCGATGCGTTTATGGCCGGGTTGTTGTCCGGCTTATTAGACGCTGGCCTGTTAGGCCGGGGGCGTCGCACCGCATTGAACGCCGCTACGAGGGGCACTCTCATGACGGCGGTAGAGCGGGCGTTACGAACCTCATCGGTGACGTGTACCCGAGCCGGGGCTAACCCTCCTTGGCGGTCTGAGCTGACGTAATCCACCCTCACCCACTGTGAGGATTTCGCGTCATCGCTTGGGGGGTGGCACTCGGATGACGAGCACGGCCAAATCGTCGTGCTGCTGCCGGCGGGCCGTGAACTGGCGGACATCAGCGACCAACTCGTCGATCAGGATGTCAGCGGGAAGCCCACCCAACGTGCCTAGTATTTCAGCGAATCGCCGCTCACCGTATGGTTCGCCGTCCAATCTTGCATCAGTAATGCCGTCGGTGAACATCACCAATGCAGCGCCGGGGCGTAGCTGAATAGTGACGTCATGCAGGTCCGGATCGGGCATCACTCCGAGCAAGCTACCTGGCACCCCCACCTCGGTGACTCGGCCGCGACCATCGACGAGGAACGGGCGGGGATGGCCGCCCAATGCCAGAGAGACCATCGCGCCTTTCTCGTTGAGCTCAACTGTCGCTAACGCCATGGTGCAGAACCGAGCTTCCCATTCTGTGCCGGCGATTTGTTCCTCAACAGCAATGGCTCGGTTCACCTCGCTGAGCACACGCGCTGGAGACCACCCGATCGCGGAGAGCGCGACCGCTGTGTGGCGGGCCATCGCGGTCAGCGTGGCTGCTTGTGGCCCTTTACCGACCACATCGCCCACCATGAAGGTCCACCGAGAGTGACCCGCCGGACGGACGTCGACAAAGTCCCCACCGATACTGCTGTCGGATTCAGCCGGGTCAAGCACAGTGGCCACTTCTAAACCAGGAATTGCTGGCATTCGGACGGGCTGCAACCCGCGGCGAAGGGTCTCAATGATGGTGTTACGTTCGCGGACTAATTCCCTTAATTGACGTTCAACATTTCGTTGCTCGGTGATGTCTCGTAAGACGACAAGCCGCCCGGCTGGGGCGCGAGCATCAGGCAGTGGACTGACCGTGACGGCAAAGTCAACGTCGGTGATTGTTGCAGCGCGCGTACGCATCCGAAAGGTGCCGGATTGAGCGGCGCCTTCACGTCCACGCTGCGGGGCGTCTACAACGGAATGCAGCTGCGGGAAGATATCTAGCACATCTCGGCCAATGAGAGCGGCTGATGAAAGTCCCGCCAGAGCTGTCGCAGCGGGATTCGCGTCCACCACTCGCCCTTGCCGATCAAGCACGATCACTGAATCGGGGATCCGATCCACTACCTGTCGCCGACCTACTGGCACTAGCTCATGTAACCGAAACCGAAAAAACCCCCACACCAAGACCAAACTGGCAGCACTGAACGCAGCTGGTGTTGGGTCCACTTCTACTCTTGTGACGTCCAAGTTGTAGATCGCATTAACGATCACTGGGGTCATGCAGGCAATAATCAGCAGCCAGCCTCGTAGTGACAAAGGGGCTGCCCGTAACACCCCAACCACAAGCAGCGCCACCCCGACCACAATGAGGACGTAGCTGTATCCTGCGTGCGCCCAAAAAAGAGGCCCCACTTCAGCGACGGCGTATTCACCGTATTGAGCATCGTCGGGCAGGTAACGGACCAGCCGGCGGGTTGTGGGCACCCATAATGCACCGAGTAGAAGCAATGGTTCGACTGACAAAAGAATGATTGACCGCCAACCTACCCGGCGCCGACGGCCGGTGTATTCCAAGGCGAACACCACTAACGACGGAGGAACGAGCACCACTCCGAAATACTTCGCTAAACCCCAGGACTCCTGATCGACCGGGTCTGGTGTCACTACTTCTACCCCGCCACAGATGGTCCACCACCCCGCAGCGAGGAGAAGCACGATAAGCGCATTTCCGCCGACTACTTGCCGATGTCGGAATACATACCCCGCGATGACCAGATACACCGCGCAAAGCACAGCACCGATGATCAGAACAACCATCAGAGTTTTCCCGCTCGGGAAAACACACAGATGGTCCACACCTCGCTAAGGGTAATAGTCACTCACCACTACTCGCCCTACTTTTACTCGCTCTCGTTACCGCTATGGTCTGAGCTCTTCACAGCTGAGTAGTCGATCTAGTCAATGCTTTGGCTAAGAATGCTGGCGGTGGACGCGTTGACTAGGGTGAAAGCTATGGCAGACATGGGGTTTAGCTACCAACCGATGGCACCAACCGGTCCGGACACCACTACCTATCGGCACCTCACCACCGACGGCGTCCGCGTGCTCGACGGGGCCGGTGGTCGCACCTTCCTCGAAGTGGACGCCGAGGCGCTGCGCTTACTCACTGAGACCGCGATGCATGACGTCGCGCACTACCTGCGGCCCGCCCACCTCACGCAACTGCGCACCATCATCGACGACCCGGAAGCCAGTGCGAATGACCGCTTTGTTGCGACTGATCTGCTGAAAAACGCTGCGGTGGCCGCCGGCGGAATCCTGCCCATGTGTCAAGACACCGGCACCGCGATCATCATGGGAAAACGTGGCCGGCACATCCTCAGCACCGGCCTCACCCCGGGCGCCCCAGACGAAGCGGCTATCGCCCGGGGTGTCTACGACGCCTACACCCGGCTTAATTTGCGCTACAGCCAACTCGCCCCGTTGACCATGTGGGAAGAACGCAACACCGGCACTAACTTGCCGGCCCAAATCGAGCTCTACGCCGACACTGGCGCCGAGCATGACACCGAATACCGGTTCCTGTTTATGGCCAAAGGCGGCGGGTCAGCGAACAAGTCGTACCTGTTCCAAGAAACCAAAGCCGTCCTGAACCCCACCGCGATGCGTGCTTTCTTAGACGAAAAGCTGCGGGCCCTTGGTACGGCGGCATGCCCGCCATACCACTTAGCGATCGTGGTCGGTGGGCCGTCCGCGGAGTACGCCTTGAAAACCGCGAAGTACGCGTCAGCAAAGTACTACGACGCGCTTCCTACGTCCGGTTCGCCTGCGGGGCAAGGATTTCGAGATCTCGACCTGGAACGCGAAGTGCTAGAGATGACTCGCGAGTTCGGGATCGGCGCGCAGTTCGGTGGTAAGTATTTTTGCCATGACGTGCGAGTAGTGCGGCTCCCACGACATGGCGCGTCGTGCCCCATCGCGATTGCGGTGTCCTGCTCGGCGGACCGTCAGGCCCTCGGCAAAATCACCCCGGACGGGGTGTTCCTCGAAGAGTTAGAAACTGACCCGGCGCGTTTTCTGCCTGATGTCACTGATGAGCAGCTTGCCAGTCGTGCCCGCACTGAATCCACCAGTGGTTCTGATGTGGTCCCCCTCAATTTGAACCGCCCGATGAGTGAGATCCGCGCTGAACTGAGCAAATATCCGGTGACGACACGCCTTTCATTGACCGGCCCGCTGATCGTGGCCCGGGATATCGCGCACGCAAAGATCTCCGAACGGCTTGATCGTGGTGAGTCAATGCCGGCCTACCTGCGCGACCACCCCGTCTACTACGCCGGCCCAGCGAAGACCCCGTCCGGGTATGCGTCCGGTTCGTTTGGGCCGACTACGGCAGGACGAATGGATTCTTACGTGGATCGGTTCCAAGCGGCTGGTGGGTCATTGGTGATGTTGGCGAAAGGAAACCGGTCCGCCACAGTCACGACCGCTTGCGAACGGCATGGCGGGTTTTACCTCGGCTCCATCGGGGGGCCGGCGGCTCGACTCGCCCAGGACTGCATCACCAAAGTTGAGGTGGTGGAGTACGCCGAATTAGGCATGGAAGCAATCTGGCGGATCGAGGTAGTCGATTTCCCTGCGTTCATCGTGGTTGACGACAAAGGGAATGACTTTTTCGCGCCGACCCGCGGCGCGCCCATCCTCCCTATGCCCACCATTCGTCCTGACGCCTGACACCAGTGAGCTTTTCGCACTGATGAGAAGATCCTCACTATGACGGTGCCTCCTTCACGCCCTTCTTCACCCACGGATGCTTGGCGTGAACTGACCGCAGGTAACGCGCGGTTTGTCCGCGACGAACCAGCTAAACCTGAGCAAGACCGCGCCCGTCGGGAAGAGATTGCCACGAAGCAAACGCCATTCGCTTTGGTGTTCGGGTGCTCAGATTCACGGGTCGCCGCGGAGATCGTCTTTGATCAGGGCTTGGGGCATCTGTTCGTGGTCCGTACTGCCGGTCACGTCGTGGACACCGGGGTGATGGGCTCCATTGAGTTCGGAGTAGGTGTACTAGGGGTGAGTGTGGTGGTGGTTTTGGGCCATGACCGGTGCGGGGCAGTGGCGGCGAGCATGAAAGCAGCGGAGACTGGCGAACTCCCAGCGGGGTATTTGCGCGACCTGGTGGAACGCGTCACCCCCAGCGTGCTCGCGGCCAGACGAGCCGGTGCCACATCAGCGGATCAGGTCGAAGCCGAGCACGTACGCCAAACCGCTCGCCTTCTGGTTGACCGCTCCCCCGTCCTCAGTGATGCGATCGCCGCTGGCCGCTGCGGAGTCGTCGGCTTGACATATGCGCTGGTGGACGGTGCCGTCCGGCTGATCGAAACCATCGGCACCCTCGACGTCACCTCATGGAGCGAAGGTTCGTCACTGTCCGGGCCAAGCGCGCCTGACAGATGACGGGCTGACGAGGTCAAGCCGCTTCAGCCACTGCCTGCTGCCCTGCCCGAATTGGGTCAATCTGAACCACCCCACTATGTGAACCGCTCGATGTCGATGAAGTCACGGACCGCACCACGGGACCACAGTGCGCTCATTTTGCCGGCCACTGCGTCCCTTTCAGTAGCGCAAGGAGAACCCTGCGCCGCTGGCTGACCAGCCCAACGCAACGCACCTGGAGCGGTCGCGGGAACGGCTTGTTGCTGCGGCGGAATCAGGTGAAGCCGGCGGTACGGCCCCCCAAGGGCTGGACGCGGATCGGCATCACCGGCGTTGGGCCACAATGACATCGCCCGCTCGCACTGCGCCGTGATCGTCAAAGACGGGTTGACGCCTAGGTTTGCTGACACAGCCGAACCATCCACAACGTGTAACCCCGGATAACTGTATACCCGGTGATACGGGTCGATCACCCCCTCAGCGGAAGTAGCCCCAATCACGCAGCCCCCAAGGAAATGCGCGGTCATCGGCATATTGCCCACATCTCCGACGGTGCCGCCTGGGTCCACCGGGCCATCTGTGAACTCAGCCAACCGGGCCGCGATGCGGCGAATGGCGGCGTGCCCTGCCGGAATCCAGGTGGGATTCGGCGCACCCGACCCCTGACGGGAGGTCAGCCCCACCGGCAAAAAACCCAGCCACCCCAAAAGTCGGCGGCGGCGCGGCAGCATCGTCAACGAATTATTCACCGATTGCATCACTAAACCAATGACGGTGCGCTCACTGAAACCGCGCACCTTGAACGTCCGAGCCCATCGCACCGGGTGCCGTGCTACGACGCCAACAAACCGCATGGCTCGCGGCATGCGCCCCCCGCCATCGACCAGCACGGTTGCTAATAGTCCCATCGCGTTTGACCCTTTGCCGTACCGGACGTTCTCGACATGGGTGGTCTCATCCGGATAGAAAGACGAGGTGATGGCCACCCCTCGGGTGAGATCGACTCCCCGTGGCGCGCGCCATGCTCGCGCACCCAACAACGCTTCGGAGTTAGTGCGGGTGAGGGCACCTAACCGATTCGAAAGGTCGGGCAGGCTGCCCTGAATACGCAACCGATGCAGTAACCGCTGCGTCCCCCAGGTGCCGGCAGCAAACACCACTTGGCGCGCATAGATGGTGCGACGGTCCTTCGCGAACCATGCGCCGGTGCGTTCTGTGGTTACCACATAGCCCTGCGCCGGGTCTGCTGGATCCTGAGGCCGAACATCCACGACCGTGCGCAACGGAAGTACGCGAGCGCCCAACCCTTCGGCGAGCGCCAGATAGTTTTTCACCAATGTGTTCTTCGCGCCAACCCGGCAACCCACCATGCAGTGCCCGCATTCAGTGCACCCAACCCGCTCCGGCCCGACCCCACCGAAGTACGGATCGGATACTCGCACAGCAGGTTCGCGTGCTGGGGTGCCGTTTGCGCTGGGTCGCCCAAAGAACACCCCCACGGGGGTACGGCGGAACGTATGGCCCACACCCATGTCATCCGCGACCGCGCGCATGATGTCATCGACTGGGCCAACGCATGGGTTCGTGACGACACCGAGCATCCGCGCCGCCTGGTCGTAGTGCGGGGTCAGTTCATCAGCCCAGTCAGTAATGGCAGCCCATTGCGGGTCCGCGAAGAACGCCTTTGGGGGGACGTACAACGTGTTCGCGTAATTCAACGACCCTCCACCCACCCCGGCGCCGGCTAAGACCATCACATCAGGAAGCCGGTGAATCCGTTGCACGCCAAAGCATTTCAACCGGGGGGCCCACAGGAACCGGCGAACATCCCAAGAGGTGCGCGCATGCTCATGGTCAGCGAACCTTCGCCCGGACTCAATCACCAGAACGTGGTACCCCTTCTCGCGCAACCGCAGCGCCGCCACCGAACCCCCAAAACCAGAGCCCACCACGAGGACGTCAACCTCGGTGGGGTCCAGGTCATCGGAGGCAAGACTCACGGCAGGGTGCACCGCGCGGGGGTTTCTCACCGCACGCCACAACGTTTCAGCCAGCGAATGGTGGTCGTCAGTAGATCAGCCCATCGCTGCTGGTCTACCCCAGGAGGTGGGCCAAAACCGGCGACTAGTTGCGCAGTCACATTTTGGGTTTCGGTGTAAGCATGAATCCCCGGCGCACCGTGCCGCCGCCCCAACCCGCTGTCTTTCATGCCACCCATCGGCGCGCCGATGCTGCCCCACGCCGCCGCATAGCTTTCATTGATATTCACGGTGCCGGTCAAGAGTTGTCTCGCGAGCCGTCGACCCCGAGCGATGTCTCGCGTCCACACACTCGCGTTAAGGCCGTACGACGTGTTGTTCGCCAGCGCGATCGCCGCGTCGTCGCTAGGCACCCGATAGACCGCGACTACCGGGCCGAATGTCTCTTGCGCGTAGCAGGTCATTTCCGGCGTCACCCCATCAAGCACAGTCGGTTCGTAGAACAACGGACCGATGTCGGGGCGAGGCTTTCCCCCAGCGAGGACGCGAGCCCCCTGAGCGATCGCCCCCTCCACGTGCTGGACTGTCGTGTCGAGTTGATTGGCATTCGTCAAAGACCCCATGTCAGCAGTGAAGTCCAATGTCGCACCTAACCGGAGCCGCCCTACCCGAGCGAGAAAGCGGTCCAAAAATGCGTCCGCGATCTCCTCGTGCATCACCAGCCGTTCCGCGGCGACACACAACTGGCCGGCCGCAGCGAAGCACCCCCGCACAGCACCTTCCGCCGCCCGGTCCAAGTCGGCATCATCGGCAACATAAATGGCGTTCTTCCCGCCCAATTCCAAACTGGCACCGATAAGTCGCTCCCCCGCGCGACGGGCCACCACCCGCCCGGTGGTGGTAGAGCCGGTGAACGTGACGTAGTCCGCTGTGTCAACAATCGCCGCTCCCACCACCGAACCTTCGCCGACCACAACCTGAACCAGATGCTCCGGCACCCCCGCCCAGGTAAGGATTTCTACAGCTCTGAGTGCGGTGAGGACAGTCTGAGAATCCGGTTTGAGAACCACCGCATTGCCGGCGATCAATGCTGGAATCAGGTCACTGACCGCTAGCGACAGAGGGTAATTCCACGGTGAAATGATCCCCACCACACCGTGCGGGACGCGCCGCTCAATTGACTGGGAAAGTAAGGGGATTGCTCCCTGACGACTCCTAGGTCGTAAATAGGAATTGGCTCGCCGGGCGTAATGGCGGGCCACGATCGCGACATCCAACACCTCTTCGAGCGCATGTGCCCGCGCCTTGCCACTTTCAATTTGAATGAAATCGAGAAGCTCATCACGCGCGTGAAGAATCGCGTCATGAAAAGCCAGGAATGGCCGGGCTCGCACTGTAGGTGCTAGTCGAGACCAAGCCCGTTGGGCGGACCGCGCGGCCTGCACCGCGACCTCAACGTCATCCGGTGTGGACTGCGGTATAGACGTGATGGACGAACCAGTGAACGGGGCAGTGACCGCCGCTATAGAAGGATTTAGGCCGACGGTAATCCGACGAACCAAACGAGCTACAACGAGTGGATCCACTGTGAACTCATGAGACGTGCGGCCCGCGACGGCGCCCGAGTCAGTCATGACCCCAGCGTAGGAGCGCCACGGAAGTCCATCAATCCCGATACGGAGCCACCACGACATCAACCCGCTGAAACTCTTTGAGATCGGAGTACCCGCATGTCGCCATCGCTCGACGAAGCGCCCCCACCAGATTGGTCGTTCCATCCGCGGCGCGTCCCGGGCCTTCGAGGATTTCCGTCAGGGGCGCGAGCGTTCCAACGTGCACTCGTTCACCCCGAGGAAGCTGAGGGTGATGTGCTTCCGGACCCCAGTGGTAGCCCCGTCCCGGCGCCTCTTCAGCCCGCGCCAACGCCGCGCCAAGCATCACCGCATCTGCCCCGCAAGCAACCGCCTTGATCAGCTCACCCGAGCGGCCCACCCCCCCATCTGCGATGACATGCACATACCGACCCCCCGATTCATCGAGGTAATCCCGCCTGGCCGCCGCGACATCAGCCACGGCACTAGCCATCGGGACGTGCAGCCCTAACGTGATTCGTGTCGTATGGGCCGCACCGCCACCGAACCCGACCAAAACCCCTGCCGCTCCAGTCCGCATGAGATGCAGTGCGGCGGTGTACGTGGCGCACCCGCCCACCACCACCGGAACATCCAATTCATAAATGAACCGCTTGAGGTTTAACGGCTCGGCTCGACCAGAAACGTGTTCCGCGCTGACTGTCGTGCCGCGGATAACGAAAAGATCTACCCCCGCGTCGATCACTGTTTTCCAGAGTTGCTGAGTGCGCTGAGGGGTGAGCGCGCCCGCGACGGTCACGCCGGCATCGCGAATTTGACGTAACCTGCTGGTCACCAACTCAGGGTTAATCGGAGCAGCATAGATCTCTTGCATTCGTGCGGTTGCGGCTCCCGTGTCAAGTTCCGCTATCTCGGCTAAGAGCGGACCTGGATCTTCGTACCGGGTCCACAAACCTTCCAAATCAACAACACCGAGCCCCCCGGATCGACCTAATTCGATGGCGGTTTCAGGGGACATCACCGAGTCCATCGGCGCCGCGATGACAGGGATGGCGAAGCGGTAAGCATCGATTTGCCAGGCGACGGAAACTTCATGGGGATCGCGAGTCCGCCGGCTTGGCACCACGGCGACATCGTCGAAAGAGTAGGCGCGCCGACCCCGCTTGGCCCGGCCAATCTCAATTTCACTCACTCACTCAGGCTACCGGCCAGCCGAGTATCAACCTCGGCGGTGTGGCAACGTTCAAGGGGTCAACGCGCCTTCTCGTCCAAACCCGAGGACGCCGTAGCAAACGGTGCCGATGTCGGCGCGGTTGAACTTCTGCTATCAGCAGGCCGCGTTAAGACGTGCACTGACATCGACGCCGAAGAGGAAGGACCCACGGAAGGAGTCACCGTGGCCGACGATGTACCAGCAAATTCGCTCGCCGCGGAAGAGGCCAAACTGAACGGAACTGTCACCCCACCTAACGGGATGCCCACCGCATCATCGGGACTGAGAATTTTAGGAAGTGTCGTACTAGCTGTTGAAAGCGAACCACTGACAGCAGACTCCGAAGGATCAGTAGTCGTTTTCGGTGTTTGAGTTTGCGCTTGTGTTTGCCGTGCTTTTTGCTGCGTCGCAGTGGCGACCGCAACTGGAATTTGCGCTAGCTGCTGGCGAAGCTTAGCCGCTGATTCATCAGGCAGTTCCGCTGCGGCAGATCGTAATTCGGAAATTTCTTGTGGGTCGGGTCCGCCCGGACGACGCGCTGCTAGTTCAACTCTTTGGCGTAACCAGTCAGCAGTTGCTTGGGCAGACGGTTGTGGTTCACCGCTCACCAAACCCGTGAGCGCGCGAACTCCGAATGCTCCTGCCGCATCCCCACTCACCGCGGCAGCCACTCCGGCGCTGCCTAATAACACCACTAACGAAGCAACGACAGCGCCCCCTCGACCAATAACTCGATGCGTTGTCAGAGCACCTTGCTTTAACCCCTGAAGCGCAGCGCGCTCGACCACGTCCAGGCCGTGCGGGAGGTCGGTATCAACATCACGGACCCACGCTGTCAGGGCAGCGACCATCGGATCATGCCGAGGAGCTGACGCCTTCTTGCGTTGACCAATGTGATCCAGAAGCTGGTCGTCTTGGTAGACATCAACCACAGATAATCGGTGATCTTCGCCAGTGCGAGCCGTCATCGACCCTCCTCGAT
This sequence comes from Actinomycetota bacterium, assembly GCA_051645425.1. GTDB lineage: Bacteria > Actinomycetota > Actinomycetes > Actinomycetales > Angustibacteraceae > JBOFBH01. The sequence continues at coordinate 319,348 of JBOFBH010000005.1, read as the reverse complement.
GAGTTCTCGGAGCCGATTCAATGCACGGTGCTGGGCCACTCGAACTGCCCCGGACGACATTCCTAAGGCTTGCGCGGTTTCTTCCGTTGACCACCCACCTGCGACTCGTAAAGTAAGAATCTCTTGCTGAGTTTGTGGTAGCCAACCGAGTAAACGACGCATCCGGGCTGCATCAGATTCCCGGATAGCCATATCCTCCGGGCCGGGTGCGGGATCCGCGCCCGTCATGAGGAAGTCAACGACGCTCTCGTTTGGCTGTGGTCGCCGCATCGCGGATCGCTGAGCGTCTGCCACTTTATGAGCGGTAATTCCGTACACAAAAGCTTCAAACGGGGCGCCCGAATCTCGGTAGCGAGGCAAGGCAGTTAACACAGCAATGCACGCCTCCTGGGCCGCATCATCTGCGGCATCATCAGCCCCGGGGTAGCGGCCAAGCTTCGCCCTGGCGTAGCGAAACGCAAGGGCGCGCACATCAGCCAGGAGACGCTCCGCCGCCCGAGGATCACCATTGACCGCTCGCGCAGCCAAAGACCGCAAGTCGACAGCCTCTACGGAACTCATCGTAGGAGCCCCGGCTAGCGTTACTTTTCGTGCTTCTTCCATTACGCCGTCCCCGAGTCGTGCTGGATTAGCCAGGCTAGCGACTTAGGTGCTCAGAAGGAAGGACAACAACCAAAAACCGCTCATTGCAGGATTCCCCACCGGAAGCCGATCGTGACGGCATGGGCGCGATCGATGGCCCCAATTTTGCGAAAAAGTCGACGGGCATGAGTTTTCACGGTGTCTTCTGACAGATAAAGCTCCCGACCAATCTCAGCATTGGACTGGCCACGACTCATCCCATTAAGAACCTGCAACTCGCGGTCAGTCAATGCTGGTGGTTTTCCAGCTGCGATTTTGCCGTCAGCCGCTCGGCGCCCAGCACCATCACTGAGAACTTGGATGACCGTCGCGGATAACTCCTCCCGCGAAGCGTCTTTCACGAGGTAACCGCGTGCGCCTACCGCAATCGCCCGAGCCACACCATCGGTGTCTTCCGCGACAGTGACCATGATGATGTTCGCATCCGGATGTAGACCAAGCAGTCTTCGGGCCGCGTCATCGCCACTCATCCCAGGCATTCGAACGTCCATCAAAACGAGCCCGGGTCGTTCGGCTGACCACCGCGCGAGAACCTCCTCCGCGCTTCCCGCCACCAAAACCCGAGTGACCCCCGGGATGGTCGCCACTACTCGACGCAACGTCTCTCGCGCTAAAGGCGAGTCATCGCAAACCATGACGGTAGACATGACATTCCTTCACGGTTGATCCGACCGCTCAGCAAGAGACGGCGCAGCCGACACCCATCGCCGGCGCTGTCATGTCAATCGGCACAACCCGGGGAAAGCCTGAGCATCATTACTAAAGGACGGTGTTTACGATGTCCTCAACGGCGTGACCGATCGTGAGTACACGTGTCATCGCCGGAGGCACCCGGGCCGGCCACCCTGGGCCACCAAGAAGAATCCGCGGAGTCGGCCGTGATCGGCTTAGTACCATGAGTTGGTCCGCCGACGACACCGGCAAGGTCGCATACAACATCACCACGCCAGGACCAATCCGTCGAACTGCGGCCTGTAGTGCCTGCAACGGGACGCGCATCCCCAGTTGCCGCGCCATCACCCCTCGCTCGGCGAGAGCTGCCGCAATCGCATGCATCGGCAAACTGTGCTGATCATCGCCAGGACATGCAAGTAACACCGGCACCGAATTTCGCGGCGCGGTGAGCTGATCGGATGTTGCGCGGAGCACCCCCATTAAAGCTTCACTAAAAATGTGCTCGGTCTCGATGCCTTTCCCGGTGCTCCTGAACTGTTCACCCAACGTTTGTAGGACAGGTACCGCTAACGAATCCCACATCACTATCACACCATCGAGCCGGATCGAGCGCCGAAGCACCTCGCTGACCCCATGAGCGTCAAGGGCAGCGGCAGCGCGAGTCAAACCCCGCACCACCGGGGCATTGACTGGCGCGGGCGCGAACCGCAACCGGCTTCGAGCAGACCCGACCGTGAAGGAATCAGCGTTAAGCGATGATCGCCCTAAATCACCAAGCCGCTCATCGCCGAGCAACGTAGCTGCCGCGCTGACCGGAGAAAGAGCATCGTCCGCGAGTGCCATTTCGGCTGCTTGCGCGGGAGGAACGCCTTCATGAGTCAGGCGCCGCATCACCAGCAGCCTGGTCAAATCCTCAGGGTTGTACCGACGATGAGCCCCAGCTGTGTGCTCGGAAGGACCAAGGCCGTAGCGTCGCGCCCAGGTGCGTAATGTCGCAGGAGCTACCCCCAGGCGGCGCGCAACGGCAGCCACCGTCAAGGTGGGCTCCACGGATGCTTGAGATGGCACCTGGACTGTCAACACGTCCTCACGCTGTTGCGGCACACCCAACTCCGAATCTGTGCGACGAGACCGATGGGCAGATCACATCAATGCCGCCCTCCTTGCCATCACCACGACTTCGATCAGCACCACAGCGACCGATCAATGTCAATGCCCCCCCATGAATGACAGCGAGAAGACCAACCACATCATTGCTCTCCCACTTCACCTGGCGGTGACACGATGGGGGCTAGCGTACGCCGTGAGACTTTGCAAAATGGATTCGCGTCACCCACCAGTGTCAGACGCTATAGGTAAACCATGAGGGGCTTAATGCGATATCGCATTAAGCCCCTCATGAATATCTTCAAGCCTCTAACCGACACCGTCACCATGGCAATCGACGGTTTTAGTGATTATGGCCATGCCCATGGCCGTGTCCAGCTTCGGCAACAGGCTCTTTCTTCTCGACCACCACGGTGCTCGTGGTCAACACTAAAGAAGCAATAGATGCCGCATTGCGTAGCGCAGACCTAGTCACCTTGACTGGGTCAATAACACCAGCTGCCAGCAGGTCACCGTACTCACCGGTCGCGGCATTGAAACCGTGCCCAGCGGGTAACCCTCGAACAGCGTCAACCACGACGTAGCCTTCGTAACCAGCATTCTCCGCAATCCACCGAAGTGGTTCGACTACGGCACGGTGCACCACGCGCACCCCTGTCGCCTCATCACCTGTAAGACCCAGCCCATCGGCGAGGACAGCAGACGCCTGAATGACCGCAGCACCACCGCCAGCGACGATGCCTTCTTCGATGGCGGCCCGCGTCGCAGATACGGCATCTTCGATTCGGTGTTTCTTCTCTTTCAGCTCCACCTCGGTATGCGCACCCACCTTGATCACGCACACCCCACCCGCAAGCTTCGCAAGCCGCTCCTGAAGCTTCTCACGATCCCAATCGCTGTCTGTTCGCTCAATCTCGGCTCGAATCTGCGCTACCCGAGCGGTTACCTCAGCCGAAGCCCCTGCTCCTTCGATGACTGTGGTGTCGTCTTTTGTCACAACGATGCGGCGAGCCCGACCAAGCTGGTCCAAGCTGACCTGGTCCAAGGAGAGGCCAACTTCTTCGCTGATGACCTGACCGCCGGTCAAGGTAGCGATATCACCCAGCATGGCTTTACGGCGGTCACCAAAACCTGGTGCCTTCACTGCGACAGCTGTGAAAGTGCCGCGGATTTTGTTCACCACCAGGGTGGAAAGCGCCTCGCCTTCAACATCTTCAGCGATGACAAACAGTGGCTTACCGGTCTGCATGACTTTTTCTAGCAGCGGCAGAAGATCCTTGATGGCCGCGATCTTGGCCTGGTGAATAAGAACGTAAGCGTCTTCGAGAACTGCTTCCATTCGTTCTGGATCGGTGACGAAGTACGGAGAAAGGTAACCCTTGTCGAACTGCATTCCTTCAGTGAAGACAAGCTCCATCGCAGTGGTCGACGACTCCTCGACCGTGATGACGCCATCTTTGCCGACCTTGTCAAATGCCTCCGCGAGAAGCTCCCCCACTCCGGCGTCCTGCGCGGAAATAGTGCCAACATGCGCGATATCAACCTTGCCATCAACATCACGAGCTGCCGCAAGGAGTGCCTCGTTAACCGCGTCAACCGCAGCGTCAATCCCGCGCTTAAGACCGGACGGCGCAGCCCCGGCAGTCACGTTACGCAAACCTTCACGAACCATCGCTTGGGCAAGCACTGTCGCGGTTGTCGTGCCATCGCCAGCGACATCGTTGGTTTTGGTAGCCACCTCTTTAGCTAACTGCGCACCAAGATTTTCGTAGGGGTCTTCCAAATCAATCTCACGGGCAATGGTGACCCCGTCGTTGGTGATCGTGGGGGCACCCCACGATTTATCGATCACTACGTTCCGGCCACGCGGCCCGAGGGTGACTTTGACAGCATCTGCCAGCGCATCCACGCCGCGCTCTAGCGCTTTACGAGCGTCATCGTCGAACTGCAGGGTTTTCGCCATGAGGAACAGTGACCTTCCTGAGAGGACTAAAAGGGATAACAGCCGACCGCCCCGGTGAGGCCGGCGGACCGGCCGCCGGGGCGGTACACACGCTGAACAATCAGCGAACGCGCAAAATCACTTCTCGACAATGGCGAGAACGTCACGCGCGGACAAAATGAGGAACTCGTCACCGGAGTACTTGACCTCGGTTCCGCCGTACTTGCTATAGATCACGACGTCGCCGACCTTCACGTCCAGCGGGACGCGCTGACCGTTGTCGTCAATGCGGCCCGGACCAGTCGCGAGGACTTCACCCTCTTGGGGCTTCTCCTTCGCGGTGTCCGGAATGACCAGACCGGAAGCTGTGGTCTCTTCGGCTTCAAGAGCCTTCACCACAATGCGGTCTTCGAGCGGTTTGATGCTGACCGACACTTGCTGACCTCCCCCTTCGGGAATGTCGCGGATGAACAATGGCAATGGCTGCCGTCGAACCCGCCGTCGCGGGGGTCGGGACGAGGCTGCCGTCAGCACCGAAGTGCCAAGAGAAATCTAGGCGGGGAATTAGCACTCGGTCAACCCGAGTGCCAATTCAATCGGGGCATGCGAGACCTTTCAGACCCGGATGTCATCATGAAGGTCGAATACTCCGAACGTCGCACCTGCCGGCTATGGCGGCTTTGCGAAGCTAATAACGAGCAGGAACGCCAGCTAGTGGCCGGCCTATGCTGGCCATTGAATACGTTGCAAGAGTAGGAATTTGCCTCAGCACAGGTCAGGTCGGCTAATTGTCAGCGAACGGTCGAGGAGGGAACGATGCGCCATCGGATCGAGGCGGAGTTGGTCGCTAACGTTATCGACGTGACCGTCCGCCCTGGCATGGTCCTGTCCCTCGGGGACACGGTAGTCATCTTGGAGTCCATGAAAATGGAGATCCCCGTACAAACAGAATGGGCCGGAACCATCATGAACGTTGGGGTGATCCCGGGCGATGTCGTCAACGAGGGGGACCTCATCGCCATAATCGACGACGGCAGCTGAAGATGCTGACATCCGAAGACGACGACGCCTCACGGCAGGACATTCCCTGATGAAATACGGCAGATCCAAGCCATCCAAATGGCAGACCGAAGATGTCGCAGGCATGCGCGCCCTCCTTACTCCGGAAGGGTGGGCGCTCTTAAAATCGCTCCCGCCCTACGACGAAAACCGTGCCATGGCGCTCAGTGAACGGCTTCGCGCCAACGGGCACCCGGCGCATGTCGTGGCTGCCGCGCTCACCCAAACCAGACTGCGGGATCGCGCCCAAGACAAGCTCGGTCCTTTCGCGAACGGCATGCTGCTCACCGCCAGCGGGCTTGAGCAAGCCACTCGACTATCCGTTGCCGCCCACCACGCACACCGCTACGTAGCTGCTGGGAGCGCCCGCATCGCTGACCTCTGTTGTGGGCTGGGCTCGGACGCTATGGCATTCGCTGGGCTCGACCGTGCCGTTCTCGCGGTCGACTCGGATGAATTGACTGCCGCCTTCGCCACGGTGAACCTGCGGCATTGGGCAGACGCAGAAGTCCGCTGCCACGACGTCACCACACTCGACCTACCCGGCATGTTGGAACCCACCGACGGGGTGTGGTTTGATCCAGCGCGCCGAGTCAGTGGGCACACTGCCAATGGGCGGCGCGTTTTCGACCCTGAGGCGGCATCCCCGCCTTATTCTTTTGTACTCGCGGTAGCGAAACAATTTCCCGCGACCGGCGCGAAACTCGCCCCTAGCATTGCCCACCATTTGTTGCCACCAGAAGCGGAAGCCCAATGGGTATCCGTCGATGGTGTGGTCGTGGAGTGCGGTCTATGGTTTGGGCCACTCGCCCGAGAAGGCGTCCATCGCAGCGCACTGGTGATCCGGCAAGGGAAAACCCATGAGCTGACCGCCCCCAGCCTGCCAATCAGACCACCCGTCGGGCCAGTGCGGTCATTCCTTCATGAACCAGACGGAGCGGTCATCCGCGCTGGGCTCGTCGGCACCATCGCCGATCACAGCAACACCAGGCTCATCGATCCCACCATTGCTTACCTCACTTCGGACCGCGCCGTGGACTCACCGTTCGTGCGCAGCTACGTTGTCGAAGAGGCGATGCCATTCCACCTTAAATCGTTGCGAGCCGCACTCCGCAATCGCGACATCGGCACGGTCACCATCAAGAAACGCGGGAGCGCGGTCGATATTGAACACTTACGGCAGCAACTGCGTCTCAGCGGGCGGCTACGCGGCACGATCAGCCTCACCCGCATCGGCGGCGAGCCGTACGCTTTAATCCTGCGCCCGGTGCAGTAACGCTAGCCAGCTGAAGGTGAGGGGCTGCCATGAGCCACTGTGAACAATGCGGCGCGACAGTGCCGCGTGATACGGCCAGCAGCGCGACAGGTCGGGTGCTCTGCCCCGCACATCTGCGAGAACTCGCTGAATCATCGACCATCGCCACAGCGATCGCGAATAACCCAGGAGACGTCGTCGCCGGCACAGGGCAGGCGATCGCCTCCCGGCACTACCTCGGCGCCACCGAACAGGACTACCTCTACCAACGCCAACTATCTGCCAAAATCGCTGCGACACAAGGGCGTTGGGCAAAATTCCGCACCTGGCTAATCGGCTGAACTCAAGGCTGGTCGCAGAAGCGGGATAAAGCACGCTGGATGCGTTGCGGGGAAACGGAATAGGCCGTACGGATGGTCGGTGCGAACAAGCTGACCCGAAGCTCCTGTAGCATCCACCACACCTGCTGCAAATCCGCGGGCGGGGTGACGCCCTGAGGTAACTCAGCCAGCACATCAGCGTAGTGCTGTTCCAACTCACAAACTTGCATCAAAAGTGTGGCGTCTCGGGCTGGCTGAGCATGCAACCGCTCTATCCGAACCTCCATCGCGGCAAGGTAGCGCGCAAGATCACCGAGCCGGGCGACCCCCGACTCGGTGACGAAACGAGCTCGGAGCAACCCGGCGCGCTGGTCCATGAGGTCGGTGTGGGATGCCAGCAGCGCCGGGGACGTCAGCTCCGTGATAAGCGCCCGCACCGCATAACCGGAGGTAACGATTTTTTCCACCTGCTCAACAACACCCACGACCTCATCGAACAACCGCTCCACCACCTTGACCCGTAACCCGGTAAACGCCATCTGGTTGCGCGGCAACGACTGTGGGGAATGCCGGGCGATCAGCGCGTCTAAAGCCGCGTCGAGGCAATCAGCCATCACCTCCGCAGCCGGTGCATGATCTGCGCGACTGAGGCCCAACTTGGTCGTGGTTGACAATCGCTTCAGCAGGCGCGGCATCGAAAAAGGCACCGAGGCGCGAAGCAAAGATCGCACCCCCGCGAGGTGGGAAAAATCGGCCTCCGCCTCGGTGGCATAAATTCGCAGACCGGCAGTCGAGCCCTCATCGACTAGCGCCGGAAAGCCCTGCACTGCAACGCCGTTGATGACACTCTCGACCTGATCGGGAAGATTACCGATAGTCCAGTCGCTCAGCCCGGTGCGCTCAGTCACCCCACCCTCGACGTTCATGGCGGCGGCAACGGTACGCCGGACAGCCGCCGCGAACTGCTGGCGCAATACCACCAGATCCGTCCCGGCACCCAGCATACGGCCGTCCTCCGCGATCACCTCGAACGTGACGCGCAAATGTGGTGGCAGCGAGTCCAAGGCGAAATCAGCAGCGACCACAGGCGTTCCGGTCAAGTCCCGCAACGCACCCGCCACGATATCCAGCACCGGACCATCTGCTGGGCTAACCCGCGCCACCACGTCCTCGGCGCGGTCCGGTGCTGGGATCAGACTGCGCCGCAACGCTTTTGGTAAGCCCCGGATCAGTTGAGTGACTAACTCCAACCGCAAACCGGGAACTTGCCATCCGAATGGTTCCGGTGGCAAAGACATCAATGCCGCCACTGGAACATGAACCGTCACCCCATCGGCGTGGGCTCCAGGCTCGAACTGATACGTCACCGGCAAAGTGACGTCCCCGACCTGCCAGGAAGTGGGAAAGTCCTCCTCCGCCGACGTCAGTGCCGCATCATCAGCGAGTACGAGATCCGCAGTCAACGCCAACGCATCCGGATTCTCCTGCCGATGCTTTTTCCACCAGGTATCGAAATGACGCCCAGACACCACCGTGGCCGGAATCCGTGCATCGTAAAAATCGAACAACACCTCATCAGCCACCACTAATCCGCGGCGACGGACGCGCTGCTCCAGTGCCTCCACGTCGTCCAACACTGCCCGGTTGTCATGAAAGAAACGGTGCTTGGTGTGCCAGTCTCCCTCCACCAGGGCATGCCGAATGAAAAGTTCCCGGGACAGCACCGGATCGACCCGGGCGTACTGGACCAACCGGTCCGTAATCACCGGGACGCCGTACACCGTGACCCGTTCCCTGGCCATCACTGCCGCGCGTCGGCCACTCCAATGCGGTTCTGAATACGTCCGGCGGGTCAGGTGTTGCGGTGCAACATCTTCCACCCACGAAGGCTCAATCCCCGCGACGGTTCGACCCCACAACCTGGACGTCTCGACCAACTCCGCTGCCATTACCAACGCCGGTGGTTTCTTCACCACAGCCGACCCTGGCCACAACGCGAACCGGACCCCACGCGCACCCAGGTAATCCCGGGTCGCCGTGTCACGCAAACCAATATGCGATACCAAGCCAGCGAGGACAGCGCGGTGCAAACGGTCAGCGTCCACCGATGACGACCGCGCCATCCCAAGTTCGCGGCATGTGCGACGCAGTTGGGTATGAACGTCTTGCCATTCCCGGACGCGGAGATAGTGGATGTATTCCTGACGGCATAACCGCCGAAAAGCGTTACCGGACAACGCTTTTTGCCGTTCATCCAAATAACGCCACAGGTTGAGCCACCCCACCACATCAGACGTCCGGTCCCGAAACCGGGCATGTGCCTGATCGGCTTGCTGCTGGGCTTCCGCGGGACGTTCTCGTGGATCTTGAATCGTCAACCCGGCAGTCACCACAAGAACCTCATCCAGACACCCTTCGCGCTCCCCAGCCACGATCATCCGCGCTAATCGAGGGTCCACTGGTAGCCGAGCTAACCTTCGACCCACTGAAGTCAGCGCGCGTGATCGCGCTGCGTCACCAGGCTGGACAGCACCGAGCTCATCGAGGAGCTGAACACCATCTCGGATCATCCGGGAATCTGGGGCGTCCAAGAACGCAAAATCGGCCACCTCCCCTAACCCCAGGGCGGTCATTCGCAGAATCACCGCCGCCAGGTTAGTCCGGAGAATTTCCGGTTCCGTGAACTGCGGACGGGACACGTAATCGTCCTCGCTGTAAAGCCGGATACAAACCCCATCAGCGACCCGCCCACAGCGCCCGGCGCGTTGATCCGCGGACGCCCGTGAGACTGGTTCAATCGGCAGCCGCTGCACTTTCAGGCGTTTGCTATACCGGGAGATCCGGGCGCTTCCCGTGTCCACCACGTACCGAACCCCGGGGACGGTCAGCGATGTTTCCGCCACGTTGGTGGCCAACACCACCCGTCGACCAGCGTGCGGCGCGAAAACCCGGTGCTGCTCGGCGGCAGACAACCGAGCATAAAGGGGAACGACCTCGGTGCCGCGTAACGATGGCACCCGCTCGGCTAAGGCTCGGACCGCATCTGCCGCGTCCCGAATTTCGCGCTCACCGGATAAGAACACCAGGATGTCCCCCGGCCCCTCAGCAGCGAGTTCAATAACCGCATCACAGATCCCCGTGACTTGATCTATTGGTTCTCCCGCACTGTGCCCTTGGGTGATGGAAGTACTTTCAGGGCGCGTATTTTCACCACCCCCAGCAGGCTCATGCGCTGCTACCAATGGGCGGTACCTGACCGCGACCGGGTATGTCCGGCCAGACACTTCCATCACCGGGGCGTCGGAGAAATGTCGGGAAAACCGTTGCGGGTCAATGGTTGCGGACGTGATAATGACTTTCAGGTCTGGTCGCCGCGGCAATAATCGCTTCATATACCCCAGCAGAAAATCCACCGTTAATGAACGCTCATGCGCCTCATCAATGATGACGGTGTCATACCGGGACAACAACGGGTCCGAGGCGATCTCAGCAAGCAACAAGCCATCAGTGAGCACAGTGATGGCTGTCCTCGGGCCCACCCGATCAGTGAACCGGACTCGCCAACCGACAACCCCTCCCACTTCTGTGCCAAGTTCGGTGGCGATTCGTTCCGCGATGGACCGCGCTGCGATCCGGCGCGGCTGCGTGTGAACGATCATCCCCGACTGACCGCGCCCCAGTTCAAGGCAAATTTTTGGCAACTGGGTGCTTTTCCCGGACCCAGTTTCTCCCGCGATCACCACGACCTGATGTTCAGCGATCAGTGCGGCGATCTCGCCCCGAACCCCACTGATCGGGAGTTCCGGCGGATACGAAAGTTCCATCATCGCGGTACGCGAGCGCGCATGATCACAGCGTCCACCGGCCCGCCTGGCCCCCGGTAGTACCCACGCCGCACTGAGATCCGCTCAAAGTGAGCGGAGTCATAAAGCCGTTGCGCCGCAACGTTATCCGCTCGCACCTCCAAAAAAAGCTGCATCGCCCCACCGTCACGTGCCGCCGCCATCACTGAATCAAGCAACAACCGCCCCACACCCAAACCCTGGTATTGGGGTGCCACCGCCAACGTCATGAGGTCCGCTTGAGTGCCCGCGACCGCGACCCCGCTGTAACCCTGAATGTTTTGAGCTCCTGTGCCGCCAGCGCTTAACTCGGGACGGTCGGCGATCAGGTACGTTCGATTGGGCTGCGCGAACTCACCCCACCACGTTGGCACCGCCCACGCGTCCAAGCCGAAAATCTCATCGTCCAACTCAGCGACCGCAGCTATATCCCACCACCGCATCGGACGGACCATCGCCGGCGTCGTCGCCACCCTCAACCCAACACGCTCTTACGCCCGCCACCGGAGTGGACGTCCGGGCGCCGTAAGTATTGCGGGGACACGTCACTGAGATCTTCGCCATCAGCCAATGCCAGCTGCGCCCACGCCGCAACAAAGACGGCATCCGGGTCGGCTGGGCCAACTCGGGGACCAAGCGCCTCGGGGTACAAGTCCACACCCCGACCCACCACCGGCCGGCCAGCCCGCGGGATAACCGCTGCCGCTCCCACCTGAGGGTCATCGACTCGCTTAGGCCGAGCGGAACCATCCTGGTTGTACTGCGCCCAATACACTTCACGTCGTCGAGCATCCGTAGCCACAATGAAGGATCCGGTAACCACACCCGCGCGAACTGCTTGCAACGCAAGAGAATCCAACGTGCACACCCCGTACAACGGGACATCCCACGCGAGCGCCCAGGCGTGCGCGGTGACCAACCCAGCCCGCAACCCGGTGAACGGGCCAGGACCAGTCCCTACCGCAATTCCCGTGACGTGCGACGGCTTTACCCCCGCGTCAGTGCATACCTGCTCGATACTCGGCGCGAGGACGGCCGCGTGACGCAATGGGTCCACCACGTGGGAGGACGCCAAAACGCGATCAGCGGCACACACCGCGACACTGACCGCCGCCGTTGCTGTGTCAAACGCCAACAAGACCATTTAGTTCACCTCCGGGAGTGGGAGCGAGACGCCCGCCCAGCGCACCCCAACGCATCGCGCGATGACCTGCCGAGGTTCGTCGTCATCGACCAGCAAATTTTCATCTTCCGCACCATCTTCACCAATATCCTCGCCATCGTTGTTGGCGTCTCTGACAATGGTGATCTCCAACCGGTTTGGCGCCAAACCCTCAACCATGCCCTCACCCCACTCCACTATGGTCACCGCTTTGGACAACCCAGAATCCAAATCCAGGTCATCCACCTCCGCCCACGAATTCAACCGGTACGCATCGACGTGCACCAAAGCCGGGCCGCTGACCTCGCTCGGGTGCACCCGAGCGATCACAAACGTTGGGGATGCAACCGGGCCGCGCACCCCCAACCCGGCACCGATCCCCTGGGTCAATGTGGTCTTCCCTGCTCCCAGCTCGCCCGTCAGAATGACTAGATCACCGGGCCGCAACACCTCAGCTAACTGCTTCCCCCACCCCCGCATCGCGCGTTGGGTCGGCACACTGAATTGATCCGGTTGGAAGAAATCGTGGGTCATCGCTTCGTCGTTGAGGTACGGCTGATCCGCCATCTGGTTCACGGCGCGATGCTACGCCGAGCCCGAGCACGCTCACCGCGGCGGGACGCACCACAACCCGGGACGCGCACTCGCTGCAGCACATCCATGAGCGCGACATTGACCACATCTGGATGCTCCACCATGACTAAATGCCCAGCCCGTGGCACCAAGATCTGTTCAACCCGTGACAACCGCTCCGCGATCGCCGCGCTATGCGCTGGTGGGGTGATGAGATCGGCGTCACCGGACAACACCACCGCCGGCACATCCGTGAGCGCGGCTAGCGCTTCGGCTTTGTCATGCAAGTCGAAGCCCGGCAAGAATGCGGAAACCACATCCAATGGAGTCGACGCGATTAAGTCCGACGCGAACCGCACTAACGCCGGTGACACTGGTGACCCAAATGAGTACCGCCGGATGATGACTCGCTCCACGTCCGCTCCAAGCCGCCGCGCCCGAGACACCAACACCGGGGTCCGCGTGAGACCGGAGACAGCACGAGGGCCGAGACGGTGCGCGACCCGACCAATCGGATCAGCGAAACCCCAATGGACCTGGTCTAACCCGCCTGGGCTGGTGGCCACGAACAGCACTCCGGCGACCTGATCGGCCACCAGCTGAGAGTGCCGACCAGCCAACGCCATGATGGACATCCCGCCCATAGAATGGCCCACGAGAACGACCGGCCCCCCAGCTGTGGTGGCATCGATTACAGCCCGTAAATCATCACCGCACTGATCGAGGGTGGCGTGATCTATTGGGCCCAGCTCGGACCGCCCGTGACCACGTTGATCCCAGAACACCATCCGGTACCTCCCGCGTAAAGCCAGGCGCTGCTCATGCCAGATCTCATGACTCAAACAGAACCCGTGGCTGAAGATCACCGTGACTGGCTCGCTGCGACCTGTGCCCGTGACCCCATTGGCGTGTTCGCATTCATCGATCTCGACGTAAAGGCGAGTCCCATCGCTAGCGACCACCTCTTTCGGGGTGCCGCGCAACGTGCCGTATGGCACGTCCGTACCGCTGAAAGGCCCAGTTCGGTGCGCCGTCCACCGTTCGGCTGCCACACCGAGCGCCGCGCCGACGCCCGCTGCCGCTAGCCCCGCACCCACCCCCAGCACCACCCGCGACGGTGACTTCATCGCACCGCTCCCGTACGCCCCAAGCCATCGGGGGAAGGCGATTGACTCCCGCCTACATAGCGGCGAGGCACCCGGGCACCGACCCTGGTCACGATCTCGTAGCTGATCGTCTCAGTGGCATCAGCCCATTCCTGAGCCGTGGGCTCACCGGATGCACCCGGCCCAAAAATCACCACTTCATCCCCCGCGCGGACCGGCGCATCAAGCCCCACGTCAACCACGAATTGATCCATACAAACCCGCCCCGCAACGACGTGGCGTCGCCCGCCCAGCCACAGCGGGCCCCGATTGCTGCCGGACCGAGGCACGCCATCGGCATACCCCACCGGCACTAGCGCTACCTGAGTTCGTTCAGACGTCACGTACGTGTGGCCATAAGAGACCCCGGCGCCCTCGGGAATTTCTTTTACCAATGCCAGCCGCGACCGCAGTGTCATCGCTGGGCGCAAACCGAATTGGGTCGGGGACGCCACACTCGGCACAGGAGACAACCCGTACACCGCTAAGCCTGGCCGCACTAGGTCGTAATGCACGTTCGGCGTGGTCAATGTGGCAGCCGAATTCGCCACATGGCGGACTTCCGGACGCACCCCGGCTCGCTCAGCGACCAAGACCGCGCGAGCAAAAACCTCCGCCTGTGCCACGACGGCAGGATGCTCCGGCTCGTCCGCCCGGGCTAAATGGGACCACAACCCGACGACCGTGATCATCCCCTCGGCTTGCCGGCGCAACGCATGGGCGACCAATTCGGGCCACTCGGTCTCCGTGGCGCCACCACGTGACAGCCCGGTGTCTACTTTCAAATGCACCCGCGCGACCCGGCCAGCTCGGCGCGCGGCATCCGCGATCTGATCGACAGCCCACTGTGCCGCAGCGGACAAGTCCACAGCCGCCTCCACCGCAGCAGTGAGATCTTGACCGGGAACAAACAGCCATGCCAAGACTGGGCCAGTGTCCCCAGCAATCCGCAAGGCCACCGCCTCTGATACTTGCGCGACCCCCAACCAGGACGCACCACCCTCCCGGCACGCACGAGCGCTCGGCACCAAACCATGACCATAAGCGTCTGCTTTGACGACAGCCATCACCTGAGCGGTGGCCGCCCGATGAACAATCGCGGCCACGTTATCGGTGATTGCGGATAGATCGATGACCGCCTCCGCTGGATAAATCGAATCGATCATTCCCCTACTCTCCCACCGAAACCCTGTCCCACAACTGCTTGTTCTTGAAGAATGGCGCTGACCGCAGCAGGGAGAAAGTCTAAAACGCGTTGAGCATCTACCGGCCCCCCGGCGCTTGCTTGCCAAGCCGCGGTGCCATGTGTCACGACCCCCATAGCCGCCGCGGAAACCGGCGACACGCCTGCCGCGAGGAGCATGCCGACCACCCCAGCCAGGACGTCCCCCGCACCGGCCGTTCCCAACCAGGACGGGGCGTCCTGCTGGGTAACGACGGTCGCATCACCGGGCGCAGCGATCATGGTGACCGATCCTTTGAGAAGCACCACCGCGCCGGTCAGGTCAGCGGCCTGCCGGACGTACTCCCACGGCGAACGGGCGATCTCCTCCCGGTGAACCTCAAGCCCCATGAGACGCGTCAGCAACCGAGCTAGCTCCCCCGCATGAGGGGTCAAAATAGTGGGAGCTAGCCGAGGGCGGTCGATGAGCATCAGAGCACCAGCATCGACCACTATGGGTTGCTCGCTTTCCATGACGCGCTGAGCAGCAGCATGCTGGTCACGATCCGTCTCGCTTATTCCTGGGCCAATCACCCAGGCTTGCACCCGACCGGGCGCCGAAACCACCTGCGGCCAAGCCGCTGTCACGCGATCAGCTACCTGCTGCGGCCCCTCATACCGGACCATCCCAGCTCCTACCCGGACAGCAGCACCACAGCACAGCACAGCCGCCCCGGCGTAGGTATCACCCCCAGCAATGACACCAAGCACCCCACGCCGATATTTGTCGTCCGCACCACTAGGGGTTGGCCATGCGCGGGCCACATCGGTGACTTCCCATCGACGCGCTACTGGCGCACCGAGATCCTCGGCGGACAAACCTATATCGGCGACAACTACCCGACCTACCCGATACGCCCCCGGCGGGACAATGACCGCCGCCTTCGGCACCCCAAACGTCACCGTGACATCCGCTTGTGCCGCGATGCCATGCACCTGCCCGTTGTCAGCATCGACCCCACTGGGCATATCTACCGCAACAACCGGCACTCCCGCGGGCAGAGACTGAACTACCGCTGCCGCCGCACCACGTAACCCGCCTTGACCACCAATGCCGAGGATGCCATCTACCACCACATCAGGTCGGATCATCCGTGACCCGCTCCCGCGTCTCACCTCACCCCCGGCAGACCTCAACGCTGCTAGCCCACCCTCGTGGGCATGGACAGCGACTACCACCGCTTCGACTCGTGCGCCCCGCCGCGCTAGTCGAGCACCGGCAAACAAGGCGTCACCACCGTTATCACCCGAGCCCACCCACACCTGGACCCGCGCCCCGTACAGGCGGCCCACGATACGCCGCAACTCTCCGGCGACTACCCCCGCCAAAGCCCCCGCCGCTCGCTGCATCAGAGCACCAGTCGGCAGCCGCGCCATCGCGGCTCTTTCTGCACGTCGTACCGCCTCCACCGACCACGCCTCGATCATTCAATCAACCTCAGCTCGTATGCGAACACCCCAACAAATCCCGCTTGACCTTCAGATGGAAACGCACCCGCCAGCATCCTCACGATCCGATTCTTAACGCCAATGCGATCTCTAAAATCAAAGTAGTACCTGAACGGCAGCGGACATTGTTCTCGAACTGACGGTGAGGGACTTGTTTGGGGCACTCCGCGTCAAGGAGCCTGCGACAGCGGAGTGCCCCGAACATGTCCCTCACCGCTCACCAGCGCCAGCTTGGTCACCAGCGCCAGCTTGGTCACCAGCGCCAGCTTGGTTACCAGCGCCAGCTTGGTCACCAGCGCCAGCTTGGTCACCAAGCTCATGAGTGCGGCTAAGTCCTGCGGTTCGCTCGGCGACGACCACCGCACTGGCGATCCCCGCGTCATGTGACATCGACACGTGCAGGACCGAAACACCAAGCTCGTTCATCCGAGCAGCAACTGTGCCGATGACTTCTAAAGTGGGCCGGCCATCTGAGCCGGTGCGCACGGTGGCGTCGGTCCAGCGAAGCCCAACCGGGGCGCCAAGGGCTTTCGCAAGGGCTTCTTTCGCGGCGAATCTCGCCGCAAGTGAGGCTAACGGACGAGTCGCCTCATCTGTGGTGAAGAGCCGGTCCCGTAAACGTGGGGTTCGTTGAAGAGTGGCCCCAAAACGCGCGATGTCAACGACATCAATTCCCACGCCAATGATTCCTGGGCCAGCGATCACCGGGAACACCTCGCCGTCATAAGCCCCTGCGATGTGCTGCATTTTCTAGGGGACTGACTCCGCTGCGCAATCTGGCCGCTGGGTATCACCAGCCCATCACTCGACGGTGACAGACTTGGCGAGGTTTCGAGGTTGGTCAACATCAAGCCCTTTGGCGGTCGCCAATTCGCATGCGAAAACTTGTAACGGAATGGTGGTGACCAGCGGCGCCAACAAAGTAGGAGTCGGTGGAACTCGAATAATGTGGTCAGCGAACGGTTCGACATCGGTGTCACCTTCTTCCGCGATGACAATCGTACGCGCGCCGCGCGCTCGCACTTCCTGGATGTTCGAGACTACTTTCCCGTGCAACGAGTCCCGACCGCGCGGTGATGGCACGACAACAAAAACCGGCAGACCTGACTCAATAAGGGCGATCGGCCCGTGCTTGAGCTCCCCGGCTGCGAACCCTTCAGCATGAATATAGGCAAGCTCTTTAAGCTTCAACGCGCCTTCCATCGCCACCGGATACCCCACATGTCGGCCCAAAAACAGAATGACCCGTTCATCAGCCATCGCTCGGGCCAACTCGCGGACTGGAGCCATGCCATCAAGAACTTCTTGGATTTGGTCGGGGGTTTCTCGCAACCGGTCTAACAGATGCTGCACTTCGTCCGGGAACAAGTTGCCGCGCACCTGCGCTAGGTAAAGCCCAAGGAGGTAGCACGCGGTGATTTGCCCAAGGAACGCTTTCGTTGAAGCGACCGCGATCTCCGGGCCAGCGTGGGTGTAAAGCACCGCGTCTGATTCGCGGGGGATGGTCGACCCATGAGTGTTGCAGATCGCGACCACTTTCGCACCTTGCTCCTGGGCATGCCGTAGAGCCATCAGTGTGTCGGCGGTCTCACCGGATTGGGTGATCGCCACCACGAGAGTGCCGGCGGTCACCACTGGGTCGCGGTATCGAAACTCGTGTGCCAGCTCTACTTCAACGGGCACCCGGCACCAATGTTCGATGGCGTATTTCGCGACCATCCCAGCGTACGCGGCAGTCCCACACGCCACGACGACAATCTTGTCGACACTACGCAGCAACGCCTCGTCAATCCGAAGCTCATCAAGGGTGAGCCGGCCGGTCGCGTCCATGCGTCCCAGCAGGGTGTCGGCGACGGCTCGGGGCTGTTCGAGGATTTCTTTCACCATGTAACTCGGGTGCCCCCCTTTCTCAGCCGCCGCCAAGTCCCAGTCCACGTGGTATTCACGGATCTGCGCGGGATGCCCATCGAAACCGATGACATCTAGGGAATCAGGGGTGATGGTGACGATTTGGTCTTGGCCAAGCTCCACCGCGTCCCGGGTGTATTCGATGAACGCGGCGACGTCCGAGCCGAGGTAGTTCGCCCCGACACCTCGCCCCGCCACCAGCGGGGAGTTCCGGCGCGCACCAACCACCGTGTGGGGTGCGTCGGCGTGCATGGCAAGGAGGGTAAAGGCCCCATGAAGGCGGTTGCACACTGCGCGCATCGCTTGGGTGAGCCGATCCGGACCGGTGTGGTCGGCAAGGTCGTCGTAGGCCCGACCCACAAGATGGGCGGCGACTTCAGTATCCGTATCTGATTGGCACACCACCCCGGCAGCGGCCAGTTCGGCCCGGAGGGCAGCGAAGTTTTCGATGATGCCGTTGTGCACGACCGCTAACCGACCATCGGCCGAAGAGTGCGGGTGCGCGTTCACATCGTTGGGAATTCCGTGGGTAGCCCACCGAGTGTGGCCAATAGCGGTGGCGGCAACGGGAAGCGGAGCGTCCGCGAGAGCCTTTTCTAGGTTGGCGAGTTTGCCAGCGCGTTTACTGCTGACCAGACCGCCCGCGACGTCGTGGACGACCACACCGGCGGAGTCATACCCGCGGTACTCCAACCGCCGTAGACCCTCAAGAACAACATCCAAAGCCGGGACTCCGCTTGCGGGACCGGCGTATCCCACGATTCCACACATGAGGTTCAGGGTAACCTCGCCGCCGTGCCTTTGACCGCCGGGAACCTCCCTTCGCTATACCGGGAATTCACCCGGCCCGCGTGGGCGCGATTGCGCGCCAACACCCCCCTCACGGTGGATGCCGACCGGTTGACCCGTTTGACCGGGTTAGGGGATCACATTGATCTCACTGAGGTACAGGAGGTCTACCTTCCGTTGTCCAGGCTGCTCATGTTGTATGTCCAGGCGACCCATGAACGCCACCGGTTCACTCAAGAATTTTTTTCTCCCGATTCGTCGGGGGCTGAACTACCACCCCCACCCCTTAACGCGCCGCACCTGCCTGACTCGGTTCCGTCCTGGTTGCCGCCCGGGCAACCCCCGTTTGTGATCGGGATCGCCGGGTCGGTGGCGGTCGGTAAGTCAACCATCGCCAGGCTGCTGCGGGAGGTCCTCCGCGCCTGGCCGGGAAACCCGCGAGTGGAGTTAGTCACCACCGATGGCTTCCTGTTGCCCAATGAGGAGTTGCGTCGGCGAAACCTGTTGCATCGCAAGGGTTTCCCGGAGTCTTACAACCGACGTTCCCTACTACGTTTTGTGGCCGCCATCAAAGCGGGGCAAGCGGAGGTCCACGCGCCGGTCTACTCCCATTTGTCATATGACGTACTCCCCGGCGAGTACACGGTGCTCCGTAACCCAGACATCGTCATCGTGGAAGGGCTGAATGTCCTCCAACCACCTCGGGGGGATTCCACTGGCCGGTCCGGGCTGGCGGTCAGCGATTTTTTCGACTTCTCGGTGTACGCGGACGCCCGCGTCACGGACATCCGCGCCTGGTACGTAGACCGTTTCCTACGGTTGCGGGCAACAGCCTTCGCAGACCCGTCGTCATACTTCCACCGTTACGCGACCCTGAGCGATAGCGAAGCCATCGCCACCGCGGAGCAAATTTGGTCCCAAACCAACGAACCAAACCTGATCGAGAACATCCGTCCCACCCGACCCCGTGCCACCCTGATCCTGAGCAAAGACGCCAACCACACGGTCACCCGAGTCCGCCTCCGCAAGACCTGACCTATCAGCTAAGGGCTTCAGTCAGGACGTACGGGCGTTTTCCAGGTCAACCAAAACCCGGTCCCGAACACGACCACGCTGATCGGAAGCCATAGGTCCGGATGCGCACCTGACAGCACCGCCCACTTTTGTGGTTCAAAGCTGAAGGAGACGGCGCGCATGAGATGGGGGAAGAGAACAAGGACTTGCAGCAACCACCCGGTGATGAGCCCCCCAAAGCGAGCACCGACGAGGCCAACACCGAGGAGAAGCGTCACCGTCACCACGAGCTGGTTAAACCCATGGGTAAGCGCCACTGGAAAGCAACCCAAACCACAGATGAACGCGACAAATACCACGTGCAAAACTCGGTGCCCTGGCTTCGCCCAACCCAGGGCAAGATGGCCGGCCGCGCGGTCTGGGACTGCCCACAACGCGACCACCGCGGCGAGTACTGGCATCGCGGTCAGCAGCTGGACTTCAACGAAGCGCGGGCCAAACGGGTTAGCCACACTCACACTATTCCTGGTACCCCACATGACGAGAGCGCAACCGCTGAGCGCTACAGCGGTGCTGGGGTATCGGTGGGCCCGTGCCCATAACCAAATCACACTGTCCTGAAATGCTGATAGCCATCGAAAGTTCACGAGGTGCGTTCATCACCGCGCTCATGGGGATATCACCGTCTTCAACGGAATTGGCGGGACTGCCTTCATATCGCAAACAGATAATGCCTGCGCAGCTTTGGCCGCCCACGCTCGTTGCTTCTCGACCGGCAACGCTAAGAAAACAAGATAGTCCGGAGAAATGCCTTCGTTCGACCATTGGCCCAATCGGGGCTCTTGAGTAATGACATAAGCCGCCAGCGCGGCGAGGGCAAAGTTCACCCTATCCGGTGGTGGCCCCGCTGGATCGCTCCAAAACCCACATGAACCTGGTGCGCCAATGCGATAAACGGTCTCTTGAGGGGCAATGAGCCCACTAGCACGGCCCCGCCTAATGATCTCAATAGTGGCCTTAGGTTCTCCGGTGAGATTGGGCTCGACAACGTATTTGTCAGGAAAGTCTCTGACTCCCAGATCTCTCAAGACACCCACGGTGAGCTGCACACGCCGATCAGCTTCGCCCAAATACCGCGACCATTCCGGTAACACACAGACTTGAGGTGTCGAATTGGTGCACAAGGTGGCGACTGGCGGCCTAGCGGCCACGTAACCCATTCGATATTGACTCAAACCTGAGCAAGAAATAGTCAAGGCCACGAGACCCAACCCGACTAACCATCTGCGCCCGCGCTCTTTGACAAATGCTTTCATCAGAACAAGGCAAACAAAAATCACCGCCGCACAAAAAACAATTCTCCACAGTGCATGGGGAACATCTAGCCGGTATCCAACGAAAGTCCCCACTGCACCATCAGACATCAACCCAAGTGGGAGCACATTGGCATAATCAGCGTAAGTTGCAAAAATCACCACCACGAAAGACAAGGGAATAGCGGCAACCGACCGTAAATACCAACCGACCGTAAGACCAAATGCGGTTGCACAGGCAATAGCCATCACCTTCGCCACCGGTGACAGCCACGGAACGACGCCGACTTGCCCTTGAGTGATACTGAGGATCACCGTCACCACCAGTAGCAGGCAATAAACAGCCAATCCCGGTGCTGTGGCGCCGATCAGCCAATAAAATCGAGAGGGGATTCTGCGTCCAGCAATAGCGAGTGACTCAAGCCTCCCCCATGTCACTCCTTCCCACGCCGCACCAGCAGCGATCACAGGTAACATTAGAACAAGAATTACGCCCGTTGCTTCAATGGCCCACGCCAATTCCCCCCGCCAGGAAAGGCCATCCAAAGAAAGAGAATACAAAGACAACCCGAGCAAAAAAGGGGAGCTCCACCACGACCGAGATCGCCGAACAAGAGTAAATAAGATCTTCATCGATAGCTCAATTTCGTTATTGCCAGAAAAGCGCGGTCGGCGTCATCGCCTAAATAGCCGTTTTCTTTAGAGGAATCCCAAAACTGATTAATCGTGCCGTAAAAAAGACTCTTGCCCTGGTGAAGAATCATCAAATAGTCGGCAAGACGCAATACGTCCCCGATCAGATGAGTACTAATAATTGTTGTCATCGTCTCAGGAAGCGTTTGGATTGCCTGATGAAAGATCAGTCGCTGCTCAGGATCTAATCCCGCCACAGGCTCATCAAGGAGCAATAGATCAGGTTTTCCAACTAGAGCTTGAGCTAAGCCGACACGCCGGTACATCCCTCCAGAGAGAGACGACAATCGATCATCGGCTCGATCCGCGAGATCGACCTCATCCATCACTGCCTGCACCGCTGCGCTGCGCTGCGCTGCTGATAAACCCCTCAGCCACGCGATGTACGTAATAAACTCGCGGACCGTCAAGTTGTCGGGGAGTTTTAAATTCTGCGGCATGAAACTGACGCGACTCATATAACGCCCAGAAGAATTCTTTTTAATTTCCTCTCCGTCTACTTCAATCTTTGTTTTTCCACCGACTTTAGGTGAAGCCAAAATGGAGAGAAGAGTACTTTTACCGGCACCATTTAGACCAATCAGGCCAGTGGTTCCGGGAAAGAAAGTTGCCCTCGTTAAGTCAAGGGCAACTTTCTTTCCATAAATAACCAAACCCCGGTTGACGACAATATTCACGTGGAATTTATTTTCTCACTAGTAATCATAGGTTTGAAATGATTCTTCCGAACAAGAGTCGACCACGCACGTCCACCGTATCGCAAGAAAGATAGTCCCCACGTATCCACGCATTAATGGCCTCCTGCTCGCAGTAGTGGCTGCTCGCAGTAGTTGATCCGACACAGAAACTACCCGGCAATCTGGCTACTGGCAAGGTCCTCGCCAGACATCACCTTGATGAGTGAATCGCAGAGCGGTACATCACCTCAGGTAAGGCAAGATAGGCGGGTGCTTCACTTGCGTCTTGTTGCTCCTGCGTCCTGCTCCGCTGAGGTCGCGGATTATCTCGTGGCCGACCCCCGCGTCACGCATGTAGTCGTCCTCCCTGGCGCTTCAAGAGACCCCATCGGGGATGCCATCCAGTGTGATGTAGCCCGCGAAGGCGCCTCCGACGTGCTCCGCCACCTGCGTGCTCTCGGGCTGCACGACGGCGGGTCGCTCGCCATCGAAGAGGTGGACGCCGCGCCCTCGCGGCACGCGTGGGCGGCCGAACGCGCTGCCCCCGGCAGTCCCGACGACGGCGTGGTGTGGGACATCGTGAAGGAGCGCGCCTGGTCCGACACCGAAGGGTCCTGGTCGTTTTACGCGTTCCTCACCCTTGCCACCCTCATCGCGAGCGTCGCCGTCATCCTCGACTCGTCCATTCTCGTGGTCGGGGCCATGGTCGTCGGCCCGGAATTCGGCCCCATCGTGGGTATCGCCGCTGGCGTAGTGCTGGGAAAACCTCAACTCGCAGTCCGCGGGCTCCGGCTTCTGCTGCAAGGATTCATCGTCGCGATCCTCATCACCGGCATCGTCGCGTTCATCGCGTCCGTGGCCGGATGGATTGATCCTGAGGACATCACCGCAGCCCGCCCACTCACCGGATTCATCTGGAAACCAGACCGCTGGTCTTTCGTGGTGGCAGTCCTCGCTGGAATCGCCGGTACGCTTTCCCTCACCGCCGGACGCAGTAACGCGCTAGTCGGGGTTTTTATCTCCGTCACCACCGTGCCCGCCGCAGGTAACCTCGCGCTCGCGCTCGCACTTCAAGTCCCCAGCGAGCTCACTGGCTCCATCACCCAGCTACTCCTCAACGTTGCTGGCATGATCCTCGCTGGAGCCGCAACCCTTCTCATACAACGCTTATCTTGGAAAGCGATCCATGTTCGCCGAGCTCGGGTAGCGCAAGGATCACCCCGGGACGACGTCTAACGCTAAACGTTCCCGGACCACGGCAGCGAGGTGATCGGCTAGTTGTTGTGCCTGCGCGACCTCACCGGCCTCCACCATGACGCGCACTAAAGGCTCAGTTCCTGATGGACGCAATAACACCCGCCCGCTCCCAGCCAACTCCCCCTCCGCTGCCGTGATCGCGTCCTGAACTACTGAGTCAGAGCCTGCTCGCGCTTTGTCAACGCCACGCACATTCACCATGACCTGCGGCAATCGACGCATCACCGCCGCCAACTCAGCCAGCGAGCGCCGAGTCTGAGCGACCCGCGCGCACACCAACAGCGCCGTGAGTAGGCCGTCTCCCGTTGTCGCGTAATCGGTGAAAATGACATGCCCGGACTGCTCACCACCCAAGGTGTACCCGCCATCCCGCATGAGCTCCAACACGTAACGGTCCCCCACCGCGGCCTGCACCACGGTGACACCTTCCCGTTCCATCGCCTGGATCAGCCCGAGGTTACTCATCACTGTGGCGACAAGGGTGCCCTGTGCCAATGCTCCACGCTCATGCAGTGCCACCGCAAGAATGGCCATGATCTGATCTCCGTCGACAACCGCGCCAGTCGCATCCACTGCCAGACACCGATCAGCGTCACCATCAAACGCAACGCCCAGGTCAGCGCCATGTAACGGGACCGCCGCGCGCAGCTCATCCAAATGGGTTGAGCCACACCCGTCATTGATGTTGAGCCCATCCGGGCTAGCGCCTATGACCACAACCTCTGCCCCGGCTGCCCGAAAAAGCGCCGGACCCACCTCACTGGCCGCGCCATGAGCACAGTCCATAACAATGCGGAGTCCATCCAACCGATGTGGTAATGCCGCTAGGACGTGCTCCACATACTGCTGGCCGGCCCCGGAATCCACCCGCACCCGGCCAACGTCGGCACCTGTTGGGCGTTGCCATGGCTCACGTAAGCGTTGCTCAATGGCATCCTCGATGACATCGTCCAGCTTGTGGCCACCGCGGGCAAAAAATTTAATTCCATTGTCTGGCATCGCATTATGGGAAGCCGACAACATGACCCCGACATCAGCACCACGCGCCGCAGTAAGGGTGGCCACCGCGGGCGTCGGCAAAACCCCGACATCAATGACGTCCACCCCAGCACTGGCCAACCCGGCGACCACCGCCGCAGCCAAAAACTCTCCCGACGCGCGGGGATCACGACCGACGATGGCAGTAGGCCGATGCCCAGCGAACTCCCCTAAGTCGGCAAGAACGTGAGCGGCGGCGACGGAAAGATCGAGCGCAAGCTCAGCTGTCACATCATGGTTCGCGAGGCCGCGAACGCCGTCCGTACCAAATAACCGGCTCACTGCCTGCCTCCTAGAACTACCTCACCCGATAGTGAACTGAGCAATCCGCCCGGAGGCGACGAACGGCCCCGGGGGAACGGTACCCCCGAGGCCGTTAACCGTCGCGATGAAATCGCGTGAACTTTGCGCCGTGGGGGCAGAAATCACCCGTCCGGCCGAGTGCCCGTCGCGCTCAGCGCTTGCTGTACTGCGGAGCCTTACGTGCTTTTTTGAGACCAGCTTTCTTGCGCTCAATCACTCGTGGATCACGAGTGAGGAAGCCAGCTTTCTTCAGAGCCGGGCGGTTTGCTTCAGCGTCCACTTCATTAAGCGCACGAGAAACACCGAGACGCATCGCACCAGCTTGCCCACTGAGGCCACCACCGTGCACACGAGCAATCACATCAAAGGAACCATCCATCTCAACAAGCTTGAATGGCTCACTAACGATCTGCTGGTGCACCCGATTGGGGAAGTATGACGCGAGGTCGCGACCGTTGATCTTCCACTCCCCAGTGCCGGGCACAATTCGCACTCGAGCTACTGCCTCTTTACGTCGACCGGTAGCCGAACCAGGCCCAGTCGCGCTCGGGCGGCGGGCCGCCACCGGGGTGGTGGACTCGCTGGTGTAACTACTCGGGGCGTCCTCATCGTCGAAGTCGTCTTCAAGATCAACCTCGGTAGTGGTGTCAGCCACGTTTCTCCTCAAACTCTCATTGATACGGCTACGGACGCCTACTGCGCGACCTGGGTGATCTGGAACGGCAGGGGCTGCTGCGCCCCATGAGGATGCTCCGGGCCGGAGTAGACCTTGAGCTTCGTGAGCTGGGCCCGCGCCAAAGAGTTCTTCGGCAGCATTCCCCGGACAGCCTTTTCAACAGCTTTTTCTGGGTGCTTATCCAACAGCTCGGTGTATGTCTGAGAGCGCAACCCTCCGGGGTAACCGGAGTGCCGGTATGCCTTCTTCTGCTCCCGCTTATTTCCGGTCAGCGCAACCTTGTCCGCGTTGACAATCACTACGAAATCACCGGTGTCAATATGCGGAGCGAACGTCGGCTTGTGCTTGCCACGCAACAACACTGCCACCTGTGTGGCAAGGCGACCCAGCACGATGTCAGTAGCGTCGATGACATGCCACCGGCGATCAATGTCGCCAGGCTTAGGGGTGTAAGTACGCACGCGATATACCCTCGTCGTCTGTATGTGGGCGATGAGATCTTAACGGCCTCACCATTGAGCGTGAACGGGTAGACCGCACGCGATGGTCTAGGCTACCTGCCCGAAGTGAGGCGGGTCAAAGCGCCCAGCTTTAAGCATGATGAAGCTCACCCTGAGTCCGTACTGCACGAGCTTGGTGAGCGCGTTGAGCCAGTTGACTATCAGGGGGATAACGGACACGTTCGAGAGATAACCCATGCGCCGGCATCACGACCACCCGAGGATCGCGCTCCTTACGATCCAACACCTCCGCTGGCCAGGACGCTGGATATTTTCCTTGCGCGACCGGCGCAATCGCGCCGACCAAAGCCCGCACCATCGAATGACAAAACGCATCAGCTTCCACTATCCCGACAACAATGCCGTCATCGTCGCGCGACCAGTCAAACCGCAAAAGCGTACGCACTGTTGTAGCCCCTGGGCGGCGTCGGCAAAAAGCTTGAAAATCTCGCAAACCCGCGAGATATCTTGCTGCTTCGTTCGCTAAATCCACATTGAACTCATGACGCACCATGACAGTGTCCCGGCGGCGAATCGGATCTAGCAAAGCAAACTGATCACAAATTCGGTACCGATATTGCCGACTGACAGCACTAAATCGCGCATCAAAACCACGCGGCGCCACCGCCGCATGACGGACCACAATGTCTGCGGCTAGTACCCCTCGAAGTCGCATGAGGAGCGCTTGACTGGGCTCTATGCTCGATCGACCAGGAAGAGCTTCCCAAGCCGCGAGATCGATGTCAGCATGCAGAACTTGACCACGAGCGTGGACACCAGCGTCAGTTCGACCTGCGACGGTCAGGGCAACCGGTACAGACGAGCGCATAATTCGGGTCAGCGCCGCACTGACATCCCCTTCGACAGTGCGGCGGCCCGGCTGCGTAGCCCATCCAGAAAATTCGGTGCCGTCATATCCGAGATCGAGTCGAACTCGGATAACGCCGGTCAGGCTTCGCTGCCTGAAGCGTCAGCTGCCGCTTTTTTCTTTTTTCCAGGAGCGGAGAAACCAGCTGCCTCGGCAGCTTCGGCGGTATCAAACCACACTTCAGCTACTGTCTGTTCATACCAGCGGGAGCCCGGCACATGGTAGAGCATCGAATCCCGATTGCCCTTAATAGCAAAACCTTCTGGTAGTGAACCGTCACTGGTTGGGCCATGCGAACCGGCCCCAAAAGGAGCATCATGAGCGTCTTCGACGCCTGTTGCTTCCGCAGCCGACGGCGCTACGACCTCAGGAGCATTGATCGGCGTTTTAGCAGCTGCTTTCTTTACCGGAGATTTTGAAGCCCGCTTTGTAGCCGCTTCAGCCTCAGCGACGGTGGCCTGCTTGGGTGATAGAGCTTCGCGCACCAATTCGATAACAGCCATCGGAGCGTTATCGCCCTTGCGCGGAGCGATTTTGGTGATTCGGGTGTAGCCACCGGAGCGCTCGGCGACATCAACAGCGATCTCGGTGAAAAGCCGGTGCACAACACCCTTGTCCCGAACCACTGCGAGAACTCGGCGACGTGACGCGAGATCACCTTTTTTCGCGAAAGTCACCAATCGTTCTGCTACAGGCCGAAGACGCTTCGCTTTTGCTTGGGTGGTGGTGATGCGGTCATGCTCGAAAAGAGCCTGAGCTAAGTTGGCCAAAATTAATCGTTCATGGGCGGGGCCGCCACCAAGGCGCGGACCCTTCGTGGGGGTGGGCATCGTTATCTCCTGCCGGTGAGGTCATGCAATTCATGGATAGGTCAGTACTGCTCGTCCTCGGCGAAAGCCGCGTCGTCATCGTCGGCGTATGCCTCTACGACTGCCGCCGGGTCGAAACCGGGCGGGCTGTCCTTGAGCTGCAAGCCCATCTCAACCAACTTGGCTTTCACTTCATCAATTGACTTGGAACCAAAGTTACGAATATCGAGGAGATCGGCCTCACTTCTTGTCACTAACTCACCCACGGTGTGAATACCTTCACGCTTCAGGCAGTTGTAAGAACGAACTGTGAGATCGAGATCTTCAATTGGTAGGGCGAGATCAGCAGCCAACGCTGCATCCGTCGGAGAAGGACCGATATCGATTCCCTCGGCCTCAACGTTCAGTTCACGCGCTAGGCCAAACAATTCCACCAGAGTTTTACCTGCGGAAGCCATGGCATCCCGGGGGGACAAACTGGCTTTAGTCTCTACATCAACAACCAGCCGGTCAAAGTCTGTCCGCTGCTCAACACGGGTAGCTTCTACTTTGTACGTCACCTTCAGGACTGGGGAATAAATCGAGTCCACTGGGATCCGGCCAATCTCCGCATCGCCTGATTTGTTTTGCTGAGCTGAGACATAACCGCGACCCCGCTCGACTGTCAGCTCCATCTCCATTTTGCCTTTGGCGTTCAAGGTGGCGATGTGCAGGTTGGGATTGTGAATTTCCACCCCGGCTGGCGGTTCAATATCTGCCGCAGTGACGGCACCTGGCCCTTGCTTACGCAAGTACATCACCACAGGCTCATCATTCTCGCTAGAAACCACGAGGGACTTGATGTTCAGGATGATCTCAGTAACATCTTCGGTCACTCCAGGGATCGTCGAAAACTCGTGGAGGACTCCATCAATTCTAAGACTGGTAACGGCTGCACCTGGTATAGACGAAAGTAACGTTCGCCGGAGGGAGTTGCCCAAGGTGTACCCGAAACCCGGCTCTAACGGCTCGATGGCGAACCGGGAGCGAACATCATCAATACGGTCCTCAGTGAGACCGGGGCGCTGTGCAATTAACACTGACCATTCCTTTCTTACGGGTGCCCGCCATATGACACCTCGTACCATGCAGCTCCGTCCAGCCTCGGTACACCAGCACGGAGAAGTACTGAACTGAAATAATTCAGCTCTTCGAGTAGAACTCAACAATGAGCTGTTCTTGGACTGGAGCTTCAATAACCTGACGCGCTGGCAGACTGTGAACCAAAATGCGCATAAAGTCAGGTACGGCTTGCAGCCATGCAGGAACAGTGCGTTCACCAGCAGTCTCGCGAGCAATAATGAACGGCGTCAGCTGAGTCGACTGTGGTCGAACTTCAACGATGTCCTTCTCCCGCACGCGATACGAGGGAATATCAACCTTTTTACCGTTGACAAGGAAGTGGCCATGCTTAACAAGCTGTCGGGCGGCGTCTCGGGAAGGAGCGAAGCCAGCCCGGAAGACAACGTTGTCAAGTCGTGATTCCAGGATGCGAAGCAAATTGTCACCGGTCTTACCACTTAACCGACGAGCTTCGACGTAGTACGTCCGGAATTGCTTCTCAAGCACGCCGTAAATCCGAGCCGCTTTCTGCTTCTCGCGAAGTTGAAGCAAATACTCGCTTTCCTTAGTCCTCGCCCGGCCATGCATACCCGGAGGATAAGGACGGATCTCGACTGGGCATTTCGGCCCGTCACATTTGGAGCCTTTTAAAAAGAGCTTGGTTTTCTCGCGGCGGCATCGCTTGCAATCCGCGCCGGTATAACGCGACATGTGGCTGGTTCTCCTCAAGTAGTGAGGTCGCTAAACGGGGATAAAATCGAAATCAAACGCGGCGACGCTTAGGCGGGCGTACACCGTTGTGTGGCACAGGAGTGACATCTTGGATGGAACCGACTTCAAGACCGGTAGCAGTCAATGATCGAATAGCTGTTTCACGGCCTGATCCAGGGCCTTTCACATAAACATCCACCTTGCGCATGCCATGCTCAATAGCACGACGTGCCGCTGATTCAGCGGCGAGCTGGGCCGCAAAAGGAGTCGACTTACGAGATCCTTTAAAGCCGACCTGCCCAGCCGAAGCCCAAGAAATCACCGCTCCGGAGGGATCGGTGATGGAGACGATGGTGTTGTTGAACGTACTTTTAATGTGCGCATGACCGTGCGCAATGTTTTTCTTTTCTTTGCGGCGCACTTTCTTAGCGCCTGATGGACGACCTTTGGGAGGCATTTGCTGTCTCACTCCTACACTTCAAGCGGGCGGTTTCCAACCGAACGGACATGGGCGATAACCCGAAATGAATGGTGCTGGGCTACTTACGCCCAGCTTTCTTCTTACCGGCAACGGTCCGCTTCGGACCCTTCCTAGTTCGGGCGTTTGTTTTCGTCCGTTGTCCACGGACAGGAAGACCTCGACGATGGCGAAGCCCCTCATAGCTACCAATTTCAACCTTACGGCGGATATCAGCGGCTACTTCCCGTCGCAGATCGCCTTCAAGTTTATAAGAATTTTCTAGATAATCCCGAAGAGCGATTAGTTGCTCGTCGCTTAAATCACGGACTCGGGTATCTGGATTTATCTCAGTGGCCGCAAGGGTTTGTTGGGCGCGAGTGCGGCCCACACCAAAAATTGAGGTAAGAGCAATTTCAACGCGTTTATCCCTGGGGAGATCAACCCCAACAAGACGTGCCATACCGTCAGTTCTCCTGCTTCTCAGGCGAAGGTATCAAGCGGTACCTACCTTCAACCCAGAGGATGAAGTCTCCGGCCTTCGCTA
This sequence comes from Actinomycetota bacterium, assembly GCA_051645425.1. Classification (GTDB taxonomy): domain Bacteria; phylum Actinomycetota; class Actinomycetes; order Actinomycetales; family Angustibacteraceae; genus JBOFBH01. Next base: position 288,294 of record JBOFBH010000005.1, on the reverse strand, counting down.
CCGGAGGTATCGTCACTGGACCTATACTTCGAGCCCAGAGGTCGGGTACCACACAAGATGCGTCGTTATAGCGACGCTTCGCTACCCCTGACGCTGTTTATGGCGCAGGTTCTCACAAATAATTCTGATCCGACCATGACGCCGAATCACTTTGCACTTGTCGCAGATCTTTTTCACGCTTGGCTTGACCTTCATTGCCCTGCTATCCGCTCGTTAGAAAGTGGTCGATAGAAATATCATCGGTACCGGAAAACTATCCGGCCCTTAGTGAGGTCGTACGGACTGAGCTCCACCACCACACGGTCTTCCGGAAGAATCCGGATGTAATGCTGGCGCATCTTGCCCGAGATGTGAGCAAGCACTTTGTGGCCATTGGAGAGCTCAACCCGGAACATCGCGTTCGGGAGTGCCTCGGCAACCGTGCCTTCGATCTCGATGACACCGTCCTTCTTCGCCATGTCCTCCGCATTCCGTCATATGGCATGCCAGGACGGCGATGCCGATTGATAAGTAGCTCACAAGTGACGGGTTCTCGTCCGCCAGAACCAGCCGCGGTACGGGAGAGAACCGAAGTTCATGAACCGACCTCCTACCATACGCCAGATCGTCTTTTCCCCCAAACTGGGATCTATAAACCCGTCAGTCCTAAACCTCGCGGCGGTGAGGACGACACGATCGTTGACCTAGAGACAGTCCGTTGGCGCAGCACATGAGACGCCCAATTGGGCCAGTTGGGCTCTCCCACCGTCCTCAGCGGTGAGTACCCATAAACCATCATCAAGAACAGCAACAGTGTGTTCGACATGAGCAGCGCGAGAACCATCGTCCGTCGCCACAGTCCATTCGTCAGCGCGAATATGAGTTACCGGACTGCCACGAGTAACCATCGGCTCAACAGCGATGACCAGACCCGAACGGATACGTGGCCCTCGCCCAGAGGTCCGGTAATTGGGCACTTGAGGCGCCTGGTGCATTTGCGTTCCAATGCCATGCCCAACGTAGTCTTCGACTATCCCATAATCAGGCCCGGCGCTCATGATGGAATCTTCAATCGCGGCGCCAACGTCATCTAACCGTCCTCTGACTGCGAGCGCCGCAATCCCTTGCCACAGGGAGTTACGAGCAGTCTCAATAAGGGCAAGATCCGCTGGATCTGCGGCCTGCTCACCTCCCACGACAAACGAAACAGCGGCATCCCCATGCCATCCATCCACGCAAGCTCCGGCGTCAACGGACACCAAATCACCGCCAACTAGAACACGTTCACCAGGAACGCCGTGAACGACTTCATCGTTAACAGAAACGCAAATCGTCGCTGGAAAGGGGGGGGTTCCATAGCCCAAAAAAGACGGGCCAGCCTTAGCTTTAGTTAAGACTTGGGCTGCGAAATTATTAAGCTCCGCCGTAGTGACACCGGGAAGGGCGCGCGCGGCTGTTGTTGCTAATACCTGAGCAACAACAAGACCAGCGGATCTCATGATCCGAATCTGGTCCACAGTTTTGTACTCAATCCGCTCTCGACCAAGCATCACTGGCTTCTCACGCGGACGGATGCAAATTCATAGTGGGCCCAAACCCATCAACGTCAGTTTTTCCCTGCCGCGCGCGGATCACATCATCCACCACATCACCAATTCGACGGGCTACATCAGCCATTTCCCCAGCACCATCAATCGTATGCAAAATTCCACGGGAACGGTAAATTTCCACTAGGGGGACGGTTTCTTCCCGATACATTTGCTGCCGGCGACGGATGACCGCTTCGTCGTCATCCGCCCTGCCTTCGGTTTTAGCGCGGCGTAGTAAGCGCCTGATTAACTCTTCATCACCCACAGCCAATTCGAGTACTGCATCGAGTTTGGTTCCCACCTCGGCGAGCATAGTGTCCAGCTCAGTGACTTGAGCCCGAGTTCGTGGGTATCCGTCAAGTAAGAAACCGTGCTGAGTATCTTCCTCAGCCAAGCGATCTCGTACCATCGAATTCGTTATCTCATCGGATACATAGCCACCGGCGTCAAGGATTTTTTTAACCTTTACTCCCAGATCAGTTCGGCGAGCAATGTTTTCTCGGAACAGATCACCCGTAGATATTGCTGGAACATCCGCATGAATAGCCAACGCCGCAGCTTGAGTCCCCTTTCCCGCTCCAGGAGGCCCAAGGATCAGCAACCGGGTCATCGCAAGAATCCTTCATAATGGCGCTGTTGAAGTTGCGATTCAATCTGCTTAACAGTCTCCAGTCCAACACCGACCACAATCAGCAACGAAGCCCCGCCGAAGGGAAAGTTTTGGTTTGCATCAATGAGAACTAAAGCAATTAAAGGAATGAGCGATAGAACGCCAAGATAAAGAGAACCGGGAAGAGTGATCCTGCTGAGAATGTAATCCAAGTACTCCGCAGTAGGCCGACCGGCTCGAATGCCAGGGATAAAACCGCCATATTTCTTCATATTGTCTGCGATCTCATCGGGATTAAACGTAATTGCGACATAAAAATATGTAAAGAAAATGATCATAAAAAAATACGTAGCCATATACAGAGGATTGCTTGGATTGGCTAGATACCTGTTGATAAATGCCACCCACCCTGCGGTGCTCCCTTGTTGAAACTGCGCTATAAGAGCGGGTAAGTAAAGAACGGAGGAAGCGAAAATTACCGGGATAATCCCAGCCTGATTTACTTTGATTGGAATATACGTGCTCGTTCCCCCGTACTGACGGCGGCCAATCATTCTCTTGGCATATTGAACAGGGACACGACGCTGTGATTGTTCGACAAAAACAACCGCCGCCACCAAGACGGTGCCCATCATAAGCACGAGCACAAAAACTCCCCAGCCATTTGACTGTTTAATTGCCCATAGCGCGGAGGGGAAGGTCGCGGCAATTTGGACGAAAATCAGTAATGACATTCCATTACCGACCCCTTTATCGGTAATAAGCTCCCCCAGCCACATCACCAGCCCAGTGCCAGCCGTCATCGTGGCGACCATGATGAGCACCGTCATGATGGAATCGCTAGGCATGAGATCAGCTGAGCAGTTAGGAAAAAGTGGGCTGGGTGTTGCTCGGGCCACAGAGACCAAAGTCGTGGATTGCAGAATCGCAAGACCGATGGTCAAATAACGCGTGTACTGCGTTAGTTTTGCGGTGCCTGCCTGGCCTTCTTTTTTGAGTACTTCGAAACGCGGAATAACAACGGTTAATAGCTGAACGATGATACTCGCCGTGATGTACGGCATCACGCCAAGAGCAAAAACCGCTAGTTGAAGGAGAGATCCTCCACTGAAAAGGTTGACTAGTCCCACAAGGGAATCATTTTGAACGCCGGCAACACATTGCTGAATCGCGGAGTACGAAACCCCAGGAGTGGGGAGATAAGACCCAAATCGGAAAATCGCTAGAATCGCGATAGTGAAGAGAATCTTCCGGCGCAAGTCCGGAGTTCGGAATGCACGGGCAAACGCGGTGAGCACAAATCCTCCTGCGTACCGCACACGCGGCATCGACGCTAATCAACCTGCGATATCCGAACTTTAACCTTCATACTCCCTTAGGTTATGGGTTCGCACCACATTCCAGAGATTAAGCCCCATCTGTCACCTCTGTGATTGACCCTCCAGCCGCAACAATCTTAGACCGAGCGCTTTCTGAGAAACGGTGGGCAGAGATTTGCACCGCAACAGCAATGTCGCCATCACCAAGAACCTTCACAAGGTGACCATCGCGGACTGCACCTTTGCTCACGAGATCAGCGACCGTGACGTTCCCGCCATCAGGGAAAAGCTCCGCCACCCGAGAAACGTTCACGACTTGGTACTCCACGCGGAAGGGATTGATGAAACCACGCAATTTCGGCAACCGCATGTGAAGAGGAGTTTGGCCACCCTCAAAGCGCTGCGGAACCTGGTACCGAGCTTTTGTCCCTTTGGTGCCGCGGCCAGCTGTCTTACCTCCCTTGCCAGCCTCACCACGACCGACCCTGGTTTTCGCTGTTTTAGCTCCAGGAGCTGGGCGGAGATGGTGCACCTTAAGAACGCGTCCATTTGTTTGAATCTCGTCACTCATCACTTGACCTCCTCGCAAGTGACCAAATGAGCCACCGTTGCAACCATGCCGCGGATCTCCGGACGGTCCTCTTTAAGAACGACGTGACCAATCCGCTTTAAACCCAGGCTTCGGAGTGTAGCTCGCTGATTCTGTTGACCACCTATAGCAGATCGGATCTGGGTCACTTTTAATTGATTCATCAGGACCCTGCCTCCGCCGCGCGGGCCCGGAGCATCGCAGCTGGCGCGACGTGCTCAAGGGGCAATCCACGCCTAGCCGCAACCGCTTCAGGTTGCTCCAAACTCTTCAACGCCACAACCGTAGCCCGGACAATATTAATGGCATTACCTGAACCCAGTGATTTGGTTAAGACGTCGTGGATGCCGGCGCACTCCATCACTGCACGTACAGGTCCTCCCGCTTTGACAGCACTACCGGGTGCCGCAGGTCGGAGAAGCACAACTCCCGCTGCATCTTCACCGACGACCGGGTGAGGAATGGTGCCCTGAATACGTGGCACCCGGAAGAAAGACTTCTTTGCCTTCTCTACTGCTTTCGCAATTGCAGCCGGGACCTCTTTGGCTTTTCCATAACCGATGCCAACTGTTCCATCGCCATCACCAACAACGACCAAAGCAGTGAAACTAAACCGTCGACCACCCTGGACAACCTTGGCAGCACGTCTTATAGAAACAACGCGTTCTAGGTAAACGCTCTTCTCGACGTTTTCTCGACCACCACGCTGATCGCGGTCTCGACGATCTCGTTTCTCGCCTCCGCTACTTGAACCGGCGCTAGCTCCGCGGCGCTGCGCTGCAGGCATTACGAGTTCCTCTTTTCCACGTCAAATTCCATCACAAGGTCCGCTCGTTGATTAATCACAGGGCTAAACCACCTTCACGCGCACCGTCTGCTACCGCAGCTACTCGACCGTGGTACTTATTTCCGCCACGATCAAAAACCACAGTGTGGACGCCAATAGCTTGAGCACGCTCGGCCAATAAGGTACCGACTCGACGAGCTTTAGCTGTTTTATCTCCATCAAAAGTACGCAGATCGCTTTCCATGGTGGAAGCAGAGGCAACTGTCTGCCCACGAACATCGTCCACTACCTGCACGAATACGTGACGAGCGGAACGAGTTACCACAAGACGGGGACGTTGCGCTGTCCCCGTGATCTTTTTTCGTACTCGCAGGTGCCGACGCTTTCGCGCGGCAACATTGGTTTTTTTCCTTTTCACCGTAATTGCCATATCACTTACCCGCCTTTCCGACCTTACGACGGATATGCTCGCCGGCGTACCGTAAACCCTTGCCTTTATATGGATCAGGTTTCCGCAGCTTACGGATATTTGCTGCCACCTCACCCACAAGTTGCTTATCGATACCTTGAACCGAAAGCCTCAACGGACCATCTGTTGTAAAGGTAATTCCAGCAGGAGGATTAACAGTAATAGGATGGCTATATCCAAGCGCAAACTCCAACGCGCTTCCCTTAGCAATGACCCGGTAACCAGTACCGACTATTTCAAGTTTCTTTTCATATCCGTCTGTGACGCCTTGCACCATGTTCGCAATTAAAGTTCGAGTAAGCCCGTGCAAAGACCGGCTGCGGCGCTCGTCATCAGGCCGCACCACAGCAACAGATCCGTCTTCAGCGCGAGATACCGTAATAGGCTCAGCCACGGTGTGCGTTAAAGAGCCTTTTGGGCCCTTTACTTCTACTTGCTGTCCGTCGAGTGTGATCTCGACATTATTAGGGACAGGAATAGGGAGTCGTCCGATGCGTGACATACGTCCTCCTCACCACACGTAGGCGAGGACTTCCCCACCTACACCCTTCTGGGAAGCTTGGCGGTCAGTAAGCAAACCTGATGAGGTCGATAAAATAGCTACCCCTAAACCGCCCAAAACTCGCGGAAGATTAGTGGATTTAGCGTAAACCCGTAATCCCGGCTTAGATATGCGACGAATACCGGCGATAGACCTCTCCCGGCTAGGTCCATATTTCAACTCAATCACGAGTTTCTTTCCTACCTCAGCGTCTTCTACAGACCAAGAAGAAATATATCCTTCTGCTTTAAGAATGTCTGCGATCCGTGACTTCAGCCTGCTATAAGGCATAGTCACTGAATCGTGATGAGCTGTATTAGCATTCCGTAACCGCGTTAGCATATCCGCGATTGGATCTGTCATCGTCATCGGGCGTTCCTGCCCTTTCTCGCCGCGGTTTCTCGTATTTGATTAACCGGACCTACGGCGTCCATGTTCGTCACCAGCTGCTTTTCGTTAGACCAGGCAGTTCACCCTGATGTGCCATCTCTCGAAGGCATACCCGGCACAAACCAAACTTGCGATAAACCGAATGAGGCCTGCCGCACCGCTGGCATCGGGTATATGCGCGGACCGCAAATTTAGGTTTGCGCGCTGCCTTTGTGACAAGTGAAGTCTTCGCCATCTTATTTCTCCTTCAAGGGGAAGCCCAATGCCTTTAACAGTGCACGTCCCTCGTCATCCGTGGTCGCAGACGTCACCACAGTGATATCCATACCCCGAACCCGATCAATACGATCTTGGTCAATTTCATGAAAAACGGACTGCTCCGTTAAACCGAAGGTGTAATTACCACGTCCATCGAACTGCCGCGGTGATAAGCCTCGGAAATCTCTAATCCGCGGAAGCGCAACAGAGACTAAACGATCAAGAAACTCCCACATTCGATCACCCCGGAGGGTGGTGTGAGCTCCAATTGGCATTCCCTCGCGCAATTTAAATTGGGCAATAGACTTACGCGCACGAGTTACCAAAGGTTTTTGACCAGTAATAGCCGTAAGGTCGCGGACGGCTCCGTCAATTACTTTGGCGTCTCGGGCCGCATCCCCCACACCCATATTGACCACAACTTTCACCACACCAGGAACTTGCATGATATTGGGGTACCCAAATTCACTTTGCAAGCTGGGAACGATGTCGTCGCGGTAACGCTGCTTCATCCGAGGTAATGACCCCTGCTGTGTCACGGTGGTCATCAGATGTCCTTCCCGGATCGTTTCGCAATACGCACTCGTACGGTGCGTTGCCGCCCATCGCGTTCGACAGTCTCAACGCGGTATCCCACGCGAGTTCTTTTCTTAGTCTCAGGATCCACCAGCATGACGTTACTCACGTGGAGGAAAGCTTCCTGAATAATGATTCCGCCAGTCTTACTACCCCGAGCTGACTGACCAGCTTTGGTATGACGCTTAACTTGGCGAACACCCTCAACTAATACCCGCTGACGTTCTACATCAACTGTAATGACCTTGCCGCGTTTCCCGCGGTCTCCGCCATTTTTCTGTGAACGACCAGTAATGACCTCAACAAGGTCACCTTTCTTAATTTTCATTTTGGCCATGGCTTTACAACACCTCCGGGGCCAAGGAAACAATTTTCATAAAACGCTTGTCGCGAAGTTCCCGTCCCACTGGACCGAAAATTCGTGTTCCACGTGGGTCACCATCAGTTCGTAAGATGACGGCTGCATTCTCATCGAAACGAATGTAAGAGCCATCTGGACGACGGCGTTCTTTTTTAGTGCGGACGATAACTGCTTTAACAACATCTCCTTTTTTGACGTTCCCGCCGGGAATTGCGTCTTTAACCGTAGCGACAATGACGTCGCCGATTCCCGCATATCGCCGACCAGATCCGCCGAGAACCCGGATACACAAGATTTGCTTCGCTCCGGTGTTATCCGCAACTTTAAGTCGCGACTCCTGCTGAATCACTGCTTACTCCTGTCGTCGAGCCGGTTCTCACCCTTATGGGAGCTGAGCCTGGCCGAACTAATAAGAACGATGGGTTACTACTTCGCCTTTTCTAAAATTTGCACCACGCGCCAGCGTTTCGACGACGACAACGGCCGAGTCTCCATAATGAGCACCAAGTCGCCTTGACCCGCAGAGTTCAGCTCATCATGTGCCTTGACCTTGCTGGAGCGCCGAATCACTTTTCCGTACAACGAGTGCTTGACTCGATCTTCGACTTCGACAACAACTGTCTTGTCCATTTTGTCGCTCATCACATAGCCGCGACGAGTTTTCCGGTAAGGGCGGTGCTCAGCTGTAGGAACCGCCTCAGTTTTACTGACGCTCATCGCGTCCTCCTCATGATCCAGTCAGTATGCGGCAACATATTTGCACTCATCGTCATGCACCGTCCGGACGCTGTCTGATACCAAGCTCGTACTCACGAAGAATGGTGTAAATCCGGGCAATATCACGACGAACCGCCCGAAGTCTCCCGTGGTTTTCCAGCTGCCCTGTGGCCGATTGAAAGCGAAGGTTAAATAGCTCTTCCTTCGCTTTAGCTAACTCGTCGAGTAGCCGTTCTTCGCTCAATTCAGCCAGCGCTTCAGCAGTCAGGTTTTGAGAGCCTACCGCCATTACTGGTCACCGCCTTCACGCCGAATAAATCGGCATTTCATAGGAAGTTTATGGATTGCGCGGAGCATGGCTTCCCGTGCTATTGGCTCGGGCACCCCAGAAAGCTCAAACATCACCCGGCCCGGTTTAACGTTTGCGATCCACCATTCTGGAGAACCCTTTCCCGAGCCCATCCGAGTTTCCGCGGGCTTCTTAGTTAAGGGGCGATCTGGATAAATATTGATCCAGACCTTACCGCCACGTCTGATGTGACGAGTCATCGCGATTCGAGCAGACTCAATTTGTCGGTTCGTAACATAAGCCGGTTCAAGAGCTTGAATGCCGTAGTCACCAAAAGCGATAGTTGTACCGCCCTTAGCAGCGCCAGAACGCTTAGGGTGGTGCTGTTTACGGTGTGCCACTCGACGGGGAATTAACATCTCTCAGCCCTCCACAGTAGATGCTTCGGGAACAACAACATCCTGAGTGACAGCGGACGACGAAGCATTGCTCGATGTACGTGCTTCCCGAGAGGAACGGCCAGCCCGGCTACGGCCACCAGTAGGGCGATCCCCACGAGGAGCGCGAGCGGGCCGGGGAGCGGCTGCTTGCTGCTGTGCCAGCTCTTTCGACGTAACGTCACCCTTGTAAATCCATACTTTGACACCGATACGCCCAAACGTCGTACGAGCCTCATAAAGACCGTAATCAATGTTCGCGCGCAATGTGTGCAACGGTACGCGGCCTTCACGGTAAAACTCGGAACGAGACATTTCGGCACCACCTAAGCGGCCTGAACATTGCACCCGAATCCCTTTGGCCCCGGCGCGAAGAGAACTTTGCATACCCTTTCGCATCGCTCGCCGGAATGAGACACGAGCAGAAAGTTGCTCTGCGATTCCTTGGGCGACAAGTTGGGCGTCGATTTCTGGATTTTTCACTTCAAGAATGTTCAGTTGCACTTGTTTACCGGTGAGTTTTTCTAACTCACTTCGCAGTCGATCAGCCTCAGCACCCCGACGACCAATAACAATCCCTGGCCGGGCAGTGTGGATATCCACGCGAACTCGGTCACGAGTCCGTTCAATTTCCACTCGTGAAATCCCGGCCCTTTCCATACCAGAAGACATCAGCTTACGGATAGCTACGTCTTCCTTGACATAGTCACGGTAACGCTGACCCGGCTTAGTGCTGTCTGCGAACCATCGACTCTTATGTTCGGTGGTGATGTTTAGACGGAACCCGTGCGGGTTGATCTTCTGTCCCACTAGCGGGCCTTCCTTTTGGTCACGGATCCAGCAGATGTACTTTCCGCCGGTTCTTTGGTATGCGCGGAGGCAACAACAACAGTGATGTGACTCGTCCTTTTACGAATGCGGTAGGCACGGCCTTGAGCGCGGGGTCTAAAGCGCTTCATCGTCGGACCTTCGTCTACATAAGCACTCTGAATCACCAACTCACGCTCATCAAAGGCCGCGTTCGTTTTGTCCGCAAAAACACGGGCATTGGCGACTGCGCTTCGCAACACCTTAGTAATTGGCTCGCTCGCCGCTTGAGGAGCGAACTGCAGGATTGCATCTGCCTGAGTTACCTGCTGCCCTCGAATCAGATCGACGACACGTCGCGCCTTTTGGGGCGTGACACGGACATACCGCGCCTGCGCCTTGGCTTCCATCGACTATTCCTGTCCCTCGAAGTGTGGTCGCCCCACCGCTTAGCGGCGGCGACCTTTCCGGTCGTCCTTCTCGTGCCCACGAAATGTACGGGTAGGAGCAAACTCACCCAACTTGTGCCCAACCATTGATTCGGTCACAAAAACTGGGACGTGTTTACGCCCGTCATGGACGGCGATCGTGTGCCCCAACATGTCTGGAACAATCATTGACCGACGAGACCATGTCTTAATGACATTCTTTGTCCCTTGTTCGTTTTGGGCGTCCACCTTTTTTGCTAGGTGGTCATCCACAAAGGGGCCCTTCTTTAAACTGCGAGGCATCTCATGGGCTCCTTAGCGCTTTTTCCCAGTACGACGACGACGGACAATAAGTTTGCTGCTTGCTTTATTAGGATTCCGAGTTCGACCTTCAGGAACACCCCAAGGGCTCACTGGGTGGCGACCACCAGATGTTTTTCCTTCGCCACCACCATGAGGATGGTCAATAGGGTTCATCGCAACCCCTCGAACAGTTGGCCGCTTACCCTTCCAACGCATGCGACCGGCCTTACCCCAATTGATGTTTGACTGTTCAGCGTTTCCGACCTCGCCAACACTGGCACGACACCGAACATCAACATTGCGAATTTCGCCTGAAGGCATCCTTAGCTGAGCATAAGAGCCCTCTTTGGCCACAAGCTGGACGCTTGAACCTGCCGATCGAGCTATTTTCGCACCACCCCCGGGGCGCAATTCAATGGCGTGAATGACGGTACCCACTGGAATATTGCGTAGTGGAAGGTTATTGCCTGGCTTAATATCCGCCGAAGGGCCATTCTCAATTTGATCACCTTGACGTAATTTTGCAGGAGCGAGAATGTAACGTTTTTCACCATCCGCATAATGCAACAAGGCGATCCGAGAAGTTCGATTCGGATCATATTCAATATGTGCGACCTTAGCTGGAACACCATCTTTATCGTTGCGGCGAAAATCGATCACACGATAAGCACGTTTGTGCCCACCACCGATATGGCGAGTCGTGATCCGCCCAGAACTATTACGCCCACCTGTTTTACTTAAAGGGCGGACTAAAGATTTTTCCGGTTCAGCGCGTGTGATTTCGACGAAATCAGCGACGCTGGACCCGCGACGACCAGGCGTCGTGGGTTTGTACTTACGAATACCCATTGTTCAAGTCCTCTTTGCCTACGTTTTAACCGGTCAGCTGACCGGGCCACCAAAGATATCGATCGTGCCTTCGCGCAAGGTCACCACAGCACGTTTAGTGTTCTTACGTTTCCCTATTCCGAAACGCGTGCGGCGGCTCTTCCCCTTCCGGTTTAAGGTATTTACCGATTTAACTTTCACCCCAAAAACTTGCTCAACGGCAATACGGATCTCAGTCTTGTTTGCCCGAGGATCAACAAGAAAGGTATATGCACCCTCATCAAGTAAGGCGTAGCTTTTCTCGGAAAGTACTGGAGCGAACAAGATGTCTCTGGGGTTTTTTTGTATCACAGTCATGAGCTGACCTCCTCGGCACTAGCAGGAAGATCGATCGAAGGACTTTTAGGAGCGTTAGACGCATGCTCGATAAACTCTGTCAGTGAGCTTTCAGTGAAAAAAATGTCATCACTGCACATCACGTCGTAAGTATTTAGTTGATCTGGGAAAATAAGATGCACTTGAGGCACATTCCGCAGGCTCTTCCAGCTCACCACATCAGATCGAGAAACGACGGCTAATAGATTTGGCCTGTCCGACAAGCTTTTAAAAACACCAGCCGCACTCTTGGTTGAAGGCGTTGGATCCGTAGTCACTGTCGAGAGGACATGAATGCGACCGTTTCGCGCTCGGTCGGAAAGAGCGCCGCGAAGAGCCGCGGCTTTCATCTTCTTAGGGGTGCGCTGGGCATAGCTACGAGGCTGAGGCCCGTGAACAGTACCGCCACCTGCAAACTGAGGTGCACGAGTGGAACCTTGCCGAGCTCGACCTGTTCCTTTTTGGCGATAAGGCTTCGCGCCGCCACCACGAACTTTGCCTCTTGTCTTAGTGGCGTGAGTTCCTTGCCGGGCAGCGGCTAACTGCGCCACAACAACTTGATGGATAAGCGGAATATTAGTTTGAACTGCAAAAATTTGATCCGGCAAATCAATTGTGCCGGCTACTGACCCAGAGGGTGTAAGCACATTAATAGTAGTCATGGCAGTCAGTTCCCGGCCTCGGCGAATTTAGTAGCTGTTTTCACTAGGACAATTCCTCCCTTAGGGCCGGGGAGGGCGCCTTTAATAAGTAAAAGCCCACGACCTTCATCTACCGAATGCACAACAAGGTTTTGTGTTGTTTGGCGGACATTGCCCATTCGGCCAGCCATCTTCAAACCTCGGAACACTCGCCCCGGGGTTGCCGCACCACCAATAGATCCAGGCTTGCGATGATTGCGGTGAGCACCATGAGAGGCTCCGACACCTGCGAACCCATGCCGCTTCATGACACCTGCCGTGCCCTTGCCTTTTGTGGTTCCTACAACATCTACCTGTTGCCCCGGCTGGAAAACATCGGCTGTGATTTCCTGACCAACCGTGTAATCATCTGAATTAGCGGTGTAAATCTCAACTAAATGACGGCGGGGGGTTACTTGCGCTTTAGCAAAATGCCCAGAAGTAGGTTTGTTCACCTTACGGGGGTCAACAGCGCCAAAGGCAAGCTGGACTGCGGTGTAGCCATCTACTTCAGCACTGCGAATTTGAGTAACGACACAAGGACCTGCTTGCACAACGGTCACAGGAATGAGACGACCAGAGTCATCCCAAACTTGAGTCATCCCAACTTTTGTTCCTACGACACCTTTGATCTTTTTGGCGATAGTCATGAGAGGAACCTCAAAGCTTGATTTCGATATTGACGTCAGCCGGAAGATCGAGACGCATCAACGAATCTACGGCTTTAGGAGTTGGGTCGATAATGTCGATCAACCGTTTGTGCGTCCGCATTTCAAAATGCTCACGACTATCTTTATATTTATGCGGAGACCGAATAACGCAGTAAACATTTTTTTCAGTAGGAAGGGGCACTGGCCCTACAACTGTGGCACCAGCTCTTGTCACGGTATCAACAATCTTCCGTGCCGAGTTGTCGATGACCTCATGGTCATATGACTTGAGCCGGATGCGGATCTTCTGTCCCGCCATCGCTTCTGTGCACTCTCTCTCGTCGCAACTGGTTATTCAGGTGACTATCGACCCCCGAGGTCGGGCGTGTCGAATGTTGAGCAAGTCTTGGCGGGCCGCAACAACGCAGGAGAAACTTACAAGCTTAGTTGCAAAGAAAGCCCATGAATTACTTAACCTATCTTGTCAGACGGATGAGGTAATCGCCAAATTGCCTGGTTGAAGGTTCTTGCTGGGGCCCCAAAATTAAGCCCCAGCAAGAACGCGACTTTACTTGATGATCTTGGTCACTCGGCCAGCGCCGACAGTCCGGCCACCTTCACGGATGGTGAAGCCCATTCCTTCATCCATTGCGATGGGTTGAATCATGTCAACCTTCATGCTGGTGTCATCGCCTGGCATCACCATCTCGGTGCCCTCAGGGAGGGTAACAACGCCAGTAACATCAGTGGTCCGGAAGTAGAACTGAGGACGGTAGTTGCCATAAAACGGCGTATGGCGCCCGCCTTCATCCTTAGACAAGATATAAACCTGAGCTTCAAACTCCGTGTGTGGAGTGATAGAAGCAGGCTTACAAATAACTTGACCTCGCTCTACATCTTCTCGCTTAATACCGCGAAGAAGGAGCCCAACGTTCTCTCCCGCCTGGCCCTCATCGAGCAACTTCCGGAACATTTCGATTCCGGTCACGGTTGTCTTGGTTGATTCAGGGCGAATACCAACGATCTCAATTTCCTCATTAACCTTGAGGATTCCTCGCTCGATCCGACCCGTTACCACGGTGCCTCGACCAGTGATGGTGAAGACATCCTCGACCGGCATCAAGAAAGGCTTTTCAGTGTCACGAATCGGCTGAGGAATGGACTCGTCCACTGCACCCATGAGTTCCATGAGCTTGTCGCCCCACTCAGCATCCCCTTCAAGAGCTTTCAGGGCTGAAACTCGCACTACTGGAATGTCGTCGCCTGGGAAGTCGTAAGCAGACAAGAGCTCACGGACCTCCATTTCAACGAGCTCAAGGATTTCCTCGTCGTCTACCATGTCGGCTTTGTTAAGTGCCACCACGATAGAGGGAACACCAACTTGGCGAGCAAGGAGAACGTGCTCCTTGGTCTGGGGCATCGGACCATCAGTTGCTGCCACTACAAGAATGGCGCCGTCCATTTGAGCCGCGCCGGTAATCATGTTCTTGATGTAGTCAGCGTGCCCGGGACAGTCCACATGCGCATAGTGGCGAGCTTCAGTTTGATACTCAACGTGGGCAATAGAAATGGTGATACCGCGCTGCTTCTCTTCAGGCGCCTTATCAATCTGGTCAAAGGCAGACGCCTCATTGAGATCTGGGTACTTGTCATGCAGCACCTTGGTAATCGCGGCCGTCAAGGTCGTCTTTCCGTGGTCAATATGACCAATGGTGCCGATATTGACGTGCGGCTTAGTCCGCTCGAACTTCGCCTTCGCCACGGTGGGCCCTCCTCAGAACTTGGGGTGGTGCCGCATAACTTTACGCTTAGTGCGGCCGGTCTGGACCAGGGTGAGCTATTTACTCGCCCCGGGACTTCTTGACGATCTCTTCTGCAACGTTCCGCGGAACCTCTGCATAGGAGTCGAATTGCATAGTGTAGTTGGCCCGGCCTTGTGTTTTGGACCTGAGGTCACCCACATAACCGAACATCTCCGACAACGGAACTAAAGCTCGCACAATTTTAGCTCCACTGACATCTTCCATTGCCTGAATCTGCCCGCGGCGAGAGTTTAGGTCACCGATGACATCACCCATGTAATCCTCTGGAGTCCGTACCTCGACAGCCATCACAGGTTCCAAAAGAACCGGGTCCGCCTTACGTACAGCCTCTTTCAGAATCATAGAACCGGCAATCTTGAAGGCCATCTCCGAAGAGTCAACGTCATGGGCCGCGCCATCCAAAAGAGTCGCTTTGATGCCAACTAACGGATATCCCGCGAGAACTCCAAATTGCATAGCGTCTTGAATACCATGATCGACACTTGGGATGTACTCGCGAGGAATACGACCCCCGGTCACTTTATTAGCGAATTCATACATCTCGCCGCTATCAGAAACTAGCGGCTCGAATGTAACCTGCACCTTGGCGTATTGACCCGATCCACCAGTCTGCTTTTTGTGGGTGTAATCGTACTTTTCGACAGAACGCCGAATAGTCTCGCGATAAGCCACCTGCGGCTTACCCACATTCGCTTCAACCTTAAATTCTCGACGCATGCGATCTACAAGAATATCGAGATGAAGCTCACCCATACCCTTAATAATGGTTTGCCCAGTCTCATCATCAAGTTGGACTTGGAAAGTAGGATCCTCCTCAGCCAACTTTTGAATTGCAGTACTGAGTTTTTCCTGGTCGCCTTTAGTCTTAGGCTCAATCGCAACCGATATGACTGGATCAGGGAAACTCATTGACTCCAAAACAACCTGGTTATTGGAATCACAGAGGGTATCTCCTGTGGTCGTGTCTTTAAGGCCAATCATCGCGTAAATATGGCCAGCCGATGCTTCTTCAACTGGATTTTCTTTGTTCGAATGCATTTGGAAAAGCTTCCCAATGCGTTCTTTCTTTCCTTTTGTTGAATTCACTACAGAAGAACCGGAAGCAACACGTCCCGAGTAGACACGAACATAAGTGAGCTTTCCGAAGAAGGGATGGCTAGCAACTTTGAACGCGAGAGCAGAGAACGGATCCTGTGCATTCGGTTTCCGGATGATTTCCTTCTCTTCGTCGCGGACGTCGTGACCTATCATTGGAGGGACATCCAAAGGAGAAGGAAGATAATCAACCACTGCATCAAGCATTGGTTGGACACCTTTATTCTTAAAAGCAGAACCACAAAGAACTGGGTAAATATCACCAGTGACAGTAAGTTTACGGATTGCCGCTTTGATCTCTTCTGGTGATATTTCTTCACCACCTAAATACTTTTCAAGTAGTTCTTCATCCGTCTCAGCGATGGTCTCTACAAGCTGATGGCGATATTCGGCTGCTTTGTCGGCCAGATCTGCGGGAATCTCTTCGACTTGATACGCCTCACCTTTACCCGTGTCACCACGCCAGGTGAGAGCCCGCATGTAGACAAGGTCGATAACGCCCTCGAAAGTAGTCTCCGCGCCAATGGGAATTTGAATGACCAGCGGCTTTGCACCCAACCGATCAATAATAGTTTTTACTGTGAAGTAAAAATCCGCACCGAGCTTATCCATCTTATTAACAAAACAAATACGCGGGACATTGTATTTATCTGCTTGTCGCCAGACAGTTTCGGATTGAGGTTCAACACCTTCTTTACCGTCAAAAACCGCTACAGCGCCATCGAGAACCCGCAATGATCGCTCAACTTCAACCGTGAAATCAACGTGGCCTGGCGTGTCAATGATGTTGAACTGAACGCCCTCCCAGAAGCACGTGGTAGCAGCAGAGGTGATGGTAATTCCTCTTTCCTGCTCCTGCTCCATCCAGTCCATAGTGGCAGCCCCATCGTGGACTTCACCGATTTTGTAGTTAATCCCGGTATAGAAAAGCACTCGCTCGGTTGTTGTTGTCTTACCAGCATCAATGTGAGCCATAATCCCGATGTTGCGAACCTTCGTAAGGTCCGTGAGCACGTCCTGAGCCACAGTCTCTTTCCGCCCTTGAATTGGTTTCTTTCAGCACTACCAGCGGTAGTGCGCGAATGCCCTGTTGGACTCGGCCATTTTGTGCATATCTTCTCGACGTTTCACTGCTGCACCAAGGCCATTACTGGCATCCAAAATTTCATTCATCAACCGCTCGGTCATTGTCTTCTCTCGACGATCCCGAGAAAATCCAACGAGCCAACGCAAAGCCAATGTTGTTGCCCTATTCGCACGAACCTCTACCGGAACTTGGTAAGTGGCACCGCCAACACGCCGAGACTTTACCTCCAACGTAGGACGAACATTGTCCAAAGCACGCTTTAAAGTCACAACTGGATCGGTGCCGGTCTTCTCGTGAGCACCCTCTAAAGCCCCATAAACAATGCGCTCGGCGACGGATTTCTTACCGTCCAAAAGCACCTTGTTGACAAGTTGAGTCACTAGTGGAGAACTAAAGACCGGATCTACAATCAAGGGACGCTTAGGGGCCGGACCTTTACGTGGCATTAGCTCTTCTCCTTCTTCGCACCATAACGACTGCGAGCCTGCTTTCTCCCACGCACACCTTGCGTATCAAGGGAACCCCGGACAATTTTGTACCGCACCCCAGGAAGATCCTTTACCCGACCCCCACGCACAAGAACAATGGAGTGCTCTTGGAGGTTGTGTCCGACTCCGGGAATATATGCCGTGACCTCAATGCCGCTAGTAAGGCGGACCCGAGCTACTTTCCGAAGAGCTGAATTGGGCTTCTTCGGGGTCGTCGTGTACACGCGAGTGCAGACCCCACGACGCTGCGGGCTGCTTTTCAACGCGGGGGTTTTGGTCTTGGCAACCTTGTCCTGCCGGCCCTTTCGGACCAACTGCTGGATCGTGGGCACCTCGTAGTCTCCATCTCTTGCGTTCGTAATCATCATTAAATGCACTAAAGCTCAGTCGTCTTAGCTAACCGAATTAGCCGTTACAAAAGGGGCTATGACCCCCGCGCTCGGGTGTGTCGGAAGCTAGGGCAAGACCCCAGTTGCCCTGCAATCTAAAGGTCCACAGTATCGGGATTTTGCCGGGAAGGTCAAAACGGGTGGCCCTGTGCTGGCGAATTGAGCGACTAGCTTTGCTTGTCAACACAGGGCGGAGTTTCAGCGTCGGAAATCACCTAAATCCAAATCCTCCAAAGGAA
Organism: Actinomycetota bacterium; assembly: GCA_051645425.1. Lineage (GTDB taxonomy): Bacteria > Actinomycetota > Actinomycetes > Actinomycetales > Angustibacteraceae > JBOFBH01. The sequence goes on along the minus strand of JBOFBH010000005.1, from coordinate 270,191 downwards.
CTGCCTGGCCTGAACCGGAACCAAAAGGTGAATAGTCCAGATCGTCATAACCAGGCATTGCATACATGGAGGCGCGCGCCTCTTCCGTCGGCTCAACCTGAACATTTCTGTACCTAGCTAAACCGGTACCGGCTGGAATGAGCTTGCCGATGATGACGTTTTCTTTCAACCCTAGGAGCGGATCGGATTTGCCGTTGATCGCCGCGTCGGTGAGCACCCGAGTTGTCTCTTGGAATGATGCGGCAGACAGCCACGATTCCGTTGCCAATGATGCCTTGGTGATCCCCATTAAGTCAGGGCGCCCTGAAGCAGGAGTGCCGCCTTCAGCGACAACCCGGCGATTTTCGGATTCGAAGCGGATGCGCTCTGCTAACTCTCCCGGGAGAAGATTGGCGTCACCAGATTCCAGGATTGTGACTCTCCGCAGCATCTGCCTGACGATCACCTCGATGTGCTTGTCGTGAATAGCAACACCTTGGCTTCGGTACACCTCCTGCACCTCGCTGACTAAATGACTCTGGACAGCTCGAGGACCAAGGATACGGAGAACCTGCTTCGGATCAATTGCGCCCTGTACTAATTTGGTGCCTACTTCAACATGGTCGCCGTCTGCGACGATGAGCCGAGTCCGTCGAGAAATTGGATAGGCATGTTCCTCGGAACCATCGTCCGGAGTGAGTACAACGCGTCGAGTTTTGTCGGTCTCCTGAATTGAGATGCGGCCGGTTGCCTCTGCAATAGGGGCGACGCCTTTTGGGGTACGAGCTTCGAAAAGCTCGACCACCCGCGGAAGACCATGGGTGATGTCATCACCAGCTACACCACCGGTATGGAATGTTCGCATTGTCAATTGGGTACCCGGCTCACCGATCGATTGAGCAGCGATAATGCCGACCGCCTCGCCGATGTCGACCAGCTTTCCGCTGGCTAAAGACCGGCCGTAGCACAAGGCGCAAGTACCCACTTTGGACTGACAGGTAAGCACAGACCGAACTTTGACTTCTTTCACACCATGGGAAATCAACATGTCTATGGAGGGATCACCCAAATCAGTTCCCGCAGACAGAACAGATTTACCGTCTACAACAACATCAGCGGCCAAGCTCCGGGCATAGACAGATGTCTCAACGGTGTCATGCTTACGCAAGCCACCATCGGTACTCTCAACCGCAATTGCCATTGACAAGCCACGTTCGGTGCCACAGTCGTGCTCTCGGATAATGACGTCTTGAGAAACATCCACCAACCGGCGAGTTAAGTACCCAGAGTCAGCAGTACGCAATGCCGTGTCTGCCAAACCCTTCCGAGCTCCGTGACTGGAGATGAAGTACTCGAGTACCGAGAATCCCTCCCGGAAGTTCGACTTCACCGGACGAGGAATAATCTCCCCTTTCGGATTAGCCACCAACCCGCGCATTCCGGCGATTTGCCGAACCTGCATCCAGTTACCTCTAGCTCCCGAATTCACCATCCGGTAAACAGAGTTATTCTCAGGAAGGTTGGCTTCCATCTCTTGCGCGATCTCATTGGTCGCTTGGGTCCAAATTTCGATCAGCTCCTGGCGGCGCTCATCATCAGTAATCAGACCCAAATCATATTGCCCTTGTACCTTGGCAGCCTTCGTCTCATATGACTCAAGAATTCGAGCCTTTCCAGGCGGAGTGACGACATCAGCGATTGAAACTGTTGTGCCAGAACGTGTCCCCCAGTGGAAACCGGCCTCTTTAAGAGCATCTAACGTTGCGGCAACTTGAACACGTGGATAACGCTCGGCGAGATCGTTAACTATCAGCGATAACCGTTTACGGTCCACCGCATCGTTCACGAAGGGGTAGTCCTGTGGGAGCGTCTCATTGAATAGACCACGCCCGAGCGTGGTTTCAACCGTAGTCGACGCACCTGCAGCACCCTCGGGGGAATTCTTACCCAAAGCCTCTTGAATACCTGAGAGGCGAATCTTAATTTTTGAACCCAAATCGAGCTCTCGTGCGTCATAGGCCATGACTGCTTCAGCGATCGAGGAGAAAGTGCGCCCTTCGCCAACACTATTTTCCTGCTGAGTCGTGAGATGGAATAACCCAATGACCATGTCTTGAGTAGGCATAGTTACTGGACGCCCATCAGCAGGTTTGAGGATGTTGTTACTAGACAACATCAAAACCCGAGCTTCTGCCTGAGCTTCGACCGACAGGGGCAAGTGGACAGCCATCTGATCACCATCAAAGTCCGCATTAAATGCGGTGCACACCAATGGATGGATCTGAACAGCTTTACCTTCCACGAGCTGTGGCTCAAAAGCCTGAATGCCAAGCCGGTGAAGAGTAGGCGCCCGGTTAAGCAGAACTGGGTGCTCGGTAATGACCTCTTCTAAAACATCCCAGACGACGGAACGGCCACGCTCAACCATGCGTTTTGCGGACTTAATATTCTGCGCGTGATTAAGATCAACCAAACGCTTCATGACAAACGGCTTGAACAATTCCAAGGCCATTTGCTTCGGCAGTCCACACTGGTGCAGCTTCAGTTGAGGCCCCACAACGATGACAGAACGACCTGAATAATCAACACGCTTGCCAAGAAGGTTCTGACGGAAACGACCTTGCTTACCTTTAAGCATGTCTGACAAAGACTTCAATGGACGGTTACCAGGACCAGTCACTGGCCGACCACGCCGACCATTGTCAAACAAAGCATCGACAGATTCCTGGAGCATCCGCTTTTCATTATTGACAATGATCTCCGGAGCACCAAGATCAAGTAATCTCTTGAGCCTATTGTTGCGGTTGATTACTCGCCGATACAGATCGTTGAGATCCGAGGTAGCGAATCGGCCACCATCTAATTGGACCATGGGACGCAAATCCGGAGGGATCACTGGTACACAATCCAGGACCATACCCATGGGAGAATTTCTCGTAGTCATAAACGCGGACACGACACGCAATCTCTTGAGCGCCCGCGTTTTCCGCTGACCTTTCCCGTTGGCAATAACGTCACGGAGATGAGCAGATTCTGCGTCGAGATCAAAATTCTGGAGTCGCGCTTGGATCGCTGCGGCACCCATTCCACCTTCGAAATAGAGACCAAACCTGTCTCTCATTTCTCGGAAAAGAACTTCATCACCTTCAAGATCTTGAACTTTCAAGTTTTTGAAACGATCCCAAAGATTGTTGAGACGATCAATTTCAGCATCCGCACGCTTGCGGATTTGATTCATCTCACGCTCAGCAGATTCGCGGACCTTACGCCGGACGTCTGCTTTTGCTCCTTCGGATTCTAATTGGGCAAGGTCGCTTTCGAGTTGTTTCGCTCGTGCATCAACATCAGCGTCACGACGGTTTTCCAGCTCTTGACGTTCCACATCGATTTGTGCTTCCAGTGAAGGCAAATCACGGTGCCGAGATTCATCATCAACTGACGTGATCATGTACGCCGCGAAGTAGATGACCTTTTCCAGATCTTTTGGAGCAAGATCTAACAAGTAACCCAACCTGCTGGGGACACCTTTGAAGTACCAGATGTGGGTGACAGGCGCGGCAAGTTCGATGTGCCCCATGCGCTCACGTCGAACTTTAGCCCGCGTCACCTCTACACCACAGCGTTCGCAGATAATTCCTTTGAACCGGACACGCTTATATTTCCCGCAGTAGCATTCCCAGTCCCGAGTAGGACCAAAAATCTTCTCGCAAAACAACCCATCCTTCTCGGGCTTAAGGGTGCGGTAGTTGATAGTTTCCGGCTTTTTGACCTCACCATGCGACCACTGGCGAATTTCGTCCGCCGTTGCGAGGCCGATGCGAAGCTCGTCAAAAAAGTTGACGTCCAGCACGAGTGTCCTTCTCTCGAATCAATACGGATCTGACGGTACGTGGGCCTGGCGACAGGTCAGGAATACTCTTCCTGACCTGCAACCGTCAGACCTCCTCGACGCTGCTTGGCTCTCGTCGGGACAAATCAATACCTAACTCTTCGGCGGCACGGAACACATCTTCGTCGGCGTCCCGCATTTCAATCGACGTGCCGTCGCTGCTCAAAACTTCCACGTTAAGACACAAAGATTGCATCTCTTTAAGGAGAACTTTGAACGACTCCGGAATGCCCGAATCAGGGATGTTTTCACCTTTGACGATGGCTTCATACACCTTGACGCGGCCTTGGATATCATCAGACTTAATGGTGAGAAGTTCTTGCAATGTATAAGCAGCGCCATACGCTTCTAGCGCCCATACCTCCATCTCACCAAACCGTTGCCCACCGAACTGGGCCTTACCACCAAGCGGCTGCTGAGTGATCATTGAGTAGGGGCCGGTTGATCGAGCATGGATCTTGTCGTCCACCAAGTGGTGAAGTTTCAAAATGTACATGTAACCAACCGAAACTGGCTCCGGGAATGGTTCGCCGGTCCGGCCATCGAAAAGGTGGCCCTTACCACTTTCATCAACGAGACGATCACCATCTCGGGTGGGCAATGTGCTTCCCAGGAGACCAATGATCTCTTCTTCTCTTGCACCATCAAAAACTGGCGAAGCGACACGAGTTCCAGGCTCAGCGACCCGAGCGTCATCTTTGAACTCGGTTGCCCAGCCAGGCTCCCCCTCTACATTCCAGCCACGGCTAGCGACCCAACCAAGATGCGTTTCTAAAACCTGGCCAACGTTCATTCGGCTTGGAACCCCCAGAGGGTTCAGCACAACGTCAACAGGAGTTCCATCAGAAAGGAAGGGCATGTCTTCTATAGGAAGAATCTTTGCGATAACACCCTTATTGCCATGTCGGCCAGCAAGTTTATCACCGTCAGTAATTTTCCGTTTAGTTGCGACATAGACACGGACTAACTGGTTGACGCCAGGCGGCAATTCATCGCCGTCTTCGCGGTCAAAAACTTTGACCCCAATCACTGTCCCCGTTTCACCGTGCGGAACTTTCAGCGAAGTGTCACGAACCTCACGTGCTTTCTCGCCAAAAATGGCGCGCAGGAGGCGCTCTTCCGGAGTCAACTCGGTTTCACCCTTAGGGGTAACTTTGCCAACGAGCAGATCCCCATCACGGACTTCCGCGCCAATCCGAATGATCCCCCGCTCATCAAGATCGGCAAGAAGCTCTTCGGATACGTTAGGAATATCGCGAGTAATTTCCTCTGGGCCGAGTTTGGTGTCGCGGGCGTCTACTTCATGCTCATCAATGTGAATCGAGGATAGTAAATCGTCTTGAACCACACGTTGAGACAAAATAATGGCGTCTTCGTAGTTGTGACCCTCCCAAGGCATGAAGGCGACGAGAAGGTTGCGCCCTAACGCCATCTCACCGCCTGCAGTGGAAGGTCCGTCGGCCAACATCTGGCCAGCCTCAACTCGTTGGCCTTCTTCAACGGAAACGCGTTGGTTGTAGGAAGTTCCCTGATTGGAACGACGGAACTTTGCCAATCGATACGTCGTGTAGGTTCCGTCGTCATTTGCCACAGTTAGGGCATCCGCAGAAACCTCACTCACAGCACCGGCTTTTTCGGCACGCAAGACATCCCCAGAGTCAAGAGCTGCGCGCCATTCCATGCCCGTCCCCACAAGGGGAGCTTCAGCACGAATCAACGGCACCGCTTGACGCTGCATGTTGGCACCCATAAGGGCGCGGTTAACGTCGTCGTGCTCCAAGAAAGGAATCATCGCTGTCGCTGCGGAAACCATCTGCCGGGCGGCGACGTCCATGTAGTCAACAGTTTCACGACTGACGAGCTCCACTTCGCCGCCCTTACGACGAACAGTCACCATTTCTTCCACGAAACGGTTGCTCTCATCGAGCGGTGCGTTAGCTTGCGCGATGACAAATTCATCTTCTTCATCGGCGGTGAGGTAGTCTACCTCGTCACCGACACGCCCTTGAGTAACCTTTCGATAAGGCGTCTCGACAAAACCGAATGAATTGATTCGCGCGTACGTAGACAGAGAACCAATGAGCCCGATGTTAGGGCCCTCTGGCGTCTCAATCGGGCACATTCTTCCGTAATGAGATGGATGGACGTCACGAACTTCGAATCCTGCCCGGTCACGTGAAAGCCCGCCTGGACCCAATGCCGACAGTCGCCGTTTATGGGTTAACCCGGCAATGGGATTGGTCTGGTCCATAAATTGAGACAACTGACTTGTCCCGAAGAATTCCTTGATGGATGCCACGACAGGACGGATGTTAATCAAGGTTTGAGGGGTAATAGCTTCGACATCTTGGGTAGTCATTCGCTCTCGCACAACTCTTTCCATGCGCGAGAGGCCGGTACGGATTTGATTCTGAATCAACTCGCCAACCGTTCGAAGGCGACGGTTTCCGAAGTGGTCAATGTCATCGACCTCAACCCGTACGTCGTATCCCTCACCATTACGACGTCCTGGCATTGACGATCCGCCCGCGTGAAGAGTCGCGAGGAAGCGAATCGTAGCGACAACGTCAGCCAAACTTAAGACGGAGAACTCGCCTTCTTGATCCACCCCGAGTTTTTTGTTGAGCTTGTAGCGACCAACGCGCGCCAGATCATAGCGCTTAGAATTGAAGTAGAGATTTTCTAACAGGTTTTGAGCAGCTTCACGAGTGGGCGGTTCCCCCGGTCGCAGCTTCCGGTAAATATCTAGAAGAGCTTCATCTTGATTCGCGGTGTGGTCTTTTTCTAGCGTCTGACGGATTGACTCAAACTCACCAAATTCTTCAAGGATCTGAGCTTCAGTCATCCCCAGGGCCTTGAGTAACACCGTGACAGACTGCTTACGCTTACGATCAACTCGGACACCCACTATGTCCCGCTTATCAATCTCGAATTCCAACCATGCGCCTCGGCTGGGGATAATTTTTGCGGTGTAGATATCCCGATCAGAAGTTTTGTCAGCAGTCCGCTCGAAATATGCCCCCGGGGAGCGGACCAGCTGAGAAACAACTACTCGCTCAGTTCCATTGACGATGAAAGTACCGCGGTCAGTCATGAGCGGAAAATCACCCATAAAGACAGTTTGGCTCTTAATTTCGCCCGTGTTGGTATTCATAAACTCAGCCGTGACAAAGAGCGGTGCCGCGTAAGTCATATCGCGCTCTTTGCACTCATCTATCGAGTATTTAGAAGGTTCAAACCGGTGATCCCTAAACGACAAGGACATCGAGCCGGAAAAATCCTCAATAGGAGAAATCTCCTCAAAGATTTCTTCCAGTCCAGAACGATGATTTACCGAGTTAACGTTCGTGGCTTGATCTGCACGGACGCGCCAACGCTCATTCCCTAAAAGCCAATCAAAGCTTTCAGTCTGAAGAGCGAGAAGATCGGGAACTTCTAGTGGTTCACTGATCTTGCCGAAACTAAGACGTCCGGATGCAGTACGGGCAGTGGGTTTGGCAGAAGAGGTGCGCGAGGCAGCCAAGGAGGGTCCTTCCACGGGCCTGGATGCGAACAGTGCGCACAACCGAGCTTCATCCAAAAAGGGAATCCCAAGGGATTTCTGTAGGAGAAATTTGGGCAGGCGCGAGATTTAAACATACATCATAGATAGACGAGAAGAAACAGGCCCCCACTCAAATCGTTTGCGAAGTAATCAAGACAACTTTTCGTCCATAGACATACCAGCGGCTGACGAACTCATTCGGTGAGTTAAACCGGAGGGAGTGAGACCAACTGGCTTAGAGTCAGACTCACTCCCCTGCTACGAGCAGACAGAACCAGACGAAAGAGAAATCACTTCAAAGTGACAGTAGCGCCGGCTCCCTCAAGTGCTTCTTTAGCCTTGTCCGCAGCAGCTTTGTCGACCTTCTCCAAAACGGTTTTAGGAGCACCGTCGACGAGGTCCTTAGCCTCTTTAAGACCCAAAGACGTGAGAGCGCGAACTTCTTTAATCACTTGAATCTTCTTGTCACCAGCAGACTCAAGAACGACATCAAACTCATCCTGCTCAGCCGCAACGTCACCACCGGCGCCGCCGCCAGCCGCAGGAGCTGCAGCAATGGCGACTGGTGCAGCAGCCGTAACCTCAAAGGTCTCTTCAAACTTCTTGACGAACTCAGACAACTCGATGAGAGTCATCTCTTTGAAAGACTCCAGGAGCTCGTCGGTGCTCAATTTAGCCATGACTTTCCTTTCTTACCGAAATTGATACCAAGGTGGTGGAGTGTGATGTCTTACGCTTGCTCTTCTCGCTTAGCGCGCAGCGCATCGACAACTCGAACTGCTTGAGAGATAGGGGCAGCAAGGAGGGCGGCGGCGCTAGACATCGATGCCTTCATGGCACCGGCGAGCTTGGCCAAAAGCACCTCGCGTGACTCCAGATCCGCTAACTGCCGAATTTCATCAGCTGTCAGCGTTCTACCGTCGAGAATTCCACCTCGAATCACGAGAGCCGGATTCTCTTTAGCAAAATCACGGAGTGACTTCGCCGTCTCAATTGGATCCCCCGTGACGAAGGCGATCGCTGAAGGGCCGGCGAGTTTGCCGTCAAAAGCGGTAACACCCGCCTGCCGAGCGGCAATGTCAGTCAACGTGTTCTTCACGATGGCGTAAGTAGCGTGCTGACGGATTGTTGTCCGCAACGAAGTAAGTTGCGCCATTGTCAGACCGCGGTACTCAGTAAGTACCGCGGCATTGGACTGCTGAAAGCGTTCAGCTAACTCACTTACTGCAGCCGCTTTGTCAGGCCTGGCCATGTGCCTCCTTCCGATTTGATAGACCACACTCCATCGCTGCGGTGCGGATAACCACGCAAGCGAAGAGGAATCTTCAGAGTAATAACTCTGCGGAAGGACTCTTACGCCTACGCGGGCCGCACTTGCGGTGGCTTTCAGACATTCACCATTTGAGGATCAATGTCGACCAGCGGTCTTGGGCATGAGCAGCCTACGCGGCTCACCTGTAGTACACCAAATTGAGCCCCGTAATATGGGGTCATACGCTGACGGCCTCCTGGGGGTCATCGGCGACATGACGAGTGTGACTGGGATCCACTGGAATACCAGGGCCCATTGTGGTCGTCACAGTAACTTTTTTGAGAAAACGCCCCTTAGCAGCAGAGGGCTTAAGACGTAGAACTTCATCAAGAACAGCGGCGTAATTTTCGGCAAGTTGACGATCAGAAAAGGAAACTTTCCCAATAATAAAGTGCATATTGGCGTGCTTGTCGTTGCGAAACTCAATCTTGCCACCTTTGATGTCGCTCACTGCCTTTGCAACATCCATTGTTACGGTGCCGGTTTTGGGGTTGGGCATCAAACCACGGGGGCCAAGAACTTTACCCAAGCGGCCTACTTTGCCCATGAGATCAGGTGTAGCCACGACGGCGTCAAAGTCGAGCCATCCTTTTTGGATGCGCTCAAGCATGTCATCGCTTCCGACGTAATCAGCACCTGCAGCTGCCGCTTGCTCAGCACGCTCACCAGTTGCGAAAACCAAAACCCGAGCCGTCTTACCCGTGCCATGCGGCAAATTAATGGTGCCTCGAACCATTTGATCGGCTTTACGAGGATCAATGCCTAACCGAAATGCGACTTCGACCGTGGCGTCATATTTGGTGGTCGACGTGCTTTGAGCGAGGCGAACAGCCTCTAACGGGGCATAAAGATGATCCGCGTTGACCTTCTCTTGAGCTTGCCGGTACAACTTGCTGCGCTTCACGCTAACTCCTTTATTTGGTGGAGAGGTGGTAAAACGGGCGCGCGGGCCCTCCCACGTATCAGTTTCTACTGACTAACTCATGTGATTGGTGAACTTAACCCTCAACCGTGACACCCATGGAGCGAGCCGTTCCAGCAATAATCTTCGCGGCAGCTTCAACGTCATTAGCGTTGAGATCTTCCATTTTAGACTGAGCAATGTCCCGCACTTGCGCTGCGGTCAAAGACGCGACCTTGGTGCGGTGCGGCTCACCTGAACCTTTTGGCACGCCAGCAGCTTTCTTGATTAACTCAGCCGCCGGAGGGGTCTTCGTAACGAAAGTAAAAGAACGGTCTTCATAAACCGTAATCTCTACTGGAATGACATTCCCGCGCTGGGCCTCTGTTGCCGCGTTGTAAGCCTTAACGAATTCCATGATGTTGACACCATGTTGACCCAACGCGGGACCAACAGGAGGTGCTGGGGTGGCTGCACCGGCCTGAATTTGAAGCTTGATGAGGCCAGTGACCTTTTTTTTCTTAGGAGGCATGGGGTTCCTTCGCTTGACGCTAACGGCTCAATGAATCAGATTTTGGATACTTGACTAAAAGACAATTCAACTGGTGTCTCCCGGCCAAAGATAGATACCAGGACTTTAAGTTTCTGCGCATCAGGGCTAATTTCACTAATCGTGGCTGGCAATGTTTCAAAAGGTCCTTCCATTACCGTGACCGATTCGCCAACCTCAAAATCAACGATCCGCACGGGCGCGGCAGCAGATTGACCCGGTTTAGCTTTTGAATCCACGGTCGGGGCAAGCATCGAAAAAACCTCGTCTGGGCTCAGGGGAACTGGTTGATGAGTGTTACCGACAAAACCCGTCACCCCGGGTGTATGCCGAACAGCTCCCCATGATTCATCAGTCAAATCCATCCGAACAAGCACGTAACCCGGGATTCGAACACGGCGCACCTGCTTACGCTGCCCGTTCTTCACCTCGGTGACTTCTTCCATGGGGACTTCTACCTGGAAGATGTAATCCTCCATTGCCAAGCTCTGAATTCGGGTTTCCAAGTTAGCTTTAACCCGATTTTCGTAACCAGCGTAAGAATGAATGACATAGAAATCACCTGGAGCACGACGGAGTGATGTCTTGAATTCCTCCACCGGATCAACATCATCCAGCGCAACCTCAACGAGTACATCATCAGAAGGCTCAACCTCAAGCACTTCGGCATCGCCGGGGTCGGCACTAGCGGCCGGGCTTGTCTGGTCGGACACGTCAGATCCTGCTTCCCTCATGAACTCGTATGTGTGGATGGCTCTTGCAGAATAAACACGACAACTTCATTACCCCGCGAAAATTTTCCGAATTGCGGTTCCTATGCCTAGATCAAGGAGAGCGACATAGGACATGACCACCACGACGAAAACCATGCACACGGCCGTGTAAGTCATTAACTCAGTCCGAGTCGGACGAACCACCTTGCGCAACTCGGAGACGACCTGACGGATGAAAAGCCCAACGCGACCAAGAAGCCCACGCCGCGATCGCTCAACGCCGCGGCCTTCTGGCTCGCTGACCTTCACCTGAGTCACATCAAACCTTTCATAGACTGACGGTTTCTCATTCCCTGGCAAGGAGATCTAACGCAGGGCAGGAGGGACTTGAACCCCCAACCGCCGGTTTTGGAGACCGGTGCTCTGCCAGTTGAGCTACTGCCCTTTGAAGATGGCAACATCCGCGATATCTCACTTTTCGTATTCGCTGTCCCCGATGGTGATGAAGCATCGGATTCCTCTTTACGGGCAAGCAAAATAGCGGCAGATGGTGACCACCTCGGGTGAGTCTACGCGAGAATGGATGCTTGGGTCGAATGGGTAAGACTCCGTCACTGCAATGCACCGTTGTGTTAGGTCAGCCTTAAAGATCGGTAGAAACAAAATTGGTATCCGTAACGCGGTCATTAATCTTGATGGAGATAATGCGCTGTGAGCACTTCCCTTCCCCGTGATAGCCAGTCTCGAATATCTACTCGCGTCGGCTCCATCGCCGAATCAGCCACTCTCGCGGTAGACGCTAAGGCGAAAGCATTAAAGGCTCAAGGCAAAGCCGTCATTGGATTTGGCGCTGGTGAACCTGATTTTCCAACCCCCGAAGCGATTGTGGCAGCAGCGGCGGATGCTACTCGTGATCCACAGAATCATCGATACACGCCAGCAGGGGGATTACCGGAGTTAAAAACGGCGATTGCCGCTAAGACAGCACGCGATAGTGGTTACGAGATTAGCGCTGACCAGGTACTCGTCACCAATGGTGGAAAGCAAGCTGTCTATCAAACCTTTGCCACTTTGCTTAATCCCGGCGATGAGGTACTTCTCCCCGCGCCTTATTGGACGACCTACCCCGAAGCCATCAAACTCGCTGGTGGAATGCCTGTTGAAGTGTTCGCCGGGCCGGATGCGAGTTACCGGGTCAGTGTGGAGCAACTGGAAACAGCTCGAACTCCCCGCACCAAAGTGCTGTTGTTCTGCTCTCCTTCTAATCCGACTGGCGCTGTGTACACACCCGAAGAAGTACAAGCTATTGGGGAATGGGCGGTCTCACATGGCATCTGGGTAGTAACCGACGAGATTTACGAGCACCTGGTCTACGACGAGGCAGTTTTCACATCTATGCCCACAGTGGTACCCGAACTTGCCGATACGTGCGTGATTCTCAACGGAGTCGCTAAGACTTACGCGATGACAGGGTGGCGCGTAGGGTGGATGGCTGGCCCGCGTGATGTCATTAAAGCGGCAACTAATCTCCAATCACACTTGACGTCAAACGTGGCAAATGTCTCTCAGCGTGCAGCGATAACTGCTCTGACCGGTGACTTGACAGACGTCCATAAGATGCGGATCGCCTTTAATCGACGGCGCCTTACCATGGTGACAATGTTGCGAGAAATACCTGGGGTGGCTTGCCCCACGCCGGTTGGCGCTTTTTACGCCTATCCATCTGTGACTGAGCTCCTCGGCAAAAGCATTAGGGGGCGGACTCCTCAGACGTCCACCGAGCTCGCTGAACTGATCTTAGAAGAAGCCGAGGTCGCCGTCGTTCCTGGCGAAGCATTCGGGCCAAGTGGGTATTTGCGCTTGTCATACGCATTAGGCGACAACGATCTCAGTGAAGGTGTCACCCGAATGAAAAATCTGCTGACCGAAGCACAGTGACATGCGCCCAAAGACCACTCCTCAATTGCTCAAGCCGGTTGAGGTCACTGTGAAGGGATACCTTGACAAGATCGAACGTGTCACACCGGGATCTCGCAGCGCTGCCCAAAGCGCACCTTCATCTGCACTTCACTGGTTCCATGCGGTCAACCACCCTGCTCGACCTTGCCGCTAAACACCATGTCAACCTTCCCTTTGCATTGACTAACGACCAACCACCGACATTGCGGGCTACGGACGACAAAGGATGGTTCCGCTTTCAAAGGCTTTATGACATCGCCCGGTCTTGTGTACGAGACGCCGAAGATGTTCGCCGACTGATTCTTGAAGCGGCCGAAGACGACGTAGCCGAGGGTTCCCGTTGGTTAGAGATTCAAGTCGATCCAACGTCTTATGCGCCGCATCTTGGTGGCTTAACATCGACGGTAGAACTTATTCTTGACGCTGCGCGCCATGCGACTACTGTGACTGGTCTACCCATCGGAATTGTGATCGCTGCTAGTCGGATTCGCCACCCCTTAGAAGCACGAACGTTGGCGCGCCTGGCCAGCCAGTACGCAGGAAACCGAGCTGGGGATATTGTGGCGTTTGGGTTGAGCAATGACGAACGGCGAGCTAACACGGCCGACTTTGCTCCGGCTTTCCGGATTGCTGCACGCGCCAATCTAGCGAGCGTGCCCCACGGGGGAGAGCTTCTTGGTGCTGACCACGTGCGAGCCGCGATGCACTACCTCGCCCCACATCGGCTTGGCCACGGAGTTCGTAGCGTAGAAGACTCAGCCGTGCTCGACGAGATTGTGGCCCGAGGAATCGTCCTGGAAGTATGCCCTGGATCAAATGTTGCGCTTGGTATTTATGACACACCACAAGCAGTCCCCCTGCGGCATCTGGTTGATCGTGGTGCGCTGATCGCGCTCGGAGCGGACGATCCCCTATTATTCGGCAGCCGCCTCACCGAGCAGTACGTCACTGCTAGAACCGTGCATGGCTTCACCGATCACGAGCTAGCCCACCTCGCACGGTGTTCAGTTCGCGGCTCGCGCGCACCAGAATCTATTCAGCGCATCGTGCTCACCGAGATTGACGGCTGGCTTAACGGATCGAGCTAATCATGCTTACGTTGCGTCTGACTGCCTCATGTGACTTCTCACACAGCTATCAAACTCACAACACCCATCATGGTGATGTGCGCATGAGGTTGCGGAGAGGTAACTCCGACCATCTCGATGAGAAACATTTGCTCTCTAGCGTCAGGCATAGTTCCCGCCGATCCGAGCGGGCTAAATTGTAGGAGGTCGCGCCATGACCGCGAGCACTCTCAGCACGCCTGAGCTCCCACTCACCAACACGGACCCGCCGCAGTTGCGTCCCGGGCGATGGCTCGACGACTGGGATCCAGAAGATGCCGGCTTTTGGGCCAAACACGGGCGTCGGATCGCTCGCCGTAACCTCGTCTTGTCGGTCTACGCCGAGTTCATTGGCTTCGCTGTCTGGGCGGTCTGGAGCGTGGTTGTCCCCCAGCTCAACAGCGTTGGCTTCAGTCTGAGCATCGATCAGATGTTCTGGTTAGTTTCAGTACCGAGCTTGGTAGGAGCAGTCCTCCGAATTCCTTATACCTTCGCCGTACCAATCTTTGGTGGGCGCAACTGGACCATCATCAGTGCCTTGCTGCTCATTGTGCCGGCTACCGGTCTTACGCTGGCAGTGAGCAACCCTGACACCTCGTTCGGTGTTCTTCTTGCGGTAGCAGCGCTCGCCGGTTTTGGTGGCGGGAACTTCGCGTCATCAATGGCAAACATTTCTTTCTTCTTCCCAGAAAAAGAGAAAGGGAAGGCGCTCGGATTTAACGCAGCAGGTGGCAATATCGGCACAGCAGCAGTGCAATTTGCCGTTCCACTTTTGGTCACTATTGGCGCAGGCATCACTTTAGAGCGAGCTGGTTTAGTGTTCATTCCGCTCACACTGCTCGCTGCTTTTCTCGCCTGGCGTTATATGGACAACCTCAGCGCCGCCAAAGCCGACTACCGCAGCTTCGCCCGAGCTACCCGGGAACCACACACTTGGTTACTGTCCTTCCTTTACATCGGTACCTTCGGCTCATTCATTGGCTACTCCGTTGCGTTTCCTACCTTGCTGAAAACTCAGTTCCCTGAGGTCGGTCTCAAAATTGCGTTCGCCGGCGCCTTAGTAGGGTCGCTCATCCGTCCCGTAGGTGGAATCTTGGCGGACCGATTTGGTGGAGCTGTCATCACGATGGGCTCTTACCTCACCATGGCGGTAGGTGCAGTCGGTGCCATCATTGGACTCGCGGAGAAATCCTTCGGGATTTTCTTAGGTTCCTTTTTGTTGCTCTTCCTGGCCTCAGGTGCCGGGAACGGCTCGTTATACCGCATGATTCCCGCTGTATTCCGCGGAAAAGCAGAAGGAGCAGACGCCGCCGGGCTTCTTACTTCACGGAAAGCAGCCGCCGGGTGCATTGGGATTTCTGGCGCCATTGGTGCCGTTGGCGGGTTCCTGGTCCCACGCGGCTTTGCATGGTCCACTTCTGCCACTGGCGGGCTACGAGCTGCGCTCGTGGTGTTCATCTGCATCTACCTCGTCATGATCGTGGTGACGTGGGCGGTCTATCGTCGGCGGTCATCTCGCTTCGGAGCATTACGGGTCTGACTTTGCTCGGGACGGCTTCGGGCTGGCACTCCGCGGAGCGCTAGCCCGAAGCTTTGTTCAATTCACTGTGCGCTTCAGCTACTTCACAAGAAATTGCTGACGTTTGTGAATGGGCGGTTTCGTCAATGAAACGCCGAGAACGAATCCATGAAACGTCCGCGTCGTACCGTCCACTCATGGCTACCACCGCGGCTGCGCCACAGCTCCCTCCATCAGAAGGAGTGGCTACCCACTGCCCCTACTGCGCACTGCAATGCGCAATGACTCTCACTCCGAGCGCGGAAACTGGGGCCGTCACCGTCAGTGGGCGAGACTTCCCAACTAACCGAGGCGGCCTCTGCCGCAAAGGATGGACCAGCGCCAACGTCTTGAGCGCCCCGGATCGACTCACCACACCACTCATCCGACGGGGTGCTGATCTCACCCCTGCGTCTTGGGATGAAGCCTTCACAGTCATCACCGACCATCTCACCCGCATCATCACAGAGCACGGAGCGGACGGGGTGGCGGTCTTCGGTGGCGGCGGACTCACCAACGAAAAGGCTTATCAGCTCGGCAAATTTGCGCGAGTAGCCTTAGGCACCCGTTATATCGACTACAACGGACGGTTCTGCATGTCGTCCGCCGCCGCCGCCGGCAACCGAGCTTTCGGAATTGATCGCGGCCTTCCCTTCCCATTAACCGATCTCAACGCGGCCGAAGTCATCGTGTTGGTCGGCAGCAACATTGCTGAGACCATGCCGCCAGCGATCCAACACCTGAACGGCGCACGTGACCGTGGCGGCTTGGTCGTAATCGACCCCCGTCATACTGCGACCGCCGCACTCACTGATAACGGACACGGGGTGCATCTACGTCCCGTCCCAGGAACCGACCTCGCGCTCCTGCTCGGCCTGGCGCACGTCGTTCTCCATGAGCACCTCAGTGACGATGCTTACCTACGTGACCGCACCGCCGGCCTCGATCCACTACGAGAATCACTCACTAGCTGGTGGCCGGAGCACACGGAACGGGTCACTGGCATTCCCGCTGACACCATTCGTCGTGTTGCTCGCCAACTTGCTGACGCCGCGCCACACCGCGGTGGTGTGGGCGCATTCATCCTGACCGGGCGAGGTGCGGAACAACACGCCCAAGGCGCAGCGACTGTCACCGCAGCGATCAACCTGGCCCTCCTCCTCGGGCTACCAGGACGTCCAGCTAGCGGATACGGATGTATTACCGGTCAAGGAAACGGTCAGGGAGGTCGCGAGCACGGTCAAAAATCCGACCAACTTCCCGGATACCGACGAATCGACGACCCTGCCGCCCGCGCCCACGTAGCCGAAGTATGGGGGGTGCCCGCCGACACTCTCCCTGGGCCGGGAGTTCCTGCCGTACAACTATTGCATTTACTCGGCACATCTCACGGGCCACGCGCACTGTTTGTGCATGGGAGCAACTTGGTGATCAGCACACCAAATGCACATCGAATCGTCGAACGGCTCGCCGCGCTCGACTTATTGGTCGTTGCCGACATCGTTCTCTCAGAAACGGCAGCAATGGCAGATGTCGTACTGCCTGTCACGCAATGGGCCGAAGAAGAAGGCACCATGACCACGCTAGAGGGTCGGATCATCCGACGACGGCAAGTATTGCCACCGCCCGGCCAAGCGCGCAGCGAGCTATGGATCTGGCAGCAACTCGCTGCCAGGCTGGGCTGTCAAGCAGACTTCCCGACCGAACCGTCCACTGTTTTTGATGAGCTTGCCCGGGCAAGCTCTGGTGGACCCGCTGACTACGCAGGCTTGAGTCACCGAAGGTTAGACACCGCAGAAGCCTTGTACTGGCCCTGTCCCGATGAGCGCCACGTCGGTACACCCCGGCTTTTCGCGGACACATTCCCCACCCCGGACGGTCGGGCGAAGCTGGTGTGCGTTGACCACCAAAGCCTCACCGATGCGTTGCGCCCAGACGCCCCGATTTATCTCCTGACGGGGCGCGTCCTAGAGCATTACCAATCCGGGGCGCAAACAAGACGCGTGTCTGACCTGATGGCGAGCTCCGCTGAAGGCTTCATCGAAATACACCCGCATTTAGCCGATCGCCTTGAGGTCCAAGATGGCGATCTGATCGTTGTGACCTCACAGCGCGGCGCCATCACAGCACCGGCACGGTTCAGTGCCGGAATCAGGCCAGACTGCGTCTTTGCGCCTTTCCATTTTCCCGGAGACGCCTTAGCGAACGCCGCTACCGATGACCACACTGACCCACTGAGTGGCATGCCTGCTTTCAAGGCATGTGCCGTCAGTGTCACGCCTTACCAGCCTGACCCTGAGCCCTCAAACGCAGCAGCGACCACCGGAGGATCATGATGAGTCCCGCAGGAGAGAAACTCACCGGCACAGAAAACTCTGAGCTACCTGATGGACGAATCACCGTCGAACGGATCGTGGTGATCGGTGGCGGAATGGTCGCGACTCGATTCGCCGATGATCTTTTGCGCGGTGACCGGGGCACTCAACCCCGTTGGAACGTGACCATTCTCGGTGCCGAACCATACGTGCCGTACAACCGCATCCTGCTCTCAGATGTAGTCGCTGGGCGAGCCGACATTGCCTCGCTCACTCTGCCCACCCCAAACCGGGCTGCGCTGCATGTTGGCAACCCCGTCATAGCCGTTGATCGCGTGGCCCAACGAGTCCGCACTCGCAACGGTGAAACCTACTCATACGACCGACTCGTGTTCGCGACCGGTGCACACGCTCACCTGCCGTCCATGGAAGGACTCACTGGATCGGACGGTGAACGCCCCCAGGGAATTCATGTTCTTCGATCCGTTGACGATGCTCGTCATTTAGTCGCCGCCGCTGCTAACCACACTGAGGCGACGGTGGTCGGTGGTGGCCTACTCGGTCTGGAAGCTGCCGCCGGGCTACGCGCCCGCGGGCTCGACGTCACAGTGATCCACCGCAGTGAGCACTTACTGGACCGACATGTACATGACACCGCGGCCGCACATGTTCGGGCTCAAGCGCATGACCTCGGTCTACGAGTGGTCACTGGGATTGCCCCCGAGACGGTGATCAGTCGCGACGGGCGGGTAACTGGCGTACGGCTTGCTGATGGCCGCACGTTGCCGACCAGCCTGCTCCTGTTGGCCTGCGGCGCGCGCCCACGCGCCGGACTCGCAAGCGCAAGCGGTCTCACTGTACGCCAGGGTATCGTCGTCAACGATGCGACGTGGGCCAGCCCGGACGACCCTCGTGTGCATGCCATTGGTGACTGCGCGCGCCTTTCGTCGGGGTGGACCGGGCTCATCACCACCGGGTGGGACCAAGCCCGTCAATTAGCGAAACTGCTAAATGACGGCAGCCCAGCAAAGGCTTCCTTCACAGCTACCATTGCTGATCCAGCCCGGACGGTGGTTCGACTTAAAGCCGTGGGCATCAATGTTGTCACTATGGGGCAGCCAGGCCATCCTGACGCGCGGACTGTCACCTTGGACGACCCGCATACCCGCCGGTATATCTCAGTCAGCGTGGCAGATGACCGGCTTATCGGTGCTACGTGCGTGGGGGCTCCCGATATCGCCGCTGATTTGACCACCATTTTCGACCAGGTAACCCCCTTGCCGCCCGACCCGGCGTCTTTGCTGATTCATACGCCGGCCGCGATGACCGCACCAGTTGGGTCACCAATGACCATGCCGGCGAAAGCCACGGTGTGCCGGTGCAACGGAGTCACCAAAGCCGAAGTGGTCGCAGCATGGGAAGGTGGCGCGTCCACCGTCGAAGAGATCAGTGTTGCCACTCGGGCCAGCACCGGCTGCGGGGGTTGTCGGGATGTCGTGTGCGGCTTGTTGTCTTGGCTGAATGACAGCGATCCCGGGCCACGGGAGTCATCGACCAATTCTGTAGCGAGGCAAAATAAGAGTCAACCGACTCGATCTGACACCAATCTCACAAAGACACCCACTGCACCGTGAGCGGACAGTTGCTCCACGGAAACGGAAGAAACGAGCCGGCGAAACTTCGTCTTCGTACTGTCGCACCATGATCTCGACTGAGCACACCTCAGAGTGGGACGAGCCAACCGGCGACACGTCTCGCGTAGATGTGTCACACTCCATAAGGGATTCAAAGAACACGGCACGGAAGCGACTAGTCATTATCGGCGGCGGCATGGTCGCGCATCGACTCGTTGAATCACTAACTGCACGGGACGCCGACGCGTGGATTATCGATGTTTATGCCGAAGAGCCCCGTGCCCCTTATGACCGCGTGGCCTTGTCGTCGTATTTCAGCGGTCGCGATCCGGAAGAGCTCGCACTAGGTGATCCGGAGCTGTGGCGCCAGAATGGAGTTCAGTTACACCGAGGAGTGCCCGTCACTAAGATTGATCGGGATCATCACACCATCACCGCCCACGGAAACCCAGTGCCATACGATCATTTAGTTTTCGCCACCGGGTCGTCGGCAGCAGTCCCCCCCATCCCAGGGACAGACCTGCCGGGGGTATTCGTGTATCGCACCATTGATGACGTGGCAGCACTGCGTATCTGGGTTGACGAGCGCAACCATGCTGAGGATCGCCCACTACGAGGCGCGGTTATTGGTGGTGGGTTACTTGGGTTGGAGGCAGCAGGTGCATTACGTGCCCTAGGCGCAACCACCACCGTGGTGGAGTTCGCACCTCGGCTGATGCCGTTGCAGGTGGACGACAGTGGCGGCCAAGCGTTGCGTCGGCTGATCGAGCAGTTGGGTGTCCACGTGCGGACCGGCACCGCGACCTCTCGCTTAACCCCCGGGCATACCGGGCGAGTTGGCGGGATGGACTACACCGACGCCGGCGAAGGTGGCCACCTTGACGCCGACGTCGTGGTTATTGCAACCGGAATCCGGCCGCGGGACGAACTAGCCAAGAAGTGCGGTCTCCCCATCGGGCCACGCGGTGGTGTGGTGGTCGATGAAACATGCCGCACACACGACCCAGCGATCTTCGCCATCGGTGAGGTGGCTTGCTTTGAGGGGCGCACCTTAGGGCTTGTCGCCCCGGGGTATGCGATGGCCGAAGTTGTCGCGGACCGCTTGCTTGGTGGTGCCGCGACATTCACGGCACCAGATCTGTCCACCAAGCTGAAGCTGCTCGGCGTCGATGTCGCGAGCTTTGGGGATGCTTTTGCCAGCGCCGAAGGCTCCTTGGAAGTGGTGTACGCAGATCCAGTTGCCGGGGTCTACTCCAAGTTGGTGCTGTCCGATGATGCCAAACACCTTCGCGGTGGAATTCTCGTCGGGGATGCTAGCGCGTACAGCACCCTCAGTGCACTGGTTGGAACCAAGCTTGACGGCGACCCAGCGGCGTGGTTACTTCCAGGTGGCATGACCCCACCGAGTGGGGATTTACCTGACGCCGCAACTGTTTGTACCTGCAACGCGGTGACCGCTGGGCAGATTCGATGCGCTGTCGATGACGGCGGCTGCACTGACGTCACCGGCGTGAAGGCTTGTACCCGCGCCGGGACGAGTTGTGGCAGCTGCCTGCCCGTGGTGAAAACATTGGTGACGCAACGACTTGCGGCGGCTGGAATTGAGATCAGCCAAGCATTGTGTGAGCACTTCAGCATGTCTCGGGCTGAACTTTTCGATGTCATTCGAGTCCGAGAGATAAGGTCATTTACCGAGGTCATCACTACATTCGGGCAGGGTCGTGGCTGCGATATCTGCAAACCAGTGGTGGCATCAATTCTGGCGTCTCTTGGGCACGGGCATGTCCTTGACGGGGAAAACGCCGCGCTCCAAGACACCAACGATCACGTGATGGCGAACCTACAAAAAGACGGCACTTATTCGGTTGTGCCGCGGATCCCTGGCGGTGAGGTAACCCCTGAAGGCTTAATGGTGATTGGTGAGGTCGCTCGCGACTTCGGTCTTTACACCAAAATCACTGGCGGGCAACGGATCGATATGTTCGGTGCACGAATCGAGCAGCTTCCCAAGATTTGGCGGCGGCTCGTGGACGCGGGATTTGAGTCCGGCCACGCCTACGGCAAGTCACTGCGAACAGTGAAATCGTGTGTGGGGCAAACCTGGTGCCGGTTTGGTGTTCAAGATTCCACCGCGTTAGCTGTCGCACTGGAGCTGCGTTATCGCGGGCTTCGAGCGCCGCACAAGCTGAAGCTTGGCGTGAGTGGGTGCGCTCGGGAATGCGCCGAGGCGCGAGGGAAGGACGTCGGGGTCATCGCTACTGAGAAGGGCTGGAACCTGTATGTCGGAGGTAACGGCGGACACACCCCACGACATGCCCAGCTTTTAGTGGAAGACGTCGATTCTGACCGGCTAGTCCAGCTTGTTGACCGATTCCTCATGTATTACGTGCGCACTGCGGACCGACTTCAACGCACCGCGCCGTGGATTGAGTCAATCGAAGGCGGCTTGGATCACGTCCGGGACGTGGTGGTGAACGATTCATTAGGTTTAGGCGCCGATCTTGATGCCGCGATGGAACGACACGTCAACACGTACAGCGATGAATGGCGAGACACCTTAGAGGACCCAGCCAAACTCGCCCGGTTCGCATCGTTCATTAATGCGCCGCTGACACCGGACCCGACGCTGGCGTATGTCGCCGAACGTGGCCAACCTCGTCCGGCGACAGCTGAGGAACGTCGCGCTGGGGTTTTCGTCTCCGGCCCCCGTTTGGAGGTGCGATCGTGACTGCTGAACCTATCCCCGAGTTCACGCACGAGCATTTGGTGATCGCGGAGGAAGATGCTGGCGAGGACATCACCTGGGTGACAGTCTGCCAGTACGAGGAACTCATACCTGAACGAGGCGTAGCAGCGCTGATTGCGGGCGAACAAATCGCGATCTTGCGCCTGGCTGACGGGACGGTAAGAGCAGTAGGCCACCATGATCCATTTAGTGACGCGAACGTCATCGCACGTGGCATTGTGGGTACCCGGGTGATCGACGAGGTGACTGTTCCCACAATCGCTTCACCGGTTTATAAGCAGGTTTTTGACTTGCGCACCGGGCAATGCCTGGACGGTCATGATGTGTCGTTGCCGACGTGGCCAGTTGAAGTAGTTGATGGCTCAGTTCGAATTGCTATAGCGACTGCGACTATAGACCCGTGAGCACAGTGACCCGAACGTCGTCCACGTCGAGCGGCCCGCTCGCAGGCGCGCTCGTTGTCGTCACTGCTGATCGCCGCGCGAACGAACTTGGCACCGCTTTGCAACGACGCGGAGCACAGGTCCGGCACGCACCATCATTGACGATTGTCCCGCATGTGGATGACGAAGCTCTCGCCCGTGATACCCATGCTTTGATCGCAAACCCGCCAGACACCGTGGTCATTACCACGGGGATTGGTTTTCGGGGCTGGGTCGAAGCCGCCGACGCTTCTGGGATCGCCGATGACCTGCTCGCCGTGCTTCGGCGAGCACGAATAGTTGCCAGAGGGCCGAAAGCCCGCGGCGCCCTCCAGGCCGCTGGGCTCACCGCCGACTGGGTAGCGGAATCGGAAACTACCGCAGAGATCACCGCATGGCTGCTCACGGAAGGCGTCGCTGGCAATCGGATCGCCGTACAACATCACGGTGCCGGGTCAGACGGCCTAGATGACGCTCTCCTGGCAGCCGGCGCTACGGTCCAGTCGCTTGTGGTGTACCGCTGGGGTCCACCGCCGAACCCTGAAGCAGTGGCTGACTCAACTCGCTCCGCGGCAGACGGAGAGGCGGATGCTGTCGCATTCACCTCAGCCCCGGGGGCTGCCGCCTGGCTTCATGCGGCTGAAGAAGTAGGTGCCCTTGAGGGCATTGTGACCGCTTGTCGGTCTGGGATTCTCACCGCTGCGGCAGTTGGCCCGGTAACCGCAGGGCCCTTGCGGGACAAAGGTATTGAGCCACTGATTCCTGAACGAGGCAGGTTAGGGGCGTTGGTTCGTTCTCTCGTGGCACATTTGGATTGGGCTCACGGTGCAGTTCAAACCACAGCCGGTTCACTACGTCTGCGTCGCGGCGCAGCGCTCCTCGACGGGCGTGTCCTCCCGCTTTCCCCTAGCGGCCTCGCGGTGTTGCGCCGTTTAGTCGCTGACGCTGGGACGGTCGTCCCCCGAGAGACATTGCTGACAACTCTGCCTGGGACGTCTGCTGATCCACACGCCGCGGAAGTGGCGATCGCCCGACTTCGAGAAGGATTGGGGCATAAAGATCTGATCACCACGGTGGTCAAACGTGGCTACCTGCTGCGGACTATCCCGTGACGCCCGACCCTGTTTTGGTTACCTGCGCGCATGGCACCCGGGAACCATCCGGGCGAGCCGCCGTGGGCAGGCTGATCGCGGCAATCCGCCGCACCGCGCCGACAGTGCGGGTGTGCACCGCTTTCGTCGATGTTCAGCCTCCCGCGCCTGGGCGCGTACTCACTCACCTCGCGGAGACTACGCAACCCGCCGTTATCGTGCCACTGTTGTTGTCAACGGGTTATCACATCCGCGTCGATATCGCTGAAGCTATCACCGGCCGCTATGCGGTCTCCGCGCCCGCCTTGGGGCCTGATGATCGAATCACCGATATTTTGTTGGATCGCTTGCGAGACAACGGTTTACGCCCTGATGATGCCATCGTGGTAGCAGCAGCAGGGTCATCTGATCCACGCGCTGCACAGGACGTCGGAGCGGTCTGCGCTGCAATCGCCCAGGATCATCAAGGCCCGGTCAGCATTGGATACGCGGCGAGCGCACACCCTTCAGTCCCGGACGCAGTAGCGGCAGCCCGCCCCAGTGGGCGGCGAGTGGTCGTGGCTTCCTACCTTTTAGCTCCTGGATTTTTTCACCGGCGACTCACGTCTGCCGGTGCAGATGTCGTCACCCCAGCACTCTTAGCAGAAACCCCAGATCAACGGTTAGTAGAGGTTGTTCTTGACCGATATACCAAGGCATGTGAGCTTCTTGAGGAAAGGGTCATCACCAGTCCATGCCAACCAGAACTGGCTCCGGAACAAGCCTGACGCCGAACGCATCCGCCACCCCATCACGAACCTCGCGCGCAAGGGCGATGACATCCGCCGCCGTGGCCTGGCCACGGTTGGTAAGTGCCAACGTGTGTTTGGTCGACAGCGCCGCTGGCCCAGGTAACCCATAGCCCCGGTGGAAGCCGGCTCGTTCGATTAACCAGGCCGCACTGGTTTTCATCGCTTCGGATCCCAGCGGCTGAGTTGTGAGGCCATCACCCGCTTTGCTGGTGTGAGGGTTGTGGCTCATGAGATAAGCCGGAGGTTCGGCATTCTCTCCTAACCGGTCACTGACCCGTTGCTTTAGCTTCGTGAAAGCAGAAGGCGACAAGATCGGATTGGTGAAGAACGATCCGGTACTCCAAGTGTCATGGTCGTTGGGATCTAACACCATGCCACGTTTACCACGCTGATCTAAAACGGCTGACCGAGCAGCCGCTAATGGGACGCGATCACCCAGTGCCACACCAAGGCCGCGGGCCAAATCGGCGTAGCCAAGAGGAGCGGAAAGGTCACCTTGTCGCAGTTGGAAGGTGACATCAAGAACGATGTACCGTCCGGTCCACCCTCGAAAAGGCACGTTCTTAAAGGCGCTATGCCGGTAAGCGAACCGGCAGTCCGCGTGGGCGACAGTCACCACACGCTGACTAGCCCGATCCCAGACCCGCACCCGCGCGATAGTCTGCGCGACCTCTTGGCCGTAGGCGCCGACATTCTGAATCGGTGTCGCACCAGTTGATCCTGGTATTCCAGACAGCGCCTCGACCCCGACCCACCCCGACGCCACGGCGTGCTGGACAAAATCATCCCATGGTTCCCCAGCAGCGACCCGAACCATCACACCAGCACAGTCATCTGTGGATTCCACCTTAATTCCCCGAGTGGCGATCCGAAGCACAGTCCCCGAAACGGGCTCATCACTGACGAGCATGTTGGACCCACCGCCGATGACGAGAAGAGGGTGCCCCACGTGATCAATCTGCTGGAGAGCGTCAACAACTTCGTCGGTCGTCGCAAGATCGAGGAAACGTTCCGCTCGCCCCCCAACTCGAGTAGTCGTGAGATCGGCCAACCGAGGCTTTGCGGAAAAAGAAGGAGGAAGCATCACAGGAAAGCGATCAAGCCGGTAGCCGGACTAGTACGCGAGCGCGGCCTAAGACCGTGACGGGTGACGCCTCTAAATCGCGCACCGGTCGGGTTGTGACCGTGAGGTCAACCCGAACTACCTGACGTTCATCGTCTTTGCTAGCGACCACACCACTGATGCGTAACGCCGCCCCCGCGTCATCATCAACCGGAACTGGTCTGGTGAATCGAACACCGTACTCAACAATGGCACCAGGATCGTCCACCCATGAGCTGACTGCAGTGACCGCAACCCCCATGGTGTACATCCCGTGGGCAATGACCCCAGGAAGCCCTACCTCGCGAGCAGTGCGTTCATGCCAGTGGATGGGATTGAAATCGCCGCTGGCACCGGCATACCGCACCAGATCAGCGCGGGTGACCGTGAAATTCATTACCGGCAGCTCATCCCCTACAGCAACCTCATTCAACCGGACACCAGTCATGAGCTTTCTCCCCGAACAACTAAACCGGAAGTAGCTGTGCACACTAAGACGTCATTAAGTCGGGATATCTCGCTGCGCATTGTGACCATTGTGTGACCACTCACGGATCGAATGGCATCGATATGTAATACGGATACGAGCTGATCACCCACCACTATGGGGTGATGGTGGATGAAGGTTTGATCGCCGTGGACTACCCGACTGAAATCAATGCCAGCAGCTGGGTGAGCGACAAATTGAGCTTCGCAACGTTGGGCCACCACAATCGCGAACGTCGGCGGCACAATGACATCCTGATAACCGGCTGCAACAGCCGCGCCTCGCTCACGATTGATAACGTGCGCTCCAGTCGCAAGGGAAAACTCGCGGACCTTTTCCCTGCTCACCTCATACGGCTCAGTAGGCGGATAGACGCGACCGACGAATGAAGGATCTACTGCCATTAAACTTGGGAAGTCAGCGAGTTTCGCGGTGCACAGTGTACCGGCGGTCTCGGGAGCAGTACTTTTTAATCTCAAGGCGGTCCGGATCGTTCCGCCGATTCTTCTTAGTGATGTAATTACGCTCTTTGCACTCAGTGCAGGCGAGGGTGATCTTGGGCCGGACATCGGCGCTCTTGCTGGCCACGGTTCTGCTCTCTTGTTGATCGGGGAGCTGGACTGATCGAGAATACGGCACTGCGGGCACTTCACACGAATGCGTGTCATGCCACTGTGCGTAGCGGGAGCGGGAGTCGAACCCGCGACACCACGATTATGAGTCGTGTGCTCTAACCACCTGAGCTACCCCGCCAGGTGCGGGGATCACACCCCACGCGAGCCCCAATACGGAATCGAACCGTAGACCTTCTCCTTACCATGGAGACGCTCTGCCGACTGAGCTATTGGGGCGCAACCCGCCAGCGGGTGCTGTCTGAGCGTACACGGTCATCCGACACGGCATGAAACCCATCCGCAGTCGATCAATGATGAGAACTCGACCGTGTCTGTAAACTTAAGGTTAACTCTTCGATTAAAGGTTGACGTTTCGCCAAGATCTCCCAACTATTTAGGGGAACCTAACTTGAATCCTTTGGTGGAGGTAACGTGGCGACTGATGTCGAACAGAAAACTCAACCGCTCAGCACAAAACGGCGGCGAACGCGTGCTTCACGCATAAAAAAACAGGTCAAGCGGTGGATTGTCGTAAGCCACCGATGGTCTTCACTAATCCTCGGACTCATCCTGGTCGCGATCACCACATCAGGAGCGATCGTCGTCTATGCTCCCGAGCTAGAACGCTGGGTACGTGCTGACGCATACGTCACCCAAAGCACGAATCAGGCGGAACCGGCGCTTGCCCTGACCGACGTGCCAGGCATCCTGCGCGCACATGATCCAGACTTCACCCCGAGCGGTATTTACAACGCCCGCGGCACCTACATCGCCGAGAGCGAAGATCCTCGAATAGTCACCATCAACCCTCAAACCGGCGCGATACTCGCGGATTTCGATCCTAGTAAACCCGTCAACGCGGCTGAATGGACCATGCGTTTCGCAGAAAATTTGCACCTTTGCTTTCTCACCTGTGAAGGACAACCTGGCTATCAGGGGTGGCTGCTCACTGAAATACCTGGCACCTCGTGGCTCGGCTTTGAAGACGAAGCCGTAACCATCGGTGAATTCCTGCTCGGGGGTGGAGCCGTTTTGCTGGGGCTCCTCGCCCTTTCCGGGATCTGGCTATGGTGGCCTGGAGTCCGACGATGGGCCACGGGCTTTCGGATTCGCTGGCGCAAAGGCAGGTTCGCAAGAGACTACGACCTTCACCAAGTCGCGGGGATGATCGCGGTTCCTTTCCTCTTGATGTGGGCCATCACTGGCGCTGGTTTCGAATTCGGGGTAGTCGGCAAGGCGTGGTACCAACTGCTCCCTGGAGAAGAGCGTGAAGATACTTTCGTCTCTGTAGCGGCACCGGAAAGAACGCCAGACATTACTCCAGAGGAAGCTGTTGCTGCTGCTCAACGTGCTACGGGAGTGACGAACCCACCAGCAGGGTTTGACCTCCCAGCTGCTGATGACCCCACAGCGACTTACACAGTCTGGCTCGCTGACGGATTCGACCCTTACGGCAGAAGCGACTACGCCGGTGACATGAGCGTAGATGTTGACCGGACCACCGGAGCAGCCGAGGTCACCTTCGGTGGGCCCGGGCGACCAATCACCGCACAGATGTGGGAGGAATGGCTTTACCCCACCCACACCGGATTTGTTGTCGGACCGTGGTGGCGGCTGATCTGGTTTATCGCAGGTCTAGTCCCTTTACTGCTTGCCATCACCGGTATTTCTACGTGGCTTTTCCGGCGAGGTACTCGGAAACGCCGAAAAGTGGCGAGCATGACGAAATCTGCACGAGACAGTGACGTGAACTTGACCGAGACCAGTCGCCAGAAAGTGGCAATGGCCACGGAAGTACCATGAGGGATCAACTCACGGTACTGACCGTCGCCTACTTGGTGGTCACCGTTGGGTTCGCCGTTGCCGCTGCCATGGCGAGGCGGCTAGCTCCCGCGGCGAACACTGGGTGTGTGGTAGCTCAGATATTGCTCGGGGTGGGTGCCGTCGTTGACCTTGTCGCCATCTCACGTGGTGCTCGACCCGCAGATCTTGCCACTCATCTTGGGTATATCGGCGCGTCATTGTTCATATTCCCGCTGCTGTTGCAGCGACCCGCATCTCACAACAAGTCCGGATCGCACCCGTCACACCAGCGCGTCTGGCATGCAGTCCAGGCAGTCGCTGCCGGGACACTGGTCGTTGTTGTCCTCCGGCAGGCCGGGACCGCAGCATCACAACGCTGATGACTGAGACGACTTCACCCCCGCACGCCGCGCAGCGAACCACCCTGATCATCGCTGTCTTAATTGCCCTCTATGGAGTGCTCTCCTTGGCAGCTACCGCACGCTCCACAGTGCAGATCATGACCCAGTTTGACCAGGCACCACTGGCATACGGGCTTTCCGCGGCTGCCGGCGCAACATACCTGGCTGTTTCATGGGCACTTCGGCGTGAGCGACACCGTTGGGCTCTCCACGCTTGTTCGATAGAACTGGTTGGTGTCCTGACCGTCGGGACGTGGAGCGCGCTCGACCCAACACGGTTTCCCGATGAAACTGTGTGGTCCGGCTACGGCATCGGCTACGGTTTCCTCCCGCTGATCTTGCCGGTGTTCACGCTCTGGTGGTTGCGGAAAAATAACCCAACACCTTGCCCGTCACACCCGTACCACTGTGAATCGTAGCCACTGTCCTGGAACTAGTTGGGCTAACCGGTCGTGATCCTGACGGTGGACAACAGCGATCACCGGGTAGCCGCCGGTCACCGGGTGATCAACACCGAACACCACTGGCCCACCGCGAGGAGGGACCTGCACCGCGCCAACTACCGCACCTTCACTGAGCAGTTCTCGTTGCTCACACTCAGGTTTTCGGTCCAGGATTGGGCCGAGCAAACCAATTCCAATTCGATTCGATTGAGCACTCACCTGCCATCGCGATGAGCTCAACGCAACGAGCGCTGCGGGCGTGAACCAGTCGTCTCGCGGCCCAAGAACCAGGCGAACGGTGACCTCCGCGGCAGGCTCCGACACCGGAACCACACTCACCGGCGGGACAGGCCCCGCCTCAGCGTCCCCAATAGGAAGGACATCACCGGCACTGAGTGGCGCACCTAAACCAGATAACAGGTCGGTGCTACGGGATCCCAAAACCGGTGTTGTCGCAATGCCACCCCGTACAGCGAGATAACTTCGCAGGCCCGCCCGCGGCACAGGCACCTCCACGAGGACATCGTGGGGTACGGCAACGGAAACATAGGGCCCCCGGACCCGGTCAGCGACTCGTAGTTCGGCGGGAGCTCCTGTCAACGCAAGTACGACAGGACCGATCGTTTTTATTCGCAGTCCCCCGGCTGTTATCTCGACGGCTGCTGCGTCCGGATCATTACCCACTAATCGATTTACGAGTTGCCATGCCGAGCGGTCAGCGGCACCCGATTGCGGGACACCCACATGCGCCCACCCTGGACGTCCGCCATCTTCCACTAAGGCAACCGGACCGGGTCGAATGATGCGCAAAGCTCGCCTAGACGGCCCGGATTGGCTATCCATCATGGCCTCGGAATGGGGAGAGGTCACTTGGCCACCGCCACATTAGGCCACCTCGGCAAACCGCACCCGAACCCCTGGCGTCAAGAGCGCCGGTGGATCGCGCTGCGAGTCCCAGACCTTGGCCATGGTGTGACCGATAAGCTGCCACCCACCAGGTGATGCCCTCGGATATACGCCAGTGAACTGTGCAGCCACCGCCACTGAACCCGCCGGAACTCGCACCCGCGGCTCACGCCGACGTGGCACCGACCACGCTCGATCAGCGGAACCACTGTTCTCCGCAATGAGGTACCCGAACCCGGGCGCAAAGCCATTAAACGCTACGACCCATGGCGTCCCGGTATGCCATGCGATGACATCTTTGACCGCACACCCACGAAACTCCGCAACCGCCAACACGTCCGGGCCGTTGTACTGGACCGGAATTGATAGTGAATCAACCGGCAAAACTGAAGCCGGTGAGGCTGCCGATAAGCCCGCGGCGTCCTGAACCATCTGACTGACGGTGACGTGATCGAGGAGGGTCGGATCAAAGGTGAGGAGAATAGTTCGAGCTGCTGGCACGACATCAATAAGCCCAGAAAGAGACTGCGCCCGGATCACGGCGGCGCACCTCTGCACCGCGGGCAAGTCCGCTAACTCAACGAGCACCGCGGCGCTCCCGCAGATCCGTACTTTCATGGGCTGGTAAACCGAGCCAGGGGAATGCCGTTCTCGCGCAAGGCACCTCGAACATCACGGGCTAACCCGGCAGCTCCAGGGGTATCACCATGGAGGCAAAGCGAATGAGCTGCGAGCCGTAGCGTTGAGCCATCGATAGCCACGACCTCACCGGAGGTAGCTAACCGGACAGCCTGTGCCACGACTGCGCCCGGATCAGCCAGAACAGCTCCGGGTACACCGCGCGGTACTAGCGAACCGTCAGCAGCGTAGGCACGGTCCACAAACGCCTCCGTAAAGACAGCCACGCCAGCTTCGTCGGCAAATCGGAGAAGTAATGAACGTGGTGCGCCAAGCACCGCGAGCCCATCTCCCCATTCCTGGACTGCCTGAACGACGGCTCGCGCTTGACCTTCGTCTGCGACGACGGTGTGGTAAAGGGCACCGTGCGGTTTGAGGTATGACACTCGCGTGCCCGCCACCTGAGCGAACGCTGACAACGCTCCAAGCTGATACAGCACATCGTCGGTGAGTTCCGCTGGTGCGACATCCATCCGCCGACGTCCAAAACCCGCCAGATCCCGATATGACACTTGAGCGCCAATAGCTACCCCACGACGAGCAGCTCCGGTACATACCTGACGCATGATGGATGCGTCCCCCGCATGAAAACCACACGCCACATTGGCACTGGTCACTACATCAAGAAGATCATCGTCATCGGTGAGGTGCCATACCCCGAAACCTTCACCAAGGTCGCAGTTTACATCCACGCCAACACCTCACTGGCCAAAGCGCCGCTCTCGTTGGGCGTATGCCCGCAACGCCCGAAGAAAATCCACCTTACGGAAGTCAGGCCATAACGCCTCACAGAAATAGAATTCGCTGTGCGCGCTTTGCCACAAAAGGAACCCACCGAGACGCTGCTCCCCGGATGTACGGATGACTAAGTCTGGGTCCGGTTGACCTCGGGTGTAAAGATGTTCGGCGATGTGCTCGACATCCAAAATTTCAGCGAGCTCCTCAATGGATGTCCCCCGGGCAGCGTGATCCTTCATCAATGACCGGACGGCGTCCGCAATCTCCCGTCGTCCGCCGTACCCGATAGCAACGTTTACTGTGCGTGAACTGACGT
Organism: Actinomycetota bacterium; assembly: GCA_051645425.1. GTDB lineage: Bacteria > Actinomycetota > Actinomycetes > Actinomycetales > Angustibacteraceae > JBOFBH01. The sequence goes on along the minus strand of JBOFBH010000005.1, from coordinate 238,193 downwards.
CTGCGGTGAGATCAGCTAACTCCTTCAACCGTTGCGCGGTAGCTGCGGGAAGGAGATCCAGAGCCCCTACCGGGTGCAGCCGCCAATGCCCAGTGGCCGCAATCCGCTCAACTAAGTCTTCGATGATCAGCAGCAGCGCAGACACTTCCGTTGCGCCACGTTCAAGATTGTCAGTAGACAACAACCACAACGTCACTCGATTGACGTTCACCTCTTCACACCAGGTGAGCAAACGGACCATGTTGTCTGCGCCCGCCGCATGGCCCACCTCAGTGCCCGCACCAGCAGCCCGCGCCCACCGACGGTTACCGTCCACGATCACACCGATATGCCGTGGCAGCGCGGCGCGATCTAACCGCGCCGCGAGCCGACGCTCGTACGCGTGATACGCCACCTGCCGTAAGCCCATCACACTCTCCTGACTGTGACCATGCCGAACTGCGATGACTCCCGCCTGGTCTAAAACGCTACCTGGTGCAGCCTCCCCGAAGCGGTGATCCGTTGGAACTGGCCTGCTCGCAGTGGCCTACCGTAAGGATGTGAGTATTGATGACGTCACCGGCGCCGCCCGTCAGGCCGCCCGCGAAGTGGTCACAGTGGTCAAACCAAAACTCCGCGGCTGGTTGCATGCCGGCGCTTTCCCGGTCGCGGTGGTCGGTGGGATTGTGCTCGTCGCGCTCGCCCCATCGGCGACCGCAAAGATCACTGCAGCGGTGTACTCCATTACTGCTGCCTTGCTCTTTGGCACCAGCGCTCTTTATCACCGAGGGACATGGTCCCCACGCGCGCGGCAACTCCTACGCCGAATGGACCATTCGAACATTTTCTTGATCATCGCCGGGACGTACACGCCCTTCGCCGCGCTCCTTCTCCCTGAAGGACGTGCCCGATTGTTGCTGTTCATTATTTGGGCTGGCGCACTTGGTGGTGTGCTGTTTCGAGTGTTCTGGGTTGGTGCTCCGCGGTGGCTTTACACTCCGGTCTACCTCGCGTTGGGCTGGGTCGCGGTGCTGTACTTACCGGATTTCCTTCGCGAGGGCGGAGTGGCTCTCATCACGTTGATGATCGTCGGTGGGGTGCTCTATTCCTTAGGTGGAGTGGTGTATGGGTTGAAACGACCTGACCCTAGTCCACGTTGGTTTGGGTTCCATGAAATTTTTCATGCCTGCACCATTGCTGCGTTTGTCGTTCACTACATCGCTGTCTCTTTCGCCGTGTACGCCTCCCCGACTACCTGAGGTCATGCTTCACCGCGCCTACTCTGCTCTCATTAAGGTGAATTCTCCCAACTGAACTGGATCCGAGGTTGGCGCGTGACAAACACGATAGCGGCAGGGGTACGCCATCGTTTCTGTCGAGACTTTGCCTAGAGACCCCGAGTCAATGTCTCGATCCGTCAGGACCATTCCCGGCGCGTTACCCGACCACACCACCTGACGTAGCGCACGCCCTTGTGCCGTATCCCAAGATCCAGTGATGGCAACCTCCCGAGGCCCATCAACCGCAGCTTCGGCCACCGCTAAACCCCACCCCGCGAAGCGTGGGTGACGTAACCCAAACCGAGCTACCTCACCAAGGAGTGCGTCCGCGCGGGTACGCCTTTGATCATCCCCAATTCGCACCGCCATCGTGAGGAAAGCCCCGGCCGCCGCTGAGAGCCCACTGGGGTAGGCGTTATCCGTGACTTCCGCGGGGCGATCTGGTGCTGCTGCTGCAAGCACCGGATCTACTACGTCAAGCGGGGTGTCGCGAAGATGACCATCTCGACCAACAAACCGAGCGGAAATGCATTCAGTGAAACGCTCTGCTTCGAGGAACCAGGCCCTATCACCGGTAATTGTCGCCAAAGTGAACAAGCCTTCAGCGAGATCAGCATAGTCTTCCAGGACAGCCTCCACTGAACCCACAACACCATGACGCGATGTTCGACGAAGGTGGCCATTGACGTCATGCACCCTCACCACCGACTCGGCTGCTCGGCGGGCAGCGTCAATAAAATCCGCGCGCTCAAGCAGCGCACCAGTTTCAGCAAGGGCAGCAATTGCCAACCCGTTCCACCCGGCAACCATCGTGTCGTTTCGCTCTGGTTGTGGCCGGTGCGATCTCACCTCAGCTAATCGGCGGCGAACTGATTTCCACCGTTGCCGAACAAGCGCAGGTGTTGCTGAATCATCAACCGCGAGGCGCAACCGTAGCGTTGAACTCCCCCGTTCAAAAGTCCCACTTGACGTGACACCAAAAAGATCTGTCGCCCACGCACCGTCATCAATACCCAAAGCTTCGGTGAACTGATGAGGAGTCCAGACGTATGTGAAACCCTCGTAACCGGCAGTATCGGCGTCAAGGGAACTCGCGAAACCCCCTTCAGGGGTAGCCAATTGGCGAACCATCCAGTCACATGTTTCCTCGGCGATCCGACGCCCCATGGGCGCACCAGTTAACCGCCACCAATGCACATACACCCGAGCGAGTAGCGCGTTATCAGAAAGCATCTTCTCGAAATGCGGGACCGTCCATTGCGCATCTACGGAGTAACGGGAGAATCCACCGTCGAGTTGGTCGTACAACCCGCCGCATGCCATCGACCGCAAAGTGTGCTCGGCTGCGCGTAAGCCTCGTCGGGCGATCTTTCCTTTTTCGGTCTGAGCATCACTGCCAACCCGAGCTGCGTGGCGCAAAAGCCACTCCAACACCATCGATGGGGGAAATTTAGGTGCCGCACCAAAACCGCCGTGCTCCTCGTCATAATCCTGAAGGAGCATGTCCACCGCGGTATCGAGTGCATCCGCATCCGGTGGATCGTGGGTGGATCTCGCCTGAACGTTCTGCTTTGCCAGGGCCTCAACAATACGATCAGCAGCGAGCGCTACGTCCGTTCGCCGCTGCTGCCAAGCCTCGGTAACAGCCATCAAAACCTGCCGAAACGACGGCACACCGGACATCGGCTGGGGCGGGTAGTACGTCCCAGCATGAAAGGCTCGCCCCTGGGGGGTCAGGAAAACCGTCAGCGGCCAGCCGCCCTGACCGGTCAGAGCAACAGCTGTCGCCATGTAGGTAGCGTCTACATTGGGACGTTCCTCTCGGTCAACTTTAATCGCGATGTAATTCGCGTTGATCTGCTCAGCAGTGGGGTGGTCTTCGAAGGATTCATGTGCCATAACGTGGCACCAGTGGCACGCGGCATACCCAACGCTGAGGAGCACTGGCACATCGCGGCGTTTCGCCTCAGCGAACGCGTCCGTTCCCCACTCCCACCAGGCCACCGGGTTATCAGCGTGCTGAAGCAGGTAAGGACTCCTTGCCGAAGCCAGTCGATTTACCATCAGCACATCTCCATATCCAGTGATGCTTATATCAATCGGTTCCTGATGATACGAAATGTTGATACAAATTCTCGACGGCACCGGCTGGCCTTGGCGAATGCGGCTCCACGCTCCCCGCCTGGAGGCAAGAGCCACCAGATCAAGTGCAAGATCCCGGCCGGCGAGGGCGAGCCATGGAAGCCCTCCCTCCGTCGCACGAACACCGAGGCCGAGGCCCGACAGGATCTCCTCGTCTCGAAGTGGCGAGTCGACCACAGCCACGGCTCCAGCAGGAGTTCATCCGCGCTGGGCTCCCCTGACCTGCGCCAAGCGTGAGCGCACCAAGCGCAGCCGTAAAAGTTCGACTTCGAGCGGCCCGAGTCTTTAGATTCATCAACCGTAAAAATTCTATTTCGACCAACGCAAACGTTAGAGTTAGCACATGTCGAAGTACTTACCCCGGATCGCAGACCAGGAGCTCAAAGCCCGGCTCAGCGTCATGGGAGCCGTCCTCATCGAGGGGCCGAAGGCCTCCGGGAAGACGGCCACGGCATCACAGATCGCCAATACTATTATCCGCCTTGACGAGGACGTAGTCGCGCGCGCCCAGCTTGATTTCGACCCTCGAGCGCTCTTTGCCGGGGAACCACCGATCCTGTTCGACGAGTGGCAGGTCGCCCCGGACATCTGGAACCGTGTGCGGCGCCAGGTGGACGACCGCACCGAGAAGGGGCAGTTCATCCTCACCGGATCCGCCCGACCTCGCGACGAAGCGAACCGGCACTCCGGAGCGGGACGGTTCTCCGTCATGCAAATGCGGCCGATGAGCCTGTTTGAATCCGGCCACTCGACTGGGGAGATGTCGCTGGCCAGCCTGTTAGAGGGCGAACGCCAGACGGGCCTGGGGACGCACCTGTCCTTCGACGAGCTGCTCCGTTGCATCATTGCCGGCGGTTGGCCAGAGCTGCTCGACGTCGACGAGGATTTCGCACGCGACTGGCTGGCCGACTACCTGCGCCAGGTCGTGGAGGTGGACGTCCCAGAGATGGGCCACCGCCGCAACCCCGGCAAGCTGCGACGCCTCCTCGAAGCGTTGGGTCGTGGCGTCGGGCAGCCAGTCAAGTTGAGCGATCTGGCCAAGGACGTCGGGGGCGACGGGGGGCCAATCGCGTACGAGACGCTCACCGGCTACCTCGATGCACTCACCCGCCTGTGGCTCACCGATGACTCCGCGGCTTGGCGACCTCACATGCGCTCGCGAGCCCGACTCCGCACCGCGCCCGTGCGTTACTTCGTCGACCCCTCGATCGGACCCGCCGCGCTGAATATCGGCAGTGCCGAACTCAAGGCCGATCCTCTGGCGTTGGGCTTCCACTTCGAGGCCCTGGTCATCCGTGACTTCCGCATCTACGCGCAACTGCACCGAGGGCACGTCGACTCCTGCCGCGACGAGAACGGCAACGAGGTCGACGCCGTGCTGACCGCTCGGGACAACAAGTGGGCAGCCTTCGAGGTCAAGCTCAACCCGCGCGACATTGACGCCGGGGCCGCAGCCCTGCTCAAGTTCGCCAGGAACGTCGATACCGACCGGCACAAGGAACCTGCCTGTCTCGGCGTGATCACGTCGACGGGTGCCGGCGGCCGTCGGCCCGACGGCGTACACGTCATCCCGATCGGATGCCTTGGGCCGTAACGGGGGGTCGTAGAGTCATGCGCGAAGGCCCATGGTCGGTGCCCAACGGCGATACGCGCTAACTCAGCATGAACCGCAACACCCCCTGAACTGCGGTTTCGTGAGAGGTAGCTAACAGCCGTCGACCGATCAACCTCGTCGCACCAGTGGCACGAGGCATACCCAACGCTGAGGAGCACTGGCACATCGCGGCGTTTCGCCTCATCGAACGCGTCCGTTCCCCAGCGGGCCGTTAACGTCAAGACATGGTCGATGTCGTAGTGATAGGAGCCGGGCCAAACGGTCTTGCTGCGGCCGTTATTTTGGTCGCCGCTGGGCTTCACGTTGAGGTCATCGAAGCAGCGGACTCCATCGGGGGTGGCACCCGCACCGACGAGCTCACTTTGCCTGGGTATCTCCATGACGTCTGCTCTGCGGTGCATCCGACGGCCATGGCATCGCCTTTCTTCCAGGCATTCGACCTCGCTCGACACGGCGTGACAATGCGACACCCCGAGATCACGTACGCGCACCCTCTGGATGACGGTCGCGTCGGTGTGGCGTACCAATCTTTAGAAGAAACGGTCACCGTCCTCAATAACACCCGGTCGGGTGATGGAACGGCATGGCGCCGTTTGCTTGAGCCTTTAGTGGCACACCAAATCGAACTAACCGCGCTCACGACTTCAGACCTCCGGGCCAGTGCGATCCGAGCAGCTCTGACCGCACCTGGACTCGCTAGCCGCCTCACCACACGCATCATGGCGCAGGGGGGCCCTCGATGGAACTTCCCTTTTACGACCGCAGAACGTGACCCTACAGACAGCGTCGCGGCAGCACTTTTTACCGGGGTGGCTGCTCATGCGAATGCCCCAGTTCGCGGTTGGGCGCCAGCTGCGACCGGACTTGTTCTCGCTGCTCTTGGACACGCGTCAGGGTGGCCAATTCCATTGGGAGGCAGCCAATCCATCACGAACGCACTCGCACGAGTGATCGTCGACAGCGGCGGGCGAATCCGAACTGGGCACCGGGTCACCAACCTTGCCGATTTACCCCCCGCGCGCGCCATCCTCCTAGATGTCACACCCGCTGGGCTTTTACAGATGGCCGACGCGCGTTTACCACGCGGGTACGCCCACTGGCTGCGCCGATTCACCTATGGCAACGCCGCCTGCACCGTGCACTTCGCTCTTACCGACCCGGTGCCATGGACGGCACCCGAATGCAGCAGAGCCGGCACACTGCATCTTGGCGGTTCTCGTGCTCAAATCGCAGCCGCTGAGGCGCGGATTGCTACTGGTCGCCATGCGGATCAGCCATATGTACTCGTCTCACAGCCCAGCTTGGTCGACCCTGGACGCACTCCGGACGAGGGCCACGTCTTATGGAGTTATACGCACGTACCCGCACACTCGGACCGCGATGTCAGCGCAGCGGTCATCGCCCAAATTGAACGGTTCGCGCCGGGTTTTCGAGACACCATTGCCGCCCACCACGTGATGACGGCGGCGCGCCTGGGCCAATACAACGCTAATTACATCGGCGGTGATATCGCTGCGGGTGCAACTACTCCGTGGCAGCTCATCGCCCGGCCCGCCCCCCGGTGGAACCCCTATCGGACTCCGATACCAGGGGTATACCTTTGCTCAGCGTCTACGCCACCGGGGCCGGGAGTTCATGGGATGAGTGGTGCTCACGCTGCTCGCCATGTCTTACGGGAAGTCTTCAAAGACCGTAGGGATCCACTCAGCCTGGTGGCGGCTCTCCCTTAGCTTCGGCCTCTTCAGCTTCTTGTTCTGCCCGTAGTCGCATCCGACGCAACCGCCGAGTAAGATCACGCATCAACAGCCATGTGGTGAGTGCCAGGACGAACATGACGGCGAATCCGAGCACGCCGGGGGTAACAGTGTCAGGGTTCGGCTGCAATACCCACTGAAAAATCACATCGCTCATCATGGGGCTGCCTCCGCGGCTTCCACCGCCGGCCGTAAGCCGGCGAATAGATCATCTTCCATCTCCGGAACTGGGACATGACTATGCGCTAGTTCGTAGTCTTCTGTGGGCCAAATCTGACGTTCGATATCACGTGGGACTGCGAACCATGGGCCGTCTGGATCCACCTGAGTGGCGTGCGCGAGGAGCGCACGGTCACGCACTTCGAACCACTCCGCACAGTGCACCCGCGTGCTGGTTGGACGGTCTTCCCCGTCCCAGTGGGCCAGCCACTCCCCAAACGGAGAAGATTCGCCATTTTCCTCAATTGCATGGTGCATCGCTTCGACCCGAGCCTTAGTGAAGGTTTGGTGGTAGTACAACTTGTCGGTCCGCCAAACTGGTCCTGCTTGTGGAAACTGGGCTGAATCGGCGCTGGCGTGATACGCCGCCACCGAAATCTCGTGGCACCGAATGTGATCCGGATGTGGGTATCCACCGTTCTCGTCGTACGTCACAATGACCTGTGGTTGAAAACTCCGAACAACCCTCACTAAAGCCTCGGTTGCCACAGGCAGAGGAGTCAACGCGAAACAGCCCGGTGGCAACGGTGGGGTCGGATCCCCTTCTGGCAAGCCAGAATCCACGAACCCTAACCACACATGGTGAATATCGAGCTCCTGAGCGGCAGCCGCCATCTCCCGACGCCGAACATGGGTGATGTCTCGAGTCACTTCCGCGGCACTGGCAAGTCGAGGGTTAAGGACATCACCACGCTCACCACTGGTGCAGGAAACAACGAGAACTTCCACTCCTTCAGCCCGATAACGGGCCATCGTGGCGGCACCTTTGCTGGACTCATCATCTGGATGAGCATGGACACACATAAGACGCAGCTCTTGAGCCATTGAAACTCCTGGTAGTTCACGTGCGAGGCCAAACTGACAGACCCTGAATACATAAGGGAAACTAACGACGTCTTAACCCCCACCATGCCATCTAACCGTTTCGGTCTAGACAGCGGGAAAGAGCGAAGGGTGCCACAGCAACCACCGCCTCACCTGGCGGATCGATATGGGAAAACGCCCACTAGCTGGTACCGGCAAGCACGGTGGGCTATAGGAGTGGCGGCAATGATTGGCGTGGGCTGGGTGATCTGGGCAGGGGTGCATCAAGCCAAGGCTGATGTTCGATGGTCCACCGTTGGGTTTGTGATCGAGCCAGACGGTGGCGTGCGTGTTACATGGGATGTCGGTAAAGATCCTGGAGCGACAGCGCTCTGCCAGCTCCGGGCTCTAGACCGCTCGAAAACAGCCGTGGGGATCAGTGACGTCATAGTTGGTCCTGAAGAGCAGCACGTGACCCGCCGCACCGATCTCATCCGCACAGCAGCCCCCGCGGTGACCGGCGTGGTAGATAGTTGCACGCTCACATAATGGTTCGGAGCGATCATGCTCGGCACCTCCGCGATGCGAGGCTAGCGGAGACTACGAGTCCGTAGTGCGTCATCCCCGAGCAGCGGTGAACAGCGTGATACCTGCCAACGTTGTTGTTTAGTCACCGATGGTTGCTAGTGTGTTCGTTTCTTGTAGTTGCCGGTAGGACTAACACCAGCCATATTCGAAGTAGACAATTCGAGCGACCAAGGGTGGGAGGTCGCTTTCCCCTCAGGCAGCTGCGGCTCCCTTCATCACCGTTGGAGACATTGTGAGTGCTAGTGATATCACCTGGCTGACCCAGGACGCGTTCGACAGGTTAAAAACGGAGCTCGATCATTTGTCCGGTCCGGCGCGAACCGAGATCGCCGCCCGGATTGAAGCGGCGCGGGAAGAAGGGGACCTTAAAGAAAATGGTGGGTATCATGCCGCTAAAGAAGAGCAAGGCAAGCAAGAAGCGAGAATTCGTCAACTGACACAGCTTCTGCAGAACGCGACAGTCGGTGAATCTCCTGCGGATAACGGTGTGGTCAGCCAAGGCATGATTGTCACTGTCGAATTTGCTGGCGCACCAATGACATTCCTACTCGGCAGTCGCGAAGTAGCGGATGACTCTCTTGAGGTGTATAGCGAAAAATCCCCTCTTGGATCAGCGATCAGTGGATTAGCGATCGGCGAGGAGACAGCATACGAAGCGCCGAATGGCAAGAAAGTTCCGGTAAAGGTCATCGACGCTAAGCCTTATCTGACTTAAACGCCGATGCCCTTAATCGACACTGCGCCATGCCTGCCAGTTAGCGGCTGGTTGCCCGGGTGTACTGCCGGGTAGCGAGTGGGATGAAAACGGCCATAATCGCTATCGCCCACCCGAGGGTATAGATGACTGGGTGTTGCAGTGCCCAGCTTGATGGTTCAGGCGTCCCCGGCGGAATGTTGCCAAAAAGCTGCCGGGTTGCCTCAGTCACCGTGGAGATGGGATTCCATGCGGCAAAACTTTTGAGCACACCAGGCAACGATTCCAGCTGGACAAATGTATTGGCAATAAAGGTCAGCGGGAAAATGACGATGAAACCAGCGTTATTGACTACCTCAGGGCTCGGCGCAAGCAGCCCAACGTAAGCCATCACCCACGAAAAAGCGTAGGCGAAAAAGAGCAGGAGCAAATAACCGCCAATTGCTTCAAGAAAAGAGCCCCGGATTCGCCACCCCACCACTAGCCCAGTCAGGGACATCACGACAACAACAATGAAATTGTTGGCAACGTCACTGAGCGTACGACCAATGAGTACCGCTGACCGGGACATCGGCAGCGAACGGAACCGATCAATGATTCCCTTTTGCATGTCGTCCGCCAAGCCGGCTCCGGTAATGACGGAACCAAACACAACGGTCTGCGCAAAAATGCCAGCAATCAGAAACTCGCGATAACTCCCGTTTGGGATATCAATAGCCCCACCAAAAACATACGCAAAGAGCAGCACGAACATGATCGGCTGCAAAGTAGTAAAGACCAGCAGATCGGGAACTCTTTTAATTTTAATGAGGTTGCGTTTTGCCACTATCAAACCATCATTGACTGCACTGATCGCACTCACCGCTGCACCGCCTTCACGTTCGAAGAATCTTGATTTTTGCCATTGGAGTCACCGTCACCTTCGGCGGCGTGACCGGTCAAGCTGAGGAAGACATCGTCAAGAGTCGGACGGCGTAGAGCGACATCACTGACGACCAAACCCGCAGTATCTAACCGCCGAAGAGCCTCAACAAGTAAAGCTGTGCCACGCGCTGGGACTGACAACTGGCGAGTGTGCTCGTCAACAGTGACCTCCCCAGAGCCAAGCTCAGCAAGTAGCGAACGGATCGCCTCCAGCTGACGTGAGTCGGCTGCTACTAACTCCAGTCGTTCCCCACCAAGTTGGGCTTTCAAATCATCTGCTGTGCCCTCGGCAATGACCGTGCCGCGATCAACGACCACAATTCGGTCAGCAAGGCGGTCGGCTTCTTCCAAGTACTGAGTGGTAAGAAGCAAAGTGGTTCCCCCGGCAACAAGATCAGCGATCACACCCCACATTTCGGACCGTGACCGTGGATCTAAACCGGTTGTCGGCTCATCTAAAAACAGCACTTCTGGGTCAGCAACCAATGCACCCGCAAGGTCCAAGCGACGACGCATACCCCCCGAGTACGTTTTTACTGGACGATCCGCGGCATCACTGAGATTGAACTGATCGAGCAATTCTCGTGCCCGAGCTCGGGATTTTGTGCGACCTAAATGATAAAGCCGCCCCACCATGTCAAGATTTTCAAACCCGGTGAGGTACTCATCGACCGCGGCGTACTGACCAGAAACACCAATGCGCCGACGGACCTCACGTGGATTTTTGATGACATCTATGCCAGCTACCACCGCATGGCCCTGGTCGGGACGCAACAGGGTAGTCAGAACGCGCACTGTCGTCGTCTTACCGGCGCCGTTGGGCCCTAGCATCCCCAGAACTGTACCTCGTGGCACAGTCAAACTTAAACCATCAAGCGCGGTGACTGATCCGTATTTCTGGACGAGCCCCTCCGCTACCACCATGTTCGTCATGGCACACACTGTTGCAGAAGCCACCGACTATTGCTCACCGACCTCAGCGGCTTCCCGGCCTAGGTTCATGAGCGTCATTTCACGTGATGACACGTATGGCGATGGTCGATCGCGCCCGCAATAACTACCGCGTCCACATCACTGGCGGTTGGTAACCCACATCCCACCACGGAGATTCTTTGACGACATGCCGAGGCGGGCGAAACGATACATCAAACCAGTCCACATTAAGCCCAGCTCGCTCGACCTCAACACGCCACAGTTCAGGTTGAAGAACCTGCACCGGACCACCCCGGGATACCTCCAAGAGGTTGCGCCATGCCGTGCTACCAGGGGCGAAAGCGCCGCTATGTCCCAAGGTCAAGTGCCCATCGGCCGTGACTCCGGAATCTAACCTGATGACCCCGGGGATCTCATCGGGATCGAGCCCATGGCCAATGCGCTCAGCCCCATTAAGAAGATGAGGAACACCCACTCCACCACCCCACACCGAGGGAACCAGCGGAAGCGGCGCTAAATCCGCACCCAACGCCGCCGCGTCATCTGCGGTACGACCCTGGACGAATTGAATCCAATCGTCCGGGGTGGTCAGTGAATATCGCGTGGGACCGCCACCAAGATCGGAACTGGGCTGAGGCATCACCGGGGCATAACTACCTGCACTATTGAGGTGAACTATCCGATCAGGCTTCATGCCGGACCACTCCGCGGCACCCATGATGGACCCGCCGTAGCTGTGGCCCATCACCACAAGATCGGATCCTGCCTTGGGGACAGCCAGTCGCAAACCCTCGACATCCTCGGCCAAACGTGGACCCGCGAGGGCTGCCGCATCTCGATACGCCGCCGCCAATACTTCGGTGCGTAAGGGCGCTACAGTCCCGTCATCAAAAGGCTGGTCCGGATGGTCTGCTCCTTGCCAGACAACGACCGCAAGCGTGGGGTCAGCAGCGGCCAGTGAAGTCATCCGTGCGATATTTCCTGGCTGGCGATCCAGATCAGCGCCAGTGCCTGGAACGTACACCAGTAAATGTTCGGCCCGATTAAGATCACCAAGAACTTCAATCACTTCACCGTCGCCAGTCCCGTCGAACCACAACAGCTGATGCGGCCGTCGGGTCACTCGCCCATCAGGATGGCGAAGAGTCACGTGCTCGGACAAAAGACGCTGATTGGTGTTAATAGCCCTGATGATCTGCGTGCGGTGTCGGTCATTCTTTATGTGACGCAGTTGCGCAGTCAGCCGAGCAATGTCGGCAGCTACCAAAATGCGGGCTGCGGCCATCCGGTCAGTTGGTGGGGCCCATGCGCGAGCGGCCAGCTCACGAGGATTGAGTAGGGCGTACATCCGGCGCTCCCGCGACCCAGTGGTAAGCCAGGTCTGGCGAGCTTCTCGCATTGAGGACAACGTCGTCTCGCGCGTCCCTCGCGTCAACAGAGGAGCCGATCGATCATGCGCTCCGTGAGTGACGACATACACTGCGAGCGTCGGGCTTGCCACGAGAAAATCAGCTAACACGGTGGAATCGATAAGCCCCAACGCAGAAAAAACGTGCTGCGGTGAGCTCGCCGGCATAGCTCCTGCCATGCCGGCGGAATGAGCCATTGCTTCTGCAACTGAGTCTTCGGTCTCCGACAGGACTCGTGACACCTGACGAATAATCTGAACCATGCCCTCTAAAAGGTTGAGGCTTTGATCCCGGGTGCGTCGAGCCGCCGCAAGGGCCCCGCAGAACTCGTCGCCGGGGACTTGAAGGGCTGCCGCGTCGAGGACCGCGAGCGCGTTCCCAACTGTGGAACGAACGGTTGCGACTGCTGAGCATAAGGCTGTCAGTTCAGGAAAACTTACCCCGAGAACGCACATCGTTGGCCTTCATCCCCGCGAACCGCAGCAGCAGCGCATTGATCGCCTAGCTGACCGCATAAGTCAGCGGCTTCTCGAATGACTAGCGCAGAGCGTGCGAGGAGTTGAGCTAGCCCCTCACCGACTGGCCCAACCAGACCAGTTGAAGTGGACCGCCGAACCAAATCCTCAGCGGATAGTCGAGCCTCAGTCGCGCCAGACCGCAATCGATAAGCCCACACTGACAGCTCAGCTGCGTCCTGCCTGAAGTGAAGCAAACTACTTGAGACCGGCAGTGTTTTATTTGTTGGTGGGTAATGCGCGGACGCGACCATGGCGAGCAAACCTCCTCAGTGCGGCCCCACGCCGATGCATCATCGTGGCAGCTCACCTAGGAAAACCAGAATTCTCATCCACAGCAGAACGCCCTCGCCGGCGATCGTCACTTCGCGCCTAAAGCTTCGTCTAAATCGGCAATAAGGTCTGCGGAGTCTTCGATCCCGACAGAAAGCCGGATCAGATCCTCTGGCACGGCTAGCGCAGACCCGGCGACACTGGCGTGAGTCATTCGGGCTGGATGTTCGATCAGAGATTCGACTCCGCCAAGAGACTCCCCCAAGATGAACACTGATGTCCGAGCGCACACCTGTAACGCCTTTTCCACGCCACCGCGAACCCGGAAACTCGCCATTCCACCGAACCGTCGCATCTGTTGTGCCGCAATGGCATGACCCGGATGGTCCGGTAAACCCGGGTATCGCACCTCGATGACATCAGGATGCTGAGACAGGTACGCAACAACTGCTTCGGCATTATCACAATGCCGTTCCATTCTGACTGCCAGTGTTTTCAGACCGCGAAGAACAAGCCACGCGTCAAATGGCCCAGCAATCGCGCCCATGGCGTTGTGGCAGAACGCGATCCGCTCTTCCACGTCAGGGCAAGCCGGCGATCCATCTGATCTGGTCACGAGCGCACCCCCCACCACATCGGAATGACCTCCGGCGTATTTCGTAGTGGAGTGGACAACCACATCAGCTCCTAGCGCCAACGGTTGCTGGAGGTATGAGGTCGCGAACGTGTTATCAACCACCAACACGGCGCCAGCTCGATGGGCCAGATCCACTAGCGCTGAGATATCGGCGATGCTTAAAAGTGGATTAGACGGGGTCTCCACCCAGATCACTCTGGTGCTACCCGGCCGGATCGCTGCTTGCACCGCCCCAAGGTCACCTAGCGAAACTGGAGTATGCGTAAGCCCCCAAGGTTGCAAGACCCGCGCGAAGAGTCGATGACTGCCGCCATAGGCATCCGCTGGGGTTACTAAATGGTCACCAGGTCGGCATATTGCGCGCAACAATGTGTCTTCAGCCGCAAGACCGCTCGCAAATACAAAAGCGCGTCGACCACCTTCTACCGCGGCAAGGCATTCTTCTAAGGCAGTTCGAGTGGGATTACCAGACCGCGCATACTCGTAGCCACCGCGCAATCCGCCAACGCCATCTTGAGCAAACGTGGAGACTTGGTAGATGGGTGGGACTACTGCCCCTGTTGCCGAATCTGGCGTTTGGCCCGCGTGAATAGCGCGCGTACTAAACCCGGCAGCATCCCACTGGCGATCTCCCATCGAGTGAGCCTATCCACTGCTACGGCGCAGTAAAGTCCCAGACTGTTCAGCCGAACAAAAAATTTGCTCGCCAATACACCGTCAACGCCGCATGTGTGTCAGGAATTGGAAGACTCTGGCCCCACTCTGGCGTTGTGCATAAGTGTCGTGACATAACCGCGCATGAAGCACCTGGCTAGAGCGTCTTATCACGATGGGAAAAAGCCATGACAAATCAGGAACATTGAGAGAAGAGGTCCCCGTGCTATTTGGCTCACGCGAACCGAACCTTGTTGAAGCAAAGAATGCACTCCGCGGGCGGGACCAATCACCACATGTCATCCCTGAGCGGCATGTCATTCTTGGGACACCACTTCAAGGCCCGTGGCCTACCGGAACTGAAGTGATTTTCATGGGCCTTGGGTGTTTTTGGGGAGCCGAACGTCTTTTCTGGAAAATCCCTGGAGTGATCGTGACCGCAGTGGGATATCAAGGTGGCTTCACCCAATACCCGACGTACGAGGAAGTATGTACCGGCCAAACAGGCCACACCGAAGTAGTCCTCATCGCATATGACTCTTCCCTGGTCAAGACCGAGGAACTTTTACGGACCTTTTGGGAAGGTCACGACCCTACTCAGGGATTCCGTCAAGGCAATGACCGTGGCACGCAGTACCGATCTGCGCTTTATTGGACAACCCCTGCTCAACGCGATGCCATTGAGAGCACGATGAAGACATATCAAGAGGCACTCCGGAAGGCTGACCGAGGAACAATCACCACCGAAATCCGTGCCGCTGAGCAAGCAGGGAAATTTTTTTACGCCGAGGAGTACCACCAGCAATACTTGCATAAAGTTCCACACGGGTATTGCGGTATCGGCGGCACTGGCGTCTCGTGCCCTATTCCTTAACTGCTCTTTCGTTAATGCAGGACACGCTGCAACTGAGCAGCGCTCTGTTATGAAGGCGGCGTATTCGAAACAGCACATATCGGGCAATGCTCAATATCGTCCATCTTTAAGACAAGCAGGCAACAACATCAGAAGGTGGGATATCTTTCCATCAAATAAATACTCTTTGTCACTGGAAAGTCACTTGAAGAATTTGGCCTCGTTTTTCTTTCCCCGTTTCGGTCAATGCAGTGGCGCGGCGACGCCAGAACCTTTAGAGTCTGCGCGTTGACATGTTTTGTGGACCGCGATGAGCAACCACGGACAATTCACGATTTTCACTAGTCCACCACCGCCTTGAGAAGGACATCCTGTGCGTAAGATCATCGCCGGAGCCGTGAGTGGCTTCTTTGTAGCCACTGGAGCAGTCGTTTCTATTGCCCCTGCCGCGAGCGCGACAACCTCACCAAAACCATGCGAAGTAAAGGCCAAACCGCAGCTAGAAAATAAAAAGGCGGTCCTGTCGCTTATTGATGGCAAATGCCAGGAAGTGACTGTCAACGTTTCGTCTTACTCCTTACCTAAGACCTACGATGGCTCAGGGGACTTCAACGCCAGCGCTGCACCCCAAACCTTGATCGCAAACCGAACTGTCACTTTGAATCAAGCCACTCGGGAGCTCAAAGTTCCCGTAACCCTGCCAGAGTGTGGCTGGTACCAATGGGACGTCTACGGCGGTGAAGTCCTTACTGAGGTCTTCTACCCCGAAGGTCACAGCAAATTTATTCAAGGGAACATTGAAAAGATCAAGGGTTACTCGTGCAGCACTCCCACCAGCACTGAGACTTCACCCACGACCACAGCCAGCCCTACAAGCACTGGCACTCCTACGGTGACTGAAACCTCGCCGACTAGCACCAGCACCCCCACCGTCAGTGGGACCGAGTCCAGCACAACGACTTCCGTTTCGGTCACTGTCAGCGGCACAAGCGCCAGCACCAGCACCAGCACCCCCACGGTTTCCGGAGTCGTCGAAACGCAGGCGCCCGCCGGGCCTACCCTGCCTCGCACCGGTGGCGGCAGCACCCCTTACCTCGTCACTGGTCTTATGTTGCTTGCAGTTGGTGCGGGTCTAGCGTGGTTCGCCCGGGCGTCCCGTCGTATTCGGTTGAGCCGTCAGCACTGACGGAACATCGCGATCCCCCGGAGCTGGGGTCAGTAGCCAGATCGGGCTGCTGACCTCAGCTCTGTTTCTAGAATCATGCGATAACAAAACCGTGACACCTAAACATACAAACGCCGTCTCTTTGATAAACGGAAGCCCGGCCAAGCCTTGCCCTAGGATTCGGCCAAGAAAGCTAGCAGGTCGGCTCTGGTGAGAAGTCCAATCGGTTTACCCCCGACGACCACCATGAGTGCATCGACCGTGTGCAATCGCTGACGAGCCACAGCAATGGGCTCCCCAGCGCCAACAAGTGGCAATGGCGGGCCCATATGCTCGCTCACCGCGTCCGCGAGCTGTGCCTTCCCCGTGAAAAGCGCATCAAGAAGGTCCCGTTCGGTCACACTACCGGCGATCTCCCCGACGAGAACTGGCGGTTCGGCTCCAACGACAGGCATTTGGGAAACGGCATATTCACGAAGAATGTGCACTGCATCGCGAACTGTTTCATTCGGATGAGTATGAACGAGAGCAGGCAGCCCGCCAGTCTTTCCTTGAAGTACATCCACGACTGTTTTCTCGCCTTCGCCGCGCAAAAAGTCGTGGGAACGCATCCACTCGTTATTGAAAATCTTTGAGAGATACCCTCGGCCGCCGTCGGGAAGTAGAACAACGACAACATGTTCTGAGGTGAGTTCCCGAGCTACTTGCAATGCACCGACAACAGCCATCCCGCAAGAACCGCCAACAAGCAGACCTTCTTCGCTCGCTAAACGTCTCGTCATCGAAAATGACTCTGCGTCCGAAACCGCGACGATCTGATCTGGCACTTCAGCATCGTAAGCAGTGGGCCAGAAATCCTCACCCACACCTTCGACGAGGTAAGGACGCCCACTTCCGCCGGAGTACACCGATCCTTCTGGATCTACTCCAATGACTTGGACGCGCCCATTACTCACATCGTGGAGGTATCGGCCAGCTCCGGTGATCGTGCCCCCCGTCCCAATTCCCGCGACGAAATGCGTGACTCTTCCAGCGGAATCTGACCACACTTCAGGCCCAGTACTTTCGTAATGACTAGCCGGTCCTTCGGGGTTCGCATACTGGTCCGGTTTCCACGCCCCCGGAAGCTCCGCGACTAGTCGATCGCTAGTCCGGTAATAACTATCCGGGTGGTCCGGGGCCACTGCCGTCGGGCAGACCACAACTTCGGCCCCGTATGCCATGAGAACGTTACGCTTGTCCTCACTGACCTTGTCTGGGCAGACGAAAACGCACCGGTAACCCCGGCGTTGAGCGATGAGCGCAAGACCCACTCCAGTATTGCCACTCGTCGGCTCCACAATGGTGCCTCCAGGCTGTAAATCACCGGACTGTTCCGCGGCATCAATCATGCGCTTTGCGATACGGTCTTTGACACTCCCACCCGGGTTGAAGTACTCGATTTTGGCTAATACTGTGGCCGCGATTCCCTCAGTGACCCGGTTCAAACGCACCAGTGGGGTGTTGCCCACCAGGTCGGCGATGTGCTCGGCATATTTCACACGAATCATCGTCGCAGATTGACTTCAGCCCCGTCATCACGATGCGACGCGGCGGCGACTCACCTCACCACATCCGCCGCGCGGACACCAAGAAGCTCAATGCTTGCTGCTGACCGACTGCATCAGCGTCCGAAATCACATCCCGGACCATGACTGACAATTGATGAGCTAACGCGTAAACCGGGAGTTTGGGCACAACACGCACCGGACGCCCTTGCCCAGCAGCGGCCACATCGGCCAATTGCTGCGCCAGCTTTTGTGTTAAAATGACCATTTCGGTTTCTGCCAGGTGGGTCACTGCCATACGGTGGTGAACGCGATCGACCTCCCGCATCAAGTGGTGCGGGAGGTCGATCACGTTGATCTCTGGCTTCATGGGTGTGGGCTTAAAGCCAATGGATTCAGTCCCCGCGCAAAATTGACAAGATGCGGAGAATTTCGATGTAAAGCCAGACCAAGGTGACGGTAAGGCCAAAGGCGGCGGTCCAAGCGAATTTGGCCGGAGCGCCCTGCTCCACGCCTGCTTTGATGAACTCAAAGTCCATCACCAACGCGTAGGACGCGAGAAGGACTGCGAACGCACCGATAACCAGACCTAGCGTGCCTGAGCGCAATGAGCTGTTACCGGCAAAGAACATAAGGCCAAGGTTGACCAGGGAGAACAACAGGTAACCAGCCATTGCGATAAAGAAAATCCGGTTCAGTTTCGGTGTGGCCCGAAGTTTGCCGCTACGGAACCCGACGAGCACGGCGCCAAAAACACAGAACGTTGCCAGGGTTGCTTGGGCAACGATTCCTTGACCGCTTTCCCCGCCGAAGTTGGCATTCTCAAAAGCGAAACTAATCCCGCCGAGAAACAGACCCTCTAAAGCCGCGTACGCAAGGATCAAGATGGGGCTGGGGTTGCGCTTAAAAGTGTTCACCAGCGCCAAAACAAAACCGCCAATGAGCCCGACTAACATCAAACTGGGGACTTGCCATCCGACAACCGCGCCAGCTAAAACGGTCGCCAGGGTCAAAGCTGTCTTGACGATCACGTCGTCGTACGACATGCGGCCAGTATCAACGGTGGTCGCGGCTGGTTGCGCGTACATCGATTCTAGGTCGGCCGGAGAAGGCGCCGGCGGCATCGGTGCGCGCGCTGCACCACGCGGGCCGAAGGTTGCGTACCCGCGGCTATCGCGCATTCGCTCAAAAACCGGGTTGCTCATGAAAGTCCGTCCTCCTTAGGCCGGTACGGCGTGAGTTCATTCACCACTGCTAATGCTAATTACCGCGAAAAAGTTCCCTTACCTAATGCGTCACTAGGCTGCAGCGACAGCAGGTCGCACCTGTGCGCAGCAACAGAGATAAACATCGTGCCCTCGACGGGATTCGAACCCGCACTGGAGCGCTTTTAAGGCGCCTGCCTCTGCCGTTGGGCTACGAGGACACCTCAGCTTAATGACTCATGACCAGATCATCAACGGTAGGTCTGCCGTGCGTGCAACGCGTGGGCACCTGTCACGCGATCCAGGAAGAGCACGCCCTCAATATGGTCCATTTCATGCTGCACACACACAGCTTCAAACGCATCAGTCGTGATCGTCACTAACTCCCCAGTCAAAGGGAGCTGACCAGCGACGACAAGTCGCCGCGCACGCCGAACGTCACCGGTGAAATCCGGCACTGACAAACACCCTTCTCTCCCTCGTTCCCGACGACTCGACTCGACCACATGGGCATTGCACAACACAAACAACCCATGGCATGTCTTCGCCTTTGGGTGACCTGTGACGTCAACTGCGAACATTCGCCAGGGCACCCCCACTTGATGGGCCGCGATCCCAACGCACCCCACGTGAGATCGCATCGTGGCGATCAAATCAGCGGCTAGCGTGAGGACAGATGGGTCAGCTGGATCCACTTCGATCCCTGGTTGGGATAGGACCGGATCTGGCGCATGCACGGCCGATCGAACATGACCCACTGGCAAAGCAGAAAAGTCGAATGTCACAGTTCATCCAGATCCAACGGACCCATCGTCACTTCGATCCCCAATGCGTCCGCCCGAACATGCAGGGCGTCAGCAATTTCAGCCGGATTCACCTGCTCGGGGAGGATCAGCTCCGCCAGTAAGACGTAGAGATCATCCCGGAGGCGGGTGGTTAAATCGGTGATCGAACCGCCTGCGTCCGCAATAATCCGAGTTAAGGCAGTGACAATTCCTGGTCGATCCGCGCCGTAGACCCGAAGCAAATAGGTCACACCCGCAGAGGCATGACCCCAAGGTGGTTTTCCAGGAACAGCCCGAACATCGACGCTGAGCCTGCCATCAACAGCCAATTCACTCAGTGACTCGCGTACCTCAGCTATTGATGCGCTGACTCGGACTAGCACCACCATTGCGAAGTGCCCCCGGAGCAACGTCATTGTGGAATCTTCGAGATTCCCCGATAGACCCGCGAGCGCCGCAGTGGTGTCAGCAACGATTCCCGGGCGGTCTTGCCCCAGTACAGTCACCGCCAAAAGTTTTTCTGCTGCCATCATGCGCCTCCGCTTACCGTCGCTGCGATTGACATAGCGATTCCATCCAAAATGTCATCTCTGCTGGCCCGAACATCAGCAATGGCGGCCTGGCGTGCGACGCGTTCAACGACGAGCTGCCAAATCAAAGCACCCCCGCCAATCACATCAACTCGACCTGGGTGCATGAATGGCAATGCCGCTCGCTCAGCATGTGTCATCTGCACGAGGCGATCACAGGCCCCGAGAACCACCGGGACTGGCATGGCCACACCATGCAAACGCTCCTCGTCGTATGACGACAAACCAAGCCCTAAAGCAGCGACTGTTGCCACTGACCCCGCCAAGCCCACGAGGTGCCGCACCGCGCGGAAGTCCACCACCTTAGCCACGTCATCCAAGGCTTGGTTGATGTCAGAGCGCGCTGCCGCCAAGTGAGCAGCACGAGGCGGATCATCACGGAGGTGGCGTTCCGTGAGCCGAACACACCCAATATCAACAGATTGAGCCGCCGTCACAACCGCGTCGCCGATAACCACCTCGGTTGAGCCGCCGCCGATGTCAACGACCAGAAACGGACCGGACATACCTTGGCACCGTAACCTGGTGGTTGCTCCTCGAAACGAAAGCTCGGCTTCTTCCTGACCAGTAATGACTTCCGGACGCACTCCCACAACAGTGGTCATTCGGTCGACGAAAACATCACGATTCGCTGCGTCCCGAGTTGCGGAGGTAGCGACGAAACGCGAGCGCGTCACCCCTGCTGCTTCGCATTGAGCCGCGTACTCCGCAGCTACCTTTGCGGCACGGTCAATCGCATCAATCCCTAACCGGCCAGTTTGGTCAACCCCTGCACCAAGACGGACCACTTCCATTCGGCGGGTTATTTCTACGGCGACGCCAGTGACCGGGTCAACGTCCGCAATGAGAAGGCGTAGTGAGTGTGTCCCGCAGTCAAAAGCGGCTACCCGAACCATTAAGCGACCTCGTCAGGATTTGAATCGCCAAAATCGCAATGGCGCCGTGACCACCAAGGGGCAAGGATCTCCAACACCCGATCACCCAACGGATTCACACCCGGACCACGCGCGAGCGAGTGACCGACCAACACGTGCAGACATTTCACTCTGGTCGGCATGCCACCAGCAGAGATGCCGGCAATTTCTGGCACTTCCCCGAGGGCAGCGCGACACTGCACATAGTCGTCATGAGCTCGCTGATACGCGGCAGCTAAATCTGGGTCAGCAGCGAGCTCGGCAGTCATGTCGGCCATGATTCCGCTGGATTCCACGGTGCTAATCGCAGCAGTCAAACGCGGGCACGTGACGTAATAGGTAGTAGGAAATGGGGTTCCATCAGGCAATCGCGGCTGCGTCTGCACGACATCGGGGACACCGCATGGGCATCGATGCGCGATCGCCGTGACCCCGCGGGGCTCACGACCTAATTGGCGACCTACCGCCTGCAAGTCGGCGGCATCGACGTGCGCATTTGATTGTTCGATGGGCATGAGGAACTTCACGGTGCCGGTGCTTTGCCGGCAATCTGCGCGGATCGCCACATGTCGTTGAACCACGGTTGCTCTGCACGAGCGGAACGAGCGGAACGTTCCACTGTGGTCGAACTTTTATTTGGAGTCTCCGATACCGGCGGAAGCACGGTATAGGCACGTTCCCCGGGCATTACGAACTTCAGCCGCTCGCGAGCTTGCGCGGTGACATAGTCGGGATCCTTCCAAGCACGCTGCTCACGTTCCAACGCGGCAATATCGCTCTTACTAGTGGAAATTTGTCGTTTGAGGTCACTAATCTCTTGGCGCTGGGCCAAATAAGAACGCAAGGTAGGGGCTAGAAGGATCGACAGCACCAGCATCACCCCACCGAAGACCACGAGGCGAGCTACCCGAGGCGGACGGCCACCCGTTGGCACCGGAATAGGACGAGACGACGAAGACGCCCGGGGAGTAGATGCCCCCGAGGCCGCCGTTCGCCGCCCCGCCACCATGAGTTCAGCCCCGAGCGAACCGGGGGAACGCGGCCCGACCGGCGTACCGCGCCGCATCGTCCAACTCTTCTTCAATTCGCAACAACTGGTTGTACTTCGCGACTCGCTCACTACGAGCTGGGGCGCCGGTTTTGATCTGACCGGACCCGACGGCTACCGCGAGGTCGGCGATCGTGGTGTCTTCGGTTTCCCCGGAACGGTGGCTCATCATGGTCCGGAAACCACTGCGGTGCGCTAACTCCACCGCGTCCAACGTCTCAGTGAGCGAACCGATCTGATTCACCTTCACCAGCAGTGCATTCGCGGTGCCTTCATCAATACCGCGCTGGAGACGCGACGGGTTCGTAACGAAGAGGTCATCACCCACCAACTGCACCTTCGCACCAGTGGTCTGCGTGAGGTGAGCCCAACCAACCCAGTCATCCTCAGCGAGCGGGTCCTCAATGGAAACCATCGGGTAGTCGCTTACCAACTTGTCGTAGAACTGTGCCATCCACTCGGCTGACCGGTCTGCCTGCTCGAACCGGTACACCCCATCGGTGAAAAACTCCGTTGCGGCGACGTCCAGTGCCAATGCGATATCAGTACCGAGGGTATAACCGGCCTTCTCGATGGCGGTGACGATGACATCCAGCGCAGCTGTAGTGGAGGGCAAATCCGGGGCGAAACCACCCTCGTCACCCAACCCAGTCGCGAGGCCCTTGCTCTTCAGCACCGTCTTTAAGGAGTGGTAGCACTCCACACCATGACGAATGGCCTCGGAGAACGTCTCCGCCCCAATCGGAGCGATCATAAATTCTTGAACGTCCACCCCGGTGTCCGCGTGCGCGCCACCATTAAGGATGTTCATCATCGGCACGGGTAATAAGTGAGCATTGGGGCCACCGAGATACCGGAACAGTGGTAGCCCAGCACTCTCCGCAGCAGCACGAGCCACCGCGAGCGAAACACCTAGCACGGCATTCGCGCCGAGCTTGGACTTAGCGTCGGTGCCATCCAGATCAAGCATGGTCTGATCGACGATGCGCTGCTCGGCGGCGTCCAATCCGATCACCCGCGGGCCGATGTCCTCTAGGACAGCAGACACTGCCTGCTGCACGCCCTTACCGCCGTACCGAGCGGCGTCACCGTCGCGACGTTCGACCGCTTCAAAGGCGCCAGTGGACGCCCCCGACGGAACAGCCGCTCGCGCACTCGTCCCATCTTCCAAAGCGACCTCGACCTCGACGGTCGGGTTACCCCGAGAGTCCAGGATTTCCCTGGCACCTACTGCTTCGATGCTGGCCACGCGCATACTCCTACGGATCGGAAACAGGCTACGACTAATGACGCCTAAGCTGCCGCATGCGTTATCGCCACATGCGGCCGCGTCGCGTTAAGGCTAACCCTCCGTTGCTCGGCACCGAACATCCGACACCCCCTTGCCTGAGGCTTCATCCAATGTGGGTGTGTTAAACCGAAGGGATGTCAGCGCATTCAACGACAACCGGCTAGCGCTGGTTGGGTCTTAACCTTTCACCGCACCGGCCGTGAGGCCATGCACGATGTACCGCTGGAGGAATTGGAAAACCGCTACGGTCGGGATGCCAGTGAGAAGAGTCCCCGCAGCAAAGACACCGAAATTGTTGTTGCGCTCCCCTGAAATGAGCCCGAACATTCCCAAAGCCAGTGTCTTCGCGTTGCTGTCGGTAAGGAAAAAGCTGGCAATAAGCACTTCATTGATTGCCACAACAAATGACAACAACCCAGTCACCGCTAAAATCGGGGTCACCAATGGTAGTAATATGCGGCGGAATGCTGTCAAAGAAACCTTTCATCAACCAAGTATTCACCCCTAGCGCGGTACCCATGGAGAGCAGAATCAATCCCCAATGGGTGTTGAATCCAATAGCAGGCCACAGATCGGTCACCGTTGCGAAAATCAAGTAGATCGCTAAGAATTGCGGAAACATTTGAATGAGGAGCAGCGCCAGTGGGCCATAACTGGCTGGACGACAATGTTCCCAAGGGTTTTAGTGCTGCTGAAAGAACGAGACTTTGCTCTTAGTCAAATGGCGCACTGGATTTTAAGCGAGCAGGCTGGACTGATATGCGACCCAACTCCAAAGCGTCGTACCTAAAGTTGTTGCTTGCGCAAAAAAATCCAGGCTAGGCCAGACACCGCGACTACCAAGATGGCAGTGCCACCAAACAACAAGCCTGGCCCACCTGAGGCATAGACCCACCCCGAAAAAGCCGACACCACCGCAGCCGCTGCTAACCCAGCCGCCCTGGACAGACCCTGCGCCGAACTGGCCCTGACGGGGTCAACTGCCTGCGCCATCGCGGCGCCCGCGCCAATGAAAACAAAGGCTTGCGCGGTGGACTCGGCGAAACCCACGCCTGTCGCCAACCAAGGGTTACGGATCAACGCATACGCCACCGTAAAGCTTAAGAGGATAACCGCACCCCGGGCGTACACGGCACCACCACCGATTCGATCAGCCAGCCGCCCCGCCGGCCCAGCGACCACGATGAACGGCACCGCGAACACCGAATAACTGAGCCCAATGAGGAGCGGAGCGGCACCAATATCCGCCATGAACCGCGGCCAGATCGCGTCGTACGCCCCGATAGGAATCATTGCGGCAACAGTCAACAATGCGGCACCGCAAACCCGTTGCGAACGCAACAAATCAAACGCCAAGGCCGGCGCTGGACCTGGGCGCTCAACCGATGCGTCATCGACCTCAGGGCCAACCACTAACGGCTCAATGATTACCGGATAAGCAGCTAGCCCGCGGAGCCCCCCGGCCACCAAAGCGGCGCTGCACGCAACTAACACTGCGCCCCCGACAAAAACGGCTCGCGGCTCGAACCACTCCAGTGCGCCCGCCGCGAGGAGTGGTCCCACCGACCATCCCGCCAAATCAGCCGCCCCCAATCGACCCAACGACTCACCGGATCGCGTGGGATCTTGCCGGATGAGCGTGCCGGCGATCGCCGGTGTAAACAAACCCAACCCAGCACCACCCACCGCACGAGCAGCAGTTAACTCCCACGGTCGCGTCACCACTGCTGACCACAGCAACGACAGCGCCACCAAAACCAACGCAATCACGGCCATCCGGCGAGCATGACCACGATCCGCCTGCGGCGCAAAAGCCAGCTCGACGACAAGTCCGCTGACAAAACTTGCCGCGACAACTGGGCCCAAACTCGCCGTAGAAAAGCCGTACACCTCTTGGAGTCGAGGGAAAAGTGGGAACACCAACGACATCCCCACAATGATTGACACCATGCCGACGTAGCACGTCTGGACAATCCTTGCCTCAGCAGCACGCCCCACGAAACTCGAGGGTACCGCTAGCTAAACGATCCCAGCGGAATCGTCTAAGTCGAGCAGGACACGCAACAAACGGGGCGGCGGCGCACCGTACGCAAGAACTGAGTCGTGAATCTCCTGAGTCGACCACCCAGGCTGTGCTGCTCGCAGTCCGCGGACTACCTCCCGCACCTCTTGATAGCCCACGTAATACGTGGATAACTGGGTACTAGTAAGCAAAACGCGGCGCCACTTACCCGCCGCCTCGCCCCACTCCTGATGACCCCGAACCGTCATCAACTGCATAGCTTCGCTCTCAGACATACCACGGGTATGGACTCGCACGTCGAGGATGGCATTGATCGTTGCCCGAAGTTGCATCTTCAACTGCTGCATCCGCCACGCTAAAGCTTTCAGCTGACCTGGGTGCACCTCCTCCATCAAATCCGCTACCACTTCTTCCGCATACACCGCCCATCCCTCCACGAAAGTCCCGCTACGCAAGGCCACCCGCGCGGAGGTGGTCGCCGTCAACCGCCGAGCATGCGCCAACTGCAAGACATGGCCGGGGATCGCCTCATGAGCTGTGAGGTTCGCCAACATGTACCCGTTGTACTCGCGGTAAAACGACGCGACCTGTTCTGCGGACCACCCGGGTGGAGTCGGTGAGACCGCGAAAAAAGTTGGCGCTGGCCCAGCCGGGCCGTCCGGCTCCAAAGGCCCCGGCGGATCGCAATACGCCACCGCCACCCCTCGGCGCGCGGGCGGCATGACAATTACTTCGACCGGATCCGACGGTACGGTCACTACCTCATGAGTTCGGATGAAATCCGCTAACCACTCCACCTGCTCTGTGCACTGACGGACAATGTCGTCATCAGTGACCGGCGCCGCCGCTGCCAACGCGTCCAAAACAGCGCGAACTCGTTCCGCCCGATGAGCCGTTACCCCAAGCTGAGGTGCCAGCTGCGCGGCCACTTCAGCGATCCGTTCCTCGATGGCCATCAAGTCACTCTCGGCCCGATCAAGTAAGGCATCCGGCCCGGTTTCAGTGTCCAGGGCGTACCACAGTTTCGCGGCGAACCGGGGGCCACCAAGGCGAGGATCACGGTCAGCGCTCTCTACTTGCTCGGTCAACCAGCCGGCGTGGGTAGTCAAGGCAGCTACCGCGGCTTCTTGAGCCGAAACAAACGACTCCCGCTGTTGCTCGGTGAACCCCTTAACTCGCTCAGTCAGGAGGCTCGCATCGCTGACCAACGTGGATAAACCACGAGTTTGCGTCACCGCGATTTCAACATGGACTTGAGGCATCGCCGTTAACTGATCACGAACCGCCGCCAAATAATCAGGCACCGCGCTCAACCTTGCGGTCAGTGCTAGGACCCGAGCAGCCGGGTCACCAACCTCACGAGTCGCTAGCTCATAGAACGCAGTGGTCGGCAGTGTTCCTAACGGGTTCCAAGTTTGTTCAGCCAGATCATCATGGGCCCAAGACCGAGCTGTGAGCCGGTTCCGGAGAATCTCCAAGTCCACCTGGTCGGAAACGGTAAGTTCGCTGTCATCGACGTCATCCAAGGCGGCGATGGCTTGAGACAGGCCCGCCGACACAGCACCCCGACCCTCCGGGGTGAAATCAGGCAGGCGGTCGTCGTAACGGTGATCCCCTAAGGACGTCGCCCACCCAGGATCAGCTGCCATCAAAACATCGAGAGATGCCTCCGCTACGCGATGAAAACGAGCTGCCGCAGTAGGATTGCCGGCGTTATCGTCACTCACGAGACACCTCCGGAAAACCGACCCTCAATCACCCGAATCGCTTGCCGCAGAACGGATTCAGCATCGACACCTAGCTCACGGCAGCGGCGGACCGCCCGCACCAAAGCATCACCTGCTTCGTCACCTGTCGAGTCATTCCAGTGTGCCGGAAGTTGCTCAGCAGGTAACCGATGCGCGCGGTCTAATATTTTCTGCGCTCTCGCCAATGCCGGCAATGCGTGGGGGATACCAGCGAATGGCCCCTTTCCCTGACGTTCCGCGGCCTTCAACTGGTCCCATTGCTGTTGCACATCCGCACCATCTGCTGGGGGTTGAGCTACCTCGACACCGGGTGCGGTGAAAATGTGCGGGTGTCGACGAATCAGCTTCGCGACAATCCCAGCGGCCACGTCATCGATATCAAACGGATCATGCTCATCTTCGGTCGCGATCCGGGCATGAAAAGCAACTTGAAGCAGAACGTCCCCCAACTCTTCCCGGATATGCTCGCGATCACCGGATTCCAATGCCTCCGCGGCCTCATACGCCTCTTCTAGTAAGTGCCGGACCAGGCTCTCGTGCGTCTGCTCGGCATCCCACGGACACCCGCCAGGGGATCGCAACTGGTCCATCACGGTCACGACGTCTAAAAGACGAGCACCCGGCATGTCATGACTCCCGACAACAACCTCCACCGCTGGTGGCGGGCCAGCTAGCGCCACCCGGGACAATTCAGCCGCCAAAGCGTCGGTAAGACCAGGATCGCCATCAAGTGAGCCGATCCACAGCACTCGATGTGCGGCTGCAGCGTGAAGCAAGGTCGTTGCTATCTCCGCCATCGTGGCGCCCGGTGCTGGCGTCATGGAAACAGCGGCCGTCTCCGTCAAAAGAGGCGCAATCTCAGGGGATGTCGGGTCCATGCACCACACCTGGTCAGCTAACTCCACCGCTCGCCAGGCTTCGCGCGTGAGTAATCCAGGTGCTACTCGCGGCGACCGCATCACAATGGCCAGCTGCGTCGTTGCCTCGGTGTCGTCCAGCGAAACGTTACTTTGCGTCTCAGGCATCAGGCGCTTCCTCAATTCCAGATCTCCCCCTGAGCAAGTCGGCTACGCCCCACCCTCGCATAACCGACCCACAAAGCAGTGAGCAGTCACGAGCTTGATCGAGGAACACGAGGATCTGCGTCAACGAACCTCGTGTTACCCGGCTATGAATGAAACTTAAGGAACTGCTTCCGCAGGGGCGGAGGGCGAAGCTGTAGGAACGAGCCAATTAGGAGCAGCGGGCGTCAAGTTCACTGTATTGAGATCAAAGGTGCCATACCGAGGGTTAACTGTGGGACTCTCCTCGTTGAGAAGGGTGCGGACCTCTTGCTGAAGAGCTGGCTGATCCGTGCCGAACTGATTCAGCAAAGCTGCTGTCCGGTAGACAACAATTGCCTCTGGGCTCGGGTCTAATGACGCACCGAACTCTTGGGCAAGTTCTTCGTCTGAAGGGATCGGTACACCAGCCTGATTTGCGACTGCACGAACATGCGGATCCAACACCAAGAAGTACACCACCGCGCTTACCGCCTGCTGATCATCCGGGATTAATCCACTGGTAGTAAAAGCGGATACTGCGGTAGCAACCTCGTCTGTGGTGATTCGGCGATCCTCGGACAAAACCGCAGCCCCGGCCTCTCGTGGGGAGCATCCAGCCACCGCGCCAAGACCACCAATAAGGACGACCACTGTCACCAACCACCTCTGCACCTGGCTGACCCCACGCTGTCGGGTGACATGGGTTCGTCGCATCGACTGCCCTAGCAGCATCAACCGCTGTGATCGCGTACGCACGTCTCTTCCCCGCAGCCTGCAAGTATGGTCAGGAACAAAGCCAGGGTATTCCCGGTGACAGAGTCGCACACGTGGGGGCTGACGCAAGCCCCCACAATCAACTCGCTCTCATCATGCTTGCGCGACAGCCGAAACAGGTGCCTGGACGAGGACAACATCCACGAAATCACGCACCCACGTCAGGATCGCGTCATCCCGCAAAGGAGTACCACCAATCCGCGCTGTTGTCGGCCGTGGCACCAGGACGGTTCGGGTTGCCGCGCGCACCTGCGCACCGGGATACAACCTGGTCAACCGCAATCGTTGACTATCCAAAAGTTCCACCGGCGCGAACCGTACCTGCGTTGCGGCGGAAGTGATCTCGGCTATCCCGGCTCGTCGGGCATGACCCCGCAGTAACGCCACCCCAAGCAACCGTTCCACTGGAGCTGGCGGATCGCCGTAACGATCCACCAACTCTGCCAGCACCTCAGCTACAGCCTCGTCGGTATCAGCGTCAGCGATCTTCTTGTACGCCTCCAAACGCAACCGCTCACCAGGAACGTAATCATGCGGCAAATGCGCATCGACCGGAAGGTCGATCTTCACCTCCGGCGGTGGCTCTTGCTTACCATCGCGGAACTCCGCGACCGCCTCACCCACCAAGCGAACATACAAGTCGAAACCGACACCCTCAATGTGCCCGGACTGCTCCCCGCCGAGGAGGTTACCCGCACCGCGAATCTCTAAGTCCCGCATAGCCACCGCCATGCCCGACCCTAAGTCGGTGTGCTGCGCCACAGTGCGAAGCCGATCCAACGCGGTTTCGGTCAGAGGCTTATCCGGGGGGTACAAGAAGTAGGCATACGCCCGCTCCCGGCCCCGCCCGACTCGACCCCGCAACTGATGCAACTGAGACAGACCCAACACATCGGAACGTTCCACGATCAGCGTGTTCGCGTTACTGATGTCCAACCCGGTTTCCACAATGGTGGTACAGACTAAAACATCGAAACGCTTCTCCCAGAAATCTACCACCACCTGCTCAAGGCGATGCTCCCCTAACTGCCCATGCGCGACCCCGATCCGGGCGTCTGGAACCAACTCGCGCAAATGAGCCGCTGCCCGTTCAATAGAGGCCACCTTGTGATGGACATAAAACACCTGCCCCTCACGAAGTAATTCGCGGCGAATAGCCGCGGCGATTTGCTTGTCATTACGCTCCCCGACGAACGTCAACACCGGATGCCGTTCTTCTGGAGGCGTTGCGAGAGTAGACATCTCCCGAATCCCAGTCACCGCCATCTCTAGTGTGCGCGGAATCGGTGTCGCACTCATGGCCAACACATCGACCGCCGTCCGCATTGCCTTCAACTGCTCTTTGTGTTCGACACCAAAGCGCTGTTCCTCATCAACCACAATCAAGCCCAGATCTTTGAACGTGACCCCCGCACCAAGGAGCCGGTGCGTCCCGATGACGACATCCACCGTGCCAGCGGCCAGCCCTTCAAGAACTTCCCGGGACTGCGCCGCCGTAGAGAACCGAGACAGTGACCGCACCACCACGGGGAACCCGGCGTAACGCTCACTGAATGTTTGCTGATGTTGTTGCACCAACAGGGTTGTCGGCACCAGAACAGCAACCTGCTTACCATCCTGGACCGCTTTGAAAGCAGCCCGGACCGCGATCTCCGTTTTGCCGTAACCGACATCACCACAGACCAGCCGGTCCATCGGAACACTGCGTTCCATATCTGCTTTCACTTCGTCGATGGTGACTAGCTGGTCCGGGGTTTCAACGAACGCGAAGGCGTCTTCGAGCTCCCGCTGCCATGGGGTGTCCGGCCCAAAAGTATGACCGGACGTGGCCATCCGGGCGGAGTACAACCGGATCAGTTCCCCGGCGATCTCCTTGACTGCTTTACGAGCGCGGCCTTTCGCGCGGGCCCAATCACTGCCGCCGAGCTTATTGAGCGCTGGGGCTTCCCCACCGATGTAGCGCGTGACTTGGCCCAGCGCATCGCTGGGCACAAAAAGTCGATCACCTGGCTGCCCGCGTTTACTCGGCGCGTACTCAATGACTAAGTACTCGCGCGTCGCCCCTTGGACAGTCCGCTGCATCATCTCCGCGAAGCGGCCTACCCCGTGTTGCTCATGCACCACGAAATCACCTGGACGAAGTTGCAATGGATCGACCGCGTCTCGGCGCCGAGACGGCATCCGGCGAATTTCCCGATTACCTCGACGTCCGCGTTCCGCCGTCCCGGTCAGTTCCGCCTCCGTGAGCACAGCCAGTCGAATGGCTGGCGCGACAAAACCCTCCGATAACGTGCCCATGCACACCTGGACGACACCAGGGCTCAGGGCCTCCACCGCCGGGATCTGGCGGGCTGGTACATCACGTTCGCCAAGCACTTCGACAACGCGCTGCGCCAGCCCCGGCCCCTCAGTCACCACCGCGACCCGCCAACCCTGCTGAGCCCACTGACCCGCGTCATCCAGGGCCCGCCCTGTGTCGCCGTGATAGGGAGAGGGTTCTTGCGCACCAATCTGCGAACCCGCGATCTGCGGACCCTCGGTGGCATCGACTTCCAGATCATTTGCGAGCGCAACGGTTTCAGTCACAAAGGGGCTGATCGTCCACCATGGGATGCGCCGCTTAGCGGCAGCGGATTGAACCGCACTTACCTCCCAAAAGGAAGCACCGCCCGCTGCGTCCGACACCTCCACCGGGACCACATTCCCCGCTGCGGCGTTCGACCATGCCGCCTCGCGGAACTCAACAGTAGTCGCGACTAAATCATGCGCCCGGGCGCGGATCCGCTGCGGATCACACAACAACACGTGTGTGCCAGCTGGGAGAACATCCACGAGCGTCTGCATGGAGTCAACCAAAACAGGGGTTAACGATTCCATCCCGTCAACGGCGATCCCCTCCGCGAGCTGTTCCAAGAGGTCACTGAGGCCAGGAAGACGCGAGGACAACTCACGGGCCCGCTCGCGTACCGCACCAGTGAGGAGCAACTCACGGCACGGTGGTGCCCACAACCCCCCGGGGGCGACCTCCAAACTTCGTTGGTCAGCCACCGAGAACCAACGAACCTCCTCCACGGTGTCCCCAAAGAACTCCACTCGCAGTGGGTGATCTTCAGTGGGCGGGAAAACGTCAAGAATGCCACCTCGGACGGCGAACTCTCCGCGACGCTCTACCAAATCCACCCGGGTATAAGCAGCGTCAGCAAGTCGATGCGCGAGATCAGCCAGGTCTGCGTCATCACCCATCACTAATCGAACAGGTCGCAGATTCCCCAGTCCCACCGGAAAAGGTTGCAGCACGGCACGAATGGGCGCGACGATCACCGAAATAGGCCCATCCTCTACACCTGGGTCCGGCGTAGCGACCGGGTGCGCGAGCCGACGCAACACAGCCAACCGTCGCCCTACCGTGTCACTGCGCGGGCTTAACCGTTCATGCGGCAGCGTTTCCCACGCCGGGAACTCCACCACTGATGACGCCGGCAGAAAGCACCGCACCGCGGCGGCGAGCTGCTCGGCATCCCGGGCCGTAGGCGTCACCACCAGCACCGGACGGCCGGCCCCCTCAGGTGCCGCACCTGCCATCCCAGCCACCATGATCGGCCAAAGCCCATGGGGCGCGGTCACATCCAGTTCACTAGTGCGCCCCTCGACGGCAGCGTCCCGAGCCGCCTGAAGAGCAGGGTCATCAAGGGCAGCAGCCAGCAGGCCGGTCAGGCTCATGCGTCACCTGTCCAGATCGTGGGGGTGGGAAGGGTTCTTCTGATCGTAGGTTGAAGGGTGAAACTTCAGCCACCCGCCACCATCGCCGCCTACCTGCGCCCAGTCGCATCGGACAAGATGGACCCGTGAGCGCTACGCCTACCCTGCCTCTTTCAGACCTCGCTGTCGCGGATCTGGCTCTCTTCCTCTCTGGTATTCCACTGCCATGGGCCCGGCTCGGCGGCAGCCTCACTGACACCCCCGGACCGCTCATCCCGCCAGGGCGCGTTGACGTCATGGTGAACGCGGTAGAAGCAGAAGCGATCATCCACGCCGGTGAAGCGATCCTGGTGGATCGAGAAACGACACCCCTCGCAGCCCTCACCGGCGCGAGTCTCGTCAGCCGAACTGACGGCGAACTACCGACCATCAGGGGTTTGATCGCCCCGATGAAAACCCGCGAAGCACAACTGTCAGCCAACCTCACCAAAACCCCGACAGAACTCAACGCCGAGATTGGGTCCGGCCCGCGTCAAGTGGTGTTCGCCGGCAGACCTTCCTTAGTTGGTGAACTTTCTCACGACAAGACCACCGTGATCCTCGTCCCATTGGAAAATTCCACCCCAGACGGCATCCCCGCGCAGACTCTGCTCCGGGCCGTCCACGCAGCAACCCGCACAGACAATTCAACGGCGCACATCGTAGGTGTCCCATTTGCCTGGCGGGATGCGCCGTCCGACGATGCACTAGCCACGGCAATCATCGCCGCATACAGCACACCCGAGAGCCCGGAACCATTGCGGCTGAGCAGCAATGATCAATGGTGTGAGGTACTCAGCTGGTTAGATTCTGATCGGATAGAACTCCTAGCCGGTATCACCCCGGACGTGCTACAGGTCTTGCAGCAGTGGCGTCCACCCCGAAATGAACGGGGCTTAGTCCTGCTCTTCACCGGGTTTTCCGGCTCCGGTAAATCCACTGTGGCGCGTGACGTTGCGGAGTACATCACCACCCACACCAACCGGACACTCAGCTTGTTGGACGGCGATGATGTCCGTCGGCTGCTGTCCGCTGGGCTCGGGTTTGATCGCACCGCCCGTGAACTGAATGTGACCCGGATCGGTTACGTCGCAACGGAAATCGCCCGACACGGCGGGATAGCCGTCTGCGCACCGATCGCCCCTTACAACACCACCCGGCAAGCTGTTCGACGGATGGTCGAGCCGGTCGGGGATTTTGTGCTTATCCATGTGTGCACTCCACTGGCGGAATGTGAACGTCGTGACCTCAAAGGTCTTTATGCCAAAGCACGCGTCGGGCAGATCACCGAATTCACCGGCATCAGCGACCCATATGACCACCCCACTGACGCCGCGCTCAGTATCGATACCTCAGCCCTGTCCCGAGCGGACGCGTTGGAGGTGATCGTTCGCTACCTGACTGACGGAGGGTGGCTGAACGATCCCGCCGAGGCGCCTCACTGATCGGCCGTGGCAGCAGCCAGCAGGCCATAGCAGCGGGTAAGCCGAGCGAACCACCATTGACGGCGAGCAGGCAAGGCCCGGACTAAAGCGAGCGCTTCTTCTTGCGGCACAACGGATTGCTGCGCCGACCGCACGTCAAGAACACCACCTTGCGGGAGGAGCGGCTGGGTGGTGACATCGCGGTTGAAAAGAGCGGCGGTCCCTAAACCGCAAGCGTAAGGAAGGTTCGGTAAGGCAGCAGCCAACGCAACCCCCGCCGCTAACCCGGTGGTGGTGTCTAACGCGGAGGACACCACCACCGGCAAACCACATTCCTGCGCAACCCGCAAAGCCAGGCGGACCCCACCCAGCGGCGCCACCTTCAGAACCACCACATCCGCGGCGCCAGCCACCGCGATCCGAAGCGGATCATCGGCGCGCCGGATGCTTTCATCCACTGCGACGGGCACGTCAACCCTCGCGCGCGCTAACCGCACGCGAAGCTCAGCCAGCTCGGGGACACTCGCACATGGCTGCTCGGCGTACTCAAGACCATACGGAGCCAGCGCGGTCAACGCCCGGACCGCATCCTCCACTGACCAGGCGGCATTTGCGTCGACTCGAATCGCGCCAGACGATCCCAACATTGCCCGCGCAGCCGCCACCCGGGCAACGTCATCCGTCAGGCTTTGACCAACGTGAGCGACTTTCACTTTGACCGTCCGG
The DNA here is from genome assembly GCA_051645425.1 of Actinomycetota bacterium. GTDB lineage: Bacteria > Actinomycetota > Actinomycetes > Actinomycetales > Angustibacteraceae > JBOFBH01. The sequence continues at coordinate 202,899 of JBOFBH010000005.1, read as the reverse complement.
CAACCGTCAAACCGAGCCAGCACATCAGCGACCACATCTGCCGCGACAGCCGGTATCGTCGCGTTAATTGGGATCTGCAAACGTTGCGGGGCAACGGGTTCCTGCCAGCCAGCTGACACTGCTGCGGAGAGCCACCGGGCCGCCTCACTATCGCCATACTCTAGAAAAGGCGCGAACTCGCCCCACCCATAAGGCCCCCGCAGCAGCATGGATTCCCGTACTCGAATGCCCCGGAATGGCACCCGCATGGGGAGGGCAACGACCTGCGCATCGCGCAGTAGGTCGTCTAACGATGGCAGCATCGGCCTATTCTCACCCAGGTGAGCCACTCTCCCGATGAAACCACCCCAAACGCCATGAGCGGTAGCACCTCTGCGTCAGATCGCGTTCACATCAGTGAACTTTTTGACCCCACCTTGTGGCAACCGATACCGGGGTTTGAATTCACCGACATCACGTATCACCGAGCTGTTGATGTCGGGGCTGTCCGGATCGCGTTCAATCGTCCGGACGTGCGGAACGCGTTCCGTCCGCACACCGTAGACGAGCTTTATCAGGCACTGGACCACGCGCGGATGAGTCCAGCCATAGGCTGCGTGCTCCTGACTGGCAATGGCCCTAGCCCCAAAGATGGTGGGTGGGCTTTTTGCTCCGGCGGTGACCAGCGCATCCGTGGGCGCACCGGGTACGAATACAGTGCGGGCGACCCCGGTGCGCCAACTAGTGCGCACCCAGCTATACCAAACTCCGCTGACCACAAACCGGACCCCGTCCCTGGGGGGCGGCTGCATATTTTGGAGGTTCAGCGCCTCATCCGCACCATGCCGAAGGTGGTGATCGCGGTCGTCCCCGGGTGGGCAGCCGGTGGCGGGCATAGCCTTCACGTGGTCTGTGACCTCACCATCGCCAGTCGTCAGCACGCGCAATTCAAGCAAACCGATGCGGACGTGGGTTCCTTTGATGGGGGGTACGGATCGGCGTACCTCGCCCGCATGGTTGGTCAAAAACGTGCTCGCGAAATTTTCTTTCTTGGCCGCGCCTATGACGCTCAGATGATGTATGACATGGGCGCCGTCAACGCAGTGGTCGACCACCAAGATCTGGAAATCGTTGCGCTGCAGTGGTCTCGTGAAATTTTGAGGAAAAGCCCCACCTCGCAGCGAATGCTGAAATTTGCGTTCAACCTCATTGACGACGGGCTTACCGGGCAGCAGGTGTTCGCTGGCGAAGCAACCCGCCTGGCCTACATGACAGATGAAGCCGTGGAGGGCCGGAATGCTTTCTTAGCGAAACGCCAACCGGACTGGTCCCCTTTCCCCTGGCATTACTAACGACCAGGCTCTTTCCATAGGTCGGGGGGATCTCCGCACGCATGCCATGCTCAAGCTCAAAGGAATGAGTTGAGCCTGGGCCAGGTGACGACCCAGGCTCAACGACTCACCACCACCAATACAGCTGGGCCATTTCTTTCGTGAACTCGCGCCAGCTGTAATACCCCATCACTCCATCGATGGGACCTTCGTAACGGGTCCCAAAGTAGTAGGCAGCAAAGGTTTGCATTGATTTGTATGTATTTGGCCCGGGGATACCGTCAACGGGGCCCTCATAATAGGCAAATAATTTCATGTTCTCCTGAATCGATTTCCACGTGTTGATACCTGGAATCCCATCAACTGGACCGGTGTAGACGCGTGGATTCTGAATCGCAGCCGGTAGGTGCATCGGGGTTTGCGAGCCAACGCCGTACTGGATCAGACACCACATCTCTTGACTGGGGTAAGCCAATGTGTCGAAATATGCCTCCGATGCCTTCGCGGCATTAACCACATCCATGCAGAACGGACTGAAACCCCCTGCCGGCTGTTGGGGTGCCGAGGGCTCCGCTGCGCTGACGTGAACGGGGCCCAAAACACTTAAAGCGCACATCATGGCTACCAGTACCACTTGTGCTGGTTTTTTTATTTTCATGGTGGTTCGCAGACTCATCTCTCTATTGAATGGCTCATGAGTTACCGACAGGACGCCTCTGCACCAGGCACATCGTCCCTGTCGATACCCATGCCGGTGGTCGTGACGGTTTCATCAGTCGGTGCTGAGATACATAAATTACCTCGCGCATCCCAAGTGAGGACCCCACGAAAACGCAGAACCAAAGCCACATATTCGCCAGGGCAGCACTGAGGCCCGCCTGCGTGTCACCTACGCATGCGGGCCTCAGCTACCCGAACCTTCGCCACCTGGGCAAAAGCCGGACAGATCAAAGCTTTACTTTTTGGCGAGGCCAAGTTCAGTAAGAACCCCGGTCACTCGGTTCTGTTCAGCTGAAATGAACTCATCAAAACCTGGACCAGTGAGGTATCGGTCATTCCAGCCGTTGGTCACTAGTGCCTTTCGCCACCCTTCAGTAGCGTGAACCTGCTCAATGAAAGCGGTAATAGCTTTCCGATCTTCACTAGTGATGGACTGTGGGGCTACAATCCCGCGCCAATTCTCAATGGACACGTCTACCCCTTGCTCAATGAACGTTGGTACTTCTTTGAGTGTTGAGACTCGTTCCGGGGCGGAGACTGCGAGAGGGCGAAGTTCACCGGCTTGAATTTGCTCGGCGTACTGAGCGATACCGTTCAGACCTACTTCTGCTTCTCCAGACAGCAGCACCGGGATAGTTTCACCACCCCCGGCGTAAGGGGTGTAATTCATCTTGCTCAAAGGCACGCCCACTTTTTTGGCGAGCTCAGCGGCTAACACCTGGTCAACCCCACCAGCAGAACCACCGACAATAGCGATCTTCGATGGGTCCTTTTTGAATGCAGCAAGTAGGTCTTTCAAGGAGCGATACGGCGATTCAGCCGGGACGACAAGCACTTCGTACTCACTTGTCAGACGAGCGATCGGCGTGACTGATTCAAGTGTGGCGTCTGGTTTATTGACGACCACGCCACCGAGCATTACCACGCCCATCACCATGAGCGAATGCTTATCTTTTTCTTTAGCGAACTCAGCCAACCCGATGGTGCCCGCAGAGCCGGGAACATTTTTTACTGAGATCCCGCTGTCACTCAGTCGGGTTTGCTCGACCACGGTTTGCAAAGTCCGCGCGGTTTGATCCCAACCACTCCCTGGATCTGCGGGAGCCATGATTTCTAAGGCTTGTGTGGGGTAAGTCGCCTTTTCAGCTGTGTCGGTATCACCACGACCACAACCAGCCACGAGGGATGTCAGCCCTGCAATAACAAAAGCTGTAACCACGGCGGGAACTGACCTACTCCGATACCGCATAAACTCACCCATTCTTCTCGTCACGGAACACGATGCCTCATGGCACTAAAAGTGACGATAACCCGCCAATGTTCCCGACCAGAAGGGACATTTCGTCCCTTATTAATTTCGCCCAAAGACCCTAGCGCCTTAGGTCGGGTCGGCGTTGAGTAAACCCATTACTTGGCTAGGTTCAGCTCCGTAAGAACTTCGACCACCCGGCGCTGTTCGGCGTCAATAAATTTATCGAATTCCGCGCCGAGGAGAAAACGATCGTTCCACCCATTCGCGGTGACCGCGCGCCGCCACCCGGTACTGTCGTGGACTTTCTCCACGAAGTCGGAAACTACTTTTCGGTCGTTAGCCGAAATAGATTTTGGGGCAACAATGCCACGCCAATTCTCAACCCAGACGTCAACACCTTGATTAATAAAAGTATCTACTCCTGGAAGGGTAGCTGTCGGTGCTTTGGAGGTCACCGCGAGCGGACGTAACCTACCGGCTTCAATTTCCTCGGCGTACTGGGCAATACCACTAAGGCCAGCGTCCGCTTTTCCAGAGAGCAGCACTGGAATAGTTTCGCCACCACCCGCATAAGGCATATAATTAATTTTCTCTGTTGGGGCGCCAATTTTTTGGGCGACTTCGACCATAAGAATTTGATCGACCCCTCCAACTGACCCCCCGGCGATAGCAATTTGGGAAGGATCTTTTTTAAATTCAGCGAGAAAGTCCTGAAAATTCTCATACGGTGAATCATCCGGAACGACAAGAACTTCATATTCACTTGTTAACCGGGCAATCGGCGTTACCGAATCAAGCACCCCATCAGTGCCGTTAGTAGCCACACCCCCCAGCATGACTACACCCATGACCATCAGTGAGTTTTTGTCTTTCTGTTTGGCGAACTCTGTCAAACCAACCGTGCCAGACTTACCCGGCACATTCGTCACCGAAACGGCTTCATCACTCAGCCGGGCTTGGTCAATTGCGGTTTGCAAGGCACGTGCGTGTTGATCCCAACCACCACCGGGATCCCCTGGGGCCATGATCGTAAGCGGACCTGTGGGGTAGGCGGCGGGCGACTCCTCTGAGTCACGGCTTGTACAACCAACTAACAAAGACGCCACGACCACCACGGCTGCAACGGTAAAGAAGCCGTATTTCCTTGCGGTACGAACATGTACTGACCTGCGACTTGATCGCATCAAACTACACCATCTCCCGGTGACAGTAGTCGACCAATGACAGCCAATCCGAGGCATGAATGATCGCCACGGCGAACTAGCAAATAATCGACTCAGAGCAGTTCATCAACATCAAAAACTAAAAGAACGAAATAACTTTCAGTGAGGTTGCCGCCGAATTAATGATCCGTCAAGTAAAGATCATTGTTTAAGAAGGTTTATTACTCCACGAAGGCGCAGCAAAGCGAAGAGTGACGTCTTGACGCACTCTCACGTTTCCTCGATTTCATTGCTCACTAGCGCACAAAATCCTTGAGCAAATCCGCGCATACGCAACGTGAACTTACATGCACTTCAATGGGTATTGAGCACTTCGCCCGATTGTGAAATGATCATCGCAATTGTTACTTCTCCATGGATTGACTACGAGCGTGAGTCTCTTTTCGAGATCCGCTTTTAATCCTCAATTGTTGAAAGGACGCACTGTGCCACGCTCCCGGCTTTTGGCCGTCTTATCCTGTGCTGCCACTCTCACTATTGCTTCGTGTGGGAACGCAACTAATGCCGAGATGGACTCCGCGTCTGCTGTGAAAAGCACACCTTCGGCCAGCAAGACGCCATCCGCAATGCCCAGTGCGATCACGACACCACTCGACGCGGCAACAACAGCACCCAGCTCCTCTCGGGTGCCCACTCGGAGCATCCAGTTCAGGCCGGACAACGCAATATTCGGTAACCCAGAGCGAGGCGTCTCAGAGAACCACCTTTTCTACAGCGTCAAACTCAAACCGCTCGCTGGCTTTTTAGACTCAACTCAATTCACTGGTGGCCCAAAAGCCGCCAAACCAGAAGACCGCGACACCACTCGACTGGTGAACTACATCACCACGTTGGACCGCTTCCGCGACACTGATGTGATCAGCCAGGACTACCTCAACCACCTCCGCGCTGACTTCGCCACAGCACGGGAGCGCGGAGTCAAACTCATCACCAGCTTCACTTACTGGTCGAACGGGCCGGAGTGCCGAGATGCCGGGGAATACAAATCAATCTTGAACTGCGCCGTCCGCAACCGCTATACCGACGTCCCCGCGGATCGCATGCTGAAACACATTAAGCAGTTGGAAAAAGAGGTCATCAAACCTAATGCCGATGTGGTGGCGTACTCAAAAGCCGGCTTCATTGGCGCTTGGGGTGAATGGAACAAAAGCTCCCACGGCCTAGGGAACGACATCGGCGACCCCCGATCAGGGGCGTTGACATCAAACGATGGTGACCAAAAACAAAGTAAGCAAATTTTTGAAGCCATTCAGGACATGGTGGGACCGAACCGTTCAGTTGCTTTGCGCTACTCAAGTAACCGACAGGACTTCTACGGTGACGACCCACTATCAACCAGCAGCTGTTACGCCACGACCCGCAAGGCTCGGGTGGGTGGGCACGACGACTACCTTGGTGAAAGCGGAAACAGTCCGTACCTCACCAAAGCCAACTCATGCGTCCCGTATGGCGGTGAGGGAATGCCGAATTCACTTAAAAACTTCTCCTCTAGTGCTGGCTTAGAACGTCAGCTTCGCGCAGAAAACTGGACCAATATGCAGCCGATCTCTTTGGGTTTCAGTGACTGGCCAGCGACGTACCAGCGCATCAAACGTGACTTGGGGTATAGGTACGAATTGACCAAAGCGACCGTTCCAGTGCACGTGAAGTCCGGGAAACCTCTGACTGTCACGCTCTCAATGAAGAACAATGGCTACGGCAACCTTTACAACGCTCGGCCAGCTGAGCTAGTACTCGTCGAAAAAGGGACTGGCAAAGTGACCCGCGAACGCGCAGTCTCAGATGTGCGGCGTCTCCTCCCGCAAGCAGGGAAGAACGGCAAGAGCTTGGACGGGAAGAAATCGTTCAGTCTTACTGTGACTCCGAAGGGCCTTCGGGCAGGAGCCACCTACACGATGTACGTCGCCTTTCCCGATGCCTCCCCTCGCCTCAAAGACTGGCGGTATTCGATTCGTTTGGCTAGTCGATCTGGGGAAAGCAGCATCTTTGATCAGAAACTAGGTGCCAACCGGATTGGTGAGATTCAGGCTCGCTGAGGTCATGTAATCCTGCCCATGCCCAACTCATCATCGGGATCAACTTGATCGCAGGACGCACAGTCCAGTCGTTGCTATTAAATAGCCGTTGTTATCGCTATTAAACGGCCATTGTTATCGAATCTTGATCGCTGGCTAAGAATTAACGCTAGAAAACGTTTTAGGCTTCTTTGTATGGATATCTATGCGTTCCACGCCGCGCATCCAAGTTTTCTTATCCCACAGCACAATGGGGCTTCAGTTCGGCTGGAATTTCCCGCTCATTCAACTCCGGATGCAGCGTGGATTCGCGTGGAGAGGGATAACGAGAATTACTTTCCCGAACAAGCTGTGCATTTTCGCTATGTGCCTGACTATGAACCATCAACCTGGGTTCGCTCTCAGGTTTTTATCAGATTTTTCCAGACCGTTTTATGACGGCAATCCTGAAAATAATGTACTAACGGCGCCTATGAATATCGGGGTCATCCCGTCATTGCCCGACAATGGAATGAACTTCCGGTTCCTGAACACGGGGCTAGGGAGTTTTATCCCATTTTCATTTCCCGCAGCTCACATAAATGTGACACGTTATTAATCACACCGCCGAATTGCACCCTTGCAAATTGACGCCTGGCGATTTGACGTCATCCACATGTTGGGGGAGGGTGCCGGAGCGAAAAACAATGCTCACTACGTTCGCGAATTTCGGCGAGAAGAAAACCCCGAAGCATATTTGCTCGGCGAGCATTTTCACGAAGCAACATCATGGCTGCAAGGGGACCAAGAGGACGGGGCCATGAATTACTACGGATTTACCTATCCTTTGCGGCAGTTCCTTTCCCGTCGAGAATCCAGCGGGAGAAAAACTGACGAGGCAATCCTGAAAACTGATGCCCAAGATCTCGACTTTCTTTGGCAACGGGCCCGAACCCGCATCCCTTCAATATTCAACTGACCCAATTTAATTTACTTGGCTCTCACGACATTAACCGAATTCGCACTAACCTTCATGACGACATGGCGTTACTTTCCATTGCTGTCACTGCGCTTTTTACCTACATCGGTGTGCCATGCATTTATTACGGGACGAAATCGGCTTAGCTGGAGGGGTTGACCCTGATTGCCGGCGTCCTTTCCCCTGGGATGAAACCGCATGGGATCACAATCTTCTCGGACACTACCGACGGATGATCACTTTGCGTCGCAAATACACCGCGCTCCATCAGGGGGCCTTTATTCCTTTGACCGCTGATGGCGACGTGTACGCGTATGGTCGAGGGCGCGGGAAAAGCAGCATCGTCACGGTGCTGCCCGCAGCAATAGTGGCGGAGTGGCGGGCGAACAGCAGCTCCCTTATCCGGAGGGCTGCGGCAGCACGAACAAACTATCGCTTAGCGTGAGTGAATGCTTTGCTTACCGACTTCACATCCCATCTATATCAAGCCGCCGGCGAGAGGTCGAAGCAGTGACTCGACTAGTCACATCTGTGCCGCTTGAGCTTTTCCCGGTAGATCAGGCCTTGGCACAGGTGGCCGATGCCCTGAGCGGTCGCACCGGCCCAATTCGCCCGATCACAATCACCAGTGCCGACCACTCCCCCGCACTCGATCTCCCGCTTGATCCTCTCGACGACGATCCGGATGATCCGATCGCGGTGATCCTGGCGACATCCGGCTCGACGGGGACACCACGCGAGGTTCTCCTTCCCGGATCAGCCATGACCACCGTCGCGCACTGCACGCACCAATTCTTATTAGGACCTGGGAATTGGCTGCTCGCTCTCCCCTTGCACCACATCGGGGGTCTTCAAGTGCTCGTTCGTAGCCTGGTGGCTGGAACCACACCGGGCACCCTCAGTGAAGGCGGATCTGCCGCATTGGGCACGAGCCAGCTCAGCTTCACCGCAAACCATTTCACTGCGGCAGCTCGTCGACTCATGGACCGGACTACCGGTGAACCACGCTACGTGTCTTTAGTCCCGACTCAAGTGGTCCGACTTCTTGGCGACCCCGCCGCGACCGATGCTCTTGCCAGCTTTGACGCCGTCTTAGTAGGTGGCGCGCCGCTCCCCGAACCCACCCGAAGCCGTGCCGACGCGGCAGGGATACGACTGATCAACTCATACGGCAGTACGGAAACATCTGGAGGGGTGATCTATGACGGCGTCCCCCTTGCCGGGGTGCAGGTGGCCATTCATCAAGGGCAGATTTGCGTGGGGGGGCCGACAATTGCGCGAGGTTACCGGGGCCAGAGCACCTCTGCTCACTTCAGCGTTGACTCCACTGGGACGAGATGGTTCCACAGTAGTGATCTCGGAGATTGGCTCGGCGACTCACCCTTAACGAAGCGACTGATCGTGCATGGCAGAGCCGACGATGTCCTCATCAGTGGTGGGGTGAACGTCTCCCCGCACGCGGTTGAGGCTGCTTTAGCGAAACTCCCCGGGGTCGACGAATGCCTCGTCGTTGGCGTGCCTGACGCACAGTGGGGAGACCAAATAGTCGCGCTCATGGTGGGCACGCCACCACCGCTGGCAGACATTCGTCGTCACATCCGGGAGCAGCTCGGCCCTGCGGCAGCTCCTCGGGCAGTCCATGTGCTTCCGCAGATCCCCCACCATGGCCCGGGAAAACCAGACCGCACCACAGCGTCAGCTCTGGCGCGTCGACTGGCCAAAACTGAACCGAACGAGTGAACAAAGGAACTTATTCAACTCAACAGCCACGCGAGCCACTGAGTCGGGCAGGGCCGATCAAGACCACTACGCCATGATGACCACGTGGCGAGTATTCAGGAGTGGATCAACGGCGCCCGGCCACGGACATTACCCGCGGCGCTAGCTCCAGTTCTCGTGGGGAGTGGGGCAGCAGCTGCGATCGGGAAAGCTCACCTAGGGCGAGCCGGGCTTGCTCTAATCGTCGCCTTAGGTCTACAAGTCGCGGTCAACTACGCCAACGACTACTCCGATGGTGTTCGCGGCACCGACAACAATCGGGTTGGGCCGCTTCGGTTGACCGCGTCCGGTCTGGCTCAACCGAACGCGGTGAAAAAAGCGGCCCTGCTTTCGGGTGGAATTGCAGCGATGGCTGGCGTGGGTTTAGTCGCTTGGTCTGAGCAGTGGTGGCTCCTGCTGGTTGGGGCGCTGAGCGCGCTAGCCGCGTGGGGGTACACCGGCGGTACACGACCTTATGGGTACCGAGGGTGGGGTGAAGTCGCAGTGTTCCTATTTTTCGGCGTGGTGGCGGTCCTTGGTACTACGTATACGCAAGCGGGGCGAGTGTCATGGGTAGCAGGAGCGGGAGCTGTCGGCGTGGGTGCGTTTGCGTGCGCGATCCTGGTCGCTAACAACCTGCGAGATATTCCTACTGACACCGTCGCCGGCAAGAACACTCTCGCTGTCCGCTTAGGAGACCACCGCACCCGGCAGCTTTACCTCACACTGATCACTATTGCGTTTGTTGTGATCGCCGCGATCACGGTCCGCGTACCTTGGGCGGTGGTGGCTTTCAGTGCGGTTGGGCTAGTGATCAGACCCGTGCAGGTAATCCGTTCTGGGGCGACGGGCTCGGCTCTTATTTTGGTTTTACGTGATACTGCGCGAACTCAATTGGTGTACGCCATCGGTTTGGCCATGGCATTAGCTTGGTGATCAGTCGGTTGGAGAACCCTTCCCCGGGGAGTCTTTTCCCGAGAAAGTTTCGCCTTGGCTCCTCTGATGATTGGGTGAATGATGTTGGGCTGAGTCTTGTTCGGCGTCTTCAGCGGCCTCATCACTGCCCCGACGGTCACCTGCCAGCTGAGGGTCCACCTCAGACAGTTCGCGATCTGAATCCAAACGACCCTGCACGCGGTCAGCTAACCGCCGGGCCAATTCTTCGCGAGGACCACGTAAAGCAAAGAACGACACGAGGACCGACATGAATGCTGTCCCGAGCAGCAACCACCGAGGATCACGGACTCCGATTAACCACAACAACAGCAGGCATGCAGCAAGCACCAGTAATCGCATCAGGGTGTACCGCAGCAGCACAACAATCCTCGTTCCTGCGTCTTCTCGACGCTTTGGGTATACGACACTCTGCTTGTCTTGATCGCGTTAGCCGACTCCGGCGTAGGAGTGCCACCCCACAAAGACAATGTTGACGACCAGGAAGTTAAACAACAAACACCCGAAACCGACCATGGCGAGCCATGCGGCTTTTCGTCCCTGCCAGCCGCGAGTCGCACGGGCGTGCAGGTAACCGGCGTATACCACCCATATCACGAAAGACCACACTTCTTTCGGATCCCAACCCCAGTAGCGACCCCATGCTTGTTCAGCCCAAATCGCACCCGCTATCACGGTGAATGTCCACAGCGGGAATCCGATGGCATGCAATCGATATGACGCCGTGTCAAGTTCGGTCGCTGAAGGCAAGCTATCCATGAAGGACGGTTCCACTACCTCACCGGCGTCCCGCCGTTCTTGTCGCCGTTGCTGCACGAGATACAGCACGGTCAGCGAAAACGCAATGACAAATAGTGCGGATGCGATGAACGCGACGCTGACGTGAATTGCTAGCCACACACTCCGCAAAGCCGGGACTACCTGCCCGGCTTCGGTGTACAACACGGCGACCGCCAAACCCAAGGTGAGCAGCACGGGACCAATGACAAACGCACCGAGGTAACGCACATCTCGCCATCGAAAAGCCGCCAGGAAGACTGCCGTCACCACCCATGCGCCAGCAGTGCTGAACTCGAACATGTTGCTCCAAGGGGGCCGCTCTACCGCCACCCCCCGAGTTACCACCGACCCCACGTGCAGCAACGCCGCCACGACAGTGAGAGCGGTTCCTATCGCGGCCGCTCGGCGGGCTGGTTCCTGGTCGGCCAGGTTTCGGGCCGGCGAGTCGAGGTTCTTCAACCCTCTATGTAACTGCTCCGGCGCCCGCCCTGCGTGGTCTGACATATCCGGCGAGGGACTTCCGATGTCAACGGGCGACTGAGCGGAACCCACGTTGACCTTCTGCTCATCGGGCTGGGCAGAGCGAGTGACACCAAGACGTGCTGTCGAAGAAGCGAGATCAGCTGTATACGCAAGAAAGGCACCCGCATACGCAGCCATCGAGCCATACAGCAGGATGTTTGCGGATTCAGCTAATGACTCATTGACCGTCATGGCGCATCCTCACAAGTTGTCATCACCGGAGATCGGCTTTAGTTGGGAAAATCGTGAGCTTAAGCGAGACACTTCAGCTACCAGGCCAGCGTCTTCCTGCCGGGCTAAAGCACCCACCTGAACCAGAGTACGAACACCGTCTGACCCGGATTCGTCGGCACTCACCCGAACAAAAACGCGACGGCGCGGAACGAACAAAGAGACCGTAACTCCTACCAAAGCAATGATTGATCCCCCTAAAACCCAGGGCTTACCTGGGTCGTACCGGACGGAGAAACCGGCGAAGCGCTGCACCCGTTCAAAAGTCACAGAACCTCGACCATCAGGGAGTTGAATGGTTTGCCCCGGGCGCAGCGACGCGCTAAAAGCACCATCATCGTCAACCAAGGGGCGCATCTTTTCAGTATTTAACGGCGCATACACCGACCGTGGCGGATTCGCGGAGGTGAGCCCCAAATCACCCACCCACACCCCCAGCAGCAACACAGGATCGATCGTGTCCGGAAACAGCGAGGTGGGCCGTTGCGCGCCGGGTTGCGCTGTGGGCAGGAATACTCCTTGGAGACCGAGCTGTTCCGGTTGGGCACCGGAAACTCGAATCACGCCAGCGGAGCGGTAGTTGGCGTCTTCCGGTAAGAAAACCGTGGCGTCGGAGTAGATCACTTCCCCGCGACCATCCCGCACCGTGATCACTGGTGCATAACCGTTGCCAAGTAGCAGAACTGACGCACCCGATACTGAGAGGGGATCGTTCACCGCCACAGATTTTCGGGCCGATGGCTCGTCAAGCGAAGGACGAATGGTCACGTCGGCCCGAAAATCCCGAGGTGCGCCCCGGTCCAACTCGCTGGTCTCAAACCGTACGCGCAAATCGTCAACAGTGAGGGCGAACGGTGGGAGCTCTTCGCTATTGACCCACGGGCCTAGGTCGAGGGTGTCGTAGCTGATCGCCGCACTCGCGAAAGTTTGCCCCTCCGGGACGACCGCCTCACCACGCCAACCAAGCAAATGCCCGTAAGCCACACCCACGAGCACCACCACGAGAGCCAAGTGAAAGCTCAGATTCCCGGCTTCACGAAGGTAGCCTCGTTCGCCACTGACCTCCACGCTCGCGGAATGGGCAACCTCTCGGGTCACGACTCGAAAATGCTTGCGCCGTAACGATTCCCGAACTAGCTCCGCAGCCTGCGACACAGCCAGATCAGTATGCCATTGCTCATGCACCGGCAACCGATTCAGACGCGATGGTACGGCTGGTGGGTTGGCCCGTAACGACACCCACAACCGCCGGCTACGCGGCAGCACACACCCCACCAACGAGATAAAGAGCAACAGGTAGATAGCGGAGAACCACACCGAGGAGTACACCTCAAAGCCACCGAGACGATCCACCCACTCTTCCCACGCGGGGTTCCGTTGTTGCCACGCGATGACCGCGTTGGGATCTACATCTCGTTGCGGGAGAATAGAACCCGGTACGGCAGCGATCGCCAATAGTAGGAGTAACAATAACGCGGTACGCATACTCGTCAGTTGACGCCAAACAAATCGCAGTCCACCCAAAAGACCTAAGCGGGCGGGGGCAGGTTTCATAGCGGCACCGACCACTCGATGACTGCCGCGCTGACCCAACTCATCCACCGCACCCACACCCCGGCAACCATCAATACCCCTAAGACGATCAAACCAAGAGCACCGCAGAGTTGGATGACCCGTCGGTGGCGCTGCAAAAAACTGAATACCGTAGTCAGCCGTGACCACGCGACCGCAGCGGCGATAAACGGGATGCCTAGACCCAGCCCATACGCGATCGCCAAGGCAATTCCTCGGTCAGCACCACCGCCAGATCCAGAGGCCAACCCCAACACCGCCCCTAAGGTGGGGCCAACACAGGGGCTCCAGCCCAAGGCAAAGATCGCGCCAAGGAGGGGGGCGCTCGCGACGCCGGCAGCAGGCCGCCATGACAGAGCAAATCGGCGGGTGGACCCTGGGAAAGCGCCAGCGAAAATACCACCCCAGATGATGATCAACACTCCGAAGATCCGAATGAGTTGGTCTTGGTTGCCCCACAGAAAGCGAGTCAGCGCGGAGAAGGACGCGAAAAGCACCACAAAAACAGCGGTGAATCCCACGACGAAACCCAATGCTCCCAAGGCCATTCGCGTCCGGGGACGTTCGATCAAACTGAGGTCACTCATGCCAGTCAAATACCCCAGGTAACCAGGAATCAGGGGGAGGATGCATGGAGAGACGAATGAGAGAACGCCTGCCAAGACCGCCACGGCTAACGCCACCGGCATTGGACCAGACGTCACGACGTCCGGAGCATCGAAAAAAGCGGCCCCTCCTAGAGCAGTCACACCTGTCGTCATGAGGCCGGCTCAGCGAGCACGTCGTCGACAAGACCAGTGAGCACACTCTGCTCAGCAGCACCAGAAACCCGGGCCGCGACCAGCCCTCGCCGATCAAGAATCAACGTGGTGGGGGTAGCGCTTGCTTTGCCCTGCAACTGAAGGATGACATCGGCGTCCCAGCGAAGCGAGGGAAAAGTGAAGTCGTACCGTTCCTGAAAAGCGCGCGCAGCATCCGGCCCGTCACGGAGGTTAACCCCGAGGAAACGCACCTCGCTTTCGGCGTACTTGGTCGCGGCGGCCGCCAGGGTTGGGGCCTCGTCGTTGCACGGGGGGCACCAGGAACCCCACGTATTAATCACAATGACCTGTCCGCGCCAGGCACTGCTGTCTATCGGCGTACCGCTAAGATCGTTGCCGCGTAAAGTAATTTCAGTCCGACGGTCAGCCGTCGCGATTCGTTCCACAGATCCATCACCGGCGACGTACCCTCCTTGAGCTGCTTGGCCGCTGATCGTGTCGGTATCAGCAGAACAGCCCGCTATCCCTACCACCACTATCAAAGCGAAGCGAACCAGCCAAGATCCAAAAATCCGTTGTTGGGATCCCACGAACCGATGATCAAGCATTAGGCACCAGCGACCGGATTCGCGCCCGGCAACAACGCGGCCGCCGGCTCGGAGTAGTCAATCGTGATGAGTTGGTTTTGATCGTTATACGTCAATGAGGTTAATGACGCCAGCGCGCATTGCCGCTTTCGCGGGTCATGCCATAAACGGCGACCTTCTAGCCGAAGCCGAGTGACCCAGACCGGGAGTTGATGCGATACCACGACTGCTTCATGTCCACGTGCTTCTGCCCGAATCGCAGCGATCGCGGCTAACATCCGCACCACGATTCGCTCGTAAGGTTCCCCCCAGGAGGGCCGGAACGGGTTAACCAGCAGCGGCCAGTGTTTGGGGTGACGAAGTGAGCCGTCCCCGACCCCAAAAGGCAACCCCTCAAACCGGTTCCCCGCTTCGATGAGCCGAGCATCGGTGACAATAGCCATCTGATGGGCGGCGGCGATAGGTGCCGCGGTCTCTTGGGCACGCTCCAAGGGTGAGGCGACTACGTGGGTCACGTTTCGGTGACGGAGTGCCTCAGCGACCAAATCCGCCATCCGCGCGCCCCGATCGGACAAGTGATAACCCGGGAGCCTCCCATACAACACGCCAGCAGGGTTATGCACCTCACCATGGCGCAACAGATGGATAACCGTGCGCCCTGGCGATCGCCGCTCACGTGCAGGAAGGTTTTGGTCCATGTCACTCACGAGTGAGCTCCTTTCTGGGTAGCCGCGGACGCTTGAGCGGCGAATGGCAAGGCGTCAAGCACCTGATTGACGGCACCATCATCGTGTGCCGCGGAAACGAACCACGCCTCAAATGCCGATGGCGGGAGATGCACCCCATGAGCCAGCATGGTGTGAAAAAAAGCCCGGAAAGCGGCGGTATCTTGGGTGGCGGCAGTCGCATAATCATGCACCGGGCCTTTAGTGAAGAACACGCTAAACATGCTGCCGGCATGTTGCACCACATGCGGCACACCAACAGCGGAGAGTTCCGCTGTGGCCGCTGCAGAGATTGCGGATGCAACGTCTGTGAGGCGTTGATAAACCTCCGGCCCGCAGCGAGTCAACGTTGCTAAACCAGCCGCGCTGGCAACAGGGTTGCCAGACAGTGTGCCTGCTTGATAAACCGGCCCCAGAGGTGCAAGTTGGGCCATGAGATCGGCACGACCCCCGAATGCCGCCACCGGAAAACCGCCGCCCATCACTTTGCCAAAGGTGAACAAATCTGGGGCACCCTCCGGCGAAGCGCCTTCCAACCCGTACCAACCTGACGGCGAACAACGAAACCCCGTCATCACTTCATCGCTGATGAAGAGCGCCTTGTGCGCTGCGGTCAGGTTCCGCAACAGTGCTGTCCACCCAGGAGCGGGGGGAATAACTCCCATGTTGCCGGCTGCGGCTTCAGTGATCACGCAGGCGACCTGATCGCCACGGTCAGCGAACAGCTGGCGGATAGCTGCACTGTCGTTGTAAGGCAACACGATGGTGTCGGCGGCACTGGCTGCGGTCACCCCAGGACTATCCGGCAATCCGAGGGTTGCGACCCCACTGCCCGCGGCGACTAACAAAGCGTCAACGTGACCGTGGTAACAACCAGCAAACTTCACTACCAAGGACCGCCCGGTCGCAGCCCGAGCCAATCGGACGGCGCTCATGGTGGCTTCCGTGCCGCTGTTCACAAGCCGCACCTGTTCAACCGGCGGAACACGGCGAACAAGCTCTTCCGCTAGGGCAACCTCATTCTCCGAAGGAGTCCCAAAACTGAATCCTTGCTCAGCTGCCTGCTGCACGACGGTAACAACATCCGGGTGCGCGTGGCCGAGGATCATCGGCCCCCATGAACAGATCAGGTCCACGTACCGGCGGTTGTCGGCATCGTAAAAATAGGGGCCTTTGGCATGGGTGATGAATCGCGGCGTCCCCCCGACAGCACGGAAGGCTCGAACGGGCGAATTGACCCCACCGGGAATAGTCACCTGCGCCCGAACCAAGAGGCCGTCGCTCACCGGCGCATCGTCGGGGTACATCACACCACCATTCTGACAAGCCCTCTACTTCAACCTGCGCCCCCCTGAAGCAGTCCCCTCTTAAATCACAATCTTGCCTTCTGGATCGAGGTGATGAGCCACCTGCGCCAGGATTGCCCCCAGCGCGAGAAAATCCTTGCGGCTCACGGCATTGAGCAGTCCACGCCGAACGTCTGCTACGTGAGTGCGGGCGGCAGCTTTAACTGTACTCATGCCGGCCACCGTTAAATGGCATTCCACTCCCCGGCCATCACGCACACAGCGCTGACGAGTCACTAAACCGGCTTTTTCTAGCCGGCCGACGGTATGGGTTAAACGACTGCGTGAACTCACCACGCTGGCAGCAAGTTCGGCCATCCGCAAAGTGCGTTGAGCGGCTTCAGAAAGTCGGACCAAGATTTCATATTCCTGGTGACTGAGATCGTGGCTTTCCAGTCCGCGACGTAGCTCCTCATCTAAAAGTCGAGTCGCGCGGAGATAGGAGCGCCAAGCATTTTGCTCATCCGCATCAAGCCAAATGATCTCTGTCATAGAGGAACCCTACTGAAAATTGAATCTTCAACTATCTTGGTTTACCATAAGATCCCTGTACGTTTGTCCCGATAAGTCCACGATTTCTACTCGACTAAGGAGAATCTGATGACAGCACTCCCTGGACTCAGCGCAGGTACTTGGACAGTCGATCCTGCCCATTCCGAAGTTGGCTTTACCGTCCGCCATCTCATGGTGAGCAAAGTGAAGGGCCGTTTCGCCGACGTCTCAGGGACCATCGTCGTCGCGAATGACATTCTTTCATCAACGGTTGAAGCGACCGCTCAGATCGCTAGCGTGGACACCCGTGACGCCAACCGGGACGGGCACCTCAAATCTCCTGACTTCTTCGACGCGGACACCTGGCCAACGATGACTTTTCGGTCCACTGGGATTCAGCCCCACGGGGACGTTTTTACTCTCAACGGTGACCTGACTATTCGCGACCGCACTCACCCGGTGTCATTTTCCTTAGAATTTAATGGCGCCGCCGCCAACCCGATGGCCGAAGGTCAGCCCGTTGCGGGTTTTAGTGCCACCGGTGAAATCAGCCGCAAGGACTTCGGCTTGGAATGGAACGTGCCCCTTGACAGCGGCGGTGTCCTCGTTGGTGACAAAGTCACCATTACTTTAGAGATTGAAGCGGGTAAGGCTGCGTAACTTACCCCTTGTAGTGACTTAGTCCGCACGCTAGCCCGCTACAAAGCCTTGCTGCATTCCGCTAGCACTCGCGCCCATTGCAGACTCGCAATCGTTTAGCTAGCATTTTGCAACATGAAGACTTTGTATCTGCGTAATGTTCCCGATGAAGTAGTGGAACGGCTTACCAAACTGGCAGAAAGGAATGCGACCTCAGTCAACGCAATAGCCGTTCGCGAGTTAACCGAAGTATCGCGCAGGGCGGACAACCCAGCCCTCCTACAAGCCTTGCCAGATCTTGGCATCAGCGTTCGAGCAATCTTGGATGATTTAGACGCTTCGCGCGCTCAATGATCGTCCTCGACGCATCTGCCGCGCTCAACGCACTACTCACCGATGGTAAGGCTCGGCACCTTGCTGCTACTGAACAGCTTCACTCGCCCTACCTCATCGACTCCGAAGTAGTCAGCGTGTTGCGCCGAAAAGTTCTTCACCACCAGATCACTGCACAGCAGGGTGACCTGATCGTTCAAACCTGGCAAGCGATGGGTCTCACCAGGCACTCCACTCAGCTTCTCCTGCAACGCATTTGGAGCCTTCGGGACAATCTCTCGGCATATGACGCCAGTTACGTTGCGCTAGCTGAAGCCCTCGATTGCACACTCGTGACATCAGACGCTCGATTGAGCAGAGCTCCTGGTATGCGGTGTTCTCTTACCGTCATCCCGCTCTAGCCCACCGAATCGTCAGCTCAGCAAATGACGTCGAGCTACTTCAGCAGCCCAATACGTCAGCTGGATTTGCGCACCAGCCCGGCTTACCGAAGTCAACGTTTCAACGATGGCGCGCTCACGGTCGATCATGCCTGCTGCTGCAGCAGCTTCGACCATGGCATATTCACCACTCACCTGATAAGCGGCGACTGGCACATCCACCACGTCGGCAACGCGACGCACGATGTCCAAATACGGCAACGCCGGTTTGACCATAATGATGTCTGCGCCTTCCGCGAGATCTAATCGAACCTCGCGGAGTGCCTCCTGCGCGTTGCCCGGATCTTGTTGATAGGTAGCCCGATCACCCACCAGGGTTGACTCAACAGCATCACGAAACGGGCCATAAAACGCGGACGCGTACTTGGCTGCGTAAGCCAACAGAATGGTGTCAAAGTGACCGGCTGCATCCAGGACCGCTCGGACATAACCGACCTGGCCGTCCATCATGCCTGACAAGCCAAGAACCTGAGCGCCAGCAGCCACCTGCGCCAAAGCCATTGCGGCATAACGCTCTAAAGTCGCGTCGTTATCTACGGCACCCGAGCTATCTAGCATTCCGCAATGCCCATGATCGGTGAACTCATCAAGGCAGAGGTCCGCCATCACAACCGTGTCATCACCAACCTCATCGCGGACTACCCGAAGGGCGGCGTTCAGAATTCCTTGCGGATCATCAGCACCAGAGCCATGCGCGTCCCGAGATGCTGGAACCCCAAAGACCATGACGCCACCCAGACCGAGCGTGACAACCTCTCGGGCTACTCCTCGGAGCGAAGCCAAGGAATGCTGCATGACCCCCGGCATAGAACTAATTGGGGCCGGCTCACTCGCCCCTTCCCGAACAAAAACCGGCAACACCAAATCGCTGGGTGCAATCGATGCCTCTCGAACCAGCCGCCTTATAGCTGCCGAGCTTCGCAACCTCCGTGGGCGCTGCACCGGTAAACCACTCAAGCCCACACCTCACCTAGGCGGAGTGGCGTTCCTGGTGTAGGACGAGAGGTTGTCGCAAGCTCCTGGACGCCTTCTCGTCTTACACCAGTAACGCCACCTGACTTCACATGGACATTCCTCAGAGAAGATTCGGGCGGTGTAGCAGACATGGCGCCCTACGTAAACTTAACGAGCTCGGCGCCGCGATGCTGGCCTGCGCTCACTAGGCCGCAGCACTGGCTCACCAGCCTCAACTGCACTCTCACGCATCCCGGCACCGAACTGCGCTAAGGAGTCAATCAGGGAGCCTGTGGATGCCTCCGCCGCGAGCACATCAACCCGAAGACCATGCTCTTGAGCTGTCTTAGCAGTGGCCGGTCCAATGCACGCCACCACGGTTGAGGGGTGGGGTTTCCCGGCAATGCCAATGAGGTTACGTACGGTCGAGCTGGAGGTAAACACCACGGCGTCGTAGGAACCAGCTTTGATTGCCTCGCGAATCTCAGGTGCCGGTGGTGCGGCTCGAACCGTGCGGTAAGCAGTGACGTCATCCACTTCCCAGCCCATCTCAGTCAGACCAGCAACCAGGGTGTCCGTGGCGATATCAGCTCGGGGCAGGAATACCCGGTTAATGGGATCGAGCACATCATCGTAAGGAGGCCAATGGTCCAGCAAACCCTGCGCGGATTGCTCTGTCTCGGGGACGAGGTCGGGCTCGATTCCCCACTCCCGCAAAGATTGCGCCGTAACGCCCCCCACCGCGGCGACCTTCAACCCGGAGAAAGCGCGCGCATCAAGACCTAAGCCCTCAAAACGTTCGCGAACAGCACGCACCGCGTTGACACTGGTGAATCCAATCCATTCATACCGGCCAGTGACCAAACCTCGAACAGCGCGGTCCATCTGCTGCGGAGTCCGTGGCGGCTCCACCGAAATTGTCGGGACAACATCACTGACCGCGCCGTAACCGGCGAGTTGGTCGGTCGTAGCACCGGCCTGGTCTTTGGTTCTTGGTACGAGGACCCTCCACCCGAATAAAGGTTTGGTCTCAAACCACGACAGCTGATCCCGCATCGGAACTGGATCGCCCACCACGACAACAACCCGACGGTCCTCTGCGATCCCCCTGAGGACGTCATCGGCACCAGCAAGTGTGCCGGTTTCGGTCCGCTGCTCGGTTCGCGTTCCATCGGAGGTCACCGCGAAAAGACTCTGCGGGTTACGACCGGCCTCGACAAGCTGAGCCAACGCGGTTCGGATGACGGAGACGGATCCAAGCAACACCACCGTGATAGTGGGGTCCACTGACCCGGACCATGGCACCCGCGTTGCCTCGGTCACTGCCGTGACATGCACCATGCGAGTAGCGCGGGTAGTCAGTGGAATGCCGGCGTAAGCAGGCACTGCGGTAGCAGCTGATACGCCTGGGACGACTTCCCATCGCAAACCGGCTTTATGGCACGCCAGGGCTTCCTCTGCTATCCCGCCGAAAAGGGCCGGATCGCCATCCACTAGACGTGCGACGCGTTGACCACCGCGAGCCGCTTTCGTTAAGGCGCGCAGCCGAACTGCTGGCGTTACGGGGTGACCTTCCCCATCCACATCAACCCGAATAACCTCGGCGTCCGGGCGAGCCCACCGCCACACATCTGCACCGCTTAACACTGTGTCGAGAATGATCACATCTGCTGTTGAAAGCACTTCTGTTGCACGGACGGTCAACAAACTTGGGTCACCTGGCCCTGTCCCCACGAAAATCACCACACCAGTGATGGGTTTTGGTGATGCCGGGGTGAGCACAGGGGCCTCCATAGAGATGGGGGAATCAGTTGTCGAACTATTCACCGTGACATGTGAAGACTCAGATACGGCCGGTTCGGACGGAGCCAAGTCGGTCGTTCTGGTCTGAGTGACGGAAGGGGTCATGAGGCACGCTCCGGAAAGGGCTGGTCAACGGTCACAACACAATCAGCGAGACTAGGTGGTCGTTCCGGTTCAGGAGCACCAATCGCCGGGCCGGCGATGTCATCGGGCCGCTGATTGATGAGATGGCGGACTCCAGCCAGCAGGAGGCGCTCAGCGAGTTCCTGACCTAGCTGTTGAGCGTCTGCGGATGAACCATGCACCACATCACGTACCACCTGAGAACCGTCGAGGGCTGCGACGAGACCGTGCAGTGCCGCACCGGACGTGTCGTTCCCTCGCCCTGAAAGCAAATAGGCGCCCACCGGAGCAGAACATCCTGCTTCAACCGCAGCTAAGAAGGCACGCTCAGCGGTCACGGCCTCGCGAGTGGGGCGGTGATCCAAAGGAACGAGGGCATCCCTAAGGGAAGTGTTGTCGGCGCGACACTCCACGGCTAGCGCCCCTTGACCAGGAGCCGGTGGCATAGTTGCTAGATCAAACACCTGGCTGGCTTCAGTGGCTTGACCCAGCCGGAGCAGACCGGCATAAGCAACCACCACGGCATCGATCGCACCGTGACGCACTAAAGCAATCCTGGTATCCACGTTGCCCCGAATGGGAACCACCACGAGCTGAGGAGCTAAGGCACGGACCATCGCCGCTCGCCGAAGCGAGCCCGTTCCTACCCGCGCGCCGTCTGGCCACTGAGGCATCGGGAGATCCTTGAGGCGATCAGCTGCAATCACTGCATCACGCGGATCTTCACGTTGCGGAATAGCAGCGGTTACTAACGCCAAGTCTGGGGTGGTGGGTAAGTCCTTGAGGGAATGAACTGCAAGATCAATGGCTCCATCTACAAGGGCACGTCGCAGCGCGGTGACGAACACCCCTACACCGCCCATGTCACTCGGTAAGCCCGGCGTGGTGTCTCCTTGAGTGACAATTTCCACCAGACGAACGGGGCGACCCGTGATAGCCGTGACTTGCTCGGCGATCTGCCTACTTTGCGCCATCGCCAAAGCACTACGACGCGTCCCTAAACGCAGTTCTTGGACCGTCATAACACGAACTCAGAGCGGTAAGGCGACGTATTCTGCTGAGTCGGCAAGGAATCTTCAGCGAGAAATGTCGGTTCGGAGAGCAACGCGGCATGGTGCGCCAATGCCGGGTGCAGCAGTTCCCCAGCATCCGCGTCTTCTCCTAAGCGGGCCGGGGTGGACGCTTCCGTGTCAATAGCGAGGTCAAACAACTCACGAAGCGCAACAGCGTATGACGTGGCGTTACCGTCAGGCCGGCCAGCAAGTTCTTGCACCCGCACGGTTGGCGCGTGGAGAAGTTTCTCCACCACGCGGTTCATGGCCTGACGAGCTTCAGTTAAGACATCAGCAGAAGCGTCCGGGAGTCGAGTGGCTAGCCGTTTCATCTCACGATCAACGAACTCTGCCGCTCGGGATCGTAGCGCCACAACCGCAGGCGTTACTGCTTGCGCTTGAGTCGCCGCATTATGTTCTGCAACCGCGGCGGCAATCATCGTTTTCACCTGAGTGAGGTCATCGTCAACACCGGGTTTACTAGACGCTAAAGCCGCACCCAGCACAGCTAGATCAACAACATCTACGGAGGTGATGGCGGATACTTCCGGGGCAACGTCCCGCGGTAACGCCAAGTCGATATAAACCTGGCGTTGATCAGACGTCCTTCGTTCAATCGCAGCACGAACGGTCAACTCATCAATCACAGTGCCCGCCGCACCCGTGCACGTAATAATGAGATCAGCAGCGCTCAACGCGGACGGCAAGTCGTCCCACAGCACGACCTGACCGCCCACCTGGGTTGCTAGTCGAGCCGCGGCGGAGATTGTCCGGTTAGCGATTGACATTGATCTCACCCCGACGCGGGCAGCAGTTGTCACAACCAAGCCACTCATCGAGCCGGCGCCTACAACTAAAACGTGCTGCCCGGTAAGCGGACCGAGCACACGCTCAGCGTGTTCAAAACCAACGTCAACCAAAGACGCGTTTGCCGCTTCCAGCGCCGTCTCAGCTCGGGCGCTTTTACCGACGCGCATAGCGCTGCGAAGCAGATCATCGAGCCGGCGACCGGTATGACCAGTGCGTTGAGCGTCCTGCCATGCACGGCGCAGCTGCCCCAGGACCTGCCCTTCTCCAACGGCCATTGATTCCAAGCCACAGGACACCGCGAAAACATGCTCCACTGCCCGCTCCGCGTAACGGACCACTAAATGCCCAGCAAGATCATCGAGCGGCACGCTAGTCACATCTGACAACGCTCTGGCGATGCGCGTCAAACCAGCATGAAAGCCAGTGACATCCGCGTAGACCTCAACGCGGTTGCATGTAGCGAGCACCATAACTTCATTGACCTGCTTGCCTGAGGCAATGGTCCGCAACCGTTCAGCGGCAGTCATGTCTAAGGCGACTCGC
This sequence comes from Actinomycetota bacterium, assembly GCA_051645425.1. Lineage (GTDB taxonomy): Bacteria > Actinomycetota > Actinomycetes > Actinomycetales > Angustibacteraceae > JBOFBH01. Next base: position 178,996 of record JBOFBH010000005.1, on the reverse strand, counting down.
TCCAACAATGGCAATGAAGCGCTGCGGTGAGAAACTCCAACGACAAGAAGTGTCATCCCGGCTCCTCCTTAGCGGTACGGAAATCAAAAACCGTTGCCGGAGATTCCGCGGGCAGAAGAACCGCCGCTACTGAATCGGGGGCGGCCTTTCGCTGCTCGTGGAAAGCCAAGATCTGGAGTTCTGTCGCTAAATCAACTTTGCGGACGTCAACACCCTCAGGAACCGCAAGGACACAAGGTGCAAAATTGAGCACACTACGAACACCGGCCTGGACCAATCGGTCACACACCTCCTGGGCGGGCTTAGCCGGGGTGGCAAGAACCGCAATCGCAATCGGTTGAGTTTTCATCACGTTCGGCAGATCATCCAGATGTTGAACTACTAACCCCCCCACATGACGACCGACAAGACGGGTGTCTTGGTCAAACAAGGCAACTACCCGGAAACCACGGCTGCTAAAGCCGGCATATCCGGCGAGCGCCTGGCCCAAATTTCCAATGCCCACGATGGCAACGGGCCACTGGTGAGTGAGCCCCAGTTCACGAGAGATTTCGTACATTAGATAGTCAACGTCATATCCCACGCCCCGCACACCGTAGGAGCCCAAGTGAGAAAGATCTTTCCTCAATTTCGCTGAGGTCACACCGGCAGCAACTGCTAGTTCATCGGAAGAAATGACCGCAACGCCGCCATCGACAAACCCATGAAGCGCCCGCAAATATAGCGGCAACCGAGCCACGGTGGCATCAGGAATGCCGCGGGGGGCTAGGTGCTCATCGGTCACGGGTTACTGCTCTCCTATTAGCAAGTTAATCTTCAACGTCATGCTGATTCGTGGACTACTACTCGAGGGCCGCCAACCGCATAACGGCACGCATGGAGCCCCTGTATCAGACCGAAAAAAGCATCTTCCCCAGGGGATCCATCTCCACGATAGGGACTTGTGAACATATGCACAAAGTGACGGAGGGTTGCGATCAGATTGCAGAGAGAGCCTTCTGAAGTCGGACCTCATTGATTCGCCAGAAATCATGCTGCTCACCGTCGATAAAGACCACGGGGACAAACTCGCCGTACTTTTCCTGAAGTTCCCCTGATGCATCCACATCATCCTCACGCCAGGTAACGCCCACCTCTTGAGCTACCCGGCTGACTACGTCACGAGCCTGCTCACACAAATGGCAGCCAGCCCTTGTAAGAAGCACAATCCGCGGCGCAGGGAGATGACTACGCGAAGCGGCAACAGTGTGATCACTCATTTGAACAGACACTATCGCCTCTCAAGTATCACCAAAATCATCTTTCAGCTGTGCACGAGGAGCCCTAAAAAAAATTTCCGTACGAGTCGTGGGGTTTTACGAGCAGTACCTGACGACCCTTGCAAACGGGTATAACGGGACGTATACCTATGTTCACGAAGTGCGGTTGTTCTTGGATTGTTGTTCACGAATCGCCCCGCATGCCGAGCCATGGCACGCGTACCCGCTGGAGAAAGGAGTCGCACCCTGATGACTGAAGCGACTCCTCACATGTTGGCGAGACATCGCTCCCCAACACGCGCAGGGCACTTCCGCTTTTTTGTTGCGCTCGCCGCAGTGTGGGTTTTGGGAACTGTTGGGCTTTCTATCTCTGGGCTCCTTCCTGAGAAAACCGCCCAGATAGTAGATAACTTCGGCCAGTTCGGTGCAGGGCTTGCAGCTGCTACTTGTTTCTGGTGGACCTGGCATAAGGCAAAGGGAAACAGCACGGAACGTCGATGGCGGTTCCTTTTTGCTTGTGGCGTGACCGGTTGGACATGCGGCCAGATCGTGTGGTCGTGGTATCAAATAGTGCTGGACCAAGGCTTGCCATCGCCATCGTTGGCAGATGTGGGGTACCTAAGTTTGCCCCTCTTTGCCTTACCCGCCCTTCTGTGCCTCCCCGCCGATCCTGTTCTCGCGCGCCCTCCATTAAGCGAAAAGCGGCAAGGAAACACACTCCAGCGGCACAACCGGATCCTCTTGCTACTCGACGCGACGGTAGTTGTAGGTTCGTTGTTTCTTTTAAGCTGGGCGACTGCTTTAGGCAGTGTTCTTGAAAGCGGGGCAGCATCGCCCGGGGCATTCATCGTGGCTATGGCCTACGCGATCACTGACATCCTGATGGTGGTCGTTGTCACACTCACGGGAATCTTCAGGCGCCCTCGCCGTCCAGCTAGCTTGTTCCTGCTCGGAGCAGGCGTCATCGCGTTATCGGTGTCAGACAGCTTTTTCCTCTATGTCCTCAGTTCAGGCGCCGTTGAGATGCCCCCGCTATACAACGTTGGTTTCGTAGCTGGCCCGGCCCTTCTTGGCCTCAGCGCACTGATAATGGACACCGAGCGCGCAACAACCACTGCTAGCAACCAGAGCGACAGTGTTGGGAATGTCACGGGGAATAGCCCGAGCCCTATAACTTATGGGCTTACGCATTTCACGCACGCGCCGTCGCTGATAGCGACTTACCTCCCGCTCACTGGAGTTGGGGGCCTTACTTTCGTCCAGCTTGCGTTTGATCTGCCTATCGGGAATGTACAAATTTTTATGCTCTTACTTCTCGTTACTACCGTGGTCGTTCGCCAGTTGCTGAGCCTGCGCGAAAACAACCACTTACTTCAAGTCATCCGAACAGGTCACGAGCAGCTGCGTGAGCAAGCCTTTCATGATCCATTGACATCTTTAGCAAATCGAGCTCTTTTTCAGCACCGCTTGGAAGAGGCTGTTCAGCAGCACCGTGCCATTGGATACAGCTTTTGCCTGCTGTATATCGACCTCGACGATTTCAAAACAATTAATGACACTTTAGGCCACTCGACTGGAGATGGCTTCCTTGTTCGAATAGGAGACCAGCTACGGCGCTGCGTTCGCTCAACAGACACTGTGGCGCGACTGGGTGGTGATGAGTTTGCCGTAGTCCTTGATGGGCACGTTCCCGACATCAGTTTATTAGGGAAGAAAATTTTAAACGCAATCGAACGAGCAGGAGGGCCAACCATAACGAATCAGTTAGGAGATGCTGCAACCGCAAGTGTCGGGATAGTAGTTGTCCCTTCATGGGCACCCTCTACAACTTCTTCGGGAGATCTCAGTGCCGCAACTTCCAGCGCGCAGCATTACGAACAGGTCACTGCAGATTTACTTTTGCAACATGCCGACACCGCAATGTACGCAGCAAAACGCGCTGGCAAAGGAACTTTTGTCACTTACGAACCTGACCATGACATCGATGTGACTGATGACAACCAGCTATCAAGTTGGGCCCGCTGGTGGTCAGGTCACCCCGCCCCCAACCGGTTAAAAATCCAAGTACGTTACGCACCGGTCGTGCAACTCGAAAATCAGAAGCTAGTCGCAGTGCAAGCCATCACATCAGACTCTGAATTCGCCCTCGGGCGTCCGGTCGAAGACGCAATCCTTGACGCGGTGAGCCACGATATCCCACGGTTACGAATGGGCTACCCCCAGCTCGCTGTGCACGTTGATGTGCCGATGACTCGCCTGCTCGAACCAGATGACTTACTGGCGCATTTGCGCAATGCGGTGCGTTGGCGAGGCATCCCCGCTGACTCACTCGTGATCGAGATAACTCCAACCAGAGCAGTCACTGACCTCGTTCGAATCGGTGAAGTTCTTGCCACAATCCGACAACTAGGAATCCGAGTTGCCCTTTGTGGGTTTGGAACTGGCGTCAGTAACTTGGATCAAGTGCTTACCCTGCCCATAGACATCATCGAACTAGCACGAGGGTTGTTATCCGGCGACCTGGATTCTCACCGCGCTGAAAGTATTGCTGCCACCGCAGTTCATCTAGGTCGCACTCTTGACGTGCCGTTATGCGCACCGGGCATAGATAACCGGCGCCAAGCGAACATTCTCAAAGAAGCAGGATGTGACCTAGGCCAAGGCAAACTTTTCGGTGAGCCACAGACCTGTGCAGAAATGATGGCATCTGTGGACCCGGTCCATCACCTCAATCGGCGCCTACGTCAGGTAACAGACTTAACCGTAGTCTCCGAGAATTCATCAGCGATTAACGGCTGACGGTAGCTGCCGCGCGATTAACGCTTGCTTACTACCGCAACGTAAAGCCAGTCACTCCCACTGGAAAACCAGAAAACTTCAGACGTGGTCCATTCACCGAAATCCAGTCACCATATGGCCGCATCTGGCGTAGGCCGTCACTGAGATTAGGAACCACAACGCCACCTTGCGCTAACGCCGTCGCTGTTGCGGTGAAATTTTCATCCGACGTGGCATCTGGGCCGAAAGTATCCGAGCCAAGAGCACAAATGTTTCGGCGTTCGAAAAGCCACTCCACGGCGCCAGCGGTAAACCCTGGGACAGCATCAAAATAGTCATCGGTAGAACCAGGACCGATTTTTGAGGTAAACCGGGCAGAGAGTCCAGTGAACAACACCACACACCCACGGGTTGGGATGCGGCCGTAGCGGGCTTCAGCAGCTTTTAAAGCGTCAAGACCAATCGTGAAATTGGCACCCTGACTGGCAATCCGCGCGCGAAGGTCCAAGGTAAACAAAGGCATTAAGGTCCAGCTCTCATCAAGCTCGCTCAACCGCGCGGCGCCTTCAACAAAGTGAGCCGGTGCGTCGATATGCGTCCCCGTATGCGTCCCCAAGCTGGTGACTTGTTCGAGCAAATAACCCGACTCTTCGATAGTGGTGAAAACCTCGGAGCGGAATTCTGGATCACCGGGAAAGGTGGGGTTCGTCGAGTTCAACTCATGCCAAAGAGGCACGCGGCGTGCAGTTCGTGGATCAACCTGGCCGTAACCAGCAGGAATGCCTCGCTGATAAGGCTCCGCTGAAGCGGATGAATTGCCTAATGCGGGGAGAATGGACGCACCGGCAAGAAAGGAAAGAATTCTTCTACGCCTCATGAATAGGGTTATATCAGGCATTGTGCTTTCTTGTATTCATTACTCCACCAGTTGAACCACCAGGGAACCAGGTAGGGTTCAGAACGTGGCTGACGGTGTGAGAGCTGAGCTCACTGAAAGCAGCTTAACTGGCGCCTTTTTCGACGCTGATAACACCATCTTGCGGGGTGCCAGCATTTTTTACTTTGCTCGTGAGTTATACCGACGCAACTTTTTCGCCGCAGCCGATTTGTGGTGGATGGCGCGGCGGCAAGTCCGTTATCGCGCATTTGGGGAGAACCTCGACGACGTTCACGATATTCGCGATCGGGCCTTATCTTTCGTGCGTGGCCACTCCGTCGCAGAAATCACGGCTATCGGTGAACACGTCTACGACGAAGTAATTTCTGGAAAAATCTGGCCTGGCACGTTGGCCCTAGCTCATGAGCACCTCAATGCTGGTGAACAAGTATGGCTAGTTTCAGCTACCCCCATTGAAATGGCGGAGACGATCGCCCGCCGCCTTGGCTTGACTGGTGCTCTCGGCACCGTTGCGGAACAACGCGATGGCATTTACACCGGGCGTTTAGTCGGCGAACCATTACACGGCGCCGTGAAGGCGGCTGCCGTCGCGGAGCTTGCTACCCACCACGGCTTGGCTCTCCCTCGATGCTCGGCGTACTCCGACTCAGCGCACGATATTCCGCTCCTTGAGCTCGTTGGTCAACCTTGTGCCGTCAACCCTGATGCGCGGCTGCGTGCCTACGCCCGAGCAAACGGATGGCAGATCCGGGATTACCGGACTGGCCGGAAGGCAGCAAAGGTTGGAGTCCCAGTGATCGCGGGTACAGGTGCCGCTATCGGCGGCGCGATCGTGGGCGCAGCATTACGCCGCCGGCATCGCTAACTAAACTGACACAGGCCAGACGCCAAGGTTAAAAGAACACTGAGTGACGCCGAGCAAGCATGGTGTACAGCGTTTGTTGAATCGTCTCGCGCACTTGGTCGGTAAGTTCAAAAACCAACATGGGATCTTCCGCGGCGGCTGGGTCAAGACCTTCAGTGTCAACCGGAACACCAAACTCAATCATCCACTTGCTGGGTAACGGGATCATGCCCAAGAGCCCAAACCAGGGAAAGGTAGGGGTGACAGGAAAATACGGTAAGCCAAACAACCGAGCCGCAGAAGAAAGATTCCCCACCATGGGGTAGGTCTCTTCAGCACCGACAATGGCGCACGGGATGATCGGCACACCACTTTTGAGGGCTGTCGAGACGAACCCGCCACGACCAAAGCGTTGCAGCTTATACCGCTCAGAGAAAGGTTTACTGGTCCCTTTAAAACCTTCGGGCCACACCCCAACCAATTCACCAGCTCTTAGTAATCGCTCTGCGTCCGCCACGTGAGCCCGAGTAGAGCCCGTTTTACGGGCTAAGGCATTCAAGCCAGGCGTAGCGAAAACTAAGTCCGCGCCTAGTGGGCGTAAGTATCGATGTTGGGGATGCTCATCGTGAACGGCTAACTGCATCATCACCGCATCCAACGCGATCGCACCGGCATGATTAGCGACCAAAAGCGCTGGCCCGTCATCAGGAATGTTCTCGACTCCCCGAACCTCAACCCGAAACCATCGCCGGTATAGCGGACGCAACAACGGCAACAGGGCTTCGGTCAATTCAGCGTCAAATCCAAAAACATCCACATTGTAAGAACCGGCGAGCCGAGAACGAACCAGTGATAAAACCGCGGCGACACGTTGATCCATATCAGCAATTCCTGCTCGTTCACCCTCCGCTACCAGCGCCTCGATCGCAGCGGCGACCGCATCGCCGGACAAAGACGCCAAGGCCGCAACAAAGCGACCCGCTAGATCAGTCATCATTCACCTCTGCCGACGCCGCTCTGACCTCAGCGCGCTCTAACGCCCATGCGCGCGCTGAGGTCACCGCCTGAAGAAGTTGTGGAACGAGCAACGGAACCGGCCCGCGCTGGGCGGCCGCGAAATCCGCGAATGCCTCCCGAGTAGTCCAACGCGGCGCAAAGCCCAACATGGTGCGCATCCGGGTGGTATCAAGCCCCCGGCCGTATACCAAGTGCCGTAACTGATCTGGCGAGAAATCAACTAAACCGGCCCGCCGCACCACTTGGCCCAGCCAATCTCCTGATGGAAGCGGCACGGGAACGGTCACCCGACCAGCCAGCCGAGCCGCTTGAGTCACGGTCAGCGCACCATCTCCTGCGACGTTGACGACACCCAGTCCGCGTTCATGGGTCACAGCAGCTGCTAAAACATCAACCGCATCCTGCTCATGCAGAAATTGCAAGCGGGCATCAAAGCCCCACGCGGTTGGGATAACTGGCAAGGTGAAGTAGTCGGTCATGGGAGTAGCGATGTGGGGACCGATGACGTTCGCCAACCGTAAAACAGTGACTTCAACGCCAGACCTGCGCCGAGAAAACCCCCGAACATAGCTTTCGACTTCTACCGAATCCTTACCAAAACCGCTGCGCGGCAATGTTTCTGCGGTCATGTCCTCAGTGAATAAAGCTGGGTCCTGAGGGGAAGACCCATAGACGGCCGCACTGCTCTTGACCACCAACCTGCGTATCGACGGTGCTTTTTGGCAGGCAGCGAGAAGTTTCATTGTGCCAATGATGTTGATGTCCTTCATGGCTACCCGACCACCAGCTGAAACCGGAGTAGCGATGACATTCAGATGCGCCACCGTGTCGACAGCGAACTCCTCGATCACTGCTGCGACACGTGTGGTCTGAATGTCAGCTCGCACGAACTCGGCTGCGCCCAAAGAATGAGGAGGAGGGACAACATCGACACCGATGACACGATCCACGCTCGGGTGAGCGGTAAGGTCACGCGCAAGGGCCCCGCCAAGATGGCGAGACACTCCAGTCACCAGGACTACCTGCCCCATGCGATACCCCCGCACTCCTGTGGCTCTCTAGGCCAGTTCAGCGAATAGACCCCTGCGAGTGCGCGATGCCTTCTTATTTACGATTTCGGCGCTGATGACGCGTCTTACGGAGAAGTTTGCGATGCTTTTTCTTGGCCATTCTTTTGCGGCGCTTCTTAATAACCGAGCCCATGAAAATCCTTCGTCCGGACGAAATGAATAATGAGATCAAGCACTGCCAGCCACAGCCCGGATTGAGGACAGCGGCGACGAATATGTGCATCCTAGCGTTGACTAACAACTAGTCGATCGAGCGGCCAGCGACAACCCTCGGACTGCCTTCGCCATTTAGACTTGGTTGGGATCTAACCCATACCAGGGGAAGACCGCTGATCGCGTTGCCTGGATGGCCTCATCCACTGGATCCGTCGAGTCACCACCAGCGGGCCACCGTTGCCATCGCGGGGTGATGCCATCTCCCATTTGGGTTGGTCCAGCATTATGGAGTTGCTGCCGGACATGCGCTGACCATTGGGTGGGAATAGGCCCGCACAGATCTACCGGACGATGTGCCGCTACACCCACGAGATGAGCCCACGATCGCGGAACGACATTAACGACCGAATACCCGCCGCCCCCTGTGGCCACCCAACGACCATCACAGACTTCATGCGCGAGGTCATGAAGCAAATCTTGCGCCGCGCGTTGGCCATCAATGGTGACCGCCAAATGCGTCAGCGGATCTTCAACATGTGAATCGCAACCATGTTGAGTGACCAAAATTTCTGGGGAGAACTCCCGGATCACTGGTGGCACTACAGCATGTATCGCCCGTAACCATCCGGCATCTGCTGTGCCGGGCGGCAACGACACATTGACGGCGGTCCCCCTCGCGGTTGGACCGCCGAGCTCTTCGGGAAAGCCCGTGCCTGGAAACAACATTCGACCACTTTCATGGACAGACACCGTCAGAACGCGCGGATCATCCCAGAAAATTCGCTCGACACCATCCCCATGATGAGCATCGACGTCAATGTAAGCCACGCGGCGGGCCCCGTGATCAAGTAACCACCGAATCGCCACCCCAAGATCGTTGTAGACACAGAAACCGCTGGCGCGGTCGGGAAAGGCATGGTGCAGGCCCCCGGAGAAATTCACTGCGTGCTGCGATCGACCAGACCATACAGCTTTGGCAGCGTCAACTGTTCCCTGCACAATCCGCGCGCTCGCTTCGTGCATCCCTAAGAAAGCGGGATCGTCTGATGTTCCGATGCCATATTGCGGATCAGCCGCAGCGGGGTTGACGCTAGCCACTTTAACTGCGGCAACAAATTCTGCGGCATGAACCGTCGTCAATAAATCGTCTGATGCGATGCTCGAAGCCAGCACTTCAACCGTGGGCAGATCAAATAGTCCGAGATCGCGGATCAGTTGCGCAGTGAGATGCAATCGCAGTGGCGCCATAGGATGCGTCGGCCCAAAGTTGTAACGGGTGAGTTTTTCGTCCCAGAGGACTGTGGCGGTCACTCCATGCCTTGGAGTCATTGGCAGGAATCCCCGGTTGTCATTGCCAGGACGTTACCCGTTTACCTCAGAATGGGCCCGATACGAAACGGAACGCGCGACCCACCGCACCCTTGGAACGCGTTCACCCTTCAGCGAAATGGCGGTCTTCGCCCACGGGAAGAACCATTGCTAGCTCTTCGCCGCCTGGCGCTTTCGCGACCGGCCGACGTTCGTCGGTTGGCCGAAAACCGGCACTACTGAAGAAAGCCACAGCTCGACCATTATCGGTCGCGACCCACAATTTGATCGCCCGCTTGCCATCTTTAAGTGCCTGCATTGCGGCCGCTTGGGTCAGTTTCATTGCCACCCCTTCGCCGCGCTGTTGAGCTTCCACCCATAAACCAAAAAGTTCAATAATTTCCTCTTCGGAGGCCCGCCCCACACTGACGACACCTACGAGCCGCCCACCTTGATCAGCGACTAGACGTGTGGATCGGGACATCCGCTGGCGCCACATCGGCTCATCGTCACTTTTTTCCTCTTCGTATGAGGAAACGAATGCGTCAGGGTCATCCTGCAAGGCTCGCAGCCTGAGTTCCTGATATATCTGCCAGTCATCGCCCCCCAAGGGGCGTACGGTGACCTCGCTCATGACCGACAGGGTGGCAGATGGAACAGGCTGGGCAACACCCCACCTAGTTCTTCTCATGGCATTTGACCTAATTCCTGTAAGCCATCCGGGTGAAATTTCAACTTTTTTTCTCAAGTCGCTTCCGTGACGTAACCGTACGACTTATGGTCGTAACGCAGCGGGGTTGCGTGAGAGATCGGTCACACCACCGGTTAACCCCGCGTTAACGCCTTGATTCCGGGCGCATTTTTTGCGGCCCCTCACCGGAAGGCAACACCGTTGAACGAGAACACCGTCATCGACTACGCCCTCAGCCAGTCTGAGATCGATCACATCAGTGAGTCGTTAGAACAGCTTCGGGTGAAAATGCCCGATCCCCAAGACCCTGCCGCATACGATAACGACCCGTTCGCTGATGTTGCTCTCCCCCAAGGGCTTTCGGCATTTTTAGCTTCATTTCGTAGAGCAGAGAAGGCTGCCGGCGCGATGGTGCATGGCTTCCCTGTTAACGACATAGAAGTGGGCCCCACACCAGCGCACTGGAACACCGAAGATGAGACGCGAGCAAGTCAAGACCAAGAACTCATTATCGCCTGGTGCGCCGCCGAGCTAGGCGACCCATTCGCTTGGTCATCACTTCAACGCGGCCGGATGATTCAAGATCTCATTCCTATTGCGGGAGACGAAGAACGGCAAAACGGACACAGCAGCCAAACGCTGCTGGAATTCCATACCGAAGACGGTTTTCACCCCAACCGCCCGGACTACCTGCTGCTATTTGGAATTCGCAATCACGACCAAGCACCCACCGTACTCGCATCTGTCCGTGACATTGATCTCACCGATCATGACATCGAGGTTCTTCGCCAGCCGTACTACGCGATCCGCCCAGACCATGAACACATCAGGCAGCTAGAAGCTCTACACCCTGACCACCCCGCTTTATCGCGGATGCGGGAACTGGCTGAGGATCCTGAACCAGTACCAGTGATCTTTGGTGATCCCCAGCGGCCTTACCTACGCATTGACTTGCCGTTCATGGACTGCGCCGAGGGTGGGGATAGCGCCAAGAACGCGCTTTACAACCTCATGAGTGAATTAGAACGAGTCCAGCAGGACGTCGTAGTCGACCAAGGCACATTGCTCATCGTCGACAACTATTTGGCGGTGCACGGGCGGAAGCCCTTCCCTGTCCGATACGACGGAACAGATCGTTGGCTCAAGCGGATGGTGGTGAGTCGCGACCTTCGTAAAGCCGCAACCGCCGACACCTATCGACACTCGCGCGTGTTGTTCTAGATTTCTCGTCGCTTATTACTCAGTTTCGTTGCCACAGTAGGGAGAAGTCATGCGTACGATCCTTATTTCCGGAGCATCCAGCGGGATTGGACAGGCCACTGCGCAGCGGTTCGCCCAAGCTGGTGATCATGTCATCAACCTGGATGTCACTGCCCCCCGGTTAGATGACGTCCAAGAAACTGAAGACTTTCCCGGCAGCGTGACATGGCGAGAAGTAGACGTGGCGGACTGGACTGCTATGGATGGAGCCGTCCAGTCCGCCTACGCCGAAACCGGACGGCTCGACGTGGTGATCGCTAACGCAGGAATTAGTGTGCGGCACGGTGTACTAGACATCACCGAAGCAGACGCACGACGGATCATCGACGTAAATTTGCTCGGCGTCCTTGGGCTTTGGCGAAGCGCTGCCCGCATCATGGCTGGCGATCATGGGTCCGGGGCAGGCGGAGTCTTACTTGCGACCGCATCAGTCAATGGTCGGCGTGGCTACCCGTTCTACGCCGACTACAACGCCACCAAAGCGGGGATTGTCGCTCTGACTCAAACCTTTGCCTTAGAGCTGAGTCCATTGATTCGGACTGCCTGTGTGAGCCCGGGTGCGGTCCTCACTCCGATGCAATTGGCCGAGTACACCGACGACATGTTGGCTGAAACTAACGCGCAGATCCCAGCAGGCCGGCACGCCGACCCAGCCGAGATCGCCTCCGCATTTTGGTATCTCGCCAGCGCGGACGCAAGTTTCCTCACCGGCCAAGAACTCGTCATCGATGGCGGTGAGACTGCCGGCGCAACAACATCGGCCTACAGAACAGCGATCCGACCACCAATGTCCGTGAGCTAACGAGACGATGATCAGGGCCGAGAGAGTCGCTAACTCTTACCAATCTCCCGGCTACGATCCCGCGCCGCAGTCATCGCCGCAATAAAAGCTGCCCGGACACCGCGCTCGTCGAGTAGCCGAAGAGCCGCGGCGGTGGTGCCTGCGGGGCTGGTCACTTGTTCCCGCAACACCGTTGCAGACTTACCTGAGTCCCGTAGCATGAGCGACGCTCCGAACATCGTGTGCGTCACCAAGTCGGTGGCAGTCATGCGGGTTAAACCGAGATGGACACCAGCTTCAATCATTGCTTCGGCAACAGCGAAAAGATATGCCGGGCCAGAACCGCTGACTGCCGTTACCGCATCAATAGCGGACTCAGGCACTCGTATGACCCGCCCACACGCCGACAAAATATGCTCTATCCCGGCCAGATGGACGTCCGTTGCGTGCCGACCTGCACTGATCGTGGAGATGCCCGCGCCCACTAACGCCGGCGTGTTCGGCATCACTCGCACTACTGCCGTTCCATGGGGCAACACCGCTTCCAGTGCTTCCAGCTGAACTCCAGCGGCCAATGAGGCGATAGTCACCTCCGGCATCACATGATGGGCGATCTCTTGAAGAACCGAGATGACATCAGGTGGTTTCACCACCACCAACACCACGTTTGCCTCGCGAACCGCTCCCCGAGCGTCAGCGATTTCCACCTGATATTTCGCTGCGATGTACTCAGCACGCTCTGCGGACGACTCGCACACCACCACGGATGATTCGGGTGTAGATCCCACCAAACCGCCAATGATCGCCTCACCCATCATGCCGGCACCCAACACCGCAATCCGATTCATTCCGCAAGCCTAAGCGACCACCGACCATAAGAAAGCCCTGCGACGGGGTTTCCCTTCCGCCGCAGGGCTTTCACTCACCAACGAGCTGACTTAGCTCTTTGGCCAGGATTTCTCTATGGCATCTAACGTGTCCTTGGTGGACTTGCCGGTGATCCAGTTCGTGCTTTCCTTCCAGAAACTCCCGGCACCAACAGCGGCGGGCATCATGTCCGAACCGTCAAACCGGAAAACTGCTTCAGGATCTTGCAGAATCTGCACGGATTGCTTGTCCAACTCGGTCACCAAGTTATTGGGATCCAGCTTTTTATTAGCACTAATCCACCCACCTGCTTTGGTGGCTTTAGCTTTCTCATTTGCCCACACATCAGAGCTGAGGTATGCCTGCACCGCTTGGACTTCAGGTCGGTCAGAGAAGGCCAACAAAAACTCACCACCACCAAGGACCGGTTTGCCAGCAGCTGGGTCTTTAGCCGGTAAGTAGAAGGCCCAGATGTCACCTTCTGGCCCGACAGTAGTTCCTTCAGGAAGTAAGTCTCCGTAGAACGATGCCTGGCGGTGCATCGCACACGACCCGTCCAAGACGGTAAGGCCCCCGTCTTGGAACGTAGTGGTAGCAATGGTTTTGACATCACCGATACCGCCGTTGACGTACTTGTCGTTTTTCAAGATCGCGCCCGCCGCATCCATAGCTTCAGTCACTTTTGGATCATTAAACGGAATTTCGTGCTTGACCCATTTGTCGTATGTGTCGGCGTCAGCTGTACGCAACAGCATGTCTTCCACCCAGTCAGTGATCGGCCACCCAGTCGCACCCTCGGCAGCAATGCCAGCGCACCACGGCTTCACCTTGCCGTCGGCGTTGTCCGTGGCGATCTTGTCTGTAAGAGCCGTCAACTCATCAAGTGTCTGCGGAACTTGGTATCCCTTTTCTTGGAAGAAACTCGGGGAGTACCACACGTAAGACTTCACATTCGCCCCGAATGGAGCAGCGTAAAAAGTGCCGTCAACTGTTCCGTAGGCTTTCCAGTCTGCACCGAAAAACTCGTCAACATTTTTTTCGACATTCGCCGAAGCCTTCTTCGCTTTTCCAGTCTTTACCATGTCTGTTACCAGACCCGGTTGGGGAATGAGCGCTAAGTCCGGCAGATTACCGCCTTTAACTCTCACTCGAAGTTGATCTTCAAATCCAGTAATTCCCTCGTAATTGATCTTTGCGCCAGTACATTTCTCGAATGCTTTAAAAGAATCGACAATAGAAACACTCTGCGGTGCCACGATGGACGCGAAGATCCCAACTTCTTTTCCTTTGAGATCCCCGTACTGCTGGTAAACCGAACAATCAGCGCCAGCAGCAGAGTCATCAGTGGAACTGTCATCACCACAGCCAACGAGCGCTAGCGTCGCACTGATCGCAGTGATCGAAACCACGAATTTCTTCTCACGGAACTTGCCGATCAACATGGTGACCTCTCCTCCGGCGAATAGCGGTCCCTTAATAAATTAGGGCTATTTGTAGCTAATCCCTTAAGAATGGAAATGTCCACCATTGGCGGATCACATTTTTATATATCCAAGATCGCGAAAGTTTTCACAAGTACCGCTCGTATGAGGTTCGACTGGATACTCTCACCATCATTTTCGTTACGTTGCATCTGCATCAGAGGCGCAGCGAGCAGCAACTCCGGAGAACCCGTCTTTCGTGTAATTGAATGAAATCCCCCGCACTGGAGAGGAAATCCTCCAACGCGAGGGCTTTCATTCAATTACCAGCCAATTAACTCTTTGGCCAGGATTTCTCTATAGCATTGAGGGCATCTTGGGTGGATTTACCGGTAATCCAGCTTGTGCCTTCCTTCCAGAAGCTCCCGGCACCAACAGCACCCGGCATCATGTCTGATGCGTCAAATCGGAAAACTCCTTTTTGGTCTTGCAAGATCTGGACAGATTGCTTATCTAAATCATTGACCAGGTTGTTCGGATCCAGCTTTTTATTAGCGTTGATCCAGCCACCACTTGTGGTGGCTTTCGCTTTTTCATTCGCCCAAGTATCCGAGCTGAGGAACGCTTGGGTGGCCTGCACTTCAGGACGATCCGAGAATGCCAGCACAAACTCACCACCACCAAGAACGGGCTTCCCTACCGCCGGATCTTTTGCAGGTAAGTAGAAGGCGTAGATGTCACCTTCCGGGCCTATTTTGGTCCCCTTCGGAAGCGTGTCTCCGTAGAAAGATGCCTGGCGATGCATGGCGCACGACCCGTCCAACACAGGCAGGCCGCCGTCTTGGAACGTGGTGGTGGCGATTGTCTTCACGTCACCAATACCACCATTGACGTACTTCTCATTCTTCAAAATGGCAGCAGCCGCGTCCATTGCCGCAACGATTTTCGGATCATTGAACGGGATGTCGTGTTTCACCCACTTGTCATAGGTTTCAGCATCCGATGTGCGCAGCAACATGTCTTCAACCCAGTCAGTGATGACCCACCCGGTCGCTGCGTCAGACGCGATACCAGCACACCACGGCTTAACCTTACCGTCCGGGTTGGCGGCGGCGATCTTATCCGTAAGGGTCATCAACTCATCAAGTGTCCGTGGCACCTCATACCCTTTTTCTTTGAAAAAATTGGGGGAGTACCAGACGTAGGATTTTACGTTCGCCCCAAAAGGTGCAGCGTAAAAAGTGCCATCAACGGTGCCGTAAGTTTTCCAGTCAGCGCCAAAGAAGTCGTCAACATTCTTTTCGACATTTGCCGAAGCCTTTTTAGCCTTTCCTGTTTTGACCATTTCTGCCAGAAGTCCCGGCTGCGGAATCAACGCTAAATCGGGGACGTTGCCCCCCCCTTCACGCGCACACGAAGCTGGTCTTCAAATCCTGCCACGCCCTCTAAGTTTATTTTTACTCCGGTGAATTTTTCAAACTTCTTAAATGAGTCGAGGTATGACTGGGTAGGCTCACCAACAATAGAAGAAGAAAAGTCTACTTTCTTTCCCTTGAGATCCCCGTATTGCTGATAAGCAGCGCATTCTGCGCCAGCAGAAGCGGAAGTTTCACTGCTGGAACTGTCATCTCCACAACCGGTGAGCACCAACGCTGCACTCACCGCAGTGAGCGACATGACAACTTTCCTTCTTCCTAATTTTTTGACCAACATTGGTTCCTACTCCTTGTTCGAATGATGTCCCCAGAAGACAGGGCCTAACTCTTATGCAAGCGCTTTCATTGTAGAAAGTCCATGGTAGGGAGGTCACAGTTCTATATACAAAGATCACGTTTTCATAAATGGGATTTCGTTCAAGAAGTCTTCTGAGATGGAGGCTTTAGCCACGAAGGAGTTCATGGGTATGACCCAGTGGTAGTAGTCATACCCATGAACTGCACTCACCTGCGGTCAGGTCTCGCGTCGCCGACGGCGACCTACGATCACTGCGGTGATACCACCGAGCGTCATTGCCAGACCTAGCATCAGCAGGCTGGTCGCACTGCCTGAACCGGTACGCGGTAACCACCCATTGGCCGGCTTCGTCCCTGGTGGCACGTTGGGGCTCGGTGATCCTCCGCCGCCGTTGTTACTAGGGCCGCCGCCGTCAGTGCCGCCTCCACCACCGGGTGGGGTGATTGGGCGCGGGAGCTCAGCGAAGTTGTTGCTCGCCAAAACTTCTGCTCCTGGTTCCAACGTGATGGTGATGACGTCATTGCCAGCGGAACCGCCTGAACCGGAGGAATCCGTGCCGTCGTCATACCCGTTAGGTTGGCGCTGCCGAATGGTGTACTCACCTGGCGGTAGATCCTCGAAGCGGTAGGTGCCGTCTGCGCCGGTCGTTGTCGTTCGGGTAATCGTGTTGCCAAAGATGTCGGTCCCCGTCAACTCGATGGTGACCCCTTTAATGCCCGCTTCGCCGGAATCTTTGCGGCCATCACGATCTGCATCCACGAACACCGCACCGTTAATCGTGCCGGTGGGCACAAGACCGGCATCGATGCTTGGGTCATTTTGCCCAGGCCCAAGCTCGATTGGTGCGGTGATGCCTGTTACTTGATCAGGGTTGGAGTCAACCGTGTCACTACCTTCACCAGCGAAGGTCAGGATATAGCCGGCTGGTGGGGTGAACTTGACTGTGTAGGTACCCGGGTCCAAACCAATGAACTCGTAACGCCCATCATCATCCGTCATGGCAGTTGCGATGACGACGCCGTCAGCGTTCAACAATGTCACGGTCACACCACTCACACCAGCCTCATCCAGGCCTTTAATGCCATCAGCGTTGACGTCCACCCAAACCACATCGCCGATACTGCCCGGTTGCCAGAAGCCAGAGTCCAGCGTTCGGTCCTCTTCGTTGGAGGCCAACACGCCAGACACTGCGGTCAGGCCATTGGAATCCGTTCCTGGCGTGCCCTGACCGGTGCGGGTCGGTTCATAACCGGTGGGCGGGGTGAACTTCACCACGTACTGGCCCGGTGGCAGATCCGCGAACTCATACGCGCCATCCGCTGCTGTTACGACGGGTTCGATGGGATTACCGAAGGTGTCTTCAGCTACCGGGGTGATCCCGTCGGCCTCGTACAGCGTCACTGTGACACCAGCAAGGCCGGTCTCCCCTGCGTCTTGAACGCCATTGTGATCGGCATCCAGCCAGACGAAGTCACCAATTGTGACCGGTGGAATCCAAAACCCGGAGTCGAGGGTGAGGTCACTCTCCCCTCCAGCCAACGCCCCAGAAGTTGCTTCCAGACCGTTGGAATCCGTTGCGGCAGTACCAGCGCCGGTGATCGTCGGCTCGTAGTCACCCGGTGGTGGCGTGAATTTCACCACATATGACCCGGGCGGCAAGTTTGTGAACTCGTATTTACCGTCCGCTTGGGTAACGATCGGTGTGATTGGGTCGCCATAACCATTCTCAGTGACTGGCGTCGTCCCATCGGCTTCATAGAGTGTGATCGTCACGCCGCCAAGGCCAGACTCACCGTCATCTTGAATGCCGTCGTGGTTGGCGTCCAGCCACACGAAATCACCAACCGAAACCGACGGGAAGACGAACCCGGAGTCAACGGTGAGGTTCACTTCGTCGGCGGTCAATGTTGCCTCAACCGACAACCCATCCGAATCATCGGTAGAACTGCCCGCTCCGGTAGCCGTGGCTTCCCAACCCGCCGGGGGCTCGAACTTCACTACGTAATCACCGGGAGCGAGGTTGGCGAACAGGTACGTCCCGCCAGTAAGAGTGGTGATCGGAGTGATCGGGTTACCGTCTACGTCTTCGGTGACTGGAGTCGTCCCGTCAGCTTCGTACAACGTCACCACTACTCCGGCAAGACCCGGCTCACCTGAATCTTGGACGCCATTACCGTTGCGGTCCTGCCATACGAAATCACCAACGGCTGCTGGCTCCGGGATAAACCCGGAGTCCAATGTATCGTCCCGTTCCCCGGCCGCCAAGGTGGCAGACGTCGCGGTCTCACCATCAGAGTCAAGAGCGGAGTCACCGCCCGCACCCACTGGTGATGGCAACCACGCCGCGGGCGGGGTGAACTTCACCACGTATTGTCCAGGCGAAAGGTCATTGAACTGGTATGCACCGTCGGTATCGGTACTGATGGGTTCAACTGGCAAACCGAGCCCATTCGCGGTGATCGGGGTGGTGCCGTCAGCTGCGAAGAGCTCGACAGTGACACCCGGCAAACCCGGTTCCCCAGCGTCTTGAATGCCATTCGCGTTCTTGTCCCACCATACGTAGTCACCGATCCCGGTGGTTCCGACCAGACCGAAGTCGACTGTGGGGTTGGTGGTGTTACCGGCGTCGTTATCGATGACGTTCTCACCAGCGGCACCTGAGTCACCTGGAGTGATCGTGATCGGGCCGGACGTGATGGTGCCGTCTGCGCTACCGATGCCGTTGTCATCAGACTCCACCCCATTATCAGGAGCAGGAGTGGAACCTATATCAGCGGATGATCGATAGCCGGCTGGTGCGTCGATTTGAATGACGTACTCACCGGCGGCCAGCCCGTCAAAGCTGTAACTGCCGTTGGCTCCGGTTTCCGTCTCAGCGATCAGCGTGCTGCCATCAGCGGAGTACAACCGCACGGGAATGCCGCTGATGCCATCTTCGCCGGCATCCCGAATCCCATTGTTGGATCCGCTGGCCGAGTTGTCTCCCCACACCACGTTGCCAAGCGATGCAGTGTAGAAACCAAAGTCGATTGTCAGGTCGGAGTTGGCATCCGGGAAATCGGACGGGTCGTTGTTGTTGGGGTCTTCCCCGGTCGGCGCACTCCCCGGTTTCACTTCGGTGGACGCCGACAGTACGCCGCCGGCATAGAAACCGGTGGTTTGGGTGGCGCCATTGTCGTCGTTATCTTGCGTGCCGGTGCCGGCGATTCCGTCGGTGATTGCGCCGGTGGGATCAACCGAAGCCCCACTGGAGTGGTAACCCACTAGCGGCCCGCCGGCGTCGAAATTAGCCGCCGGGATGCCGACGACGTAGTTTCCTGCAGTGAGTAGTTTCGCTGTCGCAAGCGGAGTGCCATCAGCATCGGTGTGCTCGGTGAAGAGGTATAGCCCATCCACATCAGTAACAGCGGTCGCGACGGGAGTTTGTTCATCGCCAGTCAGTTCACCATCGCCGTTGGCATCAAGGAACAACTGCACGGTCACATCCGGACGAGGCGTTTCTTCTGCTTGGCGGACGCCGTCGTTGTTGGTGTCTAACCACACTTCATTGCCGATGGTGACGGGCAACGGAACGAAACCAGCGTCCAGGGTGTGATTCGTGACACCGGCCGCTCCGGTGGTGACCGTGATCTCCGGGTACTCATCGGTGATCGTCGCGTCGGAGTCTGCGTTGTCATTGGAGCCCGCATCAGCGGTCGTCAACCGGGTGCCCTCCAAGGGGCCACCGGCGGCGTAGTCATCGGGGTTGTCGAACCGCACCTTGTACGAAGTGTTCGGCTGCACCGCGAAGAAGTATTGACCATTGGCGTCCGTGGTGGTGGTTTCCACGACGGCACCAGCGTCGTCGTATAGGCGGGCGGTCACCCCCGCCAGCGGGGTCTCAGTGGGGTCTTGAATGCCGTCCCCGTCAACGTCCTTCCAGATGTAGTCACCGATTTCTAGTGGAGCGTTATCGCAGAGATATTCGATGTCGCCGATCCCAGCGGCCTTCCCGAAACTATTTGGGTCGTTATACCCATAGAGCTGGTACGACTGTTTACGCGAGCCGTCCGTAGTGCTCATACCGATCAGCCCACCGGCTTGGACTGCTCTTGGCCACAACTGAGTAGCCCCGTCCGTGGTGGAAATCGCTGCTGATATTGGCGCGGGATCGAAAGCGCTCGTCACCAAGTTGCCAGTACCCAAACGAATCGCCAAGTGCCCCAGGCTGATTTCTGAATGGTAGCCATTAGCTCCTGAGCCTAGAGCGTATTTCTCTGAGTTAAAGAAATCTCCGGACGTCCCGTTGCTGACCCAGGTGCCCGGCGCAGCGTCAGGGACCAGGCGAACAGTGTCACCGGAGGCCGTACCCGTTTCCGACCAGAGACCAGACGACGCAGCACCGTAACCGAACTGATCACCAGATCGGTCAGTGATACCAAGTAACAGGTTGCCGCCCTCATCGAATTCGATATCAGTGAGCCATGGCTGCGGGTAGTACACCCCACCACCCGGGATCTGCTGAAGGGACACCACTGATGTCCACGGCAGCCAGGTGGCCAGAGCCGGTGGGGTGGTGTTGGTGTTTGGCCCCCGCGCGTAGTTGAGTGGGAAGTTCGCGACTCGGGTTAAAGCACCCCCACTATCCATCCGGTAGACGAGACCTTTCAGATCTGCCGCTGCCTGGGAGGTTGCAGCGGTGCAGGTGGCCGTGAAGTACACGGCGTCATCCTTAGATTTAATCCCGCCGGGCACCCAGTCATTGCCACCGCAATCAACGGACGCCAAGGGGCCCAGGTCAATCGTGGTAGCCGTCCCTGCTGTCGCCGGAATCCCCGAAGTGGGAATGGCGTAGATCAAGCGGTCGAACATATTGGCCGCGTACAAGGTGTTCTCATCGACTGACATGTCGATGTCACCCCACGCGCTGCGGCCCACTTGGTCCCAGAACCCGGAGTCATTGATGAGATTGCTGTAGTTATGAAGATCGGCGCCTGCTTCAGCGCGGAAGAAGACGACCGGACCGCCGCCGGTGCGCGGTATCGCCCAGATAGTGTCCGGTGAATTGTCGTTGGGGCCACCAGGGTAGGCCGTGTGGCGTTTCGCATACGCCGAGGTAAACAGGGTCTGCGAGGAGCGCTGCCACGCGAGCCCACGGACCGGGCCAACAGCATTTTCAAACGCGAGGTCCGCATGCGAGGCCATTCCCTCGCCGTAGGAGCTACTAGCGACGCCGTTGTTGCTGGTGATACCAGTGATACCTGCGTTCTGAGGGAACGCCACTACAGCAGGGCCGTCAGGGGCTACGGCCCCACCGACGAAACAGGTCGTTGCGGCTTCAACGTTCTCACTGCAGTACTCGCTCGGATTGATCACGCCATAGTCGGCGGCGGCGCCCGCATCCACAAATTGCACGCTAGTGGCGTTGTTGTCACCGTTGCGGCTGGATTGTAAATAACTCGGTAACGGACCAAACTCCACCCGGAACCTGGTGCCCGCCAGAGAAGAAACATCCAGGCTGTACGCGCCAGTCGCATCGGTCGTTGCGGAGACGGAAGCGCCCGTGTCATCGAACGCTTTCACCGGAATCCCCGCTTGACCCGGTTCCAGAGAACTGCGGGCGCCATTGGAGTCATAGTCTCGGAAGACGGTTCCCGTCACCGGATCACCGGCGGCGCCTGCCGACACCGTCACCGACTGCACGTGCAGCGAAGCGGTGGCGAGCACTAATCCGCCGGCGATAGCCGCAGCAGTAGTGCGACGAAACATCTGGACCTCCCCTGAGGGTCTGTAAGGCCATACGACTAACGCGCAGGCGACTATGCAGACAGTACTCAAAAAATTACCTTGAGTACTCGGATGCGAGTCAAGGAGTTTCAGGAAAACTCCTCACCCACCTCATCGCAGCGGCCGCGCTTACCTTTCGCCGCTGGATGCGAGTCAGAAAGATTCTTGCCCGATGTTCGAAAAATGGCGTCGAGCGAACGCCAGTGATTCACTCAAATCCGCTTCGCGATCCCCACGAGAGACGGCCCGCCTGGTCGTAACTTCGACCACCAACTCCCCCGACCAACCACGGGTAGCTAGCTCCTTCAGGAGTCGATCGCACGGCTGGTGACCGCGACCAGGAACGAGATGCTCATCTTTGCCAGAGCCAGAACCATCGGCTAAGTGCAGATGCATGAAACGCTCACCCAATGCGTCCACCATGGCAAGCACATCTGCGCCGGCGGTCGCTGTATGCGAGACATCTACCGTCACATGGTCATAATCCTGGTCGGTTGGATCCCAGCTAGGGAGGTACGCCTGCAGGTCAAACCGATTGGTCCGCCAAGGAAACATGTTTTCCACTGCTAACCGGATACCGGTCTGCGCATACAACTCCCGTACGCCTGAGGTGAAACCGGCGGCGTACTCACGCTGCCAACGAAACGGCGGATGCAGGACGACTGTTTTAGCGCCCACCTGCTCGGCCATCGCGCAGGAGCGGGTGAGCTTGCCCCATGGGTCCAAACCCCACACCCGTTGCGTCACTAGCAAAGTCGGGGCGTGAATCGCGATGATTGGCAGGCTGTAGTGATCAGAAAGTCGCCGCAGTGCCGCCGAGTCTTGGCTGATTGGGTCAGTCCACACCATCACCTCGATGCCGTCGTAGCCCAAGCTGCTAGCCATCTCAAACGCAGTCGCGCACGATTCTGGATACACCGACGCCGTCGATAACGAAACTCTGCGCGGTACGCGACCCATAGAACTAGCCTACGAAGAGCGCGCCGAAGACTGCGCGACTCCCGCCATATGCCAT
The DNA here is from genome assembly GCA_051645425.1 of Actinomycetota bacterium. Classification (GTDB taxonomy): domain Bacteria; phylum Actinomycetota; class Actinomycetes; order Actinomycetales; family Angustibacteraceae; genus JBOFBH01. The sequence continues at coordinate 156,131 of JBOFBH010000005.1, read as the reverse complement.
CGGGCGATGCCCTCACCGAGGCCCCAGGGAGATAACGGCAACGCGTCAACCTGCAATAACTTCATCGCGGCCTCCACTAAGACCGCTGCCGCCAATAGGGGGGCACCATGACCCGGAATGACACCCGGGAGGATTTCACGTTCTAGGGCGGACATTCCAGCAAGTTCTGGGATCCACGTGGCCACCTCGACCAACCCAAGACGCCCCACGCTCGCTGGCCGCTCGTCCCACGAACTCGATCGCCACCCTGGCGGTGCCGCGTCGTACGCGGCTGCAATTCCAGCTAAGGACTGCAAGAGACTCCCCGCTCCTACCGCTTTTGTCTCTGGTGTCACTGGCAGCAGAGATGTGACTGCCGGCGACAACGCCTCTTGAGCGGCGTGCCGCAAAGAGCCTATCCAAGCTAACGGATCATGCGCTCGCACGGATGTTTCGTCGCCCGCTCCGGGACCAATAAGAGATCGGCCAGCTCCAACATCGACAGCAGTCAACGCTTCTGGCCATAGGCCAACCCCTCGGGCTATCCGGACCGTAGCAGCGCCAACATCCACCACCACCAAAGACCCCGCTGACCACCCAAACCATTGGCGGACCGCGTGAAATGAGAATCGGGCTTCGTCCAACGAAGAAACCACATGGATGCGGACTCCGGTTGCTTGCTGAATTTTCTCCAGAGCTCCGGGCAGACCATCAACATGAACAGCGGTGTCAGCGTAGGCGACAAGGCGGAGACACCCGTGCTCCCGAGCTGCGGTGACCGCCTGTTGGACCAGCATGACAGCAGCGTTTAACCAGGCATCGTCTACCGAATCCGCCAACACTGGGAGCACACCTTGATAGATCGCGGCAGTGTTTGGCGGGACGTCAAGATCGGTCTCGACCAGAAAAAGGCGACCGCCGCTAGAGCCGATTTCGAATACACCCAATCGCATAGCCAGAACGCTATCGGCAGCGCGCTCTGCACGGCGTCCTAGGCTAGCTGGGTGATTGAGTCACCATTGGACATGCCCAGGATCTGGATTGAATTCACCGACCCAGAGACCACCGACCATGAAGTGCCGCAACTGTTCCGCTGCGACGTCACGTGGCTCACTTCTTTCTGGACCTGCATTTACGGGCGCGGTTGCCTAGGCATTGACGCTGCGCTCCCCGACGCAGGGTGCTGCGTACACGGGGCGCACTTCACTGAACAATCCGACCACGACCACGTGAGCCAGTACGTAGCCCAGCTCGACCCCGCAACATGGCAACGACATGCTGCGGGAACGAGCGCCGACGGTTGGACCGAGCTCGAAGATGACAGCACCAAAACTCGCGTGATCAACGGGGCATGCATCTTCCACAACGATGCTGGTTTTTCCGGCGGCCAGGGGTGCGCCCTGCATCATCTGGCTGGGCGAACTGGACTTGCTCCGTACCGCACTAAACCGGAAGTGTGTTGGCAGTTGCCCATTCGGCGGGCATATCGCACGGTCGAGCTCGCGGACGGCAGCAGTTACCTAGAAACAACAATTGGCGAATACGACCGCCGCGCCTGGGGACCTGGCGGGCATGACTTTCCGTGGTACTGCAGCGGCTCACCTACCGCTCACGTGGGGGCCGTCCCGGTGTATAGAAGTTATGAAATGGAACTGCGTGAGCTCATGGGAAGCCCTGGGTACACCGAACTAGCCAAGCAGTGCGCGGCGCATGAACGCCTTGTGGAAGCAGCATCATCTGAAATCACCGATGGGATGGCCGTCGATCACCAGCATCACATCACTGGCCCGAAGGAACGTCCTCTTTTACCGCTGCTTGTTCATCCCGCCACTCTCTCGGCCAAGAATCCAGCGGCGTTCCCTAGGCCAGACGACAACCAGGGAAAATAGATAGATCCCTTGACCTTGCGCGCAGCCTGAAGCGGCGGATAGTGGACACATGTCTATTCATGAGCCTCACCCTCCGGCCCGGATGCGCCCGCATAACCCACCTCGGCACCGGATCGGACCGGTATCCATGACGTCTCGAATGGAACTCGCGGCCATCGTTGCGTTCTTCATGTTCTCGCTCATCGCCCCGGCCTTGGTGGTATCTCCCGGGGAAACCGGAGCCGAACCCTCTCGCGTTCTCACTGCTGTTGCACTGACCTTGCTCGGGGTAGTTGGTGCGACCGGGACGGCTTGGCTCGCGTTTCGCCGGACGAGAAATTACGCCTGGCTCATCATTGGTTTCATCCCATCGTTCACTTTGCTCTCAGGGGCGGCGGTTCTTGCTGCCACAACATCCGGGAGGTGATGGATCTTTGACTCGCACGAGCCTCGGATAACTGCCTCATTGTCGGAGGGGGCCGATAGCGTCCTGACCATGGCGGCAAAACAGACTGATCGTGGTCAAGTATGGGCCTGCGGGTCATGCGGGTGGTCAACTCGAAAATGGGTTGGCCGCTGCGGAGAATGCGATTCTTGGGGGACGCTGGAGGAAGCCGCCGGAAAAGCCCGACCAGCGCATGTGACCTCCGCAGTTCCCATTACTGAAGTGGACGGGAATCTCGGGCGAGCAAGAGCCACCGGGATCGCCGAGCTCGATCGTGTCCTAGGTGGGGGGATCGTGCCGGGCTCAGTGGCTTTACTCGCCGGCGAACCAGGAGTGGGAAAGTCAACGTTGCTCTTAGAGTTATGCGCTCATATCAGCAGATCTGGGGGCCGCGTGCTTTACCTCACCGGTGAGGAATCCACCGCTCAGGTACGAGGCCGAGCGGAACGCATCGCCGCTTTAAACCCGAAGTTGTACCTTGCTGCCGAAACAAACCTCGCCGCAGCACTAAGCCAGATCACTACTGTCGCACCAGACTTATTAGTCATCGATTCAGTGCAGACCATGGCTGATGACGGCATCGACGCCGGGGCGGGCCAAGTGTCGCAAATACGCGCCGTGGCCGCAGCCTTGATCGAGATCGCCAAAAGTCGCGACCTTCCCACAGTCCTAGTCGGTCATCTCACCAAAGACGGGTCAATTGCTGGCCCGCGAGCACTCGAACATCTTGTCGATGTTGTCCTGCAATTCGAGGGGGATCGGCACACTGCTCTGCGTTTGCTGCGCGCCGTGAAGAATCGTTATGGCTCAACGGAAGAGGTGGGGTGTTTTTCCTTATCCGCAGATGGGATGAGCCAAGTGACGGACCCCTCACTTCTGTTCATTTCCGGCACTAGCAGAACTCAACCCCTCCCCGGCAGTTGCATCACCGTCTCATCAGAAGGGCGCCGTCCTTTGCTCACTGAAATTCAGGCTCTCGTCGCAGGCGGAACGCCTGGGGCACTACGCCGGGTCACCTCTGGCGCTGATGCCGGGCGCGTTGCGCTCCTCCATGCGGTCTTGGAACGTCGAGTGGGGGTTCCGTTGCGCGGTAGTGATGTCTACCTCTCCAGTGTTGGCGGCATCCACGTCCGCGAACCAGCTGCGGACTTAGCTATCGCTATTGCCGTGACCAGCGCAGCCCGCGACCAACCTTGCCTCAGCGGCACCATTGCGATCGGCGAAGTCGGTCTTACTGGTGAGGTGCGCCCAGTGCCGGCGCTCTCTCGGCGGATTATGGAGGCTGCCCGGCTCGGTTTTCACACTGTTTTAGCCCCTCCGGGGGCAGGCAGCGCCGTTGACGTGCCCGCCGACATTCGACTGATCGAAGTTCCGGACGTAGGTGCCGCAGTCAGGGCCGCTATGCTTCGGGTTGCCGCTTGATCATGTGAGGCACCGAGCTGAAGACCGCTCAGACGACGGACCGCCGTAAACCGCCAGTGTGACTGGTGACACGACACACAAAGCCAGCTCTGACTGCAATTGGGGTGCCCCCGGTTAGGATCGCTACCACGAGAAAGTAATCGTGTCCCGATTCGCGATACCTGTTTGGATACGTACAAACTGATGCGGGGAGTGCAGTGTGGTGAGTTCGGATGCAAACCCTGACGGGCTTTTGCGAGCCACGCTCGCCGCAATCGCTCCAGGAACGGAACTCCGTGATGGGCTAGAACGCATTCTTAGAGGCCGAACCGGCGCATTGATTGTGCTTGGTCACGACCGGACAGTCGATGCCATTTCCAGTGGGGGCTTTCCGTTGGAGGTTGACCTCCTCGGTACTCGCCTTCGGGAACTCGCGAAAATGGACGGCGCTATCGTTTGCGACCGAGACGCCACCAAAATTTTGCGAGCCGGCACCCAACTGGTCCCTGACCCCACCATCGAAACAACCGAATCAGGGACGAGGCATCGCACCGCAGAACGAGTAGCGAAGCAGACGTCCTACCCAGTCATCGCGGTCAGCCAATCCATGCGGATCGTCGCGCTCTACCTGGGCGACAAGCGCCACGTGCTCGACAACTCCAGCACCATCATGTCGCGGGCAAATCAGGCACTGGCCACTTTAGAGCGATACAAAGCACGACTCGACGAAGTCACGGGGACGCTCTCTGCGCTCGAAATCGAGGATCTTGTCACAGTTCGTGATGTGGCAGCGGTTGCTCAACGGCTAGAAATGGTGACGCGCATTAGTGATGAGATCGCCGGCTACGTTATCGAGCTTGGCACTGATGGTCGGTTGCTGACTCTGCAACTTGAAGAACTCACTGGCGGCCTCAAACCAGACCGGGCTCTGGTCATCCGGGACTACCTCCCGCATGGGGCCAATGACACGGAGGTGAGGCACCTTCTCATTACTTTGAGTGCTCTCGATTCGACCGAACTTCTCGACCTTGCCACCGTTGCTCGAATTTTGGGCTACAGCGGCACTGGGGATGCCCTCGATGCCGCGGTAAGCCCACATGGGTATCGATTGCTCAGCAAAATCCCTCGCTTACCCGGCACGATCGTTGAACGCCTGGTAGATCATTTTGGCAGCTTGCAGAAACTGCTCGCTGCCAGCTTAGAAGATCTTCAAACCGTGGAGGGGGTCGGTGAGAGTCGAGCCCGAGCTGTCCGTGAAGGACTCTCTCGACTAGCGGAGTCCAGCATTCTTGAACGCTACGTCTAATGCTGCGCAACCACCGGCGCCCAGCAAATCGTCGTGCCGCCGGCTCGGCGCGCTGTGGCCTATGACGTGAGAGCCACCACTACGCGTTCAATGAAGTCACCATGACGCCCGGTCGAACCATCACCAACCCGTACGTCACAGACGTGATCAGTTGGTACCAGCAATATGGTCGGGATCTACCTTGGCGGTCGAAAGACTGCACGCCGTGGGGAATTCTGGTCAGCGAAGTGATGCTCCAGCAGACCCCCGTCATCCGTGTTGAACCTGTCTGGCGTGAGTGGGTGGCGCGCTGGCCCGAACCGGCGGCGCTCGCCTCGACTCCACCCAGAGAAGCAGTTCGAGCCTGGGGTCGGCTTGGTTACCCTCGACGCGCTCTTCGATTGCATGAAGCAGCGACACAGATCACCACTAGGCACGGCGGCCAGGTGCCACAGTCGCACGACGATCTTTTAGCGCTGGCTGGCGTCGGCGAATACACCGCTGCTGCGGTCGCGACGTTTGCTTATGGGCAACGGCACGTCGTACTTGACACGAATGTTCGGCGAGTCCTAGCCCGCGTTGCCCAAGGAAAAGCCTTTCCTGGCCCTTCCCCAACTGCTGAAGAACGCGTTGTTGCCGCAAGTCTGCTACCCGTTGACGTGAAAGTTGCAACGCAGTGGTCCACCGCGGTGATGGAACTTGGCGCCCTCGTCTGTAGCGCACGAACACCACGCTGTGGCGACTGCCCGGTAGCGCAGGTCTGTTCTTGGCGTGAAGCTGGCCACCCGGCGTATGCCGGCCCCCCTCGACGTGGGCAAGCCTGGCATGGGACGGACCGCCAAGTACGTGGCCGGCTTCTCGCCGCCCTTCGGGAACATGAACCTCGCTCCGCAAAGGAATTCGCGGGCATCGTGCCAGACGAAGAGCTAAAGGATCCCCAGCAACGCTCGCGTTGTTTAGCGTCGCTGATTAAAGATGGCCTCATTGAAGCCGAGCAGGTAAAAAGCCGGAACAACTCAGAGCTGACAAGTCCGCTGTATCGCTTGCCTACCGAGCTGCGTCTAGGGCACCCGTAAATTTCCTTCAGCCTTCAGCCTGATCAGCGGTATCTGCGCTATCCAAGGTGTACAACATTCGGGTATTACCTAAGGTATTCGGTTTCACTCGTTCAAGGTCTAAAAACTCAGCCACCCCGATGTCATATGAACGAAGTAGCTCGGCGTATACATCCATAGCGACCGGGGCGCCTTGGATGACTCGAAAACCATGGCGAGAGAAAAAATCCACCTCAAAGGTGAGGCAGAACAGCCGAGCTACCCCCAAACCTCGCGCTTGCTCAAGGAGGTTTCGCAAGATAGCGCCTCCCACCCCTAGGCCACGATAGGAAGGCGCAACCGCCACCGTACGAATTTCGGCTAAGTCATCCCATAAAACGTGAAGTGCACCACAGCCGATCACCCCACCGGCTGTGGTGCACGCCACCACAAACTGCTGCAACGCTTCGTAGTACGCTACCGCGTCTTTACTCACCAAAACCCGTTGCTGAGCTAATGGCTCTACTAGACCACGGATCAGTGGCACATCGCGAACCGTCGCTGGTCGGACCAGGATTTCGTTCATGAGGATAAACGCTGCTTCGTGAACACCCACAAGGCTCAGGAGGTTAGGAAGATTGGCCCTCCGTTGTCCCGTCCGCTGTGAGGCCGTCGAGCCCAACACCGACCGTAGCTACCTCAGGGACTGGGGATTTCGGTGTCCCCACGAAGGTGAAGACGCGATCTTTACCTTCACCCTCAACGTCCACCACCACAATGGACCCAGCGCGAAGCTCCCCGTAAAGAATCTTCTCACTGAGGACGTCTTCAATGTCACGTTGGATGGTCCGCCGCAAAGGACGAGCCCCAAGGACTGGGTCATAACCCCGTTCCGCGAGCAAGCTCTTAGCTGCGGGTGTGAGCTCAATTCCCATGTCTTTGTCTTTCAAGCGGTCGTCCAACTTAGCCAGCATCAAGTCGACGATCTGAATGATTTCATCCTGAGTGAGCTGCGGGAAGACAATGGTGTCGTCAACGCGGTTCAAGAACTCTGGCCGGAAATGGGTTTTCAGCTCGTCATTGACTTTGGATTTCATCCGTTCGTAATTCGTTGCGGTGTCTTTGCCAGCGGTGAACCCAATGCCCTGGCCCTTTGAGATATCGCGGGTACCAAGGTTAGTCGTCATGATGATGACGGTGTTTTTGAAGTCCACCATCCGGCCTTGGCTGTCGGTCAAACGGCCATCTTCCAGAATTTGAAGGAGCGAGTTGAAGATGTCTGGGTGGGCCTTCTCTACTTCGTCGAACAACACTACTGAGAACGGCTTACGCCGAACCTTTTCGGTGAGCTGACCACCCTCTTCGTAACCGACATACCCCGGCGGTGAGCCGAACAACCGAGAGACGGTGTGCTTCTCACTGAACTCGCTCATGTCCAGTTGGATGAGTGAGTCCTCATCACCAAAGAGGAACTCCGCCAATGCCTTCGCCAGCTCGGTTTTCCCGACGCCGGTAGGGCCAGCAAAAATGAACGAACCACCAGGACGACGCGGATCTTTCAAGCCAGCTCTGGTGCGACGTATAGCCTGCGACAATGCCTTAATCGCATCGTCCATACCGACAATTCGCTTGTGCAGTTCATCTTCCATCCGCAACAAACGAGAAGATTCTTCTTCGGTGAGTTTGAACACGGGAATGCCCGTAGCTGTAGCGAGCACCTCAGCGATGAGCTCTTCGTCAACTTCAGCCACGACATCCATGTCGCCGGCTTTCCATTGCTTTTCCCGTTCAGCTTTCTCACCGAGTAACTGCTTCTCGGTATCCCGCAAAGCAGCCGCCTTCTCGAAATCCTGCGCGTCAATCGCGGATTCCTTCTCCCGACGAGTGGACGCGATCCGCTCATCAAACTCACGTAAATCCGGTGGTGCGGTCATCCGGCGAATCCGCAACCGGGCACCGGCCTCGTCAATAAGATCAATCGCTTTGTCCGGCAAGAACCGGTCGTTGATATAACGGTCCGCCATAGTCGCGGCGCCGACTAAAGCGGCGTCAGTGATGGATACCCGGTGGTGTGCCTCGTAACGATCCCGCAGACCTTTGAGGATCTCGATTGTGTGGACGAGGTTTGGTTCAGCGACCTGAATCGGCTGGAACCGGCGCTCAAGAGCTGGGTCTTTCTCGATGTATTTACGGAACTCATCGAGCGTGGTCGCACCGATGGTCTGTAACTCACCACGCGAGAGCATCGGCTTGAGGATCGACGCCGCATCAATGGCCCCTTCAGCGGCACCCGCGCCGACCAGTGTGTGAATTTCGTCGATAAATAGAATGATGTCGCCTCGGGTGCGAATCTCTTTAAGGACTTTCTTAAGGCGCTCCTCGAAATCACCGCGGTACCGACTACCAGCCACCAACGCGCCTAAATCAAGGGTGTAGATCTGCTTGTCTTTGAGCGTTTCCGGAACTTCACCTTTGGTGATGCTTTGGGCGAGCCCTTCAACAACGGCCGTCTTGCCCACACCTGGTTCGCCGATCAGAATAGGGTTGTTTTTGGTGCGGCGAGACAGAACCTGCATGACCCGCTCGATTTCTTTCTCTCGACCGATCACCGGGTCGAGCTTGCCTTCGCGAGCGGCTTGAGTGAGATTGCGGCCAAATTGATCCAGCACCAACGAACCAGATGGCGTACCTTCCGCTGGGCCAGCAGCAACTGGCTCTTTGCCCTGGTAGCCGGACAAAAGTTGAATGACTTGTTGTCGGACTCGGTTCAGATCGGCGCCGAGCTTAACCAAAACTTGCGCTGCAACGCCCTCGCCCTCACGGATTAAGCCCAGCAGAATGTGCTCAGTCCCGATGTAGTTGTGGCCTAGCTGCAATGCCTCGCGCAAACTCAACTCTAAAACCTTCTTAGCGCGCGGGGTGAAGGGGATATGCCCCGACGGCGCCTGCTGCCCTTGCCCAATGATCTCTTGCACTTGCTCGCGCACGGCATCGAGAGAAATACCTAAACTCTCCAAGGCTTTAGCGGCGACGCCTTCCCCCTCATGGATAAGCCCGAGCAGAATGTGCTCAGTGCCGATGTAGTTGTGATTGAGCATGCGAGCTTCTTCTTGGGCTAACACAACAACCCGACGAGCTCGGTCAGTGAACCTCTCGAACATGGCAATCTCCTCGCGAGCGGTCGGTCAGTGTCAGCGGTACCTCAGCTACTCGATGCTAACCGGCAGTGAGGCGGTGGCAGGCTTGGTGTCCCCAACCCGCTCAATAGCTTTTGGAAACAACCCATCACACAACCTTGCGTCTGATCGGCTCAACGTCATGCCTACCTTGAGGTGTTCCCTGCCAATGGATTTGTTCGCTGTCCGCGGACAGGGACTCCGACATTAAGATGCGAGTAAGCCTATGCGGATTCAGGTTTACGAGCAGATTCAGGTTGAGCAGCTTCAACGGACCGTTGCAAAACGGCCATGAGATCAAGCACTTGCCCGTCGTCGCCGGGTGGTGCTGTTTCTGGCATAGGAGTCACTGCGCCTGATTCCAACTTTGTCACCACCATGGCCGCCACCGCGTCACGATATTCATCCGCGAACTCCGCCGGGTCGTAATCCCCCGTCATTGAATCGACCAAGGACGCGGCCATTGCCAACTCTTGCGGGCGCAACGACTCCACTGAGCCAAGGTCATCGAATTCGGGGGCGCGAATCTCATCCGGCCAGAGCATGGTTTGCAATACGATGACATCACCGCGGACTCGCAGCACAGCTAACGTCGAACGCTGCCGGATAGAGATATGCACCAAAGCCATTCGATCCGCCGCTCGGAGCGTTTCACGCAATAACGCATACGGCTTCACCCCAGATTGGGCGGGCTCCAAGTAATAACAACGGTCTAACACCATCGGGTCAATCTGCTCCGCTGGGATGAACCGCTCTACTGCGATCTCACGACTGCTACTGACCGGCAGCTGACCGAGATCCTCGTCAGTAATCATGACGAGTTGACCGTCAGGCGCTTCGTAGCCCTTGGCGATGTCGTCGTACGGGACTTCCTCGCCGCACACCGAGCAGAGGCGCCGGTACTTGACCCGCCCGCCATCCACCCGATGAACTTGGTGAAACGACAGGTCGTGACTTGTCGTTGCGGTGAACATCCGGACCGGCACATTAACCAACCCGAAAGCCACCGCTCCTTTCCACATCGCTCGCATAACCCCTCCTTTACACCAGGATGGACCCATGCGCCCCATGCTCGCTACTGCCGCGGCGGTGGAAAGCACCGTGCCCGCCGGTCAATCCTGGTGGCACGAAGTGAAATGGGACGGTATGCGCGTGCTCGCTGATGTCCACGATGGGCGGCTCCGCCTCACTTCGCGCACCGAATCGGACGTCACCGCCGCGTTCCCGGAACTTGCTGCCCTTGTCAACCTCAGTCATGACTTTCACCTCGACGGCGAAATAGTGATGTTTCAGAATGGTCGCCCCAACTTCGCGTTGCTTGCCAACCGGATGCATGTACGGGACATCGACCGCGCTAGCGAACTCGCTGCACGCCACCCCGCCCACTACCTCGCTTTTGATGTGCTGCGCAGCCATAGCCGGCCCCTCCTTACGCAGCAGCTCACCGCTCGGCGAAACATCCTCACTCAACTGGTAAAAAACAGCCCACGCTGGAGCGTCCCCGATGTTTTTGACGATGGTGAAGCCTTATTAGCCGCCACGGCAGAGCAACAACTCGAAGGAATCGTCAGTAAACGTGCTGACTCCACTTACCAACCTGGGCGCCGCAGCCGAGCCTGGATTAAACGAGCCCACCGGGTGCGAATGAGCTGCCTTGTTGGTGGGTGGCGCCCCCAAGTAGGCACTCAAGACATCATCGGCGCACTGCTGCTCGGTGTGCCTGATGGCGCTGGCTTTACTTTCGCAGGACGAGTAGGCAGCGGGATTGGACCTCGCATAAGCGCCGCTTTGCAGGCCGCGTTAAAACCGCTCGCGCAAGCGAATTCGCCATTTCAGGACGCACTTCACCCAGCAGATACCGATGGCACCCGTTGGGTGAAACCACGCTTGTGGGTTGATGTCACCCACAGCGGGCGCGGGCCGTCCGGAAGGCTGCGACACCCCGTCCTGGTCGGCATCAGACCGGACCTGCCGACATGACCAGCAACCCACATCAGGCGCGCGTCACGATCAGCGGGCAATCCCTGGTGTTACGCAATCTTGGCAAGGTGCTGTTCCCGGATGGGACCACCAAAGCGCGCGTCATCGACTACTACGTCCGGGTCGCACCGGTACTGCTGCCCTTACTCGCTAATCGTCCCGTGACTCGCTTTCGGTGGCCCGATGGCGTCCAAGCTAGCTTCTTCGTCGAGAAGGACACCCCACGTGGCACCCCCGCCTGGGTGCGCAGAGTCACCCTCCCCACCCCCGGTTCCAGTAGGGACCTCAGCGACCTCACCTTTCCCTTCCTCGACGACGTGGCCGCCTTAGTGTGGGCGTCCAATCTGGCGGCCCTGGAATTGCACGTACCGCAGTGGCGGATCGGCTCGGATAGCAAGCCGCAGCATCCGGACCGATTAGTCATTGATCTTGACCCTGGGCCACCAGCCGGGCTCGTGGAGTGCGCAGAGGTCGCGCTGGCTGTACGGGATCGCCTTACGGTAGACGGATTCACTGGTGTGCCAGTAACCAGTGGCAGCAAAGGAATGCAGGTATACGCGGCGGTATCCGGCACTCAGTCCAGCGACCTGCTCAGCTCATACGCCCACCGAATCGCCAATGAATTAGCGGCAAGGCACCACGGCGTGATCTCTACAATGCGGAAGGCGGACCGGCCAGGAAAAGTGCTTGTGGACTGGAGCCAGAACTCTGCGGCGAAGACAACCATCAGCCCATACTCGCTCCGGGGCCGTGCCGAACCTTGGGTTGCCACACCGCGAACATGGGCGGAAATCGAAGCCGACTCCCTCCAGCAAGTTCATTATCGGGACATAGCGGCCCGCATTGACCGCTTCGGCGATCTAACGGAATTACTGCAAAATCCTGGCCCTAGTTTGCCCACCGAATCTGAGAGGTAACGTCGTGACTCGTAACGAACAGCTTCCCCAGTCGACTTACTCATGGTGTTTCGGGCGGTGATACTGGGCCGATCCTTACTGAACCACCAACGATTCCAGACACCGTTTCATGTTGTTGACGCCGATCTTGATTCCACCTCCCGGAACGGACGCGCCCAGTTTAATGAGAACGACTGATCGGACGTAGGTAAACCTCACAAGGCGTCCACCGTGATCAGCCGTGAGTAACTGGCCCAGCACAATAAAACTCAGGCATGGCAGGGTCGATTTCTTGACTACGGGAGAAGGCATAGCAAAGGGCGGACGAAGACCGCCGCCTTCACCGCCCTTTGCGCAACCAAAACTGCGCGCTCTGCGTAGTTTTGGGCTATTTGGTCGCTGCTTCGTATGCGTCGCGCAAGGCCGCTGAAATACGGCCACGCTCGCTTACCTCATAGCCATTTTTTTTGGCCCAATCCCGGATCGCAGAAACATCATCTGTATTTGTTCCCCGCCCGGACTTGCGCCCGTTTTTTACGCGCGAACCGCCGGTTGCCCGACGTGCGCTATCAAGCCAGACTGAAAGGTCTTTCCGAAGTTTATTGGCGTTTTTTTCCGACAAATCAATCTCGTAAGAAACTCCGTCTAGACCAAAACGAACCGTCTCAGTGGCATTACTTCCATCAATGTCGTCAAGCAACATTACCTGAACTTTTTGGGCCATCTTCGCTCCTGATTTTGAGTTACCTTCAGGGTATTCACGAGCGGTCATGCCCGATGAATTAATTGATAATAACCATGCTGAGACCTCGTTGAGCAAAGTCAGTGCTTATTTTTGGGTATTTCTCTTTCTAAAGCGGCCTGCGCCGCACGTTCTCGACGATCACCGCGCACCATGGCACGAATGACAATGAAGAATAGGAAAAGCACGCCAGCAGTAGGAATCAGCGCCAGAATCGCTTTCATAATATTCCTCCTAAATCTGTGGTTTCACTAACGGGAACAAGATGGTTTCTCGGACACCCGAACCCGTGAGCGCCATCAAAAGACGATCGATTCCCATTCCCTGCCCACCCGTCGGGGGCATGCCGTACTCCATGGCATGCAGGAAGTCTTCATCTAATGCCATCGCCTCATCGTCACCGGCGGCGGCTTGACGGGCTTGCTCTACTAAACGTTCTCGTTGAATTACCGGATCAACTAACTCGGAATAGCCCGTTGCTAATTCCATCCCACGGACATAAAGATCCCATTTCTCGGTCACCCCAGCCCGTGTTCGATGGTGTCGGGTTAACGGCGTTGTTTCAACCGGAAAATCGCGAACAAAAGTCGGCGCATGAAGATGATCACCTACCAGATGCTCCCACAACATTTCTACTAATCGACCATGTGTACGCCGGAGCTCGGGAACATCAAGACCACAACGCTCCGCATAACCGGATAATTCTGCGGCGGATGTCTCCGGAATGACAGCTTCCCCTAATGACGCCGATAATGATTCATACATTCCCAGCTCGGGCCATAAACCAGAAAGGTCATATTCACTACCATCGTCCAAAATTGCTACCTGTGAACCATGGACCGCTTCACATGCTCGTTGCACTAGCACCCGTGTTAACTCAGCCACCGAAGTGTAGTCCCCGTACGCCTCGTAAAACTCCAACATTGCGAACTCAGGGCTATGCGTTGAATCAGCACCTTCATTGCGAAAGTTGCGGTTAATTTCATATACCCGATCAATCCCACCAACAACAGCGCGCTTCAGGAACAATTCGGGAGCAATCCGAAGAAACAAATCAACATTGTAGGCATTCATATGCGTGACAAAAGGCCGAGCCGCGGCACCCCCATGCATGGTTTGCAGCATCGGGGTCTCAACTTCGATGAAATCCCGCTCATGAAAAACTTCCCGTAGCGTGCGGACCGCCGTGGCTCGGCGGCGGACCATATCCCGAGCTGCTGGACGCACTATCAAATCCACATACCGTTGGCGGACGCGCATCTCTTCGGAAAGTTCAGCACCGTCATGCACGTTCGGCAAGGGCCGCAGCGCTTTAGCCGCCATGGACCACTCTTCGGCGCGCACGCTCAATTCACCACGACGGCTCGTGATGACCATCCCACGAACAAAAACCACATCACCCAGATCAACGTTGGCTTTCCAGCCAGCTAGAGCGTCCTCGCCTACCGCAGCGAGGCTGACCATCACCTGCAATCTAGTGCCATCGCCGTCTTGTAACGTCGCGAAGCAAAGCTTGCCGGTGTTGCGCAAAAACATCACCCTCCCCGCAACCCCCACCTCATCATCAGTTTCGGTGGCCGGTGGCAAAGCTGGATAGGCCTGCCGCACCGCGGCTAACGTGTGCGTCCGCGGCACCAACACGGGGTAAGGCTCTACGCCGGCAGTGAGAAGGCAGCCGCGCTTCTGGGCACGGACACGCATCTGCTCGGGGAGCTCACGGTCAGGAGGTTGATTAACGGGAGGCAACGTCGACTCAGTCACCCGCTGAGCCTACGTAATCGCAGGATGCCCCGGTCAGGAGAGGTCAAGGGCAAGATCAAGGATCGGACTGGAGTGCGTCAGCGCACCAACCGACAGGTAGTCCACCCCGGTACCGCCATAGGCATGAGCCTGCTCCAAAGTCAGCCCGCCCGTGCCTTCTAACTCAACCCGGTCTGTGGTGGCCGCCCGAACTGCTTGCACCGTTTCGGTGAGCAACGCGACAGACATGTTGTCGCAGAGTAAAAATCGCGCACCAACAGCCACCGCCTCCAAAGCTTCGGCGACAGTCGTCACCTCCACCTGGATTGCCACCTCCGGGTAGTGCTCGCGGACCGCCTGGAAAGCCGCCGAGACCGACCCCGCCGCTGCGATGTGGTTGTCCTTCACCATCGCCACGTCATAAAGGCCCATCCGTTTATTGGTTCCGCCACCGCAACGGACCGCGTACTTCTCTAGCGCCCGTAACAGCGGTGTGGTCTTACGGGTATCCAACACTGTCGCGCCAGTACCGGTTAAGGCGTCCGCCCAGCGCCGGGTGTGGGTCGCCACACCGGACGCGCGGCACACCAGGTTGAGCGCAGTCCGTTCACCCACCAACAATGCCTGAGTCGAGCCCGTTGCTTCCACGAGTACCTCACCTCGCCGGACCGCCTGACCATCGGCCGCAAAAAGCTGCACGCCAATTGGTGGGCAACCTAAGCGGTGGGTCACATTTGCCCACACCAGCTCGAATACCGCGAGCGCGGCGACCACCCCATCGTCCCGAGCGACCACGTGGGCGGTGCCCCGTTGAGCTAAGGGAATTGTGGCGGACGAGGTGACATCTACCCCGTCCGCACCGCCAAGGTCTTCGTTGAGCGCCCGGCTAATGACGTCCCTCAACCACATCGGGTCGAGTCCAAATTCTTGGAATTGATGGGGTTGCCCCCCAACGGAATATGATTCTTTTGTCATCGGGTATTCGCCTGGTGAGCGCTTGATACTGAACCTGGTGCGCCCTGCGGAACTGGCGTATAAGTCACACCCAAAATACCGGCCTCATCGACCACGGCCGTCAGGTGGCCGCGCCAACGCCGGTCATCCGGAATGGGGTAGTCAGAGCGGACGTGACCGCCACGGCTTTCTTCGCGCAGCGTGGCGACAGCAGTTAACACGGTGCCCACATGATGCACATTGGTCGTCTCCCAAGCCGCGGCTTCTGGCGCGGCGGTTTCAGTGGATTCCACTTGCGTCAACTGAATGGCGGTGTCTCGCAACGATTCTGCTGACCGAACCGCTCCGGCACCGGCAGTCATTGCCTGTTGTATTTTCGCTCGATGACGAGCCTCGATGATCAGCTCAGCTCCTGAAGCCGCCTCCGGCTCAACCGAGGGGAGTTCACCTGCGGCCAACCGAGAGGTGAGGTCATCGGCAATCCTGGCCGCAAAAACCAGACCCTCCAGCAAAGAGTTGGATGCTAAACGGTTCGCACCGTGCACCCCCGAACATGCCACCTCACCACAAGCTGACAATCCCGGCAAACTTGACCGACCCCACAGATCAGTCGCGACTCCCCCGCTGGCGTAGTGCTGAGCTGGCGCCACCGGAAGTACGTCAGTGGCTGGGTCGAAACCTAACGAACGGCACCGTTGCACGATGGACGGAAACCGTTGCTGGAGAAATTCTTTACCCAAATGGCGAGCATCGAGATACACGTGGGCAGCGCCATCTCGGTGCATCCGTTCCACGATGGCCCGCGTTACGACGTCACGCGGCGCCAAGTCGGCCAACTCATGCACCCCGGCCATGAAACGCTCACCGGCGGCATCCACCAAAACCGCGCCTTCCCCGCGCAACGCCTCACTGATCAGGGGTTGCTGGCCGGTAGAGCCCACCCCCAACCACAACACCGTCGGGTGGAACTGCACGAACTCGACGTCCCGAACAGCGGCCCCCGCGCGCAACGCCGCAGCCACACCATCTCCCGTGGCTACGGAAGGGTTGGTTGTTGAGGCATACATCTGCCCAATCCCTCCGGTCGCCAGCACGACAGCCCGCGCCAAAACCGCCCCCACTCCGTCACGGCGCCCCTCCCCCAGGACATGCAGGGTAACTCCACAGACTCGGGCACCGGGCGCGCCACGAGCCTTATCTCGCAACAAATCCACCACCATGGCGTGCTCAACTACTTCGATTCCTGGGTCATGCGCTACTGCTGCTAACGCGGCTAACAGCGCCCGGGAGATCTCCTGCCCGGTGGCGTCCCCACCGGCGTGCGCGATGCGGTCTCGCCGATGACCTCCTTCCCGGGTAAGTGCGATCTCACCGTCCGGGGTGCGATCAAACTCCGCTCCGAGAGCCACCAATTCTTGGACGCGTCGTGGGCCCTCCGTCACCAATGCACTGACCGCAGGCTCATCACACACCCCAGCGCCGGCGATCAGCGTGTCCCGCAAATGATGCGCGGGAGAATCGGTGGGGCTTAACGCAGCAGCGATCCCCCCTTGCGCCCACCGAGTTGAGCCCTCATCGAGCACCGTCTTAGTCACCAGCAAGACTCGGTCCACCCGACGCCGTAACCGCAAGGCGGCGGTCAATCCGGCGATCCCGGACCCGACCACGACAACGTCCACCCGGGTTGTCCACCCTGGTGCCGGGGCAACTAACCGGGAAGGAATCCGGATCTGATCGCGAAACGTCGCGCCACCACTCATGCTGCCCATTACACGCCACCCCGCACATGAGGCGCCGAATCCAAGCCGCGTTCCCCACCGATCAGTAGCGGCATGTTGTCGATTAAACGTGTGCGCCCTACCCTCCCGGCGACAGCCAAAACCGCAGGCCCTAAGTAGCCCGGGGGGACCGGGGTGAACGTGACTGGATCAACAACCGCGAGGTAGTCAACAGCCACTCCTGACTCAGGAGACAGCACCGTATTCGCTTGGCGGAGAACAGCATCCACGCCATCAGGCGCAGCCGCGACACCCGCCGCCAATGCGCGGGATAACGCAAGCGCTGACTCTCGTTCGGTCGGTGTGAGGTACGCGTTCCGGCTGCTGAGCGCCAACCCGTCCGGCTCGCGGACCGTCGGTACAACGACTACCTCAACGGGAAAGTTCAAGTCTCGTACCATCTGAGAGATCAACGCCACTTGCTGAGCATCCTTCTGCCCAAAGTACGCCCACCGTGGTTGCGTCCAATGCATCAGCTTGGCGACCACCGTCAGGACACCATCAAAATGCCCTGGGCGGGACTTTCCCTCTAAAACCGCACCGAGTGGGCCCGCCGCGACCCGGACTCCTGGTTCACCGTCGGGGTAGATCTCATCCACCGATGGGGCGAGGACGAGGTCCGCACCGTGCTGGCCGCACAAGGTGAGATCGGCCGCGAATGTTCGGGGGTAGCGAGCCAAATCCTCATGGGGCCCAAACTGCAACGGGTTCACGAAAATCGTCACCATCACATGCCGAGCTTGGCGACGTGCCTGCTTGATCAGCTGCGCATGACCAGCGTGCAAAGCTCCCATCGTCATGACGACAGCGACGCCGTGACCCCACCGCGCTCGAACCGCGCGTATTTCGTCGTGCGTCCGGACGACTTGGACTTCTCCCCGAGCGTGGGCTTCATCGCCTACCGGCACTGCTTCGTGACGCCCGGTCATGGAAGGTCCGTTGACGCGTGATCCAAGACATCCAAGAGAGCCTGCGCGCGCTCGGGTGAAAGCCGCGCACCCGCCACCGCTCGGGCGGTGCTGGCCCGGGCGAGCGCGACATACGCCGGCAGCACATCCGGTTGCTCGGTGCATCCAGCCAATTCAGCTAGATGGGCAGCGATCGTTCCCGCGTCACCACGTGCCACCGGGCCCGTCAAGGCTGAATCGCCACCACGTAACGCACCATCCAAAGATGCGGATAGCAAAGGCCCCAGAATTCGGTCGGGAGCTGGAATTCCCATGCGAGACAACGCATCTCGCGCTTGGGACACCACTGTGACCAGATGATTCGCGCCGTGCGTGAGGGCCGCGTGATACCGAATCCGGTCCGCTTCGGGCACCCAGACTGGCTCCCCACCCATCTCCCACACCAACGCTTCCGCGACGGGCCGTAACACTGGCGGCGAAGTCACCGCGAAGGAACAGCCGGCGAGGCGATCCAAATCCACTGACGTGCCAGTGAAAGTCAACGCGGGGTGGACCGCTAATGGCAAGACTGCCTGCGTGGCTGCGGACTCCAGCGCAGCGATGCCATACCGCCCACTGGTGTGAAGAAGGAGTTGCCCCGATCGCCACACCCCCGCCTGCGCCAGCCCAGTCACCACACCGGGGAGGTCATCATCTGGGACGGCAAGCACGACCAGATCAGCCCCGGCCACCACCTCCGGCACCGGCAGGATGGGGACACCAGGTAGAAGTACTTCAGCCCGCTCAATTGACTCCGCACTGACCGCGCTCACGCCAGCCACCACATGACCGGCTCGTCGCAAGGCAGCCCCAAGGACCGCACCAACCCTCCCCGCACTGACCACGCCTACGTTTAACCGCGTTGGTTGCATCTCTGCCTCCGTCACCGGCCTTTCCTGGTGTCTTGGCCGCTGAGGAACAGTACCGAGCCAAGCGACGAAGCGACCGCGCCCGGTGAGTAGGGTGCGCGAGTGAGCGATCCGGACTGGGTTGAATGGTCGACAGCCTGGCACGAAGCCCTCTATGGGCCAGGCGGGTTTTTCCGGCGTCACCTGCCCAGGGAGCACATGCGAACGTCCGCCCATGTGGGTGACCGGTTCGGCTGGGCGGTCGCCCAGCTAGCTCGCCGGTGCGGATTCGACACGGTCGTTGATATCGGCAGTGGTGGTGGGGAACTTCTCCGCAGCATTCACCGCTGGGACGCCGACCTGCACCTCGTAGGGGTTGATATCACCACACCCGCCAAGCTCCCGGACACAACCACCTGGCTGGTCAGTCCCGGTGGCGCCGCCTTGCCGAAAGAGCTGGCGTCTTGGTTACCTCACGCGCTAGTGATTGCCAACGAGTGGTTAGACACTGTGCCGTGCGCCATCGTGATTGCTGATGGCGACCCGCCGTCCTGGCGACTAGTTGAGGTGGATCCACGCACCGGTCGCGAACGCCTTGCAGGCACGCCGAACGCTGCACACCGCCAGTGGTTACACCAATGGTGGACGCCACCTCAGCTTGGTGATCGTGCTGAAATTGGCCTCACCCGGGACGCAGCGTGGGCTGGGCTCGTCACCATGGCGGCGGCCACTGATCAGCCCACTGTTGCCCTCGCGATTGACTACTCCCACAGCGCTGCCACCAGGCCCCGTAATGGCACCTTGATTGGTTACCGCGAGGGCCGCACCCACCTCCCAGTTTTGGACGGGCACCACGACATCACCGCGCACGTAGCAATGGATTCAGTGGCGACAGCCGGAGGTGCTACCGGCGCCCAGTACACCCTGTTGACCACGCAACGGGATGCCTTGCACGCACTCGGCCTCACCGGGGCCGCACCGCACCACGAAGAAGCAACCCGTGAACCCCAGGACTACCTGGCCGCCCTCGCCTCAGCCAGCTACGACACAGAACTGTTGTCCCGCAATGGTTTGGGTGCCTTCACGTGGCTGGCCCAGCGGGTTGGCCCTGATCCCACCGGTCACCTCACCGCCACCCTGAACACCCTCCATGCCTGATCCATTTCCCCAGTGATGTCACCTGGCGCAGCGCAGTCCCGTTTTCGTGTTTCCGGGGGCTTAGCGTCCGTGGTGTTGGGGGGGGTGGGTGTGGGTGGTGGGCCGAGGGGGAGGTCGGGGTTGTAGAGGCGGTTGGTGACTGTGTAGACGTGTAGGGGTAGGGGTGGTGCTTGGCGGGTGATGGTGAGGGTGAGGTTTTGCCAGGGCCCGGTTGGGGTGGTGCGGTATTGGATGGTGTGGTGGGCGGTGAGGGTGATTGTGGCGGGGCCGGGGTGATCGAGGTTGAGGGTGTTATAGGGGGCGTTGTATTGGTGGTGCCAGGTGTGGGTGGTGGCGGTTGAGTTGTCGTAAGTGATGTCGGGGTAGGTGTAGGTGGTGTGGGTGGTGTCGCCCCAGGTGATGTGGTGGGAGTGGGTGAGTGGGCGCACGGTGATGGGGGTGCCTAGGAGGGTGATGCGGGTGGTTTGGCCTGGTTTGAGGCCGAGTCCAGGGTAGGTGATGGTGAAGGGGGTGTCGAAGTTCACCAGGGTTTCGTTGTTTGGGAAAGGGGTGGTGATGTGGGGTGTGGCGAGGGGGAGGTTACGTGCGGCGCGGGCGATCATGTCGGGAGTGATGGTGGGTGTGGCGGTGTTTGGTCTGTCGGGTTTGCTGCATTGGGTGCCGCCGACGCGTTCCCAGGTGGTGGTGCCTACGGGGCGGCGCCAGTTTTGGATGGCGATCGATCCTGGGATTCCGGAGTTTGGTCGGGTGGTTTTCTCGTCGCACAAGGTGAAGGCCATTTCGCAGCCAACGTCCTGTCCGCCATTAGGCGCGTTAGGGGAGTTCCGCCCGCAAGCCATTGTGGTGGTTGTTTCATACCGTGGTTTAGTCGGTGCGTTCCCTGCTCGCCCATGAACAGACCGCCCTGGGATCCGCCGCATCATCTCCACTTGAACACCGCCGTTAGCTTCTTGAAATGTTGGGTCAGAGTTGGGTGGTTGGCTCCACAGCGAAGCATGGGCTGGCCTGGGACCTGGTAAGAGCATGCAGGCGGTGATAAGTGTCGCTGACGCGATGGCCGCGCGGCGGCGCATGAGGATCACTGCCTTCCAATGATCATGTTGCGGATTTCGGCGACGGCCCACCAGTTCTTGTCCTCTTGCCATTGCATATCGAACTGGTACCCAACGGTGTCGGGTTTTTGTCTTTTGAGGTACTCGCCGTTTTCATAGATTTTCGGGTCAAGCCCCTGGAATGACATTTGGATGAGGACGCGTTCTTGGCTGAAGAAGTCCTCCACGACGGACCCACCTGATCTGACCACGTCACCTTCGAAGCTGCGCCCCGCGCGTTCAACTTTGAGGATCTCGTTTTGGTATTGAAGGCAGGTTTTGCACGAGGTTAAGGAGATTCCGTCGATCAGTTGAGGGTCAGCTGTAAGCCAAGCTTCGTTGAGGACGCGGACCCAGTGCTCGGCGGCGATGCGGGCTCCTTCGTAAGTTTTCTCACGGGTGGCCTTGGGCATGGCATCCAATTGGGTACTGAGAGGTTCAATGAACGAGGGGGTATACCCGCCGGTCGGAGTTGGCGTGGTTTCAGTGCGGGCCGGTGAGGTGGTCGGGTCAGCGCTGGTCAAAGGAAGCCCAGCAGGGGGCGGGTCATCAGTAACAGCATCGTTAACCACCGCAACCACGACGGCGATGAACGCGCAGATGGTGAACGCGACTAACGGGATCAGAATCCGCTGCGGCCAGCTCAAATCACGGTAGCCCTGTTTGGCGTGGGACCACTTCCTCCGATAACCATCAACCTTTCGGCCTAACCCACCCGAGCCTTGTGACTCAAATGGTTGCCCGGGCAACTCCCCGTCATAAACCATGGTGCCCGACCCTAGCCCGAACCAGAGGACCACGCCAAGACCCACCCGCAGACCTGTGGATAAGGAGGTTGCATTCTCAGATAACTGCTCCGTTTAGAGTGGATCACCATACGAAGGCGTGCATTATTGCGAAGGCAACCACTGACCTTGATCCCGGTCAGCGGCGGCGGTGCGTGCGGCCCGCGCTCGCGCACCCTGCTCGGCCATCAACCAAGCAACCTCACCAATCGGGACATGCTTCGCGATCGGTGAGACCGGGCCGGGGGTGGCATGCACCTGAAAGGTCGCCACGCCCAGCCGGCGTTGCACCGGCCCCTGCCCCACCGCCGCGCTTTGCGATCGCGCGTGAGGAACCACATCAACCTGACGCCATAACCAGCCTCGGCGGATCACGAGCACTTCTGCGGTGATGAGAAGGCCCCGGCGCCGCCAACCCACCGGGTCTAACCACCGCGCGGATCGAGGCGAGGGAAGGAACCCGCCACCCGAGTCACGGCTCGTCAATCCGGCGGACACGACCTCCATACCCGGGACCACTAGCGACACCGCGCGCAATGCCTCCGCCCGGGTTGCCACCGGGTGCAGGACGTCATCTTGCCCATCGATCGCCCCAGACTCATGAGAGCCACCCCCATACCCCGCCACTGTGACATTCACCCGCCACCAGTCACGGCCCCGCCACCACCATGGCTGCGTCAACCGCACCGCCTGAACGCGTCCCGGCGGGACGGTCTGAGACCGCGTTGTCATCAACCCATGCCGCAACCGCACGCCATCCGGGGAAACCGCAAGCCGAAAACCGAATCCCCGATTAAAGGGCACCCACAGGGCATTCATGACGAGTGCACTTAAAGGAATGAACGCGACGATAACCCCTGGCTCTCGTAACACCACACTGATCGCAATGGTCCCGCCGATCCCGCCTACCACGCTGATCGCGAGCGGGCCCCGAACAATGGATTCCACCATACGCCCGACCGGCAGAACGAAGATTTCCCGCTCCGGAGCCTCCGGTGGTTGGACGCCCTCGTATTTAAGGCCGGCCGCCCGAGCCAACAAGGTGGCCCGCAACTGTTGCGCGTCGTCCTCGCGAAGAAACGACAACGTGATCGCAGAGTCCTTGCCGCCTGCTACTTCTAACTGCAACGCCGCCAACCCCACGAACCGCGCCAGGAGTGGCCGGACCACATCAACTGCTTGCAACCGATCTAACCGAGCCTGGCGGTCTTGCCGGGACAACACCCCCGTCTGCAAACGCAACCCATCAACTTCTAACCGATAATGAGACCGCCACCACACTGCTAGGGCGTAACAACTGACAACCGCCACCACAGCGCCTAGTGATCCAGCAAACAACAAGAGCCGGCGGGCGAGGGGCAGCTCCGCTCGAAGAACATCATCGAGACCACCGGATGCGAGGACTGCAAGAAAGCCAACCACTAAAGTCCAGCCCTTGATCACCGGGGTGAGCGGGTGCAACCGGTGCCAACCATCCTCTTGGGGCAGCTCACTCATAGTCCGGCGAACTTCGCGTGACCATCCCCCGCAAGATGTTCACGTAACCGAGTGGCTTCCTCAGGGAGAACCCCAGGAATGACCGCGGCGGTCACTGTGGACGCAGTGTGTAGTTGCACAGCGGAGTACCCCATGAGCCGCGCGACTGGACCGGCCGTGACATCTACGAACTGCAGCCGGCCGTATGGAACCACCACGATGCGACGGAACACTATGCCCGTCCGGATCACCACATCATCAGCGCGTTCGGTGTATCCCGTGGCCCGCACCTGACAACCAATCACCCACCACGCCCAACCGAAAAAGGTCACTCCGAGCGCGCTCACCCCGAACGACAGCATTGGGTTAAGCCACCTGGCAGCGATGGCGAACCCCACCGTGACCAGCACGGTAGGTGCGGCCATCAGCACTCGGCGACTGGTTGCCAACCGAGGCGAGACCATACGCCACTGTGCATCACGCACCGAGAATGGGCCCGCGGCAGAGAAATCCGTACCTGAACCGGCGGATTCTTGGGCAGGCACTTCACGAAGCGATCGATCACTGGGCGACAGGTCATGAGGCGGTAAGTCATGAGGGAGTGGATCGCTGGGGAAGGCCACCTTGCCATGCTGACACACCGGGCATACCGGCGGCAGATGGCAGACTCAGCCTGTGCCCCATGCCAATCACGTGAATGACCCAAGGCAACCCCGGGAACTGACTGTCGACGTCGGAGCTGGCCTTATTGCCACCGACATGGTGCTCAACATTGGGCCACAGCATCCATCCACCCATGGGGTGCTTCGATTACGGCTCATCGTGGATGGTGAACGCGTCGTCCAAGCGGAGCCAATTGTCGGTTACATGCACCGGGGGGCGGAGAAACTCTTCGAGGTCCGTGACTACCGGCAAGTCATTGTCCTGGCAAATCGGCACGACTGGCTTTCCGCGTTCTCCAGTGAACTTGGGGTGGTGCTCGGAGTGGAGCAGCTCACCGGAATTGAAGTCCCCGAGCGGGCGGTCTGGGCCCGGACGTTGCTCGCTGAACTGAATCGGGTGCTCAACCATTTGATGTTTCTTGGGTCATATCCATTGGAACTAGGCGCGATTACCCCCATTTTCTACGCGTTCCGTGAACGCGAAGAAATCCAAGCCGTGATGGAAGAGATCTCCGGCGGGCGGATGCACTACATGTTTAACCGCGTCGGGGGGCTTAAAGAAGACCTCCCAGGCGGGTGGCTCCACCGCGTCCACGCCGCGCTGACCGCCGTGCGTCGACGCCTGCCGGAGCTCGAAAATCTGGTGTCCGGCAACGAAATCCTGCACGCCCGCACCCGCGGAATAGGCGTTCTGACCCCTGAATTGGCCGCGGCCTACGGGGTGAGTGGTCCGGTCGCCCGCGCCAGTGGGCTTGATCTTGATCTCCGCCGGGACGAACCGTATCTCGCGTACGGGGAGTTGTTTGTCCCAGGCGGGCCGGGGCGCGTCGTCACCCGACCCGAAGGAGACGCGCTGGCCCGGCTCGAATGCTTGCTCGAACAAGTACATGTGAGCCTTGATCTAGCGGACGCCTGCCTCGACCGTCTCGCGGCATTACCGCGTGGGCCGATCAACGTCCGACTCCCGAAAGTTCTGCGCGTACCAGAGGGGCACCGATACACCTGGACAGAAAATCCGTTAGGGCTGAATGGGTACTACCTTGTCTCTCGGGGCGACAAAGTGCCCTGGCGGCTCAAGCTGCGATCCGCCTCACAAGCCAACGTTCAGGTGTTGTCGGAGCTTTTGCCAGGGCAACTCATCGCCGACCTGGTGGCCACATTGGGATCGATGTTCTTCGTGGTGGGCGACGTGGACAAATAAGCGCCGCCCACCACGTCAAGCTTTAAAGCCTCACAGCAGCCCTTTGGCCGTGAGGTACTCACGGGCCACATCAGCCGGCTTGCGCCGCTCAACGTCAACCTGGGCATTCAAACCGGTGAGGTCTTCTGTGGTGAGAATCGCACTGAGTTTGTTCAGCGCTTCAGCGATCTTGGGATCGCTCGCGTCCTTCAGATTAATCACGGGAAGAAGATTGTCCGCGTGTTGGAGCTTCTTGTCGTCCGCCAGCACCACAAAACCATTCTTCGCGAGGGTGCCATCGGTGGTCCCACTCTCACCGACGTCCACGACACCATCGCGAACGGCTTTCGCCATTGCCGGTGAACCAAAGTCATACTTCTGCACCGGCTCGGCCACCCTCAACCCGTACACACCCTTCAACCCCGGGTCGCCCAGGCAGAACGGGTTTTGGGTGCAATCAGCGGGGGCACCCAACCGGATGGTCTTCCCGGTGGCAGCTAGTTCGGATAACGAGGTGAGCCCACCATTAGCGGCAGCAAATTCTTTCGTGACATAAAAGGCGTTGGTGTTCAACGCCTTTGCCGGTTGCAAGGCGCCGATGCCGAGCGATTTCCCGATTTTTTGCAACTCGGCGTACGTCGCATCGGCATCTGGACTGCTGACCTGGCTGCCATTCAGTTTGTTGACGGTGGTCGCGAGGTAATCCGGGACGATGTCAATCTCACCAGACTTCAACGCCTCGGTGTAGATGGGACGCTCCCCGACCGCTTTGAGCTGAACGGTGAAACCAGCTTTCTGCAACACCTGGGCGTACATGTTTTGCATGATCGCGGCTTCGGTGAAAGTCGGGCCACCTACGACCAGTTCTTTCTTCGTGCCGGAAGAAGACCCCGCTGAGGAATCGAAAGCGTCATCGCCACCGCAGGCAGACAACGCAAAAACGGCAATCACCAAACCAGTGATCGCGCCTCGAACACTCTGGGGATTTCGCATCTTTGCCGCATCTTTCATCGCAACGAACCTCGCTCATTGTGAATGGACCTCGAAGTGGGGAAGTGAACCTCGAAGAGTCCGGGGACCTCACATGTCAGCCCAGAGGCTAACCCGCCGGGCTGACATCCGGCACATCGGCAACCGGACCTGCCGGCCGGACCGCCTGCTGCAGCACCTCAAAAAGCCCCTCGGCGAAGAGCGCAAACGCGGCGACGAGGAGTGCTCCGGCCACCAGCTGTGGCTGGTCCTGCAACGAAAACCCGGTCGTGATCAGCTGCCCCAGGCCACCACCACCAGCCAGCCCCGCGACCGTTGCGGTTGCAATGACCTGAACTGCCGCTACTCGCACGCCCTGAACCAACAGGGGAGCTGCCAATGGAATTTCAACCTGCCGCAACACCTGCCAATGCCCCAAACCCATCCCCCGGGCCGCGTCCACCACCGTCAAATCAACCTCCCGGACTGCGACGCAAGCTGTCGTAAGTACCGGAGGAATAGCAAAAAGCGTTAACGCGGTTACGACCGAAAATCCGTTCTGCCCGAACGGCTTGGGGGACAAAATGAGTAACGTCAACACCGCGAATGTAGGCACAGCCCGGCCAATATTGCCCACATTTGAGGCCAGCACCGCCCCCCGCCCTCGATGCCCCAGCCACACCCCGAGCGGGCCCACTACCACCACCGCGATCAAGACTGCTACGACCGACCACCACACATGCTGCCACAACAAACCGAAAGCACCGTCCGGGCCAGACCAGTTCTCACCAGCACTGAGCCAGCTCAATGCATCGGTCAGCCAACCCATCGAACCCGCCTCCGCCACGGCGTCACCCACCATTGAATGGCGACCAACACCACATCGAAAACAAAGGCTAGGACCACACACAACACGGACGCCACCAATACTTGCGCCTTAAAGAAAGTCCGCAGGCCGTCTGCGATCAGATCGCCTAACCCGCCGTACCCGACGATTGCTCCGACGGTGGTCAGCGCCACCGTCGACACGGCGGCTACCCGGATCCCAACCATCATCGCCGGCAACGCTAAGGGGAACCGGACCGACCACAACAACCGGGTTTCGCCGTACCCCATGCCACGGGCAGCATCGACCACTGACGCTGGCACGGCCGCCAATGCGGTGACGAATGAACGCACCAAGATGGTCAACGAGTACGCCACCAAACCCGCCACCACGGTTTGCGCCGACAACCCAGTGAACGGCAACAGCAACGAAAACAAAGCCAACGACGGCACGGTGTAAATCACGGTGGATGCCGTCAACACAGGCCGCTCCAGCCACCCCAGCCGGCGCACCACAACTGTCAGGATCACAGCAACCACCACCGACACCATCACACTGACCCCCGCAAGAACAGCGTGCTGGCCGAACGCGTCCAGCAGCTCATCTCGACGTGACACAACATATTCGGCACACACCCACTCGTTGCGAATGAGGCAGTCATCGGCCAAGGTGGCGTCATGGCTGATCTTGCCGGCACTGAACACGACGCCGACGCTACCGCCCTCGTTCATCAACGCCAACCCAAACACAATCCAGCTGCTGCGCCGCACCTCGGAACAGTTCGACTCACCAACGTCCGAAAGACTTACGCCGGTGGCACCGTGGCCGTCACGGATCTGACTATGCACGTCCAACGGGGGGAACTGCTCGCTTTAGTTGGGCCGTCCGGGTGCGGAAAGTCCACCGTTTTGCGACTGGTAAACGGGTTAATCACCCCCAGCGCAGGGCAGATCGAGGTTGATGGCATAGGCGTCGCCACCACCGACGCGGTGGCTCTTCGGCGCCGGATCGGCTACGTCATTCAGGGAGTCGGGCTTTTCCCGCACCGCCGGGTCCGTGACAACGTCGCGACCGTGCCGCGCCTCCTCGGATGGGACGCCCGCCGTATTCAAGCCAGGGTTGTTGAACTTCTCGACCTGGTGGGTTTGCCTCCCGCGGACTACGCCGACCGCTACCCGCACGAGTTATCCGGTGGTCAACAGCAACGAGTCGGCGTCGCTCGGGCGCTCGCCGCGGATCCGCCGGTCCTGCTGATGGATGAGCCTTTCGGTGCGGTCGACCCATCCCGTCGCGATCAATTGCAGAGTTGGTTCCGGAGCCTGCAAGCCGAGTTAGGGAAAACGGTTCTGCTGGTGACGCATGACATTGATGAGGCTGTCCGGTTAGCGGACCGGATCGCGGTCTTCAGTCACGGCGGTCAGCTGGAGCAAATTGCTGCCCCGGCGACCGTTCTTGGCGAACCAGCTACCCCATTTGTGGCGGATTTCGTCGGTGCCGAACGCGGGCTACGACGACTGGCCGTCACGAGAATCGATGAGACAGTTCTAGGGAAACCTTTAACCCTCAGCCCTGACACCACGTTCGAGGTGGCGCGGCAGCTTCTGGCAAGTCAATCAGCTCAACCGGAACCATACGCGGTGGTAGTTGATCAGACACATACCTTGCGTGGGTGGATTCGTCTTACAGATTGCGTGGGTGAGGGTCACGTCAGCGATGTTTTACGGCCGTGTGTTTCCGTCGTGAATGTCACCGACTCCCTTCGTTACGCTCTTGCCATGCTGATCCAATATGACACGGGGTGGCTACCGGTGACGGACGGCGAACAGTACTTAGGTGTTCTCACCCCTGCCGGCGTTCATGCCTCGGCCCACCACCCACACACCTCTAATACCACGGACGCTCAACCCAGGCTCCCACCACATGGGCGCACGGGGGATGTCTTACTGTAAGGGCGAAGGAAAAAGACGCACGTTTGCCTTGTGCGCGCTATCGCCGGTCAATAGGCACTCGGGATAAGGAAATTCATGGAACGCATCGCACGGACCGTTCTGCGTCACCGTTGGCTGGTGTTCATCTTCTGGCTAGTCGTCTTGGTTGCTGGTGCCGCTGGTGCGGGCAAGGTATCTGAGCGCCTGTCATTCGATTTTTCTCTGCCCGGGCAACCAGGTTATGAGACCGAGAAGAAAATCATCGAGTCGTACGGCACGTACCCCCAGCCGTCGTACATTCCCACTTTCACAGCGGCGTCTGGTGAGTCCATCACTGATCGCAGCGACGACATCGCCGCTGTTTCCGCGGCCCTGCAAGAAATACCTGGCGTTCGGGTCATTGATTATCCCGGCACGCAAGACGAAGGCTTTCTCACTGACGATGGACGGAGTGCGTTCAGTCTGGTCTACGCACCGTTAGCGGAGGGTTTCAATGACCCACTCGCCGAAACGGTAAACACCGCCTTGCAGGAAACCGCGAAAGAACGCGGATTGTCTGTTGGCGTCACGGGCTATAACCAATTGGCAGCCGGTAGTGAAGAAAACGAAGGCCCCAGCGTGCTTATCGAAACGCTGATCGGTGCCACCGGTGCACTCGTCGTCTTACTGTTCGTATTCGCATCTTTCTTAGCCTTTGTCCCCCTCCTCATCGCAGCAGTCGCCATTCTGTCAACCTTCCTCATCGTGTTGGGATTGACGACCTTCACCGACGTGAGTTTTGTAGTGCAGTTCCTCATCTCCCTCGTCGGGTTGGGTGTCGCGATCGACTACTCGTTGTTGCTGATCAACCGCTGGCGCGAAGAACGTGCTCACGGGACGGAGAACCACGAAGCAGTGGTCACCGCGATGCGGACCGCTGGGCATGCTGTTGTTGCGTCCGGCCTTACCGTAGCGATCAGTTTGATTGCCCTCATCGTGGTGCCGGTTCCACTCATTCGCAGCATGGGTTTTGGCGGGATGCTCATCCCCGTCATGAGCGTTTTAGTTGTTACTACGTTGCTGCCGGCACTGTTGGGGTCTATCGGCCCACGGGTGGACTGGCCCAGAATCCGCCACGAAGACACTGCGTCCCGCGGCTGGTCTGGCTGGGCTCGGCTGGTGGTGCGCTGGCGGTGGGCAGCCGCAGCTCTTGCACTGACTGGGCTCGCGGTGATGATCGCGCCGGTCTTCAACATTCAAATCGGTCAAGCGAACTCCACCTCACTAGCAAGTAATGGTGAAGCCGCCGAAACTCTCGCCACTCTTGGGGACGGCGGAGTGCAATCCGGGATCCTGTCACCGCTTTCGGTGTTAGCCCAAGGCGAAGAAGCAGCGAACCGGATCGCGGAGGCGGCACGAGAAGTGCCCGGGGTCCGGATGGCCGTGATCTCCGAACCGGGGCGCGGTGACGTGGTTAACGTTGAGGTCATACCCAACGCGGAAACCGTTGACAGTAATGGCGTGGAAATTGTGGATGACGTTCGATCCGCAATTTCTGACGAGCCCGGCTACATCGGAATCGCGGGCCTCGGGGCAACCGTCCAGGACTACGGCAAGGCCGTGTACGACCGGTTCCCGCTCGTGCTCTCACTCATCGCGATTATCACGTTCATCCTTCTGGTACGAACCTTCCGATCAGTGCTACTACCCCTTAAAGCAGTCATTCTGAACCTGATCAGCGTGGCCGCGGTCTTCGGGATCTCCACGTGGTTCTGGCAGGAAGGCAACGGTTCCGATGCCATCTTCGGGATCAGCGCCACCGGGGCGATGTCGTTCTGGATTCCCGTCCTCGTTTTTGCGTTCCTTTTTGGCCTCTCGATGGACTACGAAGTATTCATCTTGGCTCGAATGCGTGAGGAGTACGACGCCACCGGCTCCACCTCCAAGGCGGTGATAACCGGCCTTGGCCGGACCGGGCGGTTAGTCACCTCCGCCGCGCTAATTCTGTTCTTCTCTTTCGCGGCGCTCGCCTCCGCGCCAGGCACCGACATCAAAGTCTTCGCCACCGCGCTCGGGGTTGGGATCTTGCTCGATGCGACGATCGTGCGTGCCCTCCTCGTGCCAGCGTTGGTATCACTGTTTGGTCGGTGGAACTGGTGGCTCCCCACGTGGCTAGCGAAAATCCTTCGTGTGGAACCGTCACCGCTGGTTTGGCCTGGCCCGCCGGCTATCGACAAGCAAACCACCGCCGAGAAAACCCCTGCGCGTACCTAAACTGGGAGATTGTGGATTCACACACTATGACCTGCGAAGGACCCAAGTACCCGATGAACCTCTCGTGGGGCTTGGGTCCTTCGGCAGGTCAGCTGCGCTTAGGGTAGGCGCCGGTGAACGTCACGAATGACGTTCTCAGTAGCTAGATTTTGCCTGAGGCGGTGTCCAAGTAGGAATCTAAGCCAGCCGGTCCATCAAGCCGGGGAAGTCGTGGGAGGCCTGGAGCCTCGGGAGTCATCCCTGGCGTCACCGTCTCCAGTGATGCGGCACCACCGTTCAACCAACCAGCCAGCTACCCACACCACCAACGCCGCCACCAGTGACACCGCGATTCGGATCGCCAACGAGCGACGCGCATCCACAGTGATCGTGGAAAGAAGCGCGAGGATCTGCGCGGTGTACCACCCGCTAAGCAAAGAACCGGTGCACTGAGCAGCTTTCGCTAAGACAACCGTCCTGGCCGCACGCAGCGGATCAAAAATATGGTCACGGTCTCCGCGTTGCCACCGTCGAACCGGCCACGCGGCAATGATGACCGCACCGGCTAAAGCCACCAAAACTACCGGGGTTGCCCACGATGCTGGGGGGAGCTCCCGACCGGAGCCGCTCCACCCACTCAACAGTGCCCACCCCAGCGCTGCCACCGTAAGGGCAAGCGCGATGAGCGGAGCGGTCCGGGTGGGTCTCATCGCGCTTCTTCCCGCAAGGGACCAGCCGGGCGGACCCCTGAACGGTCAGGCGCCAATTCAGCTAACTCGCGGATCGCCACCGGACCAGTACCAGGATCAAGAGTGGCAGTCGGCGCGACCAGCGACCATGGCACAAGGACAAAAGCTCGATGCGCCGCGCGGGGGTGCGGCAAAGTCAAATTTGGATCATCACTATGAAAAGGGATCGCGTTGCGCGAGTAGGTGATCAGATCGATGTCGAGCGTTCTTGGCCCCCACCGGACGGAACGCTCCCGTTCATGGGCGGCTTCAATTCGATGACAGAGCGCTAACACATCAACGGGAGCGAGGTCCGTCTGCGTGAGGACTATCGCGTTGAGGTAATCGGGCTGCTCCGGGCCACCCACCGGATGGGTGGCCACCACATCGGAGACCGCCGTGACCTCCAGCTCGGGTGCGTCCTCCAACGTTTTCACCGCTGAGCGCATGATGGCCCACCGATCACCGAGGTTTGTTCCTAATGCAAGAACCACCTCAGCGAGTACCGCACCTCGTGAAGAGGAATGCGCCCTAGCGGCAGTCATGGTGCGTACCGACGGATCGCAATGGATACCTGCCCAGGCACCGGGATCGGTGCGGCTGGCTTATGCACTACCACGTCGACCACCCGAACAATCGGCCATTCGGTGAGGATGACACTCGCAATGGTGTGGGCCAAGGTCTCGATCAAATCCACCGCCGGGCCTGCCACGATGTTCGCTACCCGTTGCGCGACATCCCCGTAGTGCGCCGTGTCGGCGACATTATCACTGCGAGCCGCAGCACTGGCGTCGATGTGCAATTCGACGTCCACGAGAAAGTCTTGGCCATTCTCGCGCTCAGCCGGCAATACCCCGTGCCAACCAAAAGCCTGAATCCCTTGCACCGCAATGCGATCTAATGCTCGCCCGTCAACCTCAACAATGGTCATGGCGCCTCCGTCGCGTGGGTTACCTCTAATCCTGGGTCCAAACAGCGGGTGGCTGCTACGACTCGAACTGCGTCCGCGCTGGCCTTCGCATCGTGAACCCGCACACACCACACGCCAGCGAGCGCAGCGAGCGCCGTCACTGTAGCCGTCGCCGCATCACGATCGGGCATCGCCCGAGCTTTCCCGTCTGCCCCCGCCAGCAGGTACCCCAAGAATCGCTTGCGAGACGCCCCGACCAGCACGGGCCACCCCGTGTCAACAAACTGTGGCATAGCAGCGACCAGCGGCCAGTTATGTTCCGGTTCTTTAGCGAAACCCAGCCCAGGATCAATAATGAGGCGACGCGGATCAACCCCCGCCTCAGTCAACGCCCCTACCCGCGCCGCTAGTTCATCCCTCACATCGGCGACCACATCGGTGTAAACCGCGAACGCGTCCATCGATGTTGATGGGCCACGCCAATGCATCGCCACGTATGGGACATCCGAGTCGGCGATGACGGTGGCCATCGACGGGTCAGCGAGCCCACCACTGACATCGTTGACCAGGCAAGCACCTGCTGTGATCGCCTCCGCCGCGGTCGTAGCACGCATAGTGTCAATACTCACTGGAACACCAGCGGCGACCAAGGCGCGAACTATCGGAATAACGCGCCGATGCTCTTCATTTTCATCGACCCTGGTCGCACCGGGGCGGGTGGACTCACCGCCGATATCGACGATGTCTGCCCCAGATTCATGTAAGGCAATCCCGCGGGCAACCGCCGCGTCCGGGTTAAGCCATCGGCCCCCGTCACTGAAGGAATCGGGGGTGACATTCACGACGCCCATCACCACGCAGCGGGCCTGCCCGGCAGCGAACAATGTTGGCGGGAGACCAGCTGGCCATGCTGCTGGTCGGCCAGGAAGGCCAGCAATACTCCTGGCGTGTGAGGCGGGACTTCCCTGCGTGGCCACCAACCATCACTCCCTAAGAGCCACCGCGAACTAGGCTCATCGCCTCAGCGCGAGTCGCGACATCCCGGAGTTGACCCCGAACCGCACTAGTAATGGTGCGGGTGCCTGGACGGCGAACCCCGCGCATCGACATGCACAAGTGCTCACATTCGACTACAACCAACGCCCCCCGGGGATCTAACTGCTCAACCAAGGCATCCGCGATCTGGCCTGTCATCCGCTCTTGAATTTGCGGCCGCCGAGCGTACACATCGACCAACCGGGCCAGCTTGGATAACCCCGTAACTCGGCCATCACGACCAGGGATATACCCAACGTGCGCCACCCCGTGGAATGGCACGAGGTGATGCTCGCAGGTTGAGTACACCTCAATGTCGCGCACTAAGACGAGCTCATCGTGATTGATTTCGAACGATGTGCTCAGCACATCCTCAG
Source organism: Actinomycetota bacterium (assembly GCA_051645425.1). Lineage (GTDB taxonomy): Bacteria > Actinomycetota > Actinomycetes > Actinomycetales > Angustibacteraceae > JBOFBH01. Next base: position 121,701 of record JBOFBH010000005.1, on the reverse strand, counting down.
GGCGCTGGTCCATTCCCGCGAAAATTTCTGCGTACGAACGAGCGACCCTCGCTGGGGTGTCACGAAGACCATCACGTTCTGGATCTTCACCAACCGCGAGTAAAAGCTCCCGAACTGCTGCCTCGGCCCGGGCGAAGTCAATCACGTAGCGCAGCCCTTCAGTTGAGGTCGGTCGAATCGGCGGATGGCGTTTCGGTGATTGGCGCTGAGGACGTAGGCTCCGGCGCGCTGCCATTACTTGAGGTACCCAATTCCGCAGGAGTCCGCACTGGCGGAAGAGTGCTAATTGGGCGCTGCTCACTGGACAACCACACCGACCGTGCGGGGCGTTTGCGAACATCCGCAAAGATCACTTCTAAGTCTTTCCCAGCCAAGGTTTCTCGCTCCAACAATGCCAGGACGAGCCGGTCCAGAATGTCACGGTTCTCTACCAGCGCGTGCCATGCCTCGTCATGAGCCGCGTCGATGAGGCGACGAACCTCTTCATCAACCACACCGGCGAGCTTCTCGGAGTAGTCACGCTCATGACCCATGTCCCGACCTAAGAAGACCTCACCACTGCCTTGACCTAATTTGATCGCACCGATCCGTTCGCTCATACCAAGCTGAGTGACCATTTTGCGCGCCAACCCGGTAGCTTTTTCGATGTCATTGGACGCACCGGTCGTGGGGTCATGGAAGACCAACTCCTCGGCCACGCGGCCGCCGAGGGCATAAGCCAACTGATCAAGGAGTTCATTGCGGGTGGTGGAGTATTTGTCATCTACCGGGAGCACCATGGTGTAGCCCAGCGCGCGCCCACGCGGCAAGATCGTGATCTTCGCGACTGGGTCGGTGTGGCGGAGGGCGGCAGCAACCAATGCATGCCCACCCTCGTGGTAGGCGGTGATTTTCTTTTCTTTCTCATTCATCATTCGGGTCCGTTTTTGCGGCCCAGCGACAACCCGGTCAATAGCTTCATCGAGGGCATGATCGTCAATGAATTGAGCGTTGCTCCGCGCGGTTAACAGGGCGGCCTCGTTTAAGACGTTCGCTAGATCCGCACCGGTGAAGCCGGGGGTCCGCCGTGCGACTGCTTCCAAGTCGACCTGCGGCCCCATGGGTTTCCCCTTCCCATGCACCTGAAGGATGTGATGGCGCCCCTTCATGTCGGGAGCTTCGACAGCGACCTGTCGGTCAAAACGGCCAGGACGAAGCAACGCCGGGTCGAGGATGTCAGGTCGGTTTGTGGCGGCGATAAGGATGACGTTGGTTTTGACGTCGAAACCGTCCATCTCTACCAAAAGTTGGTTGAGGGTTTGTTCCCGTTCGTCGTGCCCGCCGCCCAGCCCAGCTCCCCGGTGCCGGCCCACCGCATCGATCTCATCGACGAAAATGATGGCTGGCGCGTTCGACTTCGCCTGCTCGAAAAGGTCCCGCACCCGGCTCGCCCCAACCCCGACGAACATTTCTACGAAATCCGAGCCAGAAATGGTGAAGAACGGAACCCCCGCCTCACCAGCAACAGCACGCGCGAGCAAGGTTTTACCCGTACCAGGAGGGCCGTAGAGCAACACACCCTTGGGGATTTTTGCGCCCACCGCTTGGAATTTCGCCGGCTCAGAGAGGAACTCTTTGATTTCTTGGAGTTCTTCGACCGCCTCTTCAGCTCCCGCGACATCCGCGAAAGTGACTTTGGGTGCCTCTTTACTGACCATCTTGGCGCGTGACTTGCCAAAACTCATGACCCGATTCCCGCCACCTTGAGCTTGGCTCATCAAGAACCAGAACAACCCCAAAATGATGAGGATCGGGAGAATGGAGAACAACAACGATGACACCCAGCTCGGTTGCGGGACCTCATCATTGAATGCTTTCAAGCTCCCAGCGACTCGCGCCTCGTTTAACGCGGTGACCACTTCGCCGCCGCGTGGTGAAACATAGAATGCGCGGACTTTTGTGGCGTTCTGAACCCCATCACCGCTGAACTGTTGCCCCTCTTTCAAGGTGAGATCCATGCGCTGATCACCATCGACCAGGGTGACTTCCTGCACCTTCCCTTGGCGGATGAGTTGCATCGCAGACGAAGTATCGATCCGCTGGAAAGACTCACCCAGCCGGCCCAGCTGAACAACAGCTAAACCGATCACGATGACAATGACGACCCAAATAAATGGGCCACGGAACAAACGTTTGGCAGTCATGGCTTAGGGGTGGGCGACCCCGTCCTCCAGTCTTGTGAGCGAGTCGGCCTCATCAGTGAGCCGGATCGGTGCGTAGTGCATGACAACGTATGGAACAACAGATCATCACGAATCAATACCGTGGAATCACTGAGGAGAGATATTCGACGGTACACCGCAAGAACGACAACGAACCTATCTGGTGTTCCCAGGGGGAGCGTGACCGCTCACTTCCGCCGGCACTGAGAGCACCCCCACGTAAGGAATATTGCGATACCGCTGAGCGTGATCGAGTCCGTAACCAACTACGAACTGGTCTGGAATATCGAACCCCACATAGCCCACGTCAACCCCAGCCTGGACTGCCGCTGGTTTACGCAACATTGCCGCGACCGTAACCGAGGCTGGCCCCCGAGAACGAAGATTGGATAACAACCACGACAACGTCAAACCAGAATCCACGATGTCTTCCACCACAAGGACATGACGATGAGTGATGTCAACGTCCAAATCTTTCAAGATGCGGACAACCCCTGACGATTTCGTCCCCGATCCGTAAGACGACACGGCCATCCAGTCCATCTCCACGGGGATACGTAAAGCTCGGGCCAAATCAGCCATAACCATCACCGCCCCTTTGAGAACTCCGACTAGCAGGACGTCCCGCCCGACGTAGTCCGCCTCGATTTGATCCGCTAAGGAGCGGATCCGAGCCGCAATACGCTGCTCATCGATCAGCACGGTGACTTCCTCGCCGCTCAATTGTTTACCCTCGCTTCGGCATTGGTCACGATGAGAAGCCTGCCATAGCGACGGTGCGCCACTACGCCACCCGGTAAAGCCACTACCCCCTGCCCATGCCAAGCAGTGATCAACGCATCCACGGCCATCACGTGCCGTCGGCTGACAGCATGCCCTGGGCAGCCCGCCACCAAGAAAACATGCCGCAGGACCCTACTGCGGATTGCCAGGGTGAGTTCACCGAGCACGGCAGTATCGAACGACACCCCACGGCCATGAGTTCCAACCCTACTTTCGGGGTGAGCCACAAGCTGACGGTATGCGTCTTCAGCGAGGAGGTCTAAGGCGTCAGCATCAATACGAGTTGCTTCGGCCGTCCGCGCGAGGGCATCAACCACACCGGAGCCCAACGCGTCAGTAAGCGAAGGAAGTAATGCGCGTACCCGCACCCGGGTGTATCGGGGATCAGAATTATGCGGATCTTGCCATGGTTTGATTCCTGACACTTCACACACTCGGGTTGTTTCTTTCCTGGTGATGTCAAGAAAGGGCCGTCGGATTAACCCTCGACGCCTAGGCATCCCTGCTAACGCGCGGGTGCCACTGCCTCGCGCCAGCCCTAACAACACTGTTTCCGCTTGATCGTCTCTAGTATGCGCAACCAAGATGGCCGCTGCGGCGTGCGTGCGAGCTGCGTCACCGAGCGCCTGGTAACGCGCCGCACGCGCAGCTGCTTCCGGCCCGGACCCATCGGATGTGACGTCAACAGTCATCACGTCCACCGGGTCTAAACCCAACTGGTGACATTGACTCGCCGCCGCATGGGCGGTCGCTGACGACTGAGGCTGCATTTGATGATCTACCACCACCGCACCAGCGTGCAGCCCCAACCGTGGAGCGACAAAAGCCACTGCGGCGGCAAGCGCCAGGGAATCACCGCCCCCGCTGACAGCAACGAGCACTACTGCGCCCTTTGGCAGGTCCGTCAATTCATGGCGAACCGCTACCCGAGCCGCAGCCACCGCCGGATCCGGACCAGTCACCCGCCCACTACCCGTGGACTCGACGAAGCCACAGCGCCGGATCAGCAATCTCAACTGGCGTCGGCAACGTATTTGGCGACGTCCACACCTGATTGAAGCCAGGCATTCCAACTGCCCCCACCACGTGCCGGACGAACGCCGCACCTTCGCGATACTGCCGCATCTTGGCCTCTAGACCTAAGAGCCGACCAATGAGTCGATCCGGAGCACCCCGATTGCGGCGACGATCGGTGAACCGCTCCCGGATGTTCGCCACACTTGGAATGACCGGCGGCCCCACTTCATCCATCACGACGTCAGCGTGACCTTCAAGAAGAGACATCACCGCCGTGAGAGCGGCTAGGCGTTCCTGCTGTTCCGGCGAAGCGAATACCTCCCCTAAGGAACCTCCCTCCCCGCGAAGCACTGCCACGAGCCGTTGGAGAGTTTGCGGTAAGGCAGCCGCTAACACTTTGAGATCTGGGGCTAACCCGGTCATAAGACCGGTGACGTGATCAAGCAAGTGGTCGCGGAGCCAAGGGACAGCGGTGAATTGCATTCGATGGGTCTCTTCATGCAAACACACCCACAGTCGAAAATCCGATGCGGGAACATCTAACTCACGTTCCGCCTGAACCACATTGGGGGCCACCAGAAGAAGCCGCGACCCGGTAGGTGGCATGGGATCGAACTGACCCAACACTTTGGTCGCAAAAAACGACAGCAAAACTCCTACTTCTGTCCCCGTGACTCGCGACCCGACACTCGTCATCAGAGCCGATGTTGGCAGTGGACGACGTGTCGCCACTAACGCAACGACTGGGGCTAAGACAGTACGGAAAGTATCAAGATTGGCCTGCGCCCAGCGAATGCGATCAACGATCAATACCGTTGAATTTTCGTTGATGTCAGCACTGGACGGTGCAGTTAGTCCCGTAACGCGCGCGACGTGGCCACGCGCAGTTGTTGCACACACACGCAATTCATCCACTACCTGTTGAGCGTCAGCTTCGGTAATGGCCGGGCCAGCGGGAATGAGTCGCTTCGTCACGGCAGCTGCTGTCTGCCAATCAATGAACTGATCTACCAGATCTTCACTCATGTAGGCATCCTCCTGGGTGCACCTCAGGGGTGGTGAGATTCATCGGCCAGAGTGACCGATTCATCACATGCTTTGACATCCACAAGCGGTGAGAGCTGCGGCAAAATCATCAAGCACGTTACGGGCCGAGTCTCGTCCACCTGCCGAAACCGAGTTGGCGACAACAGCGAAGACCAGCAAGCGCCCATCGGCAACTGTGGTGCCGGCCAACCCAGCTACTTGCGACAAGGTGCCCGTCTTTGCACGCACTACGCCTACCGCTGCTGCATGGGATGAGCCAGTGAAACGCTTGGCTAAAGTACCCGTGGAACCAGCCACCGCGACGTCAGTGATCAGCGAACGCAGTTCGGGACGATCGGTAGCAGCGAGAGTGAGGACATCAGCTAAAACTCGCACTGGCACCGAGTTGCCAACGGCCAAACCACTGGAATCGGTTAATTGAACCCCAGTCACATCAACCCCTAAAGACTGGATTTCACCGATCACCACATTTGCAGCAGCCTCCGAAGTCGCTGAAACGCCCTGATCTATAGCAACTAACCGGGCTAAAACATCAGTCAGCGTGTTATCACTTTCGGTCAGACTGAAACCTACGATGCGCTCAAGCGGTGCTGACTGCACACGCCCCCACTCTCGTGCATTCGCTTGAGCTTGAGTGCTTTTCAGTGAGCCAGTCACAGTAATACCACTGCGCTTCAACGCGTCCGCGAATGCTTTCGTGGTGGACTCCGCCGGATTAGATGGCCCTGGATTGCCGGGAACCGCCCGATCTGTCACCAAACCCAGTGAGGTGACTCGCCCGACATTTCCCGTACTGACGTCAACAGACTTCCATCTCGGGTTAAGCATCGGGCCGGCGAAGAGGTTGTCGTCATAAGAAAGGGTGACTTGACGCACACCCTGTTGCATGAGTTCGGCGCTGACTTGATCAGCTAAGTCGCTGAGTCCGGCGTATCCGGCCACTGCCGCGTCATCGCCGGAGTCCTCTCCGAGGAGGATGTCTCCCCCACCTACCAGAACGATTTCATTGGCAGCTTTTCCCTGTACCACGCGAGTCGTAAGGCGAGTGGTGGGCCCAACACTAGTAAGGGCAGCCGCACCGGTCAAAAGTTTGACGGTTGAGGCGGGAATGCGTTCTTCATCAGCATCGCGACTGTACAGAACCGCACCGGTGAGTGGGTCAACCACTGTCGCGGACACCGCAGCGCCCACTGCTGAACGGTTAAGGATTGGATCGAGGACGTTAGCGAGCGCTTCGGCATCAGGTCGGGGTGCTGTCGTTGTCACCGGCTGAATTGCGGCCGCCGAAGGACCCGGCAGTGCAGAGAACAGCGGGCCAGCTGATTTTTTCACCTGCGCGCTAGATCTTGTAGTCACGTACCCAGGAACAAGATCACCGAGATCGGCGGCAGCGTAACTGATAACGGCAAGGAGTGCGCAAACTGCCACAAGACGGCGACGGCGAACCACTCGCCGTCGTTGATCAATAATTCGTTGGGGGGGCCGCAGTTTCGGTGGCTCCACTTTAGGAGTACTCAGCGGGGCCACAGCTGCCGGGGAGTCAGCAGCCAGTAACGACGCCGACTCAGGCCAACGATGCTTTTCTTGGACAGGAGCTTTGAGAGACTTTTGGTCTTCTCCGAGGCGATCCACATCAAGCCCGGAGCTTGGCTGCGCTCGGGTGGCGCTGACCAGGTCCGCCCAGATCGGACTCCACGAATCCGTATTCGGAGAAGGATTAGCCGGTCGCACTTGCGGCGGGTCCAAGTCCAGGTTTGAATCCAAATCCGGATCTGGGGCCGGGTCTAAAGCTGGGTCCGGGCCTGGATCCCGCCGAATGTTTGACCAGAGCGGCGTGGGCCACGTAGCACGATCAGGTAATTCTTGGGGTAAAACCGTGAATGGTGTAGCTGGCTGTTCGGGATGATTCGGCAGTGTTTTACTCAGCGCGGATGGCGCCGCGAACCATGCCGTTTGTTCCGTGTCAGTACTGCGCTCAAGACTCGTGCCACAAGCACGCCAACGATTCCACTCCGCCCTAGAGTCAAAACCCGGCTCAGAGTCCAACTCCGGTTCATCTTCTAGCTCCAAAGGAAGCTCCGGCTGAGGTTCGGCTTTGACTTCCAGCTCAGGCTCGGGCTCCGAAGTAGATTTCGGCTCTGAGTTGACTTCAAGTTCTGGCTGCGGCTCGGGTTCATCAAGCAGCGTGAGTTGCTCTGAGCTTGATGGATGCTCAAGAGGATCTTCGGACTCTTGGGGCAACTGAGCCGAACTCGTCGAGACTTTGTCGACCAGAGGCACAGGCTTTGACTGCGGGTTGGGCGCCGACCGAGGCGCACTATTCGGCACTGGAAGACCCCCCTCACCGTTAAGCCCCGGGGCAGGGGAGACTAGTTGACGAATAACGAGACGCCCAAGTCGAGCGCATGTTTTAAGTGTAGGTCAGCGGTCGACGCCGCATTCCCCTGTCCTCCTTCATCCACGGCACCACCCACCCGGAGAGGCCACATCGTGGAATTTGACGTCACCATTGAAATCCCTAAAGGTCAACGGAACAAATACGAAGTAGACCACCACACGGGCCGGATCCGCTTGGACCGCACCTTATTTACCGCTACGCAGTACCCCGCTGATTACGGCTTCGTCGAAGGCACCCTCGGCGAAGACGGGGATCCTCTTGACGCCCTCGTTCTGCTCGACGAACCAACATTTCCTGGCTGTTTAATCGCCGCTCGGACCGTGGGGATGTTTCGAATGCGAGATGAAGCAGGAGGAGACGACAAACTCCTTTGTGTCCCCGCACGGGATCCGCGCCGCAGCCAAATTCAAGATCTAGAAGACATTCCAGAATTTGACCGGATGGAAATCCAGCACTTCTTCGCGACCTACAAGGAGCTGGAACCGGGAAAATCTGTGGAAGGCGCTCATTGGGCTGACCGTGAAGAAGCTGAAGCTGAAGTCCTCCGCTCCTATCAGCGTGCCCGCGAAAGCACTTATGTGGCCGCGCCACTTACCTCACCCGGCACAGGCGCGGCACATTAACCCAAGCTTTGACGGACTCAAGCCTTTGTTTCACTAAGTCGCCGGGACCCCTTAAGGGTCTAGATCTTCAGCGACCGCACGAAGCATCGTGGCAATTTTCTTTCCAGCTTCACGTTCCGGGTAGCGCCCACGCCGAAGACCATTGCCAATGCCGTCGAGCACTTTAATCAGATCTTCGACGATAACGCCGAGGTCATCGGCGGGGCGGCGAGTGCGGGCCGCAACTGACGGCGGAGCGTCCACCACAGTGAGGGACATTGCTTGAGTGCCTCGGCGCCCAGTCGCCACGCTGAAGTCAACCCGAGCGCCACCCTTGAGGGTGGTCACTCCCGATGGCAGGGCGGAAGCAGGAAGGAAGACATCCCCACCTTCGTCTGAGCTGATGAATCCGAAACCTTTATCGGCGTCGAACCACTTGACCTTGCCAGTCGGCACCGCGCACCTCTTTGCTCGCATGAATAAACGCGCGCCCATGAGGGCCGCGCGCCCGGAATACGTTAAGAATAAACCCGATCGTTGTCAGCGCTACCTGACACCTCACATCAGCGTAGGCAGGGATAAAACCTAAGAAGCACCAGATAATGAGTCATTTAACGAACCGGAACGAAATCCAGCTGGATCAACGTGCGCAGTATGGAAGCCAGCCTCACGGACCACCGCCTCAATACCCGATGAGTCAATGAGATCAGCCAAAGATTTGGTGTCAAGTTCAATTCGGGCTCGGTCATCGCCTAAGTCACGGACACGAAGGTCTCTCAGTGACATCCCTTGCTCAGCGAACCATGACCGAACCGAACGCTCCGCATGATCAACCCGCGCCAGGCCCGCTGAACTAATTGGCACCCCGTAAGCGACCCTGCTAGATAAACATGCGGCTTGCGGCTTGTCCCACGTTGGCAGACCCCATTGGCGAGATGCTTCCCGCACCTGAGCTTTGGTGAAACCTGCATCACGCAACGGAGCCTGGGCCCCACGTTCATCAGCCGCTCGAATTCCGGGACGAAAACCAGCCACTGCGTCGTCCGCGTTTGTACCGGTCACCACAACTCCCTCCCCCATTTCAGCGGCGACCGGCGTGAGGGCGTCCAGTAACGCCGATTTGCAGTAATAGCAACGATCCCCACCGTTCGCCTGGTAACCGGGGCGGGTGAGTTCATCAGTAGTAGCGGTCAGATGCCGGACGCCTAAATCGCGCGCGAATTCTGCCGCCGCAGCGCGCTCCCCAGCAGCCAACGAGTCAGAGATCGCTGTGACCGCAACAACCTGCTGAGGCCCTAGCGCACGGACCGCAGCGGCTAATAGAAATGCCGAGTCCGCGCCACCGGAGAACGCCACAACCACCCGGCCCAACTTTCGCAGCTGTCCTTCCAGGGCAGCGAGACGAGACCGCAGCACATGAGTGTCCAACCACGACGGCAGTTCAGTAAGAGAACCCAACACCACATCAGCGCCGGCCGCGACAAGTTCGGGGGCGCTGTGCGCCCCAGTCGCGACAGCCACCGCGACTGCACCTGCCGCATGCGCGCCGGCAATATCGCCGGGATGATCTCCCACATAAATACCCACGCCATAATCACGCAAGACATCGCCTTTGGCGTGGGCGAACCGATCACCAACGAGCGCGTCTACGCTAAGCCCCACATGTTCCATCACAAGCGACGCGGCTCGCTCGGCTTTTCCCGTCACTACAACGACTTGACCACGATGCGCTTTAACGGCTTCGACGGCAGCCGCCGCACCTGGCAACAGCGTCACCATGGGAACTCCGCGGTGAAGATAAATCTCCCGGTAGCGCCGCACAATGTCGGCGACTTCGGCAGCAGTGAGTTCGGGCATAATTTTCGGAAGGGTCAACGCCATCGGAACCCCGATTCGCTGGGCAATCCGATGATCGTCGGCGACCAAGCCCCACTCAGACAATGCCTGCTGAAGTGAGTGAATGATGCTCTCCCGCGAATCAACAAGAGTCATATCCACATCGAAACCGACTGCAAGCTCATCCACCCAGTCAGCGTAAGGGGCATGGGCCACCATGAAGTCCAGGCCCGGTTTCGCTCGCGAAACTGCTTGATGCTGCCAGCCGCAATCGAAAGCAATCTACGTACCAGCCAGGAACAGGTCACGTATTGCCAGAAACTCTCGCTTAGGCTTGTCCACGGCAGGAATACCTGCTCGCGATGAAACTCCACTCGGGCCGCGCTTACTGCTTCCGGAACAACCCCACCACGTTTGGGCGCGCCACCTGGTCAAGCAGCGATTCCTGGTGCCGCGCGAGACGCGATGCGCACGAGACCTCGCGAGCAAGCAGGCAGGCAGCCGACGTACCGCCCGAGCCAGTTCCGCCGCCCTGATGAACCAGAGCGATGACCAAAACGACAGGCCGAGGCCCCGAGCATTGTGCACTGTCGGGCGGAGTCAGCAAGGGCGCAAACCCCACGTCCCGATGTGTTCGTCACCGGGCCCTAGCGTGACCACACCAGCTGCAGCACGATCTGAGGCGTTGAACGCATCGGGAAGGCACGTCATCGGCTCTACCGCCACGCCGCGCCGTGCCTGATCTGGTGCCAAAACATCACCGGTGAAGATCTGCACGAAGCGGTAGGCGGCGTCCGCCCACAGCTCAACGCCGGCACCACCTTGCATGAGCTGCACCGCCCACCCACCGTCAGCGTGACACGAGAGACCCCCGTAAGCGTGGTCAATTTTCTTCTCTCCCAACGGTTCTCTTGTGCGTAAGTCGTATCTCGTGTCGGTTACGGATTGACCCTCCGTTGGCAGGCCGCGCTCGTCAGTCGGGAACCATGTGGCCGCCGGGACGATCAACGACGCGTCATTAATCCGTGACGCCCCAGTGGTGAGGTACGGGTGGGCGCCCGTCCCGTACAAACACGGGCGGGCACCCACATTACGGGCTGACGTTCGTACCGTGAGGCCGTCGGCACCTACTCGGTACTCCACCCGACATTCCAGGGTGGTGGGCCACCCCGGTTGGGGGACTACGTCATACCGCCATACCACTAAATCGGTGCGGACTTTCTCCGCGTCCCAGCACACCCACTGCGCTAAACCGTGGATCGCGGTCCGCCGATCAGGTTCGGTCAACGGCAACTGTTGCGGCCCATCAAACTCGTAACGACCGTCCGCGATCCGGTTCGGCCACGGCACAAGCGTGTGCCCACGCGCACCGAAAGGCACCTCGTCCTCGGCGAACCCATCGATAAGGGGCCGATCAGCAACGGTGTACGTCCGAAGCCCAGCGGCTACGGCGACCGTCACCACTTCGTGTTTACCGTGGCGAAGTGTGACTTGACGGCCAGTGGGTGGGGTAGGTGTCGCTCTATGCATGATTGCGAGTGTGCCGGTGATGCCGGCCGGACCAGAAGGCAGGCACCGTGACACCACCTGGACCCGTTCGTAGCCTGGCTGACGAATTACGCGAATGGCCCGACAGTAGACTCGCCGGCCTGCTGCGCGATCGACCGGACTTAATCAGCCCAGCCCCACCCGACATCGCCACCCTGGCCGCACGATCCACCACCCGAGCCAGTGTCTACCGGGCTCTCGATCTTCTTGACAACGGTCTGCTCACCGTTGCCACCCTGGCCGCCCACAACCCTGGTATCTCGCGACGGGAACTTCAGCAACTGTCCACCGCCGGCGCGAACCTCGACACCGCCTTAAGCCGATTGCGAGATTTGGCTTTGATTTGGGGTACCGACAATGACTTGCACATCATTGGAACCGCCCGCGACATTCTGGACGTCCACCCCGCCACCGAGCCAAACCTCACCCCACCCGACTTAATCGGACCGACCCTCACTGACGAAGAGATCACCGCGCACGCTGGGCCATCAGCCGCTGCTGGCCTTGAGTGGACAGAACTACTCGGGGAATTGTGGGGCGCGAACCCGCCGGCGATTCTGCGTCGCCCTGGGCTCGGTACCCGGGATTTGCGCCGAACCGCAGCCGCGCTCGATGCCACTGAAGAGGACGCGGCACGAGTGATTGAGCTCGCGCACGACGCTGGACTCATCGCCGCTGATCACGAGCACGAACCTTATTGGGCGCCGACGCCAGATTACGATGAGTGGCGGTCCAAAACCCCTGCCCAGCAATGGTCAACCTTGGCCTGCGCCTGGTGGGTGAGTGACCGCATGCCCTCCCTCGCAGGTTCCCGGGATGACAACGGGACTATCCGGACGGCACTCTCCGCGAGCCTCACCCGGCCCCAGCTGCCATCTGTGCGAGCCGATGTCTGCGCCGAGTTGGCCGATTCCCCCCATCAGGTGGCCCCCACATTTGAGTCAATGCTCAGCCGGTTGCGCTGGCGTCACCCCCGGCGCGCGGCGACCCCCGGATATGAGGCGGCAGTCACCGAAGTACTTACCAGCGCACGATGGCTGGGGATCACCGGGGCGGAAGCACTGACGGCTGCCGGTCGCGTCCTGGTCGCGGATGCGCTAACTGGCCACCCCGATCATCAGCGCACGGCCATCGTCGCAGCAGAGTTGTTTCCTTCGCCTATCCATGAGGTGGTCGTTCAGGCCGACCTCACCGTGATCGTCCCCGGACCACCAAGCCCAGAGATGCGAACCTTCCTGCGCTTAATCGCGGAGGTGGAGTCACGCGGTGCGGCCACTGTCTATCGATGCAGCCCGCGTAGTGTGCGCCCAGCCTTGGACGCAGGATGGTCTGGGGGCCAAATCCTGAGTCATCTTCGCAACCTGAGCCGGACACCTCTACCGCAAGCCTTGGAGTACCTCATCCAGGATGAGGCCCGGCGCCACGGCGCGATCCGCGTTGGCTCAGCTACCTGCTACATCCGCACTCACGACGAGGCGTCCGCCGGGCGAATCATTGCCGACCCGCGCAACGAAAAACTACGTTGCCGCGCGATCGCTCCCACCGTTCTGGTGAGTCAAGCACCACCGCGGACTGTCCTTGCTGTCCTGGATGAAATGGGGATCACCCCCACTCTCGAATCCCCGGACGGGGAAGTGTTGTCACGAACGCCGCTCACGCACCGCGCCCCGGGGAACAAACCAAAACCGGCCGCGAAAAATCCCCGTAACGAAACCATCAGCGAGGTGGTTCAGCGATTAAGGAACACCGCCGGACCGCTCGACGATCCGGAACCGGTGGTTGCGGTTTCCGCCATCACCGAAGCCATCAGGGAGCGCCAAGGAGTTTACTTGACGTATGTCGATCACCGTGGGCAGCGCCGTCATTCGTGGATAAGCCCGATTCGGGTGGACGCCGGGCAGCTCCTATTCCGTGACGACGGGTCAGTACATGTGAGCAGCATTCCGTTGCACCGCATTCAAGTAGCGTCAATAAACCCAATCCCGCTGAGTGAGTGAAGGGCAATGTGATATCCCAATGACGTGACTGATGAACCCCAGCAGCCTGCCCCTGACCAGCCGAATAGCACGACCCCACCACCGCCGCCTGGTCATTACCCACCGCCTACTCCGCCCTACAGCTACACCCCACCACAACCAGGTCAGTCGCCACCGCTGCCTAACTATTACGGGCCCGGTGATGCCGTGCCGGGTGGTGCTGGATACCCCCTGCCAGGCCCCCAAACATCAGGACGAGCCATTGCTGTTCTCGTCCTCGGCATTTGTTCCATCGTATTTTTTTGGCTTTGCTGCTTCGGGTTAATACCAGGAATTGTCGCCGTTGCTCTGGCCGGCAGTTCTCGTGCAGAAATTGCCAGGTCGAACGGTGCACTGACCGGCGACAAACTCATCAAACCCGGGGTGATTTGCGGCTGGGTAGGCATCGGCCTTGGCATTGCATACTTCGTCCTAAGTTTGACTCTGCGAGTTGGACTGATCGGTGGCTCCTTAATTTCCAATAATTAACGGCATCTCGGCACCGTTCATATATCCCGCGTTTCATCTCCCTGAGCGCAGCCGTTTACGCTGTTGAGGTGGGGGAACAACGAGAACTACTAGGAGCAGACCGTGGCCGATGAAAACTCATCGAATCATCCCGATTCAGAGCACACACCTCCCAGAAGCCCGCCTCCTTCTGGCGGCTCGGGATCACCTCAAGTGCCACCAAACCCAACCCCCTCAACCCCGTGGAAGTTGCCGACGGACGCACAACAGCCCGGTCATCAACCGCCAGCGCCCCCCTCTGCTCCCTCATACGCCACACCGCCTCCTCCCCCAGCCGCGCCACCATCACCGTACGGCGCACCCCCCGGCCAGCCGTACGGTGGCCCGCCCTCTTCCTACGGGCCGCCACCCCCAGGCCCTTACGGAGCGACTCCTTATGGCGGCGGCACCCCTTATCGGGGACCGCAACCGACGCTCCCGGCCGGGAGTAAAGCGACCACCTCGATGACCGTCGGGATTGTGGGCTTGTGTTTGTCCTTGAGTTGTGTTTTGGGTCCACTTGGTCTGGTCGTGTCCATCGTGGCGTTAATCCTTGCTCGCGGGGCACGGAAGCAAATCGAAGACTCCGCTGGGAAACTCGGCGGCATGGGAAGGCGCACGACGGCTCTCATCTGCGGCTGGCTAGGTCTAGGTTTGGGGATTCTCACCACTGGATTTTGGTTCTTAGTAATTGGTGCTCAAATGAACAACGATCGGTTGGATCGCACCCCATATACCCAGCCGTGGGATGGCCCGCGCGCGGACCTGCCCGAAAGTCTGATCCTTAAGCAACAAACTCCAGATCAGCAGTTCCCCTTACAGGAGCTTGCCAGGTGAACGCGGGCGAACCACCCGCCGGAAGTAAAGCAACCGCCGCAATGAACGCCAGACGCACAACACCTCTCATCTGTGGGGGGTAGGTCTTGGCATAGGAACTGTCTTCACTGCGCTTGGGTTGTTCCTGAATTTTTCTTAGGGAGTTCGGGAATGATGCTCATGATCTTGAGTGCGATGGTTCCCCGAATGGAGGTGAAAGGAGACTCGGTGCTGGCTTCCTTGAGCAATGAACTTCAGGCCCACAGATGCTCTCCCTGGTGGAGCGTTCGGAGGCAAAGCCGGTGAACGCGGGGCCCCTGATCGTCCAAAGCGATAAAACCCTTCTGCTTGAAACTGGCCACTCCCTGGCGGATGAATGCCGACGGGCCATCGCACCGTTCGCTGAACTGGAACGTGCGCCAGAACACGTCCACACCTATCGATTGACCTCTCTCGGCCTATGGAACGCCCGTGCCGCCGGTCACGACGCCGAACAGGTCGTGGACACTCTGCTGCGGTACTCCCGGTACCTAGTGCCGCACCCCCTGTTGGTGGATGTCGCGGAAACAATGTCCCGGTATGGTCGCCTTCGGCTAGAGCAGCATCCCGAGCATGGCCTGGTGTTGCGTGCGATTGATGTGCCCATCCTCGAAGAAGTGTTGCGTAGCAAGCGAATCAACGTCCTCCTCGGCGATCGAGTGGGCGAAGCGATGGTGGCGGTGCACCCCAGTGAACGCGGCCACCTCAAGCAGGCGTTACTCACCGTGGGGTGGCCCGCCGAAGACGAAGCCGGCTACGTGGACGGCGAAGCGCACGCGATCACGCTGAACACTGATGGGTGGGAGCCCCGGCCCTACCAAACCGATGCGGTGGAAGGCTTTTGGCATGGCGGTTCCGGGGTGGTGGTGTTGCCGTGCGGCGCCGGGAAAACCATCGTGGGTGCCGCAGCGATGGCCCGTGCGGCTAGTACCACTTTGGTCTTGGTGACCAATACAGTGTCGGCGCGGCAATGGCGGGCCGAGTTGCTACGCCGCACCTCCCTCACCGATGACGAGATCGGGGAATACTCCGGGGCGCGTAAGGACGTTCGTCCGGTAACGATCGCGACGTATCAGGTGTTGGCGGTCCGCCGGAACGGTACGTACCCGCATTTGAATTTGCTGGATGCCCGCGACTGGGGCCTCATCATTTACGACGAAGTGCACTTGCTGCCGGCACCAATCTTTCGGATGAGCGCGGACTTACAAGCTCGGCGCCGGCTCGGGTTGACTGCCACGTTAGTGCGCGAGGATGGCCGCGAAGCGGACGTCTTCAGTTTGATCGGGCCGAAACGGTACGACGTGCCGTGGAAAGACATCGAATCCCAGGGATACATCGCACCCGCCGATTGCGTGGAAGTCCGAGTCACCCTGCCTGAAGACGAACGCCTCACCTACGCCACCGCAGAACCAGAAATCCGCTACCGTCTCGCCGCGTCCAGCCCCGAAAAAACCGTTGTCGTGCAACAACTCCTCGCCCAACACCCAGGTGAACCGGCTCTAGTCATCGGGCAATACTTAGCACAGTTAGAAGAGCTCGCCGAACTTCTCGACGCGCCCCTCGTCACCGGCGCCACCCCCGTCAAACGCCGCCAATACCTCTTCGATGCGTTCCGGCGCGGAGAAATCCCGCTCCTCGTAGTCAGCAAAGTCGCGAACTTCTCCCTCGACCTCCCCGAAGCCAGCGTGGCCATTCAAGTGTCCGGATCATTTGGCTCCCGCCAAGAAGAAGCACAACGGTTAGGGAGACTCCTGCGCCCCAAAATCGATGGCCGTACCGCACGTTTTTACGCCGTCGTCGCTCGAGACACCGTTGACCTTGAATTCGCCGCACACCGGCAACGCTTTCTCGCCGAACAGGGCTACGCTTACCGGATCCTCGACGCCAGCGACATCACTGACCCCACCGCATAGGCAAGTCATGACAGGAGCCCACGGTGGCAAACCACAATCCGGGGGAGTATTCAGGAAACTTCCAGGTTGAGCGCGCACACTTAGGCAGTGTGAAGGACCGAATGCCACCATCCGCAGGCGGAACATCAGAGGCGCGACTGCTTGTCGTCGAGGACGAACCAAACATCCGCGAATTGCTTGCAACCTCGTTGCGGTTCACCGGTTTTGAAGTGCACACCGCCGCGGATGGCGCCACTGCACTGAATCTTGCCGACACCACCCGGCCAGATCTCATCGTCCTCGACGTCATGCTTCCTGACTTCAACGGTTTTACGGTGACTCGCCGACTGCGGGACGCGGGGCACCGCACTCCCGTTCTTTTCCTCACTGCCCGGGACGCCACCGAAGACACCGTGACCGGCTTGACAGTAGGCGGCGATGACTACGTCACCAAACCGTTCAGCCTAGAAGAAGTCATTGCCCGCATTAGGGCTGTCCTCCGGCGAACTTCTGATCGTCAACCCAGCACCACTCGCATCACCTTTGCTGACCTTGAACTTGACGAGGACTCCCGGGAAGTTCGCCGAGCAGGACATTCGATTGACCTGTCTCCTACTGAGTTCACGTTGTTGCGCTACTTGATGCTTAACCCCAACCGGGTGCTATCCAAAATGCAGATCCTGGACCACGTGTGGGATTACGACTTCCGGGGCGAAGCTGGGATCGTGGAGTCCTACATTTCGTACCTGCGCCGCAAAATTGACGCCGGGTACCCCTCGTTGATCTACACCAAACGCGGAGTTGGGTACGTCTTGCGGCTGCCACCGACGAGCGAAATGAGGTGACCTTCTTGGCACGTCTCCGGAAGGTGGTTGATGGACTTCCCTTGTGGGCCACACTCGTCTTCATTGTGGTGTGCGCCAGCGCCATTGCCTTGATCGTCACGGGGGTGGTCATGATCACGCTGCTTCGCGGTGAACTCACCGCCAAAGTGGACCGACAGATCATTAACTCCACCCGAGCTTTACTCCAGGAGTCATTCGCCGGGCGAGATCTGGCAGGGGGCTTACCTACCAACGGGTTTGGTGCGATCAAGTACGACAGCGGTGAGCTGATTGTCATTGGCCGCAGCCTGAGCCCGAACCTGCCAGATATTCAGCAATTGACCGATCAGGAGATCAGGCGCAATGACGGGAAACCCTTCACCGTAGAGAATTCTCGGGGTAAACCCTGGCGACTCGTCGCCGTGCGCGCCACCACCCCCACTGGGTTGAACGCGGGTACGGTAGTCGTCGGCCAGCCCTTGACGGATGTCTACGACACTGTGACCCGGATGCGGATCACCCTCATCGTGGTGGGAGTCGTTGCTCTTGGAGTTGTCGCGGGTGCTGGCTGGTTTATGATCCGACGAGCTTTACGGCCCCTGAGAAACATAGAAACGGTGGCTGCCACCATCGCTGACGGCGATCTGCGGCAGCGCTTGCCAGCCCAACCGGACAGCACCGAGGTGGGCCGACTCACCAACGCGTTCAACACCATGGTGGCACGGATTGAGCACGCTTTCACTGAGCGAGCCGCCGCCCAAGATCGCATGCGTCGGTTTGTCTCCGACGCCAGCCATGAACTCCGCACACCACTGGCAACCGTCCGCGGGTACGCCGAGTTGTATCGCCAAGGCGCAGTCACAGAACCCCATGACGTGGCTTCGGCGA
The DNA here is from genome assembly GCA_051645425.1 of Actinomycetota bacterium. Taxonomy (GTDB): domain Bacteria; phylum Actinomycetota; class Actinomycetes; order Actinomycetales; family Angustibacteraceae; genus JBOFBH01. The sequence goes on along the minus strand of JBOFBH010000005.1, from coordinate 103,288 downwards.
TGCGTCGGATTGAAACTGAAGCGACCCGATTAGGTGCCCTCGTCGAGGATCTCCTCACTCTCGCTCGGCTTGATGAGCACCGCCTAGCCCGCACCGACCCAGTGGATTTGACGGTCCTCGCAGCGGACACTGTCCAAGATGCCCGCGCTTTGAATCCAGATCGCCAGGTCAAGTTGTTTGGCCTGGCTGGCCCACTCACACCGACTGTGATCGGCGGGGATGAGAGCGCGCTGCGACAAGTCATCGGCAACCTGATGGTCAATGCACTCCGGCACACCCCCGCGCAGACTCCTATTGAGGTGCTTGTGGGGTTCTGCCCACCCGGAGCGGGCGACCGCGATCCAGACCCGGTGACCACGACCACTACGGAGACAGTTGGGGCTTGGGAGGATTGGGGCGTGATCCAGGTCCGCGATCATGGCTCGGGTATTCCTGCCGGCCAGAAAGCTGATGTTTTTCAACGGTTTTACCGTACTGATGCTGCGCGGCATCATGCATCCGGTGGGGCTGGCCTGGGGCTGGCGATCGTGGCCGCCGTCGTCGCCGCGCACCATGGGCGAGTGCTCGTAGAAGACACTCTTGGTGGAGGTGCAACATTCATTGTCACAATCCCCAGAACACTCCGTCAAAGGCACTCAGCGAACTCTCAGCCGGGTCACAGTGCAACTTCATTGAGCTCCGTTGAGAATAAGTAATGAAAAAGACCACCAAGGAGGCACACATGTCGGGTACGGAGCACGACCACAACTCACCACCTGCCACGTCGCGCGGACCGATCCCGGCGTGGAATGACCAGCCGGCCTCCTACCCATCTGCCGGTTCACCAGAGGAACATTCCCCGCGACCAGCACCGGCTTACGAAACAGCCGAGGTCATGTACGACGCGCAACACCCCACGTACGCGCCACCAGGGTCCGCTTACCAATACCCTCAGGTGGCAGCTCACCCTACCCTGCATGAGCAGCTATACGGCCAAACCCCGCAGCAGTCATACGACCCACCGACGTCGATGCACGACTACAGGCCGGTCTTGCCAGCGGTGGCTGGTCCCTATTCCAATAGTCCGCACGCTTCCGCAGAGACCGCCGTGTACAGCGCGGTTCCGCCACAGGGTGGTAACCCCACTGTCCCGGTCACCCCGAGTGAACCAGCACCGCGTAGACGCCGCGGCCGAGAACTTCTCGGGACGGCAGTGGTCGCCGCCCTTGTGGCAGGTGGTACTACCGCCGGGGTTTTAGCCGCCCAGGACGACAACTCCAGCAGCACGACGGGCACGACGGTCCGGTCTTCCGGCCAGGAGGCCGCCGGCACCGGTCCAGGCCCTGTCCCGGCGGACCCTTCCGCTGGGGTGAATTGGGCCTCAGTTGCTGATGCGGTGCAACCAAGCGTGGTGGCAATATCCGTGGAATCAGGTCAAGGAGGGGGCCAAGGGTCCGGTGTGATCGTGGACGGCGACGGGCGCATCCTCACCAATAACCACGTCGTGAATACCGGGGGCGGCGCCAATTTGACCGCTACCCTTTTTGATGGCCGCACCTACCGCGCGGAAATCGTCGGAACTGACCCCTCAACGGACCTCGCTGTCATCAAAATGCAGGGCGCGGAAGAGATCACCCCTGCCACTCTCGGCGATTCCGCTGCTGTGGGAGTTGGAGCGCCAGTCATGGTGGTCGGCAACCCGCTCGGCTTAGCGGGCACGGTGACCACTGGGATCGTCAGCGCATTGGATCGCCCTGTGGTCACCACTCAAGGGGGAAGCCAAAGCCAACCCCAAGATGGCCGCGAACAAGTCGTGACCAACGCGATCCAAACCGACGCGGCGGTCAACCCCGGTAACTCCGGCGGCGCCCTGGTTGACGCCGAGGGCCGGGTGATTGGTATTCCTTCTTCTATTGCCACGTTGGGGCAATCTGGGTTGGGGGGTGGGCAATCCGGCAGTATCGGGTTAGGTTTCGCTATTCCTATTAACGAGGCCAAAGCTATCGCCGACCAGCTCATTCAGGACGGGCAGGCGGATCAGCCTTACATTGGCATTCGACTGGAAGACGCATCCATTGACCAAGGCGCCGCGAAGCGCTCAGTCGCCCGGATCACCACCGTCGAATCGGGCACTCCTGCCGAGCAAGCGGAGCTGAAGTCGGGTGATTCGGTGCTGGCCGTCAACGGTGAACCGGTGAACGGCTCACAATCTTTGGTAGCCCAAATTCGGGAGCGCCGCTCCGGTCAGCAAATAGAGTTGACCATTTGGCGGGACGGTCGCGAGCAGACTGTGCGGGTTACCTTGGCCGACCGGCCAGGGAGCTGAGTTGTTCGAGCTGTTCTCTCATTACGGGTTATGAAACTGTTGTGAGAGAACAGCTCTGTTCCTTGTTGACTCCCGCAGCAGTAGCGGCGGTCAGAGGCTCGTTGTCGCTGTTCATTCTTGACAAGATCGCACCGGGTTACGCTTTCGCCTCGACAACACCAGGTCCATTACCCAGGAGTGCGGATCCGTTGGGCTTCGACACGTAAAGCATCGAATCGCTCGCGGAGATCTGGTGGCAGGGAATTGTTGGCGCGCAACAGGTTTTGCGTTTCCAACGGATCCCGCTGAAGGTCATACAGCTCTTCGCGGCCATTTTCGCCGACAACTAGTTTGTATCGGTCATCACGGATAGCCCACATATCTTCGGATCCCGGTCGGTTTCGTTCGTCATCTTCACCACTCGCTGTTCCTTGCCTACTGGCTCGGCGACCGTCACGAGGCCCTTTTTCCCTGGGCTGGGCACCAGCACCAAACTGTTCGGCATACGCATAGTCGCGAGTCTTTGCGGCTGCGTCCACCAAAACGGGATTGAGATCCACCCCGTCGGTTCCCCCTGCCGTGGCGGGGTTACCACCGGCAGCCGCCACAATCGTGGCGAACAGATCCGTGGTGTTGACGAGGGCGTCCTCGCGTTCGCCGGCCCGAGTGACACCAGCGCCGGCCACGACCAGTGGCACGTGAATACCCCCCTGGTAGACGCTTCCTTTGGCTTGATCGGGGTTGTACTCCTGAATGACTTGCCTGGACGTGCCATTATCAGCCACGAAGAGCACCAGGGTGTTCTCTCGTTCGCCTGTCGGTAAACCGTCAAGGAGTCGACCAAGCTCGCGGTCCATCGATTCCGCGGCAGCAAAGTAGTAGTCCCTGGGTCGAGCGGCGATATCTTCACTGGTGCCGCTGAGATCGTCGCGGTCATGCAGCGTCTTTGGCGGGAGATGAAGTGGAGCGTGCGGCGCGGTGTAAGCCAGCCAAGTGAACCACGGTTGATCCTGATCAACGATCCAATCACGGGCGAGATCGGTGAAAACCGTTGTGGCGTATCCAGATTGGTCTGTTGTTCTTCCATTGACCGTCAGTGGCCAATCGGTATAGCTGGTCATCCCACCGGAGAGAAAACCCGCGTAATACGGCACGCCGGCCTGGCTCGGACTGTTCGGCTCAACCTCTTCCGGCCCGCCACCCAAATGCCATTTACCAAATACCGCAGTGGCGTATCCCTGACCAGCGAGCGCCTTGTGAATCGATGGCTGCCCACCTGACAATGGGGTATCAACCGCCCCTACCCCGGTGCGCACGCCATACCGACCAGTATGCAAAGTTGCGCGGGTGGGCGTGCAGGTTGGATTCGACCATGCGTTGTCAAACACGATTCCGTTGCCGCACAGGCGTTCTAAGGTCGGCATGCTCGGCTTCTCCGCACCAAGATCACTGCACGGGCTAGCGTCCACACCGAAATCGTCGGCGATGACCAGCATGATGTTCGGGCGCTCCTTGCCATCATCTTGGCGTTGGCCGTCAAGGGTCGAGTCCCCGGGCGTGGAGCACCCCGCTAGGCCCACAGCAAGAGCAAACATCGCCGGACCTACCCATAACCTTCTCATGAGTTCCGGCCGTCCGGTGCTGACGCCGCCACCTGAACTGGCTCCGCCATGAAGCACCCCAAGGTGTAGGGGTACTCCTCGGTGAAGTGATAGTGATAGACCCGTTTCTTCACTCCGTCAACAAGTACTTCCCCTTCATGTCCGTGGCATGGATCAAGATCGGCATTTGTGACGTTCCTGCCGTTTTCTTGGGGGCCATAAATACCGAATCCATCAAGGGCATACCCCACTAGCCCATCCTCTGGCGCTGCCGCGGTGATACAGGCACTCCAGTCGTGGTAGTGGTATTGACCGCCCGGTTCGGGGTGGCCGTTGCATAGATCTTGAATCTCATGAGCAGGGGCGTCCCGGCCTTGCACATCAAGCGCGTTGAAGATCGCGGCACCTGACAAGGCAAACCCAATCATTCCCATGGGGACACACTGCGGTTCATTGGCCTGCTCCGGCTGTAACGGCAACCGAAGCAGAATGTCCTGCTCTCTGATGGCGTTGGGATTGCGGTCGTAATCGTAGGCGTCGTCATCCTGAGCGACAGGAAATTCACCAGTCTCATGTTTGGGCAGATTATTGGCAGTAACAACTCGCTGATCCCCACGAACCGTGACGGTGACCGCCGAACCTGGCCAATCGACGGCACCATCAACAGTCGGCTTCTGGCTCGGGTCGTAGTGGTCACCGTCAATCCACTCCCCCGCTCGGAATGCTCCAGGACCGTCTGTGGGAAAGGCCCGCTGACAGGAAAAGATTGACCCGATCACGGGCTTCGCGCTGACCTTTCCGTCGCCGAGATCGCGGACCTGCCCGGCGGATGTCGACCCAGGAGCGGACAACGTGGTGTTCGAAGCCCGCGGCGACTGACCGGCACCACAGCCGGCGATCATGCCAGTCATAGCGACGGAAATAATCCGCAAAGCACACTTTTTATTCTCCAAGAACGACATCAAGACTCCTCTCGGATAGTCCCGGCATCCGCCGAAACACCACGAGGAACTATGGCGGACGAGCCTCACGGTTATCTGTACACAATCTGGCAATATGCTGGGAACCACACCGATGAACTAACCGGGCAAAATAGTTAGCATGAATTTGCTTGGTGGTTGGGTTCGGCACACTCGATCGCTGGCACCCCGAATTGACCGGACAGACCTGGAGGCCGCCGGCCTGGACTTAATGAATCGCTATGCCGAACCACATCGCACTTACCACGATGGCCGACATCTGACCGAAGTGATCACTGCGATCGCTGTGCTCGCCGAGCACGCTCAGGACCTCTCCGCGGTGATGTTAGCTGGTTGGTGGCATGACGCGGTGTACGTCCCTGGAGCGGATGGCAACGAGAACTCCAGCGCCGTTATTGCCACCGCCACGTTGGCGGGCTGGAACGCCGACCCTCAGCGGGCTATGCACATCGGAGACCTGATTCGGATGACCGCCCAGCACCGTCCAGGTGCGGACCCGGACGCCCAGGTGCTCAGCGACGCGGACCTCGCCATCCTCAGTAGCCACCCAGACCGATACGCCGAGTACACCCTTGATGTGCGGAGGGAATACATCTTGATGTCGGACGATGTTTTTGCCATCGGGCGGGCCGCGATTCTGAGTGACCTCGTTGATCGGGACTCCCTTTATGCGACCCCCTTCGCACGAGACCATTGGGAGCGCCATGCGCGCACAAACATCGCAGCGGAGTTAGACCGCCTTACTGCGAGCTAGGCGACCGAGCGTAAACGAAACTGGACTAATGAACAATGTGCCCGCGTGGCGCGGTCGCACCGGCCATGCTGGCAGCCACGATCAGGGCCACCGCAGCAGCCAGGAGAGCCGGCAGGATCCCAGTCCAATCAGCGAGAAAACCGATCAGTGGCGGACCAGCCAGCAAGGCGATGTAGCCAATAAAGCTGATCACTGAAATCCGCGCTGCCGAACGTGCTGGGTCATCCGCACCGGCGTTCATTCCAGCAGGCACCCCGAGTGCCACTCCAGCTCCCCAGCACAGGGCACCGAGGCAAGCGATCACTGCGGAGGTACCGCTGAGTGTCATCAACAACCCCAGGAGCGCCACCACCACCGAACCACGCAGCACCACAACTGAGCCATAACGAGAGATCAACCCGCCACCGACGAAACGACCGACAGTCATGGTGGTGACGAACAATCCGAAAGCAACCGCACCGACGGTTTCCGTTGTGCCGTAACCGTTGACGAGCGCATAAGCGAGCCATTCGTTCGCTGCACCCTCGGCGAACATGAAGCCCAGAACACACAACCCAATTTTGATGGTTCGTGGCTCCCGCCAGGCTGACAGTGATTCTTTCTGAGTGGTGAGCGACGGCGATGCCGCGTGATCCGGCGGGAATTGCCGTGTGGCCCACCACAGCACCGGGGGCAGAAGACCAGCGTTCATCATCAGTTGCGTCGGCAATGGAACTCCAACGAACGAGTTCAAGGCACCCGCACCCGCCCCCGCAATCGTGCCGGCACTGAACATGGCATGAAGTCGAGGCATCAACGTGGCGCTGCCCATCCGCTGGGCAACGTCTGCACCCGCGACATTCATCCCGACATCCCACATGCCCATCCCACAACCCATCGCGAACAAACCAAGCGAAGCAACGACACGCGAGATGAATTCCGCGTCGTCGCGCGGTAAGTCAGAGCCGAGCACGCGCATTCCTGATGCGCCACCACTGATCGCTATCAACCCCGTCGAGCAGGTGAGGGCACCGAAGGAAACTACGCGAGGTGGCCCGATCCGATTAATGGCGGGTTGAGCTACAAGCAAGCCTGAGACTGCGCCCGCTGATAACGCCAGGAGTTGGCGGCCGAACTCTCCTGGCGACAAGCCCAACGCAGCTGCTAACGTCGGCGCGCGGCTCATCAATGCCGCGAACGTGAACCCGCTCACCCCAAACGCCACTGCCACCATAAACCTGGCTTGGTCGTCGCGCGTTTCTGGTGGCGTCATCAGGACTGAACACTCCTTGCCCGCTCAGGTTGGCGCAGTCGTAGTCCTATGACTTCACTAGTCGCGCAATTGCATCAGATGCTTCTCGGATTTTTTCGTCCCGTTCGGCCCCACCCATCGCGACCGCGTCCACGACGCAATGAGCAAGATGATCGTCGAGAAGATTGAGGGCAACTGCCTGTAATGCTTTAGTGGCGGCAGAGACCTGCGTGATGACATCAATGCAGTAAGAGTCATTTTCAACCATCCGCATCAACCCACCCACTTGCCCTTCGATCCGACGCAACCGGCGGATCGTCGCTTGTTTGTCATGGTGGTAACCCGGTTTTAGCTGAGAATCCATCACCGTAATATACCCCCCCTGGGTGTATTACGGTGATGGGGACGAGACGAGGCCCCCACCGTCACAGCGAGGGCCTCTTGGCAGTCAAGACGAACTCAATCAGCTGAGGACACGGCCATACTGCGCACTACTGGAATACACCTCAGCTTTTTTGACCGACTGGCCTGGCTTCGGCGAGTGCCACATCATGCCATTACCAGCGTAAATACCAACGTGACCGGGGAAGAATACGAGATCACCAGGCTGAGCCTCACTCCGGGAAATGAAGCGAACTGCACCGCGCTGCTGATCTGAAGTGCGGGCCAGGGAAATCCCTACCTGCCGGAAAACCAGCTGAGTGTAAGCAGAGCAATCCAATCCAGATGATGGGTCCGTTCCCCCATAGAGGTAAGGAACCCCTTGGTAACGAGCGGCGATCTCTAAAACCGTAGCGCCGAATTCAGCTGAACCAGGAGCGCCAGCCTTGATAGCAGGAGCCTCAGCCTGGACGCTTCGCGTGCTCGCATCGGATGTTGAGCTCGCTTCTCTAGCGGCAGGAGCGCCGGCTTCCCTCACAGCAAGAACCGGGGGTTTCGGCTTCGGCTTCGCTTGAAAACCAAGCACTCCATAGGCAGGAGCCACGCTCGCACCAGTAGAGAGTGCGGCCGGCAGTACCGATGCCGCCTGAGAGTCAGCAACAGCGGGAAGTGAAGTGGTAGGGGTATCAAGTGCCATAGCTTGGCGAGCAGGAGTCGCGTCAGCTTGCAGGCCAATTGATGCCAAAAGACCAGTAGAAACTGCCAGGACCGCGCCAGTCTTAGCAACAGCACCGGTCATACCAGATCCATCGATGATTGCTATGGGAGCCGCGGCTCGCGCAGAACCAGATGACCGATGACGTCCTTGGGTACGCGTCGTCACAGTAAGACAACCTCTCCGTCGCCTACGAAGTGAGCTGTCGGGTTCGGGCTGGAGTTTAGCCCGGCTATCGACGTAAGGCCCTGGTAAGGCCCGTCGATAACTTAACCCCAAGGACGGCGTCGAAATGCCGCCCACTATTCGTGGGTCCTCCGCCCCTGCCGTCAATGAAGGGCTTCCGTTAACGCGGCGGCAGGGCTCGGCGTCCACGTGACGGACTCTCGGATTACCCGGGAGCAGTCGCTAACGTACACATACTCACTAGCGTTGTCACCATCCGACCGCCTTGTGAGACAAAGAAATTCGTTTGGTAATGGAAAGATCACAGAAAGACAATGTAGAGATTTGTCAAATTCGATTATCCAGGAAATCGACACTCCGTCTCACATCATGAGACGTCCTGCCAGGATGCGGCAGGAACTCTTGAGTCACGCGGGGGTAACAAACACATGCGCCGCGACGACCGGTTGCACTGATGTTTTTGACTCACCGGCCAGCACGACGACCTCACCAGTCACCAACTGAACCTGAACCTCATGACCAGGGTGCAAACCGGCGGCAGCCAAAGCGAGCAACATCTCCGGATCCGCTTGAGCCGGTTCACCGATCCGACGCACTACCACCCGAGCTGGCTCACTCTTCGCGACCTCATTAAGTACAACCATTCCACCGACCAAGAAGTGTTCACCTTCGTCAGATTCACCTAACTCAGCCAAGCCAGGAATGGGATTGCCATAGGGAGACTGAGTGGGGTGGCCGAGTAACTCTAATAATCGGCGCTCCACCCGCTCGCTCATCACGTGTTCCCAACGGCATGCTTCCTCGTGGACGTACTCCCAGTCCAAACCAATGACATCGACCAACAGCCGCTCCGCCAGACGGTGTTTGCGCATGACCCGGGTAGCTTTTGCCCTCCCCTCAGGGCTGAGCTCCAGATGACGATCTCCACTGACGTGCACTAGGCCGTCACGCTCCATGCGAGCGACAGTCTGCGACACAGTCGGCCCACTATGACTGAGCCGCTCTGCGATCCGCGCCCGCAACGGCACGATGCCCTCTTCTTCCAACTCGAAGATCGTGCGCAAGTACATTTCCGTCGTGTCGATAAGGTCGCTCACTTCTGCCTCATTTCAAACCCACCACAGCCCCGGCTTTTACAACCCCACCTAATCACTGACCTGGTCATAGCCTGTAGCTTACGCGGGATCGACCTGCTCTTCAGCGAGAAATAAGGTCCCACAACCGGCCATCAGGCAAGGCCGGTTGGATCAGATTAGGGTGACTCAATGGCTCCTACCATTCTTTGGTTCCGCCGTGACTTACGACTGCATGATCACCCCGCTTTGCATGCTGCCTTTCACGCAGCAGGTGACTCAGGTGTCTTACCTCTATTCATCATCGATCCCCGGCTATGGCGGCCAGCCGGATCACCACGGCAAGCTTGGTTGCTCCGATCCCTTCACTCGCTGAACTCCGAGATTGGGGGAGGGCTAGCCATTATCGAAGGGAATCCCGCCCAGGTGATCCCCCGACTTGTGTGTGAGCTCAACGCAACAACCGTTCACGTCACGGCTGACAGTGGGCCTTATGGGCGCCAACGAGATCATGCGGTTGACGACGCCTTCGCCAAGATGGCACCAGCGAGCGGAGCTGCGGCACGCTTGGTGCGAACTGGTAGTCCCTACGCCATTGGGCCTGGCACGATACGCAAAAAGGATGGCACTTCATTCAGCGTTTTCACGCCGTTCTACCGCGCCTGGAAGGAACGAGGCTGGCCAGCGCCCGCGGGACCACCGCCAACTGATGCCCGGTGGTTGTCTTATGCGGACAGTCAGCCGTTACCAGCCGAACCTGACCTCAACGGCCTGACCTTGCCAGAAGTAGGGGAAACCGCAGCACGAAAGCGCTGGGAAGAATTCGGCGAAGGTCCCTTACGGGCATATAAAACGGATCGCAACCGACCTGACCTGGACGCCACCTCCCAGTTATCGGCGCATCTGAAATACGGCGAGATTCACCCGCGTACCCTGCTCGCCGATCTCAGTGACGAGCCAGGCGCTGAGCATTACCGCAGCGAATTGGCGTGGCGAGAGTTTTATGCCGACGTCCTTTGGCATGCCCCACGCACCGCTCGGGAATACCTCAAACCCGAACTCGCGCAGATGGAATACGACAAACCTGGTCAGGCTTTTGTTGCCTGGCAACATGGGCGCACCGGGTACCCGCTCGTAGACGCCGGAATGCGCCAGCTCTGCGCGACGGGGTGGATGCACAACCGGGTACGCATGGTGGCGGCTAGTTTCCTAGTCAAGGATCTTCACCTGGACTGGCGACATGGCGCGCGACACTTTCTGCGCTGGCTACGGGACGGGGATCTCGCGAGCAACAATCACGGCTGGCAGTGGGTAGCCGGCACTGGAACCGACGCCGCACCATACTTTCGGGTATTCAACCCGGTCATGCAAGGGCTGAAATTTGACCCGGATGGCAATTATGTCCGGACGTGGATTCCAGAGCTGCGCCACCTGGGCGGCGCCACTGCTCACGAACCATGGAACGCCTCGGATGGGTACGCCCATGGCTACCCTGAGCGCATCGTGGACCATGCCGCCGAACGAGCCGAAGCTCTTCGCCGATACACCGCAGCTCGCGCTTGATCAGCCCATCTGATCAGAGTGATCAGTAAGCGATCTACCCCACGGACAGGTTAGGGCTGTAGTCGAGTGGTTCGCCACGAACGAGGGTCGTCGAGATCACCGGCACCGATTCGATCAAAACGAACCCGATCGTGGATTCGAGACCGCTGCCCCACCCACAGCTCTATTTCATCAGGGCGAATGAGGTACCCACCCCACGTTGATGGCGCTGGGACGTCGGAGGAGGCGTCAGTATCCGGCCAACGGTCTTGCTCCGCAGCGACCCGAGCATGCAACTCCGCCCGGGATCCAATGGGCTGAGACTGACGGGAAGCACGGGTCGCCAATTGTGAACCACGTGGACGCCCGGCGAAGTACTCCTCCGCTATCGACGGATCGGTCTGAGTCACTGAGCCACGCACCCTCACCTGCCGGAACATCGGATGCCAAAGCAGGACCGCTGCCGCGTAGGGTGTCCGCGCGAGTTGATGCCCTTTCGCCGAACGCGTATTGGTAAAGAAGGTGAGTCCTTGCGGGGACAACCCTTTGAGCAGGACGGTCCGAGCATCAGGGTGACCATCAGCATCAACAGTAGCGACGACCATCGCACCGGGTTCGGCAATCCGGGGGTCATGTTGCGCATCGGAGTACCACTGCTTGAGCCAGGGGTATGGCGCACCGGTGATCTCGTCAGTCAAACCCGTGCCGTGGTAGTTGAGTCGGGCATGCGGATCAACCACATTGGCTGAGGCAATGGCATCAGAGCGTTGCGTCACATGTTTCACCCTAGAGGGCGCGGCGAGAATTCGGCTGAACTGCACGGTCTTTCACGAACCGAACGACACTGTCCCTGCTCATATGGACGGTGCGTAAGACTGGCCTAGTGAGCGAGCCAACCAGCGATAGCCGCGCCTTTCCCACCATCCCCCGCACCCTGCTCCCCCAAGACGGACGATTCGGCTCTGGGCCAAGCAAAGTCCGCCCAGAGCAAGCGTTGGCCGTGTCACGCGCTGGGCACACACTACTTGGTACCTCCCACAGGCAACCGCCAGTCCGCGCTTTAGTCCAGCAGATCCGTCAAGGCATTAGTGAACTCTTCGCCCTACCCGCAGGGTATGAAGTGGTACTGGGGAACGGTGGATCAACCGCGTTCTGGGATGTCGCGGTGAGTTGTCTTATCCGCCGGCGCGCTCAGCATCTGGTGTGTGGGGAGTTTTCCGCCAAGTTTGCTGGCGCTAGCGCCAGTGCCCCTTTTCTCCTCCCGCCGGATGTGGTGGAGTCCGCTCCAGGAACCGTGCCGGAGCCTGTGCTGAATGCAGACGTTGATGTCTACGCCTGGCCACATAACGAAACGTCCACCGGCGCAGTACTACCAGTACAACGAGTGCCGGGTTCGGCTGAGCACGGCGCTCTGACCGTGATCGATGCCACATCCGCCGCAAGCGGAATCCCGGTGAACATCAGCGAGACTGACGTCTATTACTTCGCTCCGCAAAAAGGGTTTGCCGCCGACGGTGGCCTCTGGCTCGCGATCATGTCCCCCGCCGCCATTGAACGGGCCGAATCAATCGCGGCTCACATGCAGGCGGGCGCAGCAGATCGCGTGATCGAACCGGGGACGGTAGGCCCGCGATGGATACCCGCCAGCCTGAGCTTGCTCACCGCTATCACCAACAGCCGACAAGACCAGACGTACAACACCCCAGCGATCGCCACACTGGTATTGCTCGCTGAGCAACTCACCTGGCTGGCCGAAAACGGCGGCTTGACGTGGGCGACCAGCAGGTGCGCCCAGTCAGCGGCAACGCTTTACGGTTGGGCAGAGCGCACCAGCTGGGCGGCCCCCTTCGTCACCGAACCCATCAACCGCTCCCCTGTTGTCGGAACCATCGATCTTGACTCCACCATTGACGCGTCATGGGTGACAAAAGCGTTGCGGCATAACGGAATCATTGATACTGACCCGTATCGAAAACTGGGCCGGAATCAGATCCGAGTCGGCATGTTTCCCGCAGTCAGCCCGGATGACATCACAGCATTGACTGCGTGTGTTGACTACGTTGTGGGCAAGATCTGATTGGAGCACTGGGTGAGCGAGCTACCGCAACAGGACAGCGGTGAGCTCCTTGTCGAGCAGTCGTGCCAATGCGGGGTGCACCGACCAGTCCGCGCTCAGCGCACGGTACTCCTGAAGAAGTTCCGGACGCGCCGGCGCGCCGGTATAGACGGCGCGAATAAGCGCGTTCCGCGGCGTGTGACGAGAGTCCACGAATTCCACTACGTCCGTCCGGTATCCCAAGGCGCGCAACACCAGGGCACGTAATGTATCAGTGAGAACGTCAGCAAAACGTTCCCGGAGAATTGGCTGCCGAGCCATCGCGGTGTAGGGCATGGGGGCGCCAGGCCCTTGAGCTAGCTGCCGTTGAATGTCGTGATGGCAGCACGGTGCCGCCAGAATGACCGGCGCTTTCCAGCGAACAGCGCGAGCGATCGCGTCATCCGTTGCCGTGTCGCACGCGTGCAATGCGAGTACCAAGTCAGGGGTGGCACCTCCGGAGAATGGAACACAGTCCGCGATAGCACCTACCTGAAAGGTGAGGCCAGGCATTCCGATGTCACGAGCCAGTTTTTCGTTGCGCTGCAACATATCTGGGCGCTCATCAACACCGGCCGTACGCACGAGACCAGCGAGAGACTCGCCTGTCGTTGGCGGACCTTGCGTCACACCACTGCTGAGATACCGATGGGCGGCAAAGGTCAAGTAGGCGTTACCACAGCCAAGGTCCACCACACGAAGTGGACGGTCCTTGGGGAAAACAGGCACTACCGGCTTTAAAAGTCGAAGAAATGCGTCTACTTGACGACGTTTGTCTGCGCCGGCGCCCAGCACGGTAAATATCGGATCATCCGGATCGAGAAGTTGGCGCGGTGCGCGGTCATGCGCGCGGACCGCTACGTCCCGGCGGCTCGTGCCCGACCGGTGCACCGCCGCAGCACCTTTTTTAGTCACCCTCATTTGAATGGTGGTGTCAGTGGTTTCGATATGCCATGACCCAAACGGTTCTCGCAGTAAGGAATCCACGACAGCATGAGCTGCCCCGTACGGGGTGTTTTGAGTGGTGGCCCGATAGTCATCGAAGGTCACGACCTGCAGAACTCGGCCTTTCTTTCGTAAGTCCACTGGCCGAATTTCAGCCCTGCGCACTGAAGGGCTCTCGCCCCGACGGCGCCCTGCGGCTACTGCTCGGATCAGGTGATCACGATCCAAAAGTAGGGGCTTGAGTTCGGCCAATGCCGATGCGAGATCCTCGGGCACGAACTCATCCTCTCGGTAACACCTCTCATGGGACAGCGCAGCACTTTACTGGCAAAGTTTCCTCACGCGTTGTTCAAGCATGTCAACGCTAAAGTTCTCGTCCGTGAAAAGAACTCTTCTCATCACAGGTGGCAGCCGGGGCATTGGGGCGGCTACAGCTCTTCTTGCGACGCAGCAAGGTTGTGATGTGTGTATAAGTTAAAAGCACCATCCCGATGAAACGTCCTGGCGACGCCGAGGAAGTTGCGGCAGCAGTTCTGTGGCTCCTTTCTGACGAAGCCTCCTACATCACTGGCACTTTGCTGGACGTTGGCGGCGGAAGGTAATGAGATGAACCCGCGAGCCCGCGCCTAGGTTAACTGTCGCTTTCGAGATCAACAACCTCCTCAACGACCGCGCCTATCCTGAGAGGATGCGTTTCATTCGCACTCTCACCCGAACTCACGCCGGTTACCTCATTCTCGTGGGCATCCTCAGCTGGGCGATCGCCCTCAGTGTCGTTTTGGCTATTCCTGAACTCCGAAGTGGCGACCGGGCCTGGTGGCCCTGGACGTGCGTCGCCGGTCTCACCCTCGGCTTGCTCGGCGCCGGCTACCTGATCCGCGGTCGGGGCAACGCCAACAGCGCGCGGTGATCCGCCAGCCTTCGTGAGATGAGCAGTGCCCTCATTCGAAGGCATCGCGTCGTTATAGGAAATTTCCTCGGCGCTGTCAGCGGCTAGATCAACGTACTGAAAGTCATCAACAATCAGTTCAGTTCTCGGTCCCGACTGGATTGTCAGTTCGGCTTCACTGTGCGCACCACAGCCGTGATCAAAACTGACCACCTGACCGTCCGACGGTGACCACTCGTTCGCGCAAACCCCAAAAGCTTGCCGCAGCACCCCAGCCATCGGCACTAAATAACCACAAAAAGAACAATTCGCCGGGGCTTGTTCGGCGTGTGGGTCTTGCGGGCCAGATGCACCCGCATACCAACGATCCGCAGCAGCTTGCCGACCCAACCGAGACAACACCCGGGAACGGCCCAGACCAAATTCCCACTGACCAGCTTGTTCTAGGTCAATCTCATCGAAATCAGCACCGCTGGAATCTGGTCCGGTCGCTTCATACCCTTGGGCAAGATACGGATCATCAGGACGCCGCGGCAGTACATCGCCAGGCGCTAGATCACCGGGAGCAAGGCGACTAGCCCACGGCACCCAAGCCGGCGCAATAATGGCGTCTGGGCCCGGCATTAAGTGAACCTCGCTCACCGTGACTGTTCGAGATCGCGGCACCCGAGTGACTGTGACAATCCAGCGCCAGCTTCGGTACGCCAGCGAAGTGCAGGTGAATGCGTGGTCTGCCGTGCGGTCAGCAACCATGACAGCTGAAATGTGCTCCCCGACTGAGGTGGCTTCTGCTACCTCAGTCGCCGCGGCCCGTGCGAGATCCACTGCATTCAGCAGGACAGCGTCCGGTGCCAAGCGACGGCCTTTGACCCGAACTGTGGGACCGTCAGAGACCACTGGTGAATCCGGGTTAGCATCCTGGTCAGCGAAGGGCAAGGACAACTCGTCGATAGGCACGGAGCTAATTCTGGCATCCTCAGCGCTGAGGGAGCAGTAGACCAGCAAAAAGCGTCACGGTACCACCGGCGACCGCCCGGGCCTCTGCTGACAGACGTCGTGTCAAAGAGCCTCTCACCACTGGGCAAGATAGGTGGCTGTGAACCGCCCACACCGTGCCGTTTTGGTGATCCGTCGAGCTGGTCGCACCAGTGGGCGAGTATTAGCCAAGGCAGGACGGCGACTTCGGGGCGCCACACAAGCCCATGGCGCTGGCGAGTCAGGACTGACCAAACTCATCGATCTTCATGCTCTTAGCGCCGCCGGGGATGCCCTCGTGCTCATTGCATTAGCAAATACGGTGTTCTTTTCCGTTCCCGTGGGTGAAGCACGCAGCCGAGTCGCGCTCTACCTGTTGATCACGATGGTGCCGTTTTCAGTCATGGCTCCCGTCATCGGCCCGTTGTTAGACCGGTTTCGTCACGGACGGCGGTACGCCCTCGCAGTCACCCTGGTGAGCCGGGCTTTCCTTGCTTGGGTGATGGCCGACGCAGTCGCTGGAGGTGAAGAGTCTTTTGCGCTGTACCCGGCCGCGTTCGCGCACCTCATCGCCAGTAAGGCATACACCGTGACCCGGGCCGCCGCGATTCCCCGAGTTCAACCCCCTCAACTCAGCTTGGTGACCGCAAACTCACGGGTGCTACTCGGCGGGATCGCTGCCGTTGCTGTGGCTGCACCAGTCGGCGCCGCATTGCAACAGATCGGACCACAGTGGTCACTGCGGGCCGCATTCGTCGTATTCGCGAGCGGGATCGGGCTGGCACTCGCACTCCCAGTGCAAGTAGATGCCACTGCCGGAGAACGTCCAGCAGGGTTGTCTGCTGAACCGACCATCGATCTTGCTGATCTCGATATGCCAGCGCCAAAACCTCGAACTCGTCGTCTTCCCCGGTGGAACATCGGCCCTCAGGTCGTCCTTGGTTTGCGTGCGGTAGCGGCACTTCGCTCTTTGACCGGTTTTCTTACTCTTTTTCTGGCTTTTGCTTTACGAACTGACCCCATCACTGACCGCCTACCCATGGTGGCCACCATCGGATTGGTCGCTGGAGCCGCGGGCGCCGGCAGCACCATCGGCACATCCTTAGGAGCAGTACTACGACGAGCTCGGCCAGAGGTTGTCGTCACCGCCATGCTTGGCATCGCCAGCGCAGGGGCTTTGATTGGAGGCTTCGCTTACGGTTTGTTGCCTGTTCTAGTAACAGGATTGTGCGCCGGACTAGCTGGGGCGTTAGGCAAACTCGCCTTGGACGCATTAGTGCAGCGAGATATCCCTGAGGCGGTTCGTACGTCCGCCTTCGCGCGCAGTGAGACAGTGCTGCAACTGGCCTGGGTGGCCGGCGGCGGAATCGGAATCACGCTCCCCCTCAGTGGGGCCTGGGGATTGCGGATGGTCGGATTCCTGCTTCTTATAGTGCTACTTCTCACCGTCAGAAATCTTCAGAAAATTTCAACAGCCGCACACCAAAAGCCGTCGTAGATTTAGTAAAGCCGCAGCCAGGGAAGATGATCCAACCTTGAATCATTTGGCCCGTCGTACTACGTTGAGCTACGAGCGGGTTGCAGCAGCGACGACTCCTCACCGAAGTTGTTGATGCGAGGTGATTTTGATGGCTGAACTTTCCCGACTCCCCGGACCCATCGCTGACATTTGGGAATGGCAATACTTGGGTGCCTGCCGCTCCATTGGTGATGAATTGTTTTTTCACCCTGAAGCTGAACGCGGCTCTCGTCGCCATCAGCGGGATGCCGCAGCAAAACTAATCTGCGCTCAATGCCCTGTGATTGCCCAGTGCCGGGACCATGCCCTTCGAGTACGCGAGCCTTACGGCGTGTGGGGTGGCATGACGGAAGAAGAACGGCAAGCTCATCTCGGCCAACCTCTTGCCCCGAAGCTGCCAGCCGCAATGTGATCTAAGAACTACTCACCTCTTCAATGGTCAGCTGGGTTGATGAAGCCGGCTGACCATTACTGGGTGGTCAAGATGCCGCTTTACTCGCTTGTTTGTACTGCCGCACTTTTTGGAGTGATGACGGATCAACAACGTCGGCCACTGAACGAAACCCTGGCAGCGCGTAGTCGCCAGCTGTTTGCGCCCACCCATCGGGCTGTACATCAAGCTGTTTAGCTACTAGAGCTATAAAGATCTGCGCTTTCTGCTTACCGAAGCCAGGCAACGCCAGTAACCGCTTGAATAAATCCGTTCCGCTTACTGCCCCACGCCAAATTTGAGAGGCATCCCCGTTGTAATCATCGACGACGACGCGGGCGAGCTCCTGAATCCGACCAGCCATGGAGCTAGGGAACCGATGGATCGCGGGAGTCTGGGAACACACTGCTTTGAACGCTTCTGGATCTGCCTGGGCAACGGCAACAGGATTGAGCGAACCAAACCTGCGTAACACCGTGGCTGGCGCGGCGAAAGCTCGCTCCATGGGAAACTGCTGATCAAGAACCATACCCATTAACAACGCGAAAGGATCATCCGATAGGACTTGGTCTGCCGCCGGGTCTTGCGCGATCTGGATGCTCATGGGTGCATCGTGCCATGCGTAGCGTAGGTGCACACTGAGGAACCATGAGCGCCCCCGAACCCCTTGGTGATGATCACGTCCATGTTGAAAGCGCCGCTGAATGGCGAGCCTGGCTCATCGAACACCACGCGAAGAGTTCGGGAGTCTAGGTAGTGACGTGGAAGAAACACACCGGGCGTCCAGCGCCGAGCTACGACGAGGCGGTCACGCAGTCGTTAGCGTTTGGTTGGGTAGACAGCAGAGTCGCCAAACTCGATGCCGATCGAGGCAAGCTCTGGCAGTGCCCACGCAAAATAACGAGTGGCTGGTCCCGGCCTAATAAAGAACGAGTCGTGCGGTTGGAAGCTCATGGTGAGATAACCGCCGCTGGGCAACGTGTTCTTGATTTAGGAAAAACCAACGGAGCGTGGAGCTTGTTGGAATGGATCGTTCAGGCCAAACGCCCAACAACCCGAGCGGCGCGTATTCAGGAAACCACTGAGCTCGCCGCCCGAGGGGAACGCGCGAATCAATGGTCAGGCCGGCGCAGTTAGAAATGCGCTCTTAAGTTACTCCGGTGCCTCATCAAGAACGACATGCGGGACACCTCAGCTCGGGCTACGGTGTCATCGATGTCACGAGGGGGTGATGAGGAGGGTGGCTCGATGTTGGGTTTACCGGAGGGCATCACAGCATGCCTGTTCGACCTCGATGGTGTGCTCACCGACACGGCGAGTGTGCACACCATCGCCTGGGCAGAAATCTTTGACACGTATTTACGCGACCGCG
Organism: Actinomycetota bacterium; assembly: GCA_051645425.1. GTDB lineage: Bacteria > Actinomycetota > Actinomycetes > Actinomycetales > Angustibacteraceae > JBOFBH01. The sequence continues at coordinate 84,316 of JBOFBH010000005.1, read as the reverse complement.
CTGGACGCACCGGAGATTCTTTCGTCGCTTTCGACCCTGAGGCCGATTACCAGCGTTACGTCGACGCCCGACCTCGGCCTGATGGGGTCCGCACTTTCCTCGCGAGTCGTGGCATCCAGTTACCAGAAGGCAACCCGGACGATCCACCTGGCACCGAAACGGTCTATGGGCTCGGTAATCGCAAAGACCAAATCTTTACCCATGCACTCAACAGCCACGGCATTCAAGTATTCGGGGGAGCTAAACGCTATCTCGAAGCGGTGACTAGGGCGGGCATGCTCGTCGCAGTGGTTTCTGGCAGTGCTCACGCCGCGGAAGTCCTGCAACGCAGCGGTTTACAACATTTCGTTCAGGTGCGCGTAGACGGCATCACCTTGAAAGAACAACGTCTTGCTGGTAAACCATCACCTGATTCATTTCGCTATGCGGCCCAAGGACTTGGCGTTCACCCGAGCAACGCGGCCGTTTTCGAGGATGCCGTTACCGGAGTTCGCGCCGGTCGCGCTGGCGGGTTCGGTCTCATTGTGGGGGTGGACGACGGCGCGCACGCCGACGCCTTGCGCGTCAACGGTGCAGACATCGTGGTGGGAAAACTCTCTGAGCTTCTTGATCTCAACGACACTCAAACAGGGCCAGTCGTTCATCATGTCCGTCTTTGGTGGCGTTGAGCGCGGGATGATCGGAAGCGAGGCTTACCCCACTGAACCATGGGCCGTACGCGAAACACATCTCGATCTGGAGTACATCGCTCAGTCCGAATCACTGTTTGCGCTTTCTAATGGGCACATTGGATTACGAGGGAATCTCGACGAGGGTGAGCCCCACGGCTTGCCTGGCAGTTACCTTGGCTCGTTCTACGAAACCCGACCCTTGCCGTATGCCGAAGCCGGGTACGGCTACCCGGAGGACGGCCAAGCCCTGGTCAACGTCACCAACGGTAAAGTGATGCGATTGCTCGTCGATGATGAACCCTTCGACATCCGCTACGGCGAATTGCTTTCCCATGAACGTCTGATGGATTTTCGCGCGGGAACACTTCGCCGACGATTAGGGTGGCGGTCACCAGCCGGGCAGGAAATCGCCATGACATCTACTCGGATGGTCTCTTTGGCCCAACGCAACATTGCGGCCATAGAGTACATCGTGACGGCGGTTGGTGATACCGCCCGGGTGACCGTGCAATCCGAATTGGTAACCAATGAAGATTTACCGAAGACTCGGCGTGATCCACGAGTCGCGGCCGCCTTAGCCCACCCTCTCCAGCCGGTCGCTCATGAGCGCAGCGCCAACGGCGCGATCTTGTTACACCGCACCACATCAAGCGGCCTGTTGATGGGTGCGGGGATGGATCATGAAATAGACGCTCCTGGGCGGGTCGTGGTGCACACGGATGCCCGAGCGAACGTTGCTCGCACATCAGTGACGTGCGAGTTGCACCCTGGCCAACAATTGCGGATCGTGAAGTATTTGGGGTATGGCTGGTCAAGTTTGCGCTCCCGCCCAGCAGTACACGATCAAGTCGCTGGCGCGCTCACCGGAGCTCGCTTTAGTGGCTGGTCCGGATTGCTTGCGGCACAACGGAAGTATCTGGACGATTTTTGGGACGGTTCCGACATCGAAGTCGAGGGGGACGCCGAGCTACAGCAAGCGGTTCGGTTCGCGTTGTTTCATCTCCTCCAGGCGAGCGCCAGAGCGGAACGCCGCTGCATCGCCGCGAAAGGCTTGACTGGCAATGGTTACGACGGGCATGCGTTCTGGGACACCGAGGGTTTTGTTCTTCCTGTTTTGACATACACCGTGCCGGACGCCGCGGGTGATGCCTTGCGCTGGCGGGCCGCGACGGTCGATCTTGCCCGCGAACGGGCTACTCAACTGGGGCTTTCCGGAGCGGCGTTTCCATGGCGGACCGTTGCCGGCCAGGAGTGTTCAGCGTATTGGCCAGCTGGTACCGCCGCTTGGCACATCAACGCGGATATCGCCGCCGCATTCGAGCGGTACCGGATGGCGACTAACGATAACACGGTGGAGACAGATTGCGGGGTCATGGTTCTGGTAGAGACAGCGCGATTATGGATGTCAGTCGGGCATCACGACCGGTACGGGGTGTGGCACGTTGACGGTGCGACTGGCCCAGACGAATACACCGCGGTCGTGCGGGACAACCTCTTCACAAACGTCATGGCGGCGCATAACCTCCGCAGCGCAGCGGAGGCGGCCATCCGTAACCCATTGATCGCGGACCGGCTCGGCGTGGATGCTGAGGAAACAGCCAGCTGGCGCGATGCGGCCGCCGCCGTTCATATCCCATACGACGAGGAGCTCGGGGTTCACGCACAGTGCACGGGTTTCACCACGTTGGCGGAATGGGATTTTCTGAAGAGTCAGGGGCACTATCCACTGTTGTTGCATGCACCATATGTGCGGCTGTACTCGACTCAAGTGATCAAACAGGCGGACTTGGTGTTGGCAATGCACTGGCAAGGACACCTGTTCACTGATGAGCAGAAAGCCCGGAACGTTGACTACTACGAGCGGCGGACCGTCCGGGATTCGTCCTTGTCTGCCACCACCCAGTCGGTCATGTGCGCTGAGGTCGGTCATCTTGAATTGGCGCACGATTACGCTTACGAAGCAGCAATGATTGACCTGAAAGATTTGCACCGCAACACCAAAGACGGTTTGCATATGGCGTCTCTAGCGGGAACATGGACGGCCCTTGTCGCCGGTTTTGGTGGCCTCCGAGATGACGACGGCGTGCTCGCCCTGGATCCACATTTACCGAGCAGCATGAGCCGGTTGCGGTTTCGGCTGCGCTGGCGTGGGATGCGGCTCCTCGTGGATGTCAATCATGAAGAGGTTCGATATACCTTGCGGGACGGTCCAGCTGGTCACCTCACCGTGCATCATGCTGGGGAGCCGGTAAACGTGACGGTGTCAGCTGGAGTGACCAGACCAATCCGGCGTCGCGTCCCGTTATTGCCACCCCCTGAGCAACCACCGGGGCGCGCACCAACTCGACATCCGTGACGGCTAGCCCCTTGCGCAGTGCTCGGGGACGCCGCCAGTAACTCCAAAAGATCTCAGTAATGGCTTCGGATACCCAGGGTCTGGAACACTGTGAGACGGGAAACCCCAAGCAACGGAAGAGGGCTCATGGCAGGCGACTGGCTCGCGGACGCGGTGATGTACGAGATCTACCCGCAGTCTTTTGCGGATTCGAATGGCGATGGGATCGGTGATCTGCGCGGGGTGATCGACCGTCTTGACCATTTGAGTTGGTTGGGGGTGAACACTATTTGGTTCAATCCGTGTTTTTCTTCCCCATTCGCGGACGCTGGGTATGACGTCTCCGATTACTTGAGTATCGCTCCTCGTTACGGCACCAATGCGGATCTGGTCGAGCTTGTCGGTAAAGCCCGCGAGCGGGGCATTCGGGTGATCCTGGACCTGGTGGTAGGGCACACTTCGGTGGAACACCCGTGGTTCCAGGAAGAACTCAATGCGATCGGACCTCACCCGGGTGGTGACCGCTACGTGTGGTGCGAGAATCCGCCTTACCGGGACACCAGTAAGGATCTGCCTGGGGTGGCAGCGTGGGTAAAGTCACCTGGCCCTCGGCCCGGGTGGTACTTGAAAAATTTCTACGACTCGCAGCCGGCGTTGAATTTCGGGTGGTCCCAACTACCCGCGGATGAGCCATGGCGGGATGCGGTGGACTCCGCTGGGCCGCAACGGAATCGTGCTTCTCTCAAAGAAATTCTATCGTTTTGGTTTGATCGCGGGGTGGCTGGTTTCCGGGTCGACATGGCGTTTTCTTTGGTCAAGGATGACCCAGGTTTCCTCCAGACCGTCGGCGTGTGGCAAGAAATCCGCACTTGGCTCGACGAGGCATACCCGGACGCAGTGCTGATTCCTGAGGGAAGTGAACCGCGCACCGGAACTACGCTGGCGTTTGACGCTGATTTCTTTCTTGTCATTGAAGCCGCGCATGCCAGCTTGTTCGACAATCACGCCGCCGGCAGGCTGCCTTTCCACGAGCCACGATCACCGCTGTTCGACGCGGATGGCGCCGGCACCATGGAGGTCTTCTTGACTGCATGGGCGAAGGCCCGCGACGTCGATCCAAACCGCTTAATCATCCTCGCCACCGCCGATCACGACTTTAATCGCTTCTCTACCGGGCCTCGAACGCCCCAGCAACTGGGCGCGGCACTCACTTTCATTTTAACTTGGGGCAGCGTGCCGTGTATCTACTACGGCGATGAGATCGGCATGCGCTACCTGCCGGATATGCCGAACGTCGAGGGCGCGATCTGCAACCCGCTCTACAACCGCGCCGGCTGCCGAACCCCCATGCAATGGGACAACACCCGTAATGCTGGTTTTTCTACCGCCGACCCAGCTGATCTGTACCTCCCGATTGACCCGGACCCGAACCGCCCCACGGTGGCTGGGCACCTAGCTGACCCGTCATCCACCATGCAGTTGGTTCGTGAGTTGATCGCCCTCCGGCAGGGAACCCCCGCTCTGGGCACCCGGGCCAGTACTCGCATCGTCCACGCTGGCTACCCTTTGGTTTATCTCAGGGGGGAAACTCACCTTGTTGTTCTCAACCCCAGCCGGGAATCGGCCACTCTTTCAATTGCCGAAGCAAGAAGCGCCAAAACTTTACTCTCCCAAGGCTTTTCACTCACTGAGGACACCGTCGTGGTGGATGCTTTTGGTTATGCCATCCTCGAAGTGGCCGCCTTCTCACCGCTTCTGCCATTCACTCCAACACCCTCATGAAAGCTGTGTGCGCCAGAAGAGCTTTTCAACTTGACACATGACTTATTTTTCATGACTCTTGTTTCGTGAGGGGAGTACCCCAGTCACAGTTCGTCGTCAATACGGTCGCGTCGCGGCCCGGCGGGCTGGTCGGCAGCGTGATTCGTCGGCGGGGAAGACCTCGGTCCCTACTGGAGGTCCCTCATGGCACTTTCCCTTGACGTTCCATTGTGGGCTTGGTTCGCCGTTCTCGGCGTCATCTTGGCCATGCTCGCCATCGATCTTTTCGCCCACCGCGACGCTCACGTTATCGGCGTTCGGGAAGCCGCCGGGTGGTCAGCTTTTTGGGTGGCTCTCGGGGTTGGTTTCGGGCTAATCATCTGGCAAGCCTTCGGTGGTGAGGCAGCCACCCAGTACTACGCGGGGTATCTCATCGAGAAAAGCCTGGCGGTCGATAACGTCTTCGTTTGGGCAATCATCTTCACTTATTTCGCTGTCCCGCGGGAATACCAGCACCGGGTGTTGTTCTACGGCGTGCTTGGCGCTCTCGTCTTCCGGGGTATTTTCATCGCTGCCGGCTCGGCCCTGATCGCCAGTTTCTCCTGGGTTTTGTACATGTTCGGGGTATTCCTTATCTACACCGGCATACAGATGTTGCGGCATCGCAACGAACACATTGACATCGACGCTTCCCGAGTGCTGCGGTGGTTCCGACGAGTCGTCCCGCACACCGACGAATACCACGGCAACCGGTTCATCATTCGGCGAGCCGGGACTTGGGTCGCGACGCCACTGCTCACCGTCCTCGTCATGGTGGAGATCACCGACATCATCTTCGCCGTCGACTCGATCCCCGCGATTTTCGCGGTCACTAGTGAACCGTTTCTCGTTTTCACCGCCAACGCGTTCGCCATCCTCGGTCTACGCGCCATGTACTTCCTTTTAGCGGACCTCATCCACCGATTTATTTACCTGAAAACTGGCCTTGCGCTAGTCCTAGTGTGGGTTGGGGTGAAAATGCTGCTGCTCATGGCGGATATCAAAGTGCCCACCCTAGTGTCTTTGGCGATTGTCGCCGGCCTAGTCGGCGGATCAATCGTGCTGTCATGGCGGGCAACCCGACCTGACCACGAAACCACCAGGGACCACTCCAGTGGGCACGAAGGCTCTGAGCACAAAGACTCTGAGGCGGGTTCCCCGGCGAAGGGCGGCGATAGCTAGGCTCATTGGCCATGCGCCGTCCCACCTTTGATAGCCGCCGACTCGACACCACCGAGCCGGCGGCTATCGACGTGAATCTGATCGGTGTGATTGGGATCGCGGTCGTGTGGTCAATGACCCTCGGCGCCATTACGCAACAGCTCCTCCCCGACTTGTTTGACCTTCAAGAGAACGACCTGGGCCCGCTGCCATGGCTTCTGCCGACCGGGACGGCAGTACTCATCGCAGCTCACCTTGGCTTTGGGTTTATCTCAGATCGGACGACATCCCGGTTTGGGCGGCGACGGCCCTGGCTAGCCGGTGGCGCCGTAGCCGCATTCTTCAGCCTTATCGTGCTGTCCCTGGTCAATGGAACTGTCTTGCTCACTGCGGCCTGGGTGCTGTGCCACCTCTCCCTGGGCATGATGGGTGGGCCGCTGCTGGCACTCGCCGCCGACCTCACGCCAAAGGAACGCCGCGGTTTCTTGAGTGCGGGGATCGGGGCGGCATGGGTGGTTGGCCCGGTCCTCGGGCTTGGCACCACAGCGACCATCTCACGGCAAGCGAGCCCCCGCGTCATCACTCTTGCCATCATCCTGCTGGTAATTGTCCTCGCTATCACCGCGCGTCTGACGGATCCGCCGCTGAAAGACCACGCACCAGAAACGAAGACGAGCCGCCAGGAGGCGCGGCGGCGAAAACGCCAATCCTCGGGCTGGGCGTTAACGCCACCACTGACCTGGGCGTTACTCAGCAGATTCTCAATCTTTCTTGGTGCCTCGCTCATCACCACTGACCTGGCGCGGTATTTGCGAGACGAAGTGAACTACGGCACCGCCGTCGGCGAAGACCCAGCCGGCGGAGCATTGACTCTTACCGTGATCAGTGGGATCACCACTCTCGTCATGACGGTGATTTCAGGAGTGTGGTCAGACCGTCAAGGACGACACGTCATCTTTATTGTTACCGGGGCTGCCCTGATCGCCGTGGCGGCACTGCTCCTAGCTGCCGTCCCCTCGTGGGCAACCTCAATCGTCGCGGCCACCTTTACCGGAATCGGCGCCGGGACGTGCCTCGCAGTTAGTTTGGCACTCACCCTCGACGCCCTCCCTCAACTGGGCGCCCACGGGCGTCATCTCGGACTGTACGCAGTAGCGGCGTTCGCTCCTACCGCCATTGCGCCCATCGCAATTGACCTGTTTGCTGCTGAGCCTGGCTATCCCACACTCTTCAAAGCCGCTGCGGGAGTGTGCACCTGTGGAGGTTTGCTCGCTATGCTCGCTCACCGCGCATTGCCTGCTCCGACCCGCAAATCCGATGCGGCGATCACCATGGGATCTGCTACATAACGTCGCGATAGAAGAACGCGGCGGCAGCACAGCACACACCCAGCACGAAACCGGTGACACGCAGCGCCGGGTGATTCCAGGAGCGAGTGCCGTCGAGGCTGATTCGACCAGCGCCAGTCAACGTAAGCGTGAGCGCCACCGTCAAAAGAAGCACCTCAAACTCAACGCCGTTCTTCATCAAAAAGTATGTTTGCTCACGATCCCACCCGACCGCGAGCACCCCACCCACAATACCGGCCATACCCGCTGCGGCCAGCCAGGTCAAAGCACCGATCGCGATCGCCAACCCCCCAGCGAATTCGACCACACCGGTCAGCCAAGCGAGCGGACGTTCCGGAGTAAAGCCGATCTGGGCAAATAACGCCGCCGTGCCATTAATGCCCACACCGTCGAACCAGCCGAACAATTTTTGCGCGCCATGCGCTGCCATCGAAAGCCCAAAGACTAGGCGCACAATCAATAAGCCAAATCCAGCAGTCCATTCGCTTTTAACTTTTGGGCTTTGGTCCGACGGAGGTTGATCCCACTCATCTACCCAATCAGCGTCAGGGTACGCTCGCGCGGCGGGTACCGTCGCCGGAGGATGATTTTCCGAAAACTCGGGGGGCAAGGACATGGGTCCTCCTCAAGGGTCGTGGCTGGACCGTACTCCCCGACCCTACGACCAGACATCATCGGACTGAGATGCACCACCGTCACCTGCCGAAATGCTTCCCCATCCCCCTTTGTTCAGCCTCAAGTGGAATTCAAACCGACCGCAGAGGCTGCGACATTCGCACGGGGAGAAGGCCAAGCTCAGCGCCGCGCGCCGCCGTGGCCTCATCTGCTGTGATGACACCTCTGCGCTCTAAGTCGACGATTGCTGTCACGAGATCATCCCTGATCAGGGCACGCTGGCCCTCGGATAGTCGCGCCACCTCGGAAGTCACCCGCTGTCGCGGAGTAGCCGCGCTGGTCACTGCGCGTCCTGATTTCGGTGCGGTTTTCTTGCTTGAGTGCAGCACCACCGCGAAAGTGAGGCCGGTGAGTGCTGAGACCACGATAACGAGTGTCCATAACTCACCGTCGTCAAATTCTTGCGCACTGCTTCCCGCGTACGCAGCTATTGCGCTTATCGCCCCTAGCCCAGCAGTCATCCAGGCGTGGGTTCGACGCAATGGGTCAATGGGCCTCCCGGCCTGAAACCACGTGACCGCGCTTGCGAGCAATAGTGGCATCCCGGCAAGAAACAGACCGCCCGCCACCGGTACTGCCGCCGAAGCGTCTGGCAGGGGCGTACTAGGAAAACGATCACCCATCAAGGTCACAAAACCAGCGACAGGCATGAGGAAAAGTGCGACCAAGAACAGCATGAGGGGGATAGCTAGCGCGAAGCGGAGCTTCTCTTGTGTTGGACGACGGTGATATTGCGCTCGTGGGTCAAGGAACCGTTGCACCTTCGGGTACCGGGAGAACGCGGCGAGTTCGAGAACACGCCAGGGCACAGCAGACCCGGGCTGAATTGCCGCAGCCGCCTCTTGAGCCTTCATGACCCGTCGGACGTCCGAACGCTTAGGCTCTCTCATGATGAATCGATCCTATGCGCTAGCCGAGGCACAGATTCACGCGTTGCCGCTATGAAGTGATCTGAGAGCGGGGGACGTGGAGTTGAACTCACCACCGTCGCACGCCGGCGGCAGCTCCACATCCCCCGTTTTAATCGTCTCGACTAAACCGCCCGAAGAGCTTCGGTGGGCGAAAGTCGAGACGCGCGACGCGCTGGGTACACCCCAGCGATCGCCCCGATCAAAACAGCGGCCACCACACCGCCGCCGATCGCGATCAGCGGCACCACAATCGACCACCCTTGGATGAGGCAGTACACCGCCGTGACACCCGCGCCGAGCATGACCCCGCAAGTGCCGCCCACTAAGGACAACAACACGGCTTCGGAAAGGAACTGGGTGCTGACATGCCGCCGAGTGGCACCCAACGCTCGCCGGAGACCAATCTCACCACGACGTTCCAGGACCGAGATCACCATGACATTCGCGATCCCGACCCCACCGACCAACAAGGCAACCGCACCTAAACCAAGGAAAAGCCCGGTGAAGGCGGTGGCCGCAGCGGCTCGCGCCTCAATCGCATCGGAGGGACGAGAAACATCGACCTGATCTGGGTTGTCCGGGTTAGCGGTCGCCGCTAATACATCCCGGACGGCAATAACCTGCTCCGGGTCGGTGCGTAGGTATACCGTTCCGGGGTTCTCTGAGGTGTCGAATTTTTCCTCGGCGACTTGCTGCCCGATCAGAACGGATCGGTCCACGTCAGCGGCTAGCTCCATCGCATTAAGGATGCCCACTACGGTGAACCACTGCTCACCCAGCCAGACCCGAGCACCTTGATCCACGCTGGTGATACCTAGCCGCTCCGCGGCCACCGACCCCAGCACTACCGTCGGCAAACGAGAACTCTCGGCATTCAGCCACACCCCATCCGCCATGGACCCGGCTAAGGTAGTCACTAGATTGAGGTCAGCCGCTTTCACACTCAATCCACCGGTGCGGTCTTCCGGGATGAACTCGTTACGCAGGACCGCCGCATCGACAGGTGTCACCGACGCAACCTGTTCCACCGGGCCGATCCGCTTCATCATCGGGATGGCGGTTTCAGGAATTTCGTTGTCCGTTCCGCCACCGATCCCGCTGCCGGCTTCCACCGTCAATAAGTTGGTCCCTAGTCGGTCCAACGAACTCAACAGATCGGCTTTCGAAGATTCACTGATCCCGAGGACACCAACCATCGCGCCGATCCCAATGGCAATTCCTAACGCAGACAACGCCGCCCGGACTCGCCTACTCAGCAACCCGACGGCACCGACTCGAATCAGGTCGCCAGCATGTAAGGAGCTGGGTTTTAACTGCGGTCCCCGCTCGCGTAAGGCCATTCGAGAGGTTGGTGGGTCCGACAACGACGTGCTCATCGGTGTCCTCCTTTTCCAGGGTTGAGCGAGTTACGACTCAACTGAACTCCCGAGGATTGGAGTGGTTCCGTCGGCGGGTCGAAATATTGGCGCGGCGAAGTACCTGTCCCGGCAGTACCAGTCTCAGCCGAATTCATTGCCCCGGTCGCTGCGCTGTCATGTTCGATCTCGCCGTCTCGGACGGCGACTTGCCGGGGCAATCGGGACGCCAGCTCGCGATCATGAGTGATCACCAAAATCGTCGCACCCTCGGCATTCAAATCATTCAGTAACGACATGATCGACGCCGAAGACACCGAGTCAAGATTTCCCGTCGGCTCATCGGCGAGCACGACCGAAGGTCTACCCACCAGCGCCCGGGCAATCGCCACCCGCTGCCGTTCCCCACCGGAAAGCTTTTGCGGTTGATGATTAAGACGATGACCCAACCCAACCCGTTCTAACGCCTCGATGGCCCGTTCCTGCCGTTGTTTGCGCGGCAAACCCCGATACAGCAAGCCGTCCGCGACGTTTTCTACGGCAGTCAACCCAGAGAGCAAAAAGAACTGCTGAAAGACGAAGCCGATCTCATGTCCACGCAACGCGGAGAGCTGCGAATCGGATAAGTCGGAAACCTCATGGCCAGCGACCCGTACGCTGCCACTAGTCGGGCGATCCAATGTGCCAATGATGTTCATTAACGTGGACTTTCCAGAACCAGAGGGACCGACGATAGCGACCAACTCACCGGATTTGACTGACAAATCAATCCCGCGGAGCACCCGAGTGGGCGGGTCGGTGGGGTAGTCCTTGACCACCTGGCGGAGTTCGAGGACAGTGTCGTCCTCGAACCCACGCCGAGCATCGGAAACAGGCTGATCTTCGTGCCTATCGAGACGGTCGGTGTCGTCATCTGTCTCGTTGCGGTCACTCATCAGCTTTGGAAAGGCTGTCATTTCGGGACCACCACAGTGGTGCCGTCTTTGATGCCTTCACCAGTGATCGCGGCCACGTCATCAGAGATCGTGCCGACCTTGACGGCAACCAAGTTCGTCGCACCACCGTCATTGACCTCGACCGCGTAACCGCCTTCAGACAACGCGACCAGCGCGGTTACTGGAACAGTCAGCGCATCTTTCTGTCGGGATGTCTCCACCGCGATATCCACGTCACCGCTGGTGACCTTCTTCGCTTTTGATGAATCCGCGAGTTGGATTTCAATCGGGACTGTGGGGTCCTCGGTTTCCTCAGTGCTCCCCGCGCCGCCTGCCGTAGCGTCCGTTTGGGCACCAGACTCCACCGTGCCAATCTCGCTGATCTTGCCGGTAGTTGAGGTGCCATCGGGGAGGTCCAACTCGACTTTGTCGCCGACTGCGACATCATCAACCCGAGAAGCATCCCAGTCAGCGGTGATCAGCTTCGCCGTTGATGTCACAACTAATACCGGGCCACCGGCCTGCACTTGCGAACCAGGTGCGGTTGATTGGTCAGCCACTCGGAACGACCCGGATGCGAAGACTACGTCACCCAACTCAACAACCCCATCAGGGTTTTCCCGGCCCAAAGCGTCTTCCCACTCCTGGACCGCGTCGGCTGTGGCAGAAGTGAAATCTTCGTCGACGCTGAGGTCATCGCCGTAGCCGAGAGCAACCAACGCTTCTTCGAGTTGTTCGACATCTGGGCCGGACACGTCCGTCTTCAGTGGTCGGTACGCCGGATATGGAGCCCACTTTCCAGTCAAAAGAACAGTAGGTTCGGCGTTAATCGCAAACAACATCTTGCCGTTGCTGATTGTCTCGGTCTCCTGAGCGGCGCGAGTCACCACGCCCGCTTTGAAAGCGGAAAGAGTCCGTTGATCAGCGAAGCCAAGTTGGCCAGTCACTGACTCAGTGATGATCAAGTCCTGTTTTTTCACTGTGGTCGTCGTCGTGGGTGCGGCAGCTGCTGGCTGCGCTTCTGCGGTGCTGTCGTCGGTGCCGCGCAACGCAATAGCCGCAGAAGACCCGACCACCACGATGAACGCAACAGCGATCACTATGACCCGCTTCTTGGGGCGTCGCCCCTCAGCGGTACTCACTGCCCACCACCTGGCGCGACATCAGCTAAGGCGGACCGGCACTGCTCGGTCGCTTCTTGAACCTTCGGGTCTTGCAAATCCAAACCCTGGAAAAGGCCACCGGGACCACCGCCACCGGAGAAGTCTGGGTCACCGATATCGATACCTTCACCGCGCATACATTCGGCGAACTTCAGCACCGCATCCTGGAATTCCGGGTCGTTCTGGTCGATCTGGCCGCCGAGTCCTTCGGGGACTTCACCGCAAGCATCTTGGGCTTTTTGGAATGCTTCCCGGTCTATTCCGCCGCCCTGGCCCCCGCCGCCCCTGCCGCCCGGTGGCCGCAACCGCAAGTTGCCGTTCTCATCAACTTGCGGGTCAGGAACATCAAGCCCTTCCCCCCGCAAGCATTCCACATACTTAAGCGCCGCCGCTTCTTTCTCTTCGGCGCTCTGCGCAGTAGCACTAGCCGAGGCGGTATTACTTGAGCCGGCGACGCTAGCGACTCCGGTGTCGGAGGAATCGTCACCACCGCACCCCGCGAGCACGAGAGCGGCGATAGCCAGGGCACTGAGCGTGCCAGGGACGCGAAGTTTATGTCGTGGTGTCGTCATGGCTAGGACTGTGCGGGGTAATACTTAACACTCACTAAGCCTGGACCTAAGGATTCACTGAGAACAGGGGCTTTCTCACCTCGGCTGATGCGGCACCGGGGCGCTGCTAGGGGTGGCGCCGAGCAGAGTGAGCACAACTCGACCGCCACCAGAGGGAGATGCGTCGAAAACCACCCGACCACCGTGCGCCGTAGCGGTTTCGGCCACGATCGCCAACCCCAGACCAGAGCCGGGCATACTGCGTGCGTCGGATCCTCGCCAAAAACGTGCGAACACCTCGCGACGATATTGCGGGGGCACCCCTGGGCCTTCGTCGTCCACGACAACGTGACCATCACGCAAGGTGATAGACACCGTGGACCCTGGCGGCGAGAACTTCACCGCATTGTCAAGCAAATTGATAATCGCCCGCTCCAAAGCATCCGGGTCAGCTTCCGGGACTACCCAGGGGCTGAGGTTCACCGCAATGCGCCGTCCCCCTGCGCGGCGGCGAGCGCGGCCCACAGCCCGGGCGGCCACCTCGTCCAACCGGACATTCACCCGCTGACGATCAGACGGATCATGCGCTAAAACGACTATTTCGCCGACTAACTCCGCGAGCTCATCAATCTGAGCGGTGACGTCAGCGAACAATGCCTGCCGATCCGCTGGCGGCAACGGGCGACCTTGATTTTCGCTGCGCACCAGCAAATCAATGTTGGTCCGTAGGCTGGTCAATGGAGTGCGCAGCTCGTGCCCAGCATCGGCGACTAATTGCGCTTGGCGAGCGCGGGCTTGAGCTAACGCGGCCATCATCTCGTTGAACGACGTAGTCAACCGGCTCACTTCGCCTACCGGGCTATCTGAGACCGGCAACGCGACGGCTAAATTCTGCGTCCGCGCAACATTTTGCGCGGCATCCGCTAGCTCGCGGACCGGACGTAAACCACCACGAGTAAGGAACCATCCCACGAAAGCTGCGATCGCCGCAGCCGGCACGCTCACCAACAACATCGTGGTTGATAACCGTTGCGCCAGAAGGGAAAATGTCGATAAATCCCCCCCCACCCGCAACACCCAACCATCACCCACAGGCGTCGACAGCACCATTCGGGTCACCCCGTCACTGCCGCGGGCCCGAGGTAACTCAGCCCCGGTTATCCACCGAGTCAGGAGCGGTGGGTTGCGCTCCTCACCGATGGCGGGCGCGTCCGCTGCCTGACAGATCTGTCCGTTGGGAGCGCGAACTTCGAACATAATTTCCCGGGTCATCACCCGGGGAAACGGGACTGGAGTGGCACCTGATTCCAACGTGCGCTGACACAGCATCTGCGGCGACACACTTTGTGCGTCAGCGGCGCCGCTCGCCGCAGTCGCCACCGCGGTGATCCGCTCTTCCACATCCGCCGCTGTGACGCGGGCTGTCACTGATACCACCGCCGTCGCGGTGACGATGAAGAACGCGAAACCAGCAATGGCGATTCGCCATACCAACCGACCAGCCAAGGACGTGGGCCGCACCCAGTGGCGGATTGTGGCTAACCAGGAGCCACTCACGACTGCGACGACCCCTGCGATGGGCGAACGACATACCCCACACCCCGGACGGTGTGCACCAATCTGGGCTTCCCATCTAATTCGGTTTTCCGACGTAAATACCCGACGTAAACCTCCAAGGTGTTCGACGTGGGGTCGAACTCATACCCCCACACCTCAGACAGAATCTGCGCCCGAGTGAATACCTGCCGAGGGCTGGACGCAAGGAACCGCAGTAGTTCGAATTCGGTTCGTGTGAGGTCGATTAGTTGCCCGCCCCGAGTCACTTCTCGACTGGCGAGGTCTACCCGAAGGTCGTCTACGACTAAAACTTGTTGGGCGGTGGCCGTCGCGCCACTGCGGCGCAGTAGCGCCCGCAGTCGAGCGAGCAGCTCTTCCAACTCGAAAGGCTTAGGAAGGTAGTCGTCCGCTCCCGCGTCTAGCCCACGTACCCGAGCACCAGTGGATTCCCTTGCGGTCAACATGAGCACCGGGACATCATCGCCAGCCGCGCGCAACCGACGGCATACCTCAAGCCCATCCACTTTAGGTAGCCCCAAGTCGAGGATGATCGCCTGCGGACGGTACGTATCAATCGCAGCCAAACAGGCATCTCCGTCGGGGACCGCGACCACGGTGTACCCCTCAAACGTCAAGCTCCGCTCTAAGCTGGACCGAGTCGCCGGGTCATCTTCCACCACGAGAACACGCATGTCACCCATGATCGGGCATGCCAGGTTTATGCGGTGACATCACGGCGGATGAACGACGTACCCGCAGCCGTCGCGGACACCACCAAGTAACTGATCGCGGTGACCAACGCAGCGGCAAAAGTGACCTCAGCCGTGCCGTTTGAAGCGACTGCGGAGAGAACTTGCCCCGGCAACCACCGGTCCGAACCGTCCACCGTGCCGGTGATGATTGTTTCTAGAGCGAACAACCAACCAAAACCCAGCGCGACCGCCGGGATGGACGCCCGCATCAAGACTCCCAACGCGCTACCTAAGGTGGAGTAACCGGCGATGGCTACAGCAACTTGCCAGAGCGCCTGCCACGCCGCCGCCGCACCTTCAGAGCTGAACCATGCGTCAGTCTCAATTCCTTGCCCACCAGCAAGCATGATGGCAAAACCAGCGGCGACTACCGCTGCGGTGAGAACCGCACCACCCATGAAGGTGACAATCGCTGCCCACGTCCCGGTTAATAAGCGCCACCGACTGGGCTGCCGAATGAGCAGGTTACGGAGTGTTCCTTGACTGTAAAGGCCAGCGAAAACTGCCGCTGCAACACAGAGTGCGACGACCCCGAGCACCTGAACACTGCTCTGATATCCCTGGAGTAAACCTGTTGCCTCAGAAAGACTTTCGACAGTACTTCCCGTACCGGGGCCACCTGGAGGCCCTCCCTCACCCCGACCTCGTGGGCCACCACCATCAGCCGAGACGAACGTCAACGAGGTAATTAATGCGGCTACGACCGCTACCGCCCCGTACGTCCCAAAGAGCAGCCCTGGGCGCCGAAGTGACGTCCAGGTGCCACGGAAAACATTTAGCACGAGGTACCTCCTAGAAGACAAAAACGGAAGCCGGGAGATGGATTGGGCCTTGCTGACACTGGTTGAGGCTGATTACGCCGCTCGGCGCACGTCACCGTCACCGGTAAGACCAAAGAAGGCGTCCTCCAAAGTGGGGCGCCGCACCCGTAGATGCGTCAACGTAAGACCCACGGCATGCGCGCGATGGTTCAACTCCCCCGCTCTCGTTCCCGCTTCAGCGTCATCCACCGCGGGTTCCAGCTCGACGCGCACCATGCCGGAGGTGATCTCAGCACGCCACGCCAGCGCGGCTGCGATGTCGGCGATGACATCAAGGTGAGCCGGGTCATCGGTAGCAAGTTCGATGACTGGCGCCTGGGAATGCACTAACTCACGAACCGACCCGGAGAACACCAACTGACCGGTTCGAATCATCACCAGGTGATCGGCGACCTGCTCCACTTCGCTGAGTAAATGGCTCGACACGAAAACAGTCATGCCCTCATCACGGAAACCTGCCAAGAGCTCACGCATCTGCGCGATCCCCGCCGGATCAAGGCCATTGGTTGGCTCATCGAGGACGAGAAGCTGAGGTTTTGGGAGTAACGCTGCTGCGATCCCTAGTCGTTGTTTCATGCCAAGGGAGTACGAGCGAAACTTGTCATGCCCACGGGCAGTTAAGCCCACTCGATCTAGCACCACATTTACTCGTGTGGTCGGTAAACCTCCGACCTGAGCGAGAGCACGCAAATTGTCTCGACCAGACAACGCAGGGACAAACGTAGGCCCCTCAATCATCGAACCCACGTGCGGAAGGTACCGACGTGGTTCCCCAAGCGAATGACCCAGCACTTCACCCGTACCCGCGGTAGGCCGAATCAGACCTAACAACATCCGGAGGGTGGTGGTCTTCCCAGCACCGTTTGGACCGACAAAACCCGACACAGTTTTGGTCGGGATCGCGAGATCAAGCTGATCTACTACGGTTCGACCCCCGTATGTTTTGGTCAAACCACGGGCAGATACAGCCAGTGGGCCAGGCTGGTCGTTTACGCTCATCGAGAGCTCCCTCAGCGCGTCGGGGTCTAATACTGTCTTACCGTCGGCGGTCAAGCTGAGAAAAAGCTGAGCGTGAACCTGCTCTGAAGCTGAGAATAGATCCGTGTGTTGCGTCTTAAGCGCGGATCAGCGAACCCGCGAAAGTCTCCGATGATGGCGTGCTACCCGAAGGCGCGTCCACGTCAACACGTTGGAATGGGGTAGGACGCGATTTACCTCGTCGGCAATGTGGTCGCCACTCTCGGCAGCTGCCGTCAACGACATTGCGGGGTCGATAGTCACGTCAAGCTGGAGAACGTTTTGGCGATAGCGCCGCACTATTACTCCCTGAGCACGCCGCACGCCAAGGGTGCCAGACACCCGGTTAGCCGCAGCGTCAGCTGTTGGTTTGGCCTGGGCAATGAGCTGCCCAGCGACATCGGAACCCGGCAACGGAAAGTACTTCACTCGACTGGAGCGTAAGTGCGTACTCATCCACCAAAGCGCAGTCAAGCTCGCCACTGCGCCGCCAAGACCCCACGCCCACCATGGGCTTAGCGGAAAGTCAATTGCCGAACGAACATCGAACTGCCTCGACCAGTTAAAGACATCAGCCCACCAGGCCAACGCCGATAAACCTAACCCAATGAGACCAAGGCCCAGAGTGACCGTGGCAATTCGGTCAAGAAAGGTGCTGCGTTTCATCGGGCAACTCCTGGCAAAAGTCGGGTTTTCACTCGCAATCGCGGGCTGTTAACCACCGCATCAAGAAGGCGAGCGCGAACAGCTTGGCGTACTGCCTCCGCCGTGTCTGGACTGGTGGCACGCACGGTCAACGTCAGTCGCCGCCGGGTACCGCGCGAACGTACTGCAACGACGCCACTGACATTCTCAGCGCAGGATGCGGCCATCCGAGCTAGGTGAGTAGGTCGGACCACCACGACACTGCGAGCGTTTACTGTCAAATACTTGCGTGGATCGGGGCGTAGACCCAAATAGCAGCACCACAAGCCGATACCAATCGCTAGTGCACCTAAAGCAATCAACCAATCTTGGGGGGTAAAGACACCGAACCATTCGGCAGCGGTCAAGAACCATCGTCTTCCGTCTAAAGTTCCGTGATAAACCAGAACCTCTCGGACCACAATCAACGCGGACAACAAAAACGCGGTCGCAGCCGCAAAGGCGACGACCGTTCGAGCGTTGTCGCCGTCTGCGGCAGGACGGCGGAGTGCTGTGGTTGACCCTTGGTGAGAAGAGGGTGACTCTTGATCATAAATTTCCCCCTGCAATGGCTGACTTTCCGGGGAAAGAACTGGGATCACTGACACGGTCGCGTTATCAACGTGCACGCCTAACATGGTGGTCATGCGTTGACGGATCCGATCGCGTACCGTATTGGCCACTTCGTGCGCAGGGTAAGGCCACTGCATAGGAAGAGAAACCCGAACGTTCGCTTGATGACCGGCGATCACGGCGTCCACACGCGTGTGGTGGTGACCTGGCAAATGATCGCGCAACGCGAAACACCCACCGCGCCCCTGGTAATTCACGCCTTGCACCTCGCCCACGGCTGCTTTCACCACACTTCGCGCAGCTTGCTCCGCGATATGCAATTCGCCCCGACCTCCGGCGCTGATCGTAAGTTCCGGATTGCCGACCGACTGAGGAACAACCATCCCGAGTTGCTGGCGTCCCTCTGCCGGATTAGCGACGCCGCTCACCGAAAACCTGCCCTATGTCAGACCGACCATCGAGATAGCTTCCGGCAGCTAGGCCCGCACCGCCAAGAACAATAGCCAGTAAGAAAGCTTGAAAACCTCCAGCTGCGGCGGCAACCGCTATCAGCAAACCGGCAATAAGACCAGCAAGAGCTTTCATTGCCCCTCCTTAGTAATGGAACTCTCTTCTGAAGAAACCACCTCTTCGATCGTGACATTGATCGGGTCATCAGTGATGATGCGGAGCTTTCTCCGGATTCGATCCGCCAGTTCAGGCAGCGAAATATGCTCTCCCGCAAGGGAATACGGCGAAAGAATTTTCGCTGCAATGTGATCGCCTGCGCCAAGCGGCCCAGCCACCACATGGATGTCCCAAGCGGATTCCACCCGCCGAACTCCCTGTACGCGACGCCCTGGCAAATAGGTAGCTACTTCTTCTACCCACCCTGAATGAAGTTTGACCACACCTTGAACGGTCAACACAGTGGCGGCGACGATCTCAGCTTCCGTCGCCCCAAATGGCTCTGTCGGCTTAGGCTCAGCGAAATTGGGAGAAGTCACTGCACTTTTTCGACTGAAGACTTCACTACCGCCGGCTGCTTCAACCCGAGGGGCGTTACTCAACACGGGACCTGTTTTGATCTTCATTATCCGCTTCGTCACCAGGAAGGTGGACATCGCGAACATCAATATTGACTTCGGTTACATCTAGACCAGTCATCCGCTCTACTGACGTAATGACATTACGACGGATGCCAGCCGCGACATCCGTCACCGCGACGCCGTACTCAGCAATGAGTTCGATATCCACAGCGGCTTGCCGTTCGCCGACTTCAACTGAGACGCCCTGGGAATGGTTAGTTCTGCTACCGGGAATGCGTTCCCGCAACGCGCCGACCGCTCTTGCTGTGCCGCCGCCGAGGGCATAAAACCCAGCCACTTCACGAGCCGCGATACCAGCGATTTTTGCTACCACGGTGTCCGCGACAGTGGTGCGCCCTAAATCGGTTGTCAGCGAGTCTTGACCGCGACGACTCGTCTTCCCGGCAGGCAAAGTAGCCGTTGCCCGAGACGTCCCTTGCGTTCCTTCTTGCGTGGTCGATTCACTCACGTTGGGCCTCCCTTAGTTGTGGTGTGTTAAATGGTCTTTACCCCCTTTGATCACACTTATGCATGGCGGCTAAATGCCGAATTGACACACTGATCGGCATGACGGACTCCATCTCTTCCCCAGCGGCAATGTACGTTCCGCGTTTTCATGTCCGCCAGAAGATCACCGTGATGGTTAACCGGTATCAGGTATATGCCGTGAATGCTGACGGCAGCCAAGGTCAGCTGCTTGCATTCGTGGAGCAAAACCGGATGAAACTCAAGGAGGAGATCCGGTTCTTCGCCGACGAATCAGAGCAGCGGGTTGAGAGCGCCAGTTAATCATTGCGATCTTGCGTCGCGCGTGGAACTTCATCCCCTACCTCAATCACCTCTGGGCGCCGTTCCTTTTTCATTTTGACTTCTTTGATACTGCAACCGGGTCACCAGTGCTCATCAGTGAACGCGGAAAAACAATTCGCGGCCGATATAACGTGACCGTGCCGGATGCTCGCCTCGATTTCCGAGTCGCCGCTGCGATGGCGGTAGTGCTCGATGCACTACAAAGCCGCTGATCGGAAGGTCGGGCGCGCAAGCCGCGTAGCAATTTTGGCGTGAGTTTTACTCGCCTAGTTGGGCTCATGCGCGCGGCGGGGTGAGCAGTGAGTCGCTGGCAGCACCGTGGTGTGGCTAGTCCGTTGGGCTGCTCATTCGTTGGTGACAGGTTTTTGTTGGGCTGCCCATTCGGCAACCCGTTGAGCGCTCTGACTTTCAGAAAGGTCTTCGATCCGGGACATGATCGACCATCGCACCCCGAACGGGTCTCGAATAGAAGCGAACCGGTCACCGGAAACGAACGTGCTCACCGGTTCCCGGATCGTCGCACCAGCGCGTTCGGCGCGTGTCACCACTGCATCAACATCAACGCAGTACAGGCCGAGTGAGTAACAATCGCCATCTCCATTTGGTGCCGGCACCAGGTTGTACTCGGGTTTGGGCTCGCCAAGCTGAAGTTTGCCGTGACCAAAATCCAAGTCAGCATGGACGACAACGCCATCAATCTCAGTGACATCAACGACGCGGGCGTCGAATACTGAGCGGTAAAACTCGATCGCATCCACTGCGCCACGGATGGCAATAAAAGGGGTAAGACTGGTCGAGCCGTGCGGGATTCCGTTGGTGGTGTGCTCACCAGTAACACCATGGGTAGGCATGCCGTGTTCATCCATAAGCTGACCCTACTCGCCAGAAGGCGATTCTCAGGCCTGCGGAGTGCTGAACACCATGGGACTAGTACGCGGCGAGGATGTCGACGACGAAGACCAAGGTGTCTGTGCCCTTGATCGTGTCTCCACTGCCGGCACTGCCGTAGCCATCAGCGGGCGGAACGATGAGCAACACCCGACTACCGACCTTCTGCCCGAGGAGGCCGTTATCCCAACCCTTAATGACCTGACCTTGCCCCATCGGGAAGCTGAAGTAAGGCTGCTCCGGGCGGTTAGCGCTGGAATCGAAAACCTCACCATTGCGCCACAACGCGCCGGTGTAGGACACGCGGATCGTCTGGCCTTTCTGCACTGCCACGCCCTCGCCTTGCACGAGCTGCTGCACCACGGTTTTGGTGGGCGGCTTCGCCCCCTGAGGAACAGTGATGGTGGCGGGCTTTCCATCGTTCATCTTCACTGCGGGAAGGCCGTCCTTGGGCGGCACTGGGGTTCCGGTTGCCTCGTCAAGAATCTTGGTCGCCGCCACTAGGTCCAGGACAAACACCACCGAATCATCTTTGGCGATGCCAAGGTCGGTGTTTCCCTGAGCACCAAATGCATCGGCGGGCGTTGAGGTAATAACCATGCGCGAGCCAATTTTCTTACCCGGTATTTGGTTACGAAAGGATGCAAAAAGGTCCTTGCCGCCCAGGTCAACCCCGACTACGCCAGACTCCCAGGTGCTGAGTGCCTCTTTCCCGTCCTTGGCTTTGACGACCACGACATGTAATGAGACGAGGTCTTGTTTGGCAATCTCGGCCCCATTACCGTTAGTGACAACTTTAGACTCGGTACGGCTTACTGACACCGGTGACTTCACCGTGATGGTGGGCTTCTTCTTGACGTCGCTACCACCAACCGTGACAGCGGCGAGCGCTACGGAAGTCGCCTCCTGACTGACCGAATTTTCGTTGGCGGGCTCGCTACCACAACCGGTGAGCACAAGCACCGATGCAAGGAAACTGACGGGCAGGGCAGTACTGACAGAACGAATCACAGAAAGGACCTTCAGTTGGGGGGCACCATGCGAGAGTTCGTCCAACGTAACAGCCGAACACTCACGCGGCCTTGCGGCGTACCGCTATCGCCATACTGTTTCGATCAACGCCACGAGAAACAACACCACTGGAGCTGAACGCATGACCTCCCGTACTGATTTGTCCCGGAGCCCATTCTCCTACCCCGGAGCGTGGATCAGTCTGTCCCGAGCGATCGGCACTTTCGAGGTAACGCCACCTTCTGTGGTGCACTTGGTGACCCACCGGGGTGGCACCGCCCCGGTGATGCGTTTCAGTTTCGAGAAAAACGGAGTGACTGTAGAAACAGTCCCGGAGCTGTCACCTGCAACTCTGGGTTGGCGTCACAAAACGAGCACCGCAGGCAGCCCTGACCAGCCCGCCCTCAACCGTCTCATTGCGGAAGCAACTTTCACTGACCCCACCACGATCCTGGTCCGTGGTTTTAACGTCGACCTTTTACTTCACCCAGTTGAAGGTTGTGACCTGTACCCCACCAGCCACGGCGCGGTGGTCGTGAACTTCCTTCGTGCTCGCCGCCGCTATCGAATTGATGTTCTGGAAGGCAAACTGCACACAACCTCAACCCGTACGGGACGGCTCGCTGGCCCATTTCGTATTACTGGGCCAACCTGGCTGCTGCGGATCACGGAACACGCCAGCACTGACCCCACCGTCAGCACCGGGCCTTCGCCCGCGGATTTCGACACCACCGCCGAAGCCGCAGCAGCAGCATTCGCGAGTTGGTGTCACGGGGTCATCCCCGAGGGGCTGACCAGCGAGACCCTGGCCCAAGCCCAAAGCAGCATCACCACCGCCACTGTCGACGCCGCACGAGAAGCGGCCCACGTGCTGTGGACCGCGATTGTTGACCCTGAGGAACAGCTCACCCGCCGCTCTATTTTCATGTCTAAAAACTGGATGATGCGCGTGTGGAGTTGGGATCATTGTTTCACCGCACTCGCCGTCGCTCGCGCGCACCCTGAACTTGCCTGGGACCAACTGTGGACCATTTTTGACCATCAAGATTCTTGGGGGGCCATCCCCGATTGCGTCAACGGCAGCGCACCGTTGTTCACCTTCTCCAAACCCCCGATTCACGGCTGGGCCGTGCTCAAACTTCTCGAACTCGTCCCTGAGCCGTCTCGAGGAAACCTCGCGGAGATTCGCGACGCCCTCGCCCGCTGGACCCAGTGGTGGCTCGATCATCGAGTTCCCAGTGACGGGGTGCTCCCCGCTTATCTGCACGGCAATGACGGTGGGTGGGACAACTCCACCCCCTTCGATGCCGGCACCCCGCTGGAGTCCCCGGACCTCACCGCTTATCTTTCCTTGCAAGCAGAAGCCATCGCGGAGCTCGACCGCCGCCTTGGTCACCCCGAGGACGCTGAGAATTGGGCCGCTGAAGCTAGCCGGCTTCGCGAAACGTTACTCACTCGACTCCACGACGGCAGGGCCTTCAGTGCCCGCGTTTTAGGCACACTTGTGCCGTCTCAGTCTCTTTTCTATGCGCTGCCGATCGTCCTGGGTGCTCGCCTGCCTCAACCGATCGTCGATTCGCTTTGCGCGACTATAGAAAGCCACCTCACCGGGAATGGGCTCGCTACCGAACACCCCGATTCACCGCATTACACCGATGACGGGTATTGGCGTGGGCCCATGTGGGCGCCTGCGGTCCATCTCATCGTCGAAGGACTGCATGACGCCGGGCGCCACGAACTCGCTGAGCGCGTCACCAGTCAGTTCCTTAGTACCTGCGAACGCAACGGTTTCGCGGAAAACTTCGACGCCATGACCGGCGCCCCCCTGCGAGACCCCGCCTACACCTGGACCGCCGCCGTCTACCTGCTGCTCATTCGAGATCGCCTACAGACCACGTAACAACGATCGCGCCACATGGTAATGAATCAGAACTGAACTGTCGGAGCTTGCTGCTGCCCCTCAGGCGCCTGATAAAACTCCCGAACACTCACCCCGGCGACACCACTGAAGAACATCCAGGGGATCGTCCGGACCAGTTCGTTAAGTTTCGCTACCGCGTCGTTGTAATACTGACGGGCGAACGACAGTTGGTTCTCGGTATCTGTCAACTGTCGTTGCAAATCTTGGAAGTTAGCGCTCGCTTTGAGATCTGGATACGCCTCAGCGACCGCGTTCACCCGGACTAGTGCCTGCTGAAGTTGGGCATCGGCGGCGGCCTTGGCGGCTACGTCGTTGTCCCGAGTCGCTGCTTGCACACCCGCCCGCGCGGCGGTGACCGCTTCAAAGACACCCTTCTCATGAGCGGCGTATCCCTTCACGGTCTCTACGAGATTGGGGATCAGATCCGCCCGCCTGGTTAGTTGGACGTCAATCCCTCCGAGCGCCTCCTGAGCTCGAATATCCGCTTTACGTAACCGGTTAAAACCGGTGACACCACCAAGCGCAAGCAGAACCAACAGCCCGAGGACGATCAACCCAGTGACCATGGGACTTCCCTTTCGATACGCATCACCGCGAGCGTTTCTCGCGGCACTAACAAAGCCGTACGGAGCGGTCTCACCCCAAGCGATCACCACGCTTACTTACGGACATCACCACGAGCCCCCGCCACCACCACCGCCGCCCCCACCCCCAGAGAAACCGCCGCCACCACCGCCCGACGAAGACGTCTGTGTGGCTTGATAAGCGCTAATCGTGGCATCAACTGTGGCAGAGAAATCGCTCACCAAAGTATTCACACCACTGGCGAACGCGGCCCCGGACGCGATCGAGTAGCCACCGATGTAGGTGGGGTTCGGCGGTTCGACAGCCATGTCAGTACGGTACTTCTCCGCCCACGCCTCAGCGCACCCAAAAGCCACAGCCCACGGCAAGTAAGTGGTGTAAAGATTTTCTCGGCCAGCGAAATCAAACCGAGCCACACTGGACGGGGTGGACAACACCCGATGAAACCCTCCCACTTGTGACCAAAGATGCCGGCCCGCTGTAGTCCGGCGAGTGGTCGCGCCGGTGAGCCAGGTGGGCACACCACCGACCACGAACAGTCCAGGAATGAGGGCGGCCATACTCATGTCGATCGGGTTCCAAAACCCGAGATACACCGCGACTATCGCAGCCATGGTCACCGCAGCGCGGCCCACCCACCCCGATTGTGACCATGACAAAAGCTTTTCGCGATGCGCCCAGGAGCGGGTCGTAGTGTCATGAAACTCCATCCGCGACTTCAGTGCCTTGCCCGCGGCGACATTAGTGCCGTCGGCAATGAAAGCGGAACTGGGACCACTAAGGAGACCTGCCACTTCCATGGTGACTTCGTCGAGCCCATGCCACCCTTGCGGACCGGTCTGATCAGTGAGCGTCCAGGTGCCGTCAGCGGTGTGCTCCAAATGGATCGCACCGCGTTCCGCGGCGTACATGGCGGACCCAACAAACGCTTCTTTGGTGATTTTCTCAGTTCGTAAAAATGCGGCCTGCGCTGGACCAATCCCGGCTGGCGGGGCGTACTGCAATGGGAAACCTGGATCTGATTCGCGGACGGATCGCCCAACCCGGGCACCACCCCAACCGGCTAGTAGCGCGAAGAAAACCACTAACACCAACGCGACCCAGCTCGTGCCCAGGATTTGGTCTGCTTGTTGGGGCCACGGCACGTGCGACACATCAGGCGGGGCTAACGCAAGATCGGTTTGCATGGTCACTGGGGTGCGTGGTGGAAGTGTCGCTGTTTCGATCCGTACCTCGTTCTTGCTGGCAGTTGGGGTGACGGTGCACCCACCCGTAGCGCCAGCACCAACCGCGCAGCGCACCTCCTGTGGGGTTGCCGGGAGCCGGACAGTCAGCGTGGCCTTATCGATAGCCTGCGTCCACCCACCCCCGATGAGATTCCAATAGAAACGGCTGCGTTGTCCGCCACCGTCCAGAAGAACGTCATCGATCTGATAGCGAATCTCATACCGATGGATTCCTGGTTCAAGGGTGATGCTGGGGGAACCAATCCGGGCCACCCAATACCGATCGTTGTCGCGTTGGGTGATGTCGAGTTCATCGGGTTCGCCGTCCCGGGTGACCGCAATGCCACGTGGAGTACGCCTCGCACCAGATTCATTGGGATCTCGGACGTCAAAGAATCGAAAGATACCCCGCTTACCCGAGGCGGGGAAGTTAACGTCCAGCTTTTCTACGACACTGAGCTCACCATCAGCCGATACCTCGAAGATGGCCTCATACGAGGTAATTGACGTCTCCTCGGCGCTTTGGGCAACCGATGAGGACTCTTGGGGCAGATTCGGCACCACAATGACGAGCCCAAGAACGAGCATCACCATTACACGACGGATCACCGCTGAATGCTACTGCCCCTCCGGTCTGATGAATAAAGCCGAGATGATCGCCGCAGTAACGAACATGCCGCTCGCTAGTGATGCAGGTATGGCTCAGAGGCGTCCAACCGGGGCCGGTGACTCGTGAACTTCGCTAGTTAACGTTGCTACCGGTGCGCTGGTCAGCGCAGTTGAGCCCGAACCAACGAGCGGCGCAAAAGCAACATCGCAACCACCGTCCAAGCAGCCAACACACCAAAGGACAGTAGGTCGGAGGCGCCACCAGCACTGAAGAAGTCTTGCCCGGAGACGGCATCTAACAGCAACCGAGCAGCCTGCGACATTGGCAGCACGTCGAGGATCCATCTGGCGCCACCAGTCGCCAACGGCGTCCCTACCACAAAGGCCGGTAGCGATAACCCCACCGCGAGGAAGCCGGCGAGGTTGTTGACTCGGTTCGTGGTTTTCAGCAGCGCACCCAAAAGCAAACCCATCGAAGCCAGGGACACCATCAGCAGCAAGAGCGTCACGACCACCACCACAACGTTATCCACCGACTCCCCGGTCAATATCAACATCGCACCAGCGGCGATCGCCAGGTAGGTCACCCCAACCGCGATTTTGCCAACCATGATCTCTGTGTCGGTGGCGACTAATGCGAGTGCTTCAATGGTGCGCTTCTCCAGCTCTTCGGTCAGCAGCATCGGGACTGCGAGCACCCCGATCATGCACGCCGCAAGGACTAAGGTCAGCGTGACAAGCCAGGTACGCAACCCCAGCGTCGGCAACACAGCCAGATCGCCAGTGTTGGCGGCTGGGATCACCTCCACACCTACTTGGGCTGGTGTCTTCTGCCCAGCCAGGTCACGCAGGGCGCCGTCCAGAGCGTCGGCCAACAAGTCCGCACCAGCGCTGGATTGAGCCGAGCGCACCAACTCCAGGGCCGGCTGTTGTGCTGGGCTGGCATTAGCCCCGGCCTTGATGGCCGCATCAAATCCGTCCGGCACCACCAACCCGAGGTCGGCGTTATCATCGCGAACAGCCACACGAACCTCCTCGGCGGACATCCGAGCGACCGTGAATTCCACGCTGTTGCCGAGCTGGCGCCCTATTGCGTCCGGAACAGCCGGGGAAGCCGTCGATACCGCAAGCGTCACTTCTGGTTGTCGCTCCCCTTGGCCACCGATTACTGCGAAGTACACCCCCATAAAAACCGGGAGGAGCAAGGCGATCAAAATCCGCCCATCCCGTATCGCGTCCCGCATGTCTTTACGCCACACCAGAGCGACTCGTCGAGTATTCACGCGGAGCCTCCTGCGGCCTGAGTGGATTGCGAGATATCGGTGTCGGAAACCTCCGGCCCCTCGGACGGGTCGTCATCAAGACTGCGGCCGGTAACGTCGATGAACACCTCAGCCAAAGTAGCTTCCGCGGAGTGAACCGCGGCTACCCGGGCGGCGGCCATCCAGTCCCGTAGTCGGTCGGCGTGATCCGGGGAATCCAAAGCCAGTACGTGTTCGGATCGGTCGTCGAGTAATACTCGAAGCTCACGTCGCCCGGAGCGCAACTTCAATTCACGAGGGTCGTCTTGGACGGCTATTCGCCCTGACACCAAAAACGCCACTCGGTCACATAGCTCGTCCACTTCGACCATGTCATGCGTGGTGAGCAGAACGGTGGTTCCAGCGCGAGCCAACTCAGCGATGATCCCTCGAAGATTGCGTACTGATTCCGGATCTAACCCACGGGTGGGCTCGTCGAGAAACAGCACGCGCGGTTCGTTGAGCAACGCCCGAGCGAGCAACAACCGCTGGCGCATACCGGTCGAGTAATCCTTGACTCGGCGGTCCGCCGCGTCAAGGAGTCCGACGTCACGCAGCAGGACATCCACTCGCGCACTCGGTGCTTCATATAGGTCGGCGAAAAACCGCAACTGCTCACGAGCGGTGAGCCGGTCATAGAGGTTTTGCTCCTCAAAGACCACGTTGATGATTGGCTTAATCGCTGCCAGATCAGTGTGGACATCAAGCCCCTGGACTCGGACGTGGCCAGCAGTAGCGCGGGTGCGGCCAGTGAGAATCCGGATCAGCGTGGACTTGCCGGCACCATTGTGCCCAAGCAACCCAAAAATCTCCCCTGGCGCTACCTCGAAGGAAACACCGCCGAGCGCTGCTACTTCGCCGTAGCGTTTTTGGAGATTGACGACTTCAATAGCGGGACCGGGGTGGCTCGACTTCCTACTGATCTGGTCGATTGCTTTATTTTCAACGGGCATGTCGCTCCTCTCTTAGCAATGATAATCAAGTCAGAAGTAAAACCCATGTTCTGGTAGGGCGGAGAAGTCGCTCAGATCGACGGACTCATCGCACGTAATATCACCAACTTGAAGGAATGACAATGCCTGTTACCGATGCCACACACGACCTCGACATGCGAACACTGACCATCACCGCCGACTTTGCAGCACCAGGAGAAAGAATCTGGCAGATATACGCTGATCCCCGCCAACTAGAGCAAGTTTGGGGACCACCCACTTACCCGGCGAAAGTTTACGATCACGACTTGCGATCCGGCGGCCGAGTCACCCACATCATGACTGGCCCAGAAGGTGACCGGCACGCCGGCTACTGGGATGTCACCGCTGTTGATGAGCCGCGGAGCTTCTCTTTCCGGGACGGTTTCGCCGACTTAGATTTCACCCCCAACGCCGACCTGCCAGTCTCCACCGGAGTCTTCACCTTCACCCAACACGAAAGCGGTACCCGAGCGATCTACCGCAACACCTACGAGACAGCCGAAGCGCTTCAACAAGTGCTGGACATGGGAATGATCGAAGGCGCAACAGCGGCAATCAACCAGATCGACGCTTTATTCGCCGCTCAAACTCAAACGTAGACTGTGCTTGTGAGGTAACTCTGCGGAAGGCTTGCGGCACCTACGCCCTATTTCTCCGTGAGTCATTGGTTAACAAATCCAAAGCTGGCGCGCCGGAACTGCGCAACGGACAGGTCACGTCCGATCGCTCAGTGCGTCAGGCATCCGAGTTGGCCATGCCCGTCGGGGCCGGAACACACTTGTGCCGTCCGCCCGGCGAAACGTCGCAGGGCTGGTAGCGAGCTCGGGCGGAGTCAGCCGCAACGAGAACACCTCCGGCGGCATTCGCGACCATCACCGGCCTGCTCACCTTCGTCGCCGGCTCTCTGGCCGCCGACTTCGCCGACACCGGAACTGTGCTGCTCGCCGGGCGCATCGCCCAAGGCATCGGAGCGGCCATGCTCTCCCCGACGGTGCTATCCGTGGTGGTGCGGCTATTCGAGGGTGATGAGCGCAACCGCGTTCTGAGCATCTGGTCCGCCCCCGCACGTCGTCATTGTCGCCCACTCTTTGATGTATACCCCCTATGGGTATACCCTGAATGAAGTCATACACAAGTGAAGGAGTTTGGTCATGAGCACGAACACGATCGAGTATCAGGTGACCGGAATGAGCTGCGGACACTGCGAAACCGCGATCCGCGCCGAGGTCTCGCAAATCCCCGGCGTCACCGATATCAACGTCAGCGCAGCCACCGGCCGACTGGCCGTCACCACCGACAAACCGGTTGAGGATGCCGCGGTGGTCGCGGCGGTGGACGAGGCCGGATACACCGCTGTCAGGAGCTGAGATGAGGGCACCTGCGCGGCTGGGCCTGTACGGACTAGTCCTCGTGTCCGTGTTCGCCGTGGCTGGATTCACGGCGAACGCGGTCATCCCAGAGGAGACCGCGCAAAGCTGGGCAGAAGACGCCGCACAGAACACCCATCACGACGAAGAAGACACCACGGACACCGCCGGGCACGGGAGCGGCCACACAGGCAAGACGGCCGTCCTAGGCCTGGGCCTAGCACAGGACGGTTACCAGCTCACCGCAGTGACCGCCCCCACCGACACGAGTACCGAGGAAAAGCTGTCCCTGACCATCACCGGCCCGGACGGGAACCCGGTGATGAACTTCGAGCCGGAGCACGAAAAGGAACTGCACCTGATCGCCGTTCGCGCCGACGGCCAGCACTTCCGCCATGTCCATCCCGAGATGAACGACGGCGGTACCTGGACGATCCCATGGCAGTGGGACGCGGCGGGATCCTACCGAGTCTTCGCGGACTTCGTTCCCGCGAAAACCGGGGAAGGACTCACCTTGTCAACCTCGGTGCACGTGGGCGGCGATTACGAGCCCACGCCAGCCACCGAGCCGGTTAGCACGACCACCGTCGACGGCTTCGACGTCAGCGTGGAGGGCGACCTCACCGCAGGCGCGGCCTCAAAGTTGACCATGACCGTCACTCGCGGCGGGGAACCAGTCACCGAGCTGGCGCCCTACCTGGGCGCTTTCGGCCACCTCGTCGCCCTGCGTGACGGGGATCTGGCCTATCTGCACGTACACCCCCGCGGGGACGAGCCGCAGGCCGGCGAGACGTCTGGCCCAGAGATCGTGTTCGAAGCCACGGCACCCACCAAGGGGCGCTACCTGCTCTACCTGGACTTCCAAGTTGAGGGCGAGGTCCACACCGCCCCGCTGGTGATGGATACGACCACCAGCTCGGGCCAGCGCAGCGGCGGGCACTCCGATGATGGGCGTTCTGGTCAGGAGTCGGGTGCCGGTGCAGAACATCAGGAAGGAGAAGCCCATGACCACTGAAAACACCAGCACCGGGGCCGCTAGCATCGAGTTGCAGATCGGTGGCATGACTTGCGCCTCGTGCGCGAACCGGATCGAGAAGAAGCTCAACAAGCTGGACGGTGTCACCGCGAGCGTGAACTACGCGACCGAGAAGGCCAGCATCACCGGCCCCAACGACCTGGACCCGCAGGCCTTGATCGCGGAAGTCGAGAAGACCGGCTACACCGCCGCGCTTCCGCCGCGCACCAAGGGCCCCGATGACAGCTCAGACCAGGAGGGCGAGACGGACGAGGACAGAGAGCTGCGCTCTCTGCGTCAGCGGCTCATCGGCTCCGCAGCCCTTGGGGTGCCCGTGATCGCGCTGGCGATGATCCCAGCCTTGCAGTTCGACTATTGGGGCTTTGCCTCCCTCGTCCTCGCCGCCCCCGTCGTGGTCTGGGCGGGCTGGCCCTTCCACCGCGCAACGTGGATGAACCTCAAGCATGGTGCAGCCACGATGGACACGCTCATCTCCGTGGGCACGACCGCGGCGATGATCTGGTCGATCGTCGCCCTGTTCTTCGGCACCGCCGGCCAGCCCGGCGTCACCCACGCCTTCGAGCTGACCATCTCCCGCTCCGACGGGCTCGGGAACATCTACCTTGAAGTGGCCGCCGGGGTGGTCACGTTCATCCTGATGGGCCGCTACTTCGAGAAACGCTCCAAGCGCCGCGCCGGGACTGCCCTGCGTGCCCTGCTGGAGATGGGGGCTAAGGAAGTCTCTCTCCTGCGTAACGGCACTGAACAGCGTGTCTCCATCGACGAGCTCGTGGTGGGCGATGAGTTCGTCGTCCGTCCCGGCGAGAAGATCGCCACCGACGGCACCATCGCCTCCGGCAACTCCGCGATCGACGCCTCGATGCTTACCGGCGAATCCGTGCCTGTCGAGGTCTCGGAGGGTGACCCTGTCACAGGTGCAACCGTCAACGCCGGCGGCAGACTCGTTGTGAAGGCGACGCGGGTGGGCTCGGATACCCAGCTGGCGCAGATGGCGAAGATGGTCGAGGACGCCCAGTCTGGCAAGGCTGAGATCCAGCGGCTGGCCGACCGCGTATCCGGGGTGTTCGTGCCGATCGCTATCGCCATCGCCGTCGCTGTCCTCGGCGCCTGGATCGGCGCAGGATTCCCGCTGTCCGCCGGGTTCACCGCCGCCGTGACGGTGCTCATCATCGCCTGCCCATGCGCCCTGGGCCTCGCCACGCCTACGGCCTTGCTGGTCGGCACCGGCCGAGGCGCACAGATGGGTGTGCTCATCAAGGGACCTGAGACCCTCGAATCGACCCGCAAGGTTGACACGATCGTGCTGGACAAGACCGGAACCGTCACCACCGGAAAGATGACCCTCACCGATGTCATCACCGCAGACGGTGTCGACCGTGCCGAGCTGCTGCGCCTGGCCGGCGGGCTGGAGGACTACTCCGAGCACCCCATCGCCCAGGCCATCGCCGCCGGAGCCACCAGCGAGGTTGGCGACCTGCCTACCCCGGAGTCCTTCGAGAACATCGAGGGCAAGGGCGTGCAGGGCATCATCGACGGCCACGCCGTCCTCGCCGGCCGGGAAACGCTGCTGGCCGAATGGTCCCAGCACCTGACCGAGGATCTGCGTTCAGCCAAGCAGGCTGCGGAAGCCGAAGGCAAGACCGCGATCGCGATCGGCTGGGACGGCGCCGCGCGCGGTGTGCTGGTCGTCTCCGACCAGATCAAGCCCACCAGCGCCCAAGCTATCGCCCAATTCAAGGAGCTGGGTCTGACGCCGGTGCTGCTCACCGGTGACAACCAAGCCGTGGCCGAGCAGGTCGCCGCCGAGGTCGGCATCGAAAAAGTCATCGCCGAGGTCTTGCCCAAAGACAAGGTCGACATCGTCGCCCGCCTCCAGGACGAGGGCAAGGTCGTCGCCATGATCGGCGACGGCGTCAACGACGCACCGGCACTGGCCCAGGCCGACCTGGGCCTGGCGATGGGCACCGGCACCGACGTTGCCATCGAGGCCGCCGACATCACCCTCGTCCGCGGCGACCTGCGCGCCGCCGCGGACGCGATCCGGCTCGCCCGGCGGACGCTGCGCACGATCAAGACGAACCTGTTCTGGGCCTTCGCCTACAACACCGTCGCGATCCCACTGGCCGCCTTCGGACTGCTCAATCCGATGCTCGCCGGAGTGGCCATGGCACTGTCGTCGGTGTTCGTGGTCTCCAACAGTCTCCGGCTGCGGACTTTCAAGGCCCGCGCGGACGACGACAGCGCGCCAGCACCCGCCAACCCGACACCGATCGGCTACACCACAGCCGCGTAGCGATCGGCAGGAAAGACTCCGGGCTTCTCACACTTAACGGGGAGCGCGGGGTCCATCTCCTCAAAGCTGCAAGCAACGAGACATGGAAGGGAATCACCTATGAACCGACGTAGGGGAATATCACTTGCCGCAGGAGTACTCAGCGGCGCACTCGTCCTCACCGGTTGCTCATCCGGGGAGAGCCAAGAGGGTCAGGCGGCGCCGTCGACCTCGGATAGCCAGAAAGGCCACGGCAGTCACGGCGGGATGGAACACCCGATGGACGGCGGGCCCGTTCCCGAGGGAATGACGACAGCCGCCGACCCTACATACCCGGTGGGGACCGAGGTGACGCTGACTGCCGACCACATGGCTGGCATGGATGGTGCGCCGGCGACGGTCGTCGGGGCTTATGACACCTACACCTATTCGGTCAATTACACGCCCACCACCGGCGGCGACCCCGTCGAGGAGCATCGATGGGTCGTCCAAGAAGAGATCCGTGACGCCGGTGAGGAACGCTTGCCCGACGGCAGCGAGGTGACTCTAACAGCTGACCACATGGAGGGCATGAACGGCGTCGAGGCCACGATCGCCAGCTCAACGGAGGAGACCGTCTACGTGGTCGACTACGAGGCGGACGGCATGACGATGACGAACCACAAGTGGGTCATCGGAAGCGAGATGCAACCTGCTTCCTAGGGAAGCGGTGAGACGCTCCCGGACTGGAACGAGAAGAACGGATTAATATGAACGACGACCACGCGAACCATAGCGGTCACGATCACGGGCATGGCGACCATGCCGGTCACAGTGACCATGTCGGGCAGTTCCGTCGCCTGTTCTGGATCATGCTCGTCTTCGTCGTGCCCGTGGTCGGCTTCAACGACATGTTCGCCAACCTTGTCGGCTACCAGCTGCCTGAGGCCGAATGGGTCTGGTGGTCTCACCTGTGCTGGGCACCATCGTCTATTTCTGGGGCGGTTGGCCTTTCCTCACCGGCGGGCTGAGCGAGATCCGCTCCCGCAAGCCGGGGATGATGCTGCTGATCGGACTGGCGATCACGGTGGCGTTCGTCGCCTCCTGGAGTGCCAGCCTGCGACTGCTCGATCACGATTTGAACTTCTGGTGGGAACTGACCCTGCTGGTGGTGATCATGTTGCTGGGTCACTAGATCGAGATGCGTTCCCTGGCCCAGACCACCTCCGCGCTGGAGTCCCTGGCCGCACTGCTGCCCGACGAGACTGAGAAGGTCGACGGCGACGACATCGTCAAGGTCGCACCCGCGGACCTCGTCGTCGGAGACGTGGTCATCGTTCGACCCGGTTCATCGGTGCCCGCCGACGGGAAGATTGTCGACGGTTCAGCGAGCATGGACGAATCAATGGTGACCGGCGAGTCCAAGACCGTGCGCCGCGAGCGAGACGATTACGTCGTCGCCGGCACCGTCGCAACCGACTCCGGTCTGCGGGTCGAGGTCACCGCCATCGGTGACGACACCGCACTCGCCAGCATCCAGAAGCTCGTCACCGACGCGCAAGCTTCCTCGTCCCGCGCGCAACGGATCGCCGACGTCGCCGCGGCCTGGCTGTTCTGGTTTGCCCTCGGCTCCGCTGCGATC
The DNA here is from genome assembly GCA_051645425.1 of Actinomycetota bacterium. Classification (GTDB taxonomy): domain Bacteria; phylum Actinomycetota; class Actinomycetes; order Actinomycetales; family Angustibacteraceae; genus JBOFBH01. The sequence continues at coordinate 49,318 of JBOFBH010000005.1, read as the reverse complement.
ACCGCAATCGTCTGGTCTCTCTTCGGATTGCCCGACGACGCCGTGGTCCGCACCATCACCGTGCTGGTCATTGCCTGCCCCCACGCTCTCGGGCTGGCGATCCCACTGGTGGTCTCCATCGCCACCGAGCGCGCCGCTCGCGGCGGCGTACTCGTCAAGGACCGTCTCGCGCTGGAGTCGATGCGCTCCGTGGATACGGTGCTATTCGACAAGACCGGCACCCTCACCAAGGGCGAACCCACCGTCACGGCCATCGAACCTGTCGACGACCGTACGGCGGACGAGGTACTAGCGCTGGCCGCTGCCGCCGAGTCCGACAGCGAACACCCGCTTGCACAAGCTATCGTCGAAGACGCCACCACACGACGGCTGGACGTGCCCGAAGGGGTGGACTTCTCGTCCTCGCCGGCGGTCGGAGTGAAGACCACCGTGGACGGTGCGGTCATCGAAGTCGGCGGCCCGTACCTGCTGGAACAGCACGAGACCGACGAACTTCCCGTCGCTGAGGCATGGCGTACCGAGGGCGCGATCATCCTCCACGTCCTCGCAGACAGCCGGGTCATCGGCGCACTCCGCCTGGCTGACGAGATCCGGCCCGAATCCCGCGAAGCCGTCGACGCCCTGCATACCGCGGGAACGCAGGTGGTAATGATCACCGGCGACGCCCAGGCGGTCGCTGACACCGTCGCCGATGAGCTTGGCATCGACCGCGTCTTCGCCGGCGTGCGGCCCGAGGACAAGGCAGCCAAGGTCGCTGAACTCCAAGACGAGGGCCGCAAGGTCGCCATGGTCGGCGACGGTGTCAACGACGCCCCGGCCCTGGCCCAAGCCGACGTCGGCATCGCCATCGGCGCCGGAACCGATGTCGCCATTGGATCGGCAGGTGTCATCCTGGCCTCTTCCGACCCGCGCTCTGTCCTGTCGGTCATCGACCTCTCCCGGGCTAGCTACCGGAAGATGAAGCAGAACCTGTGGTGGGCCGCCGGCTACAACCTTCTCTCCGTGCCACTGGCCGCAGGGGTGCTGGCACCGATCGGGTTCGTGCTGCCCATGAGCGTCGGCGCCATCCTGATGTCAGCCTCCACCGTCGTCGTCGCCCTCAACGCCCAGCTCCTGCGCCGCCTCGATCTCTCCCCAGCGACCAGCACGGCCAAGCTTGCCGGGCACAGCACCACCAGTTGACGACCAAGCCCGCCACCGAAGCCACGCACGGCTACATCAGCGACAAGACCCGAACCACCTCCAACGTTTCCATTGGCAAGGGTTCGAGCCTGGTGCATGCGGTGGGCCCCGTGGGACTCGAACCCACAACCCGCGGATTAAAAGTCCGCTGCTCTGCCTGTTGAGCTAGAGGCCCCACCTCAGATCACACGACGGTGATCCGGGTCTACGGTAGCGGGTCCGGTTGGGTTCGCTTCACAGGCCAGTGCCGTTGACAGCGCTGTAATTTCCTCATCAATCCACGATGCGAGACGCGCCGGGTCAACCGGCACCGTGGCGTCACATGCGACGCCGACCGTCACAGACCCGGCGTAACTGAAAATGCTGACGCCCAATGACATCCGACCCACCTGAGGCACCCAAAAGACCACCGAAGCAACAGGCGCCCCACCCAAGCTGAGTTGATGGCGCGGCCCCGGCACATTCGTCACCACCCCACTTGAACACCCATTAACCACCCGCACACCCGCTGTCGCCGCCAATGCCGGCACTAACCCCACCAACGACAGCACCGCCCACGTGGACCCCGCTTGAACTGACCGCTTAATTCGGGACGTCACGCGAGCAACCTCACGGAGCCGTCGAGCTGGATCAACAATGCGCACCGGCAATCTGACAAACGCCAACCCCAATCGGTTTCCCAGCGACGGGGACGGCGGGGCTCCATCCCGTAAATCCACCGGAACCACTACCCGAATATTTGCTGGAACTTCGTCCCTAGACTCAAAATAACGGCGCACTCCCCCTGCGACTGCAGCCAGTAAAACGTCATTGACCGTAACCCCATGAGCGCGGGAAGCACGCTTCACTGACGTCAACTCATGCGCCTGCGTCCAGGCCACGACTTTGCGTGGCGCGGGGTCGAGCCGCAGAGACGTCCGTGGTTCCCCCAATGTGGCAAGCAACCAAATCATCGTTGGTACCACACCGAAAATAGCCCGCGCCGTCTGCCGTACCCGCCGCCACCTGCGGTGACGAGCGACCGACCCAGAGCCCACCCACAGACCTGCGTCAGAACCATCGTCTTGCATGTCGTCTGCCATCCCCAGCAGCACATGTGCCAATGCCATTCCGTCAGCTAGGCAATGATGCGCCCGAACGATCAAGGCAGCACAGCCCCGCTCATCATGGACGAGGTGGATCACCCACGGCGTGCGATGCATGTCCAATGGGCGGCTCATGAGCTCACCGGTCAAAGCGGTCAATTCGGCATCATCGACAGATCGACCTGCTGGAACCGGAAGCACGTGATGATCCACCGCGAAGTTGGTGTCGACCACCCATCGAGGTCGGCGCCATCGACCACCGGGCTTCAGGCGATACCCAAAAGAGGGGTAACAGTTCACTAGACGTTCGGCAACAAGAGCCCGCAAGTCTGCTAGCGCCAGCGGCCCAGCCAGTCGCAAAACAGCCGTTACCACCACCGGATTACGTGGGTTATCTACCGCCAACCACGCAAGATCGACTGGCGCGAGTCGCCGAGGACGGATGTTAACTCCCGCCTAAGCCGCGCAGAAAATCCGGATCGTCATCAGGCCCTTGCGGTGGACGCGGCCCGCGACTCGAACCGGAATCCCGAGCTGGCCGACCTAACAGCAACCACCCAAAAGGACCTAGCAACGGAATCCCGAGGATGACCACCACCCACACCATCTTGGGGGCGGTTCGGACCCTACTTCGCGGCGAACGAGCGCAATCCAGTAAGGAATACACTGCCAGGGCGAGGTTGACTATCGCCGCTATGCCATAAAGCCGCACCTATTCTCCTTTTCGCGAATTACCCAGGACTCACAATCGTTTGGCGTACATCTCATGAATGAGGTCAGCGCAATCCTCAAGGACTTGACTGCGCTTCAGTTTCATCGTTGGCGTCATATGCCCGGACGCCTCCGTCCACTCCTGGGAAACGATGGTGAACCGACGTACTTGCTCAGCGCGGGAGACCGTCGCGTTCGCCGCATCAATTGCGCCTTGCACGATCGCACGAATTGAATCGTCCTGAACTAATTCGGGGATCGGGGTCTCTTCTGGACGGTTCTGATCCACCAGCCATTGACGCACCGCTTCGGGGTCCAAGCTGATCAAGGCGGCAAGCATGGGGCGCGCATCACCGATCACTATTGCCTGCGCAATCAACGGATGAGCTCGCATGATCGCTTCCAGTCCAGCTGGAGACACATTCTTACCAGCAGCGGTGACAATTACTTCTTTGGAACGTCCAGTGATGGTCAGGTACCCATCCGCATCCAACGAACCAAGGTCACCAGTGCGAAACCAACCGTTAGCGTCTAGGACCTGAGCCGTTGCCTCCGGGTTGTTCCAGTACCCGGTGAAGACATGCCCGCCCCGCAACAACACTTCGCCATCGTCAGCGATCCGAACCTCAAAGCCCTGCAACGCTGGCCCGACCGTCCCGATCCGAATGTCATTGATCCGGTTCGCTGCTGCCGCTGCCGTACTCTCGGTAAGCCCGTACCCTTCCACCACAGTGATCCCAGCCCCACGGAAAAAATGTGGCAGCCGGCCACCCAGGGGCGCACCACCAGAGACGGCGTACTTCAACTTGCCACCAAAGGCAGCCCGCAGTTTGCGGTATACCAAGCGATCAAAAAATTTCCTACGCAACGACAAAACCCAGTTCGCCCCCCCCGGGAGCTGCGCCTCGCTCCAAGAGATGGCGACGCGGGCCGCACGATCAAAGATCGCTCCACGCCCATTCGCAGCTGCTTTACGCCGCGCAGTCTCGTACATTTTTTCGAAAACTTGTGGTACGGACAACACGAACGTGGGCTGGACAGCAGTGAGGTCCTTCGCCAACCGCGACGGGTCACTGTGCGCTAAAGGCACCCCCGCCGCGATCACCATCACCTGAATCAACCGAGCGAAGACATGAGCTAACGGTAAAAACAACAGTAATGACGAAGAGTCCGGGTCGTTGAATAACTCTGGCAAGCTCGCGATAGCACTTTCAGTCTCAGCGAGGACATTTCCATGAGTGATTACGCACCCTTTTGGTCGCCCTGTCGTCCCTGAGGTGTAGATCAGCGTGGCAATTGATTCAGGTGTCAACGTGCTCTGTCGAGCTGCCAGTTCGTTGTCAGGGATGTCGCTGCCGCGCTGAGTAAGCTCGGTGACCGCGTCAACACCAGACGCCCCGGGTTCAAATTGCCATACCTCTTTAATGCCACTCATACGATCAAGAGCAGCCGCAATACGTTGAGCGTGGCCGGAAGTTTCCACCACGCACGCAACCGCAGCGGAATCAGTGAGAATCCATTCGATCTGATCAACAGCAGACGTCTCATAAATAGGGACCGGAACCGCAGCGATACTCCACAAAGCGAAATCGCAGAGCGTCCATTCGTAACGAGTTTTCGACATAATGACAACGCGATCGCCCGCGTTAACACCAGCCGCGATGAAACCTTTAGCGACGGCGTTGACCTGGGCTTGAAAGTCCGTGGCCGTGACATCCAACCATGTCGCTCCCACCCGCTTCATGACCAAGCGTTGATGCCTCCGACGGTTCACCGTGGCATGAAGAAGAGCAGCGACATGCAATACGTTGTTATGAGTAGTGTCCGTCATTTTGACGCTCCCTTATCCACAATCGCAATCACCGCACAGCGTACGGGTTCGCGTGAGGAGAGCACTCGGCGTATCACAGGACGTGTTCCGTGGGGGCTGATTCCATTGCAGTCCGCGACAAGAACTCAAGAGGTGCTACCAAGGTCAGCATAAAGTGTCAGGATGGATCAGTGAGTGCCCCAGAGAACACCCGCCCACGCCGCCCGGCCTTCCTGACGCCAGCGGCCTGCGATGCTGTCGCGGGTGGATCAGACCCAGCGGAAGTGGCCGCAACGGCGTACGCCACCGCGAGTGCCATTGTTGACGCTGGTCGCGACAGGGCGGATCCGGAGCTCACTGCACGACTCGTCCGGCTGGTCGACGATCACGGGCTCGACACTCTCGCTGCATTGTGGGCGGAGCAACCAGCTCGATCTTTACCGGGAGCGCTATGGCGGTTATACGTCGTCCGGGAGTGGGTGCATCAAGATCCTGCTAGCGCGAGTTCCGATTATGCTGCCGGCCGCCCCCTTGCGGAGGTCGCTGGGGTGATCGCAGGGGTTGCCGACCCGCCGGGCCCACAGGAAGTTCAACAACTCGCAGACGATGTTCTTACTGGCGTATATCAAGGGGATTTTGGAGTCGCATTAGAACGAGCCGCCGCGTTTTGCCGAGTTGTCGCTGCGGGCCGAGTGAGGAATGTTGACGACGCCACCACCGAGAATTTAGCGGCGCAAGTGATTACCCGTCGCGCCGCAGCCCTGACTGACACCGCTGATGATCTCGCGGCGGCGGCCCGCGCATGGCGAGCTCGGGCCCTGACGTGAGGGTGAAGCTCAGATCACTCGCGCCCGTAGCCCCAGTAACGCGAGTCACAAACCGACCGGATTTTTGGTCTGGGAACATGCGCGATGCTCCCATCGTTAGGCACACTTGTGGAGTCCTCACCAGGACACCCGGGCGTCGGGCTGCGGTAGCCCCGGGTCCCACATGAAGCCGCTACGAGCGGCATTGCGCCGTGAGGCGCTCCCAGCCCGGCGCCCACCTTCCAATTCACTTCGCGCACTCTCCTGTCGAACACGTGGCGCGGTGCGGAGGTTTTTTCAGCGTCACGGCGGGCGGATTGTCGTCACCGTAGTGGCAATCTTCGGCTTTTTCGTGGGCGCTGCGCTAGCCCCGGCTGCCACCACCCGCATCGGCCCGTTAACTGTGGATGTCCAAGTGCATCTCAGCGCGCACCCCGGGGCTGCCGTTCAAATGCCGCCGGTTGGCTCAGTGCGATTTGACACCCACCACACCCCGATCGCTGTGGTGGCAGATATCAAAGAGGTAGATGTCGAAGGTGCCCGGTTGCTCCTCGCTGAACCTGGCGGTGTTACTGGTCTGGGAAATACTGCACCCGACGCGGTCCGGGATGCGGCGTTGCAGGCTGGGCTTTTCGCTTTAGGTGGTGGCTTCCTAGGTGCGCTGACATTCACCGCGCTCCTCACTCGCAGAATCCGTGGGGTGGGCTACGGCGCACTTGTCAGCGCAGTCGGTGTCGCCGGCTTAGGTTTGACCACCGCGGCGACATTCGATAGCACCGCGCTCGCCCAGCCCCGTTTCACTGGGGTCCTCAGTAGCGCGCCATACGTGCAACGTCAGACCGAGACCTTGGCTGAACGCTTAGAGTCATATCGGGCTGGGTTGTCTGATTTCGTTGAATCCGTAACCACCTTGTATGCGTTAGGGGATCGACTACCTCCCTCTAATACTGGTGGATCTGAAGAGGTCACGACGGTGTTGCACATTAGTGACCTGCACCTCAATCCGATCGGTTACGACCTCGTTGACAAACTGGTAGACCAATTCGATGTGGACGCAGTGATCGACACCGGGGATTTATCGACCTGGGGAACGGCTGTCGAGACAAATTTCGTTCAACAAATTTCCGGCGTTGGCGTGCCGTACGTTTTTGTGCGCGGCAATCATGACAGCCCACAAATCGAACGCGCTGTTGCGGCTCAACCAAAGGCGGTCGTTTTGGATGGTCAGGTCACTACTGTCGCTGGTTTGCGCATCGCTGGTGTCGCGGATCCGCGATACCAGCCCGCGGAAGGGTCAGAGGACACCACAGCGAAATTCGAAGTAGAGGAAGCTACTCGTCGTCTTGCTGAGATCGTCACCGCGCATAACGCTGACACCCCTGATGACCCGGTAGACCTCGCTCTCATTCACGACTCAAGCCGGATTGACCCTGTTATTGGCACGGTGCCATTGGTGTTATCTGGTCACCTTCATGACCGGAAGTCGGACTATCGCAACGGCACCCGCATCTTAGTGGAGGGATCCACCGGTGGAGCTGGTGTCACAGCTGCTGGTTTTAAACGCCTCACCGACGGCAAACCCGTCCCCCTTCAAGCATCACTGTTGTATTTCTCTAAGAGTGGAGACACGCAAGGACGCCTCCTTGCCACCGACCGCATCACTGTGGGCGGTCTAGGGCTCACTTCAGTACAGATGGACCGCACCCTTATTCCTCTGAATGAAGTCAACGCAACCCCCACCACTGCGCCGAGGCCCCCGGCGACCACCGCGAATACGTCATCTCCATAACCCCGCAGTGACGCTTCATCTCATTTCGCTCAGCGTGACACGACTAATCGAGTCGCATCACCTCATTTGATGCACACAGACGAATCGCCCTGCGTAAGCTTTCGCTGATCCTTCAGGAGGTTGATCACTGATGACCCAATCAGACGACGTGCTGCGCGATGAACCTTTGGAACGCGAAATCACCCTGGTCGGTGACTTAGTGATCGCGGCCACCCAGCACGACGGACCCCTCACCGACGCAGAAATTGATGAAGCACTTGGTGTGCCAGACGGCGACATTCCCACTAAGAGCATCGATGCGAGCGGCGACAGCGCACCCACAAATCGCGCCCCTAAAGACAGCAGCACGCAGGAAAGCCAGTAACCGAGCTTTAACCAAAACGCCCCGAAATGTAATCTTCGGTGGCCTTCTCACCGGGGTTACTAAAAATTTTCTGGGTGTCGTCCATTTCTACCAACCGGCCCGGCTTTCCTTGTGCAGGCAAGTTAAAAAATGCGGTTCGGTCTGAAACACGAGCCGCCTGTTGCATGTTGTGGGTGACAATCACGATCGTGTAGCGCTCTTTTAACGTCCCCACGAGATCTTCAATTGCCAATGTAGAAATGGGATCCAGCGCCGAGCACGGTTCGTCCATGAGCAGGACTTGCGGCTCTACCGCTATGGCACGGGCTATGCACAAACGTTGTTGCTGACCGCCAGATAATCCCGCCCCTGGTTTTGCTAGGCGATCCTTCACTTCATTCCAAAGGTTGGCCCCGCGCAAAGAACGCTCGACGACCTCGTCAAGTTTGCCCCGGGCCTTCACCCCGTTCAGTCGCAACCCCGCGGCCACGTTGTTGTAAATCGACATTGTGGGGAACGGGTTAGGACGCTGAAAAACCATGCCGACAGTCCGGCGCACTGCTACTGGGTCAACACCTTTGGCGTAAAGGTCGTGGTCGTCTAGTGTGACCGAACCTTCTACGCGCCCACCAGGAATAACCTCGTGCATGCGGTTCAACGTTCTCAGCACCGTTGACTTACCGCACCCAGAGGGCCCAATGAACGCGGTGACTGATCGCGGCTCCACCGTCATGGTGACGCCCTCGACCGCCTTAAAGGTGCCGTAGAAAATGCTCAGGTCTTTGACGTCGATCCGTTTAGCCATTGCTTTCACTTCCTCACGGAGCTGAACCGCGACACCGCACGGCCCAGCAAATTAAGCACCATGACAAGCAAGACCAGAGTGAGGGCTGCGGCCCACACCCGATCCACTGCCGGTTGCAACGACTCAGTTCGATCTTGGTTGATCATGGTGGGTAAGGCAGCCATGAAGCCACCAAACAAATCGGTGTTAATGGACTTGGCGTACGGCCCAAGGATCAGCAAGGGCGCAGTCTCACCCATGACGCGCGCTAACCCGAGGAGCACGCCTGTAATGATGCCGCTGAACGCCGTGGGCAAAACAACCCGCGCGATCGTGCGCCACTTAGAGACCCCCAGCGCATACGACGCCTCACGCAGTTCGTTTGGAACGAGCTTGAGCATTTCTTCGGTGGATCGCACCACCACCGGAATCATGAGGAGCACCAGAGCAAGCGAAACCGCGAAACCTACTCGGTCTAACCCCAGCGTGGTCACCCAAACGGCATAAATGAACAGTGCTGCCACAATCGAGGGGATCCCGGTGAGGATGTCCACTGTGAAGCTGACGGCCCGCGCCAACGCACCCCGGCCATACTCCACGAGGTATACCGCCGTGAACACGCCGATGGGAACTGCGATCGCGGCAGTCACTGCTGCTTGCAACAGGGTGCCCACAATCGCGTGATAAGCCCCGCCGCCCTCGCGACGTGACGTAATACCTCGCTGAGAATTGAACCACCACTGCTGGTCAAGCAGCAGGTGATACCCCTGGGAAAGGACCGTCGCGAGAATCCAGAGCAGCGGAGCGAGCGCTAAGCAGAAAGCGGCAACTACGGCCACCCCCGCACAGGTATTACGGATCTTGCGACCCAGGCTCACCCCAGCAAAAGGTCCGGGGACGAGTGGCCTTGCCTCATCAGTTGGATGACTCACCATGCCGGTCATTCGCGGAACGCCTTATTGCGCTCAATAACGATCCGGGCTATCGCGTTCACCACAAAAGTCAAGATAAATAACACCAGGCCAGCAGCGATAAAAGCCCCCGTTTTCGTTGGTGAATCGAACTCAGCAGCGTTGTTGGCGATTCGAGAAGCAAATGTTTCGCCGCCATTGAAGAGCGAGAAAGACCACTCCTTACCGGAAGGCAAGGTACTCAAAATGATGGTCACCGCGATGGTCTCCCCTAACGCCCGGCCTAACCCCAACATCGCTGCTGAGATCAAACCTGGTCGACCGAACGGCAGGACAGTCGTACGGATCGTCTCCCACTTCGTGGCCCCTAAGGCGAGAGCCGCCTCTTGGTGGGCTACGGGAGTTTGCGCAAAAACTTCACGCGTAATGGCCGTGATGATCGGCAAGATCATGATCGATAACACCACGGACACCAAGGCAATAGTGCCGGCAGTAACCCCCACGTCTCGAAATAAACCAATCCCACCAAGCGCCCCCATCATCGGCTCCTGCACACTCCCTCTGAAGGAGTCGAGGAAAACCTTGGCACCCCAGAGCCCGTACACGATAGACGGCACCGCCGCGAGTAAATCAATGAGATAAGCCGCTGGCGCAGCCAGCCGCCGCGGCGCGTAGTGCGTAATAAATAACGCCACCCCGACCGCAACCGGAACCGCCAACGCCATGGCAACAAGCGAGCTAATAATCGTGACCCACAGCAGATCAGCAACACCAAAGCGCAGTGTTCCGCCATCCACATCGAAAACTCTCGCGGTGAGGAAGTTGGCTTCATTCTTCGCTAGGGCCGGGGCCGCTTGCATGACGAGGAAGACCCCGATCCCGGTCACCAGGGCAACGACCGCAATACCTGCCCCCCGAGAAAGGCCCGCAAAAATCTGATCGCCGAACCGGCTATGGGAGCGGTCGTTCCCCGAGAAAGGGGAGGAGCCAGCGGGTGGTGCGGTCACGGAAGTCATCTCGGCTCCTGCGGTTGGTTCGTCCAGCATTCATCATGGTGCCCGCCACATAGAACCATGCGGCGGGCACCATCGTGACAGCATCTGAACTAACTGATGGCCTGCACCGCCGTGGCCACCTTTGCGCGGATCTCTTCTGGCAGTGGCGCGTAGCCAATTTCTTCTAGTGAACTTTGCGTTTCAGTGTCCACAAAGTGGGTGAGGAAAGACTTCACTAAGGCTGTCTTGTCAGCCGGGAGGCCCTTACTGCACACAATTTCATAGGTCACCAACACGATGGGGTATGTGTCTGGGTCTTTCGTGGTGTAATCCAGCTTCAGGCGTAAGTCATTGCCCTCACCGGTAGCTTCAGCGACAGCGAGCGCCTTACCCGCGGTGGCACCGGTGAGCTCTATCGCGCCACCACCGTTGTCCACCTTCGCGATTCCCAGTTGATTATCGCGGGCGTAAGACCACTCAACGTAAGTAATCCCGCCCGCAGTCCCTTTCACGCTGTCAGCAACACCAGCAGATTTTTCTTTACCTTCACCGACTGTGCCGGCCCATTTTTTACTGGGCTCCGCGGTCCATTTTTCTGGCGCGGCGGCAGCGAGGTACTTGGCGAAGTTCTCCGTGGTGCCGGACTCATCGGACCGGAAGAAGACGGTGATCTTCGTTGATGGCAACGTGACCCCGGAGTTAGCAGCAGCAATAGCCGGGTCGTTCCAGGTGGTGATCTTGCCAAGGAAAATGTCAGCGATCAGCGCAGGGGTAAGAACAACGCCGGTGACCCCGTCAAGGTTGTACGAAACAGCGATTGGTCCAGCCACCATTGGCAAGTCCCACGCGGGGTTGCCCTCGCAACGCTCAGCGGCGGCCTCCACTTCACCTTCGTCCTCTTTAAGCGCGGAGTCTGAACCAGCAAAATCCACCTGTCCGGCAAGGAACTGCTTGACTCCAGCACCCGAACCAGTCGGGTTGTAGTTGACGGTGGCTCCTGAACATTTTTCCTGGTAAGAAGCGATCGCGTCTTCGATTGCGTTCTTCTGCGCGGACGAGCCTTCCGCGTTCAGCGTGCCAGATGGGCAATCGGCGTTTGTCGTGTTACCGCTGCCCGTGCTGGTTCCGCCAGTGTTGTCATCAGAACCGCAGGCCGTCAGGGCAAGCACACCAGCCAGGGTGACGGCGGCGGCGCGTCCTAAGCGCTGAGGAATCACAGGACTGTCCATTCTCTCGGTCGATGGTCGGCGAGTCACCGGCCACGCCTCACCATAGGTGGGTGACATGGCTGATCTACAGGCATGAGGTGAACAGAGAATGAACGAAACTCGATCAACGGATCACTTATTCACCCCCGCTAGGGGTTTATTTACGCTGTGTGTCGCTCCACGTCTACTATCCGCGCCGAATCACCAGCACCATGGACGTGGGCGACCAACACCTCCCCTTTGACCAAACCAGGACCAGACGACTCACGAAGCACCTCCCTTCGCTCCCCGTCCGCGGCCTCCGCCAGGCGCCGGATAAGAACGGGCAGGACTGGGCGGTGGGTACAGATCGCGACACCTTTTCCGCGCGAAAAAACTCGCGTGATGAGCGCTCTTGCCTGATCCGGGTCAGCCGCGCAACCACACTCGCTCAGCGACTCATTGCTACGAACTCCTAGCCTGACTATCCGCGCGAATGGTCGGACAGTGTCTATACAACGCACCGCCCCTGAACTGAGAACGCGGTTCGGGCCAAACGCTTGAAGTAAAGGAACAAGGAGTGCGGCTTGGCGACGACCAGCATCATTGAGTGGCCGATCAGCATCGTCGGGACCACGCCAACGCTTCCTGGGAACGGCACGAGCATGTCGAATTAACACCAACGGCCATGTCTGGGCACGACCCGACCGCCAAGCCAGCATCAGAGACTCCAGCGGCGCTTGGTCTCGTGTTTGAGTAAGCAGTCGTGCCGCAGCAGCGGGGCGGAGCCAACGGATCTCATCGACCTCCTCGGGCCGCGGGAGTGAACGCCGATCAACCAAATCAGCGACTTGGGCCGCCCAATATCGCACCACCTTCGGACGCATCTCGGCACCTTCTCGGACCCGGTAGGAAACCTGCGGCAGGGTTCTTCCCAACTGGACGACAAACCCGATTTCTTCGCGAGTTTCGCGAACCGCCGCGACGGGCCACGTCTCTCCAGGATCGAGTTTCCCTTTAGGCCACGACCAGTCGTCATACTTGGGTCGATGCACGACCGCCACTTCGAAGCGACCAGCCCGAATTCGCCAAGGCACAACCCCGGCAGCTTTCACCGCCCTTAGGGTCACCCGTTCCGTCATCGACGCCGCCGACGTCGATGGGATCGAAGCGCCTGCGCCACCGTGGTTTGCAGGTCGGCAAGGGGAAGGCCAGCACCATCATGATGGTGCCTGGTCCACGTGCCGTCCGGGCCGAGATGAAAAGACGATGTGTGATCGGCCATGGCCAGCGCCAGCAACCGTTGCAAGTGAGCGATGTCAGACGGATCAGTGATCGGAACTAACGCTTCCACCCGGCGATCAAGGTTCCGGTGCATCAGATCGGCGCTGCCAATCCAGCACGTCGGCCCTTCGGGGCGCTCCACGCCAGCGCCGAACATCACCACCCGAGAGTGTTCCAAAAATCGCCCCAGGATGCTCCGGACTCTGATGTTCTCGGATAAGCCGGGCACACCGGGACGCAAAGCACAGATCCCCCGGATCACCATGTCCACTTGGACCCCCACCTGAGCGGCGCGGTAGAGCGCGTCAATAACAGCTTCATCCACAATCGAATTCATTTTCATCGCGATCGTGGCCGACTCACCAGCTCGCGCCCGATCCGCTTCCTCATCAATTTGCCGGATCAAACCAGCACGCAGCGCTCGCGGTGCCACCAAAAGCCGCTTGTACTTCGTTTTTGGGGCATACCCTGATAGTTGATTAAACAATCGGGTGACGTCTTCACCAATTTTTGGATCAGCCGTCAGTAAGCCGAGATCCTCATACATTCGGGCCGTTTTAGGGTTGTAATTACCCGTCCCAACGTGACAGTAGCGACGAAGACCATCAATTTCTTGGCGGACCACCAGACACAACTTCGTATGAGTCTTCAAACCAACAATGCCGTAAACCACGTGCACCCCAGCTTGTTCCAGCTTGCGGGCCCAACTGATATTGGCTTGCTCATCAAAGCGCGCTTTAATTTCGACGATGGCTAAGACTTGCTTGCCGGCCTCAGCGGCATCAATCAACGCATCAACGATGGGGGAATCACCGCTCGTTCGATAGAGCGTCTGCTTAATCGCTAACACCCGTGGATCAGCGGCCGCCTGTTCGCAAAACGCCTGCACCGAAGTGGAAAACGAATCGTACGGATGGTGCAGTAAAACGTCCCGGGAGCGAATCGCGGCAAAGATATCCCCCGGTTTACTGGTTTCCACGCCCTCGGTAAGGGCCCGATGCGTGGTTGCGACGAAGTGCGGGTAACGCAAATGGCTTCGCTCAAGATCGGCGACAACCGATAGTCCCCGCAGATCAAGCGGAGCAGGCAGCCGATACACCTCGTCTGACCGGACCCCTAGCTCGCGGACGAGAAGATCTAAAACATGATCATCGATGTCCTCTGCCACCTCTAAACGGACCGGCGGGCCAAACCGGCGACGCATGAGTTCTTTCTCTAACGCTTGAAGCAAATTTTCTGCCTCGTCTTCTTCGACTTCTAGATCTTCATTTCGGGTCACTCGAAAACTGTGCTGCTGCAACACTTCCATGCCGGGAAATAACTGATCTAAATGCGCGGCGATGACGTCTTCCATGGGAACAAACCGTGACCCGTCAAACCCTGCACCAGGTTCCGTTGCGGCAAGCCCAGGGGAATCCGCCCGATGCTCGTCCATGGCAATGAACCGCGGCAGTAGTGGCGGCACTTTGACTCGCGCGAAGTGTTCCGCTTCCGTTTTAGGGTTACGGATCACCACAGCAAGATTTAAGGACAGGCCGGAGATGTAGGGAAATGGGTGAGCTGGGTCCACCGCGAGCGGCGTTAACACCGGGAAAACTTGCAAGCGGAACATCTCGCTGAGCCAGCTTTGCTCAGAAAGCGTCAATTCATCCCACCGCACCACGGTGATGCCTTCAGCAGCCAACAAAGGACGAATGAGATCCGTAAAAACGGTCGCATGGCGGTCCATCACCTCATGCGCCATGACGGAAATCTGCTCCAGCACCTCACGTGGCTCCAGCCCCGCTGGAGACCGCACCGCCATCCCGGTAGCGATCCTCCGCTTCAAGCCAGCAACCCGAACCATAAAAAATTCATCGAGGTTGCTCGCGAAGATCGAGAGGAATCGGGTGCGCTCCAGCAAAGGGATGTCGGAGTCCTCAGCCATCGCCAATACTCGCTGGTTAAATAGCAACCAGCTGGCCTCCCGGTCCAGAAAACGATCTACTGGGAGTTCCGACGGGGCTGGTGACGTAACGGCGGGCCTCGCGATCACGGCGGGAGATTCGCTTACCGCACTAGTTAATTCAGCTCCTGCGGCAGGATCAGAAACCACTCCTCGCGGACGACGTAGCTTCAAGGATGCTGGGGTAATAGCACCGATCCCACTGGGCTGAGCTGAAGCAGTCACTTCTTGATGGTGACATCCAGAACGTCACCAGGAAAGGGAAGGCGAGACTTCACGACTCAAGAGACGGCATGGTTGAACGGGGCGACGCTGGTAACGCGTACTGCACATCAGCATCCTCTGCGGTGAAACCCATCCGCTCATACGCTCGGACAGCCACCTGGTTAGTGGCATCGACGTACAGCACGACGTGGTCTATTCCTTGGGAACGCAAGTAGCGCAAACCCGTCACCATCAGTGCGGCTGCTACGCCGCGCCGCTGATGGTCAGGTGACACCCCCATGACATACACCTCGCCAATGCGCTGATCGCGATCAGTGGAAGACGAGTCCCCGTGGATTTTTGTCCAGTGGAAACCAGCCAGTTCGGTGCTACCCCACTGAGCTGTCACGGCGCGCTCAGCTAAGAAAAATCCTGCCGGATCAAACCACGGCTCAGCCATCCGGTGAGCCAGATCGGCGGCTGTCCATTGGCCCTGCTCCGGATGGTGCGCAAATACCGCTGCGTTTAAGGCAAGCCAGGCGTGATCATCCGAATCCGGGTGAAACGTCCGCAACTGATACCCCTCCGGGACGGGCACATCAGGGATTGGCGTCGTAAAAGACCGGCCTAACTGAAGCAGCTCACGCGCCGCGGCGTACCCCCACTCATGCGCTAACTCGTGCACTGGGGAATGTCGCCCATGAGCCCACAGCTGGATCTCAAATCGTGGACTAGACCGTGTCATCCGGTGGAGTAAAGCTTGACCGACGGTAGTGGTGTTCAACGATGGTCGCACGACAATCTCCGTGCTGGCTTTCCCCTCATCCGTTGGATTTACTTGGGCATAGCCCGCTAATAGAGCGGGCTGGTTCACTGACCACGCCAGAAGATGCTGATGACCTGGTAACGCGCTCTCAGCTAAACGAAACAATGCCTGCTCACTGAGGGCGTTCACGCCACTCACCCCTGTGGCTTGTTGAACCACTTCAGTAACGATTTGGCGTTCTAGTGAACTCAACGTGGCCTTGACCTCTACGCGGACCGTACTTGTCACAGTCTCACCGGCGCGGCTAAGGCAACTCGCTTAACTTCGGAAATGCGTCTGCACGGCATCAGTCGCTCCCTCACTCATGAGGGCTTCCGAAGCACCTCCCTGATCAGGAAGTGCCGCTATGCCCCTCCCCGGGGGAACAAAACGGTATCCCACGTTACGCACCGTTCCGATCTGGTGCTCAAACTCCGGACCAAGCTTCGCGCGAAGCCGGCGCACATGCACATCAACCGTGCGGGTACCACCGTAGTAGTCATATCCCCAGACCTCTTGCAACAATTGGGCTCGGGTGAACACCCGACCCGGGTGTTGGGCGAGGTATTTCAACAGTTCAAATTCTTTATACGTTAGATCGAGGACCCGCCCGCGAACTCGCGCTGCGTAACTTCCTTCGTCAATGACTACATCCCCGACTTTGATCTCGGCTGGGCCCTCCGACGTTTCCTCGCCAAGGTTGGATCGACTGATTGCAAGACGGATGCGTGCGTCTACCTCAGCCGGGCCTGCCGCAACTAAGAGAACGTCATCGACGCGCCACTCGACGGTCAACGCGGCCAAACCCCCCTCGGTCATTACCACAACGAGCGGAGCGGAAAGACCAGTAGCACGGAGTAGCCGGCATAGCGTCCTTGCTGGAGCGAGGTCGCGGCGAGCGTCAACCAGAACCACATCGACTGGCGGGGTCTCCACGAGGGCTGATGCTTCGGCTGGCAAAACGCGCACCTGATGGGCCAACAAACCCAACGCGGGAAGAACTTCTGCGCTGGGGGTCAATTCGTTCGTCAACAACAAAAGCCGTGCCATAGACACACCTCCTTCAGTCTGACCAATACCTCGCGACCGCGTTCACCTGCCAGGGCAATGTGAGACCACCGCGATGATCCGTCCGGTCCAGGATAGAGGGGAGTCATCCGCTGGTGAGTGAACAATTGAGTTATCAGCCACCATGAGAACCCATGGTGAGCAAAACGTGACAATAGTTCAGGATGAACTTATGAGTTACGTGACAGTCCGCTATTGGGCAGGCGCGCGTGCCGCCGCAGGTCAGGATACCGAGGCTTTAGCTGCTACCACCGTGACCGATGTAGTCAAACAATTGACGGCTAGAGATCACAATCTCGGTGAACTCCTCACTCGCTGCTCGCTTTTGGTAAATGGTCAGCGAGTCAATGACCACCATGACCTCAACAACAGTGACGCTCACAACCATTACCTCAACGACGGCGATGTTGTTGAGGTACTGCCACCTTTCGCTGGCGGCTGACAAGATGGTCGCGTGAATCAGCACGACACCTTGAGTCACTCCACCGCTGTCATTAGCCCCACTCCAGTTGCACCTATTCGCACCGCAATAACCGGAGCTCTCGTCGCGTTCGCGGTCGGAGTGGGGTGTGCAACAAATGTCAGTGCAGGATTTGGCGCCGTTGCCCTAACGGCACTTGTCGTTGGAATCTGGTGGCCGCGGCTCCTTGGGGCACCTCAGCCCCGTAGTTCTGCGGTGGTGATCATCATTGGTGGTGCACTCTGTGTTGCTGCTGTCGCTTCCACAACCACCGAACCTCGACTGCGATGGGTCGCGATCGCGTTTTCTGCGTCCTTGCTCATTGCTTTTGGGCGCCAGTTCGCGCGGCGAACCGACCGGACTGGCTTGGTGGTTTCAGTTGCGGGAGAAATGACGGGGATTCTGATCCTTGCTTCATTGAGCGCTGTTCCTGCGTTACCGCGAGAATCTGCCGGCGACGGCGGGGTGCTGCTGTGGTCCGCGACATCCGCGGCAGCCTTGGTGATCGCGGCGCTCACCACTCATCGGTTTCGTTGGGCCCTGAGCGTAGGAGCCGCATTTGTCGCCGGAGTGGCCTCTGGGCTGGTAGTTGACGACGGCAGTGCCGTTGCTGGTGTGATGACCGCAATCCCAGTCGCTGTTGTCGTCTCGCTCACACATTGGCTCCTTTTGGACTCTCCTGGAATCAAAGGACGCGGGTCATGGCTAGCACTGGGTAGTGTGCCAGTGGCCGCGAGCGGAACAGTGGGATATGTCGTCTTAAGGCTGATTCTTGCTTGAGACGCGGTACGTACTGGCTTAATACACCAACACCCGGGTTCGCTCCGTTAACGCTTCTTCTACGAATACGGATGCTCCCGCGATACGAACTTCAGGAAAGACATCAGCCGCACCAAGGTCACGTCTAGCTGCGCATTGAGTACATACAGTGACAGTTCCCTCGGCAAGCACCGCTGCCAAAAGATCAGCGATCGGAGCGGAGTAGGGCACATTCAATTGACTAGCTCGGCCAGGAACAGCCAGCCATGCTGCCTGCCCAGTGAGCCATAAGCTGACCGAGACACCGGCGGCCACTGCGGTGGCCGCCACAGTCAATGCCTGTGCGCAGCGTTCCGGCGCGTCGTCCCCGACCGTGATTTTAAGCACCACGCTTGGAGTCATTGCTTCTCCCTTTTTCTGAAAGCGAAGTCCGCTTCGGCTACGTCGATGACCGTGATGGCTCATGCACTCTCACGGACCCGATTAAGATGCTGGAGTGAGCGCATTAGAAGTTGTCTACACCGGTCTCCTCGTGGTGACATCCCTCGTCATCGGCTGGTTCTCGGTGTTCGTCGTGTACCGGTTATACCGCGGGCAACGATGACATGCTGATCGACGTCGACCTTCCCACTCCTCTTTTACCGTTAGCTTGGCTGATTGGTCGCTGGGAAGGCGCCGGTGTCGTTGGTTACCCCACAACCGCATCGACATCATTCGGTCAAGAGGTGACCTTCTGGCAGGACGGTCGCCCTTTCCTGCACTACCAGAGCAGCACCTGGGAATTAGCCGATGACGGCACCAAAATGCGCCCCCTCGCCAGCGAGACCGGCTATTGGCGACCGATCGAGAACAATGAACTCGAAGTGCTCCTCACCCACAGCACCGGTTACGTCGAAATTCATCTCGGCACTGTGGACGGCGCGCGCATTACGATGTCTACGGACGTCGTCGCCCGGACGTCCACCGCGAAGGAGTACACCGCCGCAAGCCGGATGTACGGACTCGTGGAAGGGGACTTAATGTGGGTTCTTGATATGGCCGCCGTGGGGCAACCACTGCAATCACATGCTTCCGCTCGGCTCAAACGAGTGGCCTGAGGGAATCTGCCAGCGCCGCCCGACGCTAACCACACCATGACGGAAGCGCCCCCCACTATGACGAAGCCCCCTGTGCCAGGGATTTTTCTTGATGAACCTGGTGCGGTGGCTGGTCGTGGTCCTGACCAAGCAGTGGCCTGGCACTACGGAGACCCCGTTCGTGAGCAACGTCTATTAGTTGAAGGGCTCGCGGTAGTTGACCTTTCCCATCGTGGTGTTGTGACCGTCAGTGGCCCAGATCGGCTGTCTTGGTTGCATTCTTTGACCACTCAGCACCTGACAGCTTTGACGCCCCGGCAGTCCACTGAGGCACTCATTTTGTCTCCAAAAGGTCATATCGAGCATGCCTTGCATCTCGTTGATGACGGTGACACTACGTGGATCACGACTGAACCCGGGGCAGCCGACGCAGTCACGGCATGGTTGTTCAGCATGCGTTTCATGTTGCGCGTAGAGGTGACGAACAGATCTATGGACTTCGCGGTTCTCGGTGAACCAATTGATCGGGAAGGTACTCCCCACGAGCCGATGACTTGGCGGGACACTTGGCCGGGTGTCGCCGAAGGCAGCGTTGCGTACGCAACAACTGAAAACCACCCCGGAGCGTATCGTCCGTGGCGGGAAGTGCTTGTACCAAGAGCAACTGCGGTGCACTACGCCAATGACCGGCCACGAGCTGGAACGTGGGCGACCGAAGCGCTGCGAGTCGCTGCCTGGCGGCCACGATCCGGTTGGGAGACAGACCATCGCACCATTCCGCATGAGGCCGACTGGCTTCGCACGGCCGTACATCTTCAAAAAGGGTGCTACCGCGGCCAAGAAACCGTTGCCCGCGTCCACAATCTAGGCCGGCCACCGCGACGACTCACCATGCTTCATCTGGACGGCTCCGAGCATCGCCTCCCCAACGCTGGTGATGCTGTCCTGTTGGGGGAACGAGCGGTCGGCCATGTGACAACAAGCGCGCGGCATTATGAACTTGGACCTATTGCCTTAGCGATGGTGAAAAGGACTACAGCCCTGGACAGTACTTTGTCCGTGAGTGGCCTGAGCGCCAGCCAGGAACCTATAGTCATGCCATAGCGTCATAACGGCTTTGGCGACTCAGTGCTACCAAATAGGCAACTTTTGCTGGCACTTTCATTCCACCGTGAGAACTTTCACCGCTGAGGTGCCCAAAGCGCGTAATCTTCGGCCATGACCATCCAGCCCCAAGAAGGCGGACGCCGCCCGCTTGATCGCATCCTTACCCTTGATTTCCTTAAGAACCTCACGACGATGGAGCTCACCGATCTGCGAGCGCGCCGGCAAGAGGCCGAGCAGGAAGAAGTCGATTTGAGTTACGCCCGTCGTCTCCTTCAGGGCCGAATGGATCTCATCCGGGCTGAACAAGCTACCCGAAGTGGAGTTGGGGCTCCTGGGCTTTCCTTAGCCGAACCCCGCTCCGATGAAGAATTAGCTCGTGATTTGGCGTCTGTGCTGGCGGACGAAAACCCTAGGAAAGACCACGGCTTAGGCCGTCACCTCACGATCGACCCGAGCCGGGTGGGCGAACATCGTCGGGTGGCAGAGCAGGCCGTTGATGACGTCCGGGCCAGTGACCCCGCTGCGCTCACCGATGACGAACTCACGGCAGCTATCGATCACCTTATGGACCTGGAGAAATCGATCAGCTCGAACCGCCATCGCGTCCAGGACGTGATGGATCAACTCAGCGCTGAAGTCGCACGACGCTACCGGGATGGCCAGGCGCGGGTTGATGATGTGCTGGCCGCAGAGGCAGGCAGTAACTCGTAACGTGGGCATCCATGATCAGTGGAGATCAACGGGGAACCCGTGGCTTATGACAGGCAGAAGCCGTCGATTAGCCTTGACCCATGTTCCCGTCAATTCTGACTGCCCAAAGCTTGGTGCTGTTCATTTTGGGAGTGGGAGCTTTCCTCACGCAAATGTTTGCTTTGATCGATGGGATTCGCTGGCCGGCATCGGCGTACTCCGCGGCAGGGAAAATGACAAAACAGCGGTGGCTGATCATCCTCGGGATCGCAGCGGCAATTGGGTTCGTTTCGTTCAACACCAACGCCACAGGTTTCCTCAACATCATCGCGTTTGTCGCGGCAGCGGTCTACCTGGCCGACGTCCGCCCAGCGCTGCAGCAAGTTTCCGGACGGGGCCGCGGACGCTCCTCCGGGCCGCAAGGTCCGTGGTAGGGGCCTGCATTGTCTGACATCACGAAGCCATCCGCTCTGATACCTGCTGATCCCCGGGAGCGGATTGAAACAGTTAATCGACCTTGGGGTAGCTTTCGGCAGTTCGCTTTTAATGAGCTGGTCACCGTGAAGACCATTACCGTGAAACCTGGATTGCGACTGAGTTTGCAGCGGCATGCATCTCGTGCTGAGTTTTGGCACATTTTGGATGTTCCGCTTGAGGTCACCGTAGGGGAACGCACGTGGACGGCGAAAGTTGGTGAAGATGTCTGGATTCCTTTGGGTGAAATCCACCGACTCGGCAACCCAGGCAATATCACAGGACGTGTTTTAGAAATCGCATTTGGGGATTTTGACGAAAATGACATTGAACGCTTAGAAGACGATTTCGACCGGCGCGAGTAGCAACGGTTTTTCGCGATAAGCCGTTGGATTGACCGCCCATTGTGTCGTCAGCACCATCGCGCATTCCGCCGAAGTGTTCTCCACCCTTAGGATCGGCATCATGGAGTGCGCGCCCGATGGGACCTTCACCCTTGTTTAGTGCCTGACCGACGACTTCACGGACGTTTTGGCCCTCGTCAGTTGCCCTGATTCATCGGTGAAGATGGCCTAAGATCTTTGCCGCTTCACTACAAATTTGCTGGCGCAAAATTTGTAGTGAAGCCACGGCGGGTACCCGCCGATAGGTCAAGAATGGGACTCACGCGGATATCAATCCTGCCGTTAACGTTCGCCACTTTGATTTGCCTCCCCACTGCCCCTTCCCATGCGACAGGTACCTCTGTAGCAGGCACGCACTCTGCCATCACGGCCGTTGCCGGCGCGCCAGCGCGAGGAGATCAGAAGCAGTTGGTGGCTAACCAAACGACCACCCAGCCGAGCGCCGCGGAGCGACGGATGGCATCCGCCCTGACTTCTCGTGCCGCGGACTCTAAAACCAGCTCCGGGTTTAGCGGAGCAGTCATTGATACTGCCTCGAATCGTCTGGTGTGGTCTAAGCGCGGCACCACAAGGAGGATGCCCGCCTCGACCGCAAAACTAGCGACCGCAATCACCGCGCTATCAATCTTTGGCCCAGACCATCGCTTTCGCACGATGACTCGTCGAGCTGCCACTTCAAGCCGGGTGTACCTAGTCGGCAGCGGCGACCCCAGCTTGACCACGGCAGATCTACGATCACTTGCGCGTGCAACCGCCTCCAAACTCCGCCGGGACGGGCGAACCAGGGTGAGCGTGTGGGCCGATGACACCGCTTTCCCAGCGCCCGGCTCGGCGCTGGGCTGGAAATCAACCTATGTACCCTCTGAGGTGCGCCCCGTTCGAGCCTTGGCGGTTGACGGTCACCGCGGCGTCAATACCACCACGCATGCCGCCGAAGTGTTCTCAACGCAACTGAGAGCTACTGGAATCATCGTAGTCGGGACCACCACCGGGAAAGCCCCCGCGAAGGCCCGATGGGTTGCGTCCCTCTATGGGGACCGTCTCAGTGAAATCGTGGCGGACATGCTGCTCCCCAGTGATAACGACATCGCCGAAGCATTGCATCGACTAGTAGCAATCGCCGGAAAACAGCCAGCCACTTGGGCTGGAGCGGCTAAGGCACAACGGGCGGCATTACAAACTGATGGGTTAACTATCCGTTCAGGTGCCCTCAATGACGGCAGTGGGTTGTCTCGAGCGAACCGGATCACCGCTGTCGAGCTCGCCCGGATTGCCGATAACGCCGTCGAGTCCGGTCGCAATGACTTCACAGTGCTCTCCCAAGGGGCGATGCCGCTTGCTGGGCGAACGGGAACACTCGGGCCGTCATACCAGCGGTTTACCGGTTCGGCTGGGTGCGCCGCTGGGAAAGTCACAGCAAAGACCGGATCCCTTCGGGACGTCGTCGCCTTAGTGGGCTGGACTACTGATGCGGACGGGCGCACCAAAGCCTTCGCGTTCGTTGTCAACGGCCCCCCCGCGTCATTAGCTCGGCGGCAACGGTTGGACTTGCTTGCGGCAACAATCACCGGATGCGTCTGACCGTCGGATGATCACTCACGACAGGCGAGGTGCAATCACAGACCAGGGAATAGTCACCTCACCAAGGCGCCAGCGCGTCGGCCCATCCTGCACCGGCCATCCTTCATCCCGGACTGACCGCACCGTGGCGATGAACCGCTGCCTAGCACCAAGCGCGGCAAGACCGGCATGTCTCGCCCAAGCGCCATCGAGAGCGTTTAACCAGTGATGCACTGGTTCTCCGGGAACGTTCAGTTGGCTCAATACCTTGGGCAGGCGGGCGGCGACGTGTGATGGCCTGATGAGCCCCGCCAGTCGCAGAGAGAACGTCAGCGAAACTGGCCCGTGTACGGCCAGCACCACCCAAGACGCTAAGCGGCCCACTTCATCGCAGGTGCCGTCGATCACGATCCCCCCAGGGGCTAACCGCTCCTGCATGGCCGACCACGCCGCCGGAACCGCATCCACGTCGTACTGACGGAGAACGTTTAACGCCCGCACGATGGCTGGGCGACGACCAGCAATAGGGATTTCAAAACCACCAATCGCGAAATCAACGCCAGGGCGACGCGCCGAAAGCGCCACCTGCACCCGAGTCGGATCGACATCTAATCCGATCACAGTGACGTCAGGCCGGATAACGCGAAGCCGTTGCCACAGTTCAACGGTGGTAGTCGCGGAAGCACCGAAGCCGAGGTCGATGACCAGTGGATCTGTGGCGCCACACAACACCGACGCACCTGGGCCGACGAGCCAACGATCCACCCGGCGTAAACGATTTGGGTGGGTGGTGCCACGAGTCACCATGCTCAGCCTGGTCGCAGCCCGATTGCTGCGCCTAGTGTTGTTCGTCCCCGTCACGTCATCGAGGGTGACACGACGGGGATGAGTAGTCGATGGCACGCTCTAAGAGTGCGCCCCCCCGTCCGAGCCTCCGCCGTGGTCCTAGTGCTCGCTGTTTTGATCGCCGGAACAGGCACCACCCTATGGGGGCTGCCAAAAGTGCGGCATCGGCTCACCGCCGATGACCTGGCTCCAGGTTTGGCACTGGTAGCACCTGGTTTGCGAGGGTCGGTGGCACTCGGCGATGCGGTCTATGTCCGGTTTGACACCGGCGGGCTGGTGATTCAACGCGGGCCAACAGAGGTGTGGCGAGGGGTAGCGAATGGTTCTCCAGTCACTGCAGGTGTCGGTCGCTTGGACTGGCCCAGTGATGCAGCGGCCACATCGGCCCCACGAGCGCAAACCCGGCTGACGCGGTCCCTAGGGAACATCCAGATCACTGAGCGAGTTATCACCGCGCAAGAGGTGACATACCGCGGCATGATTTTTGAACGTGCCGCGACAGACATATCCGCGCTTCCGGTGCGCATCACCGTGACGCGAGGCGAGTCCGACTCCGCGCTGATTTTAACTGTTGATGTGCCCGGCGCTGATGTTGTCGTGACTCATGGGTTCCGATCCGCGTGGTATGACTACCAGGGCTTGGGCACTCAGCGCACCAGCCCACTTACGGACGACGACTACATCACTTGGCCGCACATCGACGCGACCGGGCCACCAGGTGAGGTGGCTGCACGAGCGTCCGCAATACCAGTGATTCGTAACGCTAACGGCGCCACTTACGCCGTCGACTCCACTGCGTTGACGACAGTGGACCTTCGGCGTCGCGGGCGATTGGACACCATTGTGTGGGATGACCGAGTCCGCACCCGGATTTACGACAGCGGATGGGCGCAGACTCGACTGGAGCATTCCACCGATCTAGGCCGGTCACCTCGGTTGCCGGACTGGGCCACCTCCGGCGCGCTCGTGGGAGTTCGGGGATCTGGGAACATTCGCATCGCACTAAGCGCATTGAAGAACGCCAAAGCTGCCGTAGCCGGCGTAGTGGTGCGGGACGGTGGGCAGGATCGGTACTCCGATTGGCCTCAGCTCAGTGCGGAACTTGCTACCCATGACATCCGAGTGATCACCGGAGTAAGCCCCGCCCTCGCTGTGCAGCCAAACGTGTCCACTCCTGGTGAAGAAAATTTACTACAGGAAGCCCGCAGCCAAGATTTTCTTGTGACCGACGCGGAGCGTCGTCCTATCCGTGTGACCGTCCGGGCTGCGGATGGAACACCCGTCCTGGCCGAGCTCGTGGATCTTGCCGACTCCACTGCGGCAGCGTGGTACACCCAAGTCCTAGCGGACCGGATGCGCGCCGACCGGCTCAGTGGCTGGCTTATTGAAGGTGGCGCTGAGTATCCGATCACTGCAAGCGGACCAAACCCGGTGTTAGAGCGGATCACCTGGCCAAGCCGGCTCGCTGATGTGGCCCGTAATGCTTGCGTAGCAGCAGAAGTGCCCGACTGCCTCATCATGCAAGACACCGCGAATGAGTCCACGGCCACTGCGGCCACCACCATCGGCACTGGGGATGAAGTGGCGGGCTGGTCCACTGACGGTCTTGCTGGCGCTTACGCCGCCATGATGAACGCGGGCGCGTCCGGCATGCCAATGACCCATTCTTCCGTTGGTGGCCGTCGGGAAGTGACTCGCTGGTGGGGTCGAGATGACACCCGGACCAACGAGCTCCTGCAACGATGGACTGAACTCCAAGTGTTCGGTCCGATCCTTCGTACTGATGAAGGCGAACAACCCGACACCCTTCCTCAAGTGTGGAATTCTCCAGTGCGCCTGGCCGCTTTCGCGCGGATGACTCAGATACACGCCGCGTTCAGTTCATACCGGAAGGTGACGGCTAGCCAAGCTTCCGGAGATGGCTTGCCTGTTGTTCGTCCAGTTTTGACGTCGGACGGTGATCCTGTACCGCAACGCGATGACGAAGCAGCGTTTAGCTTCGGCGATTCATTCGTTATCGCGCCTGTCTTGCGGCCAGGTGCACGATTAGTGTCGGTGACTTTGCCGGCAGGACGTTGGCAGGAAGTTCTGACTGGCCAGGTCCATGTTGTCCATGTTGGCAGCACAGCAGTGACACCCACGTCGGAAGTTGAGAGATCCGCCCAAAAAGCCGGTTCAATCACCATCAATGCACCACTGGGAAGCCCCGTCATTCTGGCGCGGGTAGATGATCCGGCCAACCTGGCGGCACGTAACGCCTTACGGGACGCTGATCTGCTTGGCTGATCGGCGGAAGATCTACGGCTGTTTCGCTGTTCTTAGCTGGCGATGAGCACTTCATGACCGGAGGAGGATCGCAGTGACAATCCGGCGAGTCGCCATGCTTGCTGTGCACACCTCCCCCCTTGAGCAACCAGGGACGGGTGACGCAGGTGGTTTGAACGTCTACGTTGTGCAGACTGCGCGTCGGCTCGCAGGTCAAGGTATTGCGGTGGAGGTTTTCACCCGGGCAACGAGTAGTGCCTTGCCACCAACCGTTGAGCTCGCCCCAGGAGTCCTCGTCCGGCATGTCACCGCAGGCCCCTTCGAGGGCCTCTCGAAAGATGATCTGCCTGGACAACTATGCGCGTTCGCAGCGGAAGTCATGCGAACGCAAGCCGCGCGACCACCCGGATATTACGACCTGATCCATTCCCATTACTGGCTCAGTGGACAGGTGGGCTGGTTAGCTGCAGACCGTTGGCAAACTCCCCTCGTCCACACGATGCACACGATGGCCCGAGTGAAGAATCTCTCCTTAGCGGACGGCGACACCCCTGAACCTCGAGGTCGGGAAATCGGTGAAGCACAAGTGGTGGCCGAAGCGGACCGCCTCGTGGCAAACACCGCGGGTGAAGCTCACCAACTCGTGGAGCTATACGACGCCGACCCGAGCAAAGTGGTGGTAGTCAACCCTGGTGTCGATCTGGATCGGTTCAGCCCCATAGAGGATCATCTCGTAGATCGTGCGACGTTAGACATTCCAGCTGACGCGGTAGTACTTCTTTTCGTGGGCCGGATCCAACCGTTGAAAGCCCCGGACTTACTCATCCACGCGGCAGCTCACCTGTTAGCTGACCAGCCCGAGTTACGCCGACGTCTTGTGGTGGCAATCGTCGGCGGGCCGAGCGGCTCAGGTTTGCGTGAACCGGCCTCATTGGTGCGGTTAGCCCGCGAGTTAGGGGTTGCTGACCGGGTGCGTTTTGAACCTCCGGCCCCAGCAGCACGGCTAGCGCAGTGGTATCGCGCAGCGGATTTGGTCATCGTGCCGTCTCATTCGGAATCTTTTGGTCTGGTCGCGTTGGAGGCACAAGCATGTGGCACGCCGGTGATTGCCGCGGATGTCAGCGGACTCCGCGAAGCAGTAGCCGATGGCGTCAGTGGACTTCTTGTTGTGGGGCACGATTCGCGGCGCTGGGCAGCGGTCATCGCGGACGTCCTCCACAGACCAACCTGGTTGCGCATGTTGTCCGCGGGCGCACTGGCCCATGCGGCCCGGTTCAGTTGGGATAACACAGTCAGTGGCTTGTGTGAGGTTTACACGGAGGCCGCCCAAGCGGTGCCGGCCCGTCGTCAGCTTGCCTCACGCCGGCCGCTTCGCGTCGTTCATGCCCCTCACGACAGCACCAGCACCGAAGTCGTGGCGTAACGACCGGCAGCTCCATCACGGCCGACAAGACCTCACTCTTCATTACCTTCATCAGCGCCCTAAGCTGCTGCCTTATGACCGATGCGCCGTACACTCTCATCCTGCTTCGCCATGGCCAAAGCGAATGGAACGCCAAAAATCTCTTTACCGGCTGGGTCGACGTCCCGCTCTCTGATGCGGGACGCTCGGAAGCCGAACGTGGCGGCCAACAACTTGCTGATGCTGGTCTGCTCCCCGATGTGGTCCATACGTCCCTCCTGAGACGCGCTATCGCAACTGCCAACATTGCTTTAGATGGTGTGGATCGGCACTGGATCCCCGTCCACCGGACATGGCGGCTCAACGAACGGCACTACGGCGCACTCCAAGGAAAAGACAAAAAAGAAACCTTGGCTCAGTACGGGGAAGAGCAATTTCAGACCTGGCGGCGTTCTTATGACGTCCCACCACCACCGTTGGACGACGACTCTCCCTACGCTCAAATCGCGGACCCTCGCTACGCTGATCTTGGCGACGCAGCACCCAGAACCGAATGCCTGGCAGACGTCCTGGACCGGTTCTTGCCGTATTGGAATGACGGCATCGTGCCTGACTTACGCTCTGGCCAGACCGTCCTGATTAGCGCACACGGTAATTCTTTGCGCGCACTGGTGAAACATTTAGATGGACTGGACGAGGCGACTATCGCTGGGCTGAATATCCCAACCGCGATGCCTTTAGTGTATCGGCTCACCAGTGATCTCACCCCCACCGTTCCTGGCGGGGAGTACCTCGATCCGACCGCAGCCGCAGCAGCAGCCAAAGCAGTTGCTAACCAAGGACGTTGACTTAACGGCACTTACTCTTGGGCGCTGGGATCATACTGCTCGTGCCATTCACCGGTGACTAAGTACACGACCCGGCGAGCAACCGACACGGCATGATCGGCGAACCGTTCGTAATACCGGCCAACTAGCGTGATATCCACGGCAGCTTCCGTGCCATAGGGCCAATCATCCCCAAGCAATGCCCTGAATATTTTGCGGTGCAAGCGATCCATCGCGTCATCATCAGCTTCTAGTTCAACGGCTGAAGCGACATCTTTGGTCGCGATGATGCTGCCGGCTTTTGCGACAATCCGCTCGGCGACTTGACCCATTTCGAGGATCGTTGCGCGCAACGAGGCCGGAACAGCCGATTCAGGGTGGCGCCGTCGAGCGACTTTTGCAATGTGTCGGGCTAGGTCGCCCATCCGCTCCAAGTCGGCGCTCATCCTCATACCGGTAACGATGATCCGAAGGTCGGTTGCCACGGGTTGTTGAGTTGCCAATAAGTCCAATGCGGTCTCATCGAGTTCCCGTTGTAGGGCGTCGATTCGTTCGTCGGCTGCGATCACCGACTCGGCAAGTTGTAGATCAGAGTCGAGCAGGGCGGTCGTCGCTCGGGACATCGCAGAACCGGCGAGTCTGGTCATTTCGACGAGCTGGTCGGTCATCCCGTCGAGTTTCTCGTGGAAGGCGTCACGCATGGCCCCAGTCTGTCACCTGAGGTGAACACAAACCCGCCCGCTTGGTGAACAGCAGCCAAATCCTGAGGGGATGGCACCCAACAGGCTTCTCCATGAACTATCCGATGACTACCCTTGCGCACGTGGAAATTTTCTGGGCCGCCGTCGGTTTATTCACTGGCGGCGCCGTCGGGGCATGGCTTGGCCTTCGCCGCAAGAAACCTGAGACTACCTCGGCCCCCTCAGTCTCGACTTTGCCATCGGGGGTCATTGACCTCATCACCGCGTTACGTTATAGCGCAGCGATCATGGCTTCAGACGACACGGTCATCGCGGCCAACCCAGCCGCTTACGCGTACGGGGTTGTCAGCGGAACCGATCTGACCCATCCGTCGATCCTGCGATTAGTTCGTGAAGTGCGCCGCGATGGACGCCTCCTCGAACGTGAACTTGAGCTTCGGCGGGGGCCTCTAGGTGAAGGACGACGGATCGTCCGGGCCCGGGTAGCCGTGCTGGAGAACTCACATGTTCTTGTTTTAGTCGAGGACCGCACTGCCGCGGCACGTGTGAAACAAGTACGCCGAGATTTCGTCGAGAACGTCAGCCACGAGTTGAAAACCCCTATCGGCGGAATCTCACTTCTTACCGAGGCTATTCAAGATGCCACCGATGACCCCGAAGCTATTCGCCGATTTGCGGCCCGATTGCACGTGGAGTCCAATCGGTTAAGTGGCCTGGTGCAAGACATCATCAGCTTGTCTCGACTTCAAGTCGCTGGCTCCAGTCATCCTCCGCGACGATTGCCAGTCGCACCGATCATCACCGAAGCCATCGACCGCTGCCGGGTGATGGCGGAAGCCCGCAGTATCGACGTCGATGCCGCAACAGATCCCCAAGCCATGGTGTACGGCGACGCAGACCTCTTGATGACAGCAATACGTAACGTCGTAGACAATGCGATTGCATACTCCAACAACGGAACCCGAGTCAGTGTGACAACAACATGCCAAAACGGATTAGTAGAAATTAGCGTCACTGATCAAGGGGTTGGGATCCCCGAAGACGAACAAGGCCGGATTTTTGAACGGTTTTACCGGGTGGATCCAGCGCGGTCCCGAGCTACAGGAGGAACTGGGTTGGGGTTATCGATGGTCAAGCACATTTGCGCTGACCACGGCGGCGAGGTCACTCTATGGAGCCGCCCTGGCGCTGGGTCAACCTTTACGATTCGCCTCCCGTTGGCGACCTCCACAGGACCCGCCACCCACCATCACACCGCTCCGGCCGAAACCCCCACCCCTCTCACTATCACTCCCCCTGAGTCCACCGTAACGGCAGCATTATGACCCGAATCTTGATCGTCGAAGACGAAGAATCTTTCAGCGATCCGCTGTCCTACCTTCTTCGAAAAGAAGGGTACGAGGTGTCCATCGCAGCGGACGGGGAGGCGGCACTCACCACTTTTGCGCAGTCCGGTGCAGATTTAGTCCTGCTAGATCTCATGTTGCCGGGGGTGCCTGGGATTGAAGTTTGCCGGCGATTACGGACTCAGGCGAGCGTTCCAATCATCATGTTGACGGCAAAAGACAGCGAGATTGACACTGTCGTTGGTTTAGAGCTAGGCGCTGATGATTACGTCACCAAACCTTATTCCAGTCGCGAGTTATTAGCCCGGATCACCGCCGTCCTTCGCCGTCAGGGCGCTGCCGTCGAGCAAGACACTGATCTCCTAGAGGCCGGTCCAATCCGTATGGACGTCGATCGGCACCAAGTGGCAGTTCGCGGGCACCAAATCGTGTTGCCGTTAAAAGAGTTCGAGCTCCTTGAAGTTTTATTACGGAATGCAGGGCGAGTCTTACCAAGAGCTCAACTTATTGATCGCGTATGGGGCAGCGACTATGTGGGCGACACCAAAACCTTGGATGTGCACGTGAAGCGGCTTCGAGCCAAAGTTGAGGAAGACCCAGGAAACCCTGCCCTACTTCTCACTGTCCGTGGGCTGGGATACAAGCTCGCGGGGAATGGATGATGCCAAAGACCATGAAATAGCGGCCTGTCCTCCACCATCCTTGCGCTTTCAATGACACTACGACGGGATCAGCCAGGGGCGCCTGCTGGTGTAGATCCAGGTGACGTCGGGCTGGGTACTGGAGTGATATCGGCGTATTCGCGTTCGGCCGGGACAATCGGAACTTGGGTGGATACATTCCCTGCTCGCTGACTGCCAAGAACAACTTGAAGCGTGCCGCCCGCCGGGGCACTGAGCGCAGCAATAGGCACGACGATGTCAGCGTCTTCTCCACCGATGGTCACTAAACCTTTGGGTTCTACCTCTACCTCGACCGGCTCAGCTTCACCCTGAACGATCAACGTGACCTTTTGGGCGTAGCTCGCGTTTTTGTTCACTAAAACACCGGAGAGGAGAGCCGGCTCATCTTTTTCACCAACAATGACTAACCCGAGCGCTTCCACTTGAACCTCTGCTAAAACCAGCGAGACTCCATCGCTGTACTCCCCGGAAACGTTCGTTGTTGCTGGAGAAAAAATTCCACACGCAGAGGTACTCAACACAACCGAACTCAAGAAAATGGGGAGGAAGATTGATCGCTTCACGGCAGAAACTCCCACAAGGAAGAAAGACGGACGACAGGTAAAGGGCTTGGTGGCCTCACGTTTGAAGCCTAACGGGACAACCGCATCACTCCTGACGCGGTCTGCGCGAGATCACACTCGCCCACGCACGGCGTAACCCATTTTGTCAACCCCTGATACGTCAGAATAATCGTTCTGACCTGCGCAAATAGCTGGCGCTCAGGTGTAAGCTCAGCGCATTCCATGTTAGGATGACCATACCGAAAGGGGTAATCAAAACATGGTCTTCACAGTCGGCGAGACGGTCGTGTACCCGCACCACGGTGCAGCACTGATCGAAGAAATTAAGACGAGGGCAATCAAAGGTGAGGACAAGATCTATCTTGTGCTCAAAGTCGCTCAAGGTGATTTGACTATTGAGGTTCCAGCTGAGAATTGCGATCTCGTCGGCGTGCGGGATGTTGTCGGCCAAGAGGGTTTGGATCGTGTTTTTGAGGTACTGCGATCTACGCAGGCAGAAGAGCCCACCAACTGGTCTCGCCGGTACAAAGCAAATTTGGAGAAGCTTGCTTCTGGTGATGTCATCAAAGTTGCCGAAGTGGTTCGTGATTTATGGCGGCGTGAGCAAGATCGTGGCTTATCAGCAGGTGAAAAACGCATGCTCGCCAAGGCTCGCCAAATTCTCGTGAGCGAACTCGCCCTGGCCGAGCAAACCAACGAAGATAAAGCCGAGGCTTTACTCGACGAAGTTCTCGCCTCTTAGGTCCTGATCCAGCAATCACGTTCGACCCACAGAGCGCACGCATGACGGGCACACTGGTGGGGTGAAGATGAGCCGGGCGTGGCGCGTACCCGATTGGGTCATCGAGATTCTTCGTCTTTTCGTGGTTGTATTCTTCGCCGGCCTGGGCTACTACATCGCGAACGGTATGAGTAGTGACGATGTTCGCCTTGGTCCACTTGATGGGGTCACTCTTGGAGTTCTTCTCGGTGCAGGGATCGGGTATGTCTCCGGTGGGGTTATTGCCCGCCTAACTATTCGTACAGTCGGCACGGCTGAACAAGCACTCAGCAGTCGATCAACCGAGCAAGTGCTGGGCGGGGTTCTTGGCGCTGGGCTTGGGGTACTGAGCGCCGCTGCAGTGATGTGGCCGGTACTACTCATCGGCTCTCAGATAGTGGTGCTCCCACTTTTTGGATTTGTGGTCGTCAGCATCGGTTTGCTGGGGTACCGCATCGGCGTAGCTCGCCGGCATGATGTCTTGGGCCTTCTTGGTGCGCACCCCGGCATGGGCTCAAGCGGCGCGGGCACCTCCCGGGAGCGATTGCTCGACACTTCCGTTGCCATTGATGGCCGCATTGTTGACGTCGTAGCGGCCGGCTTTCTGCACGGCACTTTCGTTGTACCGCAACCCGTTTTGGACGAACTGCAAGGGCTGGCTGACGCAACCGATCCCACGAGACGCGTCCGTGGTCGCCGGGGTCTAGAAGCACTGAACGCCCTGCGAGGGCACCGGTCTGTAGATGTTGAGGTCATTCCTGACCTGGCGCGTGAGATCTCCGAGGTTGACGCCAAACTCGTCCGAATGTGCTCATTACGTGGGTGCCCTTTATTGACGGTCGATGCGAATCTAGCAAAAGTTGCGTCCGTCACTGGGGTACCCGTATTGAATTTGCATGCCCTAGCGATTGCCCTGCGGCCCCCCGTGGTGGTGGGGGATGTCGTCCGAGTCGGGCTGCTGAAGCCGGGGCGGGAGCCAGGCCAGGCCGTGGGCTATCTCGACGATGGGACGATGGTCGTCGCCGAACGATGCCGGGACCAGATCGGCCAGGACGCGTCCGTGGTGATTACCAGTGTCCTCACCACGGCGAACGGGCGCATGGTCTTCGCCCGACCACAGTCATGACCCATCCACGCGCACAGCGGTCTAGCGGAGGCAGCACTGAGGGAGTGACACCGACCAATGCCGTGGGCTGCGTCATTGTGGCGGCGGGGCAAGGGACTCGGCTCGGCGCCAAGGTTCCTAAAGCTTTTGTCACCCTAGGCGGTAAGTCACTGATTCACCATGCGGTGGATCGAGTGATGAGTAGTGGGTCCGTCGGGCATGTGGTGATTGTGGTCCCTGGTAGTCAAGTACAGGACGTGCGGAGCTGGTGGGAAGCTATTGCCGAAGCAACGAGACCAGTGGTGGTGGCCGGTGGCTCTGAGCGGCACGATTCGGTCGGGCTGGGCGTCGCCGCCTTACCGGAGCACGTACGAGTCATCCTCATTCACGATGCGGCGCGTTGCCTCGCGCCAGCCCAGTTAGTCACTGATGTAGCCAGGGCGGTCCATCAGGGCCACCCTGCGGTAGTGCCGAGTCTTCCCATCACTGACACCATCAAGCAGGTCGATCACACCGATCACGTCGTCACGACTGTGAACCGCAATTTTTTACGGGCGGCGCAAACTCCTCAGGGATTTGATCGCCGCACACTGGAACGCGCCCACCAGGGGTACAACGGCCAGTTGATCACCGATGACGCGGCCTTACTGGAAGAG
This sequence comes from Actinomycetota bacterium, assembly GCA_051645425.1. GTDB lineage: Bacteria > Actinomycetota > Actinomycetes > Actinomycetales > Angustibacteraceae > JBOFBH01. The sequence goes on along the minus strand of JBOFBH010000005.1, from coordinate 14,725 downwards.
TCCGGAGTACCTGTTTATGTGATTCCGGGCCATCATGATGCGATCAAAATTACGACCGCCGGAGATCTAGCATTCGCCGAGTGGCTCCTGAATCGAGTTGAGAGCAGCGATTAAGCTCACACCTTGTGAATGCCCTACCTCGGGTCGGAATTGGCACTGACGTGCACCCTTTCGCTGAACCAGACTCCAACCGCACTCTCTGGCTAGCCGGGCTGCACTGGCCAGGAGAACGCGGGCTCGCCGGCCATTCAGACGGAGATGTCGTGACGCATGCCTGCGCGGACGCATTGTTCGCCGCAGCAGGACTAGGCGATCTCGGTCAGCACTTTGGGACGTCCCAACCGGAATGGTCCGGCGCTTCTAGCCTCCGGTTACTGAGTGAAGCGGCAACGCGAGTACGAACAGCAGGTTTCACCCTTGGCAATATCTCAGTCCAACTGATTGGGAACCAACCTCGAATCGGGCCCCGTCGAGATGAGGCTCAAGCGGCACTCTCGGCGGCATGTGGCGCACCAGTGTCTGTCAGCGCGACAACAACCGATGGCCTAGGGCTTACCGGGCGAGGGGAAGGGCTCGCCGCCATCGCCACCGCATTAATCGTGCCCCTGGCAGTTCAAGAATCAGCGGCCACATCTTGACCCCTTCGAGGCGTGAAGTTCATGGGGCGATCTGCGCTTTAGTTGCCGTCTAACTGTGATAGCCACGTCCTTGCGTGGAACCTGAACTCCCGACTGGTGAGACTCCCGGCGCCGTCCGGGATGCGGCCCAATAATTTGGCCCCTGTGATCTGAGGCAAGTCATCAAGGTTGCACTGGTTTACCAGGGTGGGCTGCTGAGGCCACCGCCCAATCACAAGACCGTGAATTGGCACGCGTCGGTGTCGCAACGCCTCCACGGTGAGTGCGGTGTGGTTGAGTGTGCCAAGCCCAGCATCCACCACCACGACAGTGGTCACCGCGCACCCCTGTTCGTGCAGCAGTGGAACCAAATCCGTAAGCGCGCGCCCTTCATCATCCAGCTGAACGAGGAGCCCGCCAGAACCCTCGACCACCACCAGATCCCGTTGCGCGGCAAGCTTTTTCAGCTTTACCGCAGCATCCAATAATGACGGCAGGTGGAGCCCGCTGAGCCGAGCTGCCGCCCTAGGTGCCAACGGATCTGGGAGGCGCACGTATTCATGCACATCGCTCACCCCTGCGAGCATCCCCGCGATCCTCGCGTCACCGGGCACCCCCACGGGGAGACCGGTCTGCGCTGGCTTCACGATGGCCACCCGTTGACCAGCCGCCGTGGCCCTCGCTGCGAGCGCTGCCGTCACAATCGTCTTTCCTACCTCAGTACTGGTGCCCGTGACGAGCACTACTTGGGCTGGGCTCACCGGAATATCTCGCAGGCAGCGCTGAGAACCTCTTGTGCGTGGGCACGTTCCGCCAGGGTGAGCCGGGCAGACGCGGTGACCCGCAACCGACTCACTCCATCTGGCACCGACGGGGGACGGAAACAGCCCACTCGGACTCCCCGGTTGGCACACCATGCGACGGCGTCCACCGCGGCATTGGGGCTAGGCATCGGCACTGACAGCACCGCGCTCGCCGGCAGCGGAACGCCAACTGCGGCAGCAAACGTGGCCGCCACCTTGTGAACCTCAGCGAGGAGACCAGGCTCCTCCGCAATCACAGTCAGGGCAGCCAGTGCGGCCTCAGCCAAAGCCGGAGCCAGGCCAGTGTCATAGATGAAAGGTCGAGCGGTGTTGATCAGGTGATCACGGATCGACGCGTCCGCTAGTACCAACCCTCCTTGACCGCCGAATGCTTTCGACAAAGTCCCGGTAACGATTACTTCGGGCCGACCCGAGAGCCCATGTGCTGCAACGAGTCCACGGCCCTGGGGGCCAGCTACGCCTAGTGCGTGCGCTTCATCCACGAGAAGCACCGCGTCGTGCTCGGTGCACAGCGCGGCGAACTCCGCTAGCGGTGCGGCATCCCCCAGGACGGAGTACACCGACTCGCATAACACCATCGCGCGGGGTTGCGTTCGCTCGGCAAGAGCACGCCGAACTGCCGTGACATCACTGTGCGGAACCACCTGAATCGGGGACCGGCTTAGCCGGCACGCATCCACCAGCGAAGCATGCACGTGGGCGTCACTGATCACTAAGACCTCTGACCCCCCTAACGCGGTGACCACCGCGAGGTTCGCTAAATACCCGGACGAGAAAAGGAGCGCGGCAGGCCAGCCAGCGAACTCAGCGAACTGACGTTCGGCATCGGAGTGCACCGGGGTCGTGCCTGATACCAATCGTGATGCCGTCGCACCCACCCCCCACATTGCCACCGCGGCAGTGACCGCATCCCGCAGACGGGGGTGGCGCGCCAACCCGAGGTAGTCATTACCTGCAAGGTCAATCACACCACCGTGAGTTGATCGGTCAACGACCACTCGGGTCAGCCCGGAACGCTTTCGTGCATCCCGTTGCATAACTAACCATGCCTGCATTGCAGTAAGTTCGGTCACCGAATGCCACCACCGTGACCAACTGAATGAGCCGCGCTTATCGCCGCACGCACCGCAGCCGTCATCCCACATACCAAGGAATAAACATCTTCATCAGTGCAGATATAAGGCGGCATCGCATAGATGAGATCGCGGAAGGGGCGGAGCCACACCCCCGATCTCAATGCAGCGTCAGTCGCCACGGGCAAATCAACCAGCTCATCGAGTTGCACCACCCCAACCGCACCCAGCACCCGCACATCCTGCACTCCAGGAAGATCGCGCAAAGGCTCCAAACCGGAACGCAGCAACTCTTCGATTCGTGCGACTTGCTCGTGCCAGTTCCCCGTAGCAAGGATGTCCATGCTTGCACCGGCAATCGCGCAGGCCAGCGGGTTACCCATGTAGGTCGGGCCGTGCGCTAGTACTGCTCCACCGGCTTGCACTCCGTTCGCGACCTCAGCGGTACACATCGTTGCAGCCAGCGATACGTACCCACCGGTCAACGCCTTTCCCACACACAACACGTCCGGGGTGACATCGGCGTGGTCCGCAGCCCACCAGGTGCCGGTTCGGCCGAAACCGGTCGCAATCTCATCGTGAATCAGGAGCAAACCGTGCTCATCGGCCACCGAACGCAAGACCCGCAAGCAAGCCGGGCTGTAAGCAACCATGCCCCCGGCACCTTGCAAGATTGGCTCCACGATGATCGCCGCCAATTCGTTGGTGTGCGCGGCAGCAGCTTCCCTGAGTTGCGCTGCCCACACCACAACGTCGGGATCGTCGTCGACGCGGCCAATTCCAGCGGGGGGACGCGGCGCGAAAACTTGCTCGATCAGCGCCCCTCGAAACGATGCGTGCATCCCCCCCACTGGGTCACACACACTCATCGGGGTGAAGGTGTCACCGTGATAACCGCCACGGACAGTGAGCAGCCGCGTCCGGCCAACCCGACCTCGACCGCGTTGATATTGCAAACACATTTTGGTTGCTACTTCAACCGCAACTGACCCCGAATCGCAGAAGAAGACCCGCTGCAACGGGTCAGGGGTCACCGCGAGAAGGCGCTCCGCCAACCGAACAGCTGGCTCATGGGTGAGGCCACCAAACATCACGTGGCTCATCTGACCCAGCTGAGCATGCGCCGCGGCATCAAGCGCCGGGTGACGGTACCCATGCACGGCAGACCACCAAGAGGACATCCCATCGATAACCTCAACGACGCCAAGGTCGTTGTCGCGCAATCGAATCCGCACCCCCTCAGCGCCCAGCACCATTCGGGACGGGGAGCTGGCCGGCACCGTGGAGTACGGGTGCCAGACGTGGTTGCGATCGACCGCTAAAAGTCGGGTGGAATTGACGTGTGGTGAGCTCACGCTTGAGAAACCGAGAAAGGACAACGCTTCCCTGCCCATCACCGGTGCTCCTGGGGTTCACCCGAAAATGGACCAACCCCCTCAGCGGTGGTCATCCCGTGCACCGAGCATCGTGCCGTCCACCCATACGGCAACACCTGCACGATCATCCGACGGCCACAATCAGCGCAACGCCGAGGCGGCTCTAAGTCCTCCCCGGTCACGGTACTTTGGCTCTCAATCACAGCGTTTTCGATAGTTCCGTGATGGGCATGTTGAGCTCGGTGAGCAAGTCCAAATCCTGCTTCGCGCCGCGACCTAACGTGGTGAGGTAGTTTCCGACGATTACCGCGTTGACCCCACCCAGCAGACCAGATCGCGTGCCCGCATCGCCCAAAGTGAGCTCGCGACCCCCGCCGTACCGTAAAACAGTTCGTGGCAAGGAAAGCCGGAACGCCGCAATAGTCCGCAACGCATCCACGGTGCTCACCAGGGGAAGGTCCGCGAACGGTGTTCCCGGGCGGGGGTTGAGAAAGTTCAACGGGACTTCGTGTGGGTCAACCTCAGCTAATTGGGCCGCGAGCTCCGCGCGCTGCTCCAGCGATTCCCCCAAGCCAATGAGCGCTCCGCAACATACCTCCATGCCGGCAGCACGAACCAATTGAAGGGTTTCCCAACGCTCTTCCCACGTATGGGTAGTGACCACTTTCGGAAAATGCGAGCGGGCAGTTTCCAAATTGTGGTTGTACCGGTGCACGCCGAGGTTGGTGAGTTCAGTGACCTGAGACGGAGTGAGCATGCCAAGAGAACAAGCCACGTTGATCTTCACTGCAGCATGAATGGCCGGGATCGCCTGGCGAACTTGCGCCATTAACCGTGCATCAGGACCACGGACCGCCGCGACCAGGCAGAACTCCGTAGCCCCGGTCGCAGCGACCTCTTGAGCTTGCTGGACTAGGACGTCAACATCCAGCAGCGCAGCCCGGACTGGAGATTCCTTGAAGACCCCGGATTGGGAACAAAAATGGCAGTCTTCCGGGCAGCCTCCTGTTTTGATGGACACGATTCCTTCAACTTCTACCTCTGGGCCACACCACCGCATCCGGACTTCGTGGGCCAACTCCAACGCAGCAGCTACCTGATCGTCTGGAAGGCGGAGGACATCCAACACCTGCTTTTCACGCAAACCCTCTCCGCGTTCCAGCACCTGCTCCCGAGCGATGGCCAGCACGTCACGGCCGGCATCGTGGTGAATCGCCGCAGGGATCTCATGGGTGGGGGTAGTCACGGGGTCTCCTCAGGTCAGCTGCTTAGGCCAAAGCACACAGTAGACGCCAGGAATCAGCACTCACTGGCCGGCTGACCTGGGCGTGCACGGTTCCCCGATAACCTGACCCAGTGACGTTACGCCTGTACGACACCGCGACCCGCGCGGTCCGTGATTTCGAATCATTGCAGCCGGGGTATGTGGGTATGTACCTCTGCGGTCTCACCGTGCAAGGGTCTCCTCATATCGGACACGTGCGATTCACGGTGGCGTTCGACATTCTGCGACGCTGGTTAATCAGCGGGCACGGTTATCGAGTCGACCTAGTCCGCAACGTCACCGACATTGACGACAAAATTCTCGCCAAAGCGACCGCCGCTGGGAAACCGTGGTACGCGTGGGCGTACCAGCACGAACGGGAAACCACCGCGGCACTCGACGCACTCGGGATACTCCCCCCTACTTATGAGCCCCGTGCCACCGGTCACATCCCAGAAATGATCGACTTAATGCGCACCCTCGTCGAACGAGGGCACGCCTACCCGGCTGGCACGTCCGCATTGGGGGACGTGTACTTCGACGTCCGTTCTTGGCCCGACTATGGCGAACTCACTCGGCAGCGCCCCGACGACATGGCTCCGGCGCCAGACGCAGACCCGCGCGGTAAACGCGACCCCCGCGACTTCGCGCTCTGGAAAGGCGCAAAGTCTGACGAACCTCCTACGGCGCACTGGGATTCACCCTATGGGCGAGGCCGCCCCGGCTGGCATTTGGAGTGCTCAGCCATGGCACGCAAGTACCTGGGAGACACCTTTGACATTCACGGTGGCGGGGTTGATCTCCGATTTCCGCACCATGAAAACGAGCAAGCACAATCTCGGGCTGCCGGTTTGGGGTTCGCCAGGTACTGGCTGCACAACGGCTGGCTCACCCTGGGTGGGGAGAAAATGAGTAAGTCCCTCGGAAATTCCCTGGTGGTCTCCCAGATTCTTCAGCACACCCGCCCGGTGATACTGAGGTACTTCCTCGGCGCGGTGCATTACCGCTCCACGGTGGAGTACCACCCGGATTCCCTCACTGAAGCAGCCGCTGCCCTCAATCGAATCGATACCTTTCTTGACCGCTTCCATGGGAACTTCGACGCAGTAGCGGGGAGGGAAGATCACACCCTGACCACCGAGAAATCGGCCGGTGCAGATGCGGTACCCGCCGAGGATCCCATTCCCCCGTGGGCACCGGGGTTCGCGGACGCCATGGACGATGACCTCAACGTGTCAGGGGCGCTCGCGGTGATCCACGAAACTGTCCGACGGGGTAATACCGCTCTTGACGCTGGCGCCACCTCCGCCGCTGAAACCGCACGAGCCCAAGTCATCTCAATGACCAATGTGCTCGGGATCAACTCCGCCAATCCCGGATGGGCCACCCCTGACACGACCCTAGAAAGAACCGCATTGTCTGCACTCGTTGGCACCCAACTCACCACCCGCCAGCAGGCCCGCGAACATCGGGACTACGCGACCGCTGATGCGATCCGTGATCGCCTCGCCGAAGCCGGCGTTGACATTGAAGACACCCCTGACGGGCCACGTTGGTCCCTTACACCCCTTGACGCAGAGAAGGACCACACCCATGGCAGGTAACTCCCAGCGCCGAGGCGCGACGCGTTCGAATCCACGCAAAGGCCCCACCGCTGGTTCAGGTGGGCAAGGTCGAAAATCCTTACGAGGTAAAGGGCCCACCCCAAAAGCCGAGAACCGAGAGAAGCACGCCGCAGCTAAAGCGAAACGTCGCCGTACCACCGAACGTGCGCCAGGTGCGCAGGGCCACACACCAGGCGCCGAAGGACGCACTCAAGGAGTCGGCAAACGAACTACCGCTCCTCGTCGCCAGCATGATTCCCAGCGCGCGCCGGGGAACCGACGCACCCCCGGGAACGCCCGACGCACCAACAGTCCAGAAATGGTTGCCGGGCGGAACAGCGTGATCGAAGCCTTACGCACAGGTGTACCTGCCACCACGGTGTATGTCGCGCATCGCGTCGAAGCGGACGATCGAGTCCGCGAAGCGGTGGCAACCGCGCACCAGCGGGGCATCCCCGTCTTGGAAACACCCCGTGGTGAACTGGACCGCCTCACCGATGGTGCGATCCACCAGGGCCTAGCGCTCAGTGTTCCCGCGTATCAGTACGCTCACCCGCTCGACCTTGTTGAAGCTGCTACCGACGCAGGGGTAGCACCGCTCATTGTTGCCTTGGATGGGGTTACCGACCCGCGCAACTTGGGTGCCATCGTCCGGTCCGCAGCGGCATTCGGCGGGCACGGCGTGGTTGTGCCGCAGCGTCGCGCCGCAGGGATGACCGCCGCCGCATGGAAAACATCTGCCGGCGCCGCAGCCCGTCTTCCAGTTGCGCAAGCAACAAACCTCACCCGCGCTTTGAAGGATCTTCAGCAGGCCGGTTGCTTCGTGGTTGGCTTGGACGGCGTCGCGAGCGACCAGCTCGCTGACCTCAGCACTCACGCTGATCCCCTGGTCATAGTGATCGGATCAGAAGGTGCGGGATTATCTCGCTTGGTGAAACAGACTTGCGATGCGGTGGTATCGATCCCGATGCACGCGGCTACCGAGTCATTGAACGCCGGTGTCGCCGCCAGCATTGCCTTGTACGACATCGCTCGTCGCCGCGGTCACCGGTGATTCCTGAGCACCCAACCCGATCACCGCGGCCTCGTCCGGCTTAGTGGGTAGGACTGTGTGGACATAGTTCTCTACTACTTCAGGCAAGGGGATGTCTCGGCCTACCTTTTCGGCCATGTACCACCGGTGTTCCAGCACTTCGTGGAAAATTTCCGCCGGCTCTAACTTGCCACGTAACTGAACTGGAACAGCCTGGACCACCGACTCAAAAACCCGGTTTAACCAGTCATGCGCAACGATCTCTTCGCTTTCACCTTGACGATCAGTGGCCGCTCGGAATGAGTCCAAATCGTTGAGGAGGCGACGGGCCTGATTTTCCCCCACGTCTAGGCCGGTTAACCGCAGCAGACGGCGGGAGTGGTGCCCAGCGTCCACCACTTTGGGTTGGATCTGCACTGTGGCGCCACCAATGTCGGTGGTGATAGCTAACTCCCCCACATCGAACCCGAGATCATTGAGCTTACGGATCCGCGCATCGACCCGCCAACGCTCCCCTTGTTCGAAAGACTCCGCCTCGGTGAGCTCCGCCCACAACGAACGGTATCGACGCATAATGACTTCACTGATCTCTAACGGATCAGTGTCGTCTTCCATCAGCTCACCGGCTTGTAAGTCCATGAGCTCACCTGCGATGTTGACCCGAGCGATCTCCAAATCGTGTTCTCGTTGGCCGTCGCTGAGCATGTTGTGCAACTCACCAGTCTCGGCGTCCACCAGATAAGCCGCGAACGCCCCAGCGTCCCGCCGGAAAAGCGTGTTTGACAATGAAACATCCCCCCAAAAGAATCCGGTCAGATGCAGCCGGACCAACAAAACCGCTAACGCGTCCACCAATCGGGCTGCGGTGTCTGGCCGCAACGTTTGGCTAAATAAAGCTCGGTACGGAAGAGAGAACTCCAAGTGTCGAGTGATGAGAACTGGGTCTAGGTCACTGCCGTCCGCAGCGACTCGGCCACTGATTACACCGACTGGCTCAACTGCGGGAACATCCAGCCGCTGCAAGAGACGCAACAGGTTGTACTCCCGGCGGGCGATATGTTCGCTGATTTCTTTAATCGCGATCACCCGGCCGGAGAGTCGAGCGAAACGCACCACATGCCGAGAAATACCGCGTGGCAAGACCGCGAGGTGTTCGCTTGGCCATTCTTCGAGCGAAATATGCCAGGGCAAATCGAGCAAACCCGGATCGGGTGAGGAGGCAGTGATCTGGAGCGCCGGCGACACAGTCAGATCATCTCCAGCGGAAAGAACGTAGGGAGCGGTGGTAACAAACAATGGACGAACAGCGGTGACCATGGCGTTCAGTCTGCCGGAACAGATGCCCCGACGGAGCCGGGCAGAACGGTCTTTTTGGTTCAAAGACGACGCCCGAAGGAGAGCGATCTCTTGGATAGTCAAGTAATCCTGCGGGCGTAAAGGGCGTGCCACTTATGCTGCGGCACGCCCTTTGTTCACCAACTTTGGTCACTCACCGATACGCTGACCGTTCACACTGTCGAACAGGTGCACGTGCTGCTTGGGGGCTAAGTACACAATTTCGCCCTTGTTCGGTGGGGTTCGCCCATCAACCCGAGCAATAAATGGCTTAGCCAAGCCGTTGCCTGGCTCGTGCTGTTGACCTTGCTGCGGGGTGCCGTAAATGTACGCGTCCGCTCCGAGTTCCTCGACGACATCCACAATGATGGGCAGACCTTGGCCGGGACCGGTCAAAGTGACATCCTCCGGACGAACCCCAAGCGTGACCCGATCCACACCTGCCAAGCTTTCTCGCGGAATCGGATAGGTGACTGACCCCAACTGAATACCGTGTTCCGTCACAGGTGCGTCCAACAGGTTCATCGCTGGGGATCCAATGAAGCCTGCGACGAACACGTTGTTGGGGTGGTCGTACATCCTACGCGGGGTGTCTACTTGCTGAAGCAAACCATCTTTGATGACCGCCACGCGGTCACCCATCGTCATTGCTTCCACCTGGTCGTGGGTGACGTACACGGTGGTCACACCGAGCCGGCGTTGGAGGGAAGCGATCTGCGTCCGCGTTTGCACCCGAAGTTTGGCATCCAAGTTGGACAACGGCTCGTCCATCAAGAACACCTGCGGCTGACGGACGATCGCACGGCCCATCGCCACTCGCTGCCGCTGGCCACCGGACAACGCCTTGGGCTTGCGGTCGAGATACTGCTCCAGATCAAGAATTTTCGCGGCCTCGGAAACCCGTTTACGGATCTCCGCCTTCGGGGTGCCAGCGATTTTGAGCGCGAACCCCATGTTGTCGGCCACAGTCATGTGCGGGTAAAGCGCGTAGTTCTGGAACACCATCGCGATGTCACGATCTTTCGGCGCTTCGCGGGTGACGTCTTTTTTGCCGATCATGATCCGGCCAGCGTCGACGTCTTCCAACCCGGCGAGCATTCGGAGGGAGGTGGTTTTACCGCAACCGGACGGGCCGACGAGGACGAGGAACTCGCCGTCCTCAATCGCCAAGTCGAGCTTGTCTACCGCGGGCTTTTCCGTCCCTGGGTAAATCCGGGTTGCCTTGTCAAAAGTCACTGTTGCCATGCTGATGTTTCCCTTCACCGGCAGGTACGTGCCGGACGATCCGAGTGCAGGGATCACCGGCAGGCGCCGGTGCCTGATCGATATCTTGCCCTCTCTGGCATTGTGGGGCAAGGGATTTGCGTGGCTTGTTGCGCTCTCTCACCCAGATGGTCGAGTTGCTGCGAGAATGAGGATGTCGCGCACCTCGTCCGGGCCAGCCACGCGATACCTGGCCGCCGTGGTCCCGGGGCCGACTTTGATCCCGATATCACGGGGCGACAACGTGGTGAACACCGTTTCGTCGGTAGTGTCATCACCAAAGAAAATTACCGCGCAGTCAGAGCCACGTTCAGCGCGAAGGCGTTGCACTGCAATGCCTTTCGTCGCCTTCGCTATTGAAATCTCAACAACATCTTTCCCGGGAATGACGTGCGCCCCGGGAAAGATTGCGGCTCCTGCTACCGCCTCAGCTGCCGCAGTAGCCGCACCATTCCGATCGCCCGCCAGTCGGGTGTGGAGGACTGCTGACCGGGGTTTTACTTCCACCCAGGCCCCAGGGCACCGGTCGGCGATGTCCGTCAGCAACTCCACGATTCGCCGGACCACGCTGGCAGCACGGTGCTCACCTTCAAAACCAGGAAGGTTTTCGTCCGCATTGGCATTGAACTCGGCCCCGTGACTACCGATGACCTGAATCGGACCACCATCCGCCACACCGCTCACCATCAGCAAGTCAGCGCGCGCCCGACCGGACACTAACGCCACCGTGATCGTTGGCGACGCCGCTAAAGTGAAGAGGCTTGCCACCATCCCCGGCAGCGGACGAGAGTGTGCTGGGTCATCAACCAATGGCGCCAAAACACCATCAAAGTCACATGCCACCACGAGTGGCTCCTGCTGAGCGATGAGCCCACGGATGATGTTGCCGAGCTCTGACGCCGCTAACTCAAGCGGGAGCACCGCACCTTGACTCACCTGTAACGCGCCGCACGCCGGATGTGAAGCAGCTTCGGTCGGCTTCATCGCGGCTCTGGACGGCGCGGCGCCACCTGCAAGGCGCGTTGAAAATCCGCCGCCCACCGCTGAACGTCATACTGGCTCACCCGCCGCCGTAGTGATCGCATTCGCCGACGTTTCTCTCGTGGATCTGCTTCCATAGCAGTTTGGATTGTTGCTTTCATCCCAGCGATGTCGTGCGGGTTGCAGAGGTAAGCCCGATCCAGCTCTCGGGCCGCTCCAGTGAATTCGGAGAGCACCAAAGCCCCACCTTCGTCATATCGGCAGGCGACGTACTCCTTAGCGACGAGGTTCATGCCATCCCGTAATGGGGTGACCACCATGACATCGGCAGCGAGAAACATCGCTGCCATTTCTGCCCGATCGTATGAGTGCCGCAAGTAGTGGATAGCCGGGTGGCTGAGCTGCCCGAACTCACCATTTGCCCGACCCACCATGACCTCAACTTGGTCACGCAGCTCCATGTACGAGCGAACCCGCTCCCTGCTGGGGGTAGCAACTTGTACAAACAACGAGTCCGGTGGGCCGAAAACACCGTCCTGTAATAATTCGTGATACGCCTTAAGCCGGTGTCGAATCCCTTTGGTGTAATCAAGCCGATCTACCCCCAGCAGCAAACATTCTGGGTCACCTAATTCACTGCGGATCTGCTTCGCGCGTTGAATCACCTCGGGAGTCCGGGCTAGCTCCTCCAAACTTTGCGCGTCAATTGAGATGGGAAAGGACGTCGCTCTCACCATTCTTTCCAACGATGAGCCGGGATGTGCGGTGACTGTGTCACCGCGAGTGGGCAAGCCAGCGAGCCGACGGCACGCGCGAACAAAATTCTCGGCATCGGCGGGGCGTTGAAAACCTAGGAGGTCCGCGCCAAGTAACCCGTCGAGGATCGCCCGCCGCCACGGTAATTGCGCGAACAACTCCACCGGCGGGAAGGGGATGTGATTGAACCACCCGATCCGGACATCGGGGCGAAGCTCTCGAACCATCGCTGGGACGAGTTGGAGCTGATAGTCATGCACCCACACGGTGCCCCCTGGGGATGCGAGTTCGGCCGCTGTCCGCGCGAAACGCTCATTGACTACCCGGTACCCCTCGAACCATCGCCTACGAAATCGCGGCGGAACGATCACATCGTGGTAGAGCGGCCACAAGGTCTCGTTACTGAAACCCTCATAGTGGTCTTCGATTTCTTGTTGGGAGAGACCGACAGCATGCAGGTGCATCCCCCCTTCGTCGAACGGGGCGGGCGGCGCGCCGGGATCACCGGACCAACCCACCCACGCGCCATCCCCGCCACTCATCACCGATTGCATGGCGGTGACTAAACCACCGGGGCTTTGCGTCCACCGAGTCGTGCCATCCGGGTCGGTTACTCGGTCAACCGGGAGCCGGTTGGCGAGGATCACTAAGTCATAGACCTGAGTATCGGGTTGATGCGAATTCGAGGTGTGATGGACGTTGGGGTGGCTGGGCAATCGATGGTTGGCTACCGGCTGAGCAGGTCGCTGCTCTATTTGAGTCACGGTGTGGCTCCTTGTCGTCAATGCTCTTTACCCTACGGGTAAAGCACAACCAAGGCCCCCCAACAATGCCCCATGATGATCAACAAGAGTGGCCAAAGGCTCTCATCGTGGTGGTGGGGGTGGGGTCATGGGTCGGTCGTTGGCGTAGAGGCGGTTGTGTGCTTCGAGGACGTATGTGGTGGTGGGGGTGGCTTGGCGGGGGGTGGTGAAGGGCAGGGTTTGCCAGGATTGGTTGGTGGTGGCCCGGTATTTGGCGGTGTATTGGGCGGTGAGTTTCACTTGTGTGGGGGTGGGGTAGTGGGGGGTTTGGAATTGGTGGACTATTTCCCTGTTTTTGTAGGGTTGTTCTGGTTGTGGTTGCCCGTTTCCCCAGTCCACGGTGTATTCATTGACGTGGATTTGGATGAGGATTTTTTGGCCGAGGACGGTGACGGTGGTTTCTTCTCCGTCCCCGAGTCCTTCCTCGAACCCGATCTGGAACACAGTGTCAAAGTTCACCAGTGTTTCGTTGCCTTTGAATGCTTCCATCACCACGGTGGGGCGGGCGAACGTGAGTCCTTTGATTTCCTGGATGATCAGGTCCGGGGTGATCACTGGTACTTGCCCTTGGGTGGTGCCCTCACACACCACTCCCGGCATTTGGACCCACGTGTCGGTGCCCACTTCCCGGCGCCACTGGTACTTACCCACCACATCACTTGCTGGGGCTGCCCCGGGTTCAGCCCCAACGCAGTCCTGGGCTGAGGTGTCACACCCCACCCCGAACCGGTACAAATCCTGGTGGAAGTTCGGGTTATTCCCCCCACACGCCGGCAGGGTCAACCACTCAAACACCGGCCCGGCCTTCACCACCCCACCCACCGGCCCACCACCGGCACCACCGACTGCCCCACCCCGAACCCGACCCATACCCGTCACATTCACCCCACCATCGCGCTGACTGATTCTCAGGGAGTCGCTTTCAAAGCCAGAGGTCTCAGCAAGAGCCGGTGGGTAAGGAATCACCGCCCATGACCCAGCAAAGACCAAGATGGTGACCAAGATTTTTGTTGTTCTCATTTCTTGATCCCAGACCGGTCGATTTCTACGTCCCGGATTTCTGCGACCATCCAGTGCCCGTCAGTCCATTTCAGTTCGTACTGCGCGGGAATGTAATCAGCGGGCGGGTAAGTTTCCACCACTTCCCCGGTCGCGGCTTTCACGACCTGAATTGTGGGGACCTTCACCCGGGCTTGGATGAGGGTTAGTGGTTCCTCGAACGCTTCATAGTTCACGAACAGGGTTTTCCCGGCGGGTTGTTTATACCGTTCACCGCGGTCCCGTAACCCCGCGGCGACATTCATGTACTGGGCGCAGGTCTTACACCCCGGTAAACTCCACACCTCAATAAAATCCGGGTTCGCCTCCTGCATCGCCTTATTCGTAGCCCGATCAATCACAAACCGCACGAACTCCTCCGCCCCACGCGGAGACCGCGTCCGAGCCTCATCCGGTAAAAGCGCCACATCATACTGATCAGCCGGCGTCCACGACGGCGACGGCGACGCACTCACCGAACCACCACTAGAAGTCACCACCACCGACGGCACCACCGGGCCACCACCTGGCTCATCCCCAGTGAAATACAAAACCAACCCACCCACCAACACCGCCAACACCGCCAACACCAGCCACCCACCAAAAAATCAACCACGAATCATCACCACCACCCACACCACCCTGCTCACCCAAACCGTCGCCAGACTCATACACACCGTCACCCATGCCCCGACCCTAACCACAAACCCACCAAACCCACCACCACCCACCCACACCCCTGTGGAAAACTCAGCTCC
>JBOFBH010000004.1:0-91238 GCA_051645425.1 Actinomycetota bacterium | reverse complement strand
CGGCAGCACGAACCAATTGAAGGGTTTCCCAACGCTCTTCCCACGTATGGGTAGTGACCACTTTCGGAAAATGCGAGCGGGCAGTTTCCAAATTGTGGTTGTACCGCGGACCCTTCGGGCCTTGGGTGATTTCGAACTCGACGCGCTGGTTCTCGTCGAGACTGCGGTATCCCTGCGACTGAATGGCCGAGTAGTGCACGAAAACATCTGCACCCCCGCCATCCTGGGCGATGAAACCAAACCCTTTTTCAGCGTTGAACCACTTCACAGAACCCTGTGCCATGCCGTCTCCTCCAGGGGACGTTTAAAACCGTCGACACTGTGCCGACGCCCTGCGCGGTCTTACATCCCAACGTTGGAGCTGTGGCCCTAAAGAGCGGAGCCCGAAACCACCGGAAACCTGACAGATCTGCCGCCATGAAACCAGTCAACGCAAGAAATCCGAACTGCAGCACATCTATTATGACACGCAACGTACCGTCTGCACCGTGGCAATCGCCTGAAGTGGAAATGACTGAACCCAAATAGTGCGCCGTTCGTCTCAAGCGAACAAATTTATGACAACACTCGAACACGAATCGTCTGCTGCATCTGTTGGAGAGGGTGTAAAAGCTCCCTCAAAGAGGCCGTCGAAACATCCGAAACGAGATATCCAACATCGCCCCGAGTATTCAACGACTGAGCATTAACGTTCACGTCGTGTTCAGCAAAAATTGCGTTAACCCCAGCTAAAACACCTGGAGTGTTTCGATGGATGTGAGCTATGCGGTGCGTGCCGCTGACGTCTCCAGTAGGGATGGCAGGAAGGTTTACCGACAACGCGGTAGAGCCAACTCTTGCGTAATTGACTAACTTTTCGGCTACGAAACGGCCAATATCGTGTTGAGCTTCTTGCGTGCTACCGCCAACATGTGGAGTAAGAATGACATTTGGCAAGCCCCGCAGCTCAGAATTAAAAGAATCCCCTTGGCGTTTAGGCTCGGTAGGGAAAACATCAATCGCCGCACCGGCAATGTGGCCTGAGTCTAGGTGACGCCGAAGTGCTTGAGTATCAACAACAAAACCACGCGACATATTCATGAAAAACGATCTTGGCCGCATTTGGCTAAATTCTTTTTCACCGAACAAATCTTTGTTACTAGGGCTGCCGTCAACATGCAGGGAAACAACTTCGGCTTTCTCCAGTAGCTCAGCCATACTTTCACAGCGCTGCGCGTTACCTAATGCTAAACGATCTTGTGTATCAAAAAATGATACGCGCATGCCGAGAGCTTCAGCCACGACCGATAGCTGCGACCCAATATTTCCGTACCCCACTATGCCGAGTCGCCTACCTCTAATTTCATGCGAACCTTGAGCTGACTTATCCCAAACACCCTGATGCATCGACGCGTTTTTTTCAGTAAGTCGTCTTGCCAAGGCGATGATGGCGCCGATGGTGATTTCGACCACACTTCGAGTGTTGGAGTATGGGGCATTGAAAGCACCTATCCCCCTCTGAGCGGCAGCTGACAGATCAATCTGGTTAGTCCCGATACAAAATGCACCAATAGCGACGAGGTCTGGCGCGCTCGCCAAAACTTTATCTGTGACAAAAGTTGTTGATCTAATCCCAAGTAACTCAACGCCAGGCAACGCGGCGATAAGCGCGTCCTCATCTAAAGCACCTTGCCTAGTGTGGACGTCATAGCCGGCTAAACGAAGGAAATCGACAGCAAACGGGTGGATATTCTCGACGAGGAGAGCGCGCACAGGGAACAGCCCTTCAGATATGGAAAAAGACCAGTAAGCACGAGAGTCACATGCGAGCGTAGCTATCGGTTCAATATCATTGCATCAGCTGGCCTAGTCAGATGCCTGCTCGCCTCCCTCAGCAAGAAAACGCTCTACCTCAGCTCCCAGTTCATCGGCTGAGGGCAATATGACACCTGGGGCAGTCAGGAAGTCCACTTGACCTCCTAAGTCAGGTGCGGAGTCATATTGCTCCTCTAAAGTTGCTATTAACTGGCCAGCTTCAACCGACTGGGAGACATGCTCGGCAATGGCAACGCGTGACTCCTCCGCAGCCTCAATGAGCGCAAATTGAGGAATAGATAAACTAGCCACTTGGCAAAGCCGTTCAAGGAGTACTAACGCAGCATCTGGATAAGACGTCTCAGCAAGATAGTGCGGCACTCGGACGACGAACCCGAGAGCATCTCGGTGTGCTTCACCCAATCGATACTCCAACAACGCTGCCGCCGAACCAGGGACATGGACGCGGACTGGCCATACGAAGCCAGGTGGCACGAGTGAGGCGCGGGTCGCATGGCCAATGATGCCAAGTGGCCGAGTATGAGGAACCGCCATACCGATGGCATGGATTCCCACTGTGAGATCCACTTCAAAGCGAACGATGAGTTGGTGAACTGCCGCTACAAAACGTTCCCACTGTGTATCAGGCTCAGGCCCCGCGAGAAGCAAGAAAATTTTCCCGCAGTCGTCCCGGACAGCGTGAACTGCAAGATGCGGGGTGTCGAAAGAGGAATAATGATCCTGCTCAAACGTCATCGTTGGCCGCCGGGAACGGTAGTCCAGTAGTTCGTCAATCGAAAATGTGGCCACCACATCATGCGGAAGTGTGTCGAATATGTGCTGCGCGGTGAGACTTACCGCCGAGCCAGCGTTGACGAAACCAGTCAAAGCATGTACCAGCATCAAAGAACCTTGCTGGCTTTGAAGCTCGTTGACTAAAGAGGCCACGGCATCGTGATGCACCGTATATAAGGTGCGAGGGTCAAGCACAGCTCTCTCCGATCTGCCGCCGAGATCGCGGGCAAGTGGCACGCGAAGCATCACCACGAAATACACCAAGTGGAAATGGGTTGACTTCTATTCTCGCTAGCGCAAATATCTGCGCCACTTTGACCCTTCCCAATAGATCTATGGCTTGGCTAAAAAACGGCAAGCGACCTATACCGTACGTTTCTGGATCATCACTTTTGTCTCGATCAGGTAAAGAAGGTGGCGTGTTGAATATTCATGGAGCATGCTTCGTAAGGCAGTGTTCTCTCACGGTTGGCTTAGTTTGGGTTTGATCAAGGAAAGGAAGCTTCCGAATGACCACTCCCTTGGAGCCATCGGGGGCTACCAAGGCTCAACCTGAAGCGATCCTTTCGGGGGCAGGGAAACGAATAGCTGGTAGATCTCTTAGCCAAATAGCGTGGAGTCGATTGCGACGTGACCGGGTAGCTCGAGCAGGCGCAGCAGTCGTGTTGATTCTTTTCGCACTCGCAATGGGGGCCCCGCTGTGGGTGGGGCTGTTTGGTCACCCTCCTAATGAATTTCATATCGATTTATTAGATCCAAATCTCGGCACCCCCAAAGGCCCGTTTGGAGGGATAAGTTGGGACTACCTTTTAGGCGTAGAACCGGTTAATGGGAGGGATGTTTTTAGCAGGATTGTCTACGGAGCACGTATATCCCTGCTTATCGCTGTTCTCGCTACCTGCTTAAGCGTCATGATCGGCGTAACATTAGGTGTTCTTGCCGGGTATTACGGAGGTTGGGTTGACACCGTAATCAGCCGCGCAATGGATATTTTTTTGGCGTTTCCGTTACTTCTTTTTGCGATTGCATTAGCCGGTGTCGTTCAGGGGGAAGCGTTCGGCTTGTCAGGGACTAGTCTCCAAGTCACCGTTTTGATTTTCATCATCGGTTTTTTTGCTTGGCCATATATAGGCAGAATCGTTCGCGGGCAAGCAATGTCGTTGCGAGAACGGGAGTTTGTCGACGCCGCCAGAGGACTTGGTGCTCGAACGCCCTACATCTTATTTCGTGAACTTTTGCCAAACCTGACAGCGCCGATCTTGGTGTACTCAACATTGCTTATTCCAACGAATATTCTATTTGAGGCG
Source organism: Actinomycetota bacterium (assembly GCA_051645425.1). GTDB lineage: Bacteria > Actinomycetota > Actinomycetes > Actinomycetales > Angustibacteraceae > JBOFBH01. The sequence goes on along the minus strand of JBOFBH010000004.1, from coordinate 87,342 downwards.
GCGTTATCTTTTCTTGGCGTTGGGATTAGCCCGCCGACACCATCATGGGGGCAAATGCTCTCTTCAGCGGTGCCATTTTACTCAATCGCCCCAACCTTTATGGCCGTGCCGGGAATGGCTATTTTTATTACCGTTCTGGCGTTCAATCTGCTTGGCGATGGCCTACGCGATGCTTTAGACCCCCGTTCTAGCTAATCCTTAGAGAGAAAGAGATAATGACTAGAAAAACAAAAGCAGCGCGGTGGGGTGTGGCCCTGACGTGCTTTGCGCTAACCATGACCGCGTGCGGCGACGAAGAATCTGGTAGCGGCGCCGGTAGCGCCAATGCAGGATTGACGCAGATTGTGAATCCTTCAGATGCCAGTGGGGGGACGGTACGGTATTTAAGCACCGATGAGTTTGCTTCAATCGATCCAGGTAACACTTACTACGCATACGCCTGGAATCTGTCTCGGCTTTATGCTCGAACTTTAATGACGTACAAAGACGTCCCCGGGCCCGAAGGCACCGTCCCGGTCCCGGATTTAGCGCAAGATAACGGCCAGGTCAGCGCAGACGGGAAGACGTGGACCTACAAACTCCGCAGCGGCCTTAAATACGAAGATGGCACCCCCATTACATCGAAAGACATTAAATATGCGGTGTCTCGCAGTAATTACGCCCCCGAGGCGCTCTCGAACAGCCCCACCTATTTCAAAAAACTGATGGGTACCGAGTACAAAGGCCCTTACAAAGATGAGAAATTAGGTTTGGCTTCGATTGAAACCCCAGATGACACCACAATCGTCTTCAAACTCGCCACACCGTTCTCAGAGTTCGATCACCTTGCGGCATCACCTCAAACAGCACCGGTCCCGCCTGACAAAGACACCGGCGCAGACTACGAAAACAATGTGGTCTCCAGTGGTCCATACAAAATTGAGACATACGAGCGTAGTAAATTTCTACGTTTAGTAAAAAACCCCGCATGGAGTCCGGTGACCGACCCAAATCGCAAACAACGGGCGGACGCGATTGAAATCACGCTCAAAGTTGAGGCAAATGACCTCGACAACCGTCTTCTTGCTGGAGACGCGGAAATTCATCTCGACGGAGCCGGGGTAGAAACTGCCGCTAAGGCAAAGATCCTTGGCGATCCGGCTAAGAAAGCTCAAAGCGATAATCCCGCTAATGGATTCCTTCGGTACGTTGCATTAAACACAAAACAACCCCCGCTGGACAACGTTGATTGCCGCAAAGCAGTCCTTTACGCTGCGGATCACGTTGCCTTACAGGGGGCTTACGGTGGCCCAATCAATGGCGACATCGCCACGACGATCATGCCGCCAACTATTCCTGGTTATCAAAAAACTGATGTCTACAATTTCCTTGGCACGCCAAATGGAGATGTCACCAAAGCCAAGGAAGCACTAACAGCCTGTGGCAAACCAGATGGTTTTACCACTGTCATTAGCGCCCGGGCAGACCGGCCTAAAGAGGTTGCCGGCGCAACGGCACTTCAACAGTCTTTAGAAAAAGTGGGGATTAAAACTACGATTCAGACCTACCCATCAAGTAAATACTTTGAGAACTTCGCTGGCGCGCCAGACTTCGCTAACAGCAAAGGACTGGGCTTGATGTTCATGGGGTGGGCCGCGGACTGGCCAGCTGGTTACGGGCTTCTCAACCAGATCACCGATGGTCGAGCGATCGACGAATCAGGAAATTCCAACCTGTCGCAATTGGATAACCCTGAGATCAACCAACTCTTTGATGACAGCCTCACCATCACCGATCCCGCGCAACGCAACGCAATTTGGCCCCAAATCGATCAGAAAGTGATGGAGCAGGCGGCGATACTCCCAATCATTTATGAAAGGACCTTGCTTTACCGATCACCTAAGGCGTCTAACGTCTTCGTCCATCCCGTATACGGGATGTACAGCTACACCTCGATCGGCATAAACGAACAAAGGTAATCGAGTGGTCGGCCTGACTCTATCTCTTCGTGAGGCCAGGCCGACTGCTTCGCCACATTTCGTCCTGAAGAGGAATCGTGCTGATCTTTCTTATTCGTCGACTTTTTGGCGCAGTCGTTATGTTGGTTATCGTCAGCTTGGCGACGTTTGGGGTTTTCTTCGGCGTCCCTAAGTTGACAGGGCAAACCACTGAGCAATTAGCAGCTCAGTATGTTGGTCGCGATCCAAGTCCTGACGCAATTCGTGCTGTTACTGAACAATTAGGGCTTGATGATCCTCTTTTAGTTCAATACGGACGTTTCATGAAAGGTTTGGTAGTAGGCACGGAATATTCCCTTGGCCCCATTACTCAATCTTGCCCGGCACCGTGTTTCGGTTATTCTTTTAAGTCCCGACAACCAGTTTGGCCAGTACTGCTTGATCGGCTCCCCGTAACGGCATCGTTAGCTTTTGGAGCTGCGGTTCTTTGGTTACTCATCGGGGTGAGCGTGGGTGTCATCTCCGCACTTAGGCGTGGCTCATGGATAGACCGCGCCGCCATGACCGTCGCTCTTGCAGGGGTTTCACTCCCAGTATTTTTCACCGCATTAGTTTCTTTAGCGATCTTCAGCTACCAGATCCCAATCTTTCAGAATGTGACATACGTTCCATTCACTCAAAATCCAGGACTGTGGGCGTGGAATCTCGTCTTACCATGGTTAACCTTGGCGTTTCTTTTTGCTGCGTTATACGCCAGACTGACGCGAGCTGGCATGCTCGAAACCATGAATGAGGATTACATTCGGACCGCCCGCGCCAAAGGATTATCGGAACGGAATGTCGTCGTCAAACATGGTTTACGGTCCACTCTCACCCCAATCGTGACGATTTTTGGTTTGGATTTGGGTTTGTTGCTCGGTGGTGCGGTTTTGACTGAGACCGCTTTCTCAATGCCTGGATTGGGCCGTCTTGCTATTGATTCCATTGAGCAAAACGATCTTCCGAATGTTCTTGGAGTAACACTCTTGGGTGCATTTTTCGTCGTGCTAGCAAACTTTTTCGTCGATATTCTTTATGCTTCAATTGATCCGCGGGTGCGCCTGAAATGAGCGAACCACTTCTTATAAAGGAGCCTGATTCTCCACAGCGTGAGGCATTCCTCACCGTCCAGGATTTGAAAGTTCACTTCCCTACTGACGATGGCCTAGTCCGTGCTGTAGACGGGCTGTCTTTTGCCGTTGATCGTGGCGAAACCTTAGGGATTGTCGGGGAATCTGGGTCCGGTAAGAGCGCCACTAGCCTGGGCATTCTGGGCTTACATCATGGAAGTCGAGCCCACGTTTCGGGGCAAATTCACCTTGATGGCACAGAGCTACTGAGCTTGAACGCACAGAGTGTGCGGAAAATGCGGGGACGCACTATGGCAATGATCTTTCAAGATCCACTCTCAGCCATGCATCCGTATTACACAGTAGGCGGACAAATTGTTGAGGCATACCGGATTCACCACCACGTAAGCCGCCGACAGGCATACTCCCGCGCAATTGAGTTGTTGGACCGAGTAGGTATTCCTGAACCACACCGCCGGGTTCATGAGTACCCGCATCAGTTTTCTGGTGGAATGCGCCAGCGTGCCATGATCGCAATGGCTCTGTCTTGTGACCCTAGCTTGCTTATTGCGGATGAACCCACCACTGCCCTTGATGTGACAGTTCAAGCACAAATTCTTGACCTTATTCGCGATTTACAAAAAGAATTCGGATCAGCGGTCATTCTCATCACGCATGACCTTGGGGTTGTAGCTGAAATTGCTGATCAACTGCTCGTGATGTACGCCGGTCGCGCGGTAGAACAGGGGACGATTAAAGATGTTTTTGAACAGCCAGCACACCCTTATACCTGGGGGCTATTAAACTCCATGCCTCGGCTAGATCGGCCACGCGAAAATCGGCTTGTGCCAATTAATGGGTCACCACCATCGTTGATCACGTTACCCCCCGGATGTGCTTTTCACCCACGATGTCCTTACGCAGGAATCCCAGATTCCTGTACGAGTGTCATTCCCCCGTTAGAGCCTGTTGAAGAAGTAAGCCATCGCGCTGCCTGCTGGCTGAGCTCAAGCCAACGACAGGCAATTCGTGATACCTCTGACTCGCCTGCTCATCACTCCTCCCCATCAGGACAACAATGACATCACGTCATATCCCCACCCCATCGGGAAATCGCGGTCCCGAAAACCTCGCTCGTCAAAGCCCCTCACCCGTCTTGATGGATGTACGAGAAGTGCGAAAAATTTTCCCTACTCGACGCTCTTTTTTTGGTCGAGTAACCAGCGGGGTTGCGGCAGTCGATAACGTGACATTTACCGTACGGCAGGGAGAAACCTTAGGTTTAGTAGGTGAATCAGGATGCGGTAAAACCACCACCGGTCGCCTGCTGACCCGTCTTCTCAGGACTTCTTCAGGCACCATCACATTTGCGGGTCAAGAGCTTACTAAGCTTCCCTCGCGAAGAATGCGTTCGCTTCGACGTGATCTTCAGATGATCTTCCAGGATCCGTACTCCTCTCTCAATCCACGTCATACCGTGGGCACAATCGTGAGTGCTCCATTTCGCATCCAAAGAATTAACCCGCAAGGCGGTGTTAAAAAATCCGTTCAAGAACTCCTTGAACTAGTTGGACTCAATCCAGAGCATTACAACCGATACCCTCATGAGTTTTCAGGCGGGCAGCGACAACGGGTTGGTATTGCTCGGGCACTTGCTTTGAAACCTAAAATGATCGTCGCCGACGAGCCTGTCTCAGCACTCGATGTCTCGATTCAGGCACAAGTTATTAACCTGTTAGAGGATCTGCAGGCAAAGCTTGGCTTGACCTACGTTGTCATTGCACATGACCTATCAGTCGTTCGGCATATCAGCGACCGAGTAGCAGTGATGTATCTCGGAAAAATTGTTGAACTAGGGGCGCGTGACGACATTTATGCAACCCCCCATCACCCCTATACCGTCGCGTTGTTATCCGCTGCGCCGCAACCGGATCCACTACATAGACATCGTCGCGAACGTATTGTTCTACAAGGAGACGTTCCTAGCCCCCATAGCCCACCACCAGCATGCCGTTTCCACACCCGATGTTGGAAAGCGCAGGACATATGCCGGACTGTGGAGCCACTGTTGCAACAAACTACTGCAGAGCACCACGTGGCATGTCATTTTCCTGAAAGCACACATTCTTAACGGTTCAAAACAAACCTAGCCAGATATCGTATTCATTTCTTAGCTAAGATCACCTGCATTAATGAGTCCTAGCGGACTAGTTCATTCGGGTGAAAACTCATGCTTGCCAATGATCCATTCGGGTGGTCATGCCTTAAGCCCTGCCCACACTCGCCGAATCCTAGGAGGACCCCCTAGAACGACGAGGAAGGCATCGGCGTGACTCTGACCGACATAAGCCCGATTAGCTCTACGGAATCAGGCAACAATGACGCCACTTCTTTGGCCCGCCGCGGTTTGCTCGTTACTGGCGCAACCGCAGTTATCGCTGCGAATGCTGCGACACGTCGTAGCATCGCGTTCGCCGCACCGGCCACAACGGGTAGTGCTTTCACGAGAAACAGCAGCAGCTGGCATCTAGCCCGCCGAGCCACAACTGGTGCCACCAAATCTGTAGTCGATGCCATCGCTAAAAACAGGTTGGCTTGGCTGGACGCGCAACTCAAACCGTCATCAGTCGATGACACCGCATTCAATAAGCTTTACCCCCGATTCGGTGGTTCGCAGTCGACACCTATCTGGTCTGTCCAGCATCAAATTCGCACCAAAAAGATCAAAGGGTGGGAACATAAATTCGCAGTTCAGTGCGAACACATTGCCCGGTTGGCGTGGTCACAACGTCAAATTCAAGCGCAGATGGTTGAGTTTTGGGCGAACCATATTAACGTCCCGGTGCTTGCTGATGATGTCGATGAATCTCGTGCGCACTATCAAGCAACTATTCGGTCACGTGCCCTCGGAAAGTACGCCGATCTCCTCGTAGCGACCAGCCTGCACCCAGCAATGCTGACTTTCCTTGGTAACAGGACTTCTTACGCAGAGCATCCCAATGAGAACCAAGGACGCGAGCTGCTTGAATTGCACAGCTTAGGGGTAGGCAATTACTCCGAAACGGACGTCCTTAACGCCACCCGCGTCCTTACTGGCCTCAGCGTCGATAACGAATCCGGAGAATTCGAGTACAAACCTTGGTATCACTGGACTGGGAAAGTCACTGTGCTCAAGTGGTCACACGGTAATACTTCCTCTACCGGCGGGCTTGCAGTCGCAAAGTCGTTGATCGGATACCTTGCCCGCCATCCAGCTACTGCGCAGCGGATCTGTACCAAACTGGCCCAGTATTTTGTCGCTGATACCCCTCCCACATCGTTAATTCAAAAAATGGCTTCTACGTATTTGGCGAACGACACAGCTATTGCTCCGGTTTTGAAACTGATGTTTACTTCCTCAGAATTTAACTCCAACTATGGAGCTGTTACACGTCGTCCGTTGGAATCCATTCTCGCCACTATTCGGGCACTTGGTTTGCAGTGCGACGTAACCGGATACGAAGGAGTTAAAGGCATCGCTTGGGCGATCGGTGACACCGGGCACTCCCCTATGAACTGGCCCACCCCTGATGGCTATCCATTGTCACCGCAAGCGTGGAACTCTTCGACCGCGATATTACAGCGCTGGAACTTTATTAGATCCTTGGTAAGCGCCTGGTGGCCGGAAACTTTAGTCCGCCCTAATCTTTTGTCTCGGCTATGCCCTGGAGCTTCTCTCACTACACCAAACACTCTTCCTGCAACTCATGGAAATCTCGTCGATAAAGTTGCCACCACTCTTTTTGGTCGCACGCTCAGCGCAACAGATCGCGCTGCTGTCCTGACTTTTCTTAATGTCAGTGAATCAACACAGGTGACTGCCACGTCAGCGGCTGTCACCTGGCAATTTTATGAATGGATAGCGCTGCTTCTTTCCTCTCCTTACCACATGTATCGCTAATTCCATTTTCACCGAATTTCTTGAGAGGTCATGATGTCGTTACAGCAAGCCCGCGAAACCGTCCTTGATGCTTCCTGCTCCAGTTGCGTTGAAGAGCAACAAGTTCGGCGACTCAGCCGTCGCAGCCTCCTTCAAGGGTCGATTGCCGCCGGTGCTGCAGTCGCTCTCTCGGAGCATCTCACCGTTCGGTACGCACAGTCGGCGAACCTGCCAGGAACTGACACGCTGGTGGTGCTTTTCCTGCGTGGTGGATTTGATGGTCTCTCTGCTGTTGTTCCCGTCACTGATGAGGATTACTACGCTGCGCGTCCAAAGATCGCAATTCCGCGCGAAGCAACTGTGGCATTGAACAGCAGATACGGATTACATCCTGCACTGAGCCCTTTGAAAACGTGGTATGACCGAGGTTCTTTCGGGATAGTGCAAGCAACCGGTTTGACTTCAGCCAATAGATCGCATTTCTCCGCTATGGAAGAAGTCGAACGTGCCGCACCAGGATCATATGTCCGCACCGGCTGGTTGGACCGGACTCTGGGGTTGAGGACACTGTCAGAACCAGCTCCTCTCCGGAGCACATCTCTGGGTTATCGGGCACCTCGATCCACATCCGGACCTCACGACAAAGTCACCATGAAAACAATCAAAGATTTTAAACTCGCTGGAACTGAAAAACCGGCGACCGCAGCTCGGTGGGATCAAGCACTACGCACCCTATATGCGAATTCGACTTTGCCAGTCAATTCTGGGGTGACATCCATGTTGAATGGCCTCAGCTCAGCAGCTCAGGTGGCAACCGTTCAACGCCCAGCTGGTTCATACCCAGATAGCGATCTTGGCAAAGCGCTGCGAGATGCGGCACGTCTCATCACCTCTGATCAACCCATCTCAGTTATCACTATTGATGAGGGCGATTGGGACATGCATGTGGATCTGGGCACCGTCGACCGAGGCTGGATGCGAACCAAACTGACCGATTTAGGCCGTTCACTCGCCGCATTTGCCGAAGACTTGGGTGATGCGTTTGGGCGAGTAACCTTGGTGACAATGAGCGAATTTGGCCGTCGCACGGAGGAAAACGCCTCCGGTGGCGTAGACCACGGGTGGGGAAACGCAATGTTTCTTTTGGGAGGCGGCGTTCGTGGAGGTACTGTTCACGGCGAATGGCCTGGTCTCAATGCTGACAATCTTCATCAAGGCGACCTGAAAGCTGTGACTGACTATCGCGCTGTGTTGGCTGATGTACTCCAAAATCGTTGCGGGGCAACACGTGAACAAGCGAGAGAAGTGTTTCCTGGTTGGAGTGGGTCTTCTCTTGGAGTAACCAATCCTCGGGCATGACAACCGGCAGACCGTCGATGCCCCGAATTGGTTTGAGCGCTGGGTGGGCATGATATGTCGTCCATAAAGCACGAAACCGCATGGAACTGTTAGCAACGATTAACTCATAACACGGTGTTCAATTCAGCGTGTTATCCCTGGGAATGCACTGAATCCTTACCCGGCTAATAGCTCTCCCACTAATTTGGAGGACATCAATGCGATAGTTTTCAACTACAACGTGTTCACCAGCTTGGGTAGGAACATGACCAAGATGAGCAAGGACCAAGCCTGCCACTGTTGCGTAGTGATGTGTATCAACGACGGAGATCTCTATACCAAGATCAGCAAGATCGTGAACGGGGAAAGTGCCAGCTAACACGTGGGATCCGTCAGTATCTTGAATTACTCCTTGAATGTCTCGATCACTTTCATCGTAGATTTCTCCCACTATTTCTTCCATAAGATCTTCTAACGTGACAATCCCATCAACTCCACCTCGTTCATCAACTACTAACGCAAAATGCTCGTGTTGTTGGCGCATTTGTCGCAGTGCATCCGAGACTCGTTGCGTTTCTGGCAGGAACATAGCTGGCTTTGCGTGATCAGCAACCACACCTTGACGATCAACCAGATCCCGTAAATGCACCACGCCGCGAACTTCATCTAGGCCCCCTCGCCCAACGACCGGTGCGCGCGAGTAACCTGCCTCAAGAAGGGAACGCAAACCACTAGGTGTGACTGTGGAAGCAGAAAGCGCGAAGACTTCACCTCGGGCAATAAGAATTTCGCGTAAGGTCCGGTCGGCAATATCAAAAGCTCCCGTAATAATTGCCCGCTGGTCAGCCGAAAAATCTCGTCGAGCCGCTATAAGGTCTCTGATTTCCTCAGTACTAACGTCATCGCGCACTGTTTTTGGATCATTTCCTGTTAAACGCACAAGGAGATCGGTAGATCTACCTAAAAGCCAAATTACCGGCCGCGATGCTGTGGCCAGAAAATCGATTCCCCGAGCGACCGTGAGAGCCCACCTCTCCGCATGAACGAGAGCTAACCGCTTAGGACCTAACTCACCGACAACCAAGTTGACAAAAGTTAAGGAAAGGGTAACTAAAACAACGGCTACTGGCTCTGCGGCCTGCCCTAAGCCCTCTAAAAGTAAAACGACAGGGGCAGCAAGGGATACGGCAGCAGCAGCAGAAGCTAAAAAGTTAGCCAAAGTAATAAAAAGCTGGATTGTCGCCAAGTATCGGTTCGGATCTTGGGCTAAGCGCATCAACGCTTGACCACCTCGCGAAGCCTGACTCAACCGGTGAACTTGACTATCTCGCAAAGACACCAAAGCCATCTCACTACCAGCAAAAATAGCGTTCACCAGCACCAGAACAACAACCAGTGTGATTTGCATCCCGTAGCCACCCACTGGTGATCGACTCTCCTCATTGCTACGTCCATGCCGACACTGGGTGAAGCGTGGTTCAAGAATGAAAATGAATGGCAGGAACCAAAGCTTTGCGTGAAATATTCTTTACCATTGCCATTTTTATCACGAAAGACGGGAATCTTTTGGGGCGGGACGAACTACTTCAGGATGCCGATTTCGATAGCGCTGCCGCTCAAGACGATGCAACGCAGTGTGAGCACACATGAATGCTGTTCGTGTTTCCTCGTCTGTAAGATCAGCGAATCGGCGTAACCAGTTCACCAGGCGGCGCCATAACGAAATTATGGGTGACGCCACTTCGCCGTCCATTGTCTTAAGACAAGACGTCACACGATTCAACAGACAGGCAACTCCTACGCCCTCAAACCCCGGAAAATCTCGCAGCGGCTCTACCAGCGACTGATATCTAGCTTTAGTCATTGGCGTTCGTTCGCCGGCTGCGACAGCAACGAATTCATCCAAAAGATCATTTATCGAGAGAGAAGGATACTTAGGCACACGTACAGCCTGATAGAAAAATCCGTTCCTTTCTTAAAATTATCCACATGCGTGCGAATGTCAGACAGTGCGGAAACTATTCGTGAATATCCCGCACTGTCTGACAAACTTAGCTGCAACCTGATGTTGATCCACAACCCTCACATACATAACAACTACCCGCAGGCCGCATTTTGACACCACAGGTCATGCACATCGGGGCATCAGCAGCTTTCCCTTGCAGAACTTCCATCAGCTCAGCAGAAGAGTGCACGACGTGCTCAACTGAAGATCGCTGAGTCGAAAGCGAGATTGAATCTGAAATTCCATCGGAAAGCTCAGAAGCTTTTTTTTCCTGGAATTCAAACTTTTTAGAGCTTGGTACCTGATAAGAACCTGTTTCAATATGTTTTTGTCGCTCTTCTGAGGTATAGATACCCATTGCAGACCTTGTCTCAAAATCTAGGTGATCCAGGGCAAGCCTACGGAATATGTAATCCATAATAGATTGCGTCATACGAATATCTGGATCATCCGTCATGCCGTGGGGTTCGAATTTCATATTCGTAAATTTCGAAACATACGTTTCTAAAGGAACACCATGTTGAAGGGCAATCGAGATCGCAATAGAGAATGCATCCATAACACCAGCCAACGTGGATCCTTGTTTACCTAATTTGAGAAAGACTTCACCCAGGCCACCATCAGGGTATGACCCAGCAGTCATGTATCCCTCAGCGCCACCAACCGTGAATGACGTTGTCATGGAAGGACGCGACTTGGGCAGACGCCGTCGGATAGGTCGGTTCTCTGGTGCTACGGAGGAGACTTCATCCGGTTCGGTTGTGACGTTTTCGGCAGCCTTTGCGTCAGAAAGTGGCTGACCAACCTTACAGTTGTCGCGATAAACAGCCAATGCTTTTAAACCGAGTTTCCAACCTTGAAGATAGACTTCTTCAATTTCTTCAACTGTCGCCGACTCAGGTAAATTGACCGTTTTGCTAATTGCACCTGAAAGGAAGGGCTGGACGGCCGCCATCATGCGGACATGGCCCATCGGCTTGATAGCTCGCTCCCCCATTGCACAATCGAATATTTCGTAGTGCTCCATACGCAAGCTTGGCGCATTGACCACGTGACCATTTTCAGCAATGTACTCAGTAATTGCTTCAATCTGTTCTGGTTGATAGCCCAACTTTTGCAGGGCGCGTGTAATGGTCAAATTAACAATTTGCATTGAACCCCCGCCAACCAATTTCTTGAATTTCACAAGAGAGAAATCGGGTTCAATTCCAGTGGTATCGCAGTCCATCATAAATCCGATAGTTCCGGTGGGAGCTAAAACAGATGCTTGGGCGTTACGAAACCCGAATTCAGCACCAAGCTGAGTGACGTCCGCCCAAGCTTGAGTTGCATGGCGATGAATATCACCATCAATAGCGTGCAAAGGCCGTGTTGCATCGTGCGCCGCTGAGTGCTTACGCATAACGCGGCGATGCGCCTCTGCATTGCGTGCATATCCTTCGTAAGGTCCAACAACACTCGCAATTTCAGCGGACTTTCGGTATGCCGTTCCCGTCATTAATGAGGTGATTGCCGCAGCCAGGGAACGACCGCCGTCGCTGTCGTAAGCTAAACCGCTCGCCATAAGTAGAGCACCGAGGTTAGCGTATCCAATACCTAACTGACGATATTTTCTTGTCGTGTCACCAATAGCTTCGGTGGGAAAATCGGCAAAACAAATAGAAATATCCATTGCCGTGATGACTAGCTCCACCACGTTAAGGAAAGATTGCGCATTAAATGAGCCATCATCATTTAAAAACTTCATCAAATTTAAACTAGCAAGGTTACATGACGAATTGTCCAAGCTCATATACTCAGAGCATGGATTGGAAGCGGTAATACGGCCCGTTTCAGGATTTGTATGCCAGTCATTAATCGTGTCATCGTATTGAATCCCTGGATCGGCGCATCGCCATGCAGCCTCAGATATTTTACGAAAAAGATCAACTGCACTAACTGAATCAATAACTTCGCTGGTCAATCGGGACCTTAAACCAAAAGAACCCTTTTTTTCCACAGCGTGCATAAACTCATCACTCACACGAACTGAATTATTTGCATTTTGGTATTGAACCGACGTGATGTCCACCCCTCCGAGATCCATATCAAATCCGGCATCTCGAAGAACTCGAATCTTTTCTTCTTCTCGTGCTTTTGTTTCGATGAACTCTTCAATGTCAGGGTGATCGACATCAAGTACCACCATTTTGGCCGCTCGGCGGGTTGCACCACCAGACTTAATAGTTCCCGCTGAGGCATCGGCCCCGCGCATAAAACTGACTGGGCCAGAAGCTGTCCCTCCTGATGAACGTAAAAGTTCCTTACTTGATCTAATGCGAGAAAGGTTGAGGCCAGCCCCAGAGCCACCCTTAAAAATCAATCCCTCCTCGCGGTACCAGTTAAGAATAGAGTTCATTGAATCGTCAACGGAAAGAATAAAACATGCACTCACTTGTTGAGGAGACGAAGTTCCTACGTTAAACCAGACAGGAGAGTTAAAACTAAAGACTTGGTTTAGAAGAGCCCAAGTCAGTTCATGCTGAAAAAGCCCTGCATCTTCAACGGTCGCAAAATAATTATTCTCTTTCCCCGCATCTACATAGCGGGAAACCACTCTGTCGATAAGTTGGCGAAGACTTGATTCACGATCAGAGGAACCAAGAGCTCCTCGGAAATATTTAGTCGTGACGATTGTAGATGCGTTCACCGACCAGGTCTCGGGAAACTCAACGCCATGCTGCTCAAAAATAGTTTCCCCAGTTTTCCAGTTTTGCTGAATCACATCACGTCTTTCCCATTGCACTTCATCATAAGGATGAATTCCGGGTGTAGTAAAAATTCTAGGTACGCTGACACCCTTCACCTGCCGCCCACGCGCTGAACGTGAATTGGCCGCCGATCGCTGACTGTTGGCTGTTTGGCTCATGATCCCCTCAAAAGATTCTGGTTGGTGTTGAAATTCAAGTATTTTCAGTTCTTGATTGCGATCAGCCGATTCCGGAAGAGGAGTGATGGTGATCATGCCGAAGAGCTGATATTGATTTTTCGAAGTCCTCTAGACAGCTAAATGCTTGATAAACACTGGCGAATCTCAAATAAGCCACTTCATCTAGTTCGCGCAATGGGCCCAAGATCGCCAACCCGATATCGTGTGCATCAATTTGCGCACCACCTGCGCCTCGCACGGTTTCTTCCACACGGTGGGCAAGTAGCGCTAATTGATCCTCAGTTACAGGTCGACCCTGACACGCCTTACGAACACCACTAGAAATTTTTTCCCGGGTGAAAGGCTCGGTCACTCCAGATCGCTTTACTACTGAAAGTGTTGTCGTCTCAGTTGTGGTGAACCGGCGGCCACATTGAGGGCACGCTCGACGTCTGCGAATTGCTGATCCATCATCGGTCGCCCTGGAATCAACGACCTTCGAATCGGAGTAACGACAAAATGGGCAGTGCATAACGTTCACCTCCTAGCTCATCACAACATTTGTTCCTAATGATCGATCTCCGATTCCCACAACCTATGGGTCAAATTTCGAAGAAACTTACTAGATGTTGTGACGAAGCTAGTCTTATTGACGAGTCGATGCAAGCTGAATGAGACTCGGCGCGTCCGCCGGTTGCTTGATCTTTAAGTGGATTGCGGAATGGCAAGAACCTGTCCAGCGATGAGGTGGGCGCTAGGAAGTTTGTTGATCTCCATTAGATCGATCACCACGTCTCGACGATCTCGGCGGTGATCAAGACCAGCCGCAATAGACCATAAAGTTTCACCGGGAAGAACAGTGACATATTTGAAATCCTGCCGCATCGCATCAGGAGAGTTTTTGGCCTGCCCCTTCCCCGTTATGACAACTAAAAAAATTGCCACTGTTGTAGTGAGAACAGTCGCGAAAAGTAAAAAACGCCCTCGCTGTGTCAGCTGGAAATCTGAACGCGAGAAACTCCAAGTAACTCGAACACTTGTTCTGTACATGTGTTCGATTATGCAACGTTGATCGCGCTTTCTCAAGACAATACGAACGTATGTTTGACAGAACTGTCTGATCCATTAAAGTGTGCTACAAGGCTCGTAAGCTGAGATTTAGATCATGTTTCAAGCCTTGTAGGCGATTGAGATGAATGACCGGTTTGACTTACTCGCCATAAATACGAATCAGGTAGCGGCTTCGATAGCAGGACTAAGGACCAATCGTGGCAACTCATAAGATCAGCCAGAAAGTACCTGACATTAAAGTGACGCGACCCGCTCACCAGCAAGTTTCGATTACCGAAGCGCGCACTCATCTCACCAATCGACAGCAACGAATTTTGGACACAATTCGTCACAGTGTGACAACAAGGGGCTATCCCCCAACTATGCGGGAAATTGGCGAAGTGGCAGGACTAGCTAGCCCAAGTAGTGTTTCTCATCAGTTAGCGGCACTAGAACGAAAAGGGTTTCTTCGGCGCGATCCTAACCGCCCTAGAGCAATCGAGGTAGTAGATACCCAAGACCTAAGTGTCCCAGATGCAGATTCACATACTGGTACAGCTGAATCAGAAAACCCTCTTCCGTCATACGTGCCAGTACTGGGAAGGATTGCCGCAGGGAGCCCAATCCTTGCGGAGCAAACTGCAGAGGATATTTTTCCCCTCCCTCGTCAACTCGTTGGCGAGGGAGAGCTCTTCCTTCTTGAAGTTGTCGGCGATTCAATGATTGACGCAGCGATCTGTAACGGAGACTGGGTTGTCGTTCGTAGTCAGCCCACAGCAGAAAATGGGGAAATAGTCGCTGCGCTTCTCGATGGAGAGGCGACCGTAAAAACGCTACGCCGAACCAAGGACCGGATTTGGCTTATGCCACACAATCCTGCTTATGAACCAATTGATGGGTCGACTGCCAAGATTCTAGGCCGTATCGTCACCGTGCTACGCAAGCTGTAACCAAGTTTCACGGGTGGTATCGGACGAAAGGACAACACCACTTTTACGATGATTAGTCCTCATTCGGTAAGACCAGATTCCCCTTATGTCGTGATGAATTTTTGGCGAGTCTCGCCAAGACATATTCCTCTAGCAATAACTCGGATGGCTTCTACCCGGCCAGCGATACACCGCGCTTCCGGCTTATTGTTTGGAAAGTTGCTAGGAACAGGACATGGCCGAACATTCACCTTGCGTGATAACAATCCACGACAATGGGGACTGCTGTCAGTATGGCGCGACGCTGAAGCAGCTACTCAAGCCAGCGCTTTCAACCCGGCCATCATCTCTTGGAACAGGATTGCCAAAGAGTCGATGACTTTTCATTTGTCTCCCCTAACAAGCCGAGGGTCCTGGGCCGGTCAACTCCCTTTTGGCAAGCCACAGCCAAGGGCGACTCCAGGCATTGTGGCAAGTATCACGCGCGCGAGGATTGCTCCTCGGCAAGTCATGCGTTTTTGGAATTCGGTTCCTGCGGTTTCTGCTGATCTAGGGCAAGTAAAGGGACTTCAATGGGCGGTAGGAATTGGGGAGGCGCCGATCGGGCTTCAGGGAACTTTTAGCGTTTGGGAGAACACCCTTGCGTTAAAAACTTTTGCTTACGGCCGAATGCCTCATCGCACTGCGATTACCAAAACCTCAGTGTATGACTGGTATTCCGAAGAGCTTTTTGCCCGATTCGAGGTTATTCGTATCGAAGGATCGTTTACAGATACTTCATTTTCGCGGTCTCCTGCAGCTTTAGGAGATGTCAATGTATGACCGTTTATCTTTACCGGGACATCATCGATGGAATTGGGTAAGTATTCTTGCAATCGGAACTGTTTTCACCCAAATTTGGTACCCACTCGTTTCAGGTCATGCTCTTTACTTAGTAACTATTACCGCCGTTCTGCTTTTTGCCGGTGCAATGACCCTCCACGCCAAACAACAATTCGGTTATCGAGGTCTCTATTGTCTTCTCAGTGTCGCAGGTGGCGGAGGCTTTTCTGCGGAATTTATTGGGGTTTACACTGGTTTTCCCTTTGGCCAGTACAGCTATACCGGCACTTTGGGACAACAGATCATGAACGTTCCAGTGGTGATACCGGCCGCTTGGATCATGATGGCTTATCCCTGTCTTCAGTTGGGACGGTTTTGGGGCGCCCGAAGTTTACGCTCTGACTCAAGCCAACTGCATGATCGAATCCGACAAACCGTAGTAACAATTATTACTGGGGCTGGGGCGTTAACCTCATGGGATCTTTTCCTCGATCCGCAGATGGTCGCGGCAGGTCACTGGCGTTTCGTTAACACCGAACCGGCCCTTCCAGGGGTGCCTGGCATACCACTAACAAATTACGCCGGATGGTTCTTAGTTTCGATTATGATGATGAGTCTGTTGCATTGGTTAACACCACGAAGAGTTATCTCGCAAGGAGTGCCAGCGGCATTACTTACTTGGACGTGGCTTGGATCCACGTTGGGTTCGTTCACGTTCTTTCAGCGACCCGCTGTCGGACTTTGGGGTGGTGTGATTATGGGAATTTTTGTTTTGCCTTACCTTTTGAGCTTACTAAATTTCCAACGTCAATCAGCGCTCGCTCAAAATTTGATGCGAGCTAAGTCTTTTGCAGAACGAACGACTCAATGAGCCTTTGGATTTCAATGACGTGGGCATCCTCTGCCATCGCGTTGAGTTTTTTTGTGCATACATCTATCAACCTGCGCTTCTTTCGCACACCACAACGCGATGCAAAAAATGGAGTTAATGAAAACATTTCCGTGCTATTGCCAGTGAGAAACGAAGCTCATCGGGTAGAAGCAATACTTCCCAGCTTAGAAAAAGCTTTAGATCGTTACCCCACTAGCGAACTTGTCGTGCTAGACGATGAGTCAAACGACGGGACAGCTGATCTCGTTCGAGCATGGGCAGGAAATAATCCTCGGATCACTGTGAGACAGGGCGAGGCAACACCTCATGGCTGGCTGGGTAAGCCATGGGCATGTCATCAGTTAAGTCTCCTTGCAGATCCCAAAAGTACTGTTCTCGTTTTCATTGATGCAGACGTGGATGTCGCTCCAGCCGGATTAAAAGCAAGCATCCACCTCTTGCGAGACAATAAATTCGATGTTGTGTGCCCATACCCACGGCAGCTCGCTCATGGTTGGGCAGAACGTTTAGTGCAACCACTGCTGCAGTGGTCCTGGCTCACCACTCTTCCCCTACGAATAGCTGAAAAATCCCCACGCCCTTCTTTGACCGCAGCAAATGGGCAATTCTTGGCGGTAGACCGGGACTGTTACTACCGGTCAGGTGGACATGCTGCCATTCGATGTGCAGTTCTCGATGACCTTGCTCTAGTTCGAATGATCAAGAAGAAGGGGGGCTGTGGTGGCGTGGCGGATGGCACCGTTCTCGCGACATGTCGGATGTACGATGGCTGGGCATCCTTACGCGATGGGTACACCAAATCACTGTGGGCGGCTTTCGGCTCACCCCTGGGTGCTTTGAGCGTAGTCGGTTGTCTGCTCTTTGTGTATGTCTGGCCAACGATCGCAGCACTGACCGGATCTTTCATCGGCCTTCTCGGTTACGGCGCCGGAGTCGCTAGCCGCATACTTACGGGTCAACGAACCGCCAGCCGGATTTGGCCGGATGCCCTTGCTCACCCAGTTTCTATTGGAATCTTTTGTTTACTAGTGTTGCGATCCCTTCATTCCCGCCGTCAAGGAACACTTCAGTGGAAGGGACGCCCAATCAGCTGAAGTCATCGGCTAACAATCAGAAAGCCTACTGATGTACTACTACTCTTCTTCATTATGGCTCAGATCGTAGTTATTGGAGCCGGCGTAGGTGGCTTGGCGGCAGCAATTCGTTTGCGAGCCTCAGGTCACAAGGTTCATATTTTCGAACAAGCAGGGCACGTCGGTGGAAAGTTAGGACGATACGAACGAGAAGGTTTTATTTTTGACACCGGGCCTAGTTTGCTGACCTTGCCAGCGGTGTACCGCGATTTATTCTTAAAAACTGGTGCTCCTTTAGAAGAATGCGTTGAATTGCATTCAGTCGATCCTGTTTTTCGGTATCGCTTTACTGACGGAGTTGACGTAGACATACCAAACGCTTCCCGCGCTGGTGTGACCTTCGCTCTAGATGACGCCTTTGGTAACGGAGCCGGTGCGCAGTGGTCTGCCCTCATGGAACGTGCCGGGCGAATTTGGGATATTACGCGAAAGCCATTTCTTGAATCCGCAATTGATGGACCTCGGACGCTTGGCCGGTTAGCCCTTCAGTTCAATGATCTCGCCACCGTGGCCCCATGGCAGTCACTCCGCACATTAGGAACCCGCTACTTGGATGACCCACGATTGCGTTTTCTCTTAGACCGGTACGCCACTTATGCCGGCTCGGATCCGAGACATGCACCGGCGGCATTAGTCACCATTCCGTATGTTGAGCAAACTTTTGGTGCTTGGTGGATTAGCGGAGGTTTGTACGGTCTGGCTGAAGCCATGAAACGCCGTGCCATCGACATGGGGGTGACGATCCATTGCGGTGCAACCGTAGAAAGAATAGTTACCCACCATGGTCGTGTGAGCGGGGCCGTCATCAATGGGACACAAACCGCCGCAGACATAGTGGTTTCCAACGCAGATGCCAGCCACCTTTACCAAGATTTACTGTCTGGCCCGTCAGCTCGTGCGGCTCTGCGGAAAACCAAACGCGCGACCCCATCTCTTTCAGGTTTTGTCCTCCTGCTGGCATTGAGGGGACGTACACCGAATCTTCAGCATCACACTGTCCTTTTCCCCGCAAACTACGACGATGAGTTCGATTCGGTTTTCGGTACCGGCAGGCAACGCGGCAAACCACGCCCAGCTCCAGATCCGACGGTGTACATCAGTGCACCGAATGACGCTGCACTTCGGCCTGATGACAATCATGAAGCATGGTTTGTGCTGGTGAACGCACCAAGACATGTCCCATCGGATAGATCAGCTGGTATTGATTGGCATGACCCTGGCTTGGCGGACAGCTACGCCAACCGAATCATTGACGTCATGGCTGAGCGAGGGATGGACATCCGAGACCGACTGCTCTGGCGGGAAGTGCGTACCCCAGCAACCCTGGAACAGGAAACCAGAAGCGTTGGCGGCTCAATTTATGGCACGTCAAGTAATGGCCCCCGAGCGGCGTTCCTACGACCAGCGAACCGTGGGGTAATCCCTGGGTTATTTCTCGTCGGCGGCTCAGCTCACCCTGGTGGGGGCTTACCACTTGTTGGGCTTTCAGCTGAGATTGTGTCTCGTCAGATTGGCCATCTTTAGGCGCTTACGGCAAACGTTGCTGAAGATCACGATGGACCACTAGGAGCAAATGGATGAGACCAAATATTCCCACCAGGCAGCAAAAAATAACACCACCAGTTGCCCACTTTTGAGTGAACTCCGGAAAAATGCCCGCACCGAAAAGGAACATCACCATTGCAATGACTCGGGTGGGCCGCTCCGCAATCGTCACTGTCCCTACACCATTAAGCCCTAGCTCACCAGCTTTAGCTCGGATGTATTCATGTAAGCCAAACACCCCACCAGCGCACACCGCAGACCATCCCGGGGCGCCTAAAACCCAAAGGGCAGCTACTCCAGCGGTATCTGCGAGTCGATCAACGACTGCATCGAGCAGTGCTCCCCAACGGCTGCTTCGATGAGTTATCACAGCGAGCGCACCATCAACATTGTCAAGAAAACCTGCAAGCGCCATTACCGGAACGGCGAGTAATACCCAACGCTCACCCTGTGAAACCAAGAGAGGAACTACCCAAGCGAGAGCAAACCCTGCGCTCGTCACTGCTGCGGGTGAAATATGGCACCGAGCTAAAGGGAGGGAAGAGAAATACACGACCCGTAGCCATGATCGAACAAGAGGAATCCTACGAATATCAACACCATGGTTATGTGCCCATGCGTCGAAATACGCTTGCCGGCTCATCACCCCAGGCACTGTAAACTCCAGACTGCGGTCATGGCTGACTAGAAAGTTCCGGGAGATCCAGTCTTTGATAAATCTCCAATGACGCTGTGGAACGGTTCAGAGTGTAAAAGTGAATGCCAGGCGCGCCAGCATCTAGAACGTCACGAGCAAGCTCGGTAGCAATAGTGATCCCTGCGTCCCGGACGCGATCTGGATCAGGTCCTGCCTGTTCAAGGCGATGAGTGATCCAGGTCGGGACATGAGCGCCCACGAGTTGGGCTACTCGAAAAATCTGACTGATCCCGGTGATAGGCATGAGGCCTGGAATGATCGGCATTTCGCAGCCGTAATCCCGGACTCGTTGCACCAGCGCACGGTATGGCGTTACCTCAAAAAACATCTGCGTAATAGCAAATTCCGCGCCAGCCGCTGCTTTAGCGACCAGAACACGAGCATCTTGATCTAAATCTGTGGATTCCGGGTGCTTATCCGGGAAAGCTGCAACCCCAACACAGAATGAACCAACATCCCGAAGCAATGCCACTAATTCATCGGCATAGTGGAGACCATCAGGGTGTGGCTGCCACGCATGAGTCCCAGCAGGCGGATCACCTCGTAAAGCCATGACGTTACGAATTCCTGCGTCCGCGTATTGCCCGATGACCCGACGCACTTCTGCCCTGGATGCATCCACACAGGTCAAATGCGCGACCGGGGTTAGCGTGGTATCCCGAGCAATACGTTCAGTGATGCGAATGGTGCGATCCCGAGTGGAACCACCAGCCCCGTACGTCACGGAAACGAACGTAGGGCGCAGACGTTCAATATCCCGAATGGTGGCCCACAACTGCTGCTCTCCGACATCATCTTTCGGAGGGTAAAACTCAAAGGAATATGATCGCTCCCCCGCGGCGATAAGCTCGCGCAAGCTTTCATGCACCGTAGGGTTCGGCGTCACGCGCGCCGCAGCCGAAGGCACAGATGACATATCAGAAGCCTAGTCGGCAAGGTATGAGCACATCCTCGGGTGTCCCGGAATAACCAATCGGCTTAGGCTCTGCACAGTGCGGTGAGCCACCGTACGTTTTAGCCCCTTACCATCGCGGGTCCGCAACCGTTACCTCGAGGAGAATTGTGTCCCATCCTCTGGACGTGGAGAGTCTTCGTGGTCGAGTGCAGCTGGTACTCGACGAGTTCCTCGACGCCCAAGCTCAGCGTCTCCGCGAGCTCGGCCCTGACATCGAACCTCTCCTGGACGTCATCTCGGGACTCTTAGCTGGCGGCAAACGATTACGCCCAGCTTTTTGTTACTGGGGGTGGCGCGCTGCTGGCGGAGCCGACAGCTCCGAAATCATTACTGCCGCAACGGCATTCGAGATGTTCCACACTGCTGCGCTACTGCACGACGATGTGATGGACGACAGCAACAGCAGACGGGGGCGGATGACCGCTCATCGTCATATTGCCGCCCATCACCGGCGTCTTGGTTGGCGTGGAGACAGTGAACGTTTCGGTATGGCTTCAGCGATCTTGGCTGGTGATCTCTGTCTGAGCTGGAGCGATGACTTATTTAATGGATGTCAACTGCCAGGACCAGCCCTCACAGCGGCTCGGCCCACTTTTGAACTTATGCGAACGCAACTCATGGGAGGGCAGTACCTCGACTTACTTGAGCAAGTTTTACCCACTACCCAAGGCGGGGGTGAGATAGACCGGATCCGTCGAGTTATCCAATTTAAGAGCGCTCGATACAGCATTGAACATCCATTAGTGATTGGAGCTGCCTTGGCTGGAGGAAGTACCCCACTCCTCACCAGCTTCTCTACTTACGCCTCCCCACTAGGCGAAGCTTTTCAACTTCGAGACGACATTCTTGGTGTCTTCGGCAACCCCGACCAAACCGGTAAACCAGCCGGCGATGATCTGCGCGAAGGGAAACGCACCCTCCTGATTGCTTTTGCCTTAGAGAACGCCTGCGATACCCAAGTGAAACTACTCAACCACGAACTTGGGAACCCACAGTTAAATAAATCTGGCGTCGCGAAGCTACATCAAGTCATTGTCGAAACCGGCGCGTTAAAAAGAGTGGAAGCTCGGATTGAAGAACTGGCGGAGGAAGCGACCATGGCACTTCGTGCTGATCTCGTTCCGCCACCAGCCTTTGGAGTTCTCCGAGATTTGATCAACACCGTAACGATCCGGGTGTCATAAACACTGCATTGCTCTCAAAATGGTCGTGTCATGCTGTTGAAGTACACAAATAATCAATCGCAACAGTTCCTTAGGTGAGTGCAGATGTCGACAGTGAACGCTTTCCGCAGACTTCGGCGTACACCGCAGACCGTCACCGGGCCCACCGATCACGTGGTGATCGTAGGGGCAGGGCTCGCCGGCTTATCGGCCGCAATGCGACTCGCTGGCGCTGGGCGGCGTGTCACCGTGCTGGAAAAAGCGGCCGTTCCTGGGGGGCGGGCTGGTGTGGTTGAGCTTCCTGCACCGGATGGAACGGGTAGCTACCGCTTCGACAACGGACCAACTGTTTTAACGATGCCTGACTTGATCGAAGACTGCTTTGACGCCATCGGGGAATCCATGGAGTCGTGGTTGCACCTCACTCCGGTCAATCCCCTCTATCGAAGTTATTACGCCGATGGCTCGCGAATCGACGTGCACGCCGACCCCACGGCTATGGCAGATGAACTCCGACGAGTCTGCGGACCAGCGGAAGCAGCAGGCTATGAACGTTACGTTTCGTTTGTTTCCAAGCTTTATCAATATGAAATGCGTGATTTCATTGATCGCAATATTGATTCACCGTTTGATCTACTCACCCCCAACTTGGCGCGCCTTGCTGCTATTGGTGGATTCCGGCGTCTAGCTCCAAAAGTCGCGCAGTACCTCAAAGATCCTCGAACGCAACGATTGTTTAGCTTCCAAGCGATGTACGCCGGCCTCTCCCCATATGACGCGCTCGCTCTTTATGCAGTCATTGCCTATATGGATTCCGTCGCCGGTGTATTTTTCCCCCGCGGAGGGATGCATGCCGTGCCACAAGCAATGGCCGATGCCGCCGTCAAACATGGAGTAGAGATTCAGTACAACACTGAAGTAGTCCGGGTCGAGCATCGTCATGGACGTGCGGTCGCCGTTCATACCTCCACAGGTGAACGTGTTGCAGCTGATGTCGTTGTCCTGAATCCGGATCTTCCAGTGGCATATCGAGAGCTGTTGAACACATCCCCTTGGTCGGTGAAGCGCTTGCGGTACTCACCGTCCTGTTACCTGATGCTGGCTGGTTCTCGCCGGTCATACGATCAAGGCGCACATCACACGATCCATTTTGGTCACGAGTGGCGCAAAGTTTTCGAAGAACTCACCTCTGGCCAGCTGATGAGTGACCCGTCAATTTTGGTCACGAACCCCACCCAAACCGACCCGTCGCTAGCGCCGGAAAATCGGCATATCTACTACGTCTTAGTGCCCGTACCCAACCTTGACTCATCTCTCGACTGGAAATCTGAAGAGCCGCGTTTTCGCGAGCATGTTCTACAAACTCTGGAAGACCGCGGTTACGAAGGTTTTGCGGAAAGCATGGACGCAGTGGATATCACGACTCCCCAAGAATGGGCCGCGCGAGGTATGGAACGCGGAGCGCCTTTCGCGGCAGCACATTCTTTTAGTCAGACAGGGCCATTTCGCCCGAGAAATCTTTGGGGTGAAAATGTCGTCTTTACCGGTTCAGGAACGCAGCCTGGGGTTGGTGTTCCGATGGTTTTAGTATCAGGCCGATTAGCAGCAGAACGGATTCTTGGGCCTGATCCGACGTATCGTTCACGAGCTTGGAGATGAACCGTCTTGCACTAAAGCCCACCGAGCTGAGGAGTGGGCGATCTGTAGATCTTGCAACACGTTGGCATGCCCGAGCGTTAACTGCGGCAGATATTACCGACCCCAGATTATGCGAGGCATACGAACATTGCCGAACCATCAATGCCGGTCATGGCTCCACGTATTACCTTGCTGCATTACTCCTTCCTCCTGCGGCACGCCCACATGTGTACGCGCTTTACGCCTTTGCTCGCACCGCCGATGAGTTCGTTGACAGCCTCAGCACCCCTGATCCACAAGGTCTGCTGACATGGAGCGCGGCTGCCATTAACGATCTGCGCCGAGGGAGCAGCACGACAGACCCCGTGCTGGCTGCGACAGCACACACCGTTCGCGAGCTCAATCTTGATGTTCAACTTTTCGAGGATTTTCTCGCTGCAATGAAGCAAGACATCACCATCACTCGGTACTCAACTTACGAAGATTTACGCGACTACATGTGGGGATCAGCATGTGTGATTGGGCTGATGATGCTTCCGCTTTTAGCTCCACTTACCGATGATGCCCGTCCTCATGCCGCCGCACTTGGTGAAGGGTTTCAGATGGCGAATTTCATCCGCGATGTTGGGGAAGATCTCCTCCGTGGACGAATTTATCTTCCTCAAGCCGACCTTGATCGGTTTAATGTCACCGAAGCGGAATTGGGCACAGGAGTAACCACTCCTGCCATCCGAGCTCTCCTCGCATTTGAGATACATCGCACCCGAAGAACCTTGGACTTTGCTGCTCAGGGAATACGCCATGTCCATCCAATGAATAGACCTTGCCTGGAGACAGCGCTGACCCTTTACGGTGGGATTCTCGACGAAGTGGAAAGAGCGGATTACCAAGTTCTCCGCAGCAGGGTTCGTGTCCCCCGGCATCGACGAGTGCGTGTTGCCGCGCCGGCCCTCCGTCGTGCGCTATCCGCCCGGAGAGACACCACAAAATGGCGTGACGCTTCGGCGGGCACGACTTAAGGCGGACTTCGGCCTCGATCACTTCAGAGCGCGAGCGCTTGCGCGCGCCGTCGCACCTCAGTTTTGTGGCCAGCGCGGAGAGCATCGATCGGGCTTCCTTCGCGTAGCGTGGAATCCTCGTGGAGCAACCAAAGCACTGCCTCCTCATCGTTGAATCCTGCGTCTGCAAGAAGAGTGAGAGTCCCGGGCAGCTCCGGTAGTGGAAGACCATGAGCAAAAAACGATGCCGGGATACATCTCCCCCGTGCTTCCATTGAGATAGCAATCAGCTGTCGGTCCCGAAGCATCTGTCGGATTTTGCTCACCGGTACGTTCATATACTCGGCTACATCACTCAAGGTCAGCCAGGTGGCATCCCTGTTGTAGCCCTCACCATCGGGGTGCGTAATTAATGATCGAGAAGATCCTGAGTTAGCCACAAGCTTCAGCCTGCCACGAGCGATAGTGGTGAGCGAGATGGCATCCCCACGTAATTCACTCAGCAACAATTCAGCAGCGATAACGACTTAACGGCTCTAGCGAATCAGCGAACTCCTCGTGTTCCCCTAGAATTGCGGCGATGACTTTCACCGCCGTAGATCCGCTGCTCGGGCAAGTGCTCGATGGTCGCTACGTTGTGCACTCCAAAATTGCTACCGGCGGAATGGCATCGGTCTATCGCGGTGAAGATCTCCGTCTTGAACGTGAGGTAGCCGTAAAAGTCATCCATCAGGCGTTAGCTGAGGACAGTTCTTTCGCAGCTCAGTTCGCAATTGAAGCACGGTCTATTGCGCGACTCAGTCACCCTAATATCGTGCAAGTTTTTGATCAAGGTAATCATCGTGGTTTGGCGTTTCTTACTATGGAATACATTCCAGGTAAAACGCTACGTGACGTGATAAAACTTCAAAGCCCACTACCCGCAGTGGACGCTCTCAACTTTTTAGAGCCTGTCCTTGATGGGCTGGCCGCTGCACACCGGGCAGGTATTACTCACCGAGACGTTAAACCTGAGAACGTACTCGTAGCTGATAACGGAACGATCAAAGTTGCGGATTTTGGGCTTGCGCGTCGCGGAGAAGCAGGATTACCTGACGGGCAAATGTATGGGACTGTCTCGTACGTTGCACCAGAACAGGTCAGTCATGGGATCGCTGACCCTCGTAGTGATGTTTACGCGGTCGGAGTAGTGCTTTTTGAGCTCCTCACAGGCACGAAGCCTTTTTTCGGTGCAACACCAGCCGAAATCGCAGCACAGCACGTTTCTGATCGTGTCCCGGCGCCATCAAGCAGAGTGACTTCGGTGCCGCCCGTTGTTGACGAGATGGTTCGGCTCGCCACCATGAAACATCTTGATGAGCGGCCTACAGATGCCCGAGAAATGCTGATTGTGTTAAGAGAGACACGACGCAAAATAAAACTTTCTCCTGAAAAAACTAACGCTGGCTCGTGGCCCCTCCCCTTACCTGCCGCTCCATCCTCGCTTACGGCAAGTCGTGACCATAGTGAGGAAACTGAAATCGTTAACCGGACGACAGTGCAGTCAATTGTCGAGTCGGGGCACGATATGCCTTCGCCGCCATCAAATACAACGACATTCCGGGTTGTCGCGTCCCCTGATACAGTTCATCGCCGGCGGCGGGCAAAAGCACTCACCCTGCTGCTACTCGTCGTGGTCTGTCTTCTTGGTATCGCGGGGTGGTACTTGGGGAGTGGAAGCGGATCCAGCACGCAGTCATCTGTCCCACAACTAATCGGGTTAACTGAGGCTAAAGCGTTAGCTGCCCTGAAAGAGCAAGGGCTTCGCGGCCAAGTTAATCGTCAGTTTGATGAAACCGTCCCAACCGGTATTGTCATTACGGCGAACCAAAAGTCCGGGGCTAGAGTTCCTGTCCAGTCAGTCGTCCTGATGACTGTCTCCCGAGGGGTAACCGCGCAAATAACGGTTCCCCCTTTGTCAGGGCTAGCTGAAGGAGACGCTAGGTCAGCGATCCTGAGTGCGGATCTGGCCGTAGGGTCGGTCGAGCGCCGCTACGATCCTGAGATTTCAGAAGGCATCGTTATGGAAAGCTCACCTTCAGCTGGGGAGAAAGTCCCCGGCCAAACTCCCCTTAACCTCGTAATCAGCAAAGGCCCAACTCCTATCCCTATTAAAGACTGGCGAGGGAAGTCAGCTGATGAGGCAGAGCGCGCTTTAGTCGCATCGGGGCTACGAGTGGCCCAGATTAAAGCGACCTCGGAAGAGGTTCCCACTGGTGTCGTGATCGCGCAGCTACCAGCGGGAGGGTCTGGCCTTCCCGGGTCAACAGTGGAGTTGACCGTGTCGACAGAGCCGCGGAAACCAAGCCCCTCAGAATCAGCTCTAGGTAGGATCAAAGTCCCCAACGTGACTGGCCTTAGTATCCAACGTGCTCAAGACGAGCTTGAATCTGTCGGCCTGGTCGCTGATATTGCACGGCCTGGTAGGCCACTTGATGACAACGCGGAAGTGCTGAGTCAAGAACCCTCAGCTGGCCAGAGTGTCGCAGCAGGGACACGGGTCACATTAGTCGCGACTCCGGGTCGCTAACATCTCCGCCACCAAAAAAGCTACTTCTAGACTCTGTTGATGATTGAGCCGGGGATCGCACACCGATTCGTACCGAGTGGCAAGTGTGTCTTCATCAATTTGGTCGGCGCCACCTAGGCATTCAGTGACATCAGAACCAGTGAGCTCTAGATGTACTCCCCCAGGAATAGTCCCTAGCGCACCATGAACATCGAAGAAGCCACGAATCTCTTCCACGATGTCATCAAACTGCCGTGTTTTGTACCCGGTAGGTGAAGTGAATCCATTTCCGTGCATGGGGTCACAAATCCAAAGCACTTGGCTATCGGCTTTTTGGGTAGCTTCTACTAAAGCTGGCAAAGCATCGCGGATGCGACCCGCACCCATCCGAGAGATGAAAGTCAATCGACCAGGTTCACGATCCGGGTCTAGGCGAGAGATCAGTGCATCAATATCTGCTGGGGTGGTGGTGGGGCCAATTTTTACCCCGATGGGGTTGCGTACTCGGGAGAGCAAGTCGACATGTGCACCATCTAATTGCCGGGTTCGCTCACCAATCCATAGGAAATGACCCGAAACGTCATATGGATCTCCGGTGCGCGAATCAATCCGGGTCAGCGCTCTCTCGTATTCAAGAAGAAGCGCTTCATGGCTAGAGTAAAAAGCAACCGTCCGCAGGGCATCAAAATCGGCGCCACATGCCAACATAAATTGCATTGCACGATCAATGTCACGTGCCATGACTTCGTAGCGTGCCTTTGCTGCGTTATTAATAAACCCGCGATTCCATTCATGAACTTGGCGAAGATCAGCCATACCGCCCATTGTGAAAGCTCTCATTAAATTCAACGTGGCGCTACTCGCGTGATATGTCTGTACCAACCGAGAGGCGTCGTGCTTACGGTCCTGTGCAGTGAACGCATAGCTATTGACTGCATCGCCTCGGTATGCCGGCAGTGTTACTCCATCACGTGTTTCCATCTCGCTTGACCGTGGTTTAGCGAATTGCCCCGCCATGCGCCCCAGCTTGACAACGGGCAAGCTCGCGCCATAAGTCAAGACGACGGCCATCTGGAGAATGGTCTTAATCCGGTCACGAATATCATCCGCGTTGGTACCAACGAACGTCTCGGCGCAGTCTCCGCCTTGAAGGACAAAAGCTTCACCTCGCGCAGCAGCCGCAAGCCGGCCTTTGAGTTCATCGCACTCTCCGGCAAAAACAAGCGGAGGACATGCGCGGAGCGTGTCCGTTGCGACAGCTAGCTCTTGTGGATCCCAATCGGGTTGTTGGTGAGCGGGCAGTGAACGCCAATGGTCTAACACGTCTAGTCCAGTGTCGAGATGGGAGTCTTCAAAAGAAGCGTTCACAAGAGGAGAAGTTTGAATGCTCACCTACCTACTCTATGAGAGTGAGAGGAAACGCCGGTCATCCACCCAAGGACTGTGATCAAAATGGGCAGATGACCGACGTCGCACCAACGATCAACCGAAAGACGCTTCGACCTCGGCGTAACGCTCAGCAGGCACCGTTTTCAACTCTGCGGTCGCTTCTGAAAGGGGTGCCCTCACAATGTCCGTCCCTCTTAGCGCGACCATGACACCAAACTCGCGATCATGAATCGCTTGGATCGCATGCAACCCAAAACGGGTAGACAAAACACGGTCATACGCGGTGGGGGTGCCACCTCGTTGGACGTGACCTAGCACGACCGCTCTCGATTCTTTACCTGTTCGCTGCTCAATTTCGCCAGCCAACCAGGTCCCCACCCCACCTAACCGGACATGCCCAAAAGCATCTTTTTCCCCCGTGAGAAGAACTTCACCGCCATCTTTAGGAGTCGCACCTTCAGCTACCACAATGATGGGTGCATACCCCTGATCGAAACGGCTTTTTACCCAAGAGACAACCTGATCAAGATCGAAGGCACGCTCGGGGATGAGAATTCCATTAGCTCCACCAGCGACACCGGCATGCAGAGCAATCCAGCCTGCATGGCGACCCATCACCTCAACCACGACGGTGCGATGGTGAGACTCCGCAGTCGTTCGCAGGCGATCGATGGCCTCTGTCGCAATTGCTACCGCAGTGTCAAAGCCGAAAGTGTAATCAGTAGCGCCTAGGTCGTTGTCGATGGTTTTCGGCACGCCCACTACGGGAATGCCGTCATCTGTTAGTCGTTTGGCTACACCTAGCGTGTCTTCCCCACCGATTGCCACCAAGGCGTCAACGCCAGCATCGGTAAGAGTACGACGGATGGCATCTACGCCGCCGTCAAGTTTGTAAGGATTGGTACGGGACGACCCGAGGATTGTGCCCCCCATGGCCAAGATGTGTTCGACATCAGCGACCGCCAATGAACGAGTCCGGCCTTCAATCGGACCGGCCCAACCGTCGAGAAACCCGACAAAGTCATGGCCCAAGGCGGTGCCCTTACGGACGACCGCTCGGATAACAGCATTGAGGCCGGGGCAGTCGCCGCCTCCTGTAAGAACTCCAATACGCATAGCGCAAGCCTAATCAAATGACCGGACCACTTGCGTTCAGGCCCCCTATCGGTCGCTCTTAGCCAGCCACCGCCGTGGGGGGATCTATTGGCGGATCTGCTGAGTGAGGCGTTTCCTCAGGAGTGCGCTCATCAAACCGCTGCACTTTGGTTGCCTGACGGCGATCAGTTGTTTGACCAAGAGAACGCCGGGCTTTGATTTTGGCCGCATATACATCAACGTATTCCTGGCCAGAAAGTTGCAGAAGCGCGTACATGATTTCATCTGTTACTGAACGCAAAACAAAGCGATCCGAAGCCATGTCCTGATACCTCGAAAAATCTAACGGCTCACCGACTCGAATACCTACTTGAGTGATCGAAGGAATCCGACGCCCAATGGGTTGCGCCTTATCCGTACCAACCATCACCACTGGAATCACAGGCACACCAGCCTCTAGTGCTAAGCGCGCCACACCTGTTTTTCCTCGGTAAAGCCGCCCATCTGGAGAACGAGTCCCTTCCGGGTAGATACCGAGAATTTCTCCCTCGCCCAGTACACGTAATCCTGTTTGTAAGGCGGCTTCGCTGGCCTGACCACCAGATCGATCAACTGGCAATTGGCCAGTCATCCGGAAAAACCAAGCTGTAGCTCTACCTTTTACTCCTTTACCGGTGAAGTAATCGGCCTTAGCTAAAAAAACGACTTTGCGATCAACCAGTAATGGAAGGAAAAGCGAATCAGAAAATGATAAATGGTTACTCGCTAAAATTGCGCCACCACGGACGGGAATATGCTCTACACCACTAATCCAAGGGCGGAACAAAATGCGCAGCAGCGGGCCGAGAAACACCGCCTTCATCAGCCAATAAAGCACGATGCGCACCTCTTCTACTCTTGTCACTGATCAGCTGAGTCAACGTAAAACTGTAGGACACACCCGAGGTCCTTTAGCGCGACCGTGAAACGATAGCCTTGTTTGACAAGCTGCAACGGCAGAATTGTTCTTTATGATTCTCGTTCCTGATACTTCAAGCCAATCGTGGTGAGTCCGTGCCTGAGCCACCAGTTCATCCTGAATCATCAGAATTCGACGATCACATTAATGCTGATTTCGCTCGCATTGTTGCTCACTGGGAGGCAGAAACGTCATCACCTGTTGCTCGGTGGCCAGTCAATGAAGACATCGAACATTCATCGCCTAACGCTGATAACGCTGCGCCCAGTGATCTCACATCCGCTAATGACCACCCTCGTGATCGCCCCGTGCCTTATGGGCCGCGAGATTGGTCACCTGCCGACATTGGAGGTGACGTAGAGGAATTTGGGGACGCGCATTACATCCCCCCGGATCCTCCAGCATTACCTCACGTGTCGCCTTTATTGTGGCTGGCCTGGGGTGGGCTCTTAGGCGGCGTCCTTCTTCTTACAACCATTGCAACGGTGTGGCGTAACGCTGGGTTTTGGTGGACTGCATTGGGTGTTGTCGCCTTTCTCGCTGGCTTTGCTCTTCTGATTTCTCGCCTTCCTCATTCTCGGCCAGATCCTCATGACGACGGGGCGCTTATCTAAGTGGGGCCCCTATCTCACCCTTGACGGGTGAGAGGTGGTTTTACAGATGGACCTTTGGGTACCACTATTTCAACCAAAATAGGGGCATGATCACTCCCGCGGCAAAGGTCGAGGTGGTCCACTCCGCGGATCTTGGCACCTACAGCGGTCGCTTGCACCGTAATAGCAGGGTGAGTAAAAAATCCATCAATTCTTTTTGTCGGGTGAGGCATCGGAAATGTGGGAGCAGCTAAGCCAGCCTGAACGTCATCGAGAGCTCTCGCTAAGGAAACCCATGACGGGCCTTCGGGAGTTTCGTTCATATCCGCAGAAACGACGACTGGGGCTGAAGATAGCCGCGCCCATTGGATCAATCGTTCGATATGACCGATGCGCTGCTCAGAGAGCAAACTCAAATGAATACTTACTACGGTAACCAACGAGCCATCATGGGTGCGGACGGTTGCCCACGCCCAACCCCGAGTTCGCATCCACCACGGTCGGACTGGCAAAGGTTGGATACCAAAGGAGATGACCTCTACGTCAGAGCCCACCATAATGGCTGTGCCGCCACTGCCTGCCCCTCCGCATACCAGTCGAAGATCAGTGCGCGACGCGAGACGTTTGGCCGCTATTATTTGCCACCACAACCATTGGCGCCGAGGGAGTTCTTGGAGGCAGAGGACGTCCGGGGAGGACGCTCGAATGACACGAACGACTGCGGCTTGGTCATTACGTAAATCTCGGACGTTATACCCAAGGATCCGAAGCTCATTCCCTCGTTTTCCCTGACTCATATTCCGTACTGTCATCGACGTGGCCGGCTAGCGCGAATCCCCCGGATGGCTTGGTGGCGTGGGAACCGACGAGCCGCGTCCCGCGCTAAATCCGCGGCCCCAATCACTCCCGCGTCGCTACCCCATTCTGCCCGCACAATGCGAGGCAGAGGCCGAAATTCACCACCTACGACATGCTGCTCAAATACTCGCCGAGCTGGTCCAAGCACAAATTCACCCGCAGCTGAAACGCCACCTCCGATGACAAACAATTCCGGGTCAAAGGCCGCGGCAATATCGGCGAGCCCTATGCCGAGCCAATGCCCGAGTTCCGCAAACGCTTTGATCGCGATGTCATCACCTGCGCGCGCAGCCTCCGTCACCATCGGACCCGTCACGCGATGAGCATGGCGCTTCAGAGCTGCCAGTAATGGGGACACTGAATTCGGGTGCTCAATGTGAAGCTGCCGAACCCGGCGAAGCAAAGAAGTCCCACTGGCGTACTGTTCCCAACAGCCTTGGCTCCCGCACGGACATAACCTTCCCCGCTCGGAAACCACTCGCATATGGCCGAACTCACCTGCTCCGCCGTACCGCCCTCGATACATCTGACCTGCTAGGAAAAACGCCCCACCGATTCCGGTACCCAAGTTGACCGCAATCACATCGGTGCAGCCCCGTGCAGAACCAAAGCGTACTTGGGCCCACAAGGAAGCATTGGCGTCATTATCAATATGGACCGGGAGGCCCGTTCTCTTCCGGATCGCTTCCCGAAGAGGCTCCTGACGCCAAGACAGATGCGGCGAAAACCGGACTACTCCCTTGTCGTTATCTACGAGTCCAGCCGCCCCGATCCCTACTGCTACTGGACCCCGTTGCTCTCGTAGCTCTTCAATGACAGCCGCGATCGCATCTTCGACGACATCAGGTTCATGGTCTGGACCTGGCGTCACCCGATCTGCTCGCCGAAGAATTCGACCGTCAATGTCAACCAGACCAGCGGCCACTTTGGTACCGCCGATATCAACCCCAATCGCAGGCCGGAACCAGACTTGCCGCACACCCCCAGAACTGGCGCTGGTCAAGGCGCTCCGGTGAGTCATCACGGGCGGGGTGCTGGATGCTGAACGGAATCAAACTGTGGTTGCTCAT
Organism: Actinomycetota bacterium; assembly: GCA_051645425.1. Classification (GTDB taxonomy): domain Bacteria; phylum Actinomycetota; class Actinomycetes; order Actinomycetales; family Angustibacteraceae; genus JBOFBH01. The sequence continues at coordinate 53,793 of JBOFBH010000004.1, read as the reverse complement.
CGTCACGCGCCGAACTATAGGCAGACCCCTCGTCAACGTCAGCACTTTTATGAGTCGCGCGAGCAAGAAAAGTCGTCGCCAGTTGGCTCGCTAACATCATCGCCGGCCCGGCCAATGCCTCTAGCTGCTCCGTTACCTCCGGATAAGCGCGATAAAGAGCAGCCCGCGCCTGACACCACGGGCATGGGCCGGCCTGGTCCGAGCCGGGTATGGAAGAGTCCGTTGCTTGGCTCTCTGTCGCTGATGTGTTTTCTTTTACGACAAAAGACTTCGCAATGACGTCAAGCAGGCGAAGACCTTCACGGACTGCATCGCTCCCCTGTGGTGTGGCTGACATCATTGACCACCCGACTCAATACGAAGCTTGAGCTCATTTAAGGCAGTGGCGGTAATTTGACGTTCAGCTTTCCGTTTGAGAAAGCCAGGCATCGGGATGCGCACATCGACTTGGAGGCAATACGTCACAGCAGTCTTAGTAGGGGTCACACGAGCAACCTCATAACTCCCCTTTAACTCATTGAAGAAGGAACTTGCCTCAGCAAGTTCCCATCGCACAAGGCCAATACTCGTCCTATCAAATTCCCAGCTGTAGTTGAGTGCATACGTGTCTTTAATGGCACCACCATCAAAGACGAACCTGGCGGATAGCACTCTTCCCCTATGGTCGCGGCGTAAAACTTCTACCGAGCGCACCGCGGCCACCCAATCCTGGTAAGCCTCTACATCCGCCAGAACAGCGACGACTGCAACTGACGGAGCATCAACAGTGATAGCCGCCTTAGCGCGGTCGGACACCGTGTAGGCCCGTCGCGCAGCATGGAGTTGCCCGAAATAAATTCAAAAGCACTAAGGAAGCCTATCTGAGGAGGGGCCCTTTGTTACTACTCCACGAATTGCCCCACTACAGCCCCGATGAAAAGTAACCCCGCGGTTAAGAGTGCTAATCCCATCAGGCCCCACGCCAACGTTGCTGCGGGACCTCGTGGAACCCGACTCAGCCAACTCGAGTGCTCTTGTGTAGCAGCGAGCTGATCAAACATTTGCTCTATTCGCGCACGTGCCTCTTCTTCGGATTGACCACCGGCTAGGTCACGCTCTGTTTGATTCGAGCCAGCACAGTCCTCACCCAGGCCAGCGATGTGCTTCCTTTGATCCAAGGGCAAAGATGTGTCGTGAATGAGCTGTTGATAACACTGGAGGCACCAGGAAACGGCGCGGTCTTTTCGGATCGAAGCCCCGCAATGGGGGCAATGGGTAGATTGTTGTGTCGCCTCCACCATGCAACATCATCGACCAGACTGGATATTTCTTAATTACCTCAGCATGACCAAGCAACGACAAAATGCTTACCTACATCAATTGCATCGAATGAGTTCAGCGGAGCGGCATGAGCTTGGAACCTGACGGATAAGGTCACCATGAAGCAGATTGACCGCGCACGTTTCATTCGAGGCTAGATAAGCCAGTTGGAAAGGAGACCCCAAGTGGTGGAGTTCTCGGTACCTGCGTTGGTGAGCGCCATCACTGTGGGCAACATCAGCTCATATGCAGTAGAACAAGCCGAGAGTCACCCCCAGCAAACTCTCATGAGTGTGTATTCCAACGGGACATGGCGAGATATCTCTGCGCAAGACTTTCTGGTGTACGTCAATACCTTGGCGCAAGGGCTCGTCGCCGCTGGCGTTGCTCCAGGTGACCGAGTCGGACTAATGAGTAAAACTCGCTACGAGTGGACTGCCATGGACTTCGCGATCTGGTCTGCTGGCGCGGTGACTGTCCCGGTCTACGAAACATCTTCCCAGGAACAAACGCGAGCAATTCTCCACGATTCCGGCGTCATCGCCTGCGTCGTCGAAGACGCAGCACATGCCAAGCTCCTTGGATCCATCCGGCACCAACTCCCTGCTTTACGCGATGTTTGGCACATCGAAGCGGGAGGTCTTGACGACCTCGTAGCAGCCGGGATGGACATTGACCCTGCGGTGATTGTGCAGCGACGGAATGCGGTCCGCCCCGAAGACCTTGCGACTGTGGTCTACACATCAGGAACAACAGGACAGTCACGAGGGTGTCAGCTTACCCACGGGAATTTTATTTTTCTGGTAGAAAACATCACCGTTTTGATGGCGAAAGTTTTACGTGCGCCAGAAGCGGCGACTTTGATCTTCCTACCGCTGGCCCATGTGCTCGGGCGCATTGCTCAAGTGATCGCAATCCGAGCTGGAGCGCGGGTCGGACATTGTGGAGACCCCGCTGAACTCACTGAAGCGATGCTGAGTTTCCATCCAACATTTATCTTTACCGTCCCACGCCTATTTGAAAAAATTTACAACGGGAGTGAAGCAAGAGCCGAAAGTCGAAGACGCGGGAGGCTTTTTCGTCGCGCAGCGAAAGTCGCCCGACAATGGAATCAAGCCCGTACGCATACCCCGGGGGAACGTCTTAGCTTCGGACTACGCATCCGCCACGCTTGCTACGACTATCTTGTGTATCGGAAAATCCGCGCTGCATTAGGCGGTAAGCTTTCGTGCGCCGTTTCGGGAGGCGCTCCCCTTAACGATGAGCTCAACCATTTTTTTCATGGCATCGGCGTTAACATCTTGGAAGGGTACGGTCTGACCGAAACGACAGCCCCCAGCACAGTTAACACTGCTGAACTCACCAAAGTTGGGACAGTCGGCCCACCGCTACCTGGCGTAAGTGTCCGGATCGCACCAGACGGCGAGGTTTTCATTCGCGGCCCGCACGTCATGAGTGGATATTGGCGAGATCCTGACGGAACTAAAACTGTGCTCGACGATGATCGATGGTTTGCTACCGGCGATCTTGGGTCGCTTGATGACGATGGATACCTCACCATAAATGGCCGCAAGAAAGAAATGATCGTGACTTCTAGCGGCAAGAATATTGCTCCGGCTCCGTTAGAAGATCGGATTCGAGCCCATCCCCTGATTGCTCAATGCGTACTCGTTGGCGACCAGCGACCTTTTATTGGCGCCCTCATTACCTTAGACGCAGACATGCTGCCTACGTGGTTGGCGAACCACGATTACCCCCCAATGAACCTGATCGATGCCGTTGACCATGACGGAGTCACCGCTGCAATTCACGCGGCAGTTGACAATGCAAACATCATTGTCAGTCGTGCCGAATCAGTGCGGAACATCAAAATTCTCACCACTGATCTCACGATAGCTACCGGTCATCTCACACCCTCCCTCAAAGTGAAACGCAGCGTTGTGCTTCGAGATTTCGCTCAAGAAATTGACGAGCTTTACCGGTGACAAAAACGCGGTGGGGAAGTTTATTAGCCGCCGTCGCCTGGCTTGGCGTCACTACCACGATGCAATGGAGTGTCGTACGGTACGAGCTGTTCATTGTGTTCGTTTTGACATCAGCAACTGTAATCTTGGCGTTAGCGCTTATTCGACGCTGGCACTTTCCTTTATGGTCCCCCGTCGGCCTCATGATGACGCTCATGGGGGTAGCTGGGGTGACTTGGCTGGTGCCGTTCTTCAGCCACAGTACCCCTGCAGAACAACAGCAGCTAGCCGCCATCATGGCCATCACCGCTGTAATCTGCGGGCTTGTTGGCATGCTAGGGCGGCACGGCCCCGCATTCGCTACTCTCCTTGCTGCTGTAGGCACCACAGGCTGGACCGCCTGGGCTATCTATGTCTCTCCTTCCCCGCGAATTGACGTTTGGGTGACCTTGCAGCAAGCTGCCGAAGCCTTGGGTGACGGCATCAACCCATACACCGTGACATGGCAAGACTCCCCTGGAGTTCAAGACGCTTTCACGTATTTGCCATGGACCTCAGTCCTTACTGCACCAGGGCGCCTTGTTGCTGGTGATGTTCGTTGGGCGCTTTTAATTGCTCAACTGTGCGGCATAGGTTGCGTGATCGCCGCCGGTTTTGCGACCCGCAACAAATCGTTAGCAACCCGCTCTTCACATCCAGAAATTTCAGCACGAATCTGGGGGGCTGCGACGTTACTTGCCTTAATACCTGGCACGATTACGCAAGCCGAGCAAGCATGGACTGAACCCCTGCTCTTCGCTTGTCTTGCAGGGTGGGCCTTGCTCCTTCAACAGGGCTACTCGACATGGGCCATCGTGCCTCTGGCGCTTGCGTGCGCAAGTAAGCAACACGTGGTTTTACTCCTGCCCATTCTCGCGGTCTGGGCACCTTTTGGCTGGCGGCGAACTCTAGCGACTGGTGGCCTCGCTGGGCTTTTGGTCCTGCCGTGGTTTATTACTGCTCCCGGAGAATTCTGGCGAGATACGGTGACGTTATTAGTGTCATTTCCCCCTTTACGTTTCGCTAACACGTGGTTTATCGTCGCTCAAAACGAGCTCGACATTACGCCCCCATTTTGGCTTACTGGTGGCGTCGTTTTGAGCTCTCTTGGTCTGATCTGCTTCGTAGTGAAATGCCGCAAACCTCATTTAAGTGACCTCATAGGTTGGCTAGCACTCTTCCTGCTCGTTGCGAATTTGACGAATAAGCAAGCTTTTTACAATCAATACTGGCTTGTCGCCGCGTTGATCCTTCTTGCTGCAGCGGTCAGTCCGGCAAGGAATTCTCCGGAACAGACACCGGCACTGCAGAACCAGCCAACATCGCGGTTAGCCGGTCAGTCAGCCCATCCCAATTCCACTGCCGAGTGACCCACTGCCGCCCCCGCTCCCCAAACTTTCGAGCCAATTGTCGATCAATGAGCAATGTGGAGATCCGATCGGCTACAGCGTCCACTGCTCGACCTGGCACGATAAAACCGTTCTCACCATCGAGAACAGCGTCAGGAGCGCCACCTGAGTCCCCAGCTACCACTGGCAGTCCGGTTGCTGCCGCTTCAAGGAAACAAATCCCGAGCGCTTCAGGTTCAAGGCCCCCGAGCCGGGTGCGCGTCGGCATCGCAAAGACGTCACCTGCGTCGTAATACGCAGGGATTTCCTCCCAAGGCACTCGACCAGCAAAAACGACATGACGTCGAACACCGAGTTCAAGAGCTAATCGTTCTACTCGACGTCGGTAGGGACCATCCCCTACCAGTAACAAGGCAGCGTCAGGAATTTGACGTTGAATCAGGGGAAGCGCGCGCACTAGCGAATCATGCCCTTTACGAGCCACCATCCGAGAAACCCCGACCACAACCGGACGATCAAACAGGCCATGTGTTTGGCGCACGTGATCCCCACCAGAATGAGGACGGAATACCTCGTGATCCACTCCTGGAGTGAGTTGTCGCATTCGACGACGCGCCTGGGGTGTAAGAGGTCGTTCGATACGACTGCGGCAATACTCCCCTAGGTACGTGACAACATCACAGCTTTCGCCGATGCGGCGTAACGCCTGTTGAGTTCCCCACACCGACGACCACCACACTTCATGGCCATGAGTCGTAGCAACGATGTGCTCTGCACCTGCTCGACGCAACCTCGGCGCCATCACACCCAAGGGGGCTGCCGCGCCAAACCATACGCGATCACAATTAAAGCGGCGCAGTAAATCCGCGGAGCGTCGAGCTATGTGTGGCGTTGGCACCAGCAATGGGGAGGGGTCGCGAACGACCTCAAATGGAAGCTTCTCATCAAAGGCGCGATCACCCCGCTGACGGGCTGTATGCACAACCACGTTCCCAGGTAATCGGCGAGCGAACGCCAACACCATGGATTCAATTCCCCCCACCCGAGGTGGAAAATCATTGGTCACAATCAACGTGCCAGACATAAGTGGACTCTATGCCCCTGCTGCCCTGGCTCAGGTGCAGGTTATTGAAAGTTCCATCTCTTAAAGGAATGAGCACTTAGTTTCGCCCAACCAAGTACTCACATAGTGAAGGTCACTCACTTATCACCCAAAGCGATAAGGTAATTCTGCCAATCTTGGGTAAAGTCTTTTTGAGTAGTGTTGAGTACATCGCGAAATGCTTGCGCAATTGCTTGTTCTGAATTCCCCGGGCCATCTGCGGCATCTTGGTAAAACTCCACGAGGCGTTCCTGCCCATACTGGTCAGCAATAAGCTTGCATGCCAGCCATGCGCCCGAATACGACTCGGCAATTGACGTACGAGTGGGATCGAAATCAACGGCTTCAGGGAGGCGCGAGGGGATTTGCCCTACTGCCACTTTGCCTAGCAAATCTTGTGCCGCAAAAGAAACCGCGACCCCCGAATTGCGGTACCCAATGTAGTCAGCGAAGCCCTCGGATAACCACAACGGGACATCGCGCGTTGTGCTCTGGCGGACCGCCACATGAGTGAGTTCGTGTTGTAAGACCAAGCGTCTTCCCAAATCACCTAACTCACTTAATGCTACTGAGTTGATGACAACCCGATCATTACCAGCTCGCGTCCCAGGGAGGGTGGGTTGCACTTTTAAAGTGCCAGTCGTCACCGCAGCGATCTGACCTAGGCCTTGGGGAGGACGTTTCAGCACTGCGCCGAATTCCTCTTGCGTCTCAGGTACAACCAGCACAGCTTGCCGCTGCCACGATTGATCCCAGACATTGGAGACTTGATCAATAGCACGGTTAGCTTCTTGAACAACTTGGTTTATCTCAGCTAAGGGTGCTGTGCCAAAAGCCAGGATTCGACCTTCCTTCCGGACCTTTATCGGACCAAGATCCCAGATCTGCGGGGGTGAGAAATTAGGATCCAGACCGTCATTAGTCAGACGCCACTCACCTTCTCGACGCACAACGGTGAATGCCTGCTGAAAGGTTGAATCGGTGAGATCGAAGTTACGCAGGCGGTATTTCACATTAACCGAGACAGTCCATGCATCAGATCCAAGTTGAGTCAAGGAATCCGGACTCAACGACGGGCCAACGCCAAGAACCTCGTAACGCCATTGGGCAATCGGCAATTTCTGCAGGCGTTGATACACCGTTTGCTGCTCTGCCATAAAGGTGCGATCTGTTTCGTCAATTGGAGCTAGCCAGCCGGTGGAGTCTCGGGTCATGAGCGCCTCGGCGCGATCAGCTAAAAGAGTCTTCACGGCAACTTCGCGAGTGTCAGCCGAATTAAGCCTAGGAGAAGCGCGCGGCTCTCGCATTTTAGGCTCTGTAGTGCCTGGGCTAATGACCCGAACCGACAACACCGCAGCCGTTACGACGATGACGCTGCAAAGAACCGAAAACGTTCGGAAATAAACAAAAATGGGAAGTGGGTGCGCTGCTGTCTTCACCACACTCCTCGGAAATCACATAGAACGGCTATATGGGAGCCAGTGACGACCCTATGACCTTTCACTTCAAACAAAATCAGAACCCCCGAGCAGGGACCGTGAGCAAGATCGCGCTTGAGTGATCAGCTCGCAGTTCGTCGCATCTGCAATGGAGGGATTAAACCTGACTCTGCTAATGCGCCGAGGGCGGCCGTCTCTACATCATCTAGATCTGCTCTACCCGGTGGGCCGCCAAGGAGAACTGTGACCACGCAGTCCTGGCAAGCTAAGTCCCGTACCTCACAGCGATCACAGTCAATCAGCATCGCGAGCGAACCTCCTTCAGCCACTGGTGCAAGCGTCAGCCGCTAGCAAGGCAACGTGCTTTCTGAAAGCAAAAACCACGGTAAACGTCAGGTCTGACATTTACCGGTGGGTGGCCGCGGCCCAACGCTCAAGGAGATGGGCCGCAGCCCCTGTGTCAACTACGTGGGCGGCTTGAATGAAAGCACGAGAAAGACGATCTTTTAACGGCATGGTCGTATCACTCCGTGAGATCTCGACCCCAGAAGCGGCTACGAGTCCAGCAGCAGCATTGAGTAACACCACATCTCGGATCGGACCATGCCGTTGCCCCGTCAAAACGGAGCGGGCGATTGTTGCGTTGTGACGAGCATCCCCCCCTCGGAGCTCGCTAGATGGAGCAATGGGCAGGGATAAATCTGCTGGGTTGATCGAAATCTCACGGACCACCCCAGCATGCACCTCCCACACTGCCGAGGGGCCAGCCACAGTCAACTCATCAACCCCGTCTTCGCTATGAAACACCAAGGCACTAACGCCTTGCTCCGCAAGCACTCCTGCCATCAGCGGTGCCATAGCACGCACCCCTACGCCCACTGCTGCTGCTTGCGGTCGCGCCGGATTTATGAGAGGACCCAACATGTTAAAGGTCGTTGCTATGCCCAACTCGCGGCGAACTGGAGCCGCGTGTCTCATGGCGGGATGAAACAGTGGAGCGAAGCAAAAAGTGATTCCTACCTCTTGAGCGACTTGGGCAATACGATCTGGCGATAGGTCAAGCTGGACCCCTAACGCTTCGAGCACATCAGCAGAACCGCATTGGCTAGAGGCCGCTCGGTTACCGTGTTTCACCACCCGAATTCCGGTAGCAGCCACCACGATGGCCGCCATGGTAGAGATGTTGACGGTATTAGCGTGATCCCCACCGGTGCCGACGACATCAACACATAACCCAGGTACGTCTAATGGGACGGCGTGCCGGAGCATCGCTTTCACTAGGCCAGTGACCTCGCCCGTCTTTTCTCCTTTAGTTCTTAAACCCATGAGTAATGCAGCAATTTGCGCATTTGTTGCGTCGCCGGTCATGACGTGGCTCATTGCCCAGTCGGCTTCCACCTCCGCCAAGTCTCCGCGGTTCACCAACTTCGTCAAAACCGCGGCCCATGAAAAATCTGAGCTCACCACAGTTTGTTTAGTCATTGAGAGCTCTCGCGAGATTAGCCACAGCGTGTGCTACGCCGATCGGATCTAGAGGGTGACTTACCACTGCGTTAGCCATGGACCACGCGGCTAGCCAAGAATCTTCAGCACGTCCAGTCATGACGAGAATAGGCGGGCAATGGTAAATCTCACTTTTTAACTGCCGACACAAACCTAAACCACCCAACGGCGACGCCTCCCCATCAAGAATGAGGAGGTCGACACCACCTTGGTCTACTCGGGTTACTACCGCTTGGGGAGTGGCAATTTCTACCCAATTTACTTCCGGGAGATCAGCTGCAGGCCGAGTTCCCACCGCAAGCCGGACATTGGCCCGCGTATCAGGGTTGTCGCTATAAAGAACAGCCGTCAAAGTTTGGGGAGCAGAAGCGCCTGCTGCCGAAGAGTCAGATGCAGAGAAAGGGTTGCTCATAGCTGGTCCGTCACGATCCTTGCGTTGACGTAGGGACATCGGGATCGTAGCGATGAACTAAGCGTTACTGCAGGGGCTGGGGTGCCGGTGAGTCCGTCACAGCAGCGGCGAGCAATAATGCCATCGTGTCAACTGCTTCTGCCGCGACTGGCAGCCCCGCTCACCCGACAGTCACTCGTCCCGATATGGCATCAGTCGGCACCATTGTCTGGCTGTCTAGTGAGTTGATGTTTTTTGCCGGTCTTTTTGCAATGTACTTCACGCTTCGATCAGTAGTACCGAACGAGTGGATTACTGGCCCAGAAAAGCTCAACGTCACCTTTGCTGCAGCAAACACTCTGATCTTGGTAATTAGTTCCGTGTGGTGCCAGCTTGGCGTTTGGAAAGCTGAGCAATTTCAACCGGCTAGAACTGGCTCGCTCTGGCAATTTCAATTGTGGGGAATGCGCGAGTGGTACGCCTTAACCTACTTGTTCGGCGCGGTCTTCGTCGCCGGGCAAGTTTTAGAATACGCCGAACTTGTGCATGAAGGATTATCCATCAGTACTAATGCCTACAGTTCAGTTTTTTACCTGACCACGGGTTTTCATGGTCTTCATGTGACTGGGGGGCTTTTGGCTTTCTTACTCATTATTGGTCGATCTTTTGCTGCTCGTCGCTTCGGGCACGCAGAGGCGACTGGTGCCATTGTTACGTCATATTACTGGCATTTCGTGGACGTGGTCTGGATTGGCCTTTTCGCGACGATTTATCTCCTGCAATGAGTTCATCGCAGGAGAACCGCAAAACCCGCGTGAGATCAGGATTAAGCGGTGGGATAAGTCACAGCTAGCAGCCTTGGTTTTTTGAGAGTAATGGCAACGCCAGAGCGTAAGATTACGAGAGTGTACGAGGGCTTCGCCCTTCAGTGGAAACGAGGAAATGTGACTGCTTTGCTTGCACGACGGCGTCATCCACTGGTATTGGCCTTGCTACTTTTGGTCGGCCTTGCTGTTACAGGCGCAGCGTACTCAGCCTTAGCGCCACGCTCAGCCCAAGCAGTCACCGCCGCCAATGAGAATGCCATTGCTGAAGGCAAGCGTATTTTTCTCGCAAACTGTTCTACATGTCACGGGAAGAATGCCCAAGGCGGCGTACCCGGTGATCAGCAAGGACAACTCGTAGGCCCGAGCCTGATAGGCGTAGGGGCTGCTGCTGTGGATTTCCAAGTCGCGACTGGGCGAATGCCACTTGGGCAACCTGGCCCTCAAGCCCCCAAAGCTTCCGTCCGGTTCTCGCAAGAACAAATTGACCAAATGGCTGCCTATATCGCCTCGCTTTCCCCCGGGCCAGCTATCCCTGATGCAGAGTTCACTACAGCGGAAGGTGGAGACGCCGCTCTAGGTGGGGAGATTTTCCGAACCAACTGCGCAATGTGCCATAACTTTTCTGGCGCCGGGGGCGCCCTTACCCGAGGTAAATACGCACCAACTCTTGATGGTGTTTCTGGCCGGCATATTTACGAAGCCATGGTGACAGGTCCTCAATCAATGCCTGTCTTTAATGATTCGACAATAACGCCAGAACAAAAACGTGATGTCATTGCATATTTGGAAACTGCTAATAACCAACCCAGCCCTAGCGGCTCTTCGCTAGGAAATTTGGGTCCTGTTCCCGAGGGCCTTTTTGCTTGGATTGTCGGAATCGGCGCGTTGATTGGATGCGCTGTCTGGCTCGGACTCAAGGCGGCGTGACCATGAAAGACGGTAAAGCATCTGGATCTGATCGCGCTGAAGTGGCTGAATCGTCCGAGGTTGTCGCAGCCACCGCGGTTAGTGATGGGGCCGGCGAGCCCATATCTTCCTCGATGACCACTCTCCCTGGGAGTACAGCGGTCCCGACGCACTTCGAAAATCCGGGACTACCCGTTCACATCCATCGAATGGCGGATACTGATCCTCGGGCGGCGCGGCGAGCGGAACGTCAAGTAGCCGCATGCTTTGCCCTTTCCATGCTTGGCACTGTCCTTTTTGTGGCAGCCTATTTTGGGGTAGATCAAGAGACCGCTGTATACGTCCCTCTTATTGGCGAAACGCTTCTGCAGAATCTTCTCTTGGGCCTAGGACTTGGGTTTGGCTTGTTCTTTATTGGTATCGGCGCAGTGCATTGGGCAAAAACCTTAATGCCGGACGAAGAGATCGTTGAAGAGCGGCACCCGTTGCGTAGTGATGACGAAGTTTTTGCTGACGCGACCCGCATTGTGCAAGAAGGCGGCGCGGCAGCTGGCTTAGGCCGACGGCCGCTCATTAAAGCAACGCTCGGAGGCGCCTTGGGGCTATTCGGTTTGCCATTCATTGTGGCGTTACGCGATCTAGGTCCCCTGCCGGAGGACCGCTTGTCAACGACACTATGGCGAGCAGGCACCCGGCTAGTCACCGATGTCGAGCAAGCTCCTCTGAAAGCAGCTGACATTACGATCGGGTCAGTTGTACACGTGATGCCCGAGGGTATTGAAGAAGTTGAGCACGAACTAGAAGAACGAGCCAAAGCAGCAGTGCTTCTCATCCGCATTAATGAAGCGGAGATTAAGAATTCAAAAGAGCGCGAATGGGGATACGAAGGAATCGTTGCTTATTCCAAAATTTGCACGCACGTCGGTTGCCCTGTCGGTTTATACGAACAACAAACGCATCATTTGCTGTGCCCTTGTCATCAGTCCACATTTGACGTCACCCAAGACTGCAAAGTCATCTTCGGACCAGCTAAGCGAAACCTTCCTCAACTTCGCATCACCGTCGACGACGAGGGGTACCTCATCGCCAAAGAACCCTTCCAAGAAGCAGTCGGGCCAAGTTTCCCTGAGCGAGGTTAAACATGAGCCAATCAACAGCCGCACGGACCGCCCCCACTGGTGCTGCTCGCGCCGCCGAGCAAGGCGCAAGGTACATCGATGACCGGACTGGCGCAGCAGCAGCCGTACGCTTTGGCTTAAAGAAAATTTTCCCGGACCACTGGTCCTTTATGCTTGGCGAAGTAGCAATGTACAGCCTGGTCATTTTGTTATTGACCGGTACTTTTTTGACTTTTTGGTATGTCCCTTCTGCTGGTCACGTGGTGTACGACGGCTCATACATCCCGCTCCGCGGAGTGGAAATGTCGGAGGCATATAAATCTACTCTTGATATTTCGTTTGAGATCAGAGGTGGTCTCATCATCAGGCAGATCCACCACTGGTCCGCTCTGCTCTTCGTGGCCTCAATTGCTTGTCATATGTTCCGGGTTTTCTTTACTGGCGCCTTCCGGAAACCGCGAGAAATTAACTGGGTTATAGGCGTCGTTCTAGCGTTGCTAGCGCTTGTTGAGGGTTTCGCCGGTTATTCACTTCCAGATGATTTGCTGTCTGGCACTGGGTTGTCCTTTGTGCGTGGATTACTGCAATCCATTCCCATTGTTGGGTCATACGTCACGTTCTTTGTTTTTGGCGGTGAATTCCCGGGCGAAGCACTGATCCCTCGGCTTTACATTGCCCACGTGCTGCTGATCCCAGCTATTTTGGTTGGTCTGTTTGTCGCCCATATCATGCTCGTCGCTCTGCACAAACACACTCAATACCCCGGCCCTGGTCGAACTGAAAACAATGTTGTTGGCTTCCCGGTGATGCCGGTATACGCGGCGAAGGCGGGCGGTTTCTTCTTTATCGTTTTTGGCGTCACTACCCTCATGGCAGCCGTCGCCACAATCAACCCGATTTGGGCGTACGGTCCTTACGAACCATCACAGGTCACAGCAGGTTCCCAGCCGGACTGGTACATGGGCTGGTTAGAAGGAGCGATTCGCCTTCTTCCAGGCTGGCTAGAGTTTGAAGCATTCGGGTGGACTTTCAGCCTTAACATTGCCATTGGTGGGCTTGTCATTCCTGGCATTGTGACTGTCTTAGCCTTGGCTTACCCATTCTTAGAAGCATGGGTTACCGGCGATAAACGCGAGCACCACTTATTGGATCGGCCACGAAACGCACCGACCCGCACTGCTCTTGGGGCAATGGCCATTGCGTTTTATGTGCTGATGTGGGCTGGTGGCGGTAACGATCTGATTGCCATCGTCTTTGGTCTGTCGATCAACGATATGACTAATGTCCTGAGAATCGCTGTATTCGCTATTCCGCCCCTCGTTTTTGTGATCACCAAACGGATTTGTCTTGGTCTACAACGACGGGACCGCGAACGCGCATTGCACGGGACTGAAACGGGACGCATTGTGCGCAAGCCAGACGGTGAATTTATCGAGGTTCACCAACCACTTACCCCAGATGAACGGTGGCTGCTCGTTCAACACGACACGCACCTTCCCTTACCGGCACCAGCTGAAACCGATGCGTACGGTGTGCGGTCCCCCGGCTATCAGAGGGAACGTTTACGCGCAAAGCTTTCATCATTCTGGTTTGAAGACCGCATTGAACCAGTAACCCCAAGTGAACTAGCGGCCCTTGCGCATGAGGGTCATGCATCAGATCACCAGGCACTCCCCCCGGTGGATCCTCGCGCCCTTAACGAGCGCTGAAACATTCACTATGGCCGGTCAAAGGTGAGGCGAATGAAAGTGAAATCTAACCCGACGCGCGTCCAATGAACTGAAAAATTCTTGTAACGAAACCCCGTGTTCGATCACACTCATATACGTGACTGCATCGAATTCGTGCGCTGCGTATGGCATAGACGTAATATCGCCGTACTCGAACATCACCGGGCCACGACGAACGGGAAGACCAAACTCAAGATTGTTGCCAACAAGATGTTCAAACCCGTATAACCGTAACCAAGGAAGGATGCTGGAATATCGTGCAGCTCCAGCATCCAGAACAGAACTCACTTTTAGCAGAGAGTGAACTAACGTGCTCACAGCTCCGAGAGCATCCCAGTTTTGGGGCGGTCATGATGCAAAGGCAAACCTAACTTTCGGCATTCAGCTACGGCAGTTTTTCCATTGAGCTCGCGTTGATAGCACGTCATTAGGGGGGACGGCGAGAGGTCGAGAACGAGTTCGACCTCTCCAACGAGCACCTGCGACCGAGACTGCGACCCGAGACCACAGCAAATGTTCCGCCGTCCTCTTGGCAACCGAGCGAGTAAAGCCCCCAGAGGGTACGCGGCTCGACACGTCTTCACTCCTTCACGACACCGGGCAACGGAACAAAATTTTATTCGCATTACTCAAGGAGTAATGCCCACATACTTCGTCTCAAGATATTCACTGATGCCTTCGCTGCCACCTTCACGACCAAATCCGCTCGCCTTAACTCCGCCAAAGGGGGCGGCGGGGTTTGATACCACACCGGAATTGATTCCGACCATGCCCGTATCAAGCCGCTCGGCAACCGTGATTGCCCGTGACAAATTTTGAGTAAATGCATAGGCCACAAGTCCGTACTGCGTGTCATTGGCCATGGCTAACGCATCGTCATCATCGGAAAATGTTGTAATCGGTGCTACGGGTCCAAAAATCTCTTCCTGAAGCAAAGTGGCTGACGGAGGAACGCTCGCAAGTACGGTTGGCGGGTAAAAGAACCCTTTCCCTACGGACCGTTTCCCCCCGGTCATTACTCGCGCTCCGACCTCCACCGCTTGGTCAACCAGCGCCGCAACTGAGTCGCGTTGAATAGCATCAATCAGTGGACCTACCTGAACCCCAGCATCGATACCGGGGCCAACGACTAACGCACTCATGCGTCGGGTGAGCTGTTCAGTAAATTTCTCAGCTACTGCCTCATGCACGATAAACCGGTTTGCTGCAGTGCATGCCTCACCGTTGTTACGCATCTTGGCTAGCATCGCGCCCGCAACTGCAGCATCCACATCCGCGTCAGCAAAAACGAGGAATGGCGCGTTACCACCTAACTCCATTGATACTCGAAGCACGCCTTGAGCGGATTGCTCGATGAGGCGGCGGCCTACTGGCGTGGACCCCGTAAAAGTCAATTTTCGAAGTCTTGGGTCGGTGACCATCGCGCTTACCACCTCGCTTGTCCGGGAGGTGGTAATGACATTGAGGACGCCACTAGGTAAGCCGCATTCATCCAAGAGATGAGCTAGGGCGTACATCGTTAAAGGAGTTTGCGAAGCTGGCTTGACCACCATGGTGCAACCGGCAGCGATAGCGGGACCGATCTTGCGTGTTCCCATCGCCAAAGGGAAATTCCACGGTGTAATCATCAAGCAAGGCCCGACTGGCTGCTGCATGGTGAGCAACCTGGTCTGACCGCCAGGTGAGGTAGACCAGCGACCTGAGATTCGAACTGCTTCTTCCGAAAACCATCGGAAAAACTCTGCACCGTAAGCAATTTCCGCTCGTGAGTCAGCCAAGGGCTTACCCATCTCTAAGGTCATCAACAAAGCAAGATCATCAATTCGATGAGTGATCTTCTCGAAAGCAGCGCGCAAAATCTCGCCCCGGTCACGCGGCGCCGTAGATGCCCATCCGTCTTGAGCTGCGACTGCGGCGTCAAGCGCTTCTCGGCCGTCGTGCGGTGTTGCATCCGGCACTGAAGCAATAACGTCCTCAGACGCCGGGTTGATCACGTCAATGTGACCGCCATCTGAACTTGGCCGCCGCACACCAGCAATCAGCAAGCCATCTGATGCAGCCTCGATGATTTGCGCGTGTTCAGTCATCAGGATCTCCTCCTTCTCACTCAGCATCGACAGTACAGACGCTACTCATTGACCTGTTGTGCTGAAAGCTGGATGCCTAGGGAGTAACACGCATCTTGAGCACTGATTAGGCTCACACCATGAAGCAATGGGCGGATCGTGTGATCCAACGCAGGCATGTCGTTACTGAGATTCCTGGCCCTCGCTCTCGCGCGCTCCATGAACGCGCACGAGCCGCAGTCGCTGGCGGGGTCTCCTCGATGCTGCCGGTGTACATCGATGTGGCTGGCGGGGCGATTCTGGTGGACGTTGACGGCAATCATCTGATCGACCTTGGCTCAGGCATTGCAGTGACGAACACTGGCCACGCCAACCCAGATGTTGTTGACCGAGTCCGCGAGCAAGTAGCCGCATTCACCCACACCTGCTTCAGCATTACCCCATACGAGGGATACGTCGCGGTTTGTGAGGCGCTAGCTCGATTAACCCCTGGTGATCACGCAAAGCGTTCCGTCTTAGTGAATTCCGGGGCAGAAGCAGTAGAGAACGCTGTAAAGATTGCCCGTCGCGCCACCGGACGAAACGCCATCGTTGTTTTTGATCATGCTTTCCATGGGCGGACCAATCTCACCATGGCCATGACCGCAAAAGCCGCACCTTATAAGCATGGTTTTGGACCGTTCGCTGGTGAGGTGTACCGGGTGCCAATGAGTTATCCCTTTCGCGAACCCGCTTCCATCGACGGTCAAGCCGCTGCCGCACGAGCCATCACTTCTCTTGAGAAACACGTTGGATCAGATCAAATAGCAGCAGTAGTAATTGAACCTATCCAAGGTGAGGGCGGTTTTATCGTCCCAGCGCCTGGCTTCCTTCCGGCGCTAGCCCGTTGGTGCGCTCGCCATGACGTCCTTCTCATCGCTGACGAAATTCAAACCGGTTTTGCCCGAACAGGTGACATTTTCGCGTGCACGGATGAAGGCATCGTGCCGGACCTCATGACGACAGCTAAAGGTATTGCCAGCGGTCTCCCGTTGGCAGCAGTGACTGGACGGGCTGATGTTATGGACAGCGTGCACCCTGGCGGTCTAGGAGGCACCTACAGCGGGAACCCGGTGGCGTGCGCTGCTGCCCTTGGCACCATTGACGCTATCGAAAGCGGTGATTTGACGACCCGAGCCCGGACGATCGGGGCAATCATGCACCGGCAACTTACCGCTTTAACCGCAGAACACCCGGGAATCGGTGACGTCCGCGGTCGGGGAGCCATGATGGCAATCGAATTGGTTCGTCCAGGGACTCTTGACCCTGATCCCGCCGAAGCAGCGCGAGTGACCGCAGCTTGTCATGCCCGTGGGGTCTTAACCCTCACGTGCGGCACATTTGGCAACGTTCTGCGGTTCCTGCCTCCATTAACTATTGAAACTGATTTATTGGTGGAAGCGCTCGACGTCCTGGGTGAAGCTTTCCGAGACCAGTAACTAAATTTTGGTGAGCTTTTCATATAGACAACTAGGCAATGCAGGTCTAGCGTGACCAACATCAGGATCTGTTGTGACGCAATGGATCGACAAGCAGAAATGCCGAAATTTCCTCATGAGAATTGCCTTCACGAAGAAGGTCAGCAATGAAAACCATTGATGGGGCCGCGCCGGGAGTGACCCCGGGATCACCTTCTAGTAAAGGACTCAAAGCAGGAGCTTTGGGGCCTTTCTCTAGCGTTGTCATTGGTCTTTCCAGCACGGCTCCGGCATACAGCCTGGCAGCGAGTTTAGGTTTTGTTGTCACCACAACCAATGGAAATGGGATCGTAGGAGTGCAAGCTCCCGCGATTATGTTATTGGCCTTTCTCCCGATGTATTGCACTGCGGTGGCTTACGCTGAGCTCAACAAAGCTGAACCTGACTGTGGAACAACATTTGTCTGGGGGACCCGAGCGTTTGGAGGGCGCGTCGGCTGGCTCAGCGGGTGGGGGCTGATCGCTGCCGGAATAATTGTTTTAGCCAACTTGGCCCAAATTGCAGGTGCTTATTCCTTCCGTCTGATCGGAGCGGAGTCGTTAGCAGACAATGCTTTTTGGGCGACCATTGCCGGCGTTATATGGATCGCGATTATGGCAGCAATTTGCTACCGCGGGATCGAAGTTTCCGCACGGTTGCAATACGCCTTGCTCAGCATTGAAATAGTTGTTTTAGTAATTTTTAGTGGATTCGCGCTCACTAAGGTATATACCGATCGCGCTCCTATTGGGGCTCTCCAGCCGAGCGTTGACTGGCTTATTCCCACGAATCTAACCGCGAGCGCTTTTGTCACTGCAACGCTGATCGCGGTCTTCATTTACTGGGGTTGGGATACCGCGGTCGCTTGCAACGAAGAAAGCGATAACCCAAGTCGAACCCCGGGCCGCGCGGCGATCATCTCGACAATATTGCTAATGGCTACGTACGGGATCGTGTCAGTAGCCACTGTTGCTTTTGCTGGGGTGGGCACTGAGGGCATTGGTTTGGGTAACCCCGAAAATGCCGATGACGTGCTGCAAGCATTAGGGGCCACAGTTTTTGGTGACAGTACTTTTGGGCGCACGATGGAAACGCTGCTCGTGCTCAGCGTGCTCAGTTCTGCTGCCGCTTCTACTCAAACTACGATCCTGCCGACCGCGCGCACCATGCTTTCCATGGGAGCTCACCAAGCTGTACCTGACCGATTCGCTCGCATCCATCCCCGATATCTCACTCCTACTGTTGCGACAGTATGGATGGGCATCGTTTCAATTGTGTTTTATGTTGGGCTCACGCTCATCAGTGAGAACATTTTAGCCGATTCCATTGCGGCGGTAGGGCTCATGATTGCCTTTTACTACGGCCTCACAGGTTTCGCATGCGCTTGGTATTACCGGCGTACTCTCACAACGTCATTACGTCACTTGATCATGCGAGGTCTGCTCCCACTGCTGGGCGGGGTAATGCTTCTGGGTGCTTTTGTCGTGGCAGTAGAGGCATATTCCGATCCGGACTACGGCTCAACAACTCTTTTTGGGATTGGTGGGGTCTTTGTTTTTGGCATTGGCGCGCTCGCCATTGGCGGTGTGCTCATGGTTGTCTACTCCCGGGTGGCTCCAGCATTTTTTGCCGGGCGCATCTTGTCTCGAACGAGTGCTGGCCGTTAAAGCAAACTCAACGCTACGGTATGGGACGGGTGAAAACAGTCCGGTGCCATGGTTTACGCGCTCGGCCGGTGATGTCAGTCATGACATGTTTGACTGTGGTGTACTCCTCGAACGAGTACACACTCATGTCTTTGCCAAAGCCTGATGATTTTGTACCGCCATGCGGCATCTCACTCAGGATCGGGATGTGATCGTTAATCCAGACGCAGCCGGCTTGAATTTCCCGAGAAGCCTTAGCTGCTCGGACGATGTTGGTGGTCCAGGCAGATGCTGCTAATCCATAAGCTGTGTCATTTGCTAAAGCAATAGCTTCATCGTCTGTGTCAAATGGAACCACGACGAGTACTGGGCCAAAGACTTCGTCACGCCAGATCGCAAAAGTTGGGTCCACTCCGGTGATGAGAGTCGGCTCGTAGTAAAACCCCGTACTGAGCGAACCGCCAGGAATTTGGCCTCCACACACGACTTTGGCACCCTCCGTTCGCGCTTTATCGACGTGACTGGCGACACGCTGTTGATGAGCAAAACTGATGAGCGGACCCTGATCTGTTGTTCGATCCCTTGGTGGGCCTAACTTCACGTGAGCCATGAGGTCAGCAACACCTGCCACAAAAGAATCCACTTGGGAACGGTGCACTATTGCCCGGGTAGCAGCGGTGCAATCCTGACCAGTGTTAATGAGGGCACCAGCTACGGCCCCATGAACAGCCGCATCAAGGTCGGCATCATCAAAGACTACGAATGGGGCTTTACCGCCCAATTCCAAATGGATTCGCTTTGTGGTGCGTGCCGCTAGCTCCATCACACGCTGCCCTACCGTCGAGCTGCCAGTGAAAGAGACCATCGCTACGTCAGGATGAGAGACTAACCGCTCCCCCACCGTGATCCCGGTACCAACAACAACATTAATCACACCATCAGGAATCCCGGAGCGTTGTGCGGCTTCGACGAATTTAAGTGTTGTTAAAGGGGTGAGCTCACTTGGTTTGAGAACAATGGTGTTGCCCGCGGCAATGGCGGGAAGAATCTTCCACGCTGCCATCTGGAGGGGGTAGTTCCAGGGAGCTATTGCTCCTATCACGCCAACCGGTTCTCGGCGAATGATCGACGTGTGTTGAGCAGAGTATTCTCCTGCGGCACGGCCTTCCAGTGTTCGCGCGGCGCCCGCGAAGAATGCGACATTGTCGATTGTTCCTGGGACGTCGAACTCAGAGCTTAACCGGATTGGCTTACCTGTTTGTGATGTCTCTAGGCGGGCCATTTCATCGGTCATCCGCGCTAATTCGACTGCCCAGCGAAACAACACCGCTGACCGGTCAGCTGGCGTTGAGGCTCCCCAATTCGGCTGAGCATCCACCGCAGCAGCAACAGCCGTATTGACATCGTCCGGACCGGCGAGAGCCACCTGCTCGATGATGTCGCCGGTCGCTGGATTGATGACGTCGTGACTAACGTTTCCCCCATCAACTGGACCAACACGATGCCCAGCGATCCACTGATGTGCCATGAGAAGCACCTTTCTTTGGGATAGACCGGCCTCCCCCTTTAGATCGGTAAGCAAACTATCCCTAGCTTTGGGTTTACATCTCGATGGTGACACGGACCACAAGTCCGTTCAAGAGGGCGAGCGCGCCACGAACTCATCTCACTGGACGCGCCTGGCCTAGCGATGAGGAACCAGCGGTACTCTGCGCGGATGCCTGCCCGCACTCCTACTGAAGTCCTACAAGACCTCCTCCGCCATGATCCTGGCCGGCCGCGCATCACCTGGTACGACGAAACAGCTGGCCCTACCGCAGGGGAAAGAATCGAATTGTCTGCCAAGGTGCTGAACACCTGGGTGGCGAAAGCAGCGCATCTCCTTGTTGATGACTTGGACATAGCACCTGGCAACTTCGTCCGTCTCGACCTCACCGACCATTGGCGGAGCCTCTATTGGGCGTTTGCGCTAGATCGGATTGGCGCAGTGGCTGTTACTTCTGCTGCGCAAACAGAAACAGCGGCGGCCACGATCACAGATACCCCTCATGGAGTGTCAAACTCAGCACGAGTGATTGCCGTGAGCCGAGGTGCGCTGTCCCGCAAATGGAATGGCACACCACTCGATCATGACGTAGTTGACGAAGCCTTGACTATTTCCGCTCATCCCGATTCTTTTGACCTAGTAGACCTCCCTACTCCTGAGAGCCCGGCCTGGTGTGATCATCACGGTCTCTCTACTCGCGCGGATCTGATCCGTAAGGCGAAAGAAGAAATTCAGCATCGTGGATGGCCCGTGCCCACTCGGCTTGGTGTGGTCTTACCGCAGGAATTCACTGGCGTAGAACATTCCCTCCTCTCTTTCTGGCAGATGGCCCTTGCTGCTTGGCTAACCTCTGGCTCTGTGGTGGTAACTCATACGAGCCACCCGAGCTCAGAAGAAAGCCAAAGCCGGGTGGCTCAACGCTGGATCGACGAACGTGTGACCACGTTTGGTTAGTAGCCCGAGGTGGTTCAAGTCATAAAACCGGGACGCTACCTCGATAAAAGACCGCCCCGGTCTGCTCAGGAAGGTTGAGTGAAAAGAAATGAGGCAATTCTTCGATACAGTGGTGACCCGCGCGCTGATCTGCATCGATAACACCGGTGCCTAATATCACCACGCTTGCTTTAGCGAGCGTGTCTCGTAGTAGTGGAAGTGCTGGAAAGCACCCATCACCGTCGATGTTGGCAACTGAACTATGAAGCAAGAGGAGCTCTACATCACGTAAATCCGCCCAGACGTTCCGCTCGTACCACTTCCACGTCCCCTGAGGTAGCTGATAGACCGTAAGCCGGGCATGTCGAACATTCACCCAAGGCAAAAGATTGTGCTCGGAGAGCAACGCTCGACTGGCCTTAACCGCTACTTCGTCATGCTCCAAGACAATGAGCCGCGCATTAAGACCAAACTGCCGAATTGCCGCAGCGAGCCAGATCGTCGAGGGGCCCGCACCTAACTTGACGATGAGTTGTGGCCTTCGTTGCCTTAATAATTCAACCAAAATAAGCATGAGCTGAGCAGAGATCGCACCTTCTAAGGGAGGCATCCGCTGGGTAACCGAAAGTTGAGCATAAAGGCCAATTATTGACTCGATGCTACGAAAGGAGCTTTCTGTCTGTTTTTTGATTCGAAGCTCAGTTTCCACAAGCTTTTCCTGAAGGTGAGTTGCCTGAGCCACCAGTGCGGTCAACTCAATTCGAGTGGTTGCCAATTGGTCACGGATAGACGATAGTTCGACGGTCGTTATCTGCGAGCGAGTAGATTTGCCGACTCCCTGTAAAAGAATCTTTACCGTATTTTCCTGTTGCTCCTGACGAACTAAAAGGAGATTTTGGAGTTTGAGTAATTCGCTCTGCTTTTGAAAGCTACGAACGACTACCGCTGTAAGAAGGATCACTAATAAACCCGCCACGACACACAGCAAATCACCGCGAGGCATATGCGGACCCCTCTAAGATTTCACGGCAAACTTCGCTTAAGACACGAGTGATATAAGACCAATCCTGCTCAGCGTTTCCTTCATGCAAGATTAAGCTGGTTTTACAACGCTGACCAGTTTCTGGCAAAGCTCGCCTACCGGAAGTGGTCATTCGTGTGGCGAACTGATCGATGCACTCCGCGAGTGCAACACGTACATTCGGTCTTTAGAGAGTCCTCGCGCAGTCATGTCGAGACGAAACGCCTCGGCAGTAACAGAGCCACGTCAGTTTCACGGCACACTTTACTTCTAGACTGGTTGAAACTGATCACCAGCAGTTTCAACCAAAAACTGAATCTCGGAGGCTCAGTTTTACCTCTTTGCCGCATTTGCAAGGGGACGAAGCTACGAAGCTTATACGCGCTATTTATCATCAACAGTCAATCTGAGCGCTGCTTGGAAGAAAAATCGGGAACCGAATCAACAGCTGCAGGTGCTGCCGTGGGGGGCCCTGCTGGGGCAAAGGCTCGACGGCGAGTACGAGGCTTACGCATCTGGACCTGTGGAACCGGTAAAGCTTCTGTGGAAGGGACAGGCATCGGCGAATTGGTTTGCTTTTCTGTGACAAGCCCGGAGTCAGGCAACACATCAGGCACCTCATCGGACACCTTCGGAAACGACGACTCAACTTCAGGTGAGTCACCATGAACTTCTGATTCGAAAAGCGTCTCCTCAGAATGCGTTAATGAAGCGACCAGACCAGCTGGGATTGGTTGCCGAACCACCGGATCAGGTGTTGTGGCAGACGCAGCTTGCGCTCGACTACTAGCACTATTGCGCCAACGGTTATTGCTACCACCATTCGACTTCACCGCGGACTCAGTACGAACGATCACACCACGTCCCTGACAAGACTCACAGGTTTCGCCGAAAACTTCTAATAAACCTTGACCGATACGCTTACGGGTCATTTGCACCAGTCCCAGTGATGTCACCTCTGCGACCTGATGTTTAGTGCGGTCTCGCCCTAAACATTCCATGAGGCGCCGAAGGACTAAACTGCGATTGGCTTCTAACACCATGTCAATAAAGTCAATGACGATGATTCCGCCAATGTCACGAAGCCTCAGCTGCCGGACAATTTCTTCGGCAGCCTCTAAATTGTTTCGGGTAACAGTTTCTTCCAGATTGCCACCAGATCCGGTGTACTTCCCAGTATTGACGTCCACCACAGTCATTGCTTCGGTCCGGTCAATAACCAAGGAACCACCGCTAGGAAGCCAGACCTTACGGTCTAAAGCCTTAGCCAGCTGCTCGTCAATGCGGTTAGCGATAAAGATGTCATCGTGGTCAGTCCATCGGGTGACTCGATCGGTCAAATCAGGCGCGACGGAGGATACATAAGGCTGAATTACCTCCCATGCCGTTTCCCCGCTCACCACTAACTGAGTGAAATCCTCGTTAAACACATCGCGAATCACGCGAACCGTAAGATCCGGCTCACCATGAACGAGTATGGGTCCTCCACTACTCTTACCAGAAGTTTTCGCTGAGGCTTTGAGTTGAATCTCATCCCACTGAGCAGCAAGCCGCTCGATATCGCGCCGAAGTTCCACCTCACTGGCGCCTTCAGCGGCGGTTCGGACGATCACCCCGGCATCTTCAGGTACCACTGCTTTAAGGATTTTCTTTAACCGAAAACGTTCTGTATCAGGCAGCTTTCGGGAAATCCCCGTCATAGATCCATTCGGTACGTACACCAAATAACGTCCAGGCAACGAAATTTGGCTTGTTAATCTCGCTCCTTTATGTCCTATTGGATCTTTAGTGATTTGCGCTAGGACGTGATCCCCCACACTGAGAGCGGCCTCTATCCGTCGCGGTTGACCTTCTAAGCCTGCAGCGTCCCAATTCACCTCACCGGCATAAAGAACAGCGTTACGTCCACGACCGATATCGACAAAAGCCGCCTCCATGCTGGGCAGCACATTCTGCACCCGCCCAAGGTAAATATTCCCGATCATTGAAGCGTTCGCGGCGTCCGCAACGTAATGTTCTACAAGCACATCATCTTCAAGCACAGCGATCTGAGTGCGACCCGACCTTTCCCGGACTAGCATCCGGCGACGAACACTTTCGCGCCGGGCCAGAAATTCAGCTTCAGTGATGACTGGCGACCTTCGGTGCTCGCGACCATCACGGCGCCGCTGCTTTTTAGCTTCTAGCCGGGTTGATCCGCGCACTCCTGATACTTCATCATCGGACGACGCATCTGACTCATCCGCGGCGCTCGAACGTTTCCTTTTACGACGTTGGCGGACACCTTCTATAGGACTCTCGTCTTCATGAGCCTCGGATTCCTGAGCTTCCGAAAGGGTAACTGCAGAAATACCATCAGCGTCAGAAGGTTCTTCCTGAGCAGGATTCAGTACAACAGCCGAGTCTTTAACCTCAGATGCAGAATCAGTTTCTTGACGACTGCGGCCACCGCGGCGACGGCGACGGCGTCCTGAGCGGACATCAGTACCGACTGCGTCGTCCGGTTCTAATGTGGACTCCTCAGCAACCACAACGCGGCCAGACTGCGTATCACTATCCTGACTGTCGACGACATTCTGATAGTCATCACTACCAGTGGAATCTTTAGTCGATGCAGGCTGACTCTGGCGTGGGGGTGCAGGGGAAAACTCTGGAGCTTGGAAAAGAACAGCACCAATACTCGGCGGCAAAGCCGGACTGGACACTGCCTCTACTGACAAGGAAGGCTCAGTCATTGCCACTGGGTGGGATACTGCCGAAGAACTGTTCGCTTGAAGATCAGCGGTGATGAACACCGATGAAATGGGCGGAGCTGGCGGTGTTGTTCCTTCGGGCTCAACATTGTCATCACCCGAGGTAGGCACAGTGTCGTTCACATCAAACTCCTGTCGGCTCCGGGCACCGTCCATGCCTAGCGGCGCCGCGCGGAGCGGTGTCGAGTCGCCGCGGAAGCCGCGACGGAAGTCGTCGTTGCGCCTAGGACGACCAGACTCGTGCGAGCGCTGGCGTCGCGCGTGAGGCGCCAACCTTAAGGATGCCAACCGGGCCGAGGCCACACAGCAACATCAATACGGCTGGGGCGAACCGTCAGCATGGATGGACAGCTCGACCACGGGAAGTATCGCACACCTAAGAAGAGACCGGCCCCGATCAAGCAATCACGAGTGTCGCAAAGGTTCTCAGTCTGCTTCTACACCTAACGGATCAATGATCTGATTGCCCACAAAACGTCCCTGAGACATCCGAGTCATAAGCAGGATGCGAACAGACGACAGGCTCCCTACCTGCCCTAACGCGGATAGCACTTCCTGAGGGCGAACTGCGGGAACAACGTGCCGAATTACCATATCGAGGAAGGCTTCGTCATTGTCAGCATGAAGACAAATTCGCTCGACCGGTGATCGGGCGTCTAATCGGCGGACGCCGGTTTTACCCATGCGCTGCACCTCGATGCACTGAGCAGACCAAAAGGCATTCACGGCAGCGCGTAATGAATCTTGATCGTCCGTATGAACATCGATACGCCATTGGCTTGCTTCTAGCTGATCTGCTAACGGTTGCTCCCCAGCCTGAACAACTCGAACGACATCCAACCCCGTGGGCAAAGATTGATCTAACTCATGATGCAGACAGGACAGTTCGATCCGATCCGTGAGCGCAAGTTCAACATACTCGGCCTCACTGGCTGTCCCAGTTGGAGCTGCGCCAGCAAAAGAAATCTTTGGATGGGGGTGAAAACCAGCGGAATACGCCATCGGCACTCCGGAGCGTCGTAAAGCCCTTTCCAAGGCGCGCTGAAAATCACGATGGCTACTGAACCGCAACCGACCACGTTTGGCATATTGAATTCGGATTCGCTGCACAACCGGCGGTGGTGGCGGGCCTTTCGGCGCACGAAATCCCATCAGATCACCTGACTTGTTTGATCAAATTTGAGTCGAGTTTCAACTCGTTCATGATTTGCGAACACCGAAAGAAGTAAGAGGCAGAAGCGTCTGACCGGTAGGACCGACCTGAATATCAGTGCCTAATTGTGGGCACACACCGCAATCGAAGCAAGGGGTCCAGCGGCAATCATCGACTTCGACTTCGGCAGTGGCATCTTGCCAGTCTTGCCAAAGCCAGTCTTTATCTAAGCCAGCATCCAGGTGATCCCATGGCAGGACCTCCGCGTGGAGCCGTTCCCGAGTGGTGTACCAATTCACATCCACCGGCTCATCGGCGAAGGCCACTTGCGCGGCAGCCATCCAACGATCGAACGAGAAATGTTCACTCCACCCATCAAACCGCGCACCATCGCGCCACACTGTTTCAATCACTCGACCAACGCGCCGGTCCCCTCGCGATAAAAGTCCTTCAACAATCCCTGGCTTGCCGTCGTGGTAGCGAAATCCAATGGATCGCCCGTATCGGCGATCTGCCCTTACCGCATCTCTCAATTTTGCTAACCGAGCATCAGTAGTCTCATGGTCAAGTTGCGCGGCCCACTGGAAAGGAGTGTGTGGTTTCGGGACGAACCCACCAATACTCACGGTGCACCGAATATCATTACGCCCACTCACGCGACGACCAGTTTCAATCACTCGCGCTGCCATCTGAGCAATCTGGAGCACGTCGTCGTCAGTTTCCGTGGGTAACCCACACATAAAGTACAGCTTCACCTGACGCCAACCGGCGGCATAGGCAGCCGCCACGGTGGTGATGAGGTCGTCTTCGCTCACCATTTTGTTAATGACTTTACGAAGTCGTTCGCTTCCTCCTTCGGGAGCGAACGTCAATCCCGACCGGCGACCATTACGGGACAGCTCATTTGCCAAATCAATATTAAATGCATCTACCCGAGTCGACGGCAGTGACAAGCTGGTGTTGGTTCCCTCATAGCGGTCGGCGAGACCCTTAGTGATTGGGGCAATCTCTGAATGATCTGCACTGGATAGCGATAACAAACCCACCTCTTCAAAACCGGTTGCAGCCAAGCCTCGCTCTACCATCTCGCCAATACCGGTGATGCTCCGTTCCCGCACCGGGCGAGTGATCATTCCTGCCTGACAAAAACGACACCCTCGCGTGCATCCGCGAAAGATCTCAACGCTCATCCGCTCGTGCACGCTCTCTGCCAGCGGCACGAGTGGCTTCTTGGGATACGGCCACTCATCGAGGTCCATCACCGTGTGTTTACTGACCCGCCACGGCACCCCGGACTGATGAGGGACTACACGCCGAATCCGGCCATCCGGGAGATACTCCACATCGTAAAAGCTGGGCACATACACTCCAGCCTCACGAGCTAATCGGAGAAGCAGTTCGCGCCTTCCGCCTGGTGACCCTTCAGCCCGGAAATCCCGGACCACATCGCTGATCGTTAACACAGCTTGTTCACCGTCACCAAGAACAGCTGCATCGATGAAGTCAGCGATTGGTTCCGGATTAAATGCGGCATGACCGCCAGCGATCACCAGTGGATGGGTGTCGTCACGATCCACGGCGTGTAGTGGGATACCCGCTAGGTCAAGGGCAGTCAGAAGGTTGGTGTAGCCCAGTTCCGTGGACAATGACACACCAAGCAAATCAAACGCGACCAATGGGCGATGGCTGTCAACAGTAAAATGCGGCACGTGATGATGGCGCATGAGTTTTTCAAGATCTGGCCATACGGCGTACGCGCGTTCCGCGAGAACATCGTCACGTTCGTTGAGTACTTCATAAAGGATCATCGTGCCTTGATTGGGCACCCCGACCTCATACGCATCCGGATAGAGCAAAGCCCACCGAACTAGTACGTCAGACCATTCTTTCACGGTGGAGTTCAGCTCTGCACCGACATATTGGATTGGCTTATTGACTTGGGGTAGCAATGGCTCCAAGTCGGAAAACACGGATAACACTGACATGAGGCACCTCTCACTGGACCGAGCACCAGGGTACGAGAGGAAAGCTCGAACTTCAGCTCCCGCTCCCAGACAGCCACAATCGCCGAGAGGACATCCCTAAATGGACATTTTGCAACAGGCCGATCGCTAGCCACGAGGCAAACATTGATGACCCACCGTATGAGACGAAAGGCAACGGCAACCCAGTCACGGGCATAATTGCCAAATTCATTCCTACATTCTCGAAAACTTGAAACGTAAACCAGCAGACCACACCGACAGCAACTAAGCGACCAAACCGTTCTTCAGCGGAGCGCGCGATCATTAACCCTCGCCACATCACAAAGATGTGCAATACCAGTAACACCAGAGCCCCAACAAAACCCCACTCCTCCCCCGCGACCGAGAAAACGAAATCTGTCTGCTGATAGGGAATGAGCCCCTGTTGGGTTTGTGCCCCCTCAAACAAGCCTTGCCCAAACCACCCGCCAGCACCAATCGCAATTCGCACTTGTCTGGTCTGATAGCCAATGCCGCGCGGGTCGGCGGTCGGATCAGCAAAAGCCGTTAATCGATCCTTTTGATACTCATCCAGAAGATTGGTCGTCAACGCCGCAATCGCTAAGAGAATGCCTGCAGCCACCAACCCGACCAGCCATCGAGCCGGCGCTGCTGACGCCGCCAAGACGCCGAGAACGAGCGCTACGAATACCAGAACCGAGCCTAAATCAGGCTGCGCAAGCACTAAGCCTATCGGAAGAGCCGCTACTGCAAGCGCGGCGATGACATCACGATTACGTGGTGCTGATTCGTCAAACCGTCGTTCGGATAGCAGTAACGCCATAGCAACAATCAAGGCGACTTTAGTGAATTCGGATGGCTGAATAGATACTCCCGCGGGCAAAACAATCCACGAACGAGATCCATTGATGGTTGAACCAAGTGGAGATAAAACCGCAACTAAACCCACGAGAGCAATGACATAAAGAGCTGGAGAATATGCCCGCAAACCCCGGTAATCCACCACTGCAATGACACCGCCGAGGAGGAGCCCCACACCAATGTTGACGAGATGCCGGTAAAGAAAATCATCACCTGACACACGTTTGGTAGCTGACCACACCAGAAAAGCACCGCAGAGGGACAAGGCAAGTGCTGCTAGGCACAAGCCCCAATCCAACCGGATCCATACACTGCCATGGCGGCGAGCCCTACGGGCTCGTGCACTGCGATCCAATAAGCCCCAGCGCGTCCCAGCGCTCACTGGGAAACGAAGACCTTGCTGCCACGGCAAATCTTTACCGTACTTTTCCTGACCAGCCAGCCAAGTGACCCATGACGATTCTTTAACCTTACTTCGGTACGTCACGGCTTTCCTTGCTGATCAGATAGTGATGAGGAACCAGAAGTTGGCGATGACTCTTCAACGCCTGAAGCAGGCAAACCTTCAGTCGCTGGCACTACACCCTCTGGGGTAATGAGCGAACCATCTGACCGGATAGTGGGCAATTCTTTCGGAGGTTTACCACCAGGGAGAAAGGCCGCGTCTGGGCGAAGTGTGTTGTCATCTTGGACACCATAAATAGCGGAATACACATCTTTGACGATGGGCGCGGTGGTCCCACTGCCGGTGCCACCTTGGCTGACTACAGCAACCACCGCATATTGCGGATTATCAGAGGGCGCGAACGAGGCGTACCACGACGTCGACTGTTTGCCATACACCTCGCCAGTTCCTGTTTTTCCAGAAACCGCAACCGGAAAATCGCCGAACACACCCCGCCCCGTGCCGGTGAGGTTGACCTCTCGCAACGCCGAACGCAAAAACTTTTGTACGTCCGCGCGCAACGGAACTTTGCCGGACACTTTTGGCTTAATCTCTCGAACTAACTCCCCGCGAGGTGACACCACTGCCTTACCAACATGCGGTTCCCACAAAGTTCCGCCGTTGGCGACCGCAGCGTATACCCGAGCCATTTGCAGCGGGGAGACCGAGACATCACCTTGCCCGATCGAAAAGTTCGCGGCGTCACCGCCACGGAAAATGTATCCGTCGACGCAATTTTCTTTAGCTAATTGCTGCAGAAACTTTGCTCGTGTGGGGTCGTCCTGAGCGATCTCAGGGTAACCAGTCTTACCGCGTCGACAGGATGATTCTTTGGTGGCTTCCCAGTAATCCTGTTTCCATTCCCGTCCAGGAACGCGCCCAGCAACATCATCAGGCAAGTCAATCCCCGTGGGCTTGCCTAGACCAAACGCCCGAGCCATTTGCACAAAAGGATCATTCTTATCATTAACTGCTTTATTGCCGCCCTGACGTAGCCAGGTTTCATAAGCAAATTTATAAAAAATAGTGTCACATGACACCGCTAATGCCCGGGTTAAATCAATCATCCCGAATGACAATGACTCGTAATTCCGGAACGCTCTACCCCCTACGGTGTAAGAGCTGCCGCACTGGTACCTGCCATCAAGGTCATAACCACTTTGAACGGCAGCCGGAAGCGTGACCACTTTAAACGCTGAAGCCGGTGGGAAAAGCCCTTGCGTAGCCCGAGAAATCAGCGGCGTACCAGCAGACTCATCGGTAAGAGATGCGTACTCCTCATTGGTAATTCCGTCCACCCAGATGTTTGGGTCGTATGAGGGATAGCTTGCCATGGCAATGACCTGCCCAGTACGGACATCCATCACCACGACTGCTCCGGAGTCTGCCTTCAGCAAACCGGGGCGTCCCCCTGGGTCGGGTTTTTTGCGAGCTTCGGCGATCCCGCGGACCAGAGCACGCTCAGCGGCAGCCTGAACTCGCGCATCAATGCTGGTGACAAGGTGATTACCCGGAACTGGTTCGGTTTTTCCTTGCTCCTCGACAATTCGACCTCGCGGATCAACCTCTACTTGGGAAACACCCGCCACCCCACGGAGATCATCGTCGTACTGTTTTTCTAAACCTGCTCGGCCAATCAAATCCGTTCGTTGCAATTCAATCCGGCCATCACGCGCAGCCTGAGAATCAGCTTTCAACTCTGCGTCGGTGACTGGACCGAGATAGCCCAGTAAATGCGGTGCGGCAACATCATCGGGTTGAGGCAGGGTACGAATTGCTTGCAACTCAACCTCAACACCAGGAAACTGCTCGGCGCGTTCAGCTATCCAGAGCGCAATCTCTGGGGAGACGTCTTGAGCTACCGGGACAGGTTGGTACGGAGAGCCGTTGTAACAGACCGGTTGTTTGGGTGCCCCGCGTGTGCCACACAGTTGCGTTCTCCCCCAGACCTTTTCAAACGGCTCATCAAGAATTTGAGCTAGCTTCTTAATGAGATCGCGTCCTTCATCAGCACTGTCAAGTAGTGTGGTCCGGCTGACTGAAACCACCAGAGCAGAGCGATTTCCGACGAGTGGGCGGCCTTGGTCGTCCAAGATGAGCCCGCGAACCGCCGGGGTGACGATCTCGCGTTCAGCGTTGCTAGAAACAACACGATAGTCATCTGCACCAAGAATCTGAACCGTGAAAAGACGGGCGGCTAGAGTCACCATCAGCGAGCCCACTAAAACCGCAACACCCAACAACCGCAACCCCGGACGACCACTATGGTCCGAACCGAGTGGCCGTTGAACCATAGTGTCCTGATGAGGCAAATCGGTGATGGAATCGTCGTGGTTGTCCCCGATTACCATCGCTTCACCTCCGCTGGATCCCAATCCGCCCATCGATGGAAACGCCACACGACAAAAACCACGATCGGAGCTACCACGAAATCGGCGGCAATGCCCCCAATCGCCATTGCGAGAGCATCAGTGCCACCCCACCCGCCGCGGAGCGTCATCACTATGACCTGCCCACCCGTTGCGATTCCGCTCGCCACCAGAACTGCCCCTACAACTGCTTTAACTGATCGGGCTACCCGGTCTCGCCATTGACCAGCAAAAAAACCAGCTAGCCCATAGAGCACGGCCAATACTCCAGTGACCCCAGGACCTGCGGGAGTAAGGTCCGCGAACCAACCCGCCATCATACCCACGGTGGCCCCGGTGACAGGCCCCGTGAGAACTGCCGCTGCCACCACCACCAAAAGCATCAGGTCGGCTGGTGTCCCTGGCCACAAATATTCTTGAGGCCACGACCAACGCCCGAGCACCGCCACATCGATTACTCGGGTCAAGACCACAAGCACTGCGGTGAGAAGTAGCTGAGGAACGTTCATCGCGACTAGTCCGTACTTCCTGCACTGTCTCGACGATTAACACCCGTGCCGCTAGTTCCAAGAACACCAGAGAGATCAGCACGTGCTTTGGTTGACGCAGGGGAAGTGTCCGGCGCAAAAGGAGAAGGACGTGCCGGCTCTGGTGTTGACGCTGGTCGAGGTGGCAGCAGCGATTCACGAGGGTCGGTAGCGGGTGGACTAATGACGATGCCGACTAAATCCAAAGTGGCTGGTGAGGCAAAAGGGACGATAGAACCGGTGCGTGCCAACGTTCCTGGTTCGGTTCGCGTCTGTTCGACTTGCCCTACCGGGACTCCAGGAACGAACGGCTTTCCACCAGCACTGCCGACCGTCACTAAACGAGCTCCGTTCGCGACAGAGGTTCGGGCGTCTAAAAGGCGTAGATCAAGCCGGGCATCCCCGGCGCCGGTTGCCAGTCCGATCAGGCCACTTCCCTCTACCCGAACACCCACAGCCAAAGAAGGATCCGTCAGTAAAAGAACCTCGCAGGTGGTTTCTGTGACTTGGATGACACGACCAACCAAACCTCTACCGGATAAGACAGTTCGGTCCGTGGCGATCCCGTCGCGACGGCCAGCATCCAGCGTTACCACTCGCTTCACGGCACTAGCGTCAGACCATCCCACAACCCGAGCGGGAACAATCTCGTAACGTCCCAAACCAGCAGTGCCAAGGAGCGCGTCAAACTCAGCAATACGCCGACGATCCTCAGCATTTGCTTGTACCAACCATCGCAACTGGTCATTCTCACGTCGCAGCCGATCCAGCTCATCCTGAGTGCCACCTGTCAAACCACGGCCCGCACCTGATAAGGACCGAGATACTGATCCGACGACTTGGTTGATGGGGCCAAACACTGAACCAGCGTTGGTCCGTATTCGATCCACCATTCCTCCAGGCCCTGTTACCGCATCAACGATAATCAACGCCACTGTGCAAAGCACCAAAACAAGTAAAACCATGCGCGAACGGCGTGGCCGCTGAGAATCGGGCCATGGCCGGCGACCAGGACGTCGTCGGTTCATCGCAGCCCCCGACTCGCCGCCATGGGCAGGAGCCAATCAAGAATCACAACCGTCGGCCCCCAGCAACCAGCACCTGTTGTAGAGCCTCGAAATCTTCGACGCAACGCCCTGCCCCCAACGCCACCGACATCAGGGGGTCATCAGCCACATGAATAGGCATATTCGTTTCTTCGCGAAGTCGCTGATCCAAACCAGTTAATAATGCTCCCCCACCAGTCAAAACGACACCGCGCTCCATGATGTCCCCGGAAAGCTCCGGGGGGCATTTGTCTAATGTGGAGCGGACAGCCTCAACGATCGCTTTCACTGGCTCTTCGATGGCGCGCTGCACCTCCCGCGCGGTCACCCGAACAGTTTTGGGTAGACCACTGACCACATCACGACCACGAAGATCAGCGGTGGGTTCATCACCGGCACCGAAAGCCGACCCAATAGAAATTTTAAGGTGCTCGGCCGAACGTTCCCCGAGTAGTAGGGAATATTCCCGCTTGATGTATTGAATGATTGCGTTGTCCATTTCGTCCCCACCAACACGAATGGATTGAGCGGTGACAATTCCACCGAGGCTAAGTACCGCAACTTCGGTGGTCCCACCACCAATATCAACCACCATGGTGCCGGTTGGCTCCTCGATGGGCAGCCCGGCGCCAATGGCCGCGGCCATGGGTTCTTCGATGATGTACACCCGGCGTGCTCCAGCATGACTCGCGGCGTCTTCAACGGCCCGGCGCTCCACACCGGTTACTCCACTGGGCACACAGATAACAATTCGCGGACGAGCGAAACGAGACCTCTTATGCACTTTATGAATGAAATAGCGAAGCATTCTTTCGGTGATGTCAGCATCACTGATAACGCCATCTTTTAAAGGCCGCACAGCACGGACATAACCGGGCGTTCTGCCAATCATTCGTTTTGCTTCTATCCCTACTGCGACTAGCCGGCCAGACCGCTCCTCGACGGCTACAACGCTGGGTTCGTCTAAAACCACCCCACGTCCACGTACATAAACGAGAGTGTTAGCGGTACCAAGATCAACGGCCATGTCACGACCGATGAACGACAAGTTACTCATGGGCGAACCGCGATTCGGGCGAGGGGTGGGCAAGGAATGGTGTTCGACGTCAAGAAATACGAGCCGACGACCTGCTCATCGTACGGGCGGTGAGTAGCAAAAGCACGTGCCTCAAAAAGACTCACCCGCTCGCACCAATGAGATAACGAAGGGAATCTGTTTCATTACACTCTGGCGATTCACTACGGTAGAACACCCAGGAAAAAGATGTTGTCGCAATAAAATATTGCTGACATACGCTGCGGAGCTTCACTCTGCTGGGAACCATAAGGAGATCTCCCGCTCAGCTGAATCTACCGAGTCGGATCCGTGCACAAGATTTTGTGTCACTGGCGTGCCCCAATCACGAGCCAGATCACCGCGAATCGTGCCAGGCGCCGCGAGAGTTGGATCAGTCGTACCTGCAAGCGACCGAAAACCTGCCACACACCGCTCTCCCTCGATCACCATAGCCACCACTGGACCAGATGACATAAAGTCCATCAGCGGTTGGTAAAACGGTTTACCTTCATGTTCTGCGTAGTGCTGACCTAAAAGCACCGCATCTGGCTTACGCAGCTCCAAAGCGACGATGGCATACCCCTTCGCTTCAACGCGCCGCAACACCTCGCCTACTAAACCTCGCCGGAAACCATCGGGCTTCACCAACACCAAGCTCCGTTCAGACATAAACAGTCCTCCTTATTTTTAGTGTCAAGCTAGTGCTGTTGATTCTTAAGCACGACGCCACGATGAAGGTGCCGTCACGTTACCGAGCCCGCTGATCAGTGACCCGATCCGCCCGACCACCAGAGATCAGCGCAGCTAACCACAGTCCAAGGAAAAGCACGCCGACGACGATAGCGCCGGGCACCCACGCTGCAGCTAACAACAGAAGTCCTTGGGCAAGCCAACCCAAGACGTACCCCACCTGCCGTCGCAGCGTAGCCATCGCCAAAACGCAGACTGCTGCGAAAAAGGCGAGAGATAGTCCCACCTTTTGGCTGGAGATGTCAGTCAGGTCAGTGGCTGCCAAAGCAGTAAAACCACCAACCAGGATGTCGCCAGTCAGTACCACCGAGGCAAAGATGCGCCGAAGGGAACGTTGCCTTGGAGAGTTCATCGAACTCCCAATACCGTTCGCACTTGCGCTGCAACAAGAACAGATCCGGTAGCTAACACTCCGGCCCTGAGATCGCCTGGGCTCTCCGCTAAATCGACTGCGAGCGCTACTGCCTCCGGAAGGTCCTCAACGACGTGCACCTGGTCGGGATCGAAAACTTCACGGGCTATCACAGCCAACTCGGATGGGGGTAGCGCCCGCGATGACAAAGGTTGGGTGATCACGATCTCATCCATGATGGGTTCGAGCTCGACCAGAATTGCTTCAGCTTCCTTGTCCGATAACACACCAACGACACCGACAAGCTTACTGAAGGAGAATGCCTCGGTCAGCGCACCCGCTAGTACTCGAGCCCCCGCCGGGTTGTGCGCAGCATCGACAATCACGGTTGGGCTTGACCGCACCACTTCTAGCCTTCCCGGGGAACTCATGTCGGCGACTGCACTCCCCACCACATCGCCATCTAATCGATCGTCACCACCTCCCACGCACGCCTCAACCGCAGCGATTGCCAACACGAGATTGTGGGCTTGATGCTCACCGTGCAAGGGAAGGAAAAGATCGGGGTAAATACCTCCTAGGCCACGGACACTGACCAGTTGCCCGCCAACCGCGATCTCGCGTGATACCAATCCAATACGCTCCCCACTCAACACCACCTCCGCGCCTACTTCAGTGGCACGCCGAAGTAAAGGTGCGATTGCATCGGGATGCTGGTCCGCAAGGACAGCAGTAGCACCAGGTTTGATGATTCCGGCTTTTTGAGTGGCGATTTGCTCAATGGTGGATCCGAGGAGACGCTGATGATCTAACGCCACCGGAGTGACGACAGCGACGCGACCATTAGCGACGTTCGTGGAATCCCAGGTGCCACCCATTCCTACTTCGAGGACCGCGATATCGACCGGCGCGTCCGCAAATGCGGCAAAGGCCATCGCCGTGAGAACTTGAAAAAAGTTTATTGGCGCACGGCCAGCCCGCACCGAACGATTATCAATAGTTGACAAAAAAGGAGCGACATCGTCCCACGCGGAAACAAAACGCTCTTGGCTGATTGGGGCACCGTGTAACGCAATGCGCTCACGGATATCGCTTAGGTGCGGGCTGGTAAAACGCCCCGTACTTAAACCCAATTCGCGTAATAACCGCTCAGTCATGCGCGCAGTCGATGTTTTGCCGTTAGTACCGGTCAAATGAACTACCGGATAAGTGTGTTGGGGCTGACCCATGAGATCGGTCAGAGCGGCGATGTCGTCAAGCGAAGGCTCAACGCGATGTTCCGGTGCTCTAGACAGCACTGCCCGTTCAATCTCAGCCACTCGAGCCGATAGAACATCGTCCGGATCTGGAGTGGCGCTTCCGCTATGCATTAGTGACACGCTAGCGGTTGTTCTTTAGCCACGTGAGGCCGTACTAGCCAGTGATCGGTCATCTGTCACAAACTTTAATTACGCGTGAGTTTGCGGTAGGTCACACGGTGCGGGCGAACAGCGTCGACACCCAACCGCTGAATCTTATGAGCTTCATAAGATTCGAAATTGCCTTCAAACCAGTACCAACGCGCCGGGTTTTCGGCATCACCCTCATAGGCA
Organism: Actinomycetota bacterium; assembly: GCA_051645425.1. Taxonomy (GTDB): domain Bacteria; phylum Actinomycetota; class Actinomycetes; order Actinomycetales; family Angustibacteraceae; genus JBOFBH01. The sequence continues at coordinate 16,528 of JBOFBH010000004.1, read as the reverse complement.
AGGATGTGCGTGGCAACCCGGTCCAAAAACCAACGATCGTGACTAATCACAACAGCACAACCCGGAAACTCCAGCAACGCGTTCTCCAGTGAACCAAGTGTTTCTACGTCTAAATCATTTGTTGGCTCATCTAGCAGTAAAAGATTGCCACCTTGCTTAAGCGTGAGCGCTAGGTTAAGTCGATTTCGTTCCCCACCTGATAAAACTCCGGCCGGCTTCTGCTGATCTGCGCCCTTGAAACCAAATGTAGAGACGTATGCGCGTGATGGAATTTCGACGTGGCCCACAGTGATGTGATCGACGCCATCGCTGACCACTTCCCACACGGTTTTCTTAGGATCAATCCCCCCACGGGCTTGATCCACGTAGGAGATGGACACTGTCTCGCCAACTTTCACCTCGCCTGAATCTGGTTTTTCGAGGCCAACAATTGTTTTGAATAACGTCGTTTTCCCTACCCCATTTGGCCCAATAACACCGACAATCCCGTTACGTGGTAGTGAAAAAGACAACCCGTCGATAAGAAGACGCTGGTCAAACCCTTTACCTAAATCGGCCACCTCAATCACCGTGGCACCCAAGCGTGGGCCTGGTGGAATCTGAATCTCTTCAAAATCGAGTTTTCGCGTTCGCTCCGCTTCAGCAGCCATTTCTTCATACCGAGCAAGCCTGGCCTTGGACTTAGTTTGGCGACCTTTGGCGTTAGACCGCACCCATTCCAACTCGTCGGAAAGCCGCTTCGCGAGCTTGGCGTCTTTCTTGCCTTGCACCTGAAGGCGTTCGCGTTTTTTCTCTAAATAGGTTGAGTAATTCCCCTCGTATGGATAAAGCCGACCACGGTCCACTTCGGCGATCCATTGCGCCACATTGTCAAGGAAGTACCGGTCGTGAGTGACCGCAAGAACTGCGCCCGGATAAGCAGCGAGGTGTTGTTCCAACCACTGCACGCTTTCAGCATCCAAATGGTTAGTTGGTTCATCGAGAAGAAGTAAATCTGGTTGCTGAAGTAAAAGCTTGCACAATGCGACTCGACGACGTTCACCCCCAGACAACACCGTGACGTCCGCGTCGGGTGGGGGGCAACGGAGCGCATCCATCGCCTGCTCTAACTGAGAATCTAAATCCCATGCGTCGGCAGCATCGATGCGCTCTTGCAGTTGACCCATCTCTTCCATCAACTCATCGGAATAATTCGATGCCATCTCGGCGGCGATTTCGTTGTACCGATCTAGCGCGGCTTTAATGTCGCCAGCGCCTTCCTGGACATTCCCAAGGACAGTCTTGCTCTCATTGAGCGGCGGTTCTTGTAGCAGGATGCCCACTGAATAGCCCGGGCTTAAGCGAGCTTCACCGTTCGACGGTTGATCCAATCCAGCCATGATCTTCAGGATGGTGGATTTACCCGCACCGTTAGGCCCAACCACTCCAATCTTCGCGCCGGGGTAGAACGACATCGTCACGTCGTCAAGGATGAGCTTGTCACCATGCGCTTTACGGGCGCGCGACATGGTGTAAATGAATTCGGGCATAACGTCAGCTTAGTACTGGCACTCATTAACCCCACGCAACGTCAGCGCATGCGTTATGACTGTTCTGCGCCAGTTCGACCACCAGTAGCAGTAACTGCAGCTTTTCGGGCGCGTTGGTATTCAGTCAGGATACGGGCTATAGGCTCCACTAAATATTCGTTAAACACATCGGTAATAGTCGCCTCCCATTGTTGACGCACCTGCGCGGACAGTCGTAGTGCAGATCGTTGCGCCACCACCTGAGCGACCTGGGCGAAAAAGACCCCGCTGCCGCAGCCAGCAATGACCAGAAAGACTGAGATTGGCACCGGACCCCACCGCGAATCTGGCAATGAAACAAATTGCGGCATGCCCCAGACTCCAATTAAAGATGACCATGCCAAACCGGCGGCAGCAATACCTAAACAGACAGCGTGCAACCGTCTTAACCGAGCCCACCACCCAGGTGAGACCACAGGCACACGCGCACCAGCGATTTCTTCACGCATAGCGCGTACCACTTGTTCTCTTGCGGGTGCAATAACCTCATCGATGGAATCCACCCAACGAGATGGCATGCCTGTGACCACCTCCCTAAGCCAGGATCGGATTGTCATATCAATCCGATCCTGTTGCGCTTGCGACGGTTCAGCGACAACCACTATTGGTTCCTGATCTACGGCGTCACGTGTGCGCGCCCGCCGCAATGGCTTCCATTGGCGCACACGACGCCATCCCCGTGCCACAGGCCATTCGGTGGCACGAATAGCAGCGGTGACTGTCGCGTCTTCTACTGCCTGCGCGATCAACGGAACACCCACAGCATCTGCCAAGGCGGTCACCAAGGAGGAGGGCACTGTCAGTGAAGCAAAATTCGCTGATGTGAAGACACTCGCCGCTCCCGGAGAGTGCACCGCAGTAAGGCTGTCCTGAACCTCTTCAGCACAGACGGTCAGGTCGACAGCTAACCGTCGAGTTGCGGCCGTCCGCTGATGCACGGCAGTAACGAGTCGGTCTCGTAACTGCCCAATTCCGCGGCCATCTACGGTGGATGTTGCGGTCACACTTGCCTGCGTCAAACCATCTGCTCGAACAAGCCGTTCCAAATCAGCTCGGCACACCTCGACTTGATCGGCAGTCAAGCGATCCGCTTGATTGAGGACCACAACCGTGGTGCCCTGATGCCTCGCCATCGGCGCGAGATACTGCGTGTGCAAGGTCATGTCGGCGTACTTTTGCGGGTCGGTTACCCAAATAAACACGTCGACAAAATTCAGCAGGCGATTAACGATTCGGCGATGTTCTTCTTCCGTAGAGTCGTAATCAGGCAGATCCAGGAGCACAAGCCCCGCCAGCGCATCACCTTTGCTGTCACCAGGATTGTCAAGAGGACTATCACGCTGAGTTCGGTGCCGAGTGGGAATCTCCAGCCAATCCAACAAGGGTTCTGCATCAATCGAGCCCCAAACACATGATGTGGCTTGTGAAGTCGTCGGGCGGCGCACACCGACTGCCGTCAAATCTAAACCAGCAATAGTGTTAAACAAGCTGGACTTTCCGCTCCCAGTAGCGCCAGCGAGCGCAACCACAGTATGACCAACCGATAACTGTAGGCGGCCATCTATTCGTTCCAAAACTGCTTCTACCCGCCTGACCACATTGTCAGGAAGTCTGGCGCCACCAACTTCTAATGCTTGAGTCAGAGCCGCTGCCCTAGCTGTTATGTCCTCGGCGTCAATGCATGGCAGGTGTGAGGTATCTGTCAACAAGCTGAGCTGAGGTGGGTCATCAACTCTTAACGGCGTAGTCACCCTACCTCCTCGAACATGCGGACGACATGGTCCAAAGCGATCGACGAGACCGAGCCGCGGGATACATCAAGAGCAAACTCGAATCTCGTCCGATCACTGATAATGAGTTCATCAATTCGACTTTGTAATCCAGCCGTGGCGGCGGCAATAAGAACACTGATCGTTTCTGCCCCAAAAATAGACTCTAAGTTTTTTCGAGCTGTATGCGCCAACTCAGTATTCACAATGCCACTGGTATCAATCGTTGAACGGACGGCGAGTTCTGTTTTATCTTCGGAAGAATGAGACAACACGGATGAGTTGTTGTCAGCCGCCGCATTCGATCGAACATCAATCACTTGCTCGCCGAGGACATTCTCTTGCGGAGCTGGCTCTTCGGGCGAAGACTCACGAGAGTCATGGGGGATCACTTCCGCACCTAGAAGCGCGACCGTCACCAAAGCAGCTGCCTCATTCTCTCGATAATGGTGACCACGGAGGTCCTGCTCCCCGATCAATTCCGCGACATCCTCTTGAAGCTCGTTCTGCCAGTCTCGAACTGCATGAGCCGCATGTTCCTGCGCTTGAGCAGCACTATCGCTCAGCTCGGGATTCCGCTGCAACAAAGTGAATCCACCCCATGCGACGCGCCATTTTCTGGCCACCTCACGAGCGGCTAAACCCACTTGGGCCGCAATCATCACATGCAGGGCGTCATGCAATGCCTCTTTCAACGGCTCAACTCTGGTGCTAGAAAAACCTTGCCACTGCGCAGCAACGTCACCTCGTAATAAAGAACCATCGACGGTGGCACGGCGTGCACGTTCCCGAGCCCGAACAAACTCGTCAGTTACGACATCACCAAGCTCAGCATGGGCGTCTTGTTGGGCTGCAAGAGCCGGCTCCAGGGCACGAGCACGGCGTTGTACTGAACGCACAGTGCCAGTCAAGGTTCGTTTGATCACCATGCGTCTCATCTGTGGGTCGCGTGATACTGCGGTGAGCCACGACCGTATAGGGGCAGCGACGTCAGCGGAGAGAAGACCATCGTCAGCGATGGTGGTTTCTGGAACGGTAAAAACGGGGGTTTGGGTATGGCCTCGGTCTCGTAGCAAAGCGGCTACATGAGGACGAACGTCAGCTAGCGCGGTAGCGGGGATGCGGTCAAGGACTACCGCGGTCGCGGCGCCTCGATCTGCGCCTTGGTGAAGCAGGTCCCACGGAATCGCGTCTGCATAACGTGCGGGAGTAATAACGAACAGCCATAAATCTGCCGCATCGAGAAGATGTCGAGCTAGGACACGGTTCGCTTGGACAACTGAGTCGATATCGGGCGAATCTACAATCGCTAACCCCGCCGGAATCGCCGTCGTAGGAACCAAAACGAGCGGACTACCCGCAGCTGGCGCCAGCTCCTCCCCTGCTGGATCGACCTGCGACGTCTGGGTGGTGTCATCGGGAGTTGTGCGAGTCAGGGCAGACAACACACGGTTGTCAGCGAACCATGCCGCATCATCTGGGTGATGCGCTAAGACTGGACGACGTGTGGTGGGCCGAAGCACTCCACTAGGACTGACCGCAGCACCGAGGACCGAATTCAACAAGGTGGATTTTCCGGCTCCAGTAGGACCGCCGATGACCGCCAGTAAAGGAGCATCCGGAGCAGCCAGTCGAGGTATGAGGTAATCGTCGAGTTGCCGGACTAAAGCGGCTCGCTCAGTGCGAAATAGCGCTGCGGAAGGCACATCGAGTCGTAACGTCATTTCACTGAGAGCTCGGTGTAATGAACGCACTGCTCGGAGGAGGTCATTCTCAGTTTCCACAGAAGCTCACCCTGCCTGTTCGATCATGGCCACGCCAACTCGACTCGCTAGAACACGAGCATCCTATTTCTAACCTGGGGTAATCAGATAGATGCATAAAGACACTATTGCCGTCCAAGTCTCACGCAATTTGGCCAGCGAGACGTCCCAGTGCCGGATGAGCTAGCCTGACGGACCGAGCGCCCGTAGCTCAACGGATAGAGCAGCGGCCTTCTAATCCGCTGGTTGCAGGTTCGATTCCTGCCGGGCGCGCACACAACTCACAACAAGCACGGGTGACCGTTTTAGCAAACTCCTGCGCCTTGGTCGCCAAATTACGAAGGTGCAGGGATCATTCCGCGGCGCGGCGTGTCTGAACCAATTCTTTTTGCTCGGTAAGCAGCTGCATCCGCCGCCCATACCAGGTCGCGAGCATTACACGAGGGACCCTGCCCGATAGACCAACCGCAGGCCAAAGTCACAGGACGAGGAGACTCTCGAACAAGTTGACACCACCGTTGGGCAAGGTCATCAACGCGAGCTGGCGAAGCCGCCCGAACAAGCAATGCAAATTCATCTCCGCCGAGCCGCGCTGCTATCCCGTGAGTGAGTGAACCCAGCGCCTCCTTCGCGGCAGCCGCGACATCACGCAAAGCGAGATCCCCCACTTGATGCCCGTACTGATCATTGACCTTTTTTAAACCGTTGACATCAGCTAAGACAACAGCGACCAAACCCCCACTAGCCAACTCTGCTAACAGTGCCTCATCAAACGAACGGCGGTTCGCTAAATCAGTCAATGGATCTCGCCATGCTAATGCGGTGACTTGTTGCCAAGACCGCGCCTGAGTGATGCCGGCTGCTATTAACTCGGTCACAATCAATGCCAACGTCGCATCGTCTTCAGTAAATGGCGGCTGATCGGCCCGTCGAGCTAGCCATAGTTCCCCCCAGACCATGTTGGCTACTCGAAGAGGAACACCGAGACTGGACGCTTTTCCAAGACTTCGCAACAATCGGACCTCGGCGAGCTCAGCATCAGGGTCATTAATCCACGTTGCAGCTCGGCTGTGGGAGGAACCGTGAAGGTAGCCCAGTGTTTTCGGAAAATCAGCGACCGAGTAAGTCTCGTTGACCGGCCAAGCCACTTCCCCCGGTGCGAGTTCACCAACAGTGACTATTGTGCGCAAGCGAGCATGACCTGGCTCAGTAGGAGGTTCCAGACTCAGAGGTAGTTCACCTGGATCGTAACCGGTAGTAATGGACTCTACCCGACTGATCGACACTGACGCCGCGCCGAGCAAGGCGCAAGAAGTTTCCGCGACAACCTCCAGTAACCCGCGAGGATCCGATGCTGACCCGACAATTGCGCTAGCTAAGCGGACAAGATGCTGCAAAGAAGCGGCTGATGACAAGCTCGTTGGGACACTAAACGGTGATTCCTCATCCAGCCGCTCATCGTTAAACCACGGCGATGTTTCGTCGTTTACTTCCGGAGCCTTCTCGCCGTTCACTTTCTGTATCCCTTCTCCACCTTTCAGTGATACTGGCCATCATGCCTGGCGGCTGCCCTATGCGCACAAGGGCCCGACGACCCATTGGTGAATCTCCCTCCACGAAAACAAAAAGTGCACCGCCAGCCCTCGGGGCTTCACTCCATGAACCGCGTCACCACCACCCGAACATCTTCGTCGCGAGGTGATGTCATACCGTCAGCGACGAGATGACGGCGACACCCCACCACAACTACGCCGATGCGTCATCGCCTCAGCACGCCGACACCAACCATGAATATTTAGATGTCTTGATTGTCGGCGCAGGTCTCTCTGGCCTCTCTGCAGCTCATCACTTACAACACGATCACCCAGAACGAACCTGGGCCATCGTGGAAACACGCCAAAACCTTGGCGGGACATGGGACTTTTTTCGGTATCCAGGTGCCCGATCCGACTCCGACATGCACACTCTTGGTCTACGTTTTCATCCGTGGCGGGCCGCAACGGCAATTGTTGATCAAACGACCATTCTGAGCTACCTACGCGAAGCCAGTCACAGCGCAGGAATGACTGATCGCATCCGGTACAACCATCGAGTTATCGCAGCGCAATGGACATCGCGAAACCAGCGCTGGACGGTCGAAATTGTTGCCGATGCTGGCAAGCTCATCATTGAATGTTCGTTCCTCGTGATGTGCACTGGGTACTACGACTACACCAAAGGCCATCATCCTGATTTGCCAGGCGCCCACCGATTCACTGGTCACATTGTGCATCCCCAACAATGGCCTCCCAGCCTGAACTGGCGTAACCAGAACGTGGTGGTAATAGGCAGTGGTGCTAGCGCCGTGACTTTAGTACCGACTCTCGCGCAAGAAGCTTGCCACGTAGCAATGGTGCAGCGTTCGCCGTCTTACATAGCACTAGCTCATCGGGTAGATCCGGTTGCGCGGGTTTTAGGTCCACTTGCCAAGACCACCTGGGGATACCGGGTCCTTCGTTGGCGGCGCATCATGCAACAGCGGATGTTCTTTCGAATGTCACGGCGCTGGCCAACGGTGATGACGTGGTGGCTTAATCGCCAGGTACGGCGCGCGCTTCCCTCGGAGATAGCCATACATTTCGCGCCATCGTACAAACCGTGGGATCAACGAATAACGATAACGGCTGACGGGGACTTATTTGACGTGCTCCGCAATGGGCAGGCATCGATTCATACTGACGATGTTCGTAGCTTGACTGAAACTGGTGTTCAACTTGCTTCGGGAAAACATCTAGACGCTGATGTGATCGTTACCGCAACGGGTCTCAACCTTCTACTTTTTGGGGGGATTGAACTCTCCGTAGATGGCACGGCGGTTGATCCCGCGCAGCGCCCCAGCTACCGCTCAGTAATGATCGAGGGAGTTCCTAACTTTATTTTTACGCTGGGATACACCAATGCCTCATGGACCTTAAAAGCGGATGTGGTAGGCGCGTATCTTTCCCGTTTAATGGCTTATATGGACCGCCGTGGATACACCAGTTGTCTGCCACGAAACCCGGACCCAGGCATGGCGTTGCAGAGGTTCTTTCATTTGCAATCGGGATACATCACTAGATCACCACACCAACAAACCCGCCAAGGCAGTAAGCCTCCCTGGCAAGGTGGTCAGGATTACCTCAGAGATGTGATCGATCTTCGCCTACGCCGGCTCAATGACGGCGTTTTGCATTTTAACCGGATGATGTGACCTGCAAGCATTATCAGCTGCTTGCGAAAACATGTCGATACGCCGTGGCGCGACGCAATAAATCGCTTTCGATAGCGTCATCGCGTCTATGGAGGGCAGTCCGAGTAGCCCGGTCTCGCGCAAAAGCAAGATCGGTCGCAGCGTCCTGGAAACCTCGCATCGCAGTTTTTGCTCTGGGACCACCGCGTTGAGCAGCCCATGTGCGCGCCGCCCGTCGTTGTTGACTGGAACCCAGCATGGTCACTTCTTCTGCGGTGATCCACCCAGTGGCAACATACGCCTGGAGATGACGCCTGATCAAAAGGCTCTCTCTCCGGCGCGCCCACAACGCGAACAGCACCGCGCCGGTAAATAACGGCACCTGAACAAGCGCGTAAACCCCGAGGAAGCCCCGCAGGCCAGTGACCGCACTGAGATTCCACAGGCCATGCAGCACTACAGCAATGAGCAGCCCAAGAATGGGAGCTCCTATTCGCCGAATCGAATGAGATGACCGAGCTGCTACACCCAAACCAACACCGATAGCCATGGTGAAGAGCGGGTGCGCAAAAGGTCCAACTATGCCGCGAAGGACGAACGTGCTTACCAGTCCCGCCGTTCCCGTTTCTTCAAGGGAACGCCCCATATACAAAACGTTCTCGGTAAAAGCAAATCCTACACCTGCCACCCCGGCGTACACGATGCCGTCAACAATGCCGTCAAACTCTCGGCGTCGCCATAGCAGCACGATGAGGACGGCAGCGCCTTTGCTGACTTCCTCAACCCAAGGCGCTGACAGGACCGCTGCCGTAGAGATATCCCCGCCGTTTTCAGTCAGTACCGCTAAGGAGTAAGAATTCACCCAAAGCGCAATGAGTGTGGCGACCACCGCGCCCCAGCCGAACGCAAAGAGCAACTGGCCAACCGGTTCTGCTTCTAGCCGGTCTAACCACAACAACGCTGGCAACACGATTGCCACTGGGACAAGCGCGAATGCCACCCCGGCAGCGAAACCGACTACGCCAGTGTCAGTCCCAATAATGACCGCTACCAGAAAACCGCAGGCGATCATGACGAGCGCGACAAGTCCAATGATGAACCCGCGAATCAATGCCCACCGGAGATTACGTGATGGTGTTACGGGAGGGAGTGCCTGCGCGGCCCGCGGAATTGCCGACCAGTCACCAGTGGGTGTGCTCACGAGCGCACAGGTTAGTCCGCATGCATCCGATGGTCTTTCCCCACCCCAAACAAACGGATGAGCAAAACTTATCCGGATCCTAAAAAGCGCTCACGCTGACATGAATAGAGAGCATGACTCATCGCACGACCTAGGTTCCCTCTACGCTGCGTCCGTGGGACACCACCGACAACCAGGCAAACGCCGGGCCGCCAATGGACCGGCTTTGGGAAGCCCGTCTGACAAACCCACTCCCAGTTCGACACGGCAGGCCGGGACTAGGCGGGCGTCAGTCCGGAACGCAGCTTCGCGTAAGGCTGCCCGAGAACTCCTCGGGTGGGGCGCTTTCGCCGCATGTATAGCAGCGGTCGCCATTGTGGCGACTGGAAACTCCTGGCAGGTTGCTGGCGCGGTCTTAGGAGTGTGCGGGTTGGCGGTTCTCACCGCGGCGGCGGCATTCGCGGCGAGCCGATATCGCAGCTAATTGACCACGCCGACAAGTCAGCAGGGCGTACAGTGATCGCGTGAGTTCGACCACGGAGATAACCACAGATCACGGCACTGACCGAATCGCCTGGGTGGACTGCGAAATGACAGGCCTTAATCTCGGTCAGGACGCTCTGATCGAAATAGCGGTGGTGGTTACCAACTCGGATCTCACGATTCTTGATGACGGGATAGACCTCATCATCGCCCCACCACCGGATGCCTTAACTGGTATGCCAGAGGTGGTGCGGCAGATGCATACCGCCAGTGGGTTGCTCGACTTATTGCCGTCAGGGATTTCTCTGGCCGAAGCTGAGCACGAGGTTATGAAGTACATCAGCTCTCATATCCCCACAGCGGGGAAAGCTCCCCTCGCGGGCAACTCCGTTGGCACTGACCGGGGATTCATCGCCCGAGATATGCCCACCGTGAATAGCCACTTGCATTACCGAATTATTGATGTGTCATCAATTAAAGAATTAGCTCGCCGATGGTATCCCCGAGCGTATTTCAATGCACCTAAAAAGGCTGGGGGTCATCGCGCCTTGGCTGATATTCGCGAATCGATTTACGAGTTGCAGTACTACCGCCAGACTGTGTTCGTTGCCCCTCCTGGGCCAGACTCCCGCACAGCGCAGCGGGTCGTTTCGTCGCTTACTCGCGAAGCTGAGTCACCGGTGGCATGACCAGTGCACAGGAGCCGGTAAGGTAGTGGCCGCACAGTCAGCCACCTGCGTCATGCGCGGCTTTCGTTGGTGGCTCTAGCGGTGCCATGGTGGGTGTAGCTCAGCTGGTAGAGCACCTGGTTGTGGTCCAGGATGTCGCGGGTTCGAGCCCCGTCACTCACCCCAAGTTTCACTCGATGGAATGCACTCTCACCCGTTCGCGGTACCACGAATGGCCCTGCGCCGTGGCCATTACGGTGACTTCGTATCAACCGTCCTTTACGGCACGTCGATCGTGACTTCAGCGAGTAACCCGACCTTGTCTGGTGAATGGAGTCACAATGCTCGGATCTGATGCCACCGCGAACACCCCAGTGAGCCGGCTCCTTGCGGCTCACATCCCACTTTCTTTGTTGATGGATTTAGCAAGCCCCACTGGTCCAGCGAGTGGGGAAATTTTCACTATGGAAGGGGCGCCAGAGCAACCGTGGTGGTGAGGCAGCTCGCTCATTACCGCATAGCCCTGACGCGTTGATCACCGCGCCACCCTGGTAGCGTCTTCGACGCGCGCCATTAGCTCAATAGGCAGAGCAGCTGACTCTTAATCAGCGGGTTCGGGGTTCGAGTCCCTGATGGCGCACTGCGATTTGCGTCAGACTCACGATGCGCCCTCCCCCTTGGGGGTCTTATCCAGGGCGGCCTGTCTTGTGAGTCGCTGAATCCTTCGCTCAGCGCTTTGAAGTTCCAAAAAAGCCCATCCTCTTAATTCGGCTTTTTGACAATGCAAGGACCAGTAAACCAAAGCGGGATGCGCCATGCCGCCTACAGCTGCCGAAATGAGAATAAAACCCGCAGCTTGGCCACCACTGGAACTGATGACCCAAGCACCAAACGAGATCCCGCCGCCCATGAAAAGCAGCAGGCAAGGCACCTCAGGAGCCACCGGAGGAGCCGGCGGGAGGCTGACGGCCTGACTCTCAGCAGGGTAGCCCTGAAGCCTTCGATCACATGGAATAGAAAATGAACATTGCTACTGCAAGCAATAAGAGCTGGCGCCAAGATGTAATAGGCCTATAACCCCTTGAGCGGCTAGTCCGCTCAAGGGGTTACTTTCCTACTAAAAAACTTAAAATTAAAAAACAATCCAATTTTCACTGACCGTCTTGACATACGTTCCCAATTGCTTCATAGCCAGGAACGCGACTGGAAGTAGTTGCCGCCCCGGCACTATGAGAGCCACATCGTCATTGATTTTATTAGGAGCAAAGAGCGCAATCCAACACAATGCAAGCGAAACCACTACTGCTGCATCAGAATCAGCGAGGCATACCGCAGCCACAAGACAAGAGATAAGCGGTCAGCAACATTGGTGACGTTCTCTATCCGGGGAGCGACCATCACAGCGACAGTGATTCCTGCCAGCATCTGCGCAATAGTATTCACGGTATTTTTGACCATGTCGATGTTAAGCCTTGCCCCCAGCTTCCCCTCACTAAATAAATCCTTGGGCTCCTCGGCCCCCGTTAAAACATTCAAAGAAGCCATAAAGAACTGACAACTACGGAGTAATAAACAGAGCAATAATTCTCTGGAGAACCGCCCGGTTCCACTGCTTTTCCTCTTGCCCCATCTCCAAGAGATCAGCCGACAACTCTGGCTGGAGGGTGACCCGTCGAAGTAAGAGGAGGATTTAGGGAATCATTTATTCTCATTAAATCCACAGCGTTGCGTACCCACCTTGAGTCCACAAAGGACTCCTGCCAGTTAGCTCAGGTCTCAAGCAGCTGCATGAGCGGCCACGGAAGGTAGATTCCGGCGACGAGGATTAGCCAGGCGACGGTGAGAAGTCCATAGCCCTTCGTGATCGACGGGTCGCGCTCATCGATGGCACGCAATCGACGGCGATGTCCGCGCAGCGTGGTCATGAAAGATGCAACGAGAAGCATCACCCCAAGCATCGGCTCCCACCGCCCAGTTGCGAGGGCAACGCCGACAAAGATGACACTAAATGCCACAGCAGTCACGTAGAGCAGAATGGTGGGTCGGAGTAACACCCATTTCTCCATAGCGTTCCTTCTTTTGCTCTGATCAGGAGCACGATCGACGGTATTTGCGATAGCAGTCACAAAGTAATTGACGCTTGTACTCCACTAAGGGGAGCGATCGCGATGAGATCCAGATTTCGGACTCTGAGAAAGGTCAACAGGGTGTCGATAGGTGGCGAAGCCATCGGCATAACATCAAACAGTGACCATCGTGAAACTTTCCGACGCTGACCCTACTTCACTCGTTGTTGACTCAGTTGTTCTTCTGATCACGAAGTCAAAGACTGGTCCCGTTCTCAAACTCGCACTCCCCCCGGAGACCCGGGCGGCTGTAATGGATGCTTTGGCCGCGTTAGACGTCACCGGCGCCACGGATGAAGTGGTGCGGCTCCCCGCCGGACCGGGGTGGTCGGCCCGCACCCTGACCGTGACCGGGTTAGGTGACCAACCCGATAGCCGCTCGACACCCGAACCTGAAACCGTGCGACGGGCCGTAGGGGCGGCCGTTCGATCTCTTACCGGAGTAACGAAAGTTGCCGTCGTCGCCCCTAGCGATACACCGGAGGTGATCTCCGCAACTGCTGAGGGAGCTACTTTCGGCGCTTATGCCTTCACGCGGCATCGGTCTAAGACTGCTGCGGATGTCAAAGAGCCGGTATCGCAAGTGACAGTTTTGACGTCTGCGGCACGGAGGAAAGCAACTCGGCAAGCCACCAACCGGGCTGAACATCTAGGCGCGGCGATGACCCTCGTCCGCGATTTGGTGAATACCGCTCCCGGTGACCTTTACCCGGCAGCTTTTGTGGACATTGCCGAACACGCGGTTGCAGACCTACCCATCGCCGTGACGGTGTGGGATGAGAAGGCGCTCGCTACTGAGCATTACGGTGGCATCCTGGCTGTTGGGCAGGGATCAACTCGCCCACCCCGGCTTCTTCGGTTGGACTACCACCCGGATGGTGCCAGCCACCATCTGGCACTCATCGGGAAGGGCATCACCTTTGATTCAGGTGGCTTGTCTTTGAAGCCACCTGCGGGCATGGAAACAATGAAAAGCGACATGGCTGGCGGCGCCACAGTTCTCGGGGCTCTGATCGCGTTAGCGCAATTGAACTCCCCTGTTCGCGTGACCGGGTGGATCCCTTTAGCCGAAAACATGCCGTCCGGATCTGCTCAGCGACCATCAGATGTCATCACCATCTATGGCGGACGGACCGTCGAAGTTCTCAACACTGACGCCGAGGGGCGGCTGGTCCTTGCTGATGCACTGGTAGCCGCCAGTGCGGAGAATCCCGATGCCATTGTGGATATAGCTACATTGACCGGCCATCAAGTGGTGGCCTTAGGGCACCGGTATGGCGCGGTGATGGGCAATAACGATTCTTTGCGTGATCAAGTGGTCACTATCGCAAACACCGCCGGGGAGCAGATGTGGCCGATGCCATTGCCTACCGAACTGCGCGCCAGCATGGACTCACTTGTCGCGGACATCGCGAATATTGGTGAACGCATGGGCGGGATGATGGTCGCTGGGCTTTTCCTTGCGGAGTTCGTCGGTCAGAAATCAGATGATTCCGGCCCTATCAATTGGGCACATTTGGACATCGCTGGACCGTCCTTCAACGAAAAAGAACCTTGGGGATACACCCCCAAAGGTGGCACCGGGCATGGCCTGCGGACGTTAGTCGCTTTAGCAGAAGCCTTCGCATAAAGCTTATGTCTCGGGATTGGGTCGGTCACGAGTTGCGCGGCGCTGCTGCGAGGTCCATTCACGCATCCGAGATGGGTAACCGGTTTGCTGAACGTCGTAGACCGGAATGCCAAGATCCCGCGCCAATTGCCCCGCGACTTCCGGCCCGCTCACTCGTCGGCGGGTCCACTCTCCCGAAGTAGCGATTAGAACCACCGTCGTTGGCGTGACAGATGTCTGCGGCTCCACATACATTTCCACCCCCAATCGGGTGCGAACGAATTCCTTTAGATGAGCAGAGGCAGCCTGAATATCCGCTTTTGACGGCCCAGCTGAGCTTGAGCCAATGCGAGCAGATCGCCGCCGAGGTTTAAACCAACCCATCAATGAATCCTCGCAGATGTCACTAAGGTCAGGTCAGCGAACACTCCGGCCGGGGTTTTACCCCGCGGTTGGTGAGCGGCATTGACTGGGGAACGACCTCGGTGACCGTCCATGCTCACGGTAATGACAGGATAAGTAGGCCAGGTTATTTCTTCATAGGTAAGCCGATGCGGCGGATGGGAGACTGGGTGAGCGAGGGCGCGGGCGAGTTGTTCGACATCGTTATCCTCGGGGGCGGGAGTGGTGGTTACGCTTGCGCCTTCCGTGCCGCAGAGCTGGGCTTGTCAGTGGCCCTGGTGGAAAAAGACAAACTTGGCGGTACCTGTCTTCATCGAGGATGCATCCCTACGAAAGCACTTCTGCACGCCGCAGAAGTCGCCGACTCCACTCGCGAAGGCAGCAAGTACGGAGTTCGCAGCACGTTCGATGGCATTGACATGGCTGCGGTGAACTCCTACAAAGACGGTGTAATCGGCCGCCTCTATAAAGGTCTGCAAGGTTTAGCGACCGCACATAAAGTCACCATTGTCGAAGGGGCCGGCCGCCTCATCGACGCGAACACTATCGAGGTAGAAACGCGGCGCATCCGTGGTCGACATGTCGTGCTTGCCACTGGATCCTACGCGCGAACTCTTCCCGGGCTGGAAATTGGTGGTCGAGTACTCACCAGTGACCAAGCCCTGACTTTGGATTACGTCCCCGCCAGTGTGATCGTGCTCGGTGGCGGTGTCATTGGGGTGGAGTTCGCCAGTGTGTGGCGTTCATTTGGCGCAGAGGTCACCGTCGTCGAAGCTCTGCCAAATTTGGTGGCCGCCGAAGATGTTTCTGCTTCAAAAGCTTTGGAACGCGCTTTCCGGAGACGGAAAATTACTGTACGGACGAATGCTCGCTTTAGTGGTGTCACCCAGGATGCACGCGGTGTGCAAGTCACATTAGAAGGTGGCGAGACACTGTCGGCGGAGTTGCTTTTAGTGGCTGTGGGGCGTGGTCCCTCATCTGCTGGACTCGGATATGAAGAAGCAGGAATCGCGATGGACCGTGGCCTTGTCACCGTCGATGAACGCCTTCGGACGACAGTCCCCGGCGTCTACGCTGTCGGGGATCTCGTTTCAGGCCTACAGCTAGCGCACCGAGGTTTCGCGCATGGCATTTTTGTTGCCGAAGACATCGCCGGGCTCAACCCGGCGCCAGTCGTTGACTCGGGAATTCCTCGGGTCACCTACTGCGATCCGGAGATTGCTTCAGTGGGGTTGACTGAAGCTCAGGCACGGGAAAAATACGGCTCCGACCACGTCTCTGTTTTCGAGTACAACTTAGGCGGGAACGGTAAGAGCCAAATCCTTGGGACAACAGGTTTCGTCAAACTCATTCGCCAAGTTGACGGTCCAGTGGTGGGCTTTGTCGCGGTGGGGGCCCGAATGGGTGAGCAAGTTGGGGAAGCATCGCTCATTGTGAATTGGGAAGCATTCCCGGAGGAAGTTGCCCCCCTTCTTCATGCCCACCCCACGCAGAATGAATCACTCGGCGAAGCCCATCTTGCTCTCGCCGGCAAGCCACTTCACGTCCACGCTTGATTTATAGTCCGAGCGACAGCCGATACTCCAAAGGAGAACCGCCCCATGTCCGAACGGGTGAAGATGCCGGCCCTGGGTGAGTCGGTCACTGAAGGCACCGTGACTCGCTGGCTGAAAGCGGTCGGTGATCCCGTCGCCGTTGACGAACCACTCGTCGAAGTCGCCACCGACAAAGTCGACACCGAAATACCCTCCC
>JBOFBH010000003.1:0-339427 GCA_051645425.1 Actinomycetota bacterium | reverse complement strand
TCATCCCTCACGCGGCGTCGCTGCGTCAGGCTTTCGCCCATTGCGCAATATTCCCCACTGCTGCCTCCCGTAGGAGTCTGGGCCGTGTCTCAGTCCCAGTGTGGCCGGTCGCCCTCTCAGGCCGGCTACCCGTCGTCGCCTTGGTGGGCCATTACCCCACCAACAAGCTGATAGGCCGCGAGCCCATCCTTGGCCGAAAAACTTTCCACTCTTAAAGATGCCTCTAAAAGTCATATCCGGTATTAGCTTTGGTTTCCCGAAGTTATCCCAGAGCCAAGGGTAGGTTGCTCACGTGTTACTCACCCGTTCGCCACTGATCACTTGGAGCAAGCTCCAAGATCACCGTTCGACTTGCATGTGTTAAGCACGCCGCCAGCGTTCGTCCTGAGCCAGGATCAAACTCTCCGTTGATGTTTTAATAACAAAGAAGAATCCTTGTTAATTCATCTAATCGGAAATTAGAGATTTAATAATTTGAGTTAGCAAATCTCGATCCGTGGCGCGGCACAAGGAAAAGTGCCGCGTTTTAATTTGTCTAGCATTTGCTTGACAAAACCATGGCTGGCATTAATTTTTGGCACACTGTTGAGTTCTCAAGGATCGGGAGCGCACCAATCCGACCGTATCCGACCGAATTTGGGGCAACTTCTTCAATATACTGGTTCTTACTTATCTCCGCAAGATGCAATCAGGCTTCTTGATTTGGAGAGAGTGAGGCAAGAAGAATTTTGTTCGAATTGCCTGCTACCTGTAGGCACTTAGACCGGCCACTGGGTGTCCGTTCCTCTTCGCTGCCCAACAGGACAGAACATTAAGTCGTTAAGGGATGTCTCGTCAAATCGGCTCCTTCTTCACTCACTAAGAGGCGTTATGAGCCCCGCTACTGTCTTTTTTCCTCGCCTCAAAATTGAGTAACGTCGATGCATAAGCTGCTCAACTGTGACGACAGAATCTGGATCAGAAAGTTTCTTGTTATTTACATAGGCACCACCTTCAGCTATGACACGCCTAGCTGCCCCTCGACTTGGGGCTAACCCAGCACCCACAAATGCATCAACTATTGGGCTGCCAACTGCGGCGGTTACTTGCGGAATCTCAGCAATCACATCACGGACCGTTGCTTCGTCAACCGCACCAAGATCTCCTCCGCCAAACAAAGCTTTGCTAGCAATATCGGCGGATCTTCGTGCCTTCTCGCCATGAATCAAGTCTGTGACTTCAGCGGCTAACTCCCGTTGAGCTCGACGACCACCCGGGCTATTTCGAACTTCATGATGAATTTCATCAAGGTGCGCACGTGAAAGATCAGTAAAGACCCTGAGGTAGCGCATCACAGATGCGTCTTCAACATTGATCCAAAACTGATATAGGGCATATGGGCTGGTCATTTCAGGATCTAGCCAGACTGTTCCGTTTTCGGTTTTGCCGAATTTAGTGCCGTCTGCCTTAGTGATGAGCGGAGTAGTGAGGAGATGGGTCGTGGCAGCCTCGGTCCGATGAATCAGGTCTGAGCCAGCGACGAGGTTTCCCCACTGATCCTGCCCGCCCGTTTGCATCGTGCAACCAAAATCTCGGTAGAGCTGCAGGAAATCCAAACCTTGCAGAATTTGATAACTGAATTCTGTGTACGAAATGCCGGCATCACTTGTTAAGCGAGTTGCGACAGCGTCCTTACGGAGCATCGTGGAAACTCGAAAGTGTCGACCTATATCCCGCAAGAAGTCGACTGTTGATAATGAGGCTGTCCAATCCAAGTTGTTGACTAGTCGTGCTGCGTGAGGCCCATCGAAATCCAAAAAAGGTTGAACTTGCCGCTCGATCTTTTCCACCCACTCAGCAACAACTTCCTTACTGTGCAATTTTCGCTCAGCTGTAGGTTTCGGATCTCCAATAAGCCCCGTAGACCCACCCACTAAACACAAAGGACGATGCCCAGCCCGTTGCAAATGCCGCATCGTAATTAGTTGAACTAAATTACCTACATGCAAGCTCGGAGCGGTGGGGTCAAACCCACAATAAAACGTAATGGAGCCTTTCCTGAGAGCCTGGCGTAGCGCCGGCTCGTCAGTAGTCTGCGATACAAGCCCTCGCCAGCGCAGCTCATCAAACACGTCAGTCACAACATCCTCCAATGATCCAACAACTGAAACTGCTGACATGCCCTGGGCATGCTTTCATCTGAATAGCCACTTACCCCATAAGCGCAAACCGCTGACATACTCTCTTAGGGATTTGCCTTAGTGGCCACCACTTTCTTGCGCTCGTGAATTTAGCCGGTATGCACTGACCGTGGGATCCTCAGAAACCCAGAAGCGGCTTCTCCTACCAGATTGAAGCCGTTGCACTCGCCCGAAAGATCGAGTGACTGAGCGAAATTTCCCGGCCCTCGGGCAAGGCATTTCTCTTCCACTCCTCCCCTCTCCGAAGACGAGCAAGCTCCACTCCCTCGACAATTCAACCTGCACGTAAAAGCACCGAAGCAATACCGTCTATCCCCGTAATGACATTCATGCACCAATGAATCCCGTACGAACGGTAAACATAAAGGGAACCAGCTGGGCTGAACATTGTTGCGTTGCGCTGAGTTTTCCCTTTATAGGCATGCGATGCGGGGTCATCATTCCCCCCGTAAGCTTCGACTTCGGTAAGAAGAACGGCAACAGCACCGGCTAAGGAGATATGCCTTACCACGCAGCCAAGGAGGCGAGGAGCTACCTCAGTGACCGGTAAAGATAGGTCAAGAGGATCAGACATAAAGTCAAGACACATGCCTTACCGAACTAGCCCAGGCCCGTTCTTTCGCAATGCGAGCTCGAACCATAGCTAGCTGCTCGCCAACTTGGACCGGAGCAGTCCCGCCCGTTGCGTCTCGGGATGCCAAGGAACCGGCAACAGTCAAGACGTCTCGAACCGCCGGACTCAAGTAGCGAGAGATTGAGGCCAAATCTGCGTCGGATAAATCCCACAGCTCGATCTCACGCTGCTCGCACACTCGGACGCACGCCCCAGCAATCTCGTGGGCTTCACGGAACGGCACATCAGCACGGACTAACCACTCAGCGATATCTGTTGCCAACGCAAATCCCTGAGGTGCGAGAGCAGCGAGACGAACAGCATCAAATCGCAACGTGGTGATCATCCCAGAAAAGGCCGGCAAAAGTGTTTGGAGTGTATCGATGGCGTCAAATACTGGCTCTTTATCTTCTTGGAGATCTCGGTTGTACGCCAATGGCAACCCTTTAAGGGTTGCTAGGAGGCCCGTGAGATTTCCAATTAATCGCCCCGCTTTCCCCCTGGCAAGCTCAGCGATATCCGGGTTCTTTTTCTGCGGCATAATGCTAGACCCAGTGGAATAGGCGTCACCCAAAGCAACGAAGCGAAACTCTTGGGTCGCCCACAAAATCACTTCCTCGGCCAATCGCGAGATGTCGACACCAATCATTGCAGTAACAAAAGAAAATTCGGCAACCACATCACGGGACGCTGTGCCGTCAATCGAATTAGCTACGGGTTCAGTAAAACCCAAATCAGTTGCCACCGATGCTGGATCCAGCCCTAGCGACGAACCAGCTAGCGCTCCAGACCCATACGGTGACTGAGCAGCCCGCGCATCCCAGTCCCGTAGACGCTGAATATCCCGAAGCAAAGGCCATACATGTGCTAACAAATGATGCGATAACAACACTGGCTGGGCGTGCTGTAGGTGGGTGCGCCCTGGCATCGGAGTATCCGAATGAGCTGTTGCCTGAGCTACCAAAGCGTCCGCAACATCAAGAACGAGAGCAGTAAGATCCCGGGCAGCGTCCCGCAAATACATGCGAATTAGGGTGGCAATCTGATCATTACGCGACCGGCCTGCACGGAGTCGACCGCCAAGATCAAGGCCGGCGTGCTCAATTAAGCCTCGCTCTAAGGCACTGTGAACATCTTCGTCAGTTGAGTCCGGAACGAAAGTCCCGGCCCGCACATCAGCCTCTAAATTATCAAGCGTGGCCAACATGGCAGTGAGAGCAGCGTCATCCAGCAGGCCCGCCTGGTGTAATACCCGGGCATGAGCACGTGATCCTGCTAAGTCATAACGCGCCAAACGCCAATCAAAATGGGTGCTGCGGCTGAGCGCCGTCAAGGTATCGGCTGGCCCCTCAGTAAACCTGCCGCCCCATAGTTGACCTGCTTCAAAACGAGATTGGTCAGAGTTTGACCCCATCACTGTGGATCCCTGATCAGTCACTTGCCACCCGCTTTAGGCTACTTGCGCTCACGTTACCTAGCACCCGCTGATCCCGGGCACTGGCCAAGCGAGAAGGCAAACCAAACAACTCTATGAAGCCTCGGGCCATTGACTGATCGAACTGATCACCCTCGTCATAGGTCGCCATTCCGTAGTCATATAAGGATGCGCTGCTACGCCTACCAGTCACTACTGCTCGTCCGCCATGGAGAGTGAGTCGAACTTCACCTGTGACGTGTCGTTGAGTTTCATTGATGAAGGAATCTAGCGCTTTCCTTAAAGGGCTAAACCACAAACCGTCATATGCCAGTTCAGCCCATCGCTGCTCAACCATTCGCTTAAAGCGTGCCACCTCGCGTTCTACGGTGACGTTCTCTAATTCACGGTGAGCATTGATGAGGGCAATTGCTCCAGGAGCCTCATAAACCTCCCGGCTTTTAATGCCGACGAGGCGGTCCTCAACCAGATCAATACGACCGACACCCTGCTCTCCGGCGCGCTTGTTCAACTGCTGAATAGCTTCGAGCATTGAAACGGCAACACCATCAACCGCAACAGGCACTCCAGAATTGAACGTGATCACTACCTCATCTGCGTCGCGCGGGGAAGTCGGATCAGCGGTGTAGGCATAGACAGCTTCTGTAGGTGCATTCCAGATGTCTTCTAGGAAACCAGTTTCAATAGCGCGACCCCACACATTTTGATCGATAGAAAAAGGATTCTTCTTCGTTGTCTCTACTGGAAGTTCGTGTCGCTCTGCGTACTGAATAGCTTTGTCTCTCGTTAGTGCTAAATCTCGGACCGGCGCTAAACATGTCAAATCAGGAGCAAGGGCGGCAATACCTACCTCAAAGCGGACTTGATCATTCCCTTTACCCGTGCACCCATGCGCGACCGTTTTAGCGTCGTACTGGCGCGCCGCAGCCACTAGATGCCGGACAATAACCGGACGAGAAAGAGCAGAGACCAACGGGTAGCACCCCTGATAGAGAGCGTTAGCACGCAATGCGGGAAGGCAGTACTCATCCGCGAATTCTTCTCGGGCATCAGCGACGTACGCCTCTACCGCACCACAGTCCAAGGCGCGTTTCCGGATGACTTCAAGGTCTTCTCCCCCTTGCCCAACATCAACCGCAACAGCGACAACATCCGCTCCAGTAGCTTCAGCGATCCAGCCGATCGCAACGGAAGTATCCAAACCACCGGAATAGGCCAGGACGACCCGCTGACTCATAACAACTCCTTGTCAAAGAAACGATGGGTTACAAAGCAATGTCGGTTGAGGGAGCTTCTGCCCTCTCAGCAAGAGCGAGAAAAGTGGCAGCTACGTCTGTTCCGCCGCCTGGGTGTCGAGTGATAATAATCACGGTGTCATCACCGGCCACCGTGCCTAAAATTTCTTGCGGGCGCGCATGGTCGACAGCAGAAGCTAAGTAATGCGCCGCCCCTGGAGGGGTGCGAAGCACAACAAGATTGGCTGACGCTTCAGCTGAAACCAACACTTCCGCGGCCACTTTGGCAAGGCGGTGCCGCGCATGAGGGTCCGGTGGTCGGGGTTGCGAGTCACCCCCCTCGGTAGGCACCGCATACACCAAAACCCCCTGCTCATTTCGCATTCGAACCGCGCCCATCTGCACGAGATCACGAGACAAAGTGGCTTGGGTAACCCCAATTCCCTGATCAGCCAGCGCCTGCGCCAATTCAATTTGAGAACGGATAGCAGTCCGGGAAAGTAACTCAACAATCCGCTGTTGGCGTGCTGCTTTTGTCTGAGCAACCACTCGAGTGGAGACATCTGCCTCAAATGACGCGTCCATCACAACCCGCGCGCCTGCTGAAGCAACCACACCAGTAATGCCTTCTGGGCATGAAGGCGGTTCTCCGCTTCATCCCACACCGCTGAGCGCGCACCATCTAAAACATCCGCGGAAATTTCAGACCCACGATACGCGGGTAGGCAATGCAGAATCACAACATCGCGATGTGCCGCTGCTACCAAACGAGCATCTAACGCAAACGGCGCAAACACACTGTTGACGCCAGATCGGCTTGTTCTTTCCACTTCCTGCCCCATCGAGACCCACGTGTCTGTCGCGAGTGCATCTGCTCCCTGGGCGGCGTGAAATGGATCTGAGACCACGTCAATGGATCCGCCAGTCAGCGCGGCAATGGCACGGGCTTTAAGGATGATCGCCGCATCTGGCTGGTGAGACGGCGGCGTTCCAATCCGCACGTGTAAGCCTGCCGTTGCACCACCGAGCAGATACGAATGCGCCATATTATTCGCACCGTCTCCCACATACGCCAGTGTTAGACCAGCAAGTTCACCCCGACGCTCGCGAATGGTTAGTAAATCAGCCAGCACCTGACAGGGATGAAAAGCATCCGTCAAGGCGTTAATTACCGGCACCTGACTGGCATGAGCCATCTCCTCTAGCGCCGCTTGCTGATATGTCCGCCACACGATCGCCTCGACTTGTCGATCTAGGACCCGAGCGGTGTCAGCTACTGGCTCACCTCTCCCAAGCTGACTTGCCTGCGAGTCGATGACTAAGGGATACCCGCCCAGTTCAGTAATCCCCACATTAAAAGACACTCTGGTGCGCGTAGAAGGTTTATCAAAAAGGACAGCGACAGTCTGTGGTCCAACCAAAACACGGGAGCCGAACCTATCTACTTTTAGCTGATCCGCCAGGTTGAGGACTTCATTCTGCTCATCCGGGCTAAGATCATCGTCTCTCAGGAAATGGCGTACGCCTCGGATAACCTCCGGCTTAGGTTGAGTGGCAGCATGCACTGACATTATTTTTTCACTCCCATCAATTCAGATGACTCGTCAAGTGCCGCGCGGATAATCGCAGGTAACGCACTGACGAATTCATCCACCTGAGCGCAAGTCAAGATCAACGGTGGGGCGAGACGAACAACATCTGAACGAACTGCATTAACGATAAATCCCGCTTCTAAAGCGGCAGCAGTAACTTGCGCCGCATAAGGACCCGTCAGCTGAACGCCTAGCAGCAAACCCGCACCACGCACTCCAGAAACTAAAGGAGTGCCTTGCGTACGGATCCGCTGGGCTAGGTAGTCCCCTACCTGACGAACGTGGTCTAGCAAGCCGTCCCGTTCAATAACGCGCAGAACTGCCAAAGCTGCTGCCGCGGACACTGGATTGCCACCAAAGGTTGTGCCATGCTGGCCAACTCCAAGCAGAGTAGAGGGATCTTCGCCAAACGTTATGACGGCACCAATCGGTACTCCACCGCCAAGACCTTTCGCCAGTGTCACCACGTCTGGAAGGACATCATGGCGAGTATGAGAGAACCACTCACCAGTACGACCGATACCGGTTTGAATTTCATCAAGGACTAAAAGCGCACCAGCTTTCAAAGTGAGTTTGCGGGCCGCTTTGAGGTACTCAGCGGACACCGGGCGGACCCCACCTTCACCCTGAATAGGTTCCACAAAAAGCGCAGCAACTCGCTGAGCAGCCGACCCAGTCAAAGCATTAGTGAGCGCAGCAATGTCATTCAATGGTAGATGACGTACTTCACCTGGGAGAGGAGAAAAGGGATCCCGGTATACCGGGGCATGGGTGAGCGAAAGCGCTCCCATCGTCCGGCCGTGGAAACCACCCTCGATGGCGAGAATCTCAACGCGCCCTGTACGCCGAGAAATTTTGAATGCTGCTTCGTTAGCTTCTGCGCCCGATCCGGCAAAAAAAACTCTCGACCCAGCGGGGGCTTTCGCTATTGCTAACAAACGCTCTGCCAACATGAGCTGCGGTTCGGTGGCAAAGAAGTTAGACACATGACCCAAGGTGGCTAGCTGCTCAGTGACCGCACTCATTAACTCTGGATGAGCATGACCAAGCGAATTCGTCGCAATTCCCGCAAGCAAATCCAAGTAACGGTCTCCTTGATCATCCCAAACATAGGCACCTTGGCCACGGACTAACTTTCGTTGAGGCATCCCGTATGTCGGCAGGAGAGTAGTGTGGTGTCGCCTCGGCCAGTCAGAAATCTCGCGCTTGTCTTGAGCGCTCACGGGACCACCATCGTTCCCGTGCCTTCACTTGACAGCATCTCCAACAACAACGCGTGGCGGAGCCTGCCATCGATAACTGTGGCTCGGCTAACCCCACCACGCACTGCTCGTAATGCACCAGCCATTTTGGGAGCCATACCTGAATCGATGAGTGGAAGGACTTCATTGAGTTCATCCGCACAGATGCGCTGGACCAGACTTGCTGGGTTTGGCCAATCCGCGTAAAGCCCTTCGACGTCAGTCAGCATGACTAACTTGACTGCTCTTAAGGCCACCGCAAGCGCAGCGGCGGCTGTGTCAGCGTTGACGTTCAGTACCTGATCAGATCCAACCTCGGGGGCAACAGTGGCAATGACTGGAATACGCCCAGCGGACACTACATCCAAAACCGCAGCCGGGTTAACATCCACCACGTCGCCTACCAGGCCGGCGTCAACCGTGACACCTTCTACCAGCGGGTAAGTACGCTCGGCGCGCAGGAGACCAGCGTCCTCTCCGGACAGACCCACAGCATAAGGGCCGTGGGTATTAATAAGACCTACCAGCTCACGGCCCACTTGACCCACCAGCACCATGCGGACGACATCCATTGCCTGGGCGGTTGTCACCCGTAGACCACCTCGGAACTCAGTGGGTATGTCAAGCCGATCCAACATACTGCTGATCTGCGGCCCACCGCCGTGCACGACGACCGGGCGAATCCCGACGTACTTAAGGAAGACCATGTCTTGGGCAAACGCCCGCTTCAAGTCATCGTCAATCATTGCGTTTCCGCCGTACTTAACCACCACGATTTGGCCATGGAATTCTTTGAGCCATGGCAGGGCGTCGGTGAGCACATCAGCACGAGTGCGGTCCCATTCTGGATCATCGGGGCGCATGGCACGTGTCGTGCCCCACCGGGGGCTAGGCGCAGGAACTTGCGCGTCGCTTTGGTAAGAATGACTTAAAGAGGAATCAAAGATCTCGTTGCCGCTCATGAGGAGTAAGCCGAGTTCTCGTGCACATACGCATGAGTGAGATCTGTAGTCCAGACCGTCGCGCTAGCACGGCCGGCTTTTAAATCGATAACGACCTCAACCTCGCGTCCGCTGAGGTCTACAAGCTCACGGGCTTCACCTGCACCACCGTTTTGAGCAACCCACACGCTATTGATCGCGACATCTAGATCAGTCGGCTCAAATGTTGCTGCAGTTGTTCCTACCGCCGCCAGGATCCGACCCCAGTTAGGATCCCGGCCAAAAATTGCTGTTTTGACTAACGCGCTACGTGCTACCGCTCGGGCTACTTCTACCGCGTCGTCTTCGCTGGCAGCGCCGCGTACCTCGATCGCTACCTGGTGGTCAGCGCCCTCGGCATCGCGGATCAATTGCTGGGCTAAGTCATGGCACGCGTGTTGAACCGCGCTAGCAAATTCCTCGGCGGTGGGTGTGACCCCACTTGCGCCACTAGCTAAAAGCAGCACTGTGTCATTTGTCGATTGACACCCGTCAGCGTCCACTCGATCGAACGTAAGAGCGGTAGCTGCTCTTAAAGCGGTTTGGCACATGTTTGGATCAACAACGGCGTCAGTGGTGAGAACCACCAGCATTGTGGCCAACTGGGGTGCAAGCATGCCAGCACCCTTAGCCATCCCAGCGACGAGCCAACCATCGCGCTGTTGGACAGTCTGCTTTGGCACGGTGTCTGTGGTCATAATTGCCATCGCGGCGTCTGGCCCACCTGTAGTACTTAATGCTGCTACAGCATGACTCACACCGGTAGAAATCAGGTTTCCGTCAAGCATTTCACCGATCAATCCAGTGGAGCAGACGGCGACATCCCCTGCGCCAACACCCAAAAGTGCAGCAACTTGCTCAGCGGTGGAATGAGTAACCGCGAAGCCTGCTGCACCGGTATAGCAATTGGCCCCACCAGAATTAAGGACGACAGCTCTAAGAATTCCATCAGAGGCGGCTAATTGACTCCACCGCACCGGGTGCGCGACACAACGATTAGACGTAAAAACCGCGGCGGCATTGAACATCGGACCATCATTAAGAACTAAAGCAAGATCCAGGCCTTTGCTGGCTTTAAGGCCGGCAGCGACACCGGAAGCACGAAACCCTTGCGCTGCAGTAACACTCATGGCGCCATGCCCACCGGGTTAAGACCAGTTTCTTCCGGTAAGTCAAATGCCAGGTTAAGACACTGAATCGCAGCTCCAGCGGTTCCTTTAGTCAAATTGTCGATTGCTGCCACAACAACAACCCGATTGACCCGACGATCAACAGTAAGTTGCAAGTGCACCGTGTTAGCTCCTACCGTGTCCGCCGTCCGGGGCCAACGCCCCTGAGGCAATAGCTCGACAAACGGTTCATCCGCGTAACTGTCCTGCCATATTTGTCGAATTTGCTGGTTATTAAGGAGGACGCCAGGGTTTAATTTCACAGTGCAAGTCGCCAGGATGCCACGTGACATCGGCGCTAACGTTGGCGTGAAGGACAGCCTTACCGGTTGGCCTGCCGATAGAGCGAGGTTCTGTTCTATCTCTGGGGAATGCCGATGAGTCCCTCCCACACCATATGGAGACATGGATCCCATCACTTCACTTGCCATCAGATGCGAAACTGAAGATCGGCCGGCCCCAGAAGTGCCCGAGGCAGCTACCACCACAACATCGTCCGTCGCGAGAAGCTCGCTAGCGAAACCGGGAGCTAAGCCCAAGGTAATTGCGGTGGGATAACACCCAGGAATGGCGATTCGCTTGGATCGCGACAACAGATCACGTTGCTTCGTTCCATCAGCGCGCATTAGTTCTGGAAGACCGTAGGGCCAAGAACCAGCGTAAGGAGTGTCGTAATACGTATTCCACACAATGGGGTCGGTTAGCCGAAAATCTGCCCCGCAATCAATAATGACGACATTGGGGGGCAACTGGTCAACTAAAGAAGCAGATTGACCATGCGGCAATGCCAACACCACCGCATCATGGTTGGCCAGTACATCAGGGTGAGTTGGTAGAAGAACCCGATCAGCTAGCGGCGTGAGATGCCCATGATGTTTACCAATCGCAGACCCGGCGTTTCGGGCTGCTGTGACGGCTCCCACGTCATATTGAGGGTGGTTCAACAAAAGCCGAAGGATTTCTCCTCCGGCGTAGCCACTAGCACCCACTACTGCCACGCTCTTCACCTGCATGATGATACACAATCAGGGTTTTTTATGCAGAGATATTGCTAGGCAAGTTCATTCAACTGACTGAGAGAGTTCACCGTCCCGTAGTGACGCATCTACTAATCGCGACGCTTCTGCTACAGCATCCAGCACGACTTTCTGCGCTTCTTCACCGGTTAAAGTGCGATCCGGTGCCCGAATGACAAGTCGGTACGCCAACGAACGGTGACCCTCCCCCAACTGGGCGCCTCGATATTCATCGAAAAGCAAGACATCCTCGACAAGGGGCCCGCCACCAGACCGCAACGCATCTTCGACCCGCGCAGCGGGGATTTCTATCCGTACCACGAGCGCGATATCCCGTAATGCGACCGGATGAGATGAAAATGTTTCTGCAGCAACAGCATCGGGAACGGGCTCCAGCAGAAGGCCAAGATCGATTTCCGCCGCGCACGTTCTCGGCGGCAATCCGAGGGCTGTCACTACGGCAGGCGCTAGCTCACCTGCGTGACCCACTAAAGTCCCATCCGCGAAAGTAAGCCGAGCTGAACGTCCCGGATGCCAAGGCGCATGGTGGTCAGCGGTGACATGCAGAAGCGGCGCATTAACCGAACGCGCGAGGCCCTGCATGACCGCTACTGCGTCCGCCCAATCAACAGCACGACCCGGACCCCACCATCCGGCGATTTCTCGCCGACCAGTCAACATCACAGCAGCCCGCAGCGGCTGCGTCGGAATTCCTGCGTTGACTTGAGCCAATGCAGTATCCGAAGGGCGCTCTGAAGCGGACAGCGCCAAAGCGTTACCTAATTCGCCCTCAGGACGAACAACATGACCGATCTCAAATACCGCTAAGTCACGAGAGCCACGGGACAAATTTCGAACTATTGCATCCGGCAACGTCGCTAGGAGTGTTGTCCGCATGAGAGGGGCCTGATCGTTGATGGGATTAGCTAATACCACAGCATGGCGGCGCGGATCATTGTCGGGAATTCCTAACTGGTCCCAGCGCTTTGCGTTGGTGAAGGGATAAGTCAACACCTCCGTGTATCCCTGCTCAGCTAATGACCGCGCCGCTGAACGCCGAAGACGTTGAAAGCGGGTCAGGCCCCGACCGGCTGGCGCATTAGGAACAATTGATGGAATTGAGTCATACCCCACAACCCGGGCGATCTCCTCCACCAAATCCGCAGCGCGCTGCAAATCAGGACGCCACGATGGCGGCCACACGAGATAGTTCAGTTCATCACCGGACGCGACCTCAGCTCTGCGATGATCATGGATTTGACACCCCACCGCTCTCAGCGCATCACAAATGCGCTCCACTGAAAGCGAGATGCCAATCAGCCGCCGTGGCTCCTGCGCCGGTAAGACTACGGCGGAAGGAGCCGGACGCTCATCAATCTCGGTGGTACCACCAGTGCGTCCACCGCCATATTGAGTGAGGAGCTGAACGGCAAGCTCGGCGGCCAATGGAGGAAGCTCATGATCGACGCCGCGTTCAAATCGCCGAGACGCTTCGCTACCAAGCCGATGGCGACGGGACGTTCGAGCGATGCTCACTGGATCGAAATGCGCAGCCTCAATGAGAAGTGATTCGGTTGATAAAGAAACTTCACTAGCCGCACCACCCATCACCCCCGCTAACGCCAACGGGCGACTACCCGCGGAACTTGTATCAGTGATGAGTAAATCTTCAGGCGTTAATGATCGCTCCACACGATCCAAAGTGGTGAGAGCTTCACCGACACGGGCTCGCCGAACTTCGATGACGCCCTGGATATGAGCGAGGTCAAAAGCATGGAGAGGTTGTCCCGTTGCGAGCATGACGTAGTTAGTGACATCAACCGCCAAGGAGACTGAACGCATTCCGCATTGAATCAGTCGACGCCGCATCCACCACGGCGTTGGAGCAGTTGCGTCAAAACCATTAACAGTGCGTAAAACGATGCGATCACATCCTACCGTTTTTCGGATGGGCGCATCATCAGCGATCCGCACTGGATGTCCACCTTCGAGGACGTTTGCCTTCGGCGGAACCGGATCAGTAAAACTCGCACCAATCGAGAGGGCAAGCTCCCGGGCAACTCCTCGGACACTGAAGCAATAACCCCGATCGGGGGTGACGTTCACTTCAACGGTGGCGTCGTGCAAACTCAGCAGAGAAATGGCGTCAACACCTGGCCGTAAACTCTCAACCGGAAAGCCAAGGCGATCCACGATGATGATGCCGTCGTGATCATCCCCTAATCCCAACTCTTGCTCTGAGCACATCATGCCGTCACTGAGATGGCCATAGGTACGACGAGCCGCGATGGTGAAGCCCCCGGGAAGAATAGCGCCCGGTAACGCAACAACCACGTAAGCGCCAGCCATGACGTTCGGAGCGCCACAAACGATCCCCCGCACATCAGTCACATCAGGACCAACCTGAACCTGACACCAGTGGATAGTTCTGCCATTCTTCTGCTGCTCAGAAGCAGCAGTGAGGATCTGACCTATCACGATTGGCCCTGATATCTCTGGTTGATCAATCGCTTCCTCTTCAAGGCCAACTCGAACTAACGCTGCCGCAACCGTGGCTGGATCGGTTGGCACGTCGGAGCAGCACTCACGTAACCACGACATTGGAACACGCATCAGACCTCCATCCCGTAGCGCCGGGAAAATCGGATATCTCCCTCAACCATGTCTCGCATATCCGGCACCCCATGGCGCAACATCAGCGAACGTTCCATGCCCATGCCGAAGGCAAATCCGCTGTACCGAGTGGGATCTACTCCCGCTGCCTGAAGCACATGCGGATCTACCATTCCGCAGCCGCCCCACTCAATCCACGCCGTTCCGCCGCAGGTACGGCAGGCTGCATCGGTTCCGTCACATACCCAGCACCGCACATCAACTTCCGCACTGGGTTCGGTAAAAGGGAAGAAAGAAGGCCGCCACCGCGTTGTGGGCGAACCGAAGAGAGTGCGCGCAAAATGATCGAGGGTGCCACGCAAATGTGCCATCGACAAGTGCTCGTCTACCGCCAACCCCTCGATCTGGTGGAAGACCGGGGTATGCGTGGCGTCCAGGTCATCGCTACGGAAAACTCGCCCTGGACACACCACATAGACCGGAGCTCCGCGATCAAGCAGGGTGCGCACTTGAACGGGCGATGTGTGTGTACGCAAGACAAGTTTTGCTTCTGGGGGATCCAGGAAAAGAGTGTCCTGCATTTGCCGTGCCGGGTGATCTGGGTCGAAATTTAAGGCGTCAAAGTTGTACCACTCTGATTCAACTTCTGGCCCTTCAGCGACTTCCCACCCCATGGCAACGAAAATATCGCTGACGCGCTCTTGCAAGGAGGACAGTGGATGCCGGGCACCAGGAGGAATACGAGTGACCGGCAAGCTGACATCGACTGCTTCCTCGACGAGAACTCGCGCATCTCGCTCTGCCGTTAATTCTCTTTGGCGCTCATCGAGCGCGTCGGTCACTACTGATCTAGCTCGACCGACAATGCGGCCTGCAACTGCGCGCTCCTCAGGTGGCAAAGCTCCGATATCCCGCCGTGCCATCGCTAACGGACTGCGATCTCCCAGATGGGCAATCCGAACTTCTTTAAGGTCTGCCAAAGACGCCGCTTGGGCGACCGCCGTTACGGCGGCAACATGAATTCCGGTGATGACTTCTTCAGAAAAACCGTTATATGAAGAGTCATCGGCGGACTGCGGCGCAGCCATTTCTCCTCGATTCAGTGACCACCCCAGTGGGGCTCGGACAAAACTAGATAAATAAAGCCCGTTCAGCCCACGTGCTCTGGCACCGAAACAGGCAAAACAAATCGAAACTGCGCTCCCCCAGATGCCGTCCTACCCACATCAATATGACCACCGTGGGCCTCGACTAGGCCGCGCACCAGATACAAACCCAAACCGGTTCCGCCACGTCTGTTGCCCTGCCAAAATCGAGTGAAGACCAACGGATGATCGTGTTCGGCGATGCCTTCTCCCTCGTCGCTCACGATGACACTCACCGCTAGCTGGGATTCTTTAATCTGCACCCGTTGTAATTCCAGCGTGACAGTACCGGCGCCGTGCCGAATCGCGTTCTCTAACAAATTGGCCAGGACTTGATCAACCCGATCCGGGTCTGCCCACACTTCAGGAACATCTGAGGAAATACGCAACACGAAGTCACGGCCTTGGTTTCCGGCCGCTTGCATCCGCTCAATATGACGCCGCGCCACCACCACAAGATCGATAGGTTGGCGTCGAATCTCCAACCGTCCGGCATCAATTCGAGAAATGTCGAGTAACTCTGCGATCAATCTGGTGACTCGATCAGCGTCATGCTCGATGGTCTCGAGCATGAACCGCTTCTGATCGTCAGTAAAGCGTTCCCAACGGCGCAACAGAGTCGCAGTAAAACCTTTGACGGACGTCAATGGTGAACGAAGCTCGTGTGCGACGGTAGAAATGAGAATGCCTTGCTCTTCTTGGATGCTATGGCGGGCTTTAGCGTCTCGGATACCTAACACCACTGATTCGACCACCTCATCAGGCGAACGTCGGACAAATCGCGCGGTCACCAGCAAAGTGACCGGCCGTTCACCTCCCGGCAGTGTTAACACCTGCTCTGACTGACCCTGACTTATCTCATCTCGCCAAGGATTTACACGTTCCCACCAACTGTGTCCGTCAAGGTCTTGAAAAGGGATGCTATGAAGAGCGTTTTTTTCTATCAAAGCGTTACGGGAGCGCCCTAAGAGCTCCTCAGCAGCATAATTGACATAGAAGATCTTTTCATTCGCTCCCACGACGATTACACCATCAGGAAGATGGTCGAACGACAACCCGATAGCTGGAGCGGCTTGCTCAGCCGACGTCATCGACATCGCTTCCGCCTAGTAACGAAGCATTGCATGAGCTGACTGTACCGGCGGGCAGAAAAGCCACAGTTTCTTGACGACGCGCAACCTCATGCGCTCGCGCTGAGGCGTAAAGACACACGGCAGCGGCGGTAGCAACGTTTAAACTTTCCGCTCCTTCATGAAGGGGCACACGGACGGTGGCATTGACGAATCTTCCGATATCTGCAGGTAAACCGTGTGCCTCATTACCGAAAATCCAGACGACTGACCCAGCTAACAGAGCAGATGCAGGCCTCCGTGAGAACTCCACCTCATCAAGTAAATCAGCCAAACTGTGGCCCCCCTTCCCGTCTGCGGCTAACACTGTTAAACCCTGCTCTTGGCACGCTTTAATTGCTTCAATCAAAGAAGCAACACCAGCTATCGGAAGATGAAATGCGCTTCCTGCGGTTGCGCGGATGCACTTCGGGTTGTGAAAGTCAACTCCTTCCCCCGTCATGATGAACCCGCGGGCACCTGATGCGTGGGCGACTCGCGTAATGGTTCCCACATTTCCAGGATCCTGCAGTTGGTGCGCCATGACTAAACGGACAGGCTTTCCGGCCTGTACGGGGATAACAACATCCTGCAATGACCGCATCAGGCCATCACACACCGCAAGCAGTCCAGCAGGTGTCACAGTACTGGAGAGAGCCTTCATCACCGACTCCGTGACACCTACTACCGGAACATGACAAGCCTCGGCTAAAGCGAATAAATCAGGGTGACGACTTGCACCATTCACCGTGAGGTAGATCGCACGCACTTGGCCCCAGCGGGAATGGCCCGCTAGGGCTTCGCGAATACCCTGTGGCCCTTCAACGAGGAACCTGCCCACTTCATCTCGACCCGATCGGGTGTGTAATCGGCGGACGGCTTTGACCTGCGCACCGTGAATAGAGGTGAGCCGAACGGAAAAAGCCTCACGCTTATCGGTCGGGACCACTCAGGCGGCATCTCCGGTCTGCGCCCCAGGTGAAGAAAGGGCAGTGCGAGCAAGATCAACAAGCGCCTCAAAAGCTGGAGCATCGTTTACAGCCAGCTCAGCGAGCATTCTTCGATCAACGTCAAGCTCAGCGATTTTTAAACCTTGAATGAAACGGTTGTACGTCATTCCATGAGCGCGGGCAGCAGCATTAATGCGCTGAATCCACAACCGGCGAAAATCGCCTTTACGTGCCCTACGGTCTCGGTACGCATATCCCAACGAATGGGTTACTTGCTCCTTGGCTTTACGGTAAAGCCGAGAACGCTGGCCCCGATATCCACTTGCTCGCTCTAACACAACCCGACGCTTCTTATGCGCATTCACTGCGCGCTTCACGCGTGCCACGTGAGTACTCCTTTTCTGGCTTTGGTCAAGCGCTCAGGACGAGCGTTTGACCGGTGATAAATGAAATCAGCGACCAAGTAATTTTTTGATCTTCGCTGCGTCCGCAGCAGAAACGAGAACATCCCCAGACAGCCGGCGAGCTTTTTGCGGTGTCTTTTCATGAAACTTATGAACATGCCCAGCCTGCTCCCGCATGAGTTTCCCGGAACCAGTTACACGGAAACGCTTTTTTGCGCCGCTATGCGTTTTGTTTTTTGGCATTACTGTTCTCCTTGCTTGCCTATTAGTAAACGTCAGGGTTGAGCTGACCGGGCCGATGTTGATTGCGAGCGAGCGACCTTCGATGCCGGAACAGCCGGTTTAGGAGCACTCGGAGCAGACGGCTCAGGAGCCAGGTCGGCCACTACTTCTGGAGCAGAAGAAACCGGAGCTTCTGGTGCTTCCCCACTCACTGCGTCGTCCACCAATCCGCTATCCGCTGATCCTCGACGGCGACGGTCCGCAGCTCGCGCTTCAGCCTTTTTGCGCGTCGGCCCTAAAACCATGATCATGTTCCGGCCGTCTTGCTTAGGTGCGCTTTCAACGAAACCTAACTCCATGACATCTTCAGCTAACCGCTGTAAGAGCCGGAAGCCCAACTCTGGCTTGGATTGTTCGCGACCGCGAAACATGATGGTTACTTTGACTTTGTCCCCGCCGCGTAAGAAACGCTCAACGTGCCCGCGTTTTGTTCCATAATCATGGGGATCAATTTTTGGGCGGAGTTTAATCTCTTTAATGACTGTATTGACTTGGTTCTTCCGAGCTTCACGAGCCTTCAACGCGGCTTCGTATTTATACTTACCAAAATCCATTAATTTACATACTGGGGGCCGGGCCAGCGGAGCGACTTCA
The DNA here is from genome assembly GCA_051645425.1 of Actinomycetota bacterium. GTDB lineage: Bacteria > Actinomycetota > Actinomycetes > Actinomycetales > Angustibacteraceae > JBOFBH01. The sequence continues at coordinate 320,869 of JBOFBH010000003.1, read as the reverse complement.
ACTAGATCAAGGTCTGCTTCTTGTGCCAGCCGTAAAGCGTCCTCAACGCGGACGATGCCGACTTGCTCACTGTTGGGTCCGACGAGGCGCACCTCGGGCACCCGGATGCGTTCGTTGATACGCGGCTCGCTGATGTGAAACTCCTTCATACTTGTGGACGTAAGTCAATGGCTATCAGGCCAACTAGGCCGCCTGACCACAAGTGAGACCACACCACGGGCGACGTCGACCGACACCCGTGACCAAGACCTGAAGCACCGTATGGCGTCAGGTGGGATGGAGATCCACTTGTGATTTTCTCTTACTACAAGACCAAAGCAAGTGTTTAGACAAGCCAAAGCCAGTAAAAGAAATTCGGTCCCTCTTACATTATCAGGCTAACCAACTCGCTTGATAGCTACGGGGCTTCTGATGCTTCTGCAAGCACCATGGTGATTGCATCGACCCGTTCTCGCACGCTGTCATTGCTAGCTAACACATTTCCCCACTGCCGAATGAACTCGTCAATGCGTTCCGAAGGCAAGCCCGACGCAAGCCGGAGCTGAATCCGAATATCAGCTCCACTCATTGCTTCTATCTGCGCATGTTTGATGCAAGAAAACTGTTGCGCAGATCTTGTTATCGCTTCAAGGACCACGGGATCGCGCGCAGGAAGGCACCATTTCTTGCCTTGACTTATGGCCCAAACAGCTGGTCGAGGAAGCGTTCTAGGTCGTGAATTCGCTGGATCAACAAAGATGACATCGCATTGCTGGGCCACCGCAGCTAAGGCAGCTCGTTGAGCAAGGACCGGCAAGGGCCTCGCCGCAGAATTCCACCGCGTCAGTGACGCGAGGCTACTGAAGACTGGGAAAGCGCGTCGCCCGTTCGGTTGCACAAGAGTTATCGCAAGAACTTCTTCTGCACTAACAGTGCCTTCGACTTTCCGAGAACGCCGAGCAAGGAGAGGAACGAGAACCCGAGATTGCGCAAAAGAATGAGCAAGTTCCTCATCAGTGCTCAACGTATTCAGGGCATTGGCCAGAATAGGGTCGGCTTGACCAGTGTCACCCTCGTTTATTAGCGAAACCGAGCGGCCAGCGAAGGGGACTCCGGCGCTGTCGACTGCACGGCGGTCCTTCACCACAGTTAGGTCCTCACTGGACGCCCCGCGACATCCAAAGCCCGCTCCAAAGTGAAAGCGCCGGCGTACAACGCCTTGCCGATCACTGCTCCTTCAACTCCTATGGGGACTAGTTCACGCAACGCAGCAATGTCCGCCAAAGTCGCCACTCCTCCGCTTGCCACCACAGGCACGTCGGTCCGTGCGCATACCTCCCGGAGCAGGGTGACATTGGGGCCTCGTAGGGTGCCGTCCTTTGTCACATCCGTAACGACATAACGAGCGCAGCCTGCCTTGTTGAGCCGGCTAATGGTGTCCCATAAATCGCCACCCTCTCGCGTCCAACCGCGAGCCGCGAGCGTAGTCCCCCGGACATCTAAGCCCACAGCTACCTGATCGCCGTAGCGATCAATGACGTCGGCCGTCCAGTCAGGATCTTCCAGAGCTGCAGTGCCTAAATTAATCCGACGGCAACCAGTTGCTAAAGCAACAGCAAGCGAAGCATCGTCGCGGATTCCACCACTGAGCTCAACCGCTACCGGCTGGACACTACGCGTGAGATGCCGTACTACTTCTGTCAAAAGATCCCGGTTGGAGCCACGACCAAAAGCAGCGTCTAAATCAACCAGATGAATCCATTCCGCCCCGGCGTCGACCCACCCTTGCGCTGCCGCGAGCGGTTCTCCATAGGTCGTCTCGCTCCCTGCTTCGCCTTGTACAAGCCGAACTGCTTGGCCGTCGGCAACATCGACGGCGGGAAGAAGTTGTAACCGATCAGCGTCAGACACGAACAATCTCCTTGGTAAATGTCTACTTTGAACTGGCCATCTCATCTCGCGAGAGATCGAACCCAGTTCTCTAATAAATGAGCACCAGCATCTCCACTTTTCTCCGGGTGGAACTGGGTGGAACACACGACTCCGTGCTCCATGGCAGCGATAAAAGCAGCCCCGTGATGAGCCCAGGCTGCTTTCTCAGCAAATTGTTGACCGCTGCGTGAAGATTGCGGGATCTCCTGCACCGCATAAGAGTGCACAAAGTAAAAGGACTCATCCGACACACCCGAGAACAATATGGAGTTCTTTGGGGGCTGCACAGTATTCCATCCCATATGTGGCACCACTGCCGCCGGGAGACGGCTGACTACACCCAGCCAATGCCCTAAACCCGGGAGCATTCCGTTGGGGTAAGGCTCCGCAGAGCGTTCAAAAAGCACCTGATGACCGACGCAGATGCCCAGAACTGGACGTCCTGCTGCTGCTCGACGTGCGATCATTTCTGGCCCACCCACCGCTTGTAAACCCAGCATGCAAGCGGAGAAGTTACCTACACCTGGCACCACCATGCCGTCAGCACTGAAAGCAGCGTCAGCGTCGGAGGTGAGCTCGACATCAGCACCAAGGCGGGAAAGAGCGCGAACCACCGAGCGGACATTGCCCGAGCCGTAGTCCAACACAACGATGCGCGACTGGCTCACCTGGCACCACCCATCATGGTGAACACCGCAGAACATTCTCTTCGACGCCAGCAAGATTTCGACCAGTCTGACATTCGGTATTGAGAAAACCCACCTATAACACGCCTTTTGTACTGGGAACTGCCCCTACCAAACGTGCGTCTGGCGCCACTGCCACGCGGAGCGCTCGTGCTAGTGCCTTAAATTGAGCCTCAACAATATGGTGCGGATCACGCCCGGAGATCACCCGAATATGGACGGCGATCCCGGCATGATGAGCGAGGGTTTCAAAGACGTGCCGCGTTAATGACCCCACATACTGACCACCGATAATCACGTACTCTTGCCCCACCGGCTCACCAACATGCACACAGTAGGGACGCCCACTGACGTCAACAACAGCCTGCACAAGCGCCTCATCGAGTGGTACGCAAGCGTCACCAAAACGGGTAATTCCTGCTTTCGTGCCAAGAGACTCCCGGAGCGCATCACCGAGGACGATAGCCACGTCCTCAACAGTGTGATGTGCATCGATATGCACATCACCTTCAGCACGTACCGTGAGATCGCAAAGCGAGTGTTTTGCCAGTGAAGTAAGCATGTGGTCATAAAAACCAACTCCAGTGGCGATATCCGCCTGCCCAGTGCCGTCAAGGTCGAGTTCCACCATCACTGAACTCTCCCCGGTGATTCGCTCTAGTCGGGCGCGACGAGAGGCAAGGGTGGATCCCTTATCAGACTCAGCTGAATGCATGCTCAGACCTGGCATAAACTTCTCATTTCGTTTCATGACGGTTTCCAACGATTGGGTTGTCGAACTCGAATAGCCTCCGCATGACCAGGAAGATCTTCGGCTTCTGCAAGAGCTATGACATGCTCAGCAACATGAGCTAATGCCATCTGGTCATATTCGACTACGTGGATCCCACGTAAAAAGGACTGGACCGAAAGTCCACTGGAATGCCGAGCTGAACCACCCGTCGGGAGGACGTGGTTCGATCCAGCGCAGTAGTCCCCTAATGACACCGGGGCGTAAGAACCAACAAAAATCGCCCCTGCGTTCCGGACTTGTAACGCACGTGTTGTCGCATCAATAGTCTGAATTTCCACATGCTCAGCGGCGTAGGCATCCACGACATGGACCCCAGCATCAAGATCATCTACTAACACGATGGCAGACTGCCGTCCAGTGAGAGCAGTCTTAATCCGCTCACCGTGTTTAGCTTGATCAACTTGAGTAGCTAACTCTCGTTCAACCGCTTCGGCTACCTTTTCGCTGTCAGTTACCAGCACGGCACTTGCTAACGGGTCATGCTCTGCTTGACTCAACAGATCAGCAGCGAGGTGCTCGGGATTGGCAGACTGATCAGCCAGAATGGCTATTTCGGTCGGGCCTGCTTCGGAGTCAATACCAATGACGCCTTTAAGAAGGCGCTTCGCTGCAACAACATAAATATTGCCCGGACCAGTGACCATATCGACCGGCTCGCACACCACTGCGCCTGAGGGAACTTCTCCCTCGTCATCACACTCGCTGCGTTCTTTGGCACCGTATGCGAACATCGCGATCGCTTGGGCGCCTCCAACCGCATACACCTCATGAATTTCGAGCATTGCGCACGCCGCAAGGATCATCGGGTGCGGCATGCCGGCAAAGACTGCCGGATTATCACGCTGTGGTGGACTGGCCAACGCGATAGAGGGCACGCCCGCTTCCTGCGCTGGAACCGCATTCATCACCACACTACTGACAAGGACAGCCACCCCACCGGGTACATAAAGACCCACACGTGACACCGGAACCCAACGCTCGGTTACCGTCCCTCCGGGAACAACCTGGGTGGTGACATCGGCGCGCCGTTGCGCGCGGTGCACGAGACGAGCTCGACGAATGGCCTCCTCCAAGGCGCTTCGTACCTGCGGTTCGAGCTGTTCTAACGCGGCCGTCAAAGCTTCAGGCGGAACCCTAAGATCACGAACGCGAACACCATCAAAGCGCTCACCGAGATCACGAACCCCATCGGCACCGGCTAAGCGAACCTCCTCGCAGATCGGATGAACGACGCTAAGTGCGGCGGCAACGTCATACTCTGAGCGAGGCAAACGAGCCTGCAATGTTGCTCGATCGAGGGAGCAGCCACGAATGTCAATGCGCGCAATCACCCCTTCAGGGTACGCGGAGCGCGAACCAGATCCGTCAGGTTGTCATCTTGAGAGTCGGTGACTGAGGAATGAGCAGCGATGCGAAACAGCGCGTCAGGCAAAAGACAATGGGGGCAAGAAAGAACACCGCGAAGGTATGCACCCGCAGGGGCGTTAAAGGCGCCAGCTCCCCCGCTGACATTTGATCACTTATTGGGTCTGGACCCAACCAAGAACCCACGATGGAACTCACCATGGACAGTGCAAGCAGCCCTAAGATCCCCACCACAGTGCCTGCCGCCGGACGTTGACTTAACGTCACGGTAGCTGCGATGGCAACAATGACGGCCACCATCACATAAATAACGGCAAACCAACCATCCTGAGCTATAGCCAGTTCTTGTTGACCAGGAGGAGAGAAGAGCCGGTCGTCCACTTTTACTAAGCGGACGACCGGCGCTAGAGACCACCAGATGACTCCGAGCAAAGACCCTAGACCAAGGACGGCAAAAGCAAGGCCAGCCCACGTTGTTAGCGGTGATCTCCACCCGATAAGAGTCACTTGGTGGTGATACGCAGCGTTGCCGTGGAGCGGTCACCCTCTTGACGGGCGCTCATGCCAACTGCCACTAAAGGCTCCAAGTTCGCCCGGACGTCTTCGGGCAACTCACCGCCGTATGTGGCAACGATCTTGGCTACGTCGACGTACACAATGCCCTGAGCATTTTTTGCGTCCGGCACCGCATCTTTGAAAGACTGGACGTCCGCCAAGCCGGACCCTTGAGCTACCTCATCGGCGTAGCGCTGCTCAGTCGAGAGCACGGTAGCGGAATTAGCTTTGGCCTTTGCCAAGGTTATTCCTGAACCATTGAGCTGAGAGCTAATGGCATTACTGACCCGATCCACAGCGGCTTCATCTCCGGTGACTCGAACAGCCGCCCAAGGCGTCACGCCATCAAGACCCGCTACCACGCTGAACTGATCGCCCACGGCTGCTTCGAGGTCTTTCGGGATCTGGATACCTAACTGTTGTTGAAGTTGCTCCACCTGAGCAGTGAACTCCCCAGCACCGGTGCCTTCAAAAGTTTTACGAAGCTGCTCATACGTCGTAGCAATAATGGAATCAGCACCACCGAGACCGAGAGCAGCTACCGCGTTAGACGGCAAAGCATCGGCGTCGACTACTTTAAGGTCAGTAGCGATTTTGGGCATTCCTGCGGTGACGCCAGTCATCTCAACATTGGGACCATCAAAGCGCACAGTAAAAGCAAAACGCCCAGCGAGATTTTGATTTCCTTGTGCCAGTTGAGTGAGGTCTGGCAGATCGGTTCCGAGCGAACCACCAAGCCCGCCGTCAAGCGGAGCGCTTGCCAAAGACTCTGGGAGTGCTTTTTGAATAGCGGCCAGATCGGCCCAACCATTCACAATCCCTATGTCACCCAAAGATGACATGTCATCTTTGAAGTTTTGAACCTCACTCAGCGGAGAGCTCTTTGCATTGGCAATTGCCTGAGTAACGGTCGATTTTTCTTCACCACAGATCGCGAAATCATCTGGGACCTCGCACGACAAATCTTCCAAGACTTTCGGCAAACTGGCTTTAGCTTTTTCTTGATCACTCACCGCTAAAACTAGTAACGGCACAACTTCATTCTCACCCTTGGGAGGGAGTAAAGCCAGGGCAGCTGACTTCCCTAACCACGGTTGAACGTCCGCCGCGTACGACCACCGCCCATCACTCGACTTAGCGCCTTGATCGAAAAGTGCTTTGACGGGGTCTTTCCAAGAATCAAGCGAAGAACGGGTACCGGGGAACTTTTCGACCAAACTGAGGTAATCCTTTTTCTGCTCAGAAGAAGGATCGGCATCAAGACCGACATAGCCAATAGCAGAAGCCGGGACTGCTTTTGCCGGATCGGGACCATCACCGGTGAGGTAGCTGGCCGCAAGAGCTGCACCGCCACCCACCGCTCCTACTGCTAGGACCCCGACACCGAGAATCACTCCACGACGACGTTTAGGAGAACTCGCTGCCACCGTAGGGAGGACTGTGCCGTCAGCGGAAGTCGCGGGCAAACCTTCCGATCCCGCAGAGATAGCTGGGTCTGACGGCGGCTGTGCCGGATCGTTACCAGGGATGCCAGGGGGAACTGTCATGACTTCGTTAACTCCTCATTGAGAAATACGACAAGCGCGGATCATCAATAACAACATCGCGCTCACTGTGAAGTAAAACCTGCGAATACGGTGAGGACCATGCGAGTCGGAGTCACGCAAAGAACCATGACTCGAGAATGTCGCCGCATCGGAGCCCAACCCGTTCAATGATACAGCGGAAAATCCGTTGCCAAACGAGCATAATCAAGATCACGAGAGGCAGCTTGGGCCAAGCAGCTGCTTAAGGTCACCAAAAAGGGCTGGGCTCGGTGTCACTCTGAGCTGGTCATCCAGACGCATCACGGTGGCACGATCCGCCCCTTGCGTTAAACGCAGATGAACTTCAGTTACACCAGGATGTGTCGCCAAAACGTCTTTGAGGCGCGACGCAACCGGTGGAGTGCAACGGGCCGCCGGCAAGGCAATGACGACCGGGCCTCGCGGTCCTTCAGAAAGATCCGGAATAGTCATCTCGGCGGCATAAACAGTAGGAACATCATCGCGGCGGTTTAACCGCCCCCGGATCACTACCACGACATCTTCAGCCAACATGGTGGAGACCGTGGCATATGCTTGCGGGAAAAACAGGACTTCGATCGACCCTTCAAGATCCTCAAGCTGAACGATGGCCCAAGGTTGCCCATTTTTGGTCATTTTCCGGGTGAGGCTACTAATCATGCCAGCGAGAGTGACTGCTGCTCCATCTGGACTGGACTCATCAGTAAGTAAGGATGCGATAGAGCAATCTGCGGCTTGAGCAAGGACATGCTCCACCCCAGCTAGTGGATGATCACTGACGTACAAACCCAGCATTTCCCGCTCGTGACGAAGTTTTTCTTCCTTACCCCACTCATCTTCTGGAATTGACGGAAGAATAGTGAAATCTAAAGGATCAGCACTGTCAAAACCAGAAAAAAGTGAATCTTGACCGTGCGCTCGCTTACGCTTTTCTCCCAGTAAAGAATCGACGTAAGTTTCATGGACCTCAACTAACCCAGACCTAGCACATCCAAGCGAATCGAAGGCACCAGCTTTTGCTAGCGATTCTACGGTTCTTTTATTGCACACTTTTTCCGGAACTTTTCTTAAAAAGTCTTCAAAAGAAGCGAATCTCCCTTGTTCGGTTCTGGCTTGGATAATTCCCTCAACGACAGCCGCTCCCACATTACGAATAGCAGCTAACCCAAAACGAATATCTGACCCGACCGCAGCAAAATCAGCCGATGAATCATTGACGTCCGGGAGTAGAACACGGATGGACATTCGACGACATTCACCTAGGTAAATAGCCGACTTATCTTTATCATCCCGAGTACTGGTGAGAAGAGCGGCCATATATTCGGCTGGGTAATTAGCTTTGAGATAGCCGGTCCAGTAAGAAACAAGGCCATAGGCCGCAGTGTGAGCTTTATTAAATGCGTAGTCGGAAAACGGAACAAGAATATCCCACAGTGTACTGATTGCGTGATCAGAGTATTTATTTGTACGCATCCCATCGCTGAAAGGAATGAATTCGGCGTCGAGAACTTCTTTTTTCTTTTTTCCCATGGCTCGACGCAGGAGGTCGGCCTTTCCTAAACTGTAACCCGCGACTTTTTGCGCGATTTGTTGAACTTGTTCTTGATACACAATCAACCCATGAGTGGTGTCTAAGATTGGCGCTAATACCTCAGCAAGTTCGGGGTGAATTGGTGTGGCTTCTTGCTTCTTATTTTTTCGTAAAGCATAATTCGTGTGCGAGTTGGCCCCCATTGGGCCGGGCCGGTAAAGAGCTAAAGCTGCAGAAATATCCTCGAAAGAATCCGGCTGCATTTGGCGTAGGAGCGTGCGCATACCGCTCCCATCGAGCTGAAACACGCCGAGGGTGTCACCACGACCCAACAATTCATATGTTTTTGGGTCATTTGGCTCTTTGCTGAGCGCATCCAGATCGATTTCGATATCTCTATTTTCTTTCACACCCCGAACGGCGTCGTCCAAGACAGTGAGATTTCGTAGACCAAGAAAATCCATTTTGACCAAGCCCAGAGCCTCGCAGCTAGGGTAGTCAAACTGGGTAATGATCTGGCCGTCTTGCTCCCGTCTCATGATGGGAATCAAATCCACCAAAGGCTCACTGGACATGATGACCCCAGCCGCATGAACCCCCCACTGCCGCTTCAAACCCTCTAATCCGCGGGCGGTGGCGACCACCTGCCGAACATCAGGATCAGCGTCATGGAGCGCGCGAAACTCTGCAGCCTCGGCATAGCGCTTATGCTGCGGATCAAAAATCCCTGACAGCGGAACGTCTTTACCCATCACCGCGGGCGGCATGGCTTTGGTGAGCTTTTCACCCATCGCAAATGGATAACCCATGACCCGCGCCGCGTCTTTTAAGGCTTGCTTCGCTTTAATCGTGCCGTAGGTCACGATCTGCGCCACATGACCATCGCCATACTTATCAGTCACATACTTAATGACTTCACCGCGGCGGCGCTCATCAAAATCGACATCAAAGTCTGGCATTGATGGCCGTTCCGGGTTAAGGAATCGCTCAAAGATAAGCCCATGAGGGACCGGGTCTAAATCGGTGATCCCCATGGCATAAGCAGCCATTGAGCCAGCTCCGGAACCACGTCCGGGCCCGACTCGAATTCCATTGCGTTTTGCCCAGTTAATGAAGTCAGCCACGACAAGGAAGTAGCCGGCATAGCCCTTACCGACAATGACCTCAATTTCATACGTAGCCTGTTGACGCGCATAGTCAGGAACAGCACCTGCGAAACGGTGCTGCAAACCGGCTTCAACTTCGTGAATAAACCACGACTCCTCATTTTCCCCCGCAGGACAAGGAAAACGAGGCATATACCTTCCCTCACCCTCCTGAAAAGTGACCTCACATCGTTCCGCGATAGCCAACGTGTTGTCACATGCCTCCGGGAGCTCTCGCCAGAGGTCTCGCATTTCCTGGGGGGTTTTAAGATAAAAACTGTCAGCATCAAACTTAAAGCGGTTGGGATCAGCCAACGTTGACGCCGATTGAACACACAAGAGGGCCGCATGAGCGGCAGCATCTTCTGCTTGGGTGTAGTGCAAATCATTGGTTGCCACCAACGGCAGAGAAAGATCGCGAGCAAGCCGGAGCAAATCTTGTTGAACTTGACGCTCAATACCCAGACCGTGATCCATCAGTTCGCAGTAAAAGTTTTCGGCTCCAAAGATGTCACGAAACTCTGCAGCAGCCTGGCGAGCCTGCTCGTACTGCCCTAAACGAAGCCTCGTTTGAATTTCCCCACTGGGGCAACCCGTTGTTGCGATCAAACCATTTCCGTATTCCTGAAGAAGTTCGCGATCCATTCGAGGTTTGAAGTAGTACCCCTCAAGAGACGCCACCGAAGCCAACCGGAAAAGATTATGCATTCCACCGGTGGTCTGTGCGAGCAGCGTCATGTGGGTATAAGCCCCCGCACCCGACACATCATCTCGACCACCATCACCGAATTTGATTCTGCTGCGGTCTCGCCGGCTTGTGCCCGGCGTCAGATAAGCCTCCAAACCGATGATCGGCTTCACCCCGTGGCGCTGTCCGGCTTTCCAGAACTCGTAAGCACTAAAGATGTATCCATGATCTGTGGTCGCAACTGCTGGCATCCCTAGCTGCGCCGTTCGAGCCATCAGATCATTAATCCGGGCTGCACCATCGAGCATGGAATACTCGGTATGAACGTGCAGGTGAACAAAAGAGTCACTCATTACTTCTCACAGCCCACCTAAGCCACGAAACCATCTGAATACGCTTACTTGCCATGATTGCCCTACTCAAGAACTTTGCAGGGTAGTTAAAGCGTGTAACAAATCATCTGGGTAAGCACTCCTAAAACGTACGGGCAGTCCTGTCCCAGGATGGACAAACATCAGTTCAACTGCATGTAACCATTGCCGGGTCAGCCCGAGCCGGTGCGCCAACGTGGGATCAGCACCATAAGAAACGTCCCCCAAGCACGGATGACGCAGAGCGGAAAAATGCACCCTGATTTGGTGCGTCCGGCCAGTTTCCAACCGCACCCGCATAAGTGAAGCGGACGGAAATGCCTCCATGACTTCGTAGTGGGTCACCGAAGGCTTTCCATCTCTCACCACTGCCCATAAACCGTCACGATTTGGGTGTCGCCCTATTGGGGCGTCGATTGTCCCCTTGAGTGGATCTGGATGCCCTTGAATGACAGCGTGGTACGTCTTTTTAACTTCCCGATCACGAAAAGCTTGCTTGAGTGAGCTATAAGCACGCTCACTTTTAGCAATTACCATCACCCCGGACGTGCCGACATCGAGACGATGGACTACACCAAACCGCTCTGGGGGGCCCACCGGGGCAATGACCACCCCTGCCGCTGCAAGCCCAGCTAAGACAGTCGGGCCCGTCCAGCCTGGGGCTGAATGAACAGCAGCCCCCACCGGTTTATCAAGGACAACAAGATCGACATCTTCGTAGAGAATCTTCAGATTGGATAACGGGACAGGCTGCTCCGACTGCGGTATAGCTCTCTCAGTTGGAATAGAAACCTCAAGCCAAGAACCCGCAGTAGCACGATGAGATTTGTGAATTGGTTCGCCATTGATCTTCACATCGTGAGAATTAATGAGAGTGGTGACTTTCGTTCTGCTTAAACCTAATAAACGAACAAGCGCAAGATCGATACGCTCTCCATCCAAACCCTCCGGAATGGGTAGCGCGCGGAAAGATGCGGGTATCCCGCCATGTTGATCATCTTTAGTCATGACCAACTCACGCTCCAGAAAGAGAAACCAGGCGTAGATGCGTAGTCTTTATGCACGGGAGGTGCTCACTCGTACACCACGAAAAGTCAGAATTAGGATGAGACCAGCCCCCAAAACAATAGCGATATCGGCAACGTTACCCACAAAAAATTCACCGTAAGCAATGAAGTCGATGACGTGCCCCCGACCTACACCCGGCGTTCGTACAAGACGGTCAATAAGGTTCCCCAATGTGCCGCCGAGTAAAGCCCCCAACGCCATAGCCCACGACACATTGGTGATATCACGTGCCACGCGAGCGATGACGACCACCACCGCAATGGCAACCAAAGTGAGAACCCACGTCATTCCTGTGGCTAGCGAAAAAGCAGCGCCCGGGTTACGCACTAGACGAAACTCTAAAAAATTTCCCACCAAGCCAATGGATTGACCCAAGTTTAAAAAATCGACTGCCAAAATTTTAGTTACTTGATCAATCGCACACCACGCAGTAGTCGCGGACAACAAAATCCACACTGCTCGGCGATGAACGTGTTGGAACACTTCATGTTGCGGCACTTCAGCTAAGTCTCCGGTCTTGATTCACTGTTCATGACTCAGGGAGTAGGAAGGGATCACCTGACAAATACCTCAGGAAATGGGACTCACAAGAAATGACAAGCGGCGGTGCATAGTCAAAGTTGCACCGCCGCTTCACTCACTTCAGTGCTTAGCCACCGAAAGGAAATCGCGGAGCCTCAGTAGTGCCCTGCCGGTCACCGCCATAAGTGCGTGGCTGGAGCTGAGTCACACCTGTGGGAGGCCCAGCAATCTGACCGGCTACTTCTGGGATGGCACTCTCAGCCGGAGCCTTGGACTCTAGATCCCGAAGCTGACCCTCCAAATACGCTTTGAGTCGGCTGCGATACTCACGCTCAAAAGAACGCAGCTGTTCAACCTTACGTTCAAGCATTTGACGCTGCTGCTCCAGATCGCCTAAGGTCTCGTGGCGCTTAGCCTCAGCTTCACGAACGAGCCTTGCAGCCTGATCTTGCGCTTCGTTAATGATTTTGTGACGCTCGGACTTCCCTGCCTCAACATGTTCATCGTGAAGCTTTTGCGCTAGAGCAAGCATTCCGGTCGCGTTGTCGCTTTCACCACCCACACGTGCAACTGGCGCCAGTGGCTGAGGAGCTGGAGTCGGTGTTGGCACAACAACCGGGATAGACGCGCTCCGAGGTGCCTCTTGTACGGCAACTCGATCTGCGCCGCCGGAACGGCTCAACTCTGCTACTCGGCTCTCACAAGCGCGCAACTTGGCTCGCAGCTCGTCATTTTCGGAGTTAAGCCGGCGAAGCTCGGCAACGACTTCGTCGAGGAATTCGTCTACCTCTTCTTCGTCGTAGCCCTGACGGAATTTCGTCGGACTAAAGCGCTTATTAACAACTTCCTCAGGGTTCAAGGGCATGTGCTCACCTCTCGGAGTGTGGGGGCATTTCGTTCACCGTAGCGAACTCAACGCCTCTCACAGCAGCGAATATGCGGACCAAGGCGCCTGCGGCCCAAGACCACTATGATCTGTTGTGGATCGTGAATCCACGGCTGACTTCAGGAGCATACGACGTGAGTGAGGCAATGAGTGCATCGGCGTCCCCAGCCCACGCGAATTACCTTCAGATGAATAGGCAGTCACGAGGGAATAAGACCCATCACCACAATGGTGATAAGGAGCAGTACCGAAAAAGCCAAATCTAACTGAACAGGCCCTAACCGGAGTGGAGGAATGACCTTCCGCAGAGCCTTCAACGGCGGGTCTGTGACGGTGTAAATTCCTTCAGCGACAACAAGGACGAGACCTCGAGGCCTCCATTCACGGGCGAAACTTTGAACCAAGTCCAAAACGAAACGTCCAATTAGCGTCAGGAAGAAGAGGAAGACAAGAAAGTCGAGGACGGACCAAAAAGATCTCAAAGGAACTCAGCTCTGGTTGAATGGCCCACCAGTCAAGTGATCTGCATCTCGATCGTCGGCAGTTACCTGAACATGAGCGGGAGATAGAAGGAAAACTTTAGCTGTTACTCGCTCAATAGTGCCATGAAGGCCAAAAACGAGGCCAGCAGCAAAATCCACTAACCGTTTCGCGTCTGCGTCACTCATATCACTGAGATTCATGATGACCGGAATGCCGTCGCGGAAGGCCTCGCCTACCGTTTTCGCGTCGTTATATGTACGGGGGTGGATCGTGTTAATTCGGTGCACTCCCCCGACTGCGGGAACGCGAGACAACGTCCGCTGAGGAAGACGAGTTACCTGCGCCCCCGACGGGCGCAACACTTCGGTGCGAGTCGCGTCTCCGGAAGAGTGCTCGACCTCGTCATCCTGATCAACATAGTCGTCGTACTCATCCTCGCCATAGCGATTGTCCTCAGCCAAGCCGAGATAAACCATCGTTTTCCGTAGCGCACCAGCCATCGCCAGATCCTCCGCATCATTGGTGCCGACGTGATGACGTGCAGATTGGGACGCTACTGCAGAACAGGCCGAGATCCGAGCACCGCGCTACCGACACGCAGGTGTGTCGCACCGTGGGTGACCGCCGATTCGATATCTGCACTCATTCCAGCTGAAATCCACTGTGCTTGCGGATGGACGTCTCGTAACTGTTCAGACAACAGACGGAGGTACGAGAAAGCCGCATCTGGGTCAGAGCCCCGGGGGGCTACCGCCATTAAGCCTTGAAGTTGAAGAGAGTGAGCCTTTGCTATCTGGTCCGCGAGCGACATGACTTCCGTCGCCAAAGCTCCCCCCCGATGTGTTTTTTTATCCTCATCTAAATCAACTTGAATAAGCACCTGGAGTGGAGCTTGCTGCTGTGAACGCGCATGATCCAAAGATCTGACCAAAGGCGCACGGTCCACTGAATGAATCACATTGGCGTAGCGGGCAACTGAGTTCACTTTGTTCCGTTGAAGTTGGCCGACAAAGTGCCATCGGACCGATTCCTTGCCAATGAGCTCAGCCTTTTGCGCAGCTTCTTGGTCTCGGTTCTCGGCGACATCCCGGATCCCCAGAGAGATAAGTCGCCGTACATCATCAGGAGGGAAAGTTTTTGTCACCACAATCACGGTGATGTCGTCAGGGGACCGACCAGCTGTCTGACATGCCCGCGCAACGCGCTGATTGACGTGATCTAAGCGTTGAGAAAGCTCAAGGGTGCGCGCATCTGGGTGGGATAAAGAATAATAATTCATCGACGGTCACATCCCATGGGAAAGCTCTGGGAGGAGACGCGCTACGCCGGCAAATCGTCCCGTTAATCCATCTCGGCGATAGGAATAAAGGTCTGAACGCTCAGCTGTGCACCCAGGGATGACCTCGACGCTGGTGGAGACCTGGGTTAACTGGTGAAGAACACCAGCGGCAATGTCCAAGGCAGGGCTACCGTGACGAGAAACCGCCGCGGCGACCGGCCACTGCGCTCGAATCTCGTCGTAAAGACCCATCGGCACCTCGTAGCAGCGAGCGCAAATTGAAGGCCCCACCACCCCGACCAAACGCCGCGCACCTAAATCAAACATGGCTTTTGCCAGCTGGCTGACTACTCCAGCTGCCATGCCACGACGCCCCGCGTGGGCGACCCCAAGAACACCAGCCCCTGGCGCCATCAGGACGACAGGAACGCAGTCAGCAACGAGGACAACAAGCGCGACGTCCGTCCGCCTAGTTACCAAAGCATCACAGCTGGCGAGTTCCCCCGACCAGGAATCGTCAACCTGTTGGACCTCATTTGAATGGACTTGATTCATAGTAATGAGATGAGCAGGAAGAACGCCCCAAAGTCGAGCGAGCTGACTCCGATTTTGGTTGACCGCGTCAGCATCGTCACCTACATGAAGCCCGAGATTAAAGCAACCGTAGGAATCAGCTTTGTTACCCCTGCCGGTAAACCCCCAATGAACGCCATGTTCCTGACGATCAACAATGATCACGTTGGAGCTGACCACACCATCACTTCAGAAAGTCCGGGACATCGAGGTCGTCGTCCATGTCATCAAAAACACCCGGCCGGATCGTTTTAGCACGTACTGGTTCCAAACTATCTGGAACAACAATTGGCGTGCGCGTTGGTTGCCGGTCACGAAGATCGTATTCAACGTCAGCGGGGTCCTCAGAAGATCCAGAGGCACCGCTATGAGGAGCCGTCAATGGTACCGAAGTGGCCTGGCCGTTTGCTGAAGCAGATTGCCCGGGGGCAAGAGAGTGTGGGGGCTGGGCAGCAGGACGTTCATCATCGGCAACGATTCGAGGCGGAACGGGAGTCACCGGGCGCCGCATAGAAGGAGGCATTAATTCATGCGATGCTCTTGATGATCCGGTGACCTGACCAAGGGCACGTTCGTTGTGACGGCGGGTAGGAACACCGCCATCAAAACCAGCTGCAATAACGGTCACTCGGACTTCATCGCCGAGCGCATCATCAATCACAGCCCCGAAAATAATGTTCGCTTCAGGGTGGGCTGCCTCTTGAACCAACCGCGCAGCCTCATTAATTTCAAAGAGGCCCAGATCCGAGCCACCTTGTACAGATAACAAGACTCCGTAAGCACCATCAATGCTGGCCTCAAGCAGAGGTGAGGAGATAGCTAGCTCTGCAGCTTGCACAGCACGATCCTCACCGCGTGCCGACCCTATTCCCATAAGGGCGCTGCCCGCGCCCTGCATCACTGACTTAACGTCCGCGAAGTCCAAATTAATGAGACCTGGCGTGGTGATGAGATCAGTGATGCCTTGAACACCAGATAAAAGAACCTGATCGGCGCTCCGGAAAGCATCCATCATGCTGACGTTGCGATCACTAATAGACAGGAGTCGGTCATTAGGGATAACGATTAGCGTGTCCACTTCTTCACGAAGTGCGGCGATACCACTTTCCGCACTATTCGCTCGACGCCGCCCCTCAAAAGTGAAAGGCCGAGTTACTACCCCAATGGTTAATGCACCTAATGAGCGAGCAATCCGAGCGACTACGGGAGCACCGCCAGTTCCGGTGCCTCCTCCTTCGCCAGCAGTAACAAAAACCATGTCGGCTCCGCGGAGCACCTCTTCGATGTCTTCTGCGTGATCCTCGGCAGCTTTTTTGCCGACCTCAGGGTCAGCGCCGGCACCCAAACCTCGGGTTAATTCACGCCCAACGTCAAGCTTGACGTCAGCATCAGACATAAGAAGCGCCTGTGCGTCGGTGTTCACGGCTATGAACTCAACACCTTTAAGGCCGACATCGATCATGCGGTTAATAGCGTTAACGCCCCCGCCCCCGATCCCGACGACTTTGATTACGGCTAGGTAGTTTTGCGGCGCTGCCATGCGGGCCTCCCGCTGATGAGATGGTCGAGGTGTATCGAGCGTCACCCTCACGTTGAGGGTTAGAGTTATGTCAACTAAACGCTTCCCCGACGCTAAGGGCGTAACGAAAGTAGGACAACCACCAACAACGGCGTGTCGAGGATGCTGAGATTGAGGCTATTCAAATTAGCGAACTACGGGGGTCATCGGGGACGTTAAGTCGTACACCTTAGATTCTGGTAATACCTGAAGGACCTCTGCTTTAAGTGGCGTCTGAGCGACACTCCCCCAGATCACCTCAGCGCGCTGCCACCGAAAGCGAACCCCACCGGAAGAATCAACCTCCACTTCTCGCACCTCACGGCGGATTGACGCCGGTAACGACATCACCACCTCAACCGCAGCAGCAAGCTCATCACTGTGTGCGGAATCACTCACAACGTCAACAACCGGCAACCCTGAAGGTGGTCGAGAAACAGCGTCAAAAACAACGCCATCAGAATCGACTAACCGGAAGTTATCGCCCTGCGGCGCAACGGCGACGGCCACTCTAGGGGTGACAATCACGTGCAGTGTTGAAGGCCACGCTCGGGCCACTTGGACATCCCGAATTTCTGGTAAGGCACGCAACCCGGCCGTTAGTGCGTTGGCATCAATGCGCGCGAGAGGAATCCCGCGTTGATCTGCGGTCTGAGTTGAAATCAATTGCCGAAGCTTCATCGGGATGGGTTCAGTCGATCCATCAATTTTTACGTTTCGGACCACCATAATTGGGCCAAGGAGAGCAAACCCCGTGACACCAGCGCACACCACTGCGATCACCGCGCTGAGCACCACGGAGCGACGGTGTCGCCGTCTAAGCACACCCGCGCGGTCTGTCAGTCGAACAGGCCGCACTGGCGATACTCGCCGCCCAGGATTGCTCTTCATCTCAGATGGCCGAGACCATGCGGAGCGTCAACATCCGAATCAAAAGATGCCTCCTCCAGAGCTCCGAGAATAGCGCCGGCAAGTTCAGTCACATCCCCTGCGCCAATGGTTAACACCACATCACCGGGACGTGCTTGAGTCACCACGTGCGCCATAACCGCACGACGGTCTGGCATAAAATGAACTTCTGTCGTAGAACTTGGGATCTGTTCCGCAATCAACAGGCCACTTACCCCTGGGATTGGTTCTTCACGCGCTGCATAAACATCAAGAATGAAAACTTCGTCTGCGGCAGCAAGGCCGGTAGCTAAGCCAACTGCTAAATCTCTCGTCCGAGAGAAGAGATGCGGTTGGAAGATCACAATAAGTCGGCCCTGACCGACTACCTGTCGCCCAGTGTGTACGGCAGCGGCTACCTTGCCTGGGTTATGTGCGTAGTCGTCAAAAACCCGCACACCGCAATGGGTACCACGGTATTCAAAACGACGACTCGTCCCACTAAAACCAGCTAAAGACGTTATCGCCTGCTCGGTAGGAACGCCAAGTGCTGCGAGGGCAGCCACCGCGGCCACCGCATTCATCGCGTTATAAACGCCTGGCACCATAAGACGTCCGATAACCGTGTGATTCATGGTGTCTTCTAGCTTGAACACTGTTCCGTCAACCGTCGACCCTGGATCAATAAGACGGTAATCGGACGCAAGCGACTGCCCGTAGGTGAAGACTCGGATCTGCTCTTTCGCACTACTCCCGGAGAAAGAACGCACCTGCTCGGCAAGCCAGAGTGAACCTGCATCATCTGCACAGGCAATAAGGACGCCACCAGGGCGCAAAGACTGAGCAAATCTCAAAAACCCCTGCCGAACCCCTTCTTCGTCGCCATAGAAATCAAGATGATCCGGTTGGACATTAGTGACTACTGCGATGTGTGGGTGATACACCACAAAAGAGCCATCACTTTCATCGGCTTCAATCACCATGGTTTCATCTCGACCCAACGAGGCGTTGCGGCCCGTAGAGCGGATCGTCCCGCCAATGCTGTACGAGGGATCGTGGCCCAAGTGAAGCAAAGCTGACGTAATCATCGCTGTCGTGGTGGTTTTGCCATTTGTTCCTGCTACCGCGATAACGTGACGATTTGACCCAACCGCAGCTAACGCCTGAGAACGATGCAGGATGGGGATGCCACGCTCACGAGCACGACGAACCTCCGGATTGTCATCACGAACAGCTGACGAGACAACAACGCATCGAGCGGAACTAAGATGATCCTGGTGATGCCCGACAAACACCGTGGCACCCTGAGCTCGCAACTCCGTCAACGCCGGACTATCCCGAGCATCACTGCCACTGACCACACTCCCCGCAGCCATCCATAACGTGGCTACTCCAGACATTCCGGCACCACCCACACCGATGAAATGCGCTGGACTGAGAGCAGCGAGATCACCGACCGGTGACTGGAAATCAATCCCACTCATCATGCCGCGCTCGAAATCTTTGAAGGTGATGGAGGACGAGAAGCCGCGCGAAGAATAAGATCAGCAACCCGCTCATCGGCATCTGGTGCCGCGAACCGTCGCGCTGCGGTCGCCATCGTGCCCATCAAAGTCGGATTGCGAAGTAGTGGGAGCAGCGTGCCAGTTACCCAGGTGGGCGAACAGTCGGTATCTGCTACGAGAACACCACCCCCCGCTTTGGCGAGGGGCTCGGCGTTGAGCCTTTGCTCACCATTACCTACCGGAAGTGGAACATAAGCTGCGGGTAAACCCACCGCGGCTAACTCCTGCACCGTATTGGCACCAGCCCGGCATACGACAAAATCTGCCGCTAGATACGCCGCTGCCATATCGTCAACGTAAGGAATCGTGACATGCCTAGGATCGGAATCTCGCTCGGGAGCAGGAACCTCCACCGGTTTACCCACCCCTGTGATGTGAAGGATTTGGATACCCGCCGCGCGGACCCTCACCGACGCGGCAGCGAAGGTCTCGTTGAGGCGTTGCGCTCCTAATGACCCACCAGTGACCAAAAGCGTGGGGATATCCGGCTGCAAACCACAACTAATCCGTGCGTCTCGCTGCCGAACACTGCGAGTCTCGGAATCAAGAAATGCTAGTTCAGTAATGGCTCGACTGAGCGGAAGTCCGGTGTGAATGGCACGTGGGAGATTTGTCTCACTGTAGGTGATCGCCACCCACGGGGTAAGACGAGCGCCCATCCGATTGGCCACGCCTGGAATGGGGTTCGCCTCGTGCACGACAATTGGCACTCCTCGTCGACGAGCGGCTAAATACACCGGCGGGCACACGTAACCACCAAAGCCCACCACAACATCTGCCTTAACGAGGTCAATCACGCGCCCTGCCCTACGGACCGCACCAACTAACCGCGGCCCTAAGCGAAGCAGATCCGCGTTGACCCGACGAGGTAAAGGAACTCGTGGCAGGGTGTGAAGTTGATAGCCCCGATCTGGAACCACCCGTGCTTCTAAGCCTTGGGTTGTGCCTAAGACATCCACTTTCATGGTCGAGTCCCGGCGTAAAAGGCAATCCGCTACTGCGAGTAACGGCGAGACGTGGCCGGCGGACCCTCCGCCCGCCAACAAAACCCGAACACTCATCGTGCCCTCCGTCCAGGATGAAGTTTGGTGAGACCAGGAAATACCGCCAGTGAACGCCGCACCACACTTGGTCGGGAGCCTAACGCGCGAGCGGCGCCGGGCTCAGCACGAGCCAGCGACATCAGTACACCGAGGACTATTAGCGATGTCACTAGCGCAGAACCTCCACTGGACACCAAAGGCAACGGAACCCCAATCACTGGGAGGATGCCAATCACCGCACCGACATTGATGAACATTTGACCGACAAGCCATGCCATCGCAGCCGCACTCACAATGCGGACGAAAGGATCCTCCGTTCTCGTGACTAAGCGAAGACATGCCCACCCCAGCGCAAGGAAAAGACCCAGCACAACAAGGGCGCCGGGCAAACCGAGTTCCTCTCCAATGATCGCGAAAATAAAGTCGTTGTGTGCTTCGGGTAACCACGACCACTTTTCGCGACTAGCCCCCAAACCAACTCCCCACCAACCGCCATCGGCTAAGGCATACTTGCCGTGCACTGACTGATAACACGTATTCAAGGGATCGGCGCACGATTCCCCGCTAAGCCATCCAGTGATCCGACGCATCCGATTCTCGCTCTGCATGATTAAGAGGCCAACGACCACCGCGGCAGCCGCGGCTGCCATAGCAAACATGCGCATCGGCACGCCAGCAGCGAACATCAGACCACCAAGAATGAGCAGCACGACCAGTCCGGTGCCGAGATCATGCCCAGCGAGTACCAAGCCCAATCCCAACGCACCCACCGGGAAAAGCACTGGAATGCATGCATGTGACCACTGGCGGACCAAAGCTACTTTGCGAGACAACACCGCCGCCCCCCACAGGATTAAAGCCAACTTGAGCATTTCCGACGGTTGCATACGCTGGCCACCCACATCAATCCAGTTGCGGTTACCGTTAACCTCCACACCCAGTGGTGAAAAAACGAGCAGCTGGGCAAGCAACGCGACCGGCAAAGCCACCCAACCAATGGTGGGCCACCATCGCACGGGTACTCGAGACGCAGCAATCATCAGGGGGAAACCAATTGCGGCAAACAATGCCTGGTTGCGGAAAATAGTCAACGGAGAACCGCTGGTTTTAAGGGAGGTCACTACCGAGGCAGAAAGCACCATTACTAAACCAATACCAAGCAAAAGCACCGCGGAACCGAACAAGACGTAATACGACGTCACCGGTGAATCGAGGCGTCGTAGACCCGTTAAACGACGAACAACCCAGCGCGTCGAAGTCGGTCCCGTGGATCCACCGGGCGCCGAAGATTGAGCAGAACCTCGTCGGGCCGAAGCTGAGTGAGGAATCGATACTCGCCGCCCGGCTGCCCGGCCAGCCCCTGAAGCGCTCACCTCACCCACCTTGAGCAGTTGCTTGATATCGCTGGACCGCCGCGGCGAACTCCTCCCCACGCTCGGCGTAGTCACGGAACATATCCATCGACGCCGCTGCTGGGGAAAGGAGAACGACACCTCCAGGGCAAGCCACCCGAGCGGCGGCGCGCACGACGTCGTCCATCACTCCAGTGTCGGGGCGTGGTAGCTCAAGAACGGGGACATTGGGAGCGTGTCGGCTGATCGCTGCAGCAATCAGAGCGCGATCGTGTCCGATGAGAATCACTGCGTGTAGACGATGAGCAGCTCCTCGGATGAGATCGTCGACATCCGCTCCTTTAAGCAGACCACCAGCTACCCACACCACACGATCAAATGCCGCTAGAGCGGCGGCCGCGGCAGCAGGGTTCGTTGCCTTCGAATCATCGATATATCGGACACCACCGATAGTTGCCACCGTTGACAATCGGTGCGGATCAGCGCGGAAATGACGCAGCCCTCCCCGAACAGCTTCCGCCGAAACCCCAGCAGCCCGAGCTAATGCCGCCGCCGCCGCCGCGTTAGCGATTTGGTGCGGCGCAACGTTATGACGCTGATCGGGCGTCCGCTGACTGTCAGATTTTCCCGCCGCAGGTTCGGTTTCTCCAGCTATATCGGACACCGCCGCCAACTCCACCCCGCCCTGGGATGGGTCGTCAACAAATGCGCAGTCCACGAGCATGTCGTCCGCAACACCGATCATGCCCGGTTGCGGAGCTTGGACACTGAAGCCAACCATTCGACAATTTGGGGCAACCTGAGCGACACGTGCCAACTTTTCGGTCTGTCGATCCTGCACGTTATAAATACAGGCCACCTGCGTGCGTTGATAAATTTCCCCTTTAGCGTGCGCATACTCCTCGTATGAACCGTGCCAATCGAGATGATCCGGCGCGATGTTCAAGACCGCACTGGCCCATGAACTGAGGGAGAGAACCCGATCTGGAGCCAACCAGTGGAGCTGAAAACTGGACAGCTCCACCGCCAAAAAGTCGTGAGGATCCTTTGCCAAAACCGCAGACACTACTGGCTCACCCACGTTGCCGACCGCCGCCGAACGGTAGCCAGCAGCATGAAGGATGGCTTGCAGCATTCGAACTGCGGTGGTCTTACCGTTTGTTCCCGTCAACGTTAGCCACCGGGGCCCCGCTCCAGCTGAGCGAAGTCGCCACGCCAATTCAACTTCGCCCCAAATTGGCACTCCTGCAGCACTGGCATATCGGAAAAACGGGTGATTTGGCTGCCAACCAGGGGAGGTCACCACTAAATCTGGGTTTGAATCTGTGGGGAAACGCACTGCTTCTTCCCCCAAGTCGACTTGAGCCCCAGCGTCACGAAGAACGTCGGCATAAACCTGCTGCTGCGCGCCATCGCGCGAGTCAACCACGCGGACATGAGCACCCCGTTGAAGTAAAACCTCAGCAGCAGCACGCCCGCTGACTCCCAGGCCGGTCACAACAACACCCAACCCAGACCAATCCCCCGCATCCTCGGGAACGTTCACGAACCAACAACCCATTCGGCGTAAAAAATCCCCAACCCTAAGGCCACAAAAAGCCCAGTGATGATCCAGAATCTGATGACGATCGTCACCTCTTGCCACCCCAGCAATTCAAAATGATGTTGCAGCGGGGCCATCCTTAAGACACGCTTACCGGTGAGCTTGAAGGACCCCACCTGCGCGATTACCGACAAGGTGATGAGCACAAAAAGGCCGCCGATAATGAGGAGAAGCAATTGAGTCCGAGTCACGATCGCTAAACCCGCTAAGGCGCCACCCAGTGCCAAAGAACCGGTATCTCCCATAAAAATTTTGGCGGGAGAAGCATTCCACCAAAGGAATCCTATACACGCGCCGGCTAAACATGCTGCGACAACCGCGGTGTCTCTAGGATCTCGAACTTCGTAACACTTCAGTGCAGCAAGCGGACTGTCCTCAACCGTGAGCCGCTGGCAATTTTGATTTGACTGCCAAATACCGATGAGGACATACGCGCCAAAAACCAATGTACTCGCGCCAGTCGCCAAGCCGTCTAAACCGTCAGTAAGGTTCACGCCATTGCTTGTCCCCGCAATCATCAACGAAGACCAGACTATAAAGAGCAGCACCCCTACGGCCGGGCCGGCGAAAGCCAAATCAAATCGGGTATCGCGAATGAAGGAAATCTGAGTTGAACCTGGAGTCCGGAAATTCTCATTTGGAAAACGCAAAACAAGTACGCCGAATGCCACTGCCACTGCCGATTGACCTACCAACTTCGGGACCGATCGTAAACCGAGACTGCGCTGTTTACTGATCTTGATGTAGTCGTCGAGGAACCCGACTATGCCGAGGCCAGTCATCAACATCAAAACGAGCAATGCACTCGCTGATGGCGGCGTCCACGTCACCAGATGAGCTAAGGCGTACGACCCCACCGCGGCACCGATGATTACGGCCCCACCCATAGTGGGAGTTCCTCGCTTAGTGTGGTGGGAGGTCGGGCCATCATCTCGGATAAATTGCCCATACCCCCGTTTAACCAAAAACCGGATATATAAGGGTGTTCCTAGCAACGCCAACATTAAAGACCCGCCCGCAGCGGCCAATACCGTTCTCATGAGTGGTCCCCGCCCTGGGAAAACGCGCCGCCAGCGAGCCGCTCACCTAAGACCTCAAGCCCTGCATCCCGGCTTGCCTTAATCAGCACGACATCACCAGGTTGGGCGCCTTCAACAATCGTTTGGTACGCAGCGTCTGCATCAAAAACCCAACATGACTCACCGCCCCAAGACCCTTCTTGGACTGCTCCGGTGTGAATAGCCCGGGCGTCAGGGCCTACCGCAACGACATGTTCGATATCTAAACGAACAGCGAGCCGACCAACAGCGTCATGCTCCGCTACGGAAGCTGCGCCCAGTTCTCTCATGGGACCTAAGACTGCCCATGCCCGACCTCGGCCAAATGCCATCTCACGCAGCGCTTTCAGTGCAGCACGCATGGACTCCGGGTTGGCGTTATAAGCATCATTAACGATGCGCACCCCGCCGGGACGGTCGGTGACTTCCATTCGCCACCGGCTTACTGACGTCATTTCCCGGAGAGCGGCTGCGATTCGTGGCACCGACATTCCTACTTGATGGGCAACCGCAGAGGCGGCTAGCGCATTGGACACATGGTGAGCGCCGTGTAAACGTAGAGACACCTCGGCTCGTTCAGCACCAATACTAAGCGTGAACGTAGCCCGAGCTTGATCGTCAAGGCGAACATTCGTCGCCTGTACGTGAGCTTCCGATGACTCACCGAACCAGCACACTTGGGCCGCCGTGTACTGGGCCATAGCCCTCACCAGCGGATCATCAATATTGAGTACAGCCACTCCATCAGGAGGAAGCGCTTGAACGAGTTCAGACTTTGCTTCAGCAATCGCCTCGCGGGAGCCGAACTCACCAAGATGCGCCGAACCCACATTAAGGACCACCCCGATACGAGGTGGCGCAATCTTCGCAAGGTAGGAAATGTGCCCGATCCCTCGGGCTCCCATTTCGGCGACCACATACCGGGTCGCGCCTTCGGCCCGCAGGACCGTGAGCGGAACACCCACTTCACCGTTGTAGGACTTTTCCGTTGCGACAGTAGGGGCATCATTTGAGAGGATATGAGCAAGGACATCTTTCGTGCTGGTTTTTCCCGATGACCCAGTAATGCCAATGACGGTCGCTGCAGTCAGCCGATCCACCACGCCTCGAGCTAAAGCAGCTAAAGCAGCTTGCACGTCAGCAACGACCACGGTAGGCAAGCCAACGGCTGGACGAGACGCTAAAACCGCTACGGCACCACGCTCACGGGCTTGAAAAACGAAATCCAACCCATCTGATCGCTGCCCTACCCGTGCGACAAATAGACTTCCCAGGCCACACTCCCGGGCGTCAGTCACGACCGGCCCCGCGACGGAAATGTTTCCTATTTCACCAACAACATGACCCTTAACAAGTCTAGCTATTTCATCCAGCGTGAGCACGATCACAACGCATCTCCCGACGACTTTGATGGCTGATAACCAGCTACGGTGAGAGCGTTAGCTAACGTAAGACGATCATCAAATGGGTAGATGACGTCATTGACTTCTTGCCCCTGCTCGTGACCTTTCCCCGCAACTAAGAGCACCCCCGATGAACCGGCCCGACGCAATCCCTCGGCGATGGCGTAAGCACGATCTTCGCACTCTAAGACCTCGGCGTGATTCGCTTCGCGCGCACCACTGAGAAGTTCCGCTCTGATCACTTCTGGCACTTCCCGCCGCGGATTGTCGTCCGTCACGATCACCACGTCGCTGAGGCTAGCCGCCACCTTGCCCATCTCGTGGCGTTTACTGCGATCCCGATCACCTCCGGCGCCCAGCACCACCACGATGGCTCCGCGGCGGCTACCCTGCGCTGCGATGAGAGCACGGAGCGCACTGCCAATAGCGGCTGGAGTATGCGCGTAATCGACTACCGCCAAAGGACCTTCGCCACTTTGTGCCGACACCCGTTCCATCCGGCCAGGAACGCCAGGAACGACCCGTAGACCATCGACGATGTGCGTCCACTCCAGCCCTAAATCATGCAACATGAGTGCGGCCAACGCAGCATTCATAACGTTAAAGTCCCCGGGCAGGGGGCAATGAAATGAAACGACCTCTTCGCCGACCAACGTCACATCGTGACCACCGCCTGGAGTGATTGCTCGGCTTACTCGCCAGTCCGCGTGACGATCCAGGTCTGCTGACAGAGTGACCACCGGCACTTCGGCTCGCTCAGCGGCAAGGCGGCTACCAGGATCATCAACAACGATGACTGCTCGACGGCTGTGGTCCGGGCGGAGAAGTAACTCTTTCGCCGCTAAATAGGCATCCATATCACCGTGCAGATCGAGGTGATCCTGACTGAAGTTGGTCCACCCCGCGACATGCATCACCGCGGCATCCACCCGATGCTGGGCAAGCGCCTGGCTAGAAATTTCCATGGAGCAGGTCTGCACTCTCTCATCGCGCATGGCAGCAAAAAGGGCATGCAAGTCCGGGGACTCTGGGGTAGTACGCACACTCGGAACTCGGTGCGAACCGATCCGCGTCTCCACCGTGCCGATGAGCCCGGTTCTCTGCCCAGCATGTCGGAGAACAGCGTCTAACAAATAAGTTGTCGTAGTCTTTCCATTCGTCCCAGTCACGCCCAGCAAGGCTAAGGATTCCCCCGGGTACCCATAAATGAGAGCGGCCACCGGGCCAAGTAACGCTCGTGGTTCAGCTGTGACCATAATCGGAAGCTGAAGATTACCGAACCTCGCCCGGCCCGCTGGATCAGTAAGAACAGCAAGTGCACCAGACCTCACCGCGTCATCAACGTAATCCGCGCCGTGGGCTCGAGATCCCGGCAATGCTGCATAAACATCACCTGGACGAACCTGGCGAGAGTCCAAAGTGATGCCGGTGACTACCTCACTCACCGGCATCTGGCGGGTAACACAGTCACTCTTATTGGACTCATCACCGTCGTCGATGAGCGCTACAACTGCACCGAGAGTGCAACCGTTTATGCCGCGGGGGCGGATTCCGGCATTCATCGCAGTGGGCCTACTGACACGCGGTGAGATTATCGCTCGGTCAAAGATTTTGCGACGACGGGCGGACGCTGACTCGTTGGTGGAATCCGAAACTTCTGTAATGCGTAGCTCATGATGTCTTGAAAAACCGGTGCCGCAAGCTCACCGCCATACCGGCCACGGGTTGGTCCCTGAAGAGTCACCGCGACAACTAGCTCCGGATCATCAGCCGGCGCCATTCCGATGAACGAAGCGGTATATCCGCGATAACACCCGCAGGCCGAATCAAACCGTTCGGCGGTACCAGTTTTTCCCGCGACCCGATACCCCGGGATCCGTGCTTGCGGGGCGGTCCCTTCATCACTCACGGCACCTTCAAGCATGGCGCGGACGGCTTGCGCGGTCTTGGCACTCACAACCCGGGTAGAACTCGTGGGTTTTGCGGGATTGAACTCGCCGTTGAGCTTGGTCGTTCCCTCGATGAAGCTTGGCTCTTTTCGGACACCATCGTTGGCAATGGTCTGGAAGACACTCGCGGCTTGCAGTGCGTTAACTGATAGACCTTGCCCAAACATCACGGTGTAGCGCTGGGATCCACTCCAGTCTTCTGGCTGAGCCAGAATGCCACGGCTTTCTCCCGGAAAGCGAAGCTGACTGAACTCTCCTAAACCAAATTTCTTGAGATAACTGTATGTAGTTTCAGGAGTCATTCGCTCTCCTGCAAGAATTGTTCCCACGTTGCTTGACTTTGCTAACACTTCCGCGAAAGTCCACTGCTCGGTGGCATGTGGCGACGAATCATGAAAGGCGCTCCCTGATCGGGTGATGTGGTCGGGCACCGTTAATGACGTCGATGCCGCTACCACTCCTTCCTCAATGGCTGCGGCGGCTGTCATTACTTTGCTGGTGGATCCAGGCTCGTAAATCTCTGATAGGGCCCGGTTAGAAAGATTTTCGGGTTTCGCTTGACTTGGCACATTGGGGTCGAAAGTCGGCGCATTTGCTAGTGCAAGGACTTTCCCATCGTGAACTGACAGCACAATCGCCGTGCCGGAGATCGCGCGAGATTTTTGAACTTGAGCCGCCAGTAACTCTTCGGTGCGCCACTGAAGATCGCGGTCCAAAGTGAGGCGGATGTCCTGCCCAGACTGAGCCGGATCTTCCACTGCCTCGCTCGTTGAAATTGATCGGCCTGACGGATCAGCTTGGTAACTGATCAATCCTGGTCTGCCAGCGAGTTGCTCGTTGAGTCGCAGCTCCAGACCACCAAGCGGAGTTCCGGCCTGCCCCATGAAGCCAACAACTGAAGCGCCCACGCCATCTGCCGGATACTGCCGTTGGCTGGTTTGTTCGCCATACACGCCACCGATGTTGAGTTTTTTCACCGCACGCCACACCTCAGGTGTCACGTCTTTCGCTAAATAGACAAACCGGCGCGTACCAGTGATTCTCTCGCGGACAGTGGCGACATCTAGGGAAAGTGTTTGCGACAGTTCCTGAGCGACAGCCTCGACACCAAGAACTTGTCTGACTCGCTTTCCAGTCCGCGAGTCACGAACGTATCGATACGCCTCCGGAATGACTTTCTGATCTACAGTGATGTGGTATCGGTCTACGCTGTGAGCGAAGACAACTCCTGAACGATCAACAATTTGGCCCCGCCAAGCCGGAATGGCTTCGGTTGTCATCCTGCTCCCTAGCGCCTCATCAGCGAGGGCAGCTGCATCTAACGCTTGAATGCGGAGGAGCTGCCCGGCGAATACTGCCATCACCAGACACATCATGAGGAAAAGCGCGCGAGTCCGACGGTGCATCATTGCCGCGACCGTAGCTTTTGAACGACGATGAGGACGTTTACGCGGCGGTCGGCTGGACCGTTTCGGTCTGGGTCTAGGTTGCGGACGACTGGACTTTTTAGGTCTGGGTTGGGGGTGCTTGGGTCCTAAGGATTTGGGCTGTGACAGTTTCGATCTCACCACTGGCTGGTCGGCTACCGATTCTCGAATTACTGCTTTTTGGCGGGTCGGTGGACGACGGACCGATGAGGACTGCGAGGTGGCATAACCCCTAGGCGGAGTGGATCTCGAAGGACGTGGCACCGCCAATCACCGCTGTTCAGTTTGCGGAAGCTCAGTGCCGCGGGTCTCTGTGCGAGGAGAAGGTTGACTTGCTTGCGAAGGACTACGGCCTGGTTGAGCGTTACCGATCGTCTGACCCCGAGTGAGATCAACAAAAGCCGGCGTATCAGACGGGACCATGCCCATGCCCCTCGCCGCCCGCGCGAGCTCCTCAGGTGCGGACCGTCGATTCACGTCCTGACGAAGCGTCTGCTCGCGGTCTGACAATTCTCCTGCGGTTTCCTGAAGCTCGTGGAGTTGGAATGAGCCTTGTGTGAGTGCGGTGTTTAACGCAAGTAAGGCGATCATGCCAAACACCAAAAACGCCAAACACCAGAGCGCAAAATAAGTACGACGTTGCTCACGGGATGGCGCACGCACCACTCGCAAAGAGGGGCGAGATGGCCGGCTACCACGCGGCACCGAAGCAGCACGCCGGTTCGCCACGGCAAGATTACTCATACTGCTCCCCCTCGTCACGGATTCGTTCAACAACGCGCAGCCGAGCCGAAGAAGCGCGTGGGTTACTTGTCACCTCGTTGTCACTTGGACGTTCAGCTCCTCTTGTGACCGCCTGTAAGAAAGGCGCATGCTCTGGCAAAAGGACCGGTAGATCTGCTGGTGTTTGGTGCTGAAGACCTGCGGCGAAAGCATGTTTCACTATGCGGTCTTCTAAAGAGTGATAAGCCAAAACAGCGCAGCGACCACCAACCACCAACCGAGAAAGTGCAGCCGGGAGTGTCCGAGAAAGAACAGCCAGCTCGTCATTAATGGCAATCCGCAAGGCCTGAAAAACTCGCTTAGCGGGGTGCCCAGAAAGATGCGGTGGAACTACCCGACGAATCAGATCAACCAACGGAGCTGATTCACGCCATGGTGCGTTCGCCCGCTCTTTGACCACTGCTTGAGCAATCCGTCCGGCGTAACGCTCCTCGCCATATTCCCGAAAAATTTGGGTGAGCTCTGCAGGTGAACAGGTATTCAAAAGATCAGCGGCAGTTCGCCCGGACTCTTGATCCATTCGCATATCAAGTGGAGAGTCAAACCGGTAAGCAAAACCACGCGAAGCGACATCTAAGTGCATTGAGGAGACACCGAGATCCAACACAACGGCAGAGATGCGACGCCATCCAATGTCCGCACATATGGTGTCAAGATCATCTGAGACGGCGTGCATCAAGCGGACTCGGTCACCGAAACGCTCAAGCCGTCGCCGGGCAATAGCCAACGCCGCAGCGTCGCGATCAATGCCAACCGCAACCGCGGAGGGGCAAGCGTCAAGAATTGCGGCGGCATGTCCGCCTAGTCCTACTGTGAGATCTAGGTACCGAGCGTTAGGACCAGTTAAGGCTGGTGCAAGAAGGTCAACAATTCGACCGACCATGACCGGGTCATGGTCGATTTTTCCTTGACCGTTACCTACTGAATCTTCCATGACACCCCCTCCTAGTCATCGTCATACCAACGGAATGCGAGCTGAGTTCGTCGTCTCAGGTCCCCAACCGCTTCCGTTCCTGACACCGGGGAAGTGGTGTCAGGGCGACAAGCGGATGGAGACCTCAGACGACGTTCCTCGAAACTGCCGTCAACTGAGAGCTCGACACCTCAGTGCGGCAGCGCACTTACAACAAGCCGGGAATCACCTCCTCTGCCTGCTCGGCAAATGCCGGCTCTGTTGCAGTGAGGTATGAATCCCATGCGGCGGAATCCCATACTTCGATTCGAGTGCCAGCACCAATGACAGTGAGGTCGCGCCCCAAACCTGCGTATTGCCGCAAGGTGGGTGGGATGGTGACGCGGCCCTGCTTGTCGGGGACTTCATCGCTTGCTCCCGACAAAAAAACTCGGAGATAGTCGCGAGCGGCCTTGCTGGTCATGGGGGCGGAACGAGTCTGCTCGGCGATTCGCATGAAGTCGTCCATCGCGAAGATATAAAGACAACGCTCCTGCCCTCGTGTCATGACTAAGCCAGAGGACACCCGCTCTCGGTATTTGGCCGGCAGGATGAGCCGGTTTTTGTCGTCGAGGCGTGGGGAGTATGTACCCAGAAACACTGGTCACCCCACTCCCTCCGCGCTTGGTATCTGCGTCTTCCGACGGCTGGCGTGAAACCCCTGAGAAACAGAAGCCACGCAAGAGTTTGACGATCTTTATGACGATAACTACTCCAACATGGCCCACCGTACTCCACTTTGCTCCACTTGAAGCAATTTTTCGGGTCAGCCATTTACTGAATCGATGATTTCGGCATGCGCCAAGGAGATCTGAGCTTCATGGAAAGATGGCTCAATACCAACCGTCGGAGGTCTCGTGAATCTGCTCAGCACTTCTCATCAGGGGAATAACTTTGATGACTTTGCCGCCACAACTGCTGCGATCACCCACGCTGTTGAGTCGGTCATCGAAGGAAAATCTGAGGTCATTCGGATCGCCTTAGTGGTTCTCCTTGCCCGCGGTCACCTTCTTCTTGAGGATGTTCCTGGCGTGGGTAAAACCATGCTGGCCAAAGCGTTAGCACGAGCGATCGGTTGCCAAGCCACTCGGGTGCAATTCACCCCCGACCTCCTCCCCAGCGACATCACCGGGGTGAATATCTACAACCCCCAGCAGCGAGATTTTGAATTCAAACCTGGCGCCGTATTCGCCAATCTCGTCATTGGTGATGAGATCAACCGCGCCTCGCCCAAAACCCAATCGGCACTACTGGAATGCATGGAAGAGGCGCAGGTCACCGTTGACGGTGTGACCTATCACTTGGAAGAACCGTTTATTGTCATTGCGACGCAGAATCCGATTGAGATGGAGGGGACATACCCCCTTCCAGAAGCTCAGCGGGATCGATTCCTTGCCCGCGTCTCCATGGGTTACCCCAGTCCAGCCGCCGAACTGGCCATGGTGGATCACCACGCAACACGTTCCCCACTTGACACGATGCAGCCGGTAGCCGATGCAGCGCGAATCCGTGGACTTATTGATCTGACGCACACGGTGTGGCTCAGCCCGGCTATTCGGCAATACACCGTAGATATCGTGGAAGCGACCCGCCGGCACCCCGACCTCCGGCTTGGAGCATCTCCTCGAGCTACATTGCATTTGCTTCGTGGCGCGCGCGCTTACGCAGCCCTTGAAGGTCGGGACCATGTCTTACCCGATGATGTGCAGCAGCTCGCCGATCCAGTTCTCGCACATCGCCTGATGCTTACCCCCGAAGCAGTCCTAAGCCGGCGCCAGCCTTCAGACATCGTCCGCTCAGTTGTGAGCCAAGTCCCTGTTTCCACTGGTTTACGCTCTGCCTCCCGATGACGGCCAATCCGCAGCAACGCATCTTCGCTACTTTTACTGGCCGCGGCCAAGCAGTCCTTGCATCCGGCTGCACCGCGACGGTATGCGGTTATCTGTTGGGCTCCCTGGACTTGGTTCGGATCGGCGTTTTACTCATTGCCCTCTGCGGTGCGAATTACCTTCATCTGAGCTTCCGCCGATATCGGCTCACCCTGCTGCGCCTCACTTCACCTGCCCGGATGGAAGCGGGGCGAATTGCACATGTCACCGTCGCTCTGCATAACAACACACCACGCCGCCACTCCTTGTCACTTGCCCGCGAAAAAATGCCACTTCTCTTAGGGGCAGATCCTCAGTTTGTTATTCCAGAGCTGACATCAGGAGCACAGCATCACGTGACATATACGGTACGTTGCGAGACTCGCGGTCGTTACCAGTTAGGGCCCCTTGAACTCATTACTACGGACCCTTTCGGACTTAGCGAACACCGCCGGGCATTTGATGGCCATGGGGAGCTCGTCGTCCTCCCTCGAGTTATAGAGCTTCAACCAATCATTCTTGGCGGAGACTGGGCAAGTTCAGGTGACAACCATCCTCGGGGCGCAGGTTTGGCTGGTGAGCATGA
Organism: Actinomycetota bacterium; assembly: GCA_051645425.1. Lineage (GTDB taxonomy): Bacteria > Actinomycetota > Actinomycetes > Actinomycetales > Angustibacteraceae > JBOFBH01. The sequence continues at coordinate 287,413 of JBOFBH010000003.1, read as the reverse complement.
CGGCACAATTCGCACTTATCGGCAGGGGGACGACTTACGTCGCGTGCACTGGCGCTCTAGCGCCCGCCGGGGCGAACTCATGGTTCGCCTCGATGAACAGCCGCGAAAGAGCAAAGCGACAGTGTTCTTAGACCGGCGCCGGTCGGCATATCGGTCTGGCACTGATGCGTTCGAATGGGCTGTTTGTGCTGCTGCGTCTGTTGCTGTCCATCTGCTGGAGCAGGGGTACGTCGTCACTTATGACGACGGTAGTCGTGCAAGAGGTCACCTCGAAGAACAAGAAGACATTGATGCTGGCGTTCTTGGCGATAGTGCTAAGCATGCCATTCTTGATCGACTTGCTATGTGCGGTATTTCAGACCACCAAACGATCGCTACCGCCTCCAGAGACCATCAGTCCCCCGGTTTCGTGATTGCCATCCTTGGATCGTTAACGGAGCAAGACGCCAGCTATCTCAGCCAGCGAGCAACACGGGGAATCGCGCTCATCGCAGACTCCGGAAAAGCCTCTTCATCAGCTAAAAGCCCCGGGGACGCGATGGAAGCTACGACATTCTTACGTTCTTGGGGCTGGCTGGTAGCTACCGCCGGCCCGGGCGAACCCATCAATCATCTGTGGCAGCGCGTCGCTAGTCCACAAAATTCTTCAGTCTCAGGTAGCACCCCATGAAACGGGATTGGCTTACTGGATTGCTCGCTGCCGCAGCTACTGCCGCCGCAGTATGGTCACTCACACCGTTGGTCCGAAGTACCAGTTGGCTCGTCCCGTCCTCGCTCGTTGTCATCATCGTGCTTCTCACTGGTGCCCTCGCACGGCAACTGCGGACCCCCGCCGGTTACCTCATTCCGCTTCAATTTATTGCCGGGTTAGTGCTGCTCGCAGTGTTTTTCACCACCGACTTAGGCAACGCGATCCTAAGCCCCACCGCCCTTTGGGTGGAGATGAGGGATTTGCTCTCTGACGGAGTCCAAGTCATCGACCAACGCAAAGCCCCGCTGCCGGAAACATCGGGCTTAAGTTTGCTGCTCGCGTTGGGTGTACTGATGGTGTCCATCTTGGTTGACGCCATGGTGGTGACCGTACGAGCACCCGCAGCCAGCGGACTGCCGCTGTTGGCTCTGATGAGCATTCCGGGCGCAGTTCTCGATGATGGAGTCAGTTGGTATAGCTTTGTTGCAACCGCGACAGTCTGGCTCCTCATCTTGGCTTATGACACGAGCCAACGATGGCAACGGTGGGGGCATGCCCCTACCGACACGGCGCTGCATGCTCGCGCTGGGCGGCGCACCGCGATCCTCGCGCTAGGGGGGGCACTTCTGGTGCCTGCCATCGCACCCGGGCCAGCTAACGGGATACTAGACATCAATCGAGGCGGGCCAGATCAAATCCAAAACCGGACCGTCATTAACCCGATTTTGACCTTGAGAGACAACCTGACTCGTGGCGAAGGGAATCTCGCGCTCACCTATCGCAGTACTACACCGGATACGCCTCCACTACGGCTTATTACGGCAGACGTCTTCACCGGAGAGCTTTGGCAACCAGCTCTCCAGCAGCTTCGCGAAGAAAATCGAGTCGCGAACGGAATTCCCTCTCCACCAGGTTTAGCTGCGGCGACTCCTCGCATTGAACGTAAAGTTGATATCACTATTGCCGGCCTCGACCAAGAGTTTCTGCCGCTGCCGTACCCCACGAGTAACGTCAATGTGAATGGCACGTGGTTCTATGACCCCGACACGTTGAGTGTGATCGGCGAAGATGGACAAACCACCCGGGGACTTTCCTACTCCGTAAGCTATCTAAACGTCCAACCCACTACGAGGCAGCTACGCGCAGCCAGTAACCGCGCTGTCCCTACTTCCTCACGTTTTACTGAATTGCCCCCTTTGCCGGAGTCAATTGGCGCACAAGCCGAGGAGGTCGTCGCCGGGGCGGCTAATGACTATGAGCGAGCAACGGCTTTGCAACGGTGGTTCCGTACCGACGGTGGCTTCGAATACACCACTGAAGTCGTTGACACCGCGGGAGAAAATCCGGTGGCAACCTTCCTACAGGACCGACGTGGATATTGCGTTCAGTACGCATCGGCGATGGCAGTCATGGCTCGGCACTTGAAGATCCCCGCCCGCGTCGCGGTCGGGTTTCTTCCCGGCGATCCGGCGGGTAACGATCAATACCGAGTGGAGGCAAGCAAAGCGCACGCCTGGCCAGAACTTTATTTCAACGATGTGGGGTGGGTTCGCTTTGAACCAACCCCAGCCATCCAAAGCGGGAACGCTCCCGCCTACACCGTCGAGGATTCAGACCCCGAACCCACACCGACTGAATCATCACCATCAAGTTCTTCCAGCGCTAGCAGTGAATCGTCCACCGCATCAGGCACCGTATCGCCAGAGTCCTCAGTTGCTCCTGAAGATGACGATACCGGAACAGTTTCTTGGTCCACGTGGACTCTTGTTGGGTTGGGCACTTTGGTCGCGGCACTGGCAGCACTATTGATTGTTCCCGCAATTGGATGGTTCGCGCGGTCTCGCCGACGAAAGCGCGCAGCATCTCAACAAGAACTCATCGAAGCGTTTTGGCAGGACTTACATGAGTTCATGGATGATCTTGATGTGGACTTGGGGAACCACCTGACACCACGCCAACTTCAACGTCGTCTAATCACGGACCATCACTTAGGCGCTGGCTCTCAGGTTGCGATGGCTCGTCTGGCCACTGTGACCGAAGACGTACGGTACGGACGACCTACGACCACGACCGGCGATACGTCCCCTCCGCTAGACATCAGCCAACTTCAAGAAGACCTGGGCACCATCGTTCGTGAGGTCAAGCAGACTCGCCCCAAGCGGCGCCAACTGGTTGCTCGATGGTTTCCACGCTCTGGGCGCAGCCATGGAGCGCAGGGCATAAAGACGGCGTGGTTGCGAGTAGTAAGTGCTCTAAACGGGGCAGAAAGCTTCATCCAAGCCGGTCGAGTCAAGCGTGATCGTTAATCATGCGGGACCGTTAACCGTGGTCTCTGGGCTTATCTGTCAACAACAACGTTATATGCGCCACCCTGCTCACTGCCAGCCTCGGCCTTCTTGACGGCGACGGTCCCAACGCTGCTCAAGGCGCTGGATGAAAGTCCCGGACGACTTGGCCCGTGAGTGGGGTTTCCTTGGCGTAGGTTGACCACTTGCACCAACAACGCCGATCGGCCCGCGGCGACGAGGTGGGGTCGCCGCGAAAGCACCCGCGCCGACCATGACAACAAACCCGAGCACGGCAACAACAACCAACGAGCCAGCCACCCCTAAAAGGACTAAAGCCAACCCAACGACAACACCTACCCCCCCTACGAGGTATCTGCGACGCTGCCGAGCCTGCAAGCTGGCACCCTCCATGGTGGTAGCAAATTTTGGGTCCTCGGCCTGCATGGCCTGTTCCATTTGCTCCAACACACGCTGCTCGTGCTCAGAAAGCGGCACGACGACCTCCTGCTGCCACTGTTCCAGACTCACCTGACGCCTTATTGGAATCAAGCGAACCTGACTTTCGATGAGTAAAACTTCGGTTGATAAAGCTTCGGTTGTTCACATGCTGGGTTGATACCGAGCGGAAGTTGATCCTAAGCGGAATCAATGTCAGGTCTTTAGCTTATGCCGTCCTGCGGAGAGAAGAAAGCTGATCGCGTCAGTGATCAAGTTTCACGCTCAGAAAGCCGCTGGACCACGTCTGATGAAGCCCCCAGAATCATCCGCGCCCACGAAGATGAAGACGTCGCAAAACCACATGTTGCGGTAACAACCACGTGAGTCAATGTCTTTTCTGGTAAACCCATCACCCGCCAGCCGCGTACTAGTGATGCCACCGCATCATCAACGATCTGACGACGGGAAAGAGGTTGGCACCTAAGCGGAGAGTCCACCGAAGGAAGAACACCGGGCCACAACTCCAACCCTCCCTCTACTAATGGGGCCGCTTCCTCCCACTCACGCGCCCCCCACTGCGTGACATCAAGGTTCAGCGCATCAACATCACTAAGACTAAGGACGTTGAGCGGCAAACCAACCGCGCAGGTATGAAGCACCGTGGGCACCTGGCACGCGCGCAGAGCTGCCACACATAAAGACAACCCGGACTGGACAGTCGAGGGCTCAATCGCAGCGACTCTTCGATACCCAGACGCAGTTGGCACTTCCCCGGCTAAGACCGCGCCTAATGATGGTTCGTCAAGTTGAAACACCGGCTGGGCGGCGGGTACCGCCCGGCGCAACTCGGCAACCACATCAAGTGCCGCCTCGATAAAAGACTGCCCGATGTCTCGGCACGCCCCCGCATCAGAAAGAGCGCGCTCACCGCTTGGCAACCATAACGACGCGGCGAGTGTCCACGGGCCAGCGAGCTGGACTTTCAGTGGCCCTGACCACCCGTCGAAAAGTTCGGCGACGAAATCAGCGTCAGCCTGCCAGCGAGCGCGCCCACGATGATGATCACGCCCTGGATGGCGTGATAACTGCCACCCGGAAGGAACAAGCTCCACTGGGAGTCCAGGTAAACGCACTGCTGCTCGTCCAACACAATCGCTACCAGGTCCGCGGGCAGGTAACTCTGGAACGAAAGGCAGCGTGGGTAGCTCGCCTCGAATTACTGCGCACGCCTCAGCGAAATCTTTCCCCGGCCAGGAACCTACCCCGGTGCCTGCCCCCTGGATCGACGGGGCAAAACGTGACCTGCTACTTCCCACTCGTTCTGGGAAATCAGCGTCGCTAGGCAAAGAGCCGATTGATGATGTCATGCGGTGCTACGGATGGTGGCGGACCCGACCACTCTTGATCCATCGTAAAGAACCACCGCTTGACCCGGCGCGACGCCACGCAAAGGTTCAGCGAGCCGGACGATCACCTCTTCGGCAATGACCTCAGCGGTAGCTGGGACGGCGACACCATGCGCTCGTACTTGCGCTGCTACCGCGACGCGACCTATCGGCGCTTGTCCACACCAGCGCGGATGAAGCGCCGTGATAGCGACGACGTCCAAATCCTCGTTGGATCCCACCATCACTGTTCCACTGACTGGTTGCACATCAAGGACATACCGTGGTTTGCCGTCCGCGGCGGGGCGCCCAATCCGCAGTCCGCGACGTTGCCCCACAGTGAAACCGTACGATCCGTCATGGTCACCCAGCACGACGCCGGCGCGGTCAATGATGCGACCCGGACGTTGCCCGAGACGACCCTCCAACCACCCCCGCGTGTCACCGTCCGGAATAAAGCAGATGTCGTGACTGTCAGGTTTTTCCGCTACTGAAAAACCTAGTTCTGCCGCTTCGGCGCGAACCGCGGATTTTTTACTGTCCCCTAACGGGAAAATCGCCCGCTCAAGCTGATCTGCTGTGAGAATCCCCAATACATAGGATTGGTCCTTAGCCGTGTCAACGGCTCGATGAAGCTGCCGGTGACCATCAGATCCAATTTTGATCGTCGCATAGTGCCCGGTGCACAGAGCGTCGAAGCCTAGAGTAATTGCACGGTCAAGAAGGGCTGAGAACTTAATCCGCTCATTACACCGTAAGCACGGGTTTGGGGTCCGGCCAGCGGCATACTCTGATACGAAATTGTCCACCACCTGAGTAGCGAATGTTTCAGAAAAATCCCAGACGTAGAACGGGATGTCTAAGAGATCCGAGACGCGTCTAGCATCATGTGCATCTGAGACGGTGCAGCAGCCGCGGGATCGGGCGCGACTAGCGCCGGTAGGCGTCCGGGCTAGGGCCAAATGCACTCCGACCACGTCATGTCCAGCACGGACCATTCGCGACGCGGCGACAGCTGAATCCACGCCGCCACTCATTGCTGCTAAGACTCGCATCACCGCACCACCGATCTGACTGTTTTATCGATCAACAAAATGATCACCCCGCGCTCGACGGACCGCAGCCGGGATCGCCGACACCGCAGCCTCAACGTCAGCCCGAGTCGACGAATGCCCCAAGCTCAGTCGCAGTACCCCACGGATGACGTCCGAGCTCATTCCCATCGCAGCAAGAACGTGACTTGGTTGGGGTACACCTGCTTGGCACGCAGAGCCAGTCGAGCAGTCAATGCCGTGAGCGTCTAAAAGATAGAGCAAGGCATCCCCGTCACAACCAGGAAACGAAACGCTGAGAAGACCCGGCAAGCGCCCCGCAGGATCAGGATCACCGTGAATCACGATGTCCGGAAGTTCGGCTTGAATACCGGTGACAAGCGCCTCGCGTAACGCGGTCAATCGCGTGGCATACGCGGACTGCCCTTGCACAGCAGCGACGGTGGCCACAGCGAAAGATCGGATGGACGGGGTGTCGAGAGTCCCACTACGCACCTGACGTTCCTGTCCACCGCCATGCACCAAAGGTGACAACGGTGCTGATCGCACCGCGATTAGCGCACCTACCCCATGCGGGCCGTTAACTTTGTGCCCACTGAGCGAAAGGAAATCCACCCCACTCGCAGCAAAATCCACTGGAACCTGACCGACCGCTTGGACAGCATCACTGTGCATGGGAATGTCGTATTCATGCGCTAGGGCGGCCAATTCAGCGACCGGTTGAACCGTACCCACCTCATTGTTCGCCCACATGACACTGAGCAACGCTATTGAGGCTGGATCGTCATAGAGCAGCTTCTGCGTAGCAGAAAGATCAACCCGACCACACTGGTCGACTGGGAGTAATACTGCTTCGGCGTTTTCATCAGCAACAAGAGCGGTCACTGGATCGAGAACCGCGTGATGTTCAATTGAGCTAACAAGAATACGGCGGCGGCGTGGATCTTCAGCCAGCCGAGCTCGGTATGCACCTTTAACAGCAAGGTTGTCCGCTTCTGTCCCCCCAGATGTGAAAATCACATCACTAGGTGCGGCATGAACGGCAGCTGCAATCCCCTCGCGTGATTCTTCGACAACCCGGCGCGCTCGCCGACCCGAAGTATGCAGCGACGAAGGGTTCCCCCCTTCGCGTAGTTCCGCCACTAGGGCAGCCATTGCGGCAGGAAGAATGGGGGTGGTGGCGGCGTGGTCGAGATACACCCGACTCTTCTTTTCTTGTGCTAAACCGAAGTTCGCCGCCGGAGTCAAGTCGACGCTCATCTATTCATGCTATCGATCGGACGCCTGCTCAAGAGCTTCATGAACGTGCGGCAAGGCTCGGAGCACCATCTCGATCGAGAGGAATACCAGCGGATCAATCGCGGCGCCTTCCGTCACAATGTGTTCCGCGGAAACAACAATGACGCTGTCAGCCACGGTAGTTTTCACCACAGACAGTTGACGTGTCACTTCATTACATGCCCACAGCACCGCATCAGCACTGGCATTTTCGGCCAATCCTGCTGCCTGCCACAGCCCGAAAACGCGCATCATCGTGACGTCCGATTCAACGCACCGGATAAAAAGTTGCTGTTCGTGTACGCGGAAGGCGATATCGCCATCCTCATCGAGCACCGGCAGATGACCAGCCGAACCCAAAATCCGTAGCACATAGTCACGGAGCTCAGTCCGGGGTGGTTGTGGTGTCACACCCAGGGAGTCGGGGTCAGGTGATCGCTTCGTGGGCTGACTGCCACCAACCAAAGGGGGCAGACTTGCCGGATCAGTCATCGCATACCGCGCTTTCCATCAAGATTCATGAAATCAATGAGGCACCCACAAGGCACTTGTTCTATCAACATAGTTGCTTCGTCGCCCAATGCGTTACCTCCAGGATGCGACCGCCGTAGCGACGATGGCAATTCCGACCCAACGCCGTAGACACCCCATCGTATGGTTGGCGATAGATGCCATAAGTCACACCGTGCACACCTCAGCTGGATCTGTACGTCACACTGCACAAGTGGATCACTTTGACCCTGACCGGCCCCCTCCCCTTGGTGTATACACGCACGGCACGGGAGTCACAGTCGCGGTGTACGCCGGCTCTGCTGAAAGTGTGGAATTCTGCATACTTCCTAGCCTGGACGCCGGTAATTCAGAACATCGAGTAGAGCTTCCTCACCAAAGGCATGGCGTGCATTTCGGTTTTATTCCAGATGTCAAACACGGCACCCATTACGGATTCCGAACTCACGGCCCATGGGATCCGGCACGTGGCCTTCACCACAATCCGGCAAAACTGCTCCTCGACCCTTACGCCCGTGGAATCGCCGGAAACATTTCTTGGCGCCCAGAGGTGTACGGGCATCAGGTCAACGACGATCTCCTCGGCACCCTCGACATTCGCGACGACCGCAACTCCGCACCCTATGTGCCTCAGGCAGTGATCGTCGACAACACTTTCGATTGGGTCGATGATCAAAGCCCGCGCATCCCTTGGGCGGAAACCATCATCTACGAAGCACACGTGCGCGGTCTGACTCGTTTGCATGCTGATCTGCCAGCTCACCTTCAAGGGACGTACGCCGGGCTCGCTCATCCTACAGTCCTGCGTCACCTACACGGTCTTGGCGTCACCACGGTTCAACTTCTCCCTATTCATGCCTTTGTTTCCGAACCAGCGTTAGTACGCCGAGGGTTGACCAACTTCTGGGGATACAACACTTTGGGATTCTTTGCACCACACTCGGCTTACGGTCAGTCCCTTGACCCCACTGAGGTGTTGCGTGAGTTCAAAACCATGGTCAAAGACCTGCACACCGCCGGGTTAGAGGTCGTGCTCGACGTGGTTTACAACCACACCTGCGAACAAAACCGGCACGGCCCCACCCTGAGCTGGCGAGGCTTAGATTCGGGCTATTACCGCACCGACGCTACCGGCCACGAAGTCGACGTCACTGGATGCGGCAACAGTATGGATTTCAGCAACCCGCGGGTCATCCAATTCGCCTTGGACTCGCTGCGTTACTGGGTCAACGAATGTCATGTTGATGGCTTCCGGTTCGATTTAGCGACGACCCTAGCCCGCGGAAAAACGGGGGAATTTGAACGCGAGCATGCCTTTTTAACTGCTCTTCGTAGTGACCCTGTCCTATCCCAAGTCAAACTCGTGATGGAGCCATGGGATGTCGGCCCTAACGGTTGGCGAACCGGGCAATTCCCACCTCCTACCGCTGAGTGGAACGACCGTTATCGAGACGGCGTTCGCACTTTCTGGCTGGCTGATGCTCACCGCAATTTTCGTCATTACTCATCATTGGTCAGGTCCGAAAAACCTGGTCATCCCACGACCGCACATGCGAGGGACGCCGTGCCGGCTGCCCTACCACAAGACCCGCCGAGTCGAGGGGTAAGCGATTTGGCCACCCGGTTGAGCGGTTCTGAGGACCTTTTCGGTCATCCCAGGCAGGACAACCGAGGTCCTATTGCGTCGATTAATTACATCGCGGCGCATGACGGTTTCACGTTGGCTGACTGTGTGAGCTACGAGCACCGACACAACGAAGCGAACGGCGAGGGAAATCGCGACGGCCACCCGGCCAACCACACGTGGAATCACAATTCGCTCGTCGGTGGCGATCAGGACGGACCAACTGCAGATGCCACAGTCATCGAGCAGCGCTGGCAATCAATTCGCAACTTGCTGGGCACACTCCTGCTATCTCATGGCATTCCCATGATCACCGCCGGGGATGAGTTAGGCCGTACACAACAAGGAAACAACAATGCCTACTGTCAAGACAATCGATTGACCTGGCTGGACTGGGCTCTATCAACTCACCAACGTCATCTCATCGCTACGACCGCTGAGCTCATCCGTCTTCGCCGGGCTTTACCAGAATTACGCTCATCGCATTACATCGGCCACCACGGACCCCACCCGGACGGCACCACCAATCTGGCATGGTTCACCGAAAGCGGCGATCTTATGACCGACCACCAATGGCACGACCGGCACCTGCGCACCATGCAGGTGTATTGGCGGGCTAGAAAGAGTGCGCTCCCTAACACAGGCGAGGAAAGACACCACCTCCACGACCGAAGAAGCGGCGTTCTCCTTGTCATTCAGGGAGATCATCGAGACGTGAAGGTGACTCTGCCCGGCTTACCTTGGGCTGATCATTACACGCTGGCGTGGGATTCAACATGGCCAACTCCGCAGGCCTCAATGTCCGGGAGGTCCGGCGCCGAATTGACTCGGGGCCGGACCATGCGGTTGTACCTTGCTTTTAAAGACTCACCCCGCGGCTGAGGCGTTTGCCACTAAACCTAATTCGACTGAGCTCGCCAAAGCCGGATGCGCTGGCACCACCCGGACTGTGTACCCGAAGGCACCGGTCCTCGTGAGTGTCAGCTGACCTTCAAAACGATGACGATCAGCCTCGTACCCTTCACTGTGGCTTAAGGTCAACACCTCGGTGTGCGTGAGTTCATCAGCGGATGACACTCGTCCGTGAATGACTTGCACCCGAACATCATGAGGTGCGAGCGTCCCTAACGAGACGAAAGCCTGAATCGTCACCGCATCACCAATGTGCGGAGAATCAGCAACTCCTACTGATTCAACATGCTCAACTCGAACATGCCCCCAATGTTGACGGACCCGTCCCTTCCATTCGGCTAAGTCACGAGCACCAGCATGGCCACGACCTTCGACCGGCGCATTCAGCGTCTTAGCAGCCGACGCGGCTGGGCTGTAAAGCTGGTGAACGTAGTCCGTGACCATGCGGTCTGCGAGCACCTTCGGCCCCAAGGTGTGCAATGTGTGGCCCACCATTTCTAACCATCGACCAGGTAACCCGGTGTCATCGTCACGAGCGTAGAAACGCGGCGCTACCTGACCTTCGATTAGGTCATAAAGCGCCGTTGCTTCTAAATCGTCACGTCGGTCTGGGTCTTCCACGCCATCGGCGGACGGGATCGCCCATCCATTTTCACCGTCAAACCATTCGTCCCACCAGCCATCGAGGATGGAAAGGTTCAACCCACCGTTCAGTGCCGATTTCATCCCGGAAGTGCCACATGCCTCGAACGGACGGAGTGGGTTATTGAGCCACACATCACACCCGGGATAGAGATACTGCGCCATGGCGATGTCGTAATTTGGCAAGAACACAATGCGGTGTCGAACGGCAGGATCATCAGCGAACCGCACCATTTGTTGAATCAATGATTTGCCGTGGTCGTCTGCTGGGTGGGATTTACCCGCGATGATCAACTGGACCGGCCGGTCTGGGTTGAGCAGGAGCGAACGCAGTCGATCGGGGTCACGCAACATCAAGGTAAGCCGTTTATACGTCGGCACGCGACGGGCAAAACCGATCGTTAACACATCCGGGTCGAGAGCTTGCTCTACCCACCCCAGCTCTGCCTCGCTCGCACCGCGTTCCACCCACGATGCCCGGAGGCGGCGGCGAGCTTCGGCTACTAACTCGGCCCGCATCGCACGCCGAGTAGCCCACAATTGGTCAACCGGAACACGATTCATCTGTTGCCAGCCGGCCGCGGACTCTAGTGCCCCTGGGCCCAGCTGTCGTTTCGCGACGTCAAATACGTGTTGGTGCACCCACGTTGGCGCGTGAACCCCGTTAGTAATGGAAGAAATTGGGACTTCAGGGATGTCAACCCCTGGCCAAAGCCCCTCAAACATGCCCCGACTCACAGCGCCGTGCAGCTGGGAAACCCCATTCGCTCGGCCACCCAAACGCAAACCCATCACGGCCATGTTGAACACACCAGACTCACCGCCCGGGTAATTCTCTGCCCCCAGCGCAATAATGCGCTCAACCGGAACTGCTGGCACCGCGTTGCCGCCACCAAAGTATGTGGTGATCTGATCGACGCCAAATCGGTCAATCCCAGCCGGAACCGGCGTGTGGGTGGTGAAAACAGTGCCCACCCGGACGGCTTCTAACGCCTCATCGAAAGACATATTTGCAGCGTCAACTAATTCACGAATACGTTCCAACCCGCTGAAACCGGCGTGACCTTCATTCGCGTGGTAAACGTCGGGCTGGGGCGCGCCAGTCAATCGCGACCACAACCGTAGCGCCCGGACTCCACCAATGCCCAACAGCATTTCTTGTTGGAGCCGGTGCTCGCCAGTGCCCCCGTAAAGGCGGTCGGTGATCCCCCGAGCCGCGTCGTCATTTGCTTTCACATCGGAGTCAAGCAGAAGTAAAGGAACGCGACCTACCTGCGCTCGCCACACCTGCGCGGATAACGTGCGCCCATTGGGAAGCCCGACCTGAATTTGCGCGGGCGTGCCATCCGCTTCTCGTAACAAAGCCAACGGCATACCGTCGGCGTCGAGAACCGGGTAAGTCTCCAGCTGCCAACCCTCACGAGACAACGACTGCTTGAAATATCCCGTGGTATAGAACAATCCCACCCCCACGATGGGCACGCCGAGGTCTGATGCGCTTTTGAGATGGTCGCCAGCCAAAATACCCAGACCGCCCGAGTACTGAGGCAGGACGGCTGTGATCCCGAACTCAGCGGAGAAGTACGCGATGGTGGTGGGAAGCGAAGTCCCCTGTGCGCTTTGCTGCTGGAACCACCGTGGTTCAGTGAGGTACCGCTGAAGCTCAGCGGAAGCTTGAGTGACGCGAGAGACGAAGCTTTGGTCAGCAGCAAGCTCGTGCAGTCGCTTAGTGGGCAGGTCACTCAGGAAAGCAACCGGATCACGCCCCACCCGCTCCCAACGTTCTGGGTCAGCACTGGCAAACAAGTCCCTCGTGGGGGCGTGCCAAGACCAGCGAAGATTACTCGCGAGATCACCTAGTGCGGTAATGGGTTCAGGCAGGACAGTACGGACGCTAAATCGCCGGATTGCTCTCACAGGGGAAAAGACTAGACGGCCAACAGGGCGCCCCATGCCCCGGTGGTGAGGTTCAGTCAAGAAATTTTTGGCCAATTTCCAAGCGGTAGCTCCAGTTGAGTTAAGACAGTCGCGACCAAAAGAAAAATGAATGCGCTTAACCTCTCCACACCATTCACCTGAACTCAGGGAATCGATAACGTCAGCACTGTGATCGGTCGAATCCCCGTCCTTGATGTTTCCCCAGTCGTTGATGCTGGCCGGTGGCCGGCTCGCGCTGTCGTCGGAGAGGCAATTCCAGTTCATGCCACCGTCTTCGGCGAAGGCCACGACATCGTTCGTGCCACAGTTGTTCTGTCGGATCCCTACGGCGCAGTACGCACCAAAACCACCATGACATCACTTGGCTCGGGGTTAGATCGCTGGGGCGCTGACATCATTGCCGACACCGAAGGTGAATGGACGTTCCGCGTCGAAGGGTGGCGGGATTCCTACGCCACCTGGGAACACGACGCGAAGATCAAAGTAGAAGCCGAGGTTGACGTCGAGTTGATGCTCACCGAAGGTGCCTTGCTGCTTGATCGAGCCGCACGACAGAAAGAACGACCTACTCGTGACCGCGCGATATTACGAGATGCGGTGACCGCTCTCAGAGACCGAGCGCGTCCCGCACAAGCACGGTTCGCTGCCGCCGTATCACCAGAGGTTCGCGACACCCTCGCTAACGATCCGCTGCGCGACCTGATCTCTCCAACCGCCGAGTTTCCGTTGCGAGTGCAACGAGAGCGCGCGCTAGTTGGTGCGTGGTACGAATTTTTCCCCCGATCCGAAGGGGCCACTCGCGATCCTGAGGGACGCTGGACGTCCGGAACCTTACGCACCGCAGCAAATCGCCTGCCTGCAATCGCTGCGATGGGGTTTGATGTCGCTTACGTGACACCTGTTCACCCCATTGGGGCGACTCACCGCAAAGGCCGAAACAACACCCTCACGGCAGAGCCAGACGATCCTGGCTCCCCTTACGCGATCGGTTCAGTTGCTGGCGGACACGACGCCATTGAACCTTCGCTCGGAACGTTTCGGGACTGGGATTACTTCGTCGCCACTGCTCATCATCACGGGCTCGAAGTGGCGTTAGATCTAGCGCTGCAATGCTCACCTGACCACCCATGGGTCATCGAGCATCCGGAATGGTTTACCACTCGCGCTGACGGCAGCATCGCTTACGCCGAGAACCCGCCTAAGAAGTATCAGGACATTTACCCGTTGAACTTCGACAACGATCCAGATGGCATTTACGCCGAAGTTTTGCGTGTGGTTCAGCTGTGGATCGCTCACGGGGTAACGCTGTTCCGGGTTGATAATCCGCACACTAAACCGGTGCAGTTTTGGGAGTGGCTGATCGAGGAGATACGCCGGGATCACCCTGAAGTGATTTTCCTTTCTGAGGCATTCACCCGACCCGCCATGATGCACACCCTGGCCAAAGTGGGATTCCACCAGTCATACACCTACTTCACCTGGCGTACCAGCAAAGCAGAACTCACCGACTATCTCACCGAGCTGTCTGGGCCAGCAGCTGATTATATGCGGCCCAATTTCTGGCCGACCACGCATGACATTCTCACGCCCGATATGCAAGACGGCGGCCGATCAGCGTTCCGGATGCGCGCTGCGCTCGCTGCCACAATGAGCCCCACTTACGGCATCTATAGCGGGTACGAGTTGGTGGAAAATCGGCCTCGACCTGGCGCCCAAGAACAGATCGATAACGAGAAATATGAATTCAAACCACGGGACTGGGCGGCTGCTGAAGCAGCCGGCACAAGTTTGGGCCCTTGGCTGACCCGGTTGAATGAAATCCGCCGAGCTCATCCAGCTTTGCAACGTCTGCGACCTATCACTTTCCACCACACGGCCGATGATCACGTATTGTGCTTCAGCAAACACCTGAGCGCAGCACAGTCACCTACCGGTGAAGCAAACACCATTGTTGTTGTGGTGAACCTCGATTCCCACCACACCCGGGAAACATTGATCAGCCTAGATCTGCCCGCATTGGGCGCAGAATGGCATGACCATCTCATCGCCGAAGACCTCGTCACCGGAGCAACCTGGCGGTGGGGCCCCCAGAATTACATCCGTCTTGATCCACACCATGAACCTGTGCACATCGTGCATGTGAGGAGAGCTTGAGGTGCAAGGGCTGGAGTTGACCACACCAGGTCTTAAAAATGATCCGTCCTGGCATAAGAAGGCCGTGTTCTATGAGGTTCTCGTCCGCGCCTTTTGTGATTCCAACGGGTCCGGTTCGGGGGACTTCACCGGACTGATCAGCAAGCTGGATTACCTTCAATGGCTAGGCGTTGATTGTCTGTGGTTGCCCCCCTTTTACGTTTCCCCGTTGCGCGACGGTGGGTACGATGTGGCGGATTTCCACGCGGTTTTACCCGAGTTCGGCACGATGCCGGACTTCACCGAATTAGTTGCGCAAGCACATGCTCGTGGCCTGCGCGTCATCATTGACTTGGTCCTTAATCACACTAGCGACCAACATCCGTGGTTCCAAGCGTCCCGGTCAGACCCGCACGGGCCCTACGGGGACTTCTACGTATGGGCCGATGACGACCAGGGTTACCAAGACGCTCGTATTATCTTCGTCGACAGTGAGACCAGTAACTGGACGTTCGACCCCGTCCGTCGGCAGTACTTTTGGCATCGGTTCTTTAGCCACCAACCGGACTTAAACTTCGCGAACCCCGCCGTCCAAGAAGCGATGATTGATGTGGTCCGATTCTGGTTGGACCTGGGCATCGACGGGTTTCGACTGGACGCCGTGCCCTACCTGTTTGAAGAAGAGGGCACGAACTGCGAAAACTTGCCCGCCACTCACGATTACCTTCGTCGACTCCGATCCTTAGTGGACACCGAGTATCCCGGACGGGTCCTTCTGGCTGAAGCCAATCAATGGCCGAAAGATGTGGTGGACTACTTCGGGACAGACGCTGATCCGCAGTGCCATATGTGTTTTCACTTTCCGCTGATGCCTCGGGTGTATTACGCGCTGCGAGATGAATCAGCATCAGCGATCATCGACGTTATGGCCGAAACTCCGGAGCTCCCTGAGCATGGCCAATGGGGTACTTTCCTACGCAACCATGACGAACTGACCTTGGAAATGGTGACCACTGAGGAACGGGCTGCCATGTACGGCTGGTATGCCCCCGATCCACGGATGCGAGCCAACATTGGGATTCGCCGGCGACTGGCAACACTGCTTAATAACTCTCGATCCGAAATGGAACTTGTCACCGCACTTTTGCTGTCCCTCCCCGGAAGCCCGTGCTTGTACTACGGGGATGAGATCGGCATGGGCGACAACATTTGGCTTGATGATCGAGACTCCGTTCGCACACCCATGCAGTGGACACCTGACCGCAATGCCGGTTTTTCTACTGCCGATCCAGGAAAGCTTTACCTGCCAACGAATCAATCTCTCGTCCATCACTACACCTCAGTCAATGTGGAATCTCAATTGTCGTCTGGTTCCTCGTTGCTGCACTGGACACGAGCTATGTTGGCGGTCCGTAAACGGAACCCGGTCTTCGGGGTCGGCAAGTACGCCGCCGTGGAAGCGGATAACCACACCATTTTGGCTTTCCTACGTCATACCGATTTCACCGACGGAGATACCGATGCGCGTGGGATGGCGCAGACAGTCCTGTGCGTTCACAATCTCGCGCAAAGCCCGCAAGCCACCACGTTGTATCTCCCGGAGCACGCCGGTTGGCAGACCCAGGATCTTTTCGGCGGCGCACGCTTTCCCACGATTACCGCGGACGGCACGGTGAGCTTGAGTTTGGGATCGCACGACTTTTTCTGGCTTCGCCTTGATCCTCCAACGCGGGAGCGATAACGATGGCTGGGAGCAAAGATTCGCACGATGACCCCTTGGCCATGCACCCACCGGTCGAGAACCCTCCGGTCGTCGAGGCCACCTTAGAATCTCTTTCGACCGGAGATTCTCTTCACCACTCCCCGAGAGTAATCGATGGACCGGACATACCTGCTGCTATTACTGCCTGGCTAGTCCGTCAACGGTGGTACGCTGGAAAAGCGCAGCCCGCGAGTTTGCGCTGCCTCGCAGTGGTGCAACACGTTCCCCACTCTGATATCGATGCACGGCGAAATCAACACCACGAGAGTCGATTCGAGACATGGTTTATCGCCGATGACGCGCACACGTTGACCGATGATCCTGTTCATCCGCAACCGGTCGTGTATCACGTGCCGTTGAGTTGGCGATCTGAACCGTTGGGTGATCGTGGTGAACGCTCAGGTCTTATCAGCCGGTTGACTGTGACGGATCATGGCACTCAATACGTGTACGACGCGCCGTACGACCCGGCTTACGCGGTCACAATATTGAATCTTGCTGGGGTGAAGGAATCTTCATCCGCGGCAACGATCCAGAGAAGTCGCGTCTTCAGCGGTGAACAGTCAAACACTTCGGTAATCATCACCGTCCGCGATGGGGACGGTGATGACAGCGACGATCAGACTGTATTAGCGAAAATCTTTCGGATCGCCCACGCTGGGGAAAATCCTGACGTCACGGTGCAAGCAGCATTGACTGCTCAGGGATCGAGGTCAGCACCGCACCTGGTAGGTGCGTGGTCCGGTCACTGGCCGGACCCTATTCGGTCCGGTGAGAGAGTGACCGGGCATCTTGGTTTTGTCCAAGAATTCATCCCCGACGCGCATGACCTTTGGCAGCAGGCAGTTGCGGCGGCAAAAAATGAGCATGATTTCACCGCTGTCGCACACGCGGCTGGGCGTGCCGTTGCTCGCCTTCATCTGACATTGACACACGCTTTCCCGGCCCAGGACCACCCCAGCAAGGCAGGGTCGGCAAGCCAATCGCTGCTGGATCGGTTGGCCTGGGCAGCTCGTCGGGTACCTGAGGTGGCTGACCGCGCTGAGTCGATTAGGCAGATCTTTGACGCCGCCCAACGGCAACCGGAAACCTTTCCGAGACAACGCATCCACGGCGATTTGCACTTGGGGCAGATTCTGGATGGGGGGGGGCGCGGGCTGGTTCTCATTGATTTTGAAGGTGAACCGCTGCGCCCATTAGGTCAGCGGTCATCCTTAGATTCACCGCTGCGGGATGTAGCCGGCATGCTGCGCTCTTTTGATTACGCTGCTGGCCGAGCGGCGCCATCACGGGCGCCCGCAGGCACTCTGCCCCGTGGCACCTCATGGGTCCAGGTAACTCAGGATGCCTTCTGCGAGGGATACGCCGAGGAGGCTGGCCGTGATCCTCGGTCACAACCATTGCTCCTTGCGGCCTTGCAGCTAGAGAAAGCGGTCTACGAAGCGGTCTACGAATCCACAAATCGGCCTGACTGGTTACCTATCCCCCTGGCCGCAATGGACCACTTGATCATGGCACACCAGGGCGTCACCACCCACAGTGGCGAGTCTCCTAAGCCGGCCTTCAGCCCACAACCGTTGCCGCTCAACGAATTGCAGGCACTAGTCAACGGCACCCACAGCGACCCGCATCGAATCCTCGGGATGCACCCCAATCCGGGCGGCGGGCTTACCATCCGCACTTTGCGTCCGCACGCCCAAGAAGTGAGCGCGATCTTCGCGGACGGTAGCCACCAGATTCTCACTCACGAGTACAGCGGCATTTTTGTCGGTGTCATTCCCGGATCAGCGCTGATCGATTATCGGCTTGACGTCACCTATCGCGTGGGAGCGGAGAATGTGACGTCTCGCGTCGATGAACCGTATCGATTTCTTCCTACCCTCGGCGAAGTTGACTTACATCTCATCGGCGAGGGCAGGCACGAAAAGTTATGGTCCGTACTGGGGGCAAACCTTCGGGAGTACGACTCCCCGATGGGTCGAGTGCAGGGGGTGAGTTTCGCAGTATGGGCGCCGAACGCACGCGGGGTGCGGGTGATTAGCGACGCCAATCATTGGGACGGCACAGCGCACCCGATGCGTTCCCTTGGGTCTTCAGGAGTGTGGGAGTTATTCGTCCCGAATCTCCCAGTCGGCACACGGTACAAGTTCGACGTTATTGGCGCGGACGGCGTGCACCGAAGTAAAGCCGACCCCATGGCCAAAGCCGCGCAAGCCCCCGCTGAGACGGCATCTGTGGTGACTACCACTGGCACATACACCTGGCGCGACGACACCTGGCTGCGAGATCGGGCGGAGACCAACCCGCATACCGGGCCAATGAGTATTTACGAAGTGCACCTGGGATCATGGCGTCCGCACTTGAGCTACCAAGAACTTGCCACCGAACTCACCGCGTACGTCGTGGAGCTGGGTTTTACGCACGTAGAGTTCATGCCGGTCATGGCCCACCCGTACCCGCCATCGTGGGGCTACCACGTCACCGGCTACTACGCGCCGGATGCTCGTTTCGGCTCCCCCGATGAGCTGCGGCACCTCATTGACAGCCTGCATCAGGCCGGCATTGGGGTAATTGTGGATTGGGTGCCCGGGCATTTCGCCACCGACCCCTGGGCTCTGTCCCGCTTTGACGGCAGCCCCTTATACGAACATTCGGACCCGCGGCGAGGGTGGCACCCCGAGTGGGGCTCATACATTTTCGATGTGGGGCGCCCCGAAGTACGAAACTTCCTGGTTGCGAATGCCGTGTACTGGTGCGAGGAGTTTCACGCCGATGGCCTTCGCGTCGACGGCGTTGCATCTATGTTGTATTTGGACTACTCCCGGCAAGATGGCGAGTGGAAGCCTAACCAATTCGGGGGTCGGGAAAATCTCGATGCGGTCCAATTTCTGCAGGAGGTCAACGCCACGGTGTACCGGCGGATCCCCGGTGTGGTCACTATCGCCGAAGAATCCACCGCCTGGCCGGGAGTCACCCGGCCCACGCACGTCGGGGGGCTCGGGTTCGGGTTGAAGTGGAATATGGGCTGGATGCACGACTCGTTGGCGTATATGGCGCATGAACCAGTGCACCGGCAGTGGCATCACCACCAAATGACGTTTTCCCTGATGTACGCCTGGAGCGAGAATTACGTCCTACCAATAAGTCACGACGAAGTCGTGCACGGCAAAGGTTCTTTGCTGGGGAAAATGCCTGGCGATCGTTGGCAGCAGTTGGCGAATGTTCGCGCATATTTAGCCTTAATGTGGGCGCACCCTGGGAAGCAATTGCTGTTCATGGGGTGCGAATTCGGTCAAGAAAGAGAGTGGGCCGATGGGCGGGGGCTTGATTGGCACCTGTTGGACAATCCCGTTCATCGTGGAATGCGCGATCTAGTAGCGGACCTCAACCGGATCTATCGCGATCATCCGGGGTTGTGGTCTCGCGATTTAGACCCAGCCGGGTTTTCTTGGATTGATGCCAACGACGCCAGCGGCAACACCCTCTCCTTCGTACGGCAAGGCATTGACCCGAATGCCAGCGTCGTCTGTGTGGTGAACTTTTCCGGCGGGCCGCACCACAACTATCGCGTGGGCTTACCGTTCGCGGGCCGATGGCGGGAAGTCCTCAACACCGACGCCACTCAGTACGGCGGCTCGGGTGTGGGAAATTTTGGTGAAGTGCACGCCGAAGACCAACCCCACCACGGCCGCCCAGCCTCTGCCTTGTTAACAGTGCCCCCCCTTGCGGCACTGTGGCTTACCCCCGTTCAAGAGTGAAAGATCTCAA
The DNA here is from genome assembly GCA_051645425.1 of Actinomycetota bacterium. Classification (GTDB taxonomy): domain Bacteria; phylum Actinomycetota; class Actinomycetes; order Actinomycetales; family Angustibacteraceae; genus JBOFBH01. The sequence continues at coordinate 266,992 of JBOFBH010000003.1, read as the reverse complement.
CTCACGTCACTCTGTTCGCGCGTGAGCGCGTATCTAATGAACGGCAAGCCGGTCTCCCTGAACGTGATCCGGAGCACACGGCAAGATGGGGGCATGACACATCCTCGGGCCGGGCAACAGGCAGATCAGCAGGACCTCATCGACGTGGACGCGGTTGTCGCGGCATACACCGATCGGATACCTGACCTGGAAAACCCTGACCAGCTGGTCAGCTTCGGTACCTCTGGGCATCGCGGTGCCAGTCTCGATGGGTCATTTAATGAAAGCCATATCGCGGCGATCAGCTTGGCGATCGCGGAGTATCGAAAGACACAGCGGATCAATGGGCCGCTGTTTCTCGGCCGGGATACGCATGCACTCTCCGAACCAGCCTGGCGAACAGCCATCGAAGTGCTCACCGCCGCCGACGTGCCGGTACTCATCGATAACCGGGACGGTTACACGCCAACCCCTGCGGTCTCACATGCCATTCTGCGGCACAACCGGACGACCTCCAACTCGTCCGCCTACGCCGACGGTATCGTCGTCACCCCCTCCCATAACCCACCACGGGACGGCGGTTTCAAGTACAACCCCCCACACGGTGGCCCCGCTGACAGTGCCGCGACCAGCTGGATCCAAGACCGCGCGAACTCCTTACTGCGGCAAGGGGTTTCCGTGATTCCTCACCTTGCTTGGGAACAAGCTAAGCGCGCTACCCACCGGTATGACTTTCTTAGTCAGTATGTTTCCACACTGCCGGACATCCTCGACCTCGATCTCATCCGCAGTGCTGGTGTACGAATCGGCGCAGACCCCATGGGTGGTGCCAGCGTTGCGTACTGGCAAGAAATCGCGGATCATCACCGGTTGGATCTCACCGTAGTCAACCCGACGGTGGATCCACAGTGGCCCTTCATGACCGTGGACTGGGACGGAAAAATCCGGATGGACTGCTCGTCCCCGTACGCGATGGCTGCGTTAGTCGCCGCGCGCGGTGAATATCAGATCGCCACCGGCAATGACGCTGACAGCGACCGGCACGGAATCGTCACCCCGGATGCCGGCCTGATGAACCCGAATCATTTTCTCTGCGCAGCTATCGCCTACCTTTTCACCAGCCGATCATGGCATCCCGATGCCATGATCGGCAAAACCGCCGTGACGTCCTCCCTAGTCAACCGGATCGCCGCATCGTTTAACCGCGGAGTCATGGAAACACCAGTCGGTTTTAAATGGTTCGCGGAGCCCCTGATCACCGGGCAGCTTGGTTTTGCTGGGGAAGAAAGCGCCGGCGCAAGCTTTCTATGCCGGGACGGTTCAGCCTGGAGCAGCGACAAGGATGGGATTGTGTTGGCCCTGCTTGCTTCCGAACTCACCGCTGCCACCGGCACGTCACCGTCGGAGTACTACCGGAATCTCACGGATCAGTTCGGTACCCCCGAGTACACCCGTGTTGACGCGCCCGCGAACCGAGCTCAAAAAGCTGCCCTCGCCGCACTGACCGCGTCTGCGGTCAGTGCGAGCGAACTCGCTGGCGACCCGATTCGTGAACGCTTAACCCATGCCAGCGGCAACAATGCCGCCATCGATGGCCTGAAAGTCACTACCGAACACGCGTGGTTCGCGGCTCGGCCCTCTGGTACGGAAAACGTCTATAAGATCTACGCCGAGTCCTTCCGGGGTGCTGATCACTTAAATGAAGTCCTCACCGCAGCACGCCAGCTGGTTGACGACTGCCTGCCTCCAGGCGACCCCCAGCAGGAATAAAGGAATAGTTCACAATCACCGAGCTTTAAAACAGCGCGTTAGCGAGCGCTCGCCGAGCGGCTACAACGCGGTCATCATCGATTCCCGTGACTTCAAATAACTGCACCAGGTGGGTGCGCAAAGTCTCGCGGTCTGTGCCGCCTGCTCGGCGAATAGCGTCGATGAGCCGGCTGAAAGCGTCTTCAACATGACCTCCGAGCAAATCCACGTCAGCGGCCAACATTTGAGCTGAGGGATCCTCCGGCTGCTGCGCCGCGGCCTCACGGGCGCTCTGAGGGTCCACACCTTGCGTCCGGCGGAGTAGCTCTACTTGAGCCAGACCGATCCGCGCGTCGCGATCAGCCGGGGATTGATCTAAAGCCGTCCGATACGCTGCCGCCGCGGCACCCAGATCGCCCCGCTCAATAGCCTCAAAAGCTTCCGCATGAAGTGGCGGTAGTGGTGGTTCGACGGCACCGGACTCTACGGTCGTTGGTTGGGGGTCGGCGTCTGAGTCAGATGCCGACATCTGACCAGTGACACCATTGGCATCAGAAACGCGAAGGAGTTCATCAAGATAGGCGCGTACTTGCTGCTCAGGCAGGGCCCCTTGAAACAACGGAATTGGTTGCCCTTTGACTACTGCAACCACCATCGGAATTGATTGCGCTTGAAACAGCTGCGCAAGCCCCTGATTGGCATCAACATCGACTTTGGCTAAAAGAAAACGGCCCGCGTATTCCTGGGCAAGACGTTCTAACACGGGGCTGAGCTGAGTGCATGGCTGACACCAGGTAGCCCATAAGTCAACCACCACCGGAACCGTCAGAGACTGCTCAACCACCACCTGTTGGAAATCGGTGTCAGTGACGTCGACAACCCAGGGCACCGCCGACGGCGGGCGTTTCGCGGCCTCTTCCTGAGCTTTCGTGCGAGCTGCCACAGCAGCGAGATCAACCGCGCCGCGGAGCGAAACTCCCGACGTAGCAGGGGTACCCGAACGTTGAGTTGTCATAGCGAAAGTGTGTCAGATCGCATTTAGGAAACTTTCACGCTGGTGTAAGTCTCTGAGAAGCCAATGAGCTTCACCGACGTGCTTTTCGCTTGACTCGGCGGGATCACCAACGCCACCATCTGCACCCGAGAGATGTCCATCGCTTTGCTGACTTTCTTAGCTTTTGGATTCAGCGCGAGCACTCCCTCATTGGAATCTGAGTTAGGCACGAGAACCCCGGCACCAGACCGCACGCGATATTGGTCTTTCCGATTCACCACACTCAGCGCGAGCACCCCCCCGTCAGGAGTTCGCAGTACCAACGGCTCAGCCGTTGATGCGGTATGGCGTTGGGATAACGCGCTCGTCGCTTTCACTGCCTTAACTTCAGCGGCGGCTCGCTGACGAATCTCGTTCACAACAGCGCTGGTCGCAAATTTTGTTTTTCCTGATTTGCCGGTTTCCAAAAGCAAAGCAAGATCCTTAATCGCCTGCTTTGGTGTCGCGGATAGACCGGATTGGTCCGCCGCCACAATTTCGGAGCCCACGACGTTTGATGCGGTTGCCGGCAAAGTGGCACCGGGCACCAAAGAAACTCGATTTTCAACCCGGTATGGCTGAGTCGCCTTGGGGGTGCTCATTGTGACTAACTCCGGCAAGGACGCGCTCGGTGGAGTCCACACGGCAAACAAGTACCGTGGATAAGCCCTTCCTGTGGTTATCATGACGCGGGCCGGCTCTACCGAGGGTTTCAGATCCGTGCCGGTATTGGGTTTGGATCGGGCGTTCGCTACCGCGTACGCAGGTTTCGTTAATGTTCGAGCGAGGCCGGTGAACGCGACACCCGCCGCCTCATCCGTGCGGACCGCATCAGCGCGCTGCACCTGGCTCAATACGCGGCCCGCTATTTGAATGGCTTGGTCAGGGGTTAAAGGTGGTTCATCTTGGGGCACGGCGGTGTTTGCTTGAACACCCAAAACACGATCCGTGCCACCACAACCCGTCAGAGCGATCGCCATCGCAAATAAAGCAACAGTTGCGACCAGCGCTCGTCGGGGTGCAGCGAAATGAGCGGTTTTCATCGACGTCGCCTCCTTGCCGTTTTCCCCCTCGCTAGGGTTCTTTCCCCTGGAACGCGAGGCGGCGAAGCATCCTGCGAGGCAGGAGCCTCCACTGCCTCGCTCTTCACTACTTCGCGGGTTTGATCGACTTCTTCATGTTCATCTTGATCGCTATTCGGCGAAGCCTCAGGATCACCAAGAACTGATTCGCCCGCATCAGCGTGACCAAAGCGGCGTCGACTGGCGGCTATTTTGTTTCGTACTACCCGGCGGCCCGGTGGCCTACCGACCACCATAAGAGCGATCCCTATGACCGCGACGACAATAGGAATCCAGAACCACCATGGATTTGTCCAGACAAGCCGCACATCAAGCTCAGGCAAGGGTTGACCATCCTGCCGAGCGATGATGACCGACTCGGCGCCCTGCTCCGCGATAACAGTTTGCTCCACTGCGCCAATGCCGGCGGCCCGCTCTTGCCAGACATCCGCACTACTCACTTGAGGCACGACGGAACCGCTCGCCCGTTCAATTCGGACCTGACGTGGAGATTCAAGACCAGTCAGTGACCACCGCGCTGACTCTTTCACAAGGCTTATCGCATCGTCTGGACGGGCGCGACCAAGAAACATCGGCACCTTATCGTCTGCTGATTTTTCTACCGATGCAGCGACGGTAATCTGCGGGCCCAACACGCTCGCTAACGCCGGATCGATCACCACCGCGGATTGGCCCGCCGGAACCCGGGTATGGATCGTCCACGATCCGTTAGGCGCCAACATGATGACTCCGCTCACACCCAGAATGACCATCACCAAGCCAGTCAAGGCCGTGAGACTCCACAACACTCGCCGCATGGTGGCCAGACTCCTGATTTGTGGGCGCGGGGAACCGCCGGTGGATAAAGATCGAAACATCTCACCCTAACCGGGCCTGATGGATCTTCGCCGGGCTGGTTCACAACTATGGCAAGAAGATCACGTTGGGTGGCACCCAAAGTGGAATGCACTACGCACGCAGAACAACACCCTCGCGATCTGTCACGACCCGGACCGGTTTGCCGCGGAAATGTAAGCCGGAGACCTCTGCTGTTCCCAGCCCCGTACTAGGCGTGAGGGTCAAATTTTCGCCATCGGGGCGTAGACCCAGCGCACTGGTGAGGACAGCCACTGAGCTCGCGGCTGACCACGCCTGTGGCCAACACGCTGCTGGATACGGAACAGGTTCGATATGCGCATCAGCGTCATCACCGGAATAAAGTTCCGGGATTCGATACGCGAAACCCTCAGCAGCAGAGAGCAAACCGCGACTCAGCTCGTCCGCTTCGGCGCGGAATCCAGCTTGGGTAAGACCAGTAATCGCGATTGCGGTGTCATGGGCCCATACGCTGCCGCAGTGATAGCTCACCGGCCAATAGGCAACGGCGTCTCGGGTGAGCGTGCGCAAGCCGTAGCCAGAGTTGAGTTGAGGCGACACCAGCCGGCGCGCGACTAATTCGGCTTGCGCATCACTGAGGATGCCGGTGCCGAGGAGGTGACCCATATTGCTGGAAAGCGTGTCAATGGGCTGCTTGTTGCCATCAATGCCCATAGCCGGGTATGCGCCACCAGGGGCATCGACCCAAAATCGTTGATGGAAAAGGTCTTTCAGCTTTTCTGCCCACCCGCGCCACTCGCTGCCATCTTCACCAAAATGTTCAATTAAACGCGCACCTTTATGAGCTGCCTCATAGGCGTATCCCTGCACCTCACAGAGTGCGATCGGCCCGAAGGCGAGGTGTCCATCGTCCCAACGCATCGCGTCGCCCGAATCCTTCCACCCTTGATTAGGCAGCCAACCTTGATCATCGTTTGCCTGATCGCGATCAGCAAAACTGCCGTAGTCAAGGAAACCATCGCCATCACCATCGCCGTAATCTCGCATCCATGCCAAAGCGGCGCGCAAGTTCGGTAGTAATGCCTGGACATCCTGATCCGCCATGCCCCATTCCCAGGCGTCATGGAGCAAGCAAATCCACAGTGGCGTGGCATCGACAGTGCCGTAAAAGACAGCAGGACGGGGTTCGGTTTCACCGAAGTAGAGCACCTCATCTCGGCGAAGTTCATGCAAGATCTTTCCTGGCTGTTGCACCGTGGCAACGTCTTCGCTGGTTCCCTGGAACGAGGCGAGTACACGCAGCACGCTGCGCGCGATGTCAGTGCTCACTGGCAGCAAGAAGCGGGACGTCCAAATGCTGTCTCGCCCGAACAAGGTCATAAACCACGGGGCGCCAGCAGCAATGAACGTCTCCCCCGGCACCGCAGCTAATTGAATCCGCAAAGCGTCAAGATCAGTAAGAGATTGCTGGACCCAGCGATTCAGACGATGATCGGCCGATTGCACCACTACATCCGGAAAAGAACCACTGCCCGGACTAATGGCCGGGTTCTCTTCGACAACATTCACCACCCACTCCACCGGTGTTGAGGCTGACCCGGGCGGGATGGTGATCTCCCACGAGGCAGTGACCAGCCGATCAGAAAGTTCTACTGTTGCTCCTGGCGCGGTGAAGGCGCCACGAGCACCGGACCCAGACCACACCACTTGACCATCGCTCATGCTGGAGATTTCCGCCGGCCCCGATCCAGAATGCCCAGCCTTGATCTCGTCCATCCCCGTGGCATCAGCGGTAATGCGCACGGTGATTCGCGTCGTGATAGGGCGAGTCAACCGTGAACGCACGATCAAGCGATCGACGACACGATCAGACATCACGGTGCGGGTGAGTTCTGAGCGCACAAGTGGATCTGGGTCCGGATCATCCAAGTCCCGATGAACGTGAACCGCGCACAGCTCACGCGATCCGCGTAGTCCCGAACTTAGGAACTCACCCGCGCCTATTCCCACCTGAATGGCGAGCTGCGACACCAACCTCACATCAGCCACATAGATGCCATCGATGAGCGCGTCACCCATTGCCCCACTACGTGCAGACCATGCCTGAACTGGCGCATCAAGCACGATCTGACGGTCATGCATGAAGGGCTGGACGTTTTCCATTTGATAACAACTCCATATCGAAAGGCGGGAAATCGTTGACGATTGCAGTTCCTCAGAGGCAGTCTAGATTACGTCAGCTTGATCGATCAAGTAAGTGAATGGCTCTTCCTTCTTGCTGGTTGAAGATACCAACGTCACTCCCTTTGTCAGTCATCTCAGAAACAAGGAGAAATGCGCGTCATGGTCACATCAGAAACCTCAGCCAGATGGCGCGAGGAGAATGCTGATGTGCAAAAAAAACATGAATCTAAAAAGTCATCTTCTGCCGAACGTCGCCCGACTGTCCAAGACGTCGCGACATTAGCCGGCGTTTCTCGGCAAACCGTTTCTAACGCCCTGAACGCACCAAATGAAATGACGCCAGAAACGCTAGCTCGGGTGAAAAAAGTGATGACCGATATTGGTTACCGGCCCCATGCATCCGCACGCCGCTTGCGCACTCGTACGTCATCCACGATTGGTATTCGGTTATATCCCATTACTAACGGAATTTCCGGCTGGGTGGTGGATCCATTCCTTCATCAGTTCACTGAGCGCGCCGAACAACGCGGAATGCGCGTATTGCTTTACACCGCCGCAGACCAGGAAGCGGAAGTGGCGCACTTCCGCACTTTGCACGAGGCAGCCGATGTCGACGCCTTTGTTGTGATGGGCAGCAGCCCGCCAGACTTACGGGTCATCTGGCTGACTGAGCATCAAATGCCTTTTGTGACCTTCGGGCGGCCCTGGGACTACCCGGACGTCACGGCCGCCCCTTTCCCTTGGGTCGATATCGACGGCGCGTATGGCATGGAGTTGGCGACTCGTGAGCTCGTTCGACGGGGCCTACGTGACATCCGCCTCCTCGGTTGGGATGACCACTCCACGCTGGGCCAAGAACGTGCCCGCGGCTGGGAGCGGGTGCTTCGCGATGAGCTAAGGATGTCCGATCAGGAGATCGCCGCCCGGCACCATCGGTCCCCTGAGGACACCCATCATGCCCGCACCACTATTGCCCGGCTCTTTACCAACGATTCCGCCTCCCCCCCACTAGAAGGCATCGTGTGCATGAGTGATGGTCTCGCGATCGGGGCCATGATGGCCGTCCGCGAAGCAGGCCATCCCTTTTTGCCGGTAACCGGTTTTGATAACACCCCGGTCGCCGAAACGATCGGATTGACCAGCATCGATCAGCAACTTGACGAGGTTGCGGCGGCTACGTTGGACCTGCTCATGGGGCCAACAGGGGGGAGCGTTCTGCCGCACCGTTCTGGAGTCGACGCCGCTCGGCATCGATTGATCACCCCAAAGCTCATCGTCCGCCACTCCAGTCAATTGGCACCTGTCGATGACCAACGGCCCAGTCCCGGGTCGTGACCACCACGAAAGGATCAGCAATGATCAGTAAGAAATGGCGCGCGGTCGCCGCGGCCAGCATCCTCGCTACGACGCTCGCGGCCTGCGGCAGCAATGACTCCGAGCCGAGTGACTCCGGAACCGCGGCGTCTGGTGTGCCACTGAAATTCCTCACCGCCACCGCAGGGCCGGCTGAGTTGGATTCAGTCAAGAAAGCCGTCGCAGCATGGGCGAAAGCGAACAACAAGCCCACTCCCGAGGTGATCAATTCAGGCAAATTAGAGGTTGAGACCGCACAGGGTTTCGCCTCTGGGAAACCTGCTGACGTGTTCCGGATGGCACCCGGTGATCTTGCGAACTACGTTCCTAAGGGCTTCATCTACCCCTACGGCGACAAGGTGCCCGAGCTCGCACAAGCCAGCTACGAGAACCTCAACAAGCTCTATACCTATGACGGCAAGCTGACTTGCGTCGCTAAGGACGTCAGCCCACTCGCCCTGGTCATTAACACGACATATTGGGAAGCAGCGGGCCTGACCGACGCGGACGTCCCAAAGACGTGGGATGAGCTTACCGCAGTAGCCACCAAACTGACTAAAGGTAAAGCACAGACCGGCCTGGTAACCGATGGCAGTTGGGACTGGGCCAGTGTCTTCATGAAACAAGCCGGCGGAGGCCGGGTTGTGAGTGAAGACAACAAACAAGTAATCGTCAATTCACCAGAGAATTTGACCGGCTTGGAGTATTTGAAGAAAAACCTTAATAGCGGCGTCTTCAAATACGCTAAAGAGGTGGGCGAAGACTGGGGTGGCGGTGCGCTCATTACCGGAAAAGCCGCGATGACTATTCAGGGTTCATGGATTATCGGCGCCATTGAAAAAGACGCCGCTAGCCTGAAATACAAGGCCGTCGAACTGCCCGCCGGCCCCGCTGGTAAAGGATCAGTTGCTTTCTCCAACTGCTGGGGAATTGCAGAGGACAGCAAGAATAAAGACGATGCGGTGAGTTTAGTGAAATTCATGAACTCAAAAGAGCAGCAGCTGGCCAACGCGCGTATTTCTGGGATTTTCCCAGCTGACAAAGCAGCGGCTCAAGAATGGGCCAAAGAAAAGCCAGAATTTGCCGCGTGGGCTGTCGCCGGTGAATACAGCAACACCGTGCCGACCGCAAAAGGTGTTGCTCCCGCACTCACGGAATTCACCAAGCGGTTGGAGACATTGAAGACCAGTGATCCGGCGAAGATCCTTGCGGACACCCAGAAGGACCTTGAGGGCATTGTCGGGAAGGGCTGATCAGGTCTCATGACTAGCCACCTCGCCGTGGCCCGTCGGCCTCGTCGCGTCGGGAGTTCCCGGCGCGGCGAGGCCCGTTCGGGATGGCTTTTCCTCTCCCCCGTTTTGTTGTTACTCGCCCTCTTTCTTATTGGCCCCATTCTGCTTGCTTTTTGGGTCAGCCTTTCCGACTGGTCCGGTCGGGGTAGCCCATTAGCCGGCGATGTCAACTTTGTTGGTTTAGAAAATTACGCCGACCTTCTCACTGGGGAAGGTATTGCTCAACGTGATTTTGGCACCGCAATGCGCAACAACCTGTGGTACGTGCTGCTCGTCGTGCCGACCCAAACGGCGCTCGCCTTATGGCTCGCTGTGATGGTGACTCGGAAAAATATCCGTGGGCGAGGTTTCTTCCGTACCGCGTTCTACTTTCCTTCAGTTACTAGCGCTGTCGCGAGCACCGTGCTGTGGTTGTTCTTGTTCTCCAGCACTGGAACAGTGAACAAAATCCTGTCATGGATTGGTCTCACCGGCCCCAACTGGTTCAACGATTCCGGCGGCGTTATTCATAATGGACTCCGCCGCATTGGTGTCGAGGAAGGCCCCACCGCTCTAACCGAAAGTAGCTTCCTCAACGTCACCTGGTGGGACTGGTTCGCGGGGCCATCAGTAGCGATGTTCGCATTGATCCTGCTCGTCATTTTCACGACAAGTGGCACGTTCATGTTGCTGTTCATGGCAGCACTGCAAAGCTTGCCGGAAGACATAGATGAGGCGGCTTTCGTGGACGGCGCAGGTGCTGGCACCCGGTTATTCCGCATCACCTTGCCGCAAATCAAACCAACTATCTTCACCGTTCTTACTCTCGGCCTCATTAGCTCATGGCAGGTTTTTGACCAGATCTACACTGCCACTCAGGGCGAACCAGGCAAAACCACAATCACCCCGGCATACCTGTCATACAGCACCGCTTTCAATGAACAGGAATGGGGCCGTGGAGCGGCGATCTCGTTCATTCTTTTCTTGGTCATCGTGGCCTTCACTGTTGGTCAAGGGTGGCTTTTGCGGGACCGCGACAAAAAGCGTCAGCCCCGCCAACGGCGCGCGCCGAACATTGAACAGACGCCCCTGACCACCGAGACGAAAGGGGTGGCCTCATGACCAGCTCCGTCTTACCTCCACAGAGCCGCATTAAGAAACCACATGGCCAGCTGAGTCGCGCCCGCCGTAAAACACTTGTTGCGCGTGGGATGTTGTATGCCGCGCTCATTAGTACTGCCGTGATCTACATCATGCCATTTCTTATCCAGGTCGCGACGTCCTTCAAAACCGACACTGATGCCACGCAAAACCCGGTCTCACTCATCCCGCAAACGTGGAGCGTTGCCAGCTACCGGGAACTCTTCAACAGCTCAGACTTTCCCACCTGGATGACCAACTCCATCGTGGTGACTTTGATCGTGATGACGGGGCGTGTCTTTCTCAATTCTCTTGCCGGGTATGCCTTAGCCCGGCTGGAGTTTCGAGGCCGCAATCTGATTTTTGCTCTACTGGTCGCGGTGATGGCCGTGCCCAATGTGGTCTTGTTGATCCCCCGATTCCTGGCTCTGGATGAGCTGGGGCTTTACGACACTTATGGCGGTTTGACCATCCCGCTCTTGGCGGACGCGGTCGGGATTTTCATCATGAAGAACTTCTTTGAGTCAATCCCCCGCAGCATTGAAGAGCAAGCTCGGATTGACGGGGCGAGCATCTGGCGCACCTTCTGGAGCATCGTGCTACCGATGGCCACCCCGGCTGTGCTTGCGGTAGCAATTTTGTCTTTCCAAGGATCATGGAATGAGCTGTCGCATTTCATCATCGCGGCGCAGGACGCTGAACTCACTACATTGACTAAAGGAGTTGCACAACTGGCTAGCGGTCAGCTTGGCGCGGGGAACTTGTACCCGTTGAAACTCGGCGCGGGGGCTTTAATGACCCTCCCGGTAGCCATCATGTTCTTCGTTTTCCAACGCCGCTTCATCAACGCCACTACGGGTGCCGTCAAGGAATAGAAGGCGGCACCGGCGACTTGCGTTGTCTAGTGGGAGAGAGGCGAAATGCTTCTCTCCCACTGGCATGTCTGGCCTTGTTTAATACGCCCAGATAACAAGTTGGTATCAGAGCGCTGAGAACGATTGACGCCGCGCCAGGGAAAGCTGACGATGATGACGTTCGATTTGAACGTTCAAATAGCTGGAGGTGAATTTGATGCCACAATCGACCATCCACGACGTGGCACGTGCCTCCGGCGTTTCCCACCAAACCGTCTCCAACGCGATTAACGCTCCCCACCTGCTGAAAGAAACGACTCTCAGTCGAGTGCAGGAAGCAATGCGTGAGCTTGGGTATCGGCCACACGCTTCCGCTCGGCGGTTACGGACACGAACATCTTCAACCATCGGCATCCGAATGCTGCCCTACGGCGCGGATGGCGTTTACTACCACGTGTACGACCGCCTCTTGCATGAGCTAACAATCCGTGCGGAACGCCGCGGTCTGCGCATCATGATTTTCACCGCCGCAGATCACGAAGCGGAAATTGAGCAGTACCGCCTCCTCTACGACGGATCCGACGTAGACGCGTTCATTTTGTTGAACACCATTGCCGATGACCCTCGCACCGCCTGGTTGCACAACAAAGAAGTTCCTTTCGTTACGTTTGGTCGCCCTTGGAGCGCGACCGGCACCGCGCGCACCGACCACCCTTGGGTGGATACTGACGGTGCGAACGGGCTGAGTCAGTCCACCATGCACCTCATCAGGCGGGGGCTGCGCAGCATCGTGCTGCTCGGTCAAGTTACCGACTCCCCCACTGGCGCCGACCGCAAAAGCGGGTGGGAGCGCGCTATGCATGAGGGTTTCGGGAGCACGCCGGCTGATTTGACCACGCAATTTATCGAAGTCGCGGAAGATGTTCCTCGGGCGCGAGCCGCGGTGCAACGCCTGATTGACGACAACAACGGCACGCCGCCCTTTGACGCAATCGCTTGCCTCACAGATTCCACCGCTCTTGGCGCCATGATGGCCGTCCGGGAAGCGGGGTACCCACACCTGCCGGTCACCGGCTTCGACAACACTCCGGTGGCGCGCGCCGTCGGGTTGACCAGCGTTGATCAGCGCCTGGACGAAGTCGCCGCGACCGTACTCGAACTTCTCATGGGCGCCTCTGGGCGCCGCGTCCTCCCGTACGGGTCGGGTTCGGACGACACGCACCATCGATTGATCACACCCACACTCGTTGTTCGCCGGTCGAGTCACCTGGCACCCGTCGACGATGACCAGCCCGCCGCCGCGGCAGGCACTCCCCCTCGAAAGGACCAGTAATGATCAGCAAGACATGGCGCACTGTCGCCACGGTGGGCGTTCTTGCCACCACCCTCGCTGCCTGTGGTGGCGGCAACGACGACTCCACTGACGCGACGAGCACCCCGGCCTCGACGTCTAGCGAGCCATTGACGTTCCTCACCACCTCCCAAGGCAATATCGAGCTGAAACTTCTTAAAGACGCCGCTAAGACCTGGGCCACGAAGAACAACAAGCCCACTCCGGAAGTTGCCATTGCCGGTGATGACCTCCAGCAGCGGTTGGCTCAAGGTTTCACCTCTGGCAACCCCGCTGACGTCTTTCTGCTCGGGCCAGACGTTCTTCCCGGGTACGCATCGAAAGGCTCCCTTCTCGCCTACGGTGACAAGCTCAAGAACAAGGCTGACTTTTATCCCAACCAGGTACAGACCTATACCTACGACGGCAAGTTCTACTGCGCACCAAAAGATTCGGCCACCCTTGCACTGTTCATTAACACGGACTACTGGAAAGCCGCTGGCCTCACCGATGCGGACATTCCCACCACATGGGATGAGCTGACCGAGATTTCGAAGAAGCTCACCAAAGGCAAGCAGCAGGGCATGGTCTTCGGCAACGACTACTACCAGCGGATCGGCGCCTTCATGGCACAGGCTGGCGGCAACTTAACTGACCCTGCTAACACGAAAGCCACCGCGGACAGCCCCGAAAACAAAACCGCCTTGGAGTATGTGAAGAAGAACCTCGCTGACGGCACCTTCAAGTACGCCAAAGCGGTCGACGCCGGTTGGGGTGGGGAAGCTTTTGGCAAGGGAATCACCGCGATGACCATCGAAGGCAACTGGCTAATCGGCGCCCTCAAAGCGGAGTTCCCAAGCATCAAGTACACCGTCGCAGAATTGCCAGCCGGGCCAAAGGGCAAAGGAACCATGCAGTTCAGCAACTGTTGGGGTATCGCGGCTGACAGCAAGAACCAGACCGACGCGATCTCCTTTGTCGAGCACTTGACCTCTACCGACCAGCAGCTCACGTTCGGCAAGGAGCTTTCCCTCCTTCCGTCTGTCCAGTCCGCGGCAGGCACGTTCGCGCAGCAGAATCCGACCTTTGCGCCCTTCATCGCGGGTGCTGAGTATTCCATCGGGGTGCCGGTCTTCGATGGAGCCAACGAAGTCATTACTGACTTCAACTCCAAGTTGGAAGCCCTGGCGAAGGGCGACACGAGCGCCATCCTCAAAGAGGCACAGGACAACCTGTCTGCCGGCCTCGGCCAGTGAGGTTAGACGCCACATCATGACACGTCGCCTAGCCGTGTCCCCTCGGTCTTCCCGTGCCACCAGCAGGCGCGGGGAGACCCGAGCGGGTTGGCTTTTCCTTTCTCCTGCACTTATTTTGCTTGGGCTGTTTCTGATTGCCCCGATCTTGGTGGCCTTATGGATCAGCTTGTCCGACTGGGGTGGCCGGGGCAGCCCTTTCAGTTCAAACGTCAACTTTGTTGGCGGGCAAAATTATGTCGATCTCTTCGCTGGTGACGGCTTAAGGCAGCGTGACCTCGGCATTGCCTTGCGGAACAACTTTTGGTACGTGCTGCTCGTCGTCCCAATTCAAACTGCTTTGGCTTTAGCTCTGGCCATGCTCGTCACCCGAAAAAACGTGCGCGCTAACGGATTCTTCCGGATCGCGTTTTATTTCCCGTCGATCACAAGTGCGGTTGCGATTACGGTGCTGTGGCAGTTCCTTTTTGCCGGCGCTGGACCGTTCAACGCGGTCTTATCGTGGCTAAGCATCACTGGCCCGAACTGGTTTAACGATCCGACTGGCATTTTGCATGCTGGCCTTGGCGCTTTAGGAGTAGACCAAGGGCCAGCCGCTTTGACCGAGAACCAGTTCCTCAGCATCCCTTGGTGGGAATGGTTGGCCGGACCCTCAGTGGCCATGACCGCGTTGATCTTTCTGGTGATTTTCACCACCAGCGGCACGTTCATGTTGCTGTTCATGGCCGGGCTGAAGAACCTCCCCGAGGACGTCGACGAGGCAGCCATCATGGACGGCGCCAACGCTTGGCAGCGGTTTTGGCGCGTCACTTTGCCTCAATTACGACCGGTACTTTTCACCGTGCTGGCCCTCGGCATCATTGGCACCTGGCAAGTTTTTGATCAAATTTACGCGGGCACCCAGGGGGCGCCCGGAAAGACAACCGTCACGGCGGCATACCTGTCATACACCGCCGCATTTCAAAACCAAGACTGGCCACGAGGTGCTGCGATCTCATTTTTGCTCTTCGGAATCATCGTGATCTTCACCCTGGCACAACGTCTGGTACTCAGTGAACGCAATGCGGTTTCTAGGAAAAACAAACCCGCCTCCGCGCGAATTCGTCGCCTCGGAAGGAGCCAGCCATGACATCGGTGACTCCCACCGTCGATCAACCGCGGGCCAAAGAAACACCTGGAAAGACCCGCTCGGCGGGGCGCGGACGTCCGCTGCTCTACATCACGTTAATTGCCATCGCGGTGCTCTACATCTCGCCCTTCTTGATCAATATCTCCACCTCGTTCAAGTCAGATGCTGAGGCGGCAAACAATCCACTTGGGCTCATCCCGCAGACCTGGACTCTCGGCGCGTATGAGCAGCTCTTCCAGCAATCCGATTTCCCCAGCTGGGTGACCAACTCCGTCATCGTCACGGTGACGGTCACCATTGGACGGGTATTCCTGGACTCGCTCGCCGGGTACGCGCTAGCGCGGCTGAGATTCCGTGGTCGAACACTGATCTTCGCCGGCCTGATCGCGGTGATGTCTGTGCCTAACGTGGTGTTGTTGATTCCTCGGTTCGTCATTATTAATGAACTTGGCATCTTCGACACTTATGCCGCGCTGATCATTCCGTTGTTGGTGGACGCCATCGGTATCTTCATCATGAAAAACTTTTTCGAGTCGATCCCGGTCAGCGTGGAAGAGCAAGCCCGAGTAGACGGGGCCGGCGTCTTTCGGACTTTTTGGTCGATTGTGCTGCCAATGGCGGTACCAGCCGTGATGGCGGTGGGAATCTTGTCGTTCCAAGGATCGTGGAACGAACTGTCCCACTTCATCGTCGCCTCGCAAGACCCCGAGCTCACTACCTTAGGTAAGGGAATCGCTGAGCTTGCCAGCGGTGAGCTGGGCGAGGGGTCGAAGTACCCACTCAAACTCGCGGCGGGAGCGCTAATGACCCTTCCCGTCGCAGTGATGTTTTTCGTGTTCCAACGCCGGATCGTGAACTCAACGACGGGCGCAATCAAGGAGTAACGGACAATGCTCTTGATGCCCGGGGGTCGCTGGTGGTCACGGAACCCGGGCATCAATGCGTTGCGGCAGAAGGATTATCAAGTGAGTCTTCGGCAGCTGAGGCAGCGAGTGCCTCTTCTAGTCGCTGCACCTTGCCAGTCAGCTCACCGGACCGCCCAGGCCGAATGTCGGCTTTAAGGACGAGCGCCACACGACTGCTATGCCGGCTCACCGCCTCCACTGCTCGACGGACCACGTCAAAACATTCATCCCACTCCCCCTCAATAGTGGTGAACATCGCGTCAGTGTGGTGCGGCAACCCTGATTCGCGCACCACCCGGACTGCATCAGCCACCGCACGCACCACCGAATCACGTGACTCCGCAACGGATTCGGGCGCATGAGAGGGGTCATCGATACCACCTGAAGGAGCAATAGAAAAAGCCAGCAGCATTCCTGCACGTTAGACCGGACCGTATTGCCAGTGGTCCTTGAGACCCCATGACACGCCAGACAAAGCCACTGGCGGCTAGGCTCAGATCGTGCCTCAAGCGACACCTGATCCTGGCAAGACTCACCGGGGCGACTCCACGTCAGTCACTCACTCTTCACCAACACCACCGTCACTGAAACCAGGGGCGCCACTCAACCGGCAATCTCCGTTCTACCTAGGTTTCATTGGAGCACTAGGGGTTTTCGCTGCCTGGGCACTAGTGACCGCGGTGCAGCGGTTGTCATCAGTTCTCACTTTGTTGCTCATAGCGATGTTTTTAGCTCTGGGTTTAGATCCAATCGTGCGGGTTTTGCAGCGTCGCGGGCTAGGCCGCGGATGGGCGGTATTCGCTGTCCTCGTGGGAGTGATTGGACTTTTTGTTGGAGTGATCGCGCTTGTCGTCCCCCCCGTGGTCACCGAATCCGCAGATTTAGCCGAAGAAGCGCCAAACTACATTGAGAATTTGCTCAACAGTCGCTGGGTGAATGACCTCGACCGTCAATACGGCGTGATCTCGAAAATTCAGGGAGAGATCGAACAACGCGCTACTGATCAATCGTTATGGACCTCAGTTTTTGGCGGCGTCCTCGGCGCTGGATGGGCTGTCGCGTCTGGCTTCTTCAGCGCGTTGACCGTGCTGATCTTGACGCTGTACTTTTTGGCCTCCCTTGATGCGGTCAAGCACGCTGCCTACCGATTGGTGCCACGGAGCCGCCGGACGCGCGTTGCTCACCTCACTGAAGAAGTCAGCAACCGGGTCGGAGGGTATTTTCTGGGACAAATAGCTGTGGCCACCATCAACGCACTCTGTAGCTACGTAGTCATGCTGATCCTGAACATTCCCTACGCGGCAGTACTCGCGGTCTGCGTGGGACTTCTCGGTCTTATTCCGTTGGTTGGTGCCACCATCGGCGCGATCCTCGTGGTGTTAGTGGCGCTCTTCCAGTCTGGGACAACCGCTTTAATCGTTGTTTTCTACTACGTCGTCTACCAGCAGGTGGAGAACTACGTCATCGCACCGAGAATTATGCGACGGACAGTGGCGGTCCCGGGTGCGGCGACGGTGATTGCCGCGCTCGCTGGTGGCACGCTTCTTGGCGTGCTGGGCGCGCTGATCGCCATTCCGCTCGCGGCCAGCCTGCTGCTGCTCTACGACGAAGTTCTCACCCCTCGCCAAGAAACTCAATAACCCCAGATGACAGCGGTGCGATTCCTACGGGAAGAGCCGTTGGCAATGGAAAGCTCGACGGCGCTACGTAACTCACGATGTGATTGAGCGCTTCCCGGACGAACGGTTCGCCTACCCACAAGTGCCGACCATTATCAATCGGGATGACCTTCGCTTGGGGAATCATCGCAAACCGGTCCTTCGCCGCAGCTGGACGCAGATAGTCATCATGCTCAGGGACGAGCGCCAGCACCGGCTTACCGGACTGAGCCCACCGGAGCAGGTCAGCGGCCTGACTGAACCTCAGCGTTGGACTCAGCAAAATTGCCCCTCGAACCATGGGGTCACACCCATGCATTAACGCTAAGTCCGTACCAAAAGACCACCCGACCAGCCATGGGGAAGGTAAGTCGTGAAACTCGGCGAATTCGATTGCCGCGGCGACGTCGTACTGCTCGCCAACCGCGTGATCGAAGCGACCTTCACTGGTGCCACGAGGGCTTGATGTACCCCGGGTGTTAAACCGCAATACCGCGAGATCGGCGAGCGCCGGTAAGCGATAGGACGCCTTACGGAAAACATGAGAATCCATGAACCCGCCATGGGTAGGCAACGGGTGCAACATCACTACGGTGGCCACCGGATCGCGATCTGCGGGAAGGGCCAGCTCACCCACGAGGCGGAGACCATCAGCGGTGTGCAGTTCGATGTTCTGACGGCGAGCTGGCAAGACGGTGTTCGCTCTGATCATGTTCGGGTGGAACGCCCGAGAGTCGTCACGAAGGCTCGGTTGCGTCACGGATCAAGCGTAAGGTCGGCGCTATGCACATCATTCATGTGGCCTTGCCTAGCGATTGGGATCATGCCGTAGCGAACGGAAGTTATGACGTGTCCACCCGGGGCACATCTATCGTTGAGGCGGATTTCATTCATGCCTGCACCATGGCCCAACTTCCTGGGGTGCTGGATCGGCACTACCGCGATGTTCCAGAAGTGGAGCTGGTAGTCCTTGATGTAGCGCGGTTAGAGCACGAAGGTGCGACGATCCGGTGGGAGGAACCCGCCCACCACTTTGACCCTGGTGATGGGCCGTACCCGCACATCTATGGGATTGTCCCCACTACCGCCACTGTTCACCAGGCACGGATCAGTCACGAACCGGGCACCCCGTGGGCGACCCCGGATCTGTCCGCGCATCTCATAGCGTAATGTCTTAGACGGTCAGGACCGTACGCGGCGAGCCCAACATGGCGTGTGCCAATGCCGGCGTTGACTCAACCCGTGATCGTCGCCGAAAAGATCGTTTGCGGGCCACACCACGACGTGCGGGCTGTCCGCGCCAAGAAGCTGCTGACACCCCGGGCATCGATAGACGCGACCGTTAGGGCTGGCGCGCACGTGGCGGACATACCACTGACCCTGGGAGTCGTGTTCCCGACGGGTAGCGCCACCAATGCCCCGAACCTGTTCCACCGGGACGTGGTCGGAGCGACGACGGTTAGCGCGCGGCATGGCCTCATCATCCCAGGCCAGTCTTAAAACAACCGAGACGACGGATCGTCTACGCCACTGAGAGCAGCGTAGTCGAGGGTGACGCAACGAATGCCGCGATCCATTGCGAGGACCCGCGCCTGCGGGCGAATTTCCTGAGCGGCGAAAACCCCATGCACAGGAGCGAGTAGCGGATCACGGTTCATTAATTCGAGGTATCGAGTGAGCTGCTCCACACCATCAATATCGCCGCGCCGTTTAATCTCAACCGCCACGGAATGACCGCTTTCATTGCGACACAATAGATCTACCGGGCCAATCGCCGTGGGGTACTCGCGGCGAATGAGAGTCCACCCCGGGCCCAGCGCGTCGAGTCTTTCCGCTAGCAGGCGCTGCAACTGTGCTTCCACGCCATCTTTGACCAGTCCCGGATCAACCCCTAAATCGTGGGTGCTGTCGTGGAGGATTTCGTGAATCCGGACGATCAGCTGGTCGTCAGATTTCGCATGGCGCACCGTCCATAACTCGATCACCCCGACCTCGGCGTCCAGGGCAGACGGCTCCGCGACGTTCACCGCACAGGGCGGGCTCATCCAGTTCAAGGGTTTATAGGATCCACCGTCAGAGTGAACGAGCACACTGCCATCAGCTTTGATAAGCAAGAGACGCGTCGCGAGAGGTAGATGAGCGGTGAGCCGCCCGGCGTAATCCACCTGACAACGAGCAATAACCATACGCATTGAACGGCTCCCCAGCGTTCAGATTAAACGAAAGGACAATTCGCTTGACTCTATCGCTCGCTATCCATTGTTGTTCTTACAACAGGCGGCGCAATCTAAACGGTGAGACCAAGACCCAAACCAGCAAGTGAAACACTTGTGGTGCGCTAGGGCGGGCTGTCACCCCGACGTTCCTCTTGGGCTCGGACTTCGAGCCGGTCACCAAGACGCTCTAGATTACGCAGCGGCTGCGCCATCCGGTGGTTACCGCGGAGCGAATCTGCCGCACGATCGAGAAAAGCCCAATATCCAGCGGTGTACGGGCATGCGTTGTCTCCCAACCGAATCGCGGGCTTATACCGGCAAGGACGGCAGAAGTCGCTCATCCGATTAAGGTAGGCGCCTCCCGCGGCGTAGGGCTTGGTAGCCATCACCCCACCGTCCGCGTACTGGGACATGCCGACCACATTAGGGACCATGACCCAGTCATACCCATCGACAAAACTGCGGTGAAACCAATCGGTGAGCGCTGCTGGATCCCACCCACGTTGGAGAGCGTAGTTCCCGAGCACCATCAGCCGGGGAATGTGATGCGCCCAGCCGTAGTCGCGGACTTGGGTCAGCACTGTGCGCAAACATCTAGCCTCGACCGCGTCGGCGTCCAACTCTTGGAACCACTGTGGCAGGGGCTCGCCCGCCCGCAAGGTATTGCCGGTGCGGTAGTCCGACCCTTGGTGCCAGTAGAGGTGCCATACGTAATCTCGCCACCCGATGATTTGCCGAATAAAACCTTCAGCCGAGGCCAGCGGCACATGGCCGCTGCGGTATGCAACTTCTACGTCAGCGACAACCTCGACCGGGTCCAGCAAGCCAAGATTGAGCGGGACGGAGAGCAAGGAGTGGGCCATCCAACCGTCGTCGGCGAGCATGGCGTCCTCGTAGCGACCAAAGCTCGATAACCGCTGAGAGATGAAGTGCCGCAACGCTTCTCGGGCTTCCGCGTGGGTCACCGCGAACCGTCGGGGGAAGTCGACGCCGACAAAGGCCACGTCACCGTCGGCAGCCCAACGGTCGAGATCCTCACGAACCTGGGCATCAATGTCGTCCTCAACGGGCCACCATGGCGGCGGAACGCCGAGCTGACGCGCGCCTCTAGGTGGTGGCTCGCGGTTGTCCACGTCAAAGTTCCATCTCCCGCCGGCTGGCTGGTCACCTTCCATCAGCACGTCCAAGCGCCGCCGTGCGTCCCGGTAGAAGTCTTCGAGCAAGAGCCTCCGCCGTTCCCTGCTTGTCACCCAGATGTGAAACTGCTCTCGGCTTGATGCGAAACCCCGCGCGGGCACCATAGTGACCCCCGCGAGCGAGTTCACTAACTCCACCGCGGCATAGGACGTGGGCTGACATACGGTGATGGGCGTCGCCTCATCGGCGCGCACCTGACGAATGGCTTGGCCGTACGTCGCCGCGTGGACGTATCGGCATTGGTCTCCGAGTTCTGCGGCACGGTGTCGCATCGCGGACAACACCAAGTGGGCTTTGGCGCGGTGAAATCGCCTGCGGGAGAAGACTTTCCGTGACTCAACCAGCAAAACGCGCTGATCTGGGTGATCAAGAAAATGCGACCCTAGTTGATCCCCGAAAAGCCACCGCGTCCCGGCCATCTCACTCATCTTCATCCTTATTGGGCTCAGGTGGTGTTCCTTCACCGGCGGATTCATCACGACTCGCCCACTGCAACAACGGTTCCAAAGAGAAAGCGACCGTGTCGATGTCAGCGTGGACGTCCCCCAGCGAAGCGAACCGATCAGGCATGGTGTGGACGGTGAATGCTCGCGGATCAACCGTGTTCAGTTCGTCCCACCTCATCGGTGCGGACACCGTGGCCTCGGGCACCCCACGGACGGAGTACGCACACGCGATGGTGTGATCACGGGCATTTTGGTTGTAGTCCACGAACACCGAGTTGGGATTACGATCCTTACGCCACCAGGTAGTGGTCGCTCGTGGGTGCCGGCGTTCTATTTCTCGGGCAAACGCCAGCGCCGCCCGTCGAACGTCCGTAAAACCCCACCGGGGTTCAATCCGCACGTACACGTGCAGCCCGTTCCCTCCGGACGTCTTCGGCCAGCCCGTTATCCCTAATTCACTGAGCACGTCGCGGGTGACCCCAGCCACCTCACGGACGGTGTCAAAGTCACACTGCGGCATCGGGTCGAGATCAATCCGCCATTCATCCGGCCGTTCAGTGTCAGCTCGCCGGGAGTTCCACGGGTGAAACTCCACCGTGGACATCTGCACCGCCCAGATCACGCTAGCCAGCTCGGTCACGCACAGCTCGTCCGCGACGCGGTTGTACCTCGGGAACTGAACCTGGACGGTCTGCACCCAATTCGGCGCTCCGTGCGGCACCCGCTTCTGGTGTACTTTGCCGCCGGGCAGACCATCGGGGAATCGGTGCATCATGCAGGGCCGCTCTCGCAATGCCCGGACGATCCCGTCCCCTACTGACAGGTAATACCGCGCGAGATCACCTTTGGTGATGGCAGGACGGTCACCACCGGCGGGAAAGTACACCCGGTTCGGATTACTGATCCGGACCACTCGGTCCCCCACCTCCATAGTGATCGGACTCCCATGGAGAGACGCTGCCCGGTGGCGTGGGTTAACGGACTCCCGAGAAGAGCTGGGATCACTGTTATGGGGACCGCTGTTTCTGGGTGTCACCTCACTCAACCTAGCGAGCAAGCGCCCACCCCGCCCAAGACAGCGGTAGCAATCTCAGTGACGCAAAGAACTTGACCCACGGATTAACAGCTCGGGAGAGATCAGGTGATGGCGAATCGGGGTGTTGGGGCGGTCAATCAGTTCGATTAACCGCTGCGCGACCTCAATCCCAATGTCCACGAGCGGTTGCCGAATGGTGGTGAGTTGTGGGCGGCTGTGCCGGGCAATCGGCAGATCATCGAAACCGGTCACAGCTAGATCGACCCCCACCTGAAGGCCATCATCTGCGGCGGCTTCCATAATGCCGAGCGCGATATTGTCCGACGCGGTGACGACCGCATCAGGGCGTTCAGCTCGAAGGCGTTGCCAAGCTAACACCCCGTCGTCAATCTCACCGCCAGAAGTCTCCACCGCTAAAGGCCCTGGCTCTGGCAGATTCCGTGCCGCACACGCCTCATGAAAACCAGACCAGCGAGTTTGCCCGACCGATGAATGCGTACGCCACCCAGCGAACCCGATCCGCCTCGCACCAACATGTAAGAGGTGATCCACAATCCGGCCTATCGCGGCGTGCCCGTCAACATCGACCCACGCGTCCCGTTCCTGCTCCGGGGGGATACCAAAGCACACGAACGGCAGACCGCGACTACGAAGGTAATCGGGGCGCGGGTCACCGATAAGCATGTCACTTAAAACAAACCCATCGACATGACCGCGGAGCATAAGATCGGCATACACCCGCTCTGGTTCGGCTGCCGGGTCGGTGTCAGCGGCGAAAAGCAGCACATCAAGATCAGCTGCAGAAAACGACTGCACCATGCCCCGCATGAATAACGCCATCGCTGATGTTCCTACTTGCGGCGGCAAACAATACCCAATCAACATGCTTCGCCCGCGCGGTAAGCCGGACGCGGCACGGTCCGGCATATACCCGAGCTGTTCGGCGATCTCTCGTACCTGCTCGCGCACCGCGGTGGACACCCCCGGCTGACCGCGCAACGCCTTCGACACGGTTCCCACGGACTTGCCCGACGCCCGGGCCACCTGAGTAATGGTGACCCGATCACCGCGGCGACGCGGGGCAGTGGGCTCTGAGCCACCGCCCTGCTCGGGTTCGTAAGCCTGCTCTAGTTCATCTGGATGACCTTGAGTGGGCCACTGACTTGCCGGGTTTATTTTCGCGCGACTCACCCCCGGAGGATCGCACGATGAACCGCAAGAAGGCCAGCTGCTGTCCAGGTGTAAGCCGGATCCCGGTACCCGGCGCCATGGTTCGGATCGTGATTTTCCGCCATCCCACCCACCTGACACGCAGCGGTATAACGCTTCACCAAGTCACGAGCCAGTGTTGACTCACGGGCCGCCAGCGCTTCAATGATGAGGACCGTTGGTGGCGCCCACATCGGCCCTCGCCAGTAGTCGTCCGCATGGTAATGCGGTGAGACGAGCTCTTCGGTGGCCAACCCGTAGCGCCCAATGAAACGCCGCAGCCTCGCGACCATCGCCACTCGAATACCCTCCGGAAGACGATCGCCCAGCGCGAGCGGTACAAGGGTGAGCAAACTGGTCGATTCCTGCTCACCCGCAGGCGTGCGGACAACAAATCCGTCACCCCGCCATAGTTCGTCGATCACCCAACGCGCCAACCTGTCCGCGTCGGCGCGGAACTGAGTTGCCTGGTGGGCCCGTCCTAGCCGGTCGGCAATAAGCGCTTGGGTGTCGAGTTGGATCGTGAGGTAGGTGGCGATGTCCGGGCTGAGCATGGGGGAACCATGGTCAAAAGCGGTGGAGTTGTCCCATCCGCTATCAAAACCGTGCTCATAACCACGTGTACCCACACCATCCCGCCACCACTGCGTCCATCGCGTTAAGGCATCCAGCGCATGAGTCAACACCTGGTCAGACGGGTTGACTCCTCGGTCTAACAGGCGACGCAGGGCCCACCCTTGCATAGGGGGTTTAGTGAAAACGTGCAACGGGCCACGGTCATCGACACAATCGGGCAACATGCCGTCAGCGTCTGGGTGGTCCAGCATGGTGAGCGCTTGATCCAATGCCAGTTCATCGTGGCCATACAAACCTACTGCGTTGAAACACGTATCCCACCCCCAAGCGCGGTCCATCCAGTTCTTCGACATCAAAACCGTCCGGCGACGCAATCCACCAGCTGGGTCAACGATGCTCGACCATAGGACGTAAGCAGCCAATTCCCCCAACCCAGCCGGCAACGTCACACCCTCTAACAGCGGTGCGCGGAATTCATCAAACACCCGAGCCCATGTGGCTGCCGCGGCCGCTACGCCGCCACTCTTGAGCTCGATATCACTAGCAGCGAGACGACGGGATGGCGCTTCGCTCAGCACCAGTGTCATCCCCTTACCATCGATCGGTGTCGAACTACCGGCAGATCCTCCTCGACCTGGGGCGGATTCAGCAGCAAGTGATGCCTCAACAGCGGGCGAAATCGTGAGCGCACGCGCGAACGGTCGGGCCGCGGACCCTTCAACGTCTACGTCGACCCGAGCGCCGGCAGTACGAACCAGGTATCGCTGCCGCCCGTGCAACGTGGTGAGGACAATGTGACCGACATCATCATGAGCGAGCTCGACCTCGCCGTGGAGAATCACGCGGATGGTGGTTGATGCCTCAAACCGCAGTGCGGTCGTACCGTCGAATGTCACCTGCGCAGAAGTACCGTCCGGGCATTCCCAGGTGAGCAGACCGGGCTCAATCCGCGTCTGGTCTGCGGCGTCAACGTGCACCTCACCTAACGTCCAGCCACCACAACGGTGGCTACGCCAACGAAACCCCTGCCCACTGGGGGCCGACTCACCGTGATGGTGCGCTGCTGGCACCCGAGAGAGCGACATCCAGGCCCCAGCCACCGAGAACGGCACCTGATGAACTGGTAAAGAATGCCCTGGCAAGGACTCAGCCACTGCTACCCCTTTACTCCGCTCGCGGACATCCCCGCGACGAAACGCCGTTGGAAGAGAACAAATAAGATCACTGTCGGCAACGATGTCAGGAGGGACGCCATCAAAATTGAGTTCCACGGCTTCGACGTTGTCGGCGAACCAGCGAGGAAGCTCAGATGGACGGGCAAAGTACGCAACCCCGCCTCAGACGGTGCTGCGATGAGCGGGTGCAAAAACTCATTCCACGTATTTTGCGCAGACAACAAAATCAATACGATCAACCCGGACCACGCCAGCGGCAACATGATGCGGCTGAATTGCTGCCAAAGATTCGCGCCATCCAGCCGAGCGGCTTCTTCGATCTCAACCGGTAATGCATCGAAGGTGACTTTCATCAGGTAAATCCCAAATGCGTCAAACAACAGCGGGACGATGAGACCAGCCAGCGTGTTAAGCATGCCTAAATCCCGCATCACAAGGAAACGCGGCACCGCAAGGACAATGGGTGGAATAGCCAATGTCGACAACACGATCGCGAACACGACTCGTCGCCCCCGCCATCGCAATCGACTCAATGCGTACCCGGCGGCGGCGTCCAGGATGACCCGGCCAACTACCACCATAAGCGTGACGATGATGGAAACTCCTGCCGCTTGCCCTAAACCGGCTGCGTCTTCGGTAAGCCTAGTCCAGCCCTCTAAAGTCCACCCGTCGTTTGGCCCGGGCCCGAAACGGACCGGGTCGGCCCCGATGTCGGCTAATGAGCGAAACGAGGTAATTCCGGCTACTAAGAAGGGAGAAACGAACGCGAGCGCGGCGACAGTGAGGATCGCATAACCGACCATCCGCCGTGGTTGCCAGGTGCGGGTTCTAGTCATGACCGAGTCCGGTTGAGTCGTCGTTGCAACAGAGCGAAACTAATAATGAGAACGAAAAGCAGCATGGCTATAGCGGCGGCTGACCCGCCGTCAGTGTTGCTGAACATTTGGAAATACAGCAAGTACGCCGGAGTGATAGTGGTCTTGAGTGGGCCGCCAGCGGTGATCACAAATACCTGGTCGAAAACCTGCCAGGTATAGATCACCCCGAGCGTGATGACAAACGCGATCGAGGGCCGCAGAATTGGGATGGTCACGTGCCACATTCGCTGCTTGGGGGATGCGCCATCAATTTCAGTGGCTTCATCAATACTGGGAGAAATTTCCTGCAAAGCCCCGAGGAAGATCAGCATCATCGTGCCGGTGGTCTGCCAGACCACCAAAATCATCACCGCCACCATGGTGACGCTCGGGCCGGAGAACCACTCCCACCATGACAAGCCAAGTGGACCGCCACCTTCCGCGAAAGGACCAAGCCCTATTTTTTCTAACGCAAGGTGAAAGATTCCCCGTGGATCATTGAGCCATTTCACCGCTGGGCCGGGCAACACCGAGTTGATGAAACCGTCCCCGGTGAAAAGAAAGGTGAAAACCAGTGCCATTGCCACTGACCCGGTCACTGACGGAATGTAAAAAGCGGACCGAAAGAATGTCTTGCCTTTGAGCTGGCGCTGGTTGACCAGCATCGCCAACCAAAGCGCCAGGAAAGTTTGTGCGGGTACAACCCCTAACACGTAAAATAAATTGTTTCGCAACGACAAACCAAAATCACGCTGGCGAATACCTGACTCCGTCAGGAGCGCACGATAGTTATCAAGCCCAGCGGGACCGGCGTCCGAAATCGGAGAAATACCATTCCAGTCTCGGGTGCTTGCCCAGGCCATGATCAGAATCGGCAGGACAAGGAAGATGAGTAAACCAATGAAAGCCGGGGAGACGAAAAACCACCCCGCCATCCCCGCTCCCGCCCTATGACCCTTTCGGGCCATAGGGCGGGCGGTGAGCGAGGCCTTCGTCTCAGCGGGCGAAGTCGACACCGGCTGTCTCCACAGCCTTGATGACATCCGCCGGCTTGGAATCGCCCGACACCAATTGAGTGAGCGCGTCATTCATCGCCTTTTCAACCTCAGCAAATTTGGCCGGTAGCGCATAAGTGGCGGCACCTTCAGCACCGGCAAAAAAAGCTGCCCGCTCTGGCTTCGCTTTGGCCCACACGTCGCCCTGGTCAGTGCGCGGCGGCGCGAACTGGGAATCTTTGGTCCACGCCTCCGAGCCCGCCGAGTTGGTGAAGAAATTGACGAACTTCCAGGCATTCTCCTGGTTCTTCGACCCCTTGGGCACACCAAGACCGGCACTGAAAACGAAATTTCCTGGGCCGGCAGAGCCCTGCGGCAACGGCGCTGACGCCCACTTCACATTTGGATAAGTCGAGCTCATCGCCCCGGTGATCCAGTTCCCGGTGATGGTCATGGCGGCTTTCTGTTGACCGAACGCCTCCCCTTCCCATCCGGCGTCCAGGTTCTTCGGGGTGGCTGCCGAACCGCTTGCATAGAGAGACTGCAGATACTCCAGGGCCGCCGTCGTCTCTGGGCTGTTAATCGCGAGCTTGTCCTCACTGTCTAACAGCTGAGCTCCATTGCTCTGCAAGAACGGACCAACGCGGGCGTACTGGGGATCAAGCGCGAGGCCTACCCGACCTTTCTTCGTCAGCTTCTTTGCAGTGTCCGCGAATTCTTCCCACGTGGTGGGCGGCCTGCTAATACCAGCTTCTTTGAAGAGCTCGGTGTTGTAGATCAAGCCCAAGGTGGCGAAGTCCTTAGCGACGGCATAGCTCTTGCCGTCTACAACAAAAGAATCCGCAAGGGATTTCACTAAACCTTCCGGCTGTTCGATCGCCCCATCCGGTACTGGCGCGAGCAGATCTGATGCCACATAGGTTTTCACCTTGGAGGTGTCCACATACATCACGTCAGGGGCCTTGCCACCGGAGATAGCGGTCTGCGTGACTGCATCGAACGTATCTTGAGGATTGGGATAGAACCGGGCTTTAATCCCTGTCTGAGCGGTAAATGCGGCTACCCGAGCTTCAAAAGCTTTCACCTCGGTGTCATCACCCCACCCGAAGATCTTTAATTCAGCGGTGTTCGCTGAGCTTGCGTCAGTGGAGCTGCTATCGCCATCACTGCAGCCAGCAAGCAAAACGGCGCCCGCCGCCAAAACGCCAAGCATGCGCTTAGAAAGTGCCATGAGCTCTCCTCAATAGAGAATACGTTTTCTCTGATAGCGAGATTATTACGGTCCAAGAACACTGTTGAGTCTCAATAAGATAACGGCGCAGTCACAATTCTTGTAACTCAGAGTTGCTTCTCGTAACGCTAGAAGGGCTTTTGGTTACTGCCGCAGAGGCCGCATGATCGACACCACCTTCTGGGCTACTCACCCCAGTAAGTGGTGGACGTAACACCACCGCCATTGTTCGTGCGGTTCGAAGCTGCGCATCACTGGGTGACCAGTCTCCTGGAAATGTCGTTCTGCGTGCTGCTCTGGCGAGCTACTACAGCAACCCACGTACCCGCAGGTGACGCACAACCGCAGGTGCACCCACGTCGTCCCTTCCACCAAGCATGTTTCGCAGCCCTCTGGGGTGCGGGGGCGAACCACCAATGACGCCGCGACTAAATGCTCACACCAGCGCGCCGAATCTTCTGGATTCGCCGGCAACGCGACCGGACCCGACACCACCTGGGTCCGGTCCAGCAAAGACTCCTCCACGTCTAAGGCCAACGCCACCAGCCGCAACACTTCGTCTTCGTACCGCCCCGAGTCACGTGCCAGCACCAAAGCGTCACGCTCTGCCGTCAACATTGCCAGACGCAATCGCACATACGTGGCCGTTGGTGGTTCGTATTCGGCCTGCGAGCGCCCCAACCGTTCCCACGCCTCATCAGCGCGCTGCTGAGAAGACTGGCGCAATCCTTCAACAACCTCAGCTGAATCTTCAGCTGTTACCTCACGATCAAGCTGCGCCCGCCCCGCTGCTGTTACCTCATGCAACAACGCAGCCCGAGCCAACGCGTCTTGGACGACATCGGGGCCCGGCAAACGCAATCGGCGCGCCAACCACGGCAGCGACAACCCTTGCACCCCAAGGGTTCCCACCACCACCGCGAACGTCACAAACAGCAAAACCCCACGGCGTGGAGTTTCCTCCGGTAACGCAAAAGCCGCTGCAATACTGACCACCCCGCGCATCCCCGCCCAGGACACCACCGTCGCACTCCGGGACGACCACGAACCAAGGCCCCAAACCGGATGGATCCGAGTCAAGAGCACCCGAGTGCCATAACTGCCATGGACCCACACGATTCGAGACACCAAGACCACTGCCAGCACCACCGCGCTGATCACCGCGAGGTCGCCACCGCCTACTTCCTCCCGAGCTGCGGACACCACAATGGGTAACTGCAAACCAATGAGCAGGAAAACCGCGTTCTCCAACAAAAACTGGACCGTCCGCCAAGTACTTTGCTCCGCTAGCCGGGAAGCCCCAGACTGCAACCGATGCGCTTGATGCCCTAACCACAAACCCGCGACCACAACCGCCAACACCCCAGAAGCGTGCGCCTTTTCCGCAATGATGAACGCTATAAATGGGGTGACGAATGACACGGCGGTGTCCAGAACTGGATCGTCAATTCGCCGCCGAACCATCGCCACTACTGCGGCGACAATTGCTCCGACAACGACACCCCCCACAGCGGCGACAATAAAATCTTCCGCTACCGCCCAGACCGTAATCGGCGCCACAATAGCCGCGCGGGCAGTGTTCAACGCCACTAACGCGGTCGCATCATTGACCAGACTCTCGCCCTCCAAGATGGAGACCACCCGCCGCGGCAGCCCCATCCGTCGAGCCACTGCCGTCGCGGCTACCGCATCCGGCGGGGCGACCACCGCGCCGAGCGCGAACGCGGCAGCGAGCGAAAAAGGCTCCGGAACAATCCACCACGCGGCGAACGCCACGCACACCGTGGTGAATAAAGTCGCGCCGACCGATAGCAAACCAATCGACAAGCGGTTCGCTCGAAAGTCGACGAGTGAGGTGCGGATCGCTGCCGAATACAACAGTGGAGGCAGTAAGCCGATCAGCACCACCTCTGGGGATAGTTCTATCCGTGGCACGAAAGGGAGATAGCTTGCTCCCACCCCCACCAACACCAACACGAGCGGGGCCGGCACTCTGACCCACCGACCCAGCACGGTGCCCGCTACAACAACAACTGTGCCCACGACTAAAGCCAACGCTGTCTCCACCACCCCATCTTGCCCGTCAGCTGAACATCCCCCGCCCCACCCCACAATCGTGAGTCCAGCGCACACTAGACCCATGCCATCGTGGGGTAGCTACTCCTTCGTTTATGGACCACTCGTAGCTTTCGCTGCCATGGGCGTGCTCATCGGGTTATTGCGATGGACATTTCGCCGCGGACGCTCCCTTGCCGAGCGTGAGCCCCGCGACGGCTCCCCCGACCAATACGGCCTCCTTATTCCGGTCGCTGCCCCATCCACGGTCATCGAAGCTGAGCTGACCCGTGCTCACCTTGCTCGTCATGGCATCCGCGCCACCGTAGCCACCACGACACGGGGCCCGCGGGTGATGGTATTTCCGGACCAAGCGCCAATTGCCCGGGCACTCCTGCGGGAGTCTCGCTAGCAGAACCGATCCAGGCGTCAAAAGAACGCACACTCGTCAACTACAGTTCGACTATGGTTGTGCTCTCCCGGATTTACACCCGAACTGGCGATGACGGCACCACTGCATTGGGGGACGGCAGTCGAATTGCAAAAACGGATCCTCGGCTTGTTGCGTATGCAGATTGTGATGAGACCGGCGCGGCCCTTGGCCTCGCGCTCACTCACGACCTTCCGGTTGAACTCAGGGCCGTGCTTACCAGAATTCAAAACGATCTTTTTGACGTCGGCGCTGATTTATGCACCCCGCTCGCCCCCACCTACGCATACCCGCCGCTTCGCGTGGACGAAGCCTGGATCACCGAGCTGGAATCGCATTGCGACCATTTCGGCGCTGGTTTGCCCACATTGCGCTCATTCATTCTTGCCGGCGGGAGCCCCGCAAGCTCTCACCTGCATCTTGCGCGGACAATCTCTCGACGTGCGGAACGTTCCGCCTGGGCGGCCCTCGATCAGTACGGCACAGCAGACGGCGGAGTGAACCCGCTCACCGCTCAATACCTCAACCGCCTGTCGGATCTTCTTTTCATTGTGTCTCGCTACGCCAACCACGCCGCTGGCGTGGCGGAGGTGTTATGGCGCCCAGGCGGAGGGCGCGCTCAAAATCCCACCGGAGATGTCTGAGCGCTAAGCCACGGAAGTGTTCTGACCTGGTGGAGCAGACTCCAGCCAGGATGCCAAACCGGTGTAAGACTCTTCACTCATTGCCAGCTCCAACGCGTCGTGAGCTTGCTTGCACTGGAGAACGAGAAAACCCGGCGTCAACGACAGTGCTTCAACACCATGCAGTTCACGGCGGCCAGCGATCACCAAGTCAGAGCGAGCGAAAACCCGCCGAGGGCGAGGCGATATGTCAAATACTCGAAACCACTCGACACCGTCACCACGGTAGCGAGCAACACCCAGCTTCCATCGCCCTCGTGCTTCAGGATTCATCCGAACCGAGCAATCGAACACGCCCCACCCGCGGCTGAGCCAGCGACGGCGAAACGCGATCACCGCGAGGTAGATGAAAGATAAAAGTAAAAAAGCACCAACGACCTCCAACGGGATGAGGACGCTGTTATTCACCTCTACTCACTCTCAGGCAACTAATGCCATCGTCAGTTAACCGGTGCGATGTCCGTTGAAGCAGTCCCTACCACGATGGTGACTCGGTCGTGGTCTACGGAAAGGAAACCGCTATCAACCTCAACGGTGACTGGTTGTTCAGCGGAAATCCTGACCTGACCGGCGCCCAACACCCCCAACAAAGGCGCATGCCCCGGCAAGATTCCCAATTCACCATCTGTTGTTCGGGCAACTACCTGCCGGGCTTCACCACGCCACACAGTGCGATCCACGGCAACCAGTTCTACATCGAGCGCCATCGCGTCGTCCTCATTTCTCAATCAGCATTTCGTGGGATCGACCGTGGCCAAGACAACGACGGCGGGCCGGCGAGGCTGAGTGGGAGATGCTATGGCACGTGTACCACCACAAACTCCTTGACGCACACATGCCGTAGCATCTCCCACTCAGTTCGTGCTACGACAACGACTTTTGGATTTCTGCCCACTTCTGCTCGACATCGTCCAGTCCACCACACATGAAGAAGGCTTGCTCAGCAACGTGATCGTACTCACCATCGGCGATCTTCGTGAACGCATCAATCGTTTCATCCAACGGAACCGTTGAACCTTCGATCCCGGTGAACTGCTTCGCAACGTAAGTGTTCTGCGACAAGAACCGCTGAATCCGGCGAGCCCGGTTGACCAGGGTCTTGTCTTCTTCGGAGAGCTCATCAATCCCGAGGATAGCGATGATGTCTTGAAGTTCTTTGTTTCGTTGCAAGATCTTTTTGACGCGAACTGCCGTGTCGTAATGCTCCTGGCTGATATACCGCGGGTCCAAAATCCGAGAGGTGGACGTTAATGGATCCACCGCAGGGTAAATACCCAGTGAAGCGATGTCCCGAGAGAGCTCAGTGGTGGCATCCAAATGGGCGAATGTGGTCGCCGGGGCAGGGTCCGTGTAGTCATCAGCCGGCACGTAAATGGCCTGCATGGACGTGATGGAGTGCCCACGGGTTGAGGTGATCCGCTCCTGAAGCACGCCCATCTCGTCAGCCAACGTCGGCTGATACCCCACCGCGGACGGCATCCGCCCCAGCAAGGTAGAAACTTCAGAGCCAGCTTGCGTGAACCGGAAAATGTTGTCAATGAAAAGCAAGACGTCCTGCTTTTGGACGTCACGGAAATACTCGGCCATCGTCAACGCGGACAACGCCACCCGCAATCGGGTCCCCGGCGGCTCATCCATCTGCCCAAACACGAGAGCGGTCTGCGGGAGCACTCCGGATTCATCCATTTCGACGATGAGGTCGTTGCCTTCACGGGTACGTTCCCCTACGCCAGCGAACACAGACACACCACCATGATCACGCGCTACGCGGGCAATCATCTCTTGAATCAGAACTGTCTTTCCCACCCCGGCCCCACCGAAAAGACCGATCTTGCCGCCTTGCACATAAGGAGTAAGAAGGTCAATGACCTTAATACCAGTCTGGAACATCTGAGTTTTTGGTTCGAGTTGGTCGAACGAAGGAGCCTTACGGTGGATCGGCCAACGCTCGGTGACCTCCAACCGCTCACCCTCGGCGAGATTCAAACAGTCCCCGGTGACATTGAACACGTGACCCAAAGTGGCATCTCCTACGGGGACGGTGATCCCCTCTCCGCGGTCCCGAACCGCAGTACCCCGGACTAAACCATCAGTCGGCTTCATAGAAATCGCCCGAACCATGTTGTCCCCAATGTGCTGCGCAACTTCCAGCACAAGAGTCAGGGACTCACCATTGAGCTCATAGTCAATTTCAAGTGCGTTGTAAATATCTGGGATGGCGGTAGCCGGGAACTCAATGTCGACAACCGGGCCGATCACCCGAGCGATCCGACCAACCCCGGCGGGGGCGGCCGCGGCGGGCCCGGATTGGGTGGCGGTGGCGGTCATAGCGGTGTCCTCTCTCACTTCTCAGCGCCGACGGAGGCGAGCGCGTCGGCGCCGCCGACAATCTCGCTGATCTCCTGGGTAATCTCGGCTTGGCGGGCTTGGTTAGCCAGACGGGTATACAAACGAATGAGTTCTTCAGCGTTATCCGCGGCGGATTTCATCGCGCGCTGGCGCGCTGCCTGCTCACTTGCGGTGGCCTGCAATAAACAATTGAAAATTCTGCTCCCGATGTAGCGCGGCAGCAGGGAGTCAAAAACTGACTCGGCATCAGGCTCGAATTCATACAGGGGTAGTACATCCCCAGGCTCTGGAGCTGTTGCCCCATCAACAACTTCTAACGGTAAGAGTCGAATGACATCGGGCTGTTGGGTGACCATCGTGATAAATCTGGTAAAGACCACGTGGATCTCATCGACACCCCCAGCTTCGGAGCCAGCTAAGAAAGCATCCACCAGAGCTTGCCCTATTTCCCGAGCGTGCTCATATGTGGGCGCTTCGCTGAATCCAGTCCATTCTCGCTCAACTGGACGACGCCGGAACCGGTAATACGCCGCTGCTTTGCGACCCACCGCGTACAACACTGGCTGAACGTTGCGCTCTCGCAGTAACTCGCTGAGGCGCTCGGTTTCCTTCAGTACGTTGGCTGAGTACGCACCTGCCATACCTCGGTCACTGGTGATCACCAAAACGGCGGCGCGGCGAACCATCGGCTTCTCCGTAATCAACGGATGCTCGGTAGTGGAGTACGTAGCGACCGCAGAAACAGCCCGGGTGATGGCCTGAGCATACGGAGATGACGCTGTCACCGCGGCCCTGGCCTTAGCGATTCGGGAGGTGGCGATCAACTCCATCGCACTGAAAATCTTTTTCAATGAAGAGGTGGAATTAATGCGTTGGCGATAAACCCGCTGCTGTGCTCCCATACGTCAGCCGCGCTTCTGCCGAACGATTTGCTCCTGATCGATCTGCTCAGCCGCGAGAGCCTCGGACTCCTCATGTCCAGGCTGAATACTCTCGCGCCCAGAAGCTTGGAAGTTCTTAATGAAAGTCACAACCTCGGCATCGAGGGCGGCGGCGGTGTCATCACCGAACTGTCCGGTCTCCCGGATAGTGGTGAGGATTTGGGTGGACCGCCGAAGATGGTCAATGAACTCACGTTCGAAAGTCCGCACATCACCCACCGCGATTGAATCTAACTTGCCGGCAGTCCCCAGCCACACTGAGACCACTTGCTCTTCCACCGGATACGGAGAGTACTGACCCTGTTTCAGCAACTCCATCAACCGCTGGCCACGGGCCAACTGCTGCCGTGACGCGGCGTCCAAATCCGAGGCGAACAATGCGAACGCTTCCAAAGCGCGGAACTGAGCCAAATCAACTTTTAAGGATCCGGTGACTTTCTTCATTGCTTTAGTCATCGCGGCGCCACCCACCCGAGACACCGAAATCCCCACATCAATCGCAGGCCGTTGGTTGGCGTTGAATAAGTCGGACTGCAAGAAGATCTGCCCGTCGGTGATCGAAATGACGTTCGTGGGGATATACGCCGACACGTCATTGGCTTTGGTCTCGATAATCGGCAGCCCCGTCATTGAGCCTGCTCCTAAGTCATCAGACAACTTGGCGCAACGCTCCAACAACCGCGAATGCAAGTAGAAGACGTCACCGGGGTACGCCTCACGACCCGGCGGACGGCGGAGCAACAAGGAAACCGCACGGTACGCCTCAGCTTGTTTGGATAAGTCATCAAAAATGATCAATACGTGTTTGCCGTCATACATCCAATGTTGGCCAATCGCGGAGCCGGTATACGGCGCGAGGTATTTGAAGCCAGCCGGGTCTGATGCCGGGGCGGCCACGATCGTGGTGTACTCCAACGCGCCAGCCTCTTCTAGCGCGCTGCGCACAGAAGCGATCGTCGACCCTTTTTGCCCAATGGCTACGTAAATGCAGCGCACTTGCCGACTCGGATCCCCGGTAGCCCAGAACTCCTTCTGGTTGATGATCGTGTCAATCGCCACTGCGGTCTTACCGGTTTGCCGGTCGCCGATGATCAACTGGCGCTGCCCGCGCCCAATGGGAGTGAGCGCGTCGATCGCTTTAATCCCGGTCTGTAACGGCTCATGGACTGACTTGCGCTGCACCACAGTTGGAGCTTGAAGCTCCAAGGCGCGACGTTGGGTGGTCTCAATTGCGCCTAACCCATCAATCGGGGTACCTAGCGGATCTACAACCCGACCAAGGTAAGCGTCACCGACCGGGACGGACAGCACCTCACCGGTGCGCTGCACCTCTTGCCCCGCTTCAATCCCGGCAAAATCGCCAAGCACGACCACGCCCACCTCACGGACGTCCAAATTGAGCGCTAGCCCCAACGTTCCATCGGCGAACCGAAGAAGTTCGTTCGCCATAACCGACGGCAAACCTTCGACCCGGGCAATGCCGTCCATTGCTTCAGCGACACGGCCTACTTCTTCTCGGGCAGAGGCACCCGGGGAGTAAGACTGCACGAAGTTGTCCAGCGCAGCACGAATTTCTTCAGGGCGAATTGTCAGCTCGGTCATGATGTCTGCCTCTTCTGTTTCACGGTGTCGGTACGCGATGTACTCATGGCGTTGGGGTGCTCTTGACTATCCGGCTAACCGGCGGCGCACATCAGCCAGCCGGCGAACGATACTGCCGTCAATGACTTCGTCGTCAATGTCGATTCTGATCCCACCGAGCACCTGCGGGTCAACAGCGACATTGAGCTGAATCTTCTTGCCATACATTTGCGCAAGCACTGCAGCTAACCGGTCACGATGACTAGCGACCAAAGGCCCCGCGACCGTCACCAAAGCAATGAGTTGCTCACGCCTTGTTGCGGCCAGGCGCGCATAGTGCGTCAACGAATCAGTAAGGGAACGACCCCGTGGCGCTGAGACCACTCGTCGAATCAGGAGACATGTGACCGGTAATGCCTTACCTGTGATTAGCTCATCCACTAAAGCACTGCGACGCCCAGGGGTCGCCTGTGAATCACCAAGAGCCGCGGCCAGCTGAGCATCCCCGGCGATTGTGCGCTCAAAGCGGAACAGTTCTTCTTCCAGACGATCAGCGGTACCCGCGCGTTCGGCGCTGGCGACAACTGCGGTAACCGCGAAATCCTCCAGGGCGTCGGCAAGATCGCGAGTTTGAGACCATCGCCCTTGAACTGCCGCGTGGATCACGCGACTGGCTGGTCCACTAATGCGCTCGCCGAGCAGTCCACTCACCACGTCGGCTTTTTCCTGGCCATCATGAGATGGGTCAGTCAACGCGCGACGAAGAGCACTGTGCTCATCGAGAAGACCTACCACCGCAAAAAGCTGTTCGCCTATCGCTCGCTGCTCCTCGGCTCCTGCTGAGGAGTCCATAACCGAGTCCAACGCGGCGCGCGCCTTTGCGACCGCATCCCGACTGCTGCCATTCATCAGGCGTCCCGGGAAGATTTCACAGCAGATCCACCAGCGTGATCTGCTTCTAATTCGGCTAAAAACCTTTCAACAGTTCGTTGCTGGCGGGCTTCGTCGGCTAACGACTCCCCTACCACCCGTGAGGCCAAGCTCGTTGCTAACGCGCCCACTTCAGACCGAAGGCTAAGCACCGCCTGTTGACGTTCGGCTTCGATCTGCGCCTGCGTGGTACTCATGATCCGGGCGGACTCTGCCTGTGCTTGCGCTTTCAATTCAGCGAGTATTTGCGATCCCTCGGCACGGGCCTGCTCACGAATAGCCGCGGCTTCTTCGCGCGCCTGGGCAAGCTGAGCTTGCAGTTCTTGCCGTGCCGTCTCAGCTTCTGCTTGAGCTTGTTCTGCTTTGGCCATACCGCCCTCAATGGCGGCAGTGCGCTGGGTGTACAGCTCCTCTAACCGGGGGACCACCTTCTTTGTCATCAACCACACGATGACGCCGAAGCAAATGGTGCCCACGATGAGCTCACCGGGGTGCGGGAGGATGGGATAGAGCGTCCCCGTCCACCAGTCTTCGTCTTTGGTTTCAGCGATCCGCACTGCTGACCAGATCACCACGTCAACTCCTTCAAGCGACCACGCATGGATAGGTTCAGGCGGCTATCAGCCGGAGAAAACGAACGCCAAGCCGACACCGAAGATAGCCAGCGCCTCAGCGAAAGCCGCCCCAATCAGTGCAAGTGGAAATAGCACTCCGCGAGCTTCAGGCTGCCGAGCAACACCGTTGATAAGAGCCGCAAAGATCAGGCCAACACCAATTCCAGGGCCAAGAGCGGAAATGCCGTAACCGATAATCGCAAGAGAGCCAGTCATGTTTCTTTCTCATTCCTTAGATCGAGCGAGTCAGATGACCCACAACTTCGGGGTGGACAAGTTGTACTCAGTGTTCGTCAACAAGTGAACCGGCAATATAGACGGCAGCGAGCAACGTAAAGATATATGCCTGAATGAATTCCACGATGAGCTCAAAAACAGTCATCACAAAACTCATCATAAATGGGCCAATTGAGATCACCTTGAGGGCTGGGCTCCCATGCAGCAGCATATGCTCAGCACCTAACGCCATCAGCAGCAACAGAATATGCCCAGCGAACATGTTCCCAAAGAGTCGCAAAGCGAGCGTTACTGGCCTAGTGATAAAGAACGTGAGAAATTCTAAGAAGAAAAGGAAAGGAACTAGCCACGTAGGCAAACCCGGAGGAACCAAGCTCTTGATGTAGCCCCAAACGCCGCGGCGGCGCATACCAATGAACAGATAAACCACATAAACAACAATGGTGAGCGCTAGCGGGAAAGCAATACGAGACATAGTCGGGTACTGAATAGCTGGGATGATTCCGAAAAGGTTATTGACAAGAATTAAAGTGAATAAGCCAAACAGCAACGGAACGAACCGCAAGAATTCTTTACTGCCGAGAATGTCACGCGCAACCGAATTTCGAACCAGGTTATATGCGCTTTCAGTGATCGCTTGCCCTTTACCGGGAACAACAGTGAGTCGCTTCGTGACAGTGAGGAAAACAACAACCAGAAGGAGCGTCGAAAAAACCATCAAGATCATTGGGCGAGTCAAGGCGAACGGGCCGTCGCCGATCAATGGTTGCCAGAAGTCCGCGGTACCTGGCGGGTTGAAACTTTCGCCCTCAGTGACAAACACCAGAGTCACAGCACATCCTCCGTAGCACAAACAAGAGTCATAGCCGTATAGGTACGAGTTATGACGTCATCGACAGTTATCAACTCTTTGGAACCTGCACACTGGTGGGTAGGAAGCTGAAGAGCGACTCTCTGTTGGTCTGCAATATAAGCCGCTGATACCCGCATGTGAGACACCTGGTTGGTGTGACATACCTGGTTGCCCAGGGTCAATCCTCGTAAGTACCGTACCGGAACCAAATGATAGTCAATGCGACCACCGCGCCAGCCACCATCCCGCAGCCCACCAGCCAATCCCACCCCAGCCAGCGACCAACGAACCAAGCCGGAAGACCGAACCCCAACTGGCTGGAAATGAGTGTGCTGAGCACGTTCCATGCTGCGCTTTCGGGCAGCGGGCCGCTGCGGACTGCGCCATCGCCATAAGCATGCATCGAAGGATCTTGACGGCCTGGCATTGGAGGCTCTCCACTCATCCTCAACCTTCCATTCGGCGCGGCGCCCACTCACTTGATCGACTCCAACGCAGAAATGATCGGCAGCCTGAGGCGCTTGAAAGCACGGAGTTCCATTGCTAGCCATACCGCGGAACATGTAATTGTGGTGAGACCTAACGCCCGGACGGACACCCAAGAGATGTCACTTAAGACAAAGAGGGCGATCGCCAGTACAACAATTTTGATGAAATAAATGCCTAACACAATGGCCAGCACGATATGCGGTGGAAGGTGCACTGCCTGCCTCATACCAAGCAAGCTCATTGCGAAAAAGAAAAGCACGATGGCGGCTCCCAACGCAGCAGAGCCAGCCACACTAAAATTAATGAATGCGCAGATGACACTAATGACGACACCAACGGAGAAAGTGGGGACAAACGCACCTTTAAGTAAAAGGGAGAATTGTTTGCGTTGATCGTCACTGCTCGCCAAAGAAAGGTGAGTAGTTAATTGAGGGTCAGGCTGGAAAGTCAAGGTGGCCCCTCGGCGGCTCGTGATGGTCGTCGTCGGTGGCTATCGCGTATAAAGCTACTGGGCAGTAAACGTGCAATTTCTCGCTTGTGAAGCGTATCACAAGCGTTCGCGGTGTGGTCGTATCGTGGGACCAAACACCGTGACGCTGATCGCAGTCACAAACAAACCCACCACCACCACTAGTGCCCATTGCAAACGAAGCAAAGCTACCGCCGCCGCCCCGAAAGCTACCCAGGCTGCCCAAAGATAGAGCGCAACAACCGCGCCCGGATGACTATGACCTAAGGAAAGCATTTGGTGATGTAAATGCTGCGCATCTGGATGCCATGGTCGCCGGCCAGCCCGAGTGCGCCGGACGATTGCCAGGACCATATCTAACAACGGCACCACCAACACTGCGAATGGCATCAAAATTGGGAATACCTCTGGGGACACATCCCCGGCCCGGACCGCCGCTGGGTCGATATTTCCAGTCAACGAAATCGTGGCCGCGGATAGAACCAAGCCCAACAGCATGGCACCGGTATCGCCCATGAAAATGCTCGCTGGATTAAAGTTGTACGGCAAAAATCCTAAACAACACCCAATTAACACCGCACCTAACAAAGCCGATACCGAGAAAACGTCACTTTGGTATTCGCGAGAGATCACGTAGGTATAGCCAAA
This sequence comes from Actinomycetota bacterium, assembly GCA_051645425.1. Classification (GTDB taxonomy): domain Bacteria; phylum Actinomycetota; class Actinomycetes; order Actinomycetales; family Angustibacteraceae; genus JBOFBH01. The sequence goes on along the minus strand of JBOFBH010000003.1, from coordinate 226,039 downwards.
AAATCCAATCGCCGCTATCGCACAAATCCCAGCTGCTAGCCCATCAAGACCGTCGACAAAGTTCACCGCATTCATGGTGGTGATCACCACCAAAATAGTTAAAACAATCAAAGCCGAAGTCGGCAAATACGTCACCCCAAAAATAGGTAACGTAAGAATTTGAACTCCTTGCACGGCCATGACTCCGGCCGCCAAAATCTGACCAGCGAATTTAGTCCACGCTTCTAAACCCCACACATCGTCAACGACACCTAACGCAACCACTAAGGACGCGCCGGTCAAAACAGCGCGTAGATCCCCTGAGTTTTCCGAAATCTCCGACAAACGAGGAAGTTGAGTCGCCACGACCACTGCCGCCGCCAAGCCAGCGAACATGGCTAAACCACCCAGGCGCGGGATCGGCACCTCATGCACATCCCGATCCCGTACCTGAGTGATTGCCCCTTGCCGAATTGCTACGGCCCGGACCGCAGGAGTGAAAACATACGTGACAACGGCGGCCACCAGCATGACAAAAAGATATTCACGCACCGGGTTACTCCTCGACTTGCGGCAAGACCATCAGCGTGGCGGCGGATACGCCGGGAAAGTCGCTACCAAATCTGCAACATCCTGGCGAATCGCACGTGTAATCGGATGATCTGACGAACCGTCAGTTTGGGTGACTGCTCGCGCAATCAAATCGGCCACGACGGACATCTGCTCTTCGGTCATTCCTTGAGTGGTAATCGACGGTGACCCCACCCGAATCCCAGACGCTACCCGCGGTGGCTGCGGATCATTCGGGATAGCGTTCTTGTTGAGGACAATGCCTGCTGCGTCGCAACGAGTTTCAGCGTCCTTACCTGTCACCCCTAGTGGCGCGAGATCAAGCAAGGCAAGGTGCGTGTCCGTACCGCCGGTAACAGGACGCATGCCGTGCTTCACTAGCCCCGTCGTCAGCGCTTGAGCGTTAGCGATCACCTGCCGCGCGTACTGCTGATACTGCTCAGTCATGCATTCGGCAAAATTCACCGCTTTCGCGGCCACCGCATGCATCAAAGGCCCCCCCTGCATCATGGGAAACACTGCTTTGTCGAGCGCGGTGGCATGTTCGGCTTTGCATACGAAAGCACCACCCCGTGGACCGCGAAGTACCTTATGCGTGGTAAATGTTACGACGTCTGCGTGCGGCACCGGGCTAGGGATCGCTTTACCTGCTACCAATCCAATGAAGTGCGCAGCATCAACCATCAGGATCGCCCCCACTTCGTCGGCGATTTCCCGGAAAACTGCGAAATCGATGGTTCGCGGGATCGCTGACCCCCCACAAATGAGCAGTCGCGGCCGATGCTGCCGCGCCAAGTCCCGCACCTGATCGTAGTCAATGTGCTCAGTCTGGGCATTGACGCCGTAGTGAACAGCGTTAAACCACATGCCACTAAACGACACTTTCGTGCCGTGAGTGAGATGCCCACCGTGCGGCAAGCTCATCGCAAGAACTGTGTCCCCTGGCTGACAAAAAGCACCATAAACGGCAATGTTGGCGCTAGCACCAGAATGTGGTTGCACGTTGGCGTGGTCAGCGCCAAACAATTCCTTGGCCCGCGCCATACCTAGCTCTTCAGCCCGATCCACTTCGGCGCAACCACCGTAATATCGCCGGCCTGGATAACCCTCAGCGTATTTATTACTTAGGGTCGAACCTAACGCGGCCAGAACTGCCGAGGACGTGAAATTTTCACTTGCAATCAATTGCAATCCGGATCGCAACCGACTCATCTCAGCTAACAATATTTCCGCAATCTGCGGATCCGTGTCTTCAAGAGCAGCGAAGCTGGGGCCCCAAAATGTCTCACTCATGTTTACTCCATTCCTCACACTGATGATCAACGGCTAGCTTTTAAGACGAACCCGGGCCCGCCTCATCCTGATGAGGGACTTGTAACTCCCCTGTGATAGCCCGGATCTGATCGTCGGTAATAGGACCACGTCGCAACAACACCGGCACATCAGCAGTGACATCGACAACGGTGGACGCGACTGCAGACTGGCTAGGCCCAGCGTCAACATAAATACTGACGGCATCACCGAGTTGCTCCACTGCCTCCTCGACCGTCACCGCAGGAGGTCGGCCGGTTCTATTCGCGCTTGTCACCGCCAACGGGCCGGTACGCGCCAGCACCGCTAACGCGACCCGGTGCAAAGGCATCCGCAACGCCACCGTCCCATGAGTGTCGCCTAAGTCCCAGGCCAATGTCGGTTGTGCATGACACACCAAAGTCAGTGGCCCCGGCCAAAACGCAGCCACTAACTCCCGAGTCGCCTCAGTGATGTCGTAGGCCAGCGCATCAACCGCGTGCCTAGTGGGGACCAACACCGGCGGCGGCATAGACCTGCCTCGACCCTTCGCCGCCAACAGTGCCGCAACCGCGGCCGGAGAAAACGCGTCGGCACCCACCCCATAGACCGTGTCCGTGGGAATCACAATCACCTCACCACGGTTCACTGCATCTGATGCAGTATCCGCCGCTGCCTGGCGTCCTCGATCAGTTAATGCATCAATCCGCTTCACCGCGCCATCCTGCCATCCTCACGACAACTGAAACGCCGCGGGCAAGTGCGGCACGGGCCATGTTCATGATGTGGTTACTGACGGACTGCCACGATGTATCGGGGACGGCCCGTGAGATCAAAGTGCCCTTCAATCTGCCACCCCGATCCACATGCCTCAACCAGGGCGTCCTGTTGGACTTCCGCGTGTTCCATGATGAGAACACCACCTGGGCGTAGCATGCGTCGGGCTACCGCTATCACCGCCCGAGGAACCAGTAAGCCGTCTGCTCCACCACCGTATAAAGCCAGCGGCGGGTCATGCTCACGAACCTCCAGATCAACTGGAACCGCACCTGGTGGGATGTACGGCGGGTTGCTGACCACGACGTCCACATCGCCGTCCGTAATCCCCTTGACAACACAGCTGCCCGTCTCCCCTGATGCCATAATGCGCACATCACCCTGATGAAGATGAACCGGAATGCTTAACGCGTCTACATTGCGTTGCGCCCAACGAATCGCAGCGTCGGAAAGCTCCACTCCATGGACGACAGTGCCTGGCACTTCCGCGGCGATCGATAAGGCGATGGCCGCTGACCCCGCACACAAATCCATCACGAGGGGGGCTTTTCCCGCTGCCATGAACTTGCTGGCGTAGGCGATAGCTGTACCGGCGACTAACTCCGTCTCCGGGCGAGGCAAAAAAACACCCGGCCCAACTGCAAGATCTAAGGTACGAAATGAGCTTCGCCCGGAAAGATGTTGCACGGGAACCCGAGCGCACCGTTGATCAATGAGCGCCGAGTACTCAGCCCCCAAATGAAGCTCATCCCCCCGCGCGAGCGCCACTCGAAGGTCAGCTCGACTTAGCGAAAGCACCACGCTGGCCAAGATCTCCGCATCGGTGCGAGGGTTTGGCACTCCGGCCGCAGCAAGACGTTGAGCCGCGGTATGCAAGACCGCAGCTGGTGATTCGGCTCTGCGGCCTCTTGGCATTGAGGACACAGCTACCGCGTCGCCGTAGCAGCAGCAACCTGCGCCGCTCGGTCAGCCTCAACAGCGGACTGAATGACAGCCTCAAGATCGCCATCCAAGACGGTAGAGAGGTTGTACGCCTTATAGCCGGTTCGGTGATCACTAATTCGGTTCTCCGGGAAATTATACGTCCGAATCCGCTCGGAACGGTCTACCGTTCGCACCTGGCTACGGCGAGCGGCCGACGCTTCTAGCTGCGCTTGTTCTTGGGCAACCGCACGAAGTCGAGCCCGCAAGATACGCATTGCCTGTTCGCGATTTTGAAGTTGACTTTTCTCATTTTGGCAAGACACCACCGTGCCAGTAGGAAGATGGGTGATCCGCACCGCCGAATCAGTGGTGTTAACGCTTTGCCCACCAGGGCCGCTGGAGCGGAAGACGTCGATCCGCAGATCAGAACTAGGAATCTCCTGTTCCTCAGTTTCATCCGCCTCCGGCAACACCACCACACCCGCTGCCGAGGTGTGAATCCTGCCTTGCGACTCCGTCACAGGAACCCGCTGGACTCGATGCACCCCGCCCTCGTACTTCAACCGAGCCCAGACTCCTTGCCCAAGCTGCGGAGCACCTCGTGCACGGACCGCAAACGAGACTGTTTTGTATCCCCCCAATTCCGACTCCGCAGCGTCAAGAACCGCAACGCCCCAGCCGCACCGCTCGGCATAACGTAAGTACATCCGCATGAGATCTGCCGCAAAAAGAGCGGACTCCGCGCCGCCCTCACCGGCTTTAACCTCGACGATGACATTACGGTCATCGTCTGGATCCCGAGGAGCAAGCAAGTCGCGTAATCGATCAGCTGCATCGAGTTCATCCTGTTGCAGCACCGGAAGCTCCTCAGCGAATGAGGCGTCCTGAACTGCAAGCTCAGCGGCAGCGAGCGCATCGTCCCGGGATCGTTCCCACGTTTCATAAGCAGCTACTACTGGGGCCAACTCGGCATATCGGCGGGCCAGCTGACGAGCACGTGGCTGGTCATCGTGGACACGCGGGGAGGCGAGCTGCGATTGCACTTCGGCGTGCTCGGCGATCAAACTTTCAATCCCGTCGAACATGCTTACCTCCGTATCGCCAGCTCACAGAAAAGGCCACCTCGACATGCGAGTGTCCGGCACCCATCAGAGCGCCGGACACCACAGTGGCTAGCGAGAAGAAGTCTGTTTGCCGTACCGAGCTTGGAAACGAGCAACCCGACCACCAGTGTCCATAATTTTCTGCTTACCGGTGTAGAAGGGGTGACATTGGCTGCACACTTCAGCGTGCAACTGCCCACTCGATGCCGTGCTCCGGGTCGTGAATGAAGCACCGCATGTGCAGCTCACTTCAGTCACGTTGTACTCGGGGTGAATATCTTTTTTCACGATGCTCCTTAAAGTTGGGCCGCCGGGTCGGCAATCGAGCCGTGAACCGGAACCTAGAAAAGTCTGACAGAGCGAACACTCCCTCAAACAACCGGGGGACTTACCTCATTCCTAAGGGCGAATCCCCAGGAATGAGGTGACCGCGTTCTGTTAGTCCCCGTCAGTTTTCCCGGGCACTGGAGTGGTCTTTTGCACCTGCATTAAAAACTCGGTGTTGCTCTTTGTTTCTTTGAGCTTTGACAAAAGCAGTTCTAAGGCTTGCTGGGAGTCCAAAGCTGTTAAAACGCGGCGCAGCTTCCAACTCACTGCAAGCTCCTCTCGACCCAATAAGATTTCTTCTCGGCGGGTACCAGACGGATTGACATCCACCGCAGGGAACAAACGCTTATCAGCAAGCCGGCGGTCCAACCGGAGTTCCATATTTCCAGTGCCTTTAAATTCTTCGAAGATAACCTCATCCATTTTTGAACCGGTGTCAATCAAAGCCGTCGCCAAGATAGTTAGCGAACCACCGTGCTCGATATTGCGAGCCGCGCCGAAGAATTTCTTCGGCGGATACAACGCGCTGGAATCGACCCCACCGGACATGATCCGCCCGCTAGCCGGAGCCGCCAAGTTATAGGCCCGGCCAAGTCGAGTAATCGAATCTAAAAGAACGACGACATCGTGACCCATCTCAACTAACCGTTTAGCTCGCTCGATCGCTAACTCAGCCACCGTCGTGTGATCATCGGCTGGGCGGTCGAACGTTGAAGCAATCACCTCGCCCTTAACCGCACGCTGCATTTCGGTGACTTCTTCAGGTCGTTCATCAACCAAAACCACCATGAGATGGCATTCGGGGTTGTTAGCACTAATCGCATTGGCGATTGCTTGCATAACTAACGTCTTTCCAGCTTTTGCCGGAGAAACAATCAGCCCTCGCTGCCCTTTCCCAATCGGAGCCACAAGGTCAATGATGCGGGTGGTGTAGACCCCTGGCTCAGTCTCCAGCCGGAGACGCTCCTGCGGGTACAACGGGGTGAGCTTGCCAAATTCCACCCGCTGCTTGGCTTCCTCGGGAGAAAGCCCATTGACCGTATCAAGGCGGACCAATGCGTTGAACTTTCCGCGATTGCCCTGAGTTGACTGCTGTTCCCCATCACGCGACTGACGAATAGCGCCAGTGACTGCATCTCCTTTGCGTAGGCCGTACTTCCGCACTTGACCCAACGAAAGATAGACATCACTTGGGCCAGCTAAGTAGCCGGAAGTCCGCAAAAAGGCGTAGTTATCTAACACATCTAAGATGCCGGCTACGGGTATCAAGGAGTCGTCGTCGGCGATTTCAGGTTCATCCGAGGTGTAACCCCCCGACGACTCCGGGCCACGCCCACCAGGACGCCGGCGGCGGTCACGGTATCGACTGCGTCGGCGGCGACTGCTGGAATCGTCGTCGTCAGGGCGTCCCTGCCGGTGGGATGACCCGGTAGATGGTCGGTCTTGCTGACGAACTGAACGATCTGAGCGCGCCCCATCGGACTCGTGCGACGCGCGTTCAGCAGTATCTGCCCGCGGCCCGTCATGATCTCGGACCGCAGCTTGACGTGCAGTGCGCTCCCCCGTGGACTGCTCTGCTTGGTCGCCTTCCGGAACCCGCCGTGAAGAAGACGACGGCTCGCCCTGCGCAACAGACTGGGTTGACGTTAGTGGCTTTGCCTCCTGTTGTGGAGCATCCTGCGTTCGCTGCTCACGACCAGCTCCCCGTTGTTGGCCAATCGCGGCGATCAAGTCACTTTTTCGCATCCGGCCTACTCCCGGAATGCCCAACTCGTGCGCCATCGCCTGCAACTCGGGAAGTCGTTTCGCGCTCAAGCCCGCCGGTCGGGGGGGCGCGGACTCCTGAGGAAAGTCAGCCAGGTCGGCACGGTCAGTGGTTTCAGTCACAGAGGATCCTTCTCCCCTCGGGGCATCGGGTCTTTCCACGATGCGGGGTGGTCACCCAAACCTGGGTGGATGGCACCGTCTCTACGAAGCGGGCAGGCAAGCACTTTGACCTTTGATAAGCCATGAGTTATCACACCATGCACCCAAGACGGAAATTATCGTAATTCGGAGAATGACCACTGAGAATCCTCAAAACAAAGAGGAATGGGCTTTCTACCAAAAATCGATTTAGTCGATCGTGAATTCTGCGAAGTCGAATTCAACTCGACGTAAGAGAACCGTAGCACGCAAAGCTCAGCTTTCGTCTACCTGGACACCAGAGGCGATCGGTGGAGTGAAAACTCGCCAACCTGACCCTAAGAGCTGGGTGACATCTTCCGTCGCTTGACGGCGATGATCTGCCGTCGTTAATACCATGACACTAGGGCCAGCACCGGACATCACCGCAGCCCAACCGGCGGTCCGTAATTGGCTTACTGCCTGCATCGTGTCCGGCATAGCTGACGCACGCTGCCGTTGATGCAACCAATCGTCAGTCGCGGGCAACAAAAGACTCGGATCTTGCGTCATCGCCACCATGAGTAAAGCCGCACGAGCGGCGGTGGCAGCAGCATCCGCGTGAGGAACAACTGGCGGTAGTACCGCACGAGCTTGATGGGTGGGTAGCCGCTGAATGGGAACCGCAACAACCACAGTGATGTCTGGATGCACGACGACCATCCGAGCGCGCGGACCAGATGGCTCCATCCACGCCACCGTGAGCCCGCCCCATAAAGCGGCCGCGGCATTATCTGGGTGACCTTCGATGGTGGCTGCCGCAGTGAAAAGCTGCTCATCAGATACCTGACAAACCTGTAATCCAGTACGAGCTGCTAACGCCCGGCCTGCTACCAAACCCGCGATGACTGCCGATGCGGACGAACCGAGACCGCGGCCATGCGGAATCTCATTACGGCACCTCAGGTGAAGCGCATGTGACCCGCCGGGTGGAAGAGAAACGCCAGCTAACTCCAGCCCCTTCCGCACCGCCTTCGCCACCAAATGATCAGCGCCAGTATCTACCTCACCAGCACCTTCACCAGCCACCTGCACCGAACCGGCAGCCGGCGAGCCAAGGCGAACCTGGATTTCGTCCCACAGCCCAATTGCTAAACCAAAGCTGTCAAAGCCCGGGCCCAGATTTGCCGACGTCGCTGGGACGCGCACCACCACTTCAACGTTGCTCACTGAACCTGAGGTTGGTTCTTTTGGCACCTGAGGTGCAAGACCCGGATCAATCACCGCTGAGCCTGATCCAAACCCAAGGCCGCGGCAGCCGTCATCGCGTCAATTGGCACTCGCACCGGTGTGACCTCCGCGCCGTCAGCTGTCCGTAAGGCCCATTGCGGGTCCTTCAAACCATGACCGGTCACCGTGCATACCACTCGCAGACCAGGGCGGACTTCGCCCGAATGATGCGCTGCCAGTAGCCCGGCCACTCCAGCCGCCGAGGCTGGCTCAACAAAAATACCGTCACGGCTTGCTAAGAAACGATGCGCGGCCAAAATTTGCTGGTCCGTGACCGCAGTGATCCGCCCTGAACTTTCATCCCGAGCGTGTTCCGCTTGCCGCCACGAGGCAGGGTTGCCAATGCGAATTGCCGTAGCGATCGTATCCGGTTGATCCACTGGGTGACCAAGCACAATCGGGGCTGCTCCGGCAGCTTGAAATCCCCACATAGCCGGGGTCTTTGACGCCGGCCCAGGTGCCGAAGAGGTCACTGTGTACTCGCGATACCCCTGCCAGTAGGCCGTGATGTTTCCGGCATTACCGACCGGAAGGCAATGGATGTCAGGAGCATCTCCCAGCGCGTCTACGACTTCGAATGCGGCCGTCTTTTGACCTTCAATTCGGTAAGGATTGACTGAATTTACCAACTCAACGGGATACGACTCGGAAAGTTTGCGAGCTAACGTCAAACAGTCATCAAAGTTTCCTTCAACTTGCAACAAAGTGGCCCCATGAGCCACTGCTTGACTTAACTTGCCCAACGCGATCTTGCCGTCTGGCACAAGAACCCCACATGCCATCCCGGCCGCGGTCGCATATGCCGCAGCAGAAGCCGATGTGTTACCAGTGGAAGCACAAAGCACAGCCCGCGCACCTGCCTGACGAGCCCTTGAAATAGCCATCGTCATACCGCGATCTTTAAAGGAAGCTGTGGGGTTCATCCCCTCAACTTTGATCCACACGTCGCATCCGGTGAGAGTTGACAGTTGCCGCGCGTAGACAAGTGGAGTTCCCCCCTCCCCTAATGTGACTACAGGCGTATCTGCGTCCACCGGCAATCGGGCTCGGAACTCCTCAATGACACCCCGCCACACCATCGCCATTTCTTATTCGCCCTCCACCCGAGTCACCCCGGTCACCGCACGGACAACATCTAACTTCTTCAACGCGGCTACCGTATCCGCCAAGGCGGCATCGGGGGCAAAGTGTGTCACCACAACGAGGACCGCTTGCTCTCGCGCCGAGCCGGAGCCGGTCAACGATTGACGCACCGTCTCAATTGAGACGTTGTGATCAGCGAAGACTCGCGCGACTTGTGCCAATACTCCCGGGCGGTCCGTGACATCCAAACTGACGTGATAGCGAGTCCGGACCTCCCCCATAGAACGGATAGGAAGATCCGCGTACGCGGATTCTCCAGGGCCGCGCCCACCGGCTACGCGATCGCGGGCCGTTGCGACGAGATCCCCCAGGACCGCGCTTGCCGTTGGCGCACCCCCGGCACCAGGCCCGTAGAACATCAGCTGCCCTGCGGCGGCCGCCTCAACAAAAACCGCATTGAACGCCCCACTCACCGAAGCAAGCGGATGCGTGCGCGGCACCATTGCAGGGTGCACCCGAACGCAGACCCCCTCATGCGGCAGACCAGACCGTTCACAGATCGCCAACAACTTCACCACATGACCCATCTCTTGCGCCGCAGCAATATCGCTAGCGCTCACCCTGGAAATTCCTTCCCGGTGCACTGCCGTCACAGGCACCCGGGTGTGAAATGCCAACGACGCGAGAATCGCAGCCTTGGCAGCAGCGTCAAAACCTTCGACATCAGCCGTTGGGTCGGCCTCGGCGTATCCGAGCTGTTGAGCTTGCGCTACCGCATCAGCCAAATCTGCGCCGGTCCGGTCCATTTGGTCTAACACATAGTTAGTCGTCCCGTTGACGATGCCAAGGATCCGTTTGATCCGATCCCCCGCTAACGATTCACGGATAGGGCGTACCAAAGGAATTGCTCCAGCGACTGCCGCCTCAAAAGAAAGATCAACCCCGTGTTTTGCCGCTGCGGCGTACAAGGTGGGGCCATCCTCAGCGAGTAAAGCTTTATTTGCGGTGACCACACTGGCACCGTGTTCCATCGCAGCCAAGATGAGTGACCGAGCTGGCTCAATTCCCCCAATCAATTCGACGACTAGATCCGCTCGGGTCACCAATTCATCAGCATCTGTGGTGAAGAGGGCAGGTGCCACCCCTGAAAGCTCCCGAGATTTCGTGATATCACGAACTGCGATTCCAGTCAGGGTTAACCGGACTCCCACCCGAGCAGCCAAATCGTCTGCCTGCGTGAGTAGAAGGCGCGCCACTTCGCTGCCAACCACACCACACCCAAGTAAAGCCACCGACAACGGCTGGTCAGACTGAGGTTTGTGCACTAGTCGCCTCCGATCGTGTGATGATCACGCACTCTTCCACTCCACCGCGCTGCCCAGGCCACTATGGCGCCCCGCCTGCTCGCCGTCTCACTTACGCTCCAGTATCTAACGCGAGAAGGTCATCTTCAGTTTCTCGGCGGACCACAACGCGCGTCTGCCCGTTGATGACCGCAACCACCGGCGGGCGCGGAACATGGTTGTACTGACTAGCCATACTTCGACAGTAAGCACCCGTGCCAGGCACAGCGAGCAAGTCACCAGCAACAACGTCCGCTGGAAGATATTCGTCTTTGACGATGACATCCCCACTCTCACAATGCTTTCCGACCACTCGGGTGAGAACAGGCACCGCATCGGAGCCCCGACTTGCCAGCGTCGCCGAGTAGTCCGCGTCATATAAGGCTGCGCGGACGTTATCGCTCATCCCACCGTCGACCGCGATATAGCGACGGGAGGTCCCGCCGTCTAAAGCCACTTTCTTGACCGTGCCAACGGTGTACAAGGTGAATGTACTCGGGCCAGCGATCGCACGACCCGGTTCGATAGAGATCCGAGGTACTGCGATGCCTAGCTGACGACACTCAGCTGCCACAATTCGCGCCATCCCAGCGGCTAGCTCTGCCGGCGGGAGCGGGTCGTGCTGAGTGGTGTAGGCAATGCCGAAACCACCGCCTAAATCCAACTCGGGTAGCACCACACCGTGGTGCTCAGCCACTTCTGCGTGTAACCCGAGAATCCGCCGGGCGGCTACCTCAAACCCCTGCACGTCAAAAATTTGCGAACCGATATGTGAATGCAGACCCAACAAGTCAAGCTGGGGGCGCGCGAGAACGCGCTGCACCGCAAGCGCAGCATCTCCACTTGCTAGCGAAACTCCGAACTTTTGATCCTCATGAGCGGTAGCAATGTACGAGTGGGTGTGCGCCTCAACACCTACCGTGACTCGAATCAGCACCGGGGCGCGAACCCCGCGATCTTCCGCTGCGGCCGCAACACGCTCGATCTCATCAAGACTGTCCACCACAATGCGACCGATCTCGGCATCAAGCGCGCGGGCGATTTCAGCATCGCTTTTATTATTTCCGTGCAAACCAAGATGACGTGGCGGAACTCCAGCACGTAAAGCAACCGCCAATTCGCCACCAGTACACACATCCAGACGTAATCCCTCTGCACTGACCCAACGAGCTACCTCGGTGCAAAGAAACGCTTTCCCGGCGTAGTACACCTCGGCCCCACCGCAGAGATCAGCAAAAGCGGCCTCGAAGGAACGCTTGAACTCCCTTGCACGAGAACGAAAGTCAAGTTCATCGACTACGTAACACGGAGTACCGTGGTCGGCGGCGATCCGCCCCGCAGTGACACCACCAACGGTGAGCTCTCCGGAATCGTTACGGCTGACAGTTTGCGCCCACAACAACGGTTCAAGAACGTTGACATCTTCAGGGACGATCAACCAGGACGGCCCTGGCTCCCCTTGAGCATGCAAGGCTCCCGCCTCATGTGCTCTCACCATGACCCCCTTACATCCGTTCCGGAGCAGAGACACCAAGTAAATCCAAACCCCGAGCCAAGACGACCCCAGCGGCGTCATTGAGCCATAACCGAGTGCGATGTAGATCAGTGATCAGCTCATCGACAGATTGCGGGCGCACTCGGCAAGTGTCGTACCACTTGTGATAGCCAGCCGACAGCGCCTCTAAATATCTGGCAACCCGATGCGGCTCCCGGAGGGTCGCTGCCTGCACCACGACACTCGGAAACTGACCTAAAAGAGCAATTAACTCAGTTTCCGTCGGATCAGTGAGCAGAGCGGGAGTGAAACCGGCATCGCGGCGGACTCCATCTGCTGCGGCTAGTCGAGCGACATTACAGGTGCGAGCATGCGCGTACTGCACGTAGTACACCGGGTTGTCATTGCTGCGGCGACGTAACTGCTCGCCATCTAAATTTAGAGGAGAATCGGCAGGGTAACGAGCCAAGGAATACCGCACTGCATCGGCGCCAATCCACTCAATAAGATCCCGTAGCTCAACGATCATGCCAGCTCGCTTAGATAACCGAGCGCCGTTGACGGTTACCAGTTGGCCGATCAAAATTTCAATCGCTTGAGCCGGATCGTCACCCGCGCATGCTGAGATGGCCTGCAACCGGGAAACATACCCGTGGTGGTCTGCACCTAAGAGATAGATCTTCTCCGGAAACCCGCGATCTTTTTTGCTGAGGTAATACGCGGCATCGGCGGCAAAGTACGTCGGAGTCCCATCGGAACGTACCAACACTCGGTCACGATCATCACCAAAATCGGTGGTGCGTAGCCATACTGCGTTGTCTTGGTCGTATACGTGCCCTTGCTCGCGCAAACGCTGCACAGCACGTTCTACTGCCCCGTCATCATGCAATTCCCGCTCGCTGAACCAGATATCAAAATGGACTCCGAACTCGGCCAGAGTATGTTTCATTTCAGTCAGCACAAGTCGGTAACCGATATCCCTCGCGGTTACCATCGCCTGCCCGGGTGGTACGTCCGTCACCGTCGCGTCCTCAGCGAGGACACCACGAGCAAGATCGTTGATGTACTCACCGTGGTAACCGTCTTCGGGAACCTCCTGGCCTAACGCCCGCGCGACGATTGAGGCGCCAAAACGGTCCATTTGGGCTCCGGCGTCGTTGACGTAATGCTCAGCCGTCACCATCGCACCCGTCGCGGTGAGTAACCGGCAGAGGGAATCCCCTAGCGCCGCCCACCGAGTATGGCCAATATGCAATGGGCCGGTGGGATTCGCGGACACGAACTCCACGTTCATCACCCGGCCAGCATGAACAGCAGAATCCCCGTAATCTGGCCCCGCTTCAACAATGGTCCTGGCTAGTTCTCCGGCAGCGGCAACGTCAAGCACGATATTGAGGAAACCCGGGCCAGCAACCGCTACCGAACTAATCCCAGGAATGTCAGCGAGGCGATAGGACAGGAGCTCAGCCAACTGGCGAGGGGGGGCCTTGGCAGTCGCGGCTAAAACCATGGCAATGTTGGTGGACCAGTCCCCGTGGTCGCGATGGCGCGGCCGCTCCACCAGTACTTCATCAGGAACAGGTGCGCTGATTTCACCGTCCGCCACGGCGTTCACAAGGGCGCGCCGGATCGCTAAAGACAATTCTGCTGGGGTCACTACGACAGGTTACCCGGCATCCCGGTCACTTCTGTTTGCCTCCAAGGCACGACAGCGATGGAAGAACGCCATCACTGCATTCGCCCCTCGGAAGCTAACACCCCAATCACCGCAACAAGCTCGTCTGGATCAAAAGGTTTACTCACAAACGCGTCTACAGTTGCCTGCTCTGCTTGAGCGCGGTGATGACGTTGAACCGAAGCCGTCACCATAACCACTGGAAGATGCTCTAACCGAGGATCATTACGAATCATCGCTACTGTCCACCAACCGTCCCGGCGTGGCATCAAGGCATCGACGGTGACGACATCGGGAAGCTGATTTCTTGGATCGGAAAGAAAGTCTAATGCTTCTTGACCGTCTCTCGCTTCGATAACTTCATAGCCTTCAAATTCAAGATTCATCACGATCAACGCCCGGACCGAATCGGTATCATCGCACACCAACACCCGCGGCGATGTCAGCGAACTGACCGCACGACGGCGTCGAACAGGCCCAGAAGACATACCCCTCACCCTAGATCCATTCACCTCGCTGGTGTTTCAGCGCGTAAAAGAGACGACGTGTTTGTCATCGACCCGCACCCAGGGAGCATCTTGTTTGAGAGTAAAACACCATCGGGCTACTGGCGGCTACTACTAACCACTTCTTTGGTGCCCCCGGCAGGATTCGAACCTGCGCCCCCGCCTCCGGAGGGCGGTGCTCTATCCCCTGAGCTACGGGGGCCAGGGCTGATCGAGGGTAGCATCACGAACTGCTAACTCCCACGCAGGGCTGAGGCCCTAACCGGTTAATTACCCGATTCGAATTCCTCGCTCTGCCAACCATAGTCGCGGACTCACCGCAGAACCCCCACCAGGGTGAACTTCAAGATGCAAATGCGGACCAGAAGAGTTTCCAGTGCTCCCGACCTCACCAATTTTTTGCCCTGGCTGGACTTTTTGCCCTACGCCAGCATCGATTTGAGACAGATGCGCATACCAGGAGACAGTGCCATCCCAATGGCGAATTTCAACTTTGTAGCCGTACGCCCCTTCCCATCCGGCGGAGATTACTATCCCTGAAGACAAGGAACCCACGGGTGTTCCCGTCGGCGCGGCCAAATCGTCACCGGTATGGACAGTCGCCCAACGCGCACTTCTCTCCCCGAAACCTGCGGAGTACCGATAACTTGCCAGCGGACTCACCCATAACCGCGACTGATTGATAGCGGCGCGCATTTGGACTAAAGGAGCTGACAGAACGGGGAGGTCTTTCGCGACTCGAAGAGCTTGGGTCTCATTTCCTCCGATAAGTGCCCTGCGGGGTGCTGCTGCGTCTACCGCTAGGGCAGCGGCGGCATTCCCGATAGCACGAGTACCAGCGGTATCACGAGAGGCTGACTCGGCCGGAGTGGAGCGGGCAAAAGTCGCGCCGATTCCTACCAGACTGACCGCGGTGGCGGCTGCTACTGCCGCGACCCTTCGTGATACATAAGGGTCGACCTGAGCGATGCGACGTTGAGGTAATCGACGATTCCGTTCAGGGAGAACATCAAGCTTACGGCGGCTACGAGCAGGCACGTCATCGCCTTGAGATTTCGATGACTCTTGACGACGCCAGGCGGCTTTGGCTTCCGCGCGAGTGCGATAACGTGCCGCCGCGGATTGCGGGGACTTCGCCCCGGACGAAGGTGGCGCAGACAATGAAAAATTGACGGGTGCACTGGGTAATGACACTGGCGCGCTCGGCGCTGGCTCATCGGGATGAGCGACAACAGCGCCTTCAATGACCACGATGCGCGATCTCGAATCAGATTCCGTTCCCGTTTTACGTTCATGAGCATTCGGCGCATGAACTAACGAGGGCTTCACCGTGGCGTCCGCAAAGTGCTTGTCAGCCGAAAGATTTGAAGGTACCCAAAGTTCGTCGTTCTCTTGTGCCCCATTAATTAACACAACTGGGGAAGAGAGCGGGCAACTTGATGTGTTTAACGATGCGTCGCTGAGCAGCGAGCGACCCTTATGGAAAGTTGCAGAATGCGAACTTCCGGTAAAAATCAGATTCTCAGGAGGGCCTAGCCGAGACTTTTGCATGTCAGGCGTTTGTGGTTGACGTTCCTGGATCTGAACTGACCCGAAAGGACGAGCTGATCCTTGGGTGCCACCCGGCGCGGACGAGTTAAGCCATAACACGCCGGCTGGTTGCGGACTCCCGTCACGATTCTTCGAGGAAAAGAGCTCCCCAAACCGGTCAGTCTCGAACACGCGATGACTCCGAACGTCGGCGACAAGGACGAACCGCAAGGGTCCGAGCTCACATCGCCACGAGAACTCACGATCGCGAACTCTCGATGACCTTAGAAGAAAGAACCCCATCTCGTCAGGACCCAACTGCCTAACTGTGATCCAGTTCACAAAATTTGATACCGCTCTTGTTATTAGTCATACGCGAAGAGTTCTATCACTCTTGAAGAACACGATTATTCAATGCAAAAAGGGCATAGAGGACACTTCATTAATTTCCCTAAGAAGTGGGCGTCTGATCTATCTGAGGTAAGTCATCTCTGCCGTGGTAACCCGAGTTGACGTTAAGCGCGTCATGCACCTGAGTCGTAAAGTCATTTCATGGAGACGGTGAAAGCATTCCCAGCCCGAATTCTCATCGTCGAAGATGAACCCACCATCGCGTCCTCGTTGGCACACCGCCTACGCGCACAGGGTTATCAGGTTGACATCGCGAGTGATGGCCCCAGCGCCGTTGCAGTGACATTGCGCGATAAACCAGATCTTCTCGTCCTCGATGTGATGCTCCCTGGCTTCGATGGCTTGGAAGTCTGTCGTCAAGTGCAAGCTCACCACCCCATACCCGTTTTGATGCTGACCGCTAGGGACGATGAAACGGACTTACTCATCGGTTTAGGGGTAGGGGCAGACGACTACTTGACGAAGCCATTTTCCATGCGTGAAGTAGTGGCGAGGGTGAGCGCATTACTTCGGCGTGTTGATCGTGCTCGCGAGCTTGCCCAGGAACGTGCCGATCCACCCGTTCTGACTCTTGGACAAATCCAGATTGACCGGGCACAGCGTCGAGTACGACGTGCTGGCCAAGAGATCCACCTCACCCCAATCGAATTCGACCTGCTCGTTCGCCTCACTCAAGACACTCGGACTGTTCTGACCCGTGAACGCTTACTCGAAGACGTGTGGGATTGGTCCGATGCCTCAGGAACTCGAACCGTTGATAGCCACATTAAGGCATTGCGGCGCAAACTCGGCCCTGGTCTGATCCGGACTGTCCACGGGGTGGGGTATGCCGTCGAGCCAGCGGTATTCACAACGCAGAGCCCGCAACTAGATCCCCGTTCGGACAGCGGTGAGAGTTTATGAGGCTCGGTTCAGAAAATTTTCGACGAGTCGAAAGAAAGACAACTCAGCACCCTCGGCGCAACTCTTTGCAAGCCAGCCCTTCAGGAGGTCGTACCCTGCGCCCACTTGATCCTCTTCGTTCGTTAAAAATCAAACTTGGTTTCTTAGTGACCGCAACCTGCACCACGACAGCAGTATTTGTGTGGGCCGGTCTTCATAATGGCCTCGCCACTCGGTACACGCTCCCCTTGTCAGTTTTGTTGGCGGTAGGGGTAACTCACCTTTTGGCGCGTGGAATGACCGCACCGCTGCGGCAAATGACCGCCGCAACGCAAGCAATGGCCCGCGGTGACTACAGCCGGCGAGTTCGGGCGACCAGTAAAGACGAAGTAGGAGAATTGGCGCGAGCCTTCAACCTGATGGCAAGTGATTTAGAAAACGTTGATCAACAGCGGAGGGAGCTCGTAGCTAACGTAAGCCACGAGCTACGAACTCCCGTATCGGCATTACGGGCTGTGCTGGAGAACATCGTTGATGGCGTTACCGAACCGGACGGCGCCACCTTACGAGCTGCACTCGCTCAAACTGAACGCCTCGGAAAACTCGTGACCCAGCTTTTGGATCTCTCCCGGGTCGAGGCAGGAGCGCTACCTCTGCACACTGAACAGGTTGATGTTGGGCCTTTTCTGGCTGAATGCGTACGTGAAGCAAACCTCGGTGGAAGGAGCATCACCTATCTCATTGACACCGAGCCTGAAGATTTGGTCATTACCGGTGACCCTGAACGTTTGCATCAGGTGATGTCCAACCTGCTCGAAAACGCGACCCGTCATGCTCCGCCAGGCACGCAAGTGAGCGTAAAAGTCCGGCACCACGAGGGAGTCACTCAACTTGATGTGACCGATAACGGGCCTGGTATTGCCGCATCTGATCGAGCCCGTATTTTTGATCGTTTTCACCGTGGCAGTACATCAGCAGCACACGATGGCGGAACAGGTTTGGGTTTAGCAATCGCACGGTGGGCTGTTGAGCTTCACGGTGGTCATATTCATGTTGCCGAAAGCCAATGCGGTTGCACAATCAGAGTTCTCCTGCCGCAACCAGCAAAACTCACTGGACTCTCCTCCCGCTGTGCCTCCAGCACCCAAGGCTGAGGCACCCGAGTCGGAGTCCTTGGGCTCAGCGAGTTAGCCTGAGAACTTGTGACCAGGGGGCTGCCCCGGCGGAAAGCCCCAATGCTGACAAGCAATGGAAGAGGCGATCAACCTCGTGGTTCAGGAGTCGCACGCAAACCACCAGCGCGACCCAAGAATGACCCCTGGCTCTGACCCGTTATCGGCGTTCGGGCCCAACGAATGGCTGGTGGATGAGCTCTACCGGAACTATCTTCAGGACCGCACATCCGTGGACCGCGCGTGGTGGCAGTTTTTTGAGGACTACACCCCTTCTCCAGCAGCGGAAAAACCCCCGCCTCAACGGGAGTCGTTCACGGAAGAAAGATCTTCTCCGATGCAAAACCCGCGCCCGCCAGTCGTCAATTCAGTTTCTTCACCCCAGCAGTCCCGGGCTAATACTGCACATGTGAGCGACGTGGCGGCGACACCTCAAATCGTCACTCCGGAATCATCAAACGCTTCGGCAGTCAGCCAGCCCGCCAAACCAAAACCCACTCCACAAGCAGAACCGGCGGAAAACGCAAACCCCATGTCATCTCCTCTTCGTGGCGCCGCTGCCCGAGTAGTTGCCAATATGGAGACAAGTTTGGGGGTGCCGACTGCCACTAGCGTCCGGGCTGTCCCGGCGAAACTCCTCATCGACAATCGAATTGTCATTAATAACCATTTGTCACGCAGCCGAGGCGGCAAAGTCTCTTTTACTCACCTGATCGGTTTTGCGGTCGTCAAAGCAGTGGCTTCCATGCCGGAGATGAACCGAGCGTTCGCCGAGCACGATGGCCGGCCCGTCCTCATCGAACCCACTGACATTGGGCTTGGTTTAGCCGTTGACTTAGCTAAGCCGGATGGTTCACGGCAGTTACTTGTGCCGAGTATTAAACGTGCCCAAGGGATGGACTTCGCTCAGTTCTGGATTGCTTACGAAGAACTGATCAGACGGGCCCGCTCAGGGAAAGTCACCGCAGACGACTTCACCGGAACCACAATCAGCCTGACCAACCCGGGCACCATTGGCACGAACCACTCCGTCCCACGATTGATGGCTGGGCAAGGGGCAATCATCGGCGTTGGTTCTCTGGATTACCCGGCAGAGTGGCAAGGGGCGAGCCCAGAAACGTTGGCCCGCAGCGCAATCTCAAAAATTCTTACCCTGACCTCGACCTACGACCACCGCATCATCCAAGGCGCTCAAAGCGGGGAATTCCTACGGCGGGTACACGAGCTCCTTCTTGGAGCCGACGGGTTCTACGACGAAATTTTCCGTGCCTTGCGTATTCCCTACGAACCCATCCGGTGGGTCACCGACATCTCTACCTCTCACGATGACGACGTCTCCAAAAGCGCTCGGGTGATGGAGCTCATCCACGCCTACCGAGTGCGCGGGCACCTCATGGCGGACACTGACCCGCTCGAATACCGGCAGCGCCGACACCCCGATCTTGATGTCACCACGCATGGCCTCACCCTGTGGGATTTGGACCGTGAATTTCCCACCGGTGGTTTCGGTGGGCACCCTTTCATGAAGCTTCGGCACATCTTGGGCGTCTTGCGAGATTCTTACTGCCGCACCGTCGGCGTGGAGTACATGCATATTCAAGACCCTGAACAACGTCGGTGGATTCAGAACAAGATCGAGCGACCTTACGCAAAACCTTCACCAGAAGAGCAACAGCGGATTTTACGGCGCCTCAACGCAGCCGAAGCGTTCGAAACGTTCTTACAAACGAAATACGTCGGTCAGAAGAGATTCAGTCTGGAAGGCGGAGAATCAGTCATCGCCTTAATGGACCGGATCCTCTCTCGGGCCGCTGAGGAACAACTCGATGAAGTGTGCATCGGGATGCCTCACCGGGGGCGGCTCAATGTGTTGGCGAATCTAGCCGGGAAGTCTTATGCGCAGATCTTCCGCGAATTCGAGGGAACGCAAGATCCGCGCAGTGTTCAGGGGTCCGGCGATGTGAAGTACCACTTGGGGACCGAAGGCAAATTCACCTCCGAAGACGGCGCCACGACGAAGGTCTATCTCGCAGCGAACCCGAGCCACCTGGAAGCGGTTGACCCCGTCTTAGAGGGCATCGTTCGCGCCAAACAAGACCGCCTCGATCTGGGTGGGGAAGCATTTACGGTGCTGCCAGTTCTGTTGCACGGTGACGCGGCGTTCGCTGGTCAGGGTGTTGTTGCTGAAACACTGAATCTCTCGCAACTTCGTGGTTACCGCACCGGCGGGACCATCCACATAGTCATTAACAATCAAGTCGGATTTACTACCGCCCCGTCGTCATCCCGATCCTCGTTTTATTCCACCGACGTCGCACGGATGATCCAGGCGCCTATTTTTCACGTCAATGGCGATGACCCGGAGGCATGTGTGCGAGTCGCCGAGCTTGCCTTTGAGTTCCGGCAAGAATTCGGCAAAGACGTCGTGATCGATATGGTGTGCTACCGCCGGCGCGGGCACAACGAAGGCGACGACCCGTCAATGACTCAACCCCTGATGTATCGGCTGATCGAAGCCAAGCGCAGCGTCCGCAAGTTGTACACCGAGTCTTTGATCGGGCGAGGCGACCTCACCGTTGATGAAGCATCCGCGGCGTTAAAGGATTACCAAACCCAATTGGAACGAGTTTTCACTGAGACTCGGCACACCGCTCGTCCGTCCACCGAAACGGGAACCGGGGCTGGCCTTGATCGTCCGAGCGCACAACTCGCAGACGAAGCGGCCCTGCATGTCAGCAGGCCAACGGCAATTAGCTCAGCGGCACTGCATCGGATTGGTGACGTTTTTAGCGCTCCGCCTCAGGGTTTTACGGTGCACCCAAAACTTCAGCAGTTGCTGAACCGGCGTACTGACATGACTCGCAACGGGGGCATTGACTGGGCTATGGCTGAGTTGATTGCCTTCGGTGCCCTCCTGCTGGAGGGCACGCCGGTTCGGCTAGCTGGGCAAGATTCGCGACGTGGGACGTTCGTGCAGCGGCATTCGGTGCTCATTGACTCCCGCACTGCTGAGGAGTGGACTCCGCTGCTCTACCTCTCCCCTGAGCAGGCTCGGTTTTGGGTTTACGACTCATTGCTCTCCGAATTCGCTGCGATGGGTTTTGAGTACGGGTACTCCGTGGAGAGACCGGACGCTCTGGTCTTGTGGGAAGCCCAGTTCGGCGACTTCGTCAATGGTGCGCAAACCATCATCGACGAATTCATCTCGTCGTCACAGCAAAAATGGGGCCAACATTCATCTGTGGTCTTACTGCTGCCTCATGGCTATGAAGGCCAGGGGCCGGACCACTCCTCGGCCCGGATCGAACGCTTTTTGCAAATGTGCGCTGAAGACAACATGACTGTTGCGATGCCAAGTACCCCAGCGTCGTACTTCCATCTACTACGGCGTCAGGCATACGCTCGCCCTCGCCGGCCCTTGGTTGTTTGCACTCCTAAATCGATGCTTCGACTTAAAACCGCAGTTAGTGACCCCACGGATTTCACTGCTGGGGAATTCTTGCCGGTAATTGGCGACTCGACAGTCAACCCTAAGCAGGTGGATCGGGTGTTGCTGTGTTCTGGTCGAATCGCTTGGGATCTTGCCGCTGCCCGTACCGAACGCGACGACCACAAGGTGGCAATCATCCGAGTGGAGCAACTTGCTCCACTGCCGGTGAATGAAATTCTTGATCACCTCAACCGCTATCCGACTGCTCAGGTGGTTTGGGTTCAACAAGAACCAGCCAATATGGGCCCGTGGCCGCACGTCGCTTTAACCTTGCCTGAGTATTTGGACGGTCGGCTGCTTCGTCGTATAAGCCGGCCGGCTTCGGCGGCGCCGGCGAGTGGGTCCGCGCAGCGACATGAACAGGAGCAACGACACCTCATTGATCAGGCTCTGGAGCGTTGATGTATTTCACTGACCGTGGGATTGAAGAGTTGCAGTCTCGACGCGGCGACGACATGGTGGAGTTGTCGTGGGTAGCTGATCGGCTCCAGGAGTTTGTTGACCTCAACCCTGAATTTGAGGTACCAATCGAACGACTGGCAACATGGATTGCCCGATTTGACGACGATGACACGTGATGATGGGAGCGTGATGACTCAGCCAACCACCCAACACTCAAGCTCCAGCATCAGCGATCAAACCATGGAGCTCCCGGACGTCAGTACCTTCGCCATGTCATCGGGTCGCGATCTGCGTATATGTGTCGTCGGTGATTCATATATCACCGGTTACGGTGATCCACGATCTCTTGGCTGGGTAGGCCGAGTGACCGCTCGTACCCCCCAAAGCGACATCGATCTCACCATGCACACGCTGGGGATTCGAGGGGAAACGAGCAGTGGGCTCCTGTCCCGGTGGCGAAGCGAAACCACCCGCCGGTGGGGTGCTTCAGCAGATAACCGACTAGTCATCGCAACTGGGGCGGAAGACATCCGCCAGGGGGTTTCGCTTGCTCGTACCCGGCTGAACTTGGCCAATATGGTTGACGATGCAACGAGTGAGGGCCTGCGTCCGTTTGTTGTCGGGATCCCCCCCTGGGCTGACCGCTCATGGCACGACACCCAGCAAGCCGTGCACGAAGCGCAACGCGATGTGTGCGAGCGCCGCGATATTCCTTACGTCAACTGTTTTGAACCACTTGCTGAGCACACTCAGTGGTACGCGGATTTGGACGCCGGTGACGGTGTTCACCCTGGGCAAGCTGGTTACGGTCTGCTTGCCTGGTTGGTTCTGCACTGTGGGTGGACGTCATGGCTGGGGCTAGAGGACAACCCACCTAGCTGAACCTGCAACCACGCGGGTAGGCATTCAGAAGGAGGACAGATGGAACAGCGATGGCACGTTGAGACGGCCAAAACCATTGCGATCACCGGGGACGCACCCATAGCTGCTCTGTCCATTACAGCGGTAGGCGGGAATATCGTCGTCGCATCCGATGATCAAGAATTCGCAGCTTGCGTTGAAGTGACTGACGTCCAGGGCCACCCCGTTGACGTGACGTGGGAATCCACCGAAGGGAAATTAACGATTCGCCACCCTCACATCCGCCGGGAAGGAGTGGTCAGCTCAGTACGAAGCATCGCGCGGCACGATGACGTGATGAAAGTCATGGTGACTGTCCCCCGGCATACGGCGGTGCGATTATCAACAGTTAATGCCGGCAGCGTGATCACGGGGATCCAGGGAGATGTTGCGGTCCGTACCGTTTCTGGATCGGTGTTCGTCGAGCCAGTATGCACCGACCCCGGTGCAGTCACTGCCCGGAGCGTGTCAGGCGACATCACCGTGCAGCTTGAAGAAGGAGCCGGGTATCGCTTCAACGCACGGAACGTGCGCGGCCAGATCACTGCGGACGGTCGTGTTCTAGGCTCTGCGCGCCCAGGCCCACCTCAAGGGGAAATCCGCAGCGGGGATGAGTCTGTTCGTCTGTCGGTGACTTCCGTCAGCGGCGCCATCACACTTACCCGTCGGGGCAATGCCACGGCTCAAATGGCCGACGCGGACAAACCTGCAATGTAACAATCACATTGCAGCAGTAGGGCGACCTTTCCTCTCTGATCAGACGGTGGCAAGATGCAGCAATCGTTCCTATCGGGAGGTTCTCGTGTCTCGTACTTCATCGCTCCGCATCGGCGCTCTTGTGAGTTTTACTGCTCTTACTTTAGCGGCTTGCGGGTCAGACTCACTGTCAGATTCTTCATCATCAAGTTCCACGGTGAGCGTTTCGTCTGCTGCCACTAATCCTGCCTTGAGTGCCAAGCTTCCGCAGAAGATTGCGGACGCAAAGGAAATTGTGATCGGGGTCGACGCTTCTTATGCACCGAACGAGTTCTTAGCCGCTGACGGCAAGACTGTGCAAGGGCTGGACGTAGATCTCTTTAATGCGGTGGCACAAAAATTCGGAGTCAAGACCACGTGGGTGCCAGCGAACTTTGATTCGATCATTACTGGTGTTCAGGGCGGTAAATACGACATTGGCGTCTCGTCTTTCACCATCAACGACGAACGAAAGAAGCAAGTCAACATGGTGAGTTACTTTAGCGCCGGCACCCAGTGGGCCACTGCCACTGGAAACCCCAAAAAGGTCGCTATTGACGACGCTTGTGGTTTAAAGGTTGCGGTCCAAAAAGGTACCGTTCAAGCCGACGAAGATCTGCCCCCACGGCAAGAGGCTTGCAAAGAGGCCGGCGAACCGGCGATAGAGATCCTGTCGTACACCGGCCAGGATCAAGCAACCGCAGCTTTGGTGAGCGGCAAGGCGGATGCCATGTTGGCTGACTCGCCGATTACCGCCTACGCAGTGAAGCAAGCGAACGGTGCGATCGCATTACTCGGCGAGGTATACGACTCCGCCCCTTATGGGTACGTCGTCCCTAAGGATCAAGCCGAGTTTGCACAGGCGCTCGCTGATGCCCTCACTGAGCTGAACACCGAGAAGACGTACCAGTCGGCATTAGCCAAGTGGGGCTCGGAGGCTGGTGCAATCAGCGACTTCGCGGTCAATCCGTGAGCTCTGTAGCTGAGACGGGGGAAGAACAACCCCACATCAACGCCGGACTGGAGCCGCTCAACGCGGTTCCAGTCCGGCACCCCGGGCGTTGGCTCGCTATCGCAGTGATCGCTGTCCTTGTGTCCATGCTGGCGCACCTGCTGATCACCAACCCAGCGTTTGAATGGTCGGTCGTCGTCGAGGCGATGTACCAGCGTCCTGTCATCGAGGGCCTCATTAAGGGCACGCTGGTGGTCACGGTGGCTTCAATGGCGCTCGGGGTGAGCGCTGGAGTTCTTCTCGCAGTGATGCGCCTGTCGGCAAATCCGATCCTGTCCGGCTCGGCTTGGGTTTTCACGTGGTTTTTTCGGGGGGTTCCTCGGCTTGTTCTCCTGACGGTGATGGGGGCGCTGGGGATTCTGTTCCGAGACGGCATCGCATTCGGCATTCCTTTCGACACCCAATTGATCGGCTGGTTGGGCCTTGACGGTGACTGGCGGTTCTTTACCGCGGATGCGAATACAGTCTTCGGTGGACTGGTCGGCGGCATCATCGGGCTTGGTCTTTCCGAGGCCGCTTACATGGCGGAGATCGCCCGAGCGGGCATCCTCAGTGTGGACCGTGGCCAAAACGAAGCAGCGCAAGCGTTAGGGATGACTAACGCTCAAGCGATGCGCAGAATTGTTCTCCCCCAGGCAATGCGGGTGATTGTGCCCCCCACCGGCAACGAGACTATCGCCATGTTGAAAGACACTTCGTTGCTCATTGGCTTGCCGGTCACCACTGAGTTGTTCTTCCAGTTGCAGTCCATCGGATCGCGGACGTTTAAGACTTTTCCGTTGTTAGTGACTGCTACGACGTTTTACCTCGCTCTCACGAGCGTCCTCATGGTTGGGCAGTACTTTTTAGAACGCCGGTTTGGCCGTGGTTTCGGGGTAACCAGTAAACCTCGACCACGAGCGACCGAAAGCGCAGGGAAAAAGTCATGACTAAATTGCCCCGCAGCGACCAGGAAACCATGGTGACGCCTTTGGTGCGGGCGAAGCATGTTTGTAAGGAGTTTCACGGTAACGCCGTTCTTAAAGGGATCACCCTTGAGGTTTCTGGTGGTGAGGTGGTCTGCCTGCTCGGTCCATCCGGTTCGGGTAAGACAACTTTTTTGCGGTGTGTTAATCAGCTAGAAAACATTGATGCTGGCCGGATTTGGGTTGATGGTGAACTCCTCGGGTACGCAGAGCGGCGAGGTCGGCTGTACCGCTTGGCAGATAAGAAGATCGCGGCGCAACGGCGCTCCATTGGCATGGTGTTTCAGCGGTTCAACTTGTTTCCGCATATGTCCGCGTTGGAGAACATCATTGAAGCGCCAATCAAAGTGAGCGGCGAATCAAAGGCCGCAGCGGTGGAGCACGCGCGAGCATTGCTCACCAGAGTCGGCTTGGGTGATCGTGCCGATAGCTACCCAGCGCAACTATCGGGCGGGCAGCAGCAGCGCGTCGCCATCGCCCGGGCGCTCGCGATGCGGCCAAAGCTCATGTTGTTTGACGAACCAACGAGCGCATTAGACCCAGAACTCGTAGGCGAAGTGTTGGCGGTGATGCGCGAGCTCGCCAACGACGGGATGACCATGATCGTGGTCACCCACGAAATAGCGTTCGCTCGGGAGGTCGCAGACCGCGTGGTGTTCATGGATGACGGGGTGATAGTTGAGCAAGGCCCACCGGATCAAGTCATCGACAATCCGGGCCACGCACGAACACAAAGCTTCCTGCGGCGTATGCGGGGAGAAAACCAGCCAGCGTTGTGATGGACCGCGTCAGGCCACTAAGCCGAGGCGTCGCAACTCCACTGTGAGGTCGTGCGGGTTGCTTGCGGTGTGCATCGCTGCTTCCAACGTGATCACACCGTCACGAAATAATGTGACGAGGTGCTGATCGAAGGTTTGCATTCCGTAGTATTCACCTTCGGTGATGATCTCTTCAAGGGTGCCCGTTTTATCGGGGTCGGCGATGGCATCTGCGATGCGGCCAGTATTCACGGCGATTTCCATCGCCACACATCGGCCATTACCGTCGGCACGAGGAACCAGCCGTTGGCAGACAATTCCGCGTAATGCACCGGCGAGCGCAAGCCGAATTTGTTTTTGCTCGAACGGAGGGAAGAAATCGATAATTCGCGCAATAGTCTCTTGCGCATTGGTGGTGTGCAAAGTCGACATCACAAAATGCCCAGTTTCTGATGCCGCAATGGCCGCTTTTACTGTTTCGACGTCTCGCATTTCGCCGACAAGAATGACGTCAGGATCTTGGCGCATCGCGGCCCGCATGGCGATAGAAAAATCTTCGGTGTCGAGCCGTACTTCGCGTTGGTTAATCATGGACATTTTATCGCGATGTAAAACTTCAATGGGGTCTTCAATGGTGACGATGTGACATTCCCGATTGGCGTTAATGTGGTCCACCATTCCGGCAAGTGTGGTCGTTTTTCCGGACCCGGTAGGCCCGGTGACAAGCACTAATCCTCGGGGTTCAAGTGCCAGTTGAGCAATGGCCGGCGGAACGCTGAGTTCGTCAAGCGGAATAGCTCCAACCGAAACGCGACGGAAAACCATGCCAATGGAGCCACGGGAGCGAAATGCGTTCACCCGAAAACGCCCTACCCCGGATAGCGAATACGCAAAGTCGGCTTCGCTGGTGCGACGGAAGCTTTCTAAAGTGTCTGACCGCATCACTTCGGTGGCGATAGCTTCGGTTTGTGCCGCTGAGAGCGGCTCACCTTGAAGTTTGCGCAGCCGTCCATCGATCCGCATTCGAGCTGGGGAACCAACTTTGATGTGCAGATCGGAACCGCGCAGTTCGGATAGGGCACGGAGGAAAGGGGCGACGGACATCACCGGGGCATCTTCCACATACTGATCCTCGGCGGTGACCGCGCGGGACTTAACGGCGGCGCGCTTGCCGACCTTGGTCGTGTTCTCGTTTGATGAGCGCGGTGAGTGCAGTGACCACACTGGGGTCGTATTCGTATGCCAACCCAAGGTGGAGGCGTTCTAATGCTTCGCGCCGCTGCGAGGGGCTGGGCTGGTTACCGACGAGGTCATCGTAAGCGTTGGCGACTTTGATGATCCGGCTCGCTACGGGCACTTCGTTGTCGTTGATGTCGTGGCGCCGGCGGTACGGCTCAGCTTGCCTCTCAACAATAAACGCGACTCGATCAAGAACACCGGTCCGGCCAATGATGTCGGCGCCGAGTGCAGCAATCCGACGTCGTTCACTGGGTGCGATGGGCGTGGTCTTCCCGCCGGCGATGGGGTCGGTGAGGGAAAGCTGCCCGATGTCATGCAGGAGGGCGGCGCGTTCGAGGTCTTCCATGTCGGTTTCGTTAAGGCCCAGGTCGTACCCGATGGAAACAGCGAGCGCGCTGACTCGTCGTGAGTGGCCTACCGTGGTGTATCCACCGAGGTCGGTGAGCGCTGACAGCGAACGAATGGTTTGCCGGTAGGTGGCGTTAATACTCGCGTACCGCCGGAAGGAAAATTGAGTCACCATCATGGGGATCAGGAAGATAGGCACAGCAAGCAAACCCAGGGGGCGCATGGCGAGGGCAAGCAGGAGGGCGGCGGATCCTATTGCGGCGCTGATCCCCGCAGTAGCACGTGCTTCGTCTCGGAGCACTGACCACCACGGCGCGAGTGATGGTGGCCTCAGTAGCGCCCCAATCAGAACATCAACACAAAGGATGACACTGACGGCGCAGGTCATGAGAATGGCGACACCAGATCGGTCTTGCCACGGGGCTGTGATGTCCGCGAGCGCGCCGGCTGATCCCCAGGGAATCGTGCGCCACAACAGCACTAGAAACGCAAGCGAGAGAAAGCGACGGATGACGGAGTATGTATCAGGGTCACCACGGAGCGCATGTGGGACATACCCGAGGGTGATAGCCAGAGCGGAGGCGACGATGATGGTTGCTGAGTCAACAGTTTGACAGGTGCCGTCGAAGCATGGGTCGATGAGGGCGAGCGCAAAGCCAGCAGCAGTGCTGATCGGCGCGGCTTGACGGTTCCTGGTAAGGGAGATACGCAGGACTTCACCGATCATGATGATCGTGCCAAATGTGGCGATCAGCGTGATGTTGGGCGCGCTCCCAATTGCACTTATTCCCGCGCTAATGCAGATCAGAGCGGCGGTAACTGTGACGATGAGATGTGACAGCTGGGCTGTTTGCGGGCGGGCAGCCGTCAGCGATCTCACCTCTTAATTCTGGGTGTTCGCGGCTTCCGAGGGAAGTGTTTTGCGACTTTCCGAACTGGTTTGACCACTATTTGGACTCAGGTGGGCCTGATGGCTTGCTGCTTTGCCAGTACTGACTGAAGTAGGGATCGTCGTGGTCGATGGCCGTTGGGCTTGTTTCAAAGGTTTGCAGCCGAATGTTTTCCGAGTGTTCAGCGGGGTTTTCGCGGAGGTGTTCTGGGGGCCAAGAGAACGCTGTCATTTCCGCAATAAAAACGTTGACAAAATATGGATCGAACTGACTTCCGGCGCAATGGGCGAGTTCGTCGAGTGCTTCGGAGACACTTCGGGCTGCCCGATAAGAGCGAGTAGAGGTCATAGAGTCAAAGGCATCGGCCACACTAATCATCCGGGCGAACTCAGGAATGTCCTTACCAGCCAACCCATGCGGGTAACCGCGGCCATCCATCCGTTCATGATGATGCAAGATCCCGTCATACGCTTCGGAGAGAAATTGAATGTCGGCGATGATATCTACACCCCGCCGAGGATGTTGAGCTAATATCTTGTATTCATCTTCAGTAAGAGTGGCGTCTTTCTGAAGAATCGTGGTGGGCACGCTAATCTTTCCAACATCATGCAGGATCCCTGCAAACTGCAGCATATCCAGCCGGTTTTCCGGTAGCCCACACGCTTCTCCAATAAGACCAACTCCGTATGCAACTCGCTCACTATGCCCACGGGTGTAATGATCTTTAGCATCAACTGCCTGAACCAGGGTAGCGACGATGCGCTCCTGAGCTAATCGCTGCTCTACGACTTGAGAAAATACCCATCGCCCAAGAAAAATTGGGGCCACAATTAAAATCGCGGAGAAAGCACCTACTCGTCCTGAGCTCCACAGAACTGCTAGCAAAATTCCAAACGGGATGTACCCCAGATACATGGGGATTCCCGAGGAAATAAATGCTTTAAATGCAGAAGGGAAATATTTTCTTCTTCCCTCTATAAGGAAGGCTAGAAACATAGTTGAAATGTTGGTGAGTAAAATTGCTAAACTAGCTCCTATCAGAGGTAGAACAGTAGAAATAACTAATGAATCTGGGCTTATGTTCTGATTAGCCCCAATACTCCCTCCCAGTTCAAGGTATACAGAACCAGCCATGAGGCCACAAAGGGCATACTGCGGAGGATTGAATAAATATTTCCAGAGAATCTCCTCTCTGGAAAGAGTCACTCTTGATTTGATAAGAAATATTTGGCTATACAGGGCAAGAAACCCTGAAAGTGCCGCCCCAATTGGTCCAAATATAGCAACAGAAATTAACTGAATGTTTGAGCTAATTGAAATTGATGTTCCATATCGAGTGAAATTGGAAACTCTAGAATTTTCACCCATAAAGGCGATGAATACCATCAATGAAAATTGCCAAGAAAACGTTAGGCCTGCACTGGTCCTATGGTGCCAAGTTAGGACTAAGCATAGAAAAATTATGAATACGGAAAGCCCGAAAATTCGAAGGGGAATTAAGGGCTTTTCCGCATTCATAATCTAATTACTTACATGGTCCAGAGGATCCACCAGGGAGAAAGATCCAGGTTTGCAGTTTCAAAATTACCTTCGACTGGCATGAGATAAGTTCCTCTCTTATTAACTGAGTAACCGGAGTTACTGTATGACAAACTTACGATACGAAAAAAAATGACTACTTTTGCCTTCTCAGTTACTCGCTCGCAAAGAGGGAGGAAGTGTTGATAGATTTTTGACTTAGAGTCAGCCTTAGGAATTTACTACAATAGTCCCCTATAGCGGCATCAGTAAGAGATAAACAGGAGAAACGGATCATGAGTAAAAGAGGTCGGAAAAGGCGGAGTCGTAAGGGTAATGGAGCGAACCATGGGAAGCGCCCTAACGCTTAAGCGGTGAGATTCTCAGTGTGACCTGGCGCGACCTGGCACCTCGGCGCTTTGAGCGCTGAGGTGCTGAGGTGCTGAGGTGCTGAGCTTTGCGGTGGCTGACCGCATAACTCGGTGAGGTGAGCCACGATTCGCTGCCGCAACTCTTGTGGAGCAACGTCACCCCCACAAGTGCGGCGAACTAAGTCTTTAAGCGCAAGGTCACGGTCGTACTCACTCAAGCACGGGCCGCATTCAGCTAGGTGCTGCCGGATTTTTCCGCACAGATCATCGGCTAGCTCATGGTCAACAAACTCATCAATTCGACCGAGAACTTCACCGCACTCTGGATCATTAGGATCACCACAACTCATGACTCACCACCATGAGAAGCGCCGACCTGAATGCCACGCTCCACCGCATACTCGGCGAGCAACTCACGTAACTGGCGGCGACCCCGGTGCAGTCGGGACATGACCGTACCCACTGGGGTTCCCATAATGTCGGCGATTTCCTTGTACGCGAAACCTTCCACGTCGGCGTAATACACCGCCATCCGGAAATCCTCCGGGACCTGCTGCAACGCCTCTTTAATATCACTATCCGGGAGGTGATCCAACGCCTCCGCTTCAGCGGACCGCAAACCAACTGACGTGTGGGAACTCGCCCGCGCCAGCTGATAATCCTCAATGACGTCGCTGTCCGACTGTTTCGGCTCCCGTTGACGCTTGCGATACATGTTGATGTAGGTGTTGGTGAGAATGCGGTAAAGCCACGCCTTGAGATTGGTGTCGGGTCGATACTGATGGAAAGCGGCATACGCCTTGGCGAAAGCTTCCTGCACAACATCTTCGGCATCTGAGGCATTGCGAGTCATCCGCAAAGCGGCGGAATACAACTGGTCAATGTACGGCAGGGCGTCTTGCTCAAAACGCGCCTTACGTTGCGTTTCGGTCTCCGACGCAGGCGCTCGAACACCCTCGGGCTCAACGGAACTCGGGGAATCTATACTGACAGAAGATGCATTTAGCTCACTCATTAAGCCCCACGCTACTTGCTGACGCGCAGGCTGGCGCCCGGCGGCGCGAAGGCCACGAGCGTGAGATGCATCACCACTGATGGCCGCCCACTGCGTGGGCGGAGCTTCCAGACATGACAAAGAGGCCATGCTGACAGAACAGCTGGCCGCAGCGGATCATTCCACTAGAAGCGCCTCTCAAGAGAAACGGACAAGAACGCTTTCATCACGGATAGAGCTCCCCCGTGATCGGGTTGAATGAACCGGCAAGTTCTTCCGCTGGTGCCGGATCCAAAAGCGCAACGTCGTCATGACGCACATTTCCGACCCGCCGCGACACTGGCCGGGCGATCAACTGGTCAGGGGTGCTGGACACACTGTGCTGAATGACGGACCGAATGTCAGCTTCGGACGTTGCATCCGAGTCCAACCATTCCCTTTGCGCATCCTGCGGCACAGTTACCGGCATCCGTGGATGCAGTGCCGCCAAACCTTCCGCTGCGGCGGCTGTGAGAATGCTGAAGCTCACCGTCCAGGACGCCGAGTCGGCTGAAGGCAGCGTTTCATCGCGCCAAAATTCGTACACCCCAGCGAACGCCAACCGTTGTTGATCTGCATGAGTCAAGAAATACGGCTGACGTTGGGGCTGGCGAGCTGAACCAGCCGGATTGCTATACCACTCATACCAACCATCAGCCGGCACTAAACACCGACGGGCCAGCACCGCCCGCCGAAACGTAGGTGAGGTAAAAACTGTTTCTTCCCGAGCATTAATAAACCGCCGCGGGGACTTCGCTGGTTTCGTCCACGATGGGAGAAACCCCCAAGTCATGGCCCGCAACTGGCGAACCGGCGGTGAGATACCTAGAACCACTGGAACCAGATCGGTAGGGGCGACGTTGTAGCGATGCCACTCAGGCTGCTCTGTCGAATCCAACTCCGTGCCAAATTCGGCTACTAATTCTCCGGCGGTGGCGCTTAACGCGTATCGACCACACATGCCAATCATCCTGACAGTTCGTCGCACCCGACGCGCCCTGTCTAAGTCGTCACCGAGACACTGGGCGTCGTGAGTACACACCCGGAAACCGCACCATCTCCCCCGACTGCACCACTGGATTGGGGCGCGACCCGAATAGTCCGACCGGTCAACGCGGTCGTGGCCGTGCCGGGAAGTAAATCACTGACCAACCGGCTTCTTATCCTGGCCGCGCTTGCTGAAGGGCCATCACGGCTACGGCGTCCGCTGCGTTCCCGGGATACCTTGCTCATGGCTGACGCCCTGCGCGCCTTAGGGTGCACCATCGTCGATTCCCCCCCGGACAACACCGCCAATGGCCCGGACTGGACCGTCCACCCCGGGCCACTCACCGGTGGTGTCACCATCGACGCTGGGCTGGCCGGTACCGTCATGCGCTTCCTGCCGGCCCTTGCTGGACTGGCCCATGGGGACGTCCGGTTAGACGGGGATGAACAAGCTCGCCGACGCCCGATGGGCCCACTACTTGACGCCCTGCGGTCCCTGCAGATCCCCATCGATGACGCAGGACGCGGCGGGCTCCCCTTTACTGTCACCGGTGTAGGGAAGCTCGCCGCGAATGGCACCGCTAGTGGTGGAGTCCCCGGAGGCACGGTAGAAGTGGACGCGTCGGCGTCCAGCCAATTTTTGACTGCCCTCATGCTGCCGGCGGCTCGCTTCACCCACGGGATTACCGTCCGGCACACCGGGGACAGAGTGCCGAGCCTGGCGCACATCATCATGACTGTCGCTGTGCTCCGCGAACTCGGCGTCCGAGTCGACACTGATGACACGCACCGGTGGTGGCGGGTGCACCCCGGCCCGATCGCCGCCTTCGACCGGGTCGTCGAACCTGATCTATCTAATGCGGCGCCATTTCTGGCTGCCGCACTTGTCAGTGGCGGTCGAGTCACGATCCCTGATTGGCCAGCGGAAACCACTCAACCTGG
This sequence comes from Actinomycetota bacterium, assembly GCA_051645425.1. Taxonomy (GTDB): domain Bacteria; phylum Actinomycetota; class Actinomycetes; order Actinomycetales; family Angustibacteraceae; genus JBOFBH01. Next base: position 192,208 of record JBOFBH010000003.1, on the reverse strand, counting down.
GGATGCTTTGCGCGACATCTTCACGGCGATGGGAGCGCAAGTGACCCGATCAACCGAAGGACTCACCGTGATCGGTGGCCCCGAAATCCTGGGGGTAGACCTCGACCTGCACGACGTCGGGGAGCTGACTCCGGTGATCGCTGCCCTGGCCGCGCTGGCTGTGACGCCATCACGCTTACGCGGGATCGCGCACTTGCGCGGCCATGAGACAGACCGCCTTGCCGCACTCACCACCGAACTGACCCGCCTCGGTGGTGACGTGAACGAAACACCAGATGGGCTTGTCATCACACCGACCGCCCTGCACGGCGGTCGTTTCGAGACGTATCACGACCACCGCATGGCTATGGCCGCAGCAGTCCTCGGCTTAGCCATCAACGACGTTGTCGTCGAGAACGTTGCGACTACCAGCAAAACACTGCCTCACTTCACCGAACTTTGGACGACTATGGCAGCAACGGCAGACGGAACTGCGTGAATAACGAGGCGGCGTCATGATCCGGCAGGTCCGGCGGGACCAATATGACGAAAGTGACGCCCGAGTCCGTCCGTCCCGACGCGGCAGTAAACCGCGGACTAAACAGCGACCAGAGCACCGTGATGCTATTCCCGGTTTTGTCGTCGCAGTGGACCGCGGCCGGTATCTCGTCACCTTCGCGGGTATTGATCGCGCCAGCCAAGGTGCTGTCGACTCCCCGGAACCGGTGACTGCCATCCGCGCTCGCGCGTTAGGACGTCACGCGGTAGTAGTCGGTGATGGCGTAGATGTGGTGGGAGACACGCGTGGTGGCCCGGATTCGTTAGCGCGGATCGTCCGAGTTCATCCTCGGCGGACTGTGCTCCGGCGAACCGCTGACGACACAGATCCCACCGAACGCATCCTGGTCGCCAACGCTGATCAACTGGTCATCGTGACTGCCACAGCTCAACCTGAACCACGCTCGGGGATGGTCAATCGTTGCTTGGTAGCGGCCTACGATGGCGGCCTCACCCCAATATTGGTCATGACCAAAACTGATCTAGCTGATCCGACGGGGTTCGTTCAGCAATACACCGCACTGGACGTGCCCATCGTGCTGACTCATCGGACCAACAACCAGATTGCGGGTGCCTCAAACCTACGCACCGCATTGACCGGTCATCGCAGTGTCTTGGTCGGACATTCAGGGGTGGGAAAGTCAACGTTGGTCAATGCCTTAGTCCCCCATGCCGATCGCGCGACCGGGAAGGTTAACGCGGTGACCGGCCGTGGCCGGCACACCTCGTCATCCGCGATCGCATTCCAGCTCCCTACCCAGTCCGCTGAATCGCTCGACGCTGAAACCTGGATCATTGACACCCCTGGGGTGCGGTCTTTTGGTTTGGCGCACGTTCAACCAGACCATGTCTTAGCGGCTTTTCCGGAGTTAGCCGCCGGCCTTGAGAACTGTCCACGCGGGTGTCGGCACACCGCGGTAGCAGAGTGCGGTTTAGACGGGTGGGTTGCCGGCGGGGGCGCCGGTCCCGGTGGAATTCCGCGCCTATCGTCGCTGCGACGCATTCTGCACGCCAGTGCTCATGCGCTAGAGGAGTGACCTAAAAAGTGCGATCTTCCGCCGAGTCGGCGGCGTTCTGAGACAACACGCGGTAGGTTGCCCCAGTGGTGAGCTACGACGACGACTTGCGCTTGGCCCACGTGATCGCCGACCAAGTCGACGCTCTCACGATGGATCGTTTCCGTGCGAACGATCTCACAGTTAACACTAAACCCGATCTCAGCCCGGTCACCGATGCCGACCTGCAAGCCGAAGAGCTGATCCGGAACCAACTGAAACGCACCCGCCCCCGCGACGCCGTAGCTGGAGAAGAGCTGGCGCCTACCGGTCATGGGCCACGCCGCTGGGTTATTGATCCCATTGATGGCACCAAAAATTTCGTGCGGGGAGTTCCTGTATGGGCCACCTTGATCGCCTTAGTAGACGATGACCAACCAGTCCTCGGTGTGGTGTCCGCACCAGCCTTACAACGCCGATGGTGGGCTGCGATTGGCTCCGGCGCGTGGACTGGCCGGGGCTTAGACCGGGCTAGGCAGATTCATGTTTCTGCTGTTTCAACACTCATGGACGCCTCACTGTCATACTCCAGCTTGAGCGGATGGCAGGACCGCGACATGCTCGATGCCTTCCTCCACTTGACCCAAAAGTGTTGGCGGACAAGGGCTTATGGCGATTTTTGGTCCCACGTTCTGGTGGCCGAAGGTGCGGTGGACATCGCGTGCGAGCCAGATTTAGCACCCCACGACATGGCCGCGCTGGTGCCTATCGTGACGGAGGCAGGGGGTCGCTTCAGCGGCCTTGACGGGACTTCCGGGCCGTGGGGGGGCAGCGCGGTTACGACAAACGGGGTTCTTCACGAAGAAGTTCTTCATCAACTACACCAATCTCACCCCTCCAGTTCCTCGTAGCGCCCAGCTGCTTGACTGTCACCATGAGTCCTCTCACCCCGCCCTCCACGATCACCGTGCTCGGATTAGGCGCCATGGGCCGACGCGTGGTGCAACGCCTCGTTGATGCCGGCTATCAGGTGCGGGCCTGGAATCGCAGCACTGAGCCTGGGCAAGCACTAGCCCAGTCCGGCGCTATGGTCACCGAAGATCTCGCTGGTGCGGTGCGAGGTTCAGCATTGGTTCTTAGTTGTGTTCGGGATGACGACGCTTCTGCTGCCGTTTGGGATGCGGCCACGCCAGCTCTTGATGAGCTCGCGATCACTGTGGAGCTCAGCACCGTCTCCCCCGCGCACAGCCGTGTTTTAGGGGAACGTTTCGGGTCTCGTTTTATTGAGGCCCCGATGATTGGCTCTCGACCACAGATCGAGGCGGGCCAACTCCAGCTGTTAATCGCGGGGGACGACACCACCCTGGCAACTGCTGAACCAGTCCTGAGCACTATCGCGGCACAAATCCACCGGACAGGCCCGGTGGGCTCCGCAGCAGTCGTCAAGCTCATCGTGAACGGTCTACTAACTGTGCAAATGGCAGCGATGGGCGAACTCCTGCGCGCTGCGCAACACCATCATGTTTCTCCATCAGTAGTCGCTGACCTCATTGCCGCGCTTCCGGTAGCTTCACCAGCGCTCGCTCGGTCACTTCCCCGTGGGCTAGCTGAGGATTTCGCGCCGAACTTCCCGCTAGCTTTGGTCGCTAAAGACCTTCACTACCTCACTTCGCTCACACCACATGGGGCTGGGGTGATGGCCGCTACCCTGCACCGCGTGAATTCTGCAGTGACCAAAGGGCAAGGTGATCTCGACATCGTTGCCCTCCTTGCGCTTGAAAGCAGCGAACCCTAACTTCTGCCCTTGCGGACTGGGCCCTATAAGCCTTTACTATCGTCGAACTTGAAGGACGGGGGTCCGGCTCAGTCGAGAGGCGCAGGAATGTCATACGGTTACGATGAACAACTCATTGACGCGGTCGGGGTCCGGCGAAAACGGGTCGAAGCCGCTTTCCTCCTGGGTGATCTCCGTCTCCGGCGGACGTGGTCCGATCGCACTTCGACGTTTCTGATCGCCGCCTTTTTCGCTGTTTTAGCTGCTGCCGGCTGTGTCGCGGTCTCGTTTGTGACGCATCTACTTGCGAATGATACGATTTTGCGGCCAAGTAGCAGCACGACCTCAAGCGTCGGCACACGCTGATGTCCATCCCTGCAACGGCCCCTTACTTACGGGCAACAGTGACGGGTGAACGCCGACACGCGGATGTGGTTTTACCCACTCAGGAGCCGGTGTCCTCGTTATTACCCCAGCTCCTCGACTTGCTCGACCAACCCCATCACGTAGGTCGGATTTACCTGACGACATCGCTAGGCCATGTATTGGACTCCTCTTCATCTCTTGCCGGGGCTGGACTCGTCGATGGCGTTCGTCTTCATCTGGTCACCGCGCAACATCTCCCACCAGCTCCTCTTGTACACGATCTCGTGGATGTCGTGGAGAGCAGTGAAGTACCCGGACGGTGGGCGGACCGCAATCGGATTGTGACGTTTGCTGTCTTGGGTGGTGCTCTCGTCGGAACGGCAATCGGGATTTCATTCGATCAGATCACTGGTCTTAACCCGGTCGCCGGCTCCGCTATTGCGGCGATGCTTCTCACCGTTTCAGGTCTAGCAGCCAGCTTTCAAGCTCGCGCGCAAGCGTGGGTGACCGCAGCTTTGGGTATTGCTACCGCCGGTGTGGTTTTCCTGGAAGCTGAGCCTTCCCAGACTCAATCAGCGTTGTCACTTATTGGCTTGCTGGCGGCGGCTTTGGTGGCTGTTGGCTGGTGCAGCGGTCAGCTGGCCGCATCCGGGGTGAGCGTGCTGGTTGTCATGGCGTTCACTGGGCTCGGGTTGCTGAGTTGGGAACTGACTGATGACGTTGTCCGAACGGCAGGTGTAGTCAGCATCGCGGCAGTGTTTTTCGTGGGCATTCTCCCTCGATGTGCGCTTGGTGTTTCTGGGGTTTTTGGTCTTGACAGTCGTCTCGCTGAAGGTAGACAAGTGACGACCGTCAGCGCCGAAGACGCTGTCGCCAAAGCACATTGGACGTTGACCGGCGGTACTGCCGTCACAGCGGGAATCTTCGGGGTGGCCTCCTTTTTGTTGGGCTATGACGGCGATTTCCAGTTGTGGCCCACCTGTTTGGCGTTCGTCATGAGCGTGGCCTTCGGCTTACGTGGAAGACACTTCCCGCTTGCCTTGCACCGGGGTTTGCTGTGGGCGGCAGCGTGGGCGGGGCCGGTCGGGTTGATGACCTCCGCGGTGTCTCGCTGGCCATCGGTCGGTAGTTGGCTACTCATTGCCTTTGCGTTCCTTGGTGTTGTGATCATGGCGTGGGGACTGATCAGGCCAACCCCCCTTCAACAAGCCCGGCTCCGGCGACGCGCCAACCAACTAGAAACTGCGGTGATCGTGCTGTCCCTGCCCACACTTCTCGGTGTTTTCACCGTCTACCAAGATCTTTTAGGGACATTTAGATGAATACTGACCGGCCTCGCTCGCACCGTTTTTTTGATGACGAAGAACCTGCCGATCAGACACCGGGAGATGCTCTTGAAGAACGGTGGAATTCATGGGATACCGGTGTCCTTCGGCGTCTAAACCCTGAGGTTCTGGAAGAAACTGTTGCCCCACCGCAGAATCCGGCGAGCCACCAGGGCGCGGGAATCCCAGCTCCAGCCCCAGCCCCGACTCCCTGGCATGAAGACCCCGCTCAGCACGCGCAAACCTTCCAACCTTCCGTGCACGTACGGTCATCTCCAGAAGAACGCATCGAAGAAAGTCCATCACCGTGGCAGAGCCGTCAGGCACATCGACTCGCGGCTCGGTCTGGCACACCCCGATGGCAGCGTTACATCGAATCGATGACCGGCATATTTCGCACCGACGACAAACCTGAGCGGCTGACCACTGCGACTACCCGTGCCCAAATGGCAGTCAGTACCGGACGACGAGTCGCTGTGTTGGCAGCACACGGTGGAGCCGGGGCGACCACGTTAACCGCGGGACTTGGCATGACTCTCGCCCGAATCCGCAATGACACCACTGCGGTGATTGCCGCTCGCCCAGATCGGCAGCTTTTACACAACCGGTTGGGTTTGGTGAGCGGTGTCTCCGCTAGGGAAGTTCGCGATCGCTTGATCGCGTACCAAGCCAATCCTCACGCTGCCACCCTGCATGATCTTGCCGTTCCCGGTTGCGCTGGCCTTTTTGCGATTACCCAGGCCGATGACGCGGATATCGTCACCGAAGCCGCCGCGCATTTGAGTCGCCGGCATGCAGTGACTCTCCTCGATGTTGGCACGATGATCGAGCACCCAGCCGTCAGCGACGCACACGCCATATTCGTCACTGGCCGGATGTCTCTCGATGGTGTCGCGCAAGTCCATCAGACGATCCATGATCTACGAAAAAGCGTTGTGCCGCAGCGGATTCATGTAGTTTTAATCGGGACTACCACCCGAACCGGAGTCTCGTTTGGGGTAGCTCATAAGCTTTTAGAGGGCGGCGAAGTGCCTATCTCAGAGCTGCCAGTCGACTTACACCTTGCCACCGGAACGCCCGTGTCGTTATCCCTGCTTTCGGTGCCAGCAGCGGTGGCGTTAACCGAAATCGCCGCGCACACTCTCACCATCGTTACTACCGCATGAGCACCCGGATCATCCATCGTCCGGCGCGGACGTCCCCCAGTACACCGCGGGCGTCCGACTGGTACCTCGAACGGCCACCGGCGATGCCGGAGGGAGAGTCTGGAGTCCGGAGCCTACTCATGCTGGTCCCCCTGCTTGGGGCCGGTGGGTCGATGACGGTGATGATGCTGTTCCGCGGTTCCCCTCTTGCCGCCGTCGGCGCGCTGATGATGCTGGTGACCATTTTGGCGTCCGGGGTTTTGGTGTTAAGCCAACGCGGGAAAACGACTCGTTTGCGTCAACAACAACGAGAACGCTACCTGGATTACCTTGAGCGCCAACGGATTGAACTCGCCGACGACGAACGGGCATTGGTGGACCAAGCCCGTTTAAGTGATCCAGAGACCTCAGCATTGCTTTCGTTAGCGAGGTCACCGGAGCGGCTATGGGAGCGGCGCCGTGATGACGAAGACTACCTCCAGGTACGTCTCGGCACGGGAACCACTGTGGTCCGGGCATTCAGCCGCACTGGCGAAGAGAACGCCCTCCAGCCACCGGATGAGTTCATGGTGGCCGAACTCACTCACGTCGAGCGCCGTTTCAGCGCCGCTCAAAACATGCCCATCCGGGTTGATCTCACCACCACCGGAAACATCAGCGTGGTGGGTGACGGGGCCTTCACCGATCAGGTCACTCGCGTGTTGTTGGCGCAAGTATGCACACTGTCCTCTCCTGAGGATGTCAACCTCGCGTTGATAGCACCGCCCGAGCGCCTTGATCTTTGGCAATGGTTGTGCTGGTTACCTCACCTTGCAGACCAAAACCGAACCAGCGCTACTGGCCCTGTCCGGCGAATCATCCGCACGGTCGCTGAGTTCATGCAATTAGTAGAACCTGAGCTACGCCAACGACACAGCGCCGCAGCGGAACTGCGCCGGCACCAACGCGGCGCTCGTACTACCACCCGTTTTCCACGTTTGATCGCCGTCGTGGATTCGCTACACGCCCATGCCCCAGAAGTACCGATCGGTGATCGGGAGGTGGACGCTCGCGCTTTGGGGGTCAGCGTGCTTTACCTCCTGTCATCTCGGTTACACGAACCGGACAACGTCGCAGTCCGGATTAGCCAAGACACCGAACCTGGCGTCGCGATGATTGAAAGTTACCCACGTCGGGATGTCGCGCCCCATCGGGAGCGGGTCCGTCTTGATGACCTGACCGCTCAACAGGCGGAGAGCCTGGCCCGGGTTCTGGCTGGTTTGCGGTTGTCCCCGGACAGCTTGGAACACGACATTGGCCAACAAACACTGGCCGCAACCGAGTTGATCGGCATCGACAATGTTGAGCACATCGACTTGGATCACGCGTGGCGGCCACGAGCCAAACCGGCTTTCCTCCGAGTACCCATCGGCACCGATGAACACGGCGAACCGGTCATGGTCGACCTGAAAGAGGCCGCGCACTTCGGAATGGGGCCGCACGGGCTCTGCGTGGGAGCCACCGGGTCAGGTAAATCCGAACTCTTGCGGACTTTGCTCCTCGGCTTACTGGCGACCCACGGCCCAGCCGACCTCAACCTTGTTCTGGTGGATTACAAAGGTGGCGCGACTTTCGCTCCTTTTGCGGATGCGCCTCAAGTGAGCGGAGTGATCACGAACCTGAGCGACGACGCCACCCTGGTGGACCGGGTGTACGCAAGCCTCGAAGGTGAGGTGCAACGCCGGCAACAAGCCCTCAAAGACGCCGGCAACTTGCCCGATATCAGCGCTTACCGCCGGCTGCGAGTAGATCGCATGAATGCTGGGGAAGAGCTCGCGGCGTTACCGCACCTGCTGGTTATTATCGACGAGTTTGGTGAGCTTCTCACGGCTCGCCCGGACTTCATTGACCTGTTTTTGTCTATTGGCCGGATCGGTCGGTCTATTGGGGTGCATCTGCTGCTCAGTAGTCAACGAATTGAGGGTGGCAAACTGCGCGGTCTTGATACGTACTTGTCGTACCGAATCGGGCTGCGCACACTGTCCGAGTCTGAAAGCCGGACAGTGTTAGAAACGCCCGACGCGTTTTCATTGCCGCCTCTTCCCGGCTACGGCTACCTCAAAGTGGATACGACCACTTACACGCGCTTCCGGGCTGGGTATGTCTCGGGGCCACTAGCAGCAGCAACAGCAGAGGACTGGGGCGCTGAGGAAGCGGTTATCGTTCCGGTCCCGAGGTACGCCCATGAAGCAATGCCCGAGGCCGAACCGGCACCATCGAGTCGTCGCCCTCAACGCCCACGGCCCGATAGTGCGGCCGTCGATGACGGCGCCACCGGGCCCACTGTTCTTGATGTGGTGATCCGCCAACTGGCTACCCGGCCTCGGGTGACCTCACCGGTGTGGCTCCCCCCGATGCCTGACGTTCTCACTTTGGATCAGCTCGCTGGTATGCCCGTCGCGACCGATCGTGGTCTTCGTTCGCGCCGATCGGGGCATCTGGTGCTACCCATTGGCCTGCTCGATGATCCCGCTCGGCAACGGCAAAGCACCTGGGAGTTAGACCTCACCCAGGCAGGTGGACACGTCCTCATCGTCGGTGCCCCCTCATCCGGACGCACCACTGCGTTACGCACTATTGCCGCAGCCATCGCACTAACTCACCATCCAAGCGAAGCGATCATTCATGCGGTTGATCTTTTGGGATCAAATTTGGCGCCGCTTGCTGGTCTCCCCCACGTCAGCGGCGTGGCGGTCCGAATGGATGTTGAGGTGGTGCGTCGGACATTAGAGGAAGTCAACGCTTACCTCGTGGAGCGGGAGGAACTATTTCGCCGGTACGGGATCACCGATATTGGTGCGGCTCGACGGTTAGCTGAAGCCGGAACTACTGGATTCGCCGACCTCATGCTGGCTGACGTTGTCTTGCTCATCGACGGCTACGGGCAACTCGCGGAGGAATTCGCCGAGGTTGCCGACAAAGTCACTGACCTGGTTCGGCGTGGGGGGGCTTATGGGATTCACCTTGTCGCCACCGTCTCACGGTGGAATGAAGTGCGACTCAACCAGCAGACGTTCTTTGGGACACGGATCGAATTACGCCTGGGTGACCCCCAGGAATCTTCCGTCGGCAGTGCGTTGGCAAAAACTCTCACCAGCGACCGCCCGGGGCGCTGCTTACTTGCGAGTGAGCTTTTCGCGCACCTTGCCCTCCCCCGGATCGACGGAGAAAGACGTAAAGCGACGGCAGGAGCCGGGTTCACGGATCTCATCACCCAAATAGCAGCGAGTACTGAAGACCGCGCGCCCCGAGTCCGCTTACTGCCGGAGGTGGTCCGTCCGCACGCGCTGACCCGTCCAGAAAAACCAGGGGCCATCGCTCTGGGTTTAGACGAATCAGACCTTTCCACTGTGACCATGGAGTTCGACCATCGGGATCCGCATGTAGTCATCCTTGGCGATTCGGGTACTGGACGGACGAGCGTGTTGCGGCATGTGGCCGAAAGTCTGATGGAGCGATACACCTCAGACGAAATCGTGTTCGCCGTGATCGATCCGCGTCGCACTTTGCAAGGCATGATTCCGGAGGAGTACATCGGTGGCTACGCCAGCACACCTGACCTCGCTCAACAGCTCGCGGCCGCGATTCAACCGGAGCTACGTAAACGCATGCCGAGCGCACCTGGCGCGTCCACCGACACGGTTCACTTACCGCGGATTGTGCTGCTGGTGGACGATTACGAGGTCGTCACAGCAGGGTCGATGGCTCCACTGCAATCACTCACCTCGTACATCCCCATGGGCCGCGAACTGAACTTCACCGTGGTGCTAGCCAGGCGGACTGCGGGTGCGGCCCGTGGAATTTACGAAGCGACGTTCATGGCGGTACGTGATTCCGGTGCAACCGGATTGATGTTGTCTGGCGACCGAAGTGAAGGCCAACTGTTCGGCACGGTCCGTCCTCGACGGTTACCTCCAGGCCGCGCACTATTAGTCCGGACTGGTGAAATGGTGCGCACCGTCCAGGTGGCATTTCGTCCGGGCACGGCCCGAAACGAAGGAATATTCCTTTCCCGTCGTTCTACTTCACCACAGTCAGCCGCAGCACCGGAGACTGCCGCGCTCGATCCGAGTGAGAGCATGCCTGGGTGAGCGAAGACTGGTTAGTAACAGGAACAACGCCACTGGGTTTAACTGAGATGGTCGCTGCCGTAGGCAGGCTCATTCCTGAGCTCTCGCTCCGCGGAGACCATTCGGGGCAGTCGGTGGTCATTGTGCATCAAGACCGTCCAGTGGTGTGGATCTCCCCAAGTAGGGAAGTGAAAGATCCCCGAGCGCCGTGGGTTCCAGGGAATCCCTCACTTCAACCAGGTTGGTGGTCGGAGGTGACTGGGCCCACCCATCTGCCTGTTCCTGGGTATGACAATCCACGGACGCTCATTCGAGATGTTGCTCAAGCGTTCGGCGCAGTACTGGGCGGCCAGGCGGTGCGCTTGTCGACCACAAAAATATCTCCTCACTCTCACTCAGAAAGCGCACGTGAAATCCCTTCTGTCACAACGGATGTAGACACTCCTTGCGACTTCGTGACCAATACTCTCGCCGTTCTCATGCAATCCCGCGCCCAGGTGGCCTTAACCCCGTGGTTGATCCACAACCACACCTGGGCGACCACTCACGAGCGGCAGTTTGTTTTGCTGACGCCTGCCACCACCGAACTGACGATGTCTGCCTGGCATTACCTCCATAACACCGATAACACCGCCTGGATCGTGGACGCCGGGGATGCGATGTATCACGGTTTAAGCGGCTTAGAGGTGACGTGGGAGAACGACGAGTTTGTTCTTCATCAGCAGCTTCACCCCCGATTCGCACCGAACCCCGAAGACCCTTGGGTCTTGTGGGCGCAAGCAGAAACTACGCATGCCTACCGCGATTCACTTTCGGTTGGATCTTTCAGCCGCGAAATCCTCAGCGCCATCTGCCCGACCTCACCAATCCGGCAGGGGCTGTTAGAGCCACCGGAGTCACTTTTTGACATCACCCAACTCACTGAATACGCCCGATCCGCCTCCCCCGATCCCACCCGCTTTGTGATGAACGGTGAGGGGTGGGAGGCAGTGATTGAGACCGTCCCGCAGCCGATCGGCGTGGTGGAACGAGTCACCGCATGCGTGCATCCAGTGCGAGCGGTAGCCGATCATGATCTTGCCGCGCGGTTTACTGAACGAGCTGCTGTCACTCGCGCGGAGTCCGCCCTGATCGGTCACCGGCGAGTCAGTCCGGGCGGCTTCATGCCGAGTCGAATGACTGGCCCGACTATCCCCGCAGCGGTTTATCTTGCCCGCAGCCGATATCCCACGCTGAACGAAACCGAGGCTCGCCAGCTCGGGGAAAGCGGCTATGCCTGCGACCGTCATGGGCACACGTTTACGTGGGATCTCAACGCAGCTAGTGATGCCGATGATTCTTCGCCGCGCCCCACGAATCCAGCTCGTGCTTTGATGGCGCTGATGTCGAATATTCAGCATCATGACAGCCATCAGAAAGCCGCCGCGAGCTGACGGGCCGCCTATGCCTTCACCGCGCAATTGACGACCACCACAGCACATCACACGGGCAAACCTGAATAGATAATCGCGTGCAGTACTAAGGCGTTTTGTCAGCTCGTGCGGCCCACGGTCATAGGCTCCGTGACCCTGCTGGTTTACTAGACCCAGACGATGACAGGTAAGGCACTAGAGGAGTAGGACATGGCTGTCCCGAAGCGACGCACATCACGCAGCAACACCCGGCACCGTCGGTCGCAGTGGAAAACGCAAGCAACGGATCTCGTTCCGGTGCAAGTTGACGGGCAGACCTACTCTGTCCCTCGATCCCTTGTTCGGGCTGTGCAGCGCGGTTATTTCGACCCAACCACCGCAAGTCGGTAGCACTGCTGGTGTCGGTTTCCTTCTCGACATCGCCTCTTAAGCATTAACCAATGCCCGTTAAATCGAAAGATGTCAATATTTAGCGTGCCGAAGTCTTTGCTTGAGCTGACCTCTATACCCCGGGACGCAGATTCATTAGACCGCACTAAACGCGGCATCTGGGTGTACTACTCGGTGAAGACACGGCCCCTAGCTGATCTCGCGACTTTGATCGGCGGAGGTTTGTGAGTATTCAAGCTCAAGACGTGTTACGCAAAGCCATCGCAGAGTTCATCGGGACCGCATTTCTTGTAGCTACTGTTGTTGGCTCGGGAATCATGGCGACCAACCTGACCACAGACATCGGCTTGCAGCTTTTGATTAACAGCCTGATTACCGGCGCTGCGCTTCTAGCTCTCATTTTGACTCTGCAACCTATTTCGGCAGCGTTTAATCCAGTCGTGACAGCCGTCAATGCCATATTCGGGGGAATCTCCTGGCGGGATTCTGGGCTTTACTCGCTTGCTCAGATCGCTGGTGGCTGCCTTGGGGCAATCGCGGCAAATCTGATGTTTGAACTAGATGCTGTTTCGATCTCGACTCAAGAACGATCAAGCGCTGGCCTTTGGCTCGGCGAAGCCGTTGCCACCCTTGGCCTCATCCTCATTGTGTTCGGCGGTCTCCGGTCCCAACGCACCGAAACAATCGCGTTCGCAGTGGGCGGTTATATCCTCGCGGCGTGTTGGTTTACCTCGTCCACCTCGTTCGCGAACCCTGCCGTCACGATCGCTCGGATGTTCTCCGACACTTTTGCTGGTATTGAGCCGGCGTCGGTGCCGGTATTCGTCGTGATGCAAGTTTTTGGTGCGGGGCTCGCAACAGTGGTGGTACGAATCCTTTACCCCAGCGCAGGCTCATCGCTTAATCAACCGAAGGAACATCACCCATGAGTAAGATCACCGTCTTATTCGTTTGCATTCATAACGCCGGTCGGTCCCAAATGGCCGCTGGTTACCTCCAGCACCTTGCCGGCGACCGGGTTGAAGTCCTCTCAGCTGGTTCAAAACCGGGTCAGGAGATTAACTCCGTCGCGGTTGAGGCTATGGCCGAGGTAGGAATCGACATTGCCGGCTCCCATCCCAAAGTTCTCACCACCGAAGCCGTTCACGCCTCCGATATCGTCATCACGATGGGCTGCGGAGACGAGTGCCCTTACTTCCCCGGCATACGCTACGAAGATTGGGTTCTCAGTGATCCGGCCGGGCAAGGAATCGAGGTTATCCGACCCATCCGCGACGAGATCCGACGGCGAGTCGAAGACCTTATTGATTCCTTGGATTAAGCAGATCGCTGATTTTCTCGAATAGGACTTTCAGTTTCGCGTACGCTGCGACGCCGCTGGACTTCCTATTTGAGTTGCACTGCAGGCGCAGCCATCGCCACGCCAAGCAGCAATCCCTTCCCGGGCGGCGAAGACCGCAATCACCAAGCCAGCAATGGGATCTGCCCACGACCAACCAAAAGCGGCATTAAAAACCAAGCCAGCAAGGAGTACGGCGGACAGGTAAGCACAGAGCAAAGTCTGGGCAGAGTCCGCCACCACGGCATTTGAACCGAGGCTTCTACCCGTCCGGCGCTGCATCCAAAACAGAAACGGCATGATCATGAGTGAGGCCACAGCGAGTGCGATGCCGATCGTCGAGGGCTCACTCCCCTGCCCAGCTGCCAATGCCCGCGCGGATTCAAAGGAAACATAGCCGGCGAGGGCAAAGAAGGAGACCGCCATCAGCCGAAGCGCTTGACGCTCGCGTGATTCAGGGAGCGGACGCCGAAACTGCCATACAATAATTAACCCACTGCTGACCTCGACGATAGAGTCCAGGCCAAACCCCACCAGCGCAATCGATCCAGCAACGATACCGGCCGTGATCGCAATAACCGCCTCGACGGCGTTATAGAGGACAGATGTAGCTGCAATCAGCTGGGCGCGGCGACCGAGCCGCTGACGTCGGACTGGATCTTCGACAAACGCAGCGGCGTGGATGTGACCTTGAACCGGAGTAGTCATCTCAAGCGCTCTCTGTTCCAGAGTGAGCGCAGAGCATGACCGTGTCGCCGGTTGCTGCCAAAAGCACCTCTGCGGCAGCGAAAACCTGAAGGATTTCGCGTGGGTGAGTGAGGGAGAATACCGATGCCCGACCCTCCGCCCGGGATTCGACCAGCCCACAATCGCGTAGACAGGCTAAGTGTTTCGAAACCGTCGACTGAGCTAGCCCCAAATGGTGAGTCAGCTCGTTGACGTTGTGCTCCCCAAGCAGTAGGTGTCGCAGAATGGCTACACGAGAGGGGTCGCCCAAACCTCGAAACAGACAAGCCGCTGCTCGACTCGCCGACGCCTCATTAAGAGCAGTCTCCTCATCAACTATCGCGGAGAGAGGAGAGGCCGATGATTTTTTAATCGCCATTCAGCGATATTAGCAAGAATTAGCCGAGGTGTTGCGTGGATTTCAGAGATTAATTCGTCACGCCGGTGCGCGGGAAAAAATTGATGCGGCTACGCCCAAACGATGTAAGTAGTGATCCACCAGGGGCGACTTAAACGCCCGTTGGCTTTAGTGATGATGAACTTAGTGAGGCGATTTGGTCGCCAAGACGTCGTCGGGCGCGTAGCACGATGTCGTCAACATGGTGCGCGGCTGACGCGGCCCCGTGCGTCCGAGGCCGCTTGTCATGAAGCGTGATCTCCCACTCCAGTGCCGCGGCAAGCGGCGCGAGAAAGTCATCTACCTGGACATAGGCATCTGGATCGAACGGCTGACTGTGGTGGTTTTGTTCCATCTGGGTGCGCATGGCTCGAACGTCGTGGCTGACGATGAGCAGAGTGCCGCCGGGTGCGACAGCATCCAAAATGTTGTTGATTCCCCGGTTGTCAGGAGTGCGCGGAATGGAAGCATAATGTGCTGAGACAAGATCAAAAACCCCGATCTCAAATGGCCGATACGCATTGGCGTCGGCTTTAAGGCACTCAAGCTTCAGCGTGCGCTCATGGGCTGCCGCTGTGATGCGATTGAGCGCTCGTGACGATATATCGGTAGCGGTCACCTGCCAACCTTGCTCCGCCAGCCACACCGCATCGCCGCCCTCACCAGCACCAACATCAAGCGCTCGGCCTGGGGCAACACCCTCGAGCTCACTGACCAGGGTGGGATTAGGGTTGCCGCTCCACATCTGTTCTTTGTTGTAGCGATGATCCCAATCGGCTTGATTCCCGGAGGAGCGGCCTGCGAATTCGATGTCCTCGCGAGCGAGATCGGAGCTGATCATCGCTCCCACCCAGCTTCCTTGAGCCGCAGCTTGGAGTACCTGCTGCCGAGGATCAGCCACATTGCCGGCAGCGTAAAGGCCAGGAACCGAGGTGGCCCCTGACTCATCAGTTTCGAGGTAGGCACCAAGCCCTGCCGGATGGTCGACAGTGGTGAGTCCAAGCGATGCGAAGGCATCGGCCCGCGCGCGAAACCGAGTTCCCACGACGACAGCATCAGCTGCGATTCGAACACCGCCAACCATCTCGACAGATTCGACCCGCCCCCGCTCATCTGAAACGATCCGTTGCGCACGCTCGTCGATCACGCTGACCCCGGCGGCCCGCAGCATGTCGACTTCGGGGTGGTCAGCCGCTACACCGTCATGCAAGACCAGCGTCAAGTCCGCACTGAGCTGACAGAAGAGCTGAGCCTGATGAAGCCCCATCGGGTGGGTGATGATCTGGACGATGCGCAGGTCACGGACCTCGTACCCATGGCAGAAGGGGCAGTGGATCACATCTTGACCCCAGTGCTCGACAAGCCCATCGATGTCAGGCAATTCGTCAACCACACCAGTCGCAGCCAAAACTCGACGTGCGATCACTGTGTGACCACCGGTGAGAGTTGCCCGAAAAGAGTTGTCGTCGGTTCGGGAAATATCCACGACATCCCCGCCAAGGATTTCGACGCCGTAGCTTCGGACTTCTTCTTGAGTGATCTCGGCCATCTTCGCCGGGGAAATACCTTCGCGCCCGAGATAGCCGTGCATGTGGTCAGCGGGAGCATTACGAGGCTCACCGGCATCGATCACGATCACCGAACGGCGCTGCCGGCTTATTTGCAAAGCGGCAGCAAGACCTGCGGCCGATCCACCGACAATGGCTACATCACAATGGCGCTCGACCGCATCCGCGAAATGATCACTCATGGTATTTGACGCTATCGGCTATTTCTATTTAAGCAAGTATTCTTGCAGAATTAGCAAGGACTCGGATCGGAGGTACATGATGTCGGAGTCGAATAATGACTGAAGCACAAGCAATAGAACACATCGTTCGTGCGCGATTGCGTAGCTTGCGTAGCGCGCTCGGGCTCTCATTAAATGAAGTTGCCGCTCGAACCAAACTCAGTCCATCAACGATTAGCCGAATTGAAACCGGCCACCGAGCGATCAGCCTTGACCTGCTCGTTCCGCTGGCCAACGCACTGCGAATCGACCTGGACACCCTCCTCAGCATGAGTCACGACGACGACGTAGTCATCCGCCCAGCTCCAAGCTGTTCTGGTCAGCACACCACTTGGGCGCTCAGCCGCCCCACAAGTAACACGCTGGCATTTAAGATGCGGCTGGCCCCCACTCAACACGCACCAAAGCAACGCGTTCATCCTGGTCATGACTGGTTTTTCGTCCTCGAAGGCCGTGTGCAGCTACTCCTTGGCGATCGAAAAATGATCATTAAAACTGGTGAGGCCGCCGAGTTCACCACTTTGACCCCTCACTCCTTCACTGCTGTCGATAAACCCGCCGAACTCATCATGATTTTTGACCGCGATGGTCAGCGGGCTCACGTCCACCAGGAAACGCACTAAATCCAGCTGCGTCGTTTAAAAAGGATGTATAACAACGAGGAGCCGGCGACCATCAGAGCAAGCGCGAATGGATACCCAAACCACCATGAAAGTTCAGGCATATGCTCGAAATTCATGCCATAAATACCAGCAATCAGTGACGGGGCAAAGAGAATAGCGGCCCAAGAAGAGATCTTCTTGACCTCTTCACTTTGAGTGAACTGAGCTTGAGTGAGGTGCTGCATTTCTTCATTCTGGCGTTGCGCAACAAGAGTGGCATTAACGGTGAGGATGTTCTCTAACAGTGCTCGGTAGCTTCCCACGCGATCGATGATTTTGATTGCGTGGTCTTCGACGTCTCGCAAATTGTGACGAAGCTCTTCGTTGACCCCGTACTTATCAAATCCTGCTTTCAGCCCATCAAAAATCGTGATGAGTGGCTGAGTGGCCCGCTGAAACTCAATCACCTCACGCAGAAGACTGTAAATACGTCGTGACACAGCAGGATTACCGTCAAAAACCTGGAACTCGATCTCGTCGATATCAGTGGAAAGCCCGTCTGCGACAGGATAGTACTCATCGACAACTTGATCGAGGATGGCGTATAGAACTGCTTCGGGGCCGTACCTCAAAAGGTCAGGCGTGCTTTCAAGACGTTTGCGAACTTCGGCGAGATCAGGGGTCTCAGCCAACCGGCTGGTGATAATGAACTGAGGCCCGGTCAGGATGTGCAGCTCGCCGAACTCCACCCGTTCTTCATCATCTACGTAACGGGCGGGGCGAAGAACCGTGAAGAGCACCTCGCCGTAACGCTCAATCTTGGGCCGCTGGTGAGCCTTGATGGTGTCCTCGACCACAAGATGATGTAGCGAGAACTCTGCGGCGACGGAGTCCATCTCATCGCGAGTAGGACGGTAAAGCCCGATCCACCCCATGCCGCCAGTTTCGGCCATAGTCTCGTAGGTCAATTGCAGTGAAGGCGGAACCGTGCATCGGGATCCATCGAGGTAGACCGTGTTATTGATGATGCCCATCGGAACTCCCTTCCCAACGAGACGAAGGAACCCACCAATGTTCGTCGTAGCCAATTTACTTGCTTTTGAAGCGTCGCAACCGAAGGCTATTGTCATCCAGAATCGCGATCCCGTGGGCACCTAGAGTCATTAGTGCACGTAATACGGCGCCAGCTTGCCGTTTCGAACACGCTTCGAAGTACCGGCCCCATAAGAATAAACGTGGTGACACCAGCGGCGACCTCGAAGTAATGTTCGCTATCAGTCACTGGCTCTGATAATCAGCTCAGAGGAGTGGGTCATGCCGGGCGAGCCGACTACGCCCCAAAAGAAAGCATAAAGCGACCAGCCGAACGCAGCTAGAGTTTCCATCGAATAAGGCGGCGATGCACACCTGTCCATGTGATAGGTAAACGATGGGAACGCATGATTCCCCAAAGAAAAAGTCCAGGTCAACCAGCGGCTGGCCTGGACTTCCTTTGTAGCGGGGGCAGGATTTGAACCTGCGACCTCTGGGTTATGAGCCCAGCGAGCTACCGAGCTGCTCCACCCCGCGTCGGCTTTATTAGAGTACGACACTGGTGCAGCATCAGCAAATCACAGGGCAACTCCAGCCCTTGAGACTACGGAGTCTGAGGTCCACTTGGAGTTGTTGGGGGCGGGCTAGGGCTTGGAGACGGGGAGGCACCAGAGGAATCAGCTCCGCTTTCGGCGGTATCGACTTCTGCCTCAGCAGCGACCGCTCGCTGCAAAGCATCCTCCAGAGCATCCTGTGCCTTACCGTAAGCCGCAAAATCTTGCTTAGATAGCGCGTCTTGCCCTGATTTGATCGCAGTCTGTGCATCAGTCAGAGCTTTTCGGAGCCGCTCTTGTGCCGTTGTCTTTGGCTCGTTGGGCTTCTCATCAGAACCGCCAGCAGATTCACCCCCAGAGTCAGCTCCTGCGTCACCGGCGGAAGCACCGGAGTTTCCACCAAATACCTGATCCAAGGCTTCGTCGAGAGTATCCGCGAAACCAATACGGTCACCAAAACTGACTAGCACTTTCTGCAGTAGCGGATATGACGTTTCGCTTGCGCCGCGGACATACACCGGTTGTACGTACAAGAACCCGCCGCCCACAGGCAAGGTCAACAAGTTGCCACTTTCGACCGTGGAGTTCCCTTGCCGAAGTAAGTTGAGGTCCCGAGAAACCGTGGGATTAGCGTTGAAGTTGTTTTGGACTTGCCCTGGGCCAGAGACCACCGTGTCTTTGGGTAGGGCCAACACGCGGATCGTGCCGTAATCCTCTCGCTTACGGCCAGCCGCGTTGCCGGGATTTGCATCCACCGCAGCAAAAGCGGTCAGCACGTTCCTCGTTCCTGAGCCACTGGGGATGAACGTTGAGGTCAAAGAGAACTGAGCATCATCTGCGCCTGGCATTTGCAAAGTCAAATAGTAGGGAGGTTGTTCAACCTGGGTGGAGCGTGACGGATCGTTCGGCACTCGCCAGAAATCCTGCCCACCGAAGAATGATCCAGGATCGGTCACGTGATAGCGAGACAGCATTGATCGCTGGACTTTGAAAAGATCCTCTGGGTATCGCAAATGAGACATCAAATTTGCGGAAATCTTCGACAGCGGTTCTACCGAGTTGGGAAAAGCTTTCATCCACGTCTTCAGGACAGGGTCGCTCTCATCCCAGGCGTACAACGTGACCGTACCGTCGTAAGCATCAACTGTTGCCTTGACTGAGTTGCGAATGTAATTCACTTGATCGTTAGGAAGTGCCTGCACACTTTGGGATGCGGCGGTTACGGAGTCCTGCGTAACATCACCCAGTTCTGCAAGTTGGGCATTGGGGTAACGGGAAGATGTGGTGTAGCCGTCGAGAATCCACGTCACTTTGCCGTCTACGATCGCCGGGTACGCGTCACCGTCCACCGTAAGCCACGGGGCAGCTTTTTCGACTCGGTCGCGTGGATTGCGAATATTAAGGATTCGGGATTTCTCATTGACCCGATCTGACACCAGAATGTTGAATTCTTGCAGCGTGATCGCATACGCGGCTTGGCGGGTAAAAGACCCAATACCTACCCCGCCTTTGCCGCTATAGGTGTTGTTCTTTTGGCCGGCCTCGCTGGTGTCGGGGTAATCCAATTCGACTGGAGATTTTCCTTCTGGGGCACCAACAATCGAGTATGAAGGTGACTGTTCACCAAAGTAAATTCGCGGTTCGTACTCCCCTAATTCACCCGATGGTGGGATGTCTCCCTCATAGAAACGGGGCTTACCATCGCTTTCTCGTTGATTTCCAAAGGCAGCAACGACACCAAATCCATGCGTATATGCCGTGTGATCGTTGACCCAGTTCCGTTGCGCGTCAGCCAGACCGTCAAGATTCAATTCCCGGACCGCAATGACCGTATCCCGGGACTCACCACCTACGGCGTAGCGATCTACATCTAAGGCGTCCGGAAAGGCGTAATACTGTCGAACTTGCTCTAATTGCCGGAAAGAATCCGACACTAAAGAAGGATCCAAAAGTCGAATACCCGGAATGGTGTCAGCGTCATTACGCAACTGCCCTGACGTTGCCGTGGTTTGAGCGTCGTACTCTTGGACTTGCACTTTATCTAGCCCGTACGCCGCGCGAGTAGCAGCGATATTGCGCGAAATGAACTCACGCTCTTTTGACGCCTCACTCGGGCGAACTTGAAAACGTTGCACCGCAGCGGGATACAACCCACCGACTACAACTGCGCAGATCACCAAGAGGGCGACAGCTAAACCAGGAATGCGCCAAGAACGCAACCAAATCGATCCAATAACTAAAAGCCCTACCACAATTGCGGCTATAGCAAGGAACATTTTTGCCGGTAAAACTGCATTGACGTCGGTGTAAGTCATACCAGTAAAGTCACGCGCTAATGAATGGCGTGCTGTGGTGAGTTCATAACGGTCTAACCAGTAAGAAACGCCGCGGAGAATAATGAACAGCCCCACCGCAATAGAAATGTGAACTCGCGCTGCGGTTGTGGTTCGCTGGTCGCCGCTACTGAAACGCAGGCCACCGTAAAGATAATGAATGGCAACAGCCGCGATAGCTGCGAGCGCAACAGCCGTAGAGAGAACACTGACAACTAAAGTGAGAAACGGCAAGGTGAAGACAAAAAAGCTTACATCGAGACCGAACTGTGGATCCTTAATTCCAAATGACGTCTGGTTACGCCATTGAAGGTAGACCTCCCACTGGCTTGAGGCGCCCGTGCCCGCGAGAAAGCCGACGAGCAGGGGGATAGCGATCATGCCAACCTTGCGCAGGGGCTCAATTTGTGTTCGGTAACGATCGAGACTCGCCTGCTCAGGTGTTACCGGGGCATACACCGGGCGCATCCGGTAGGCCAGGAACAAACTGACCGCAAGCGCCCCGCCCACGAGGCCGCCCGCTAACACAAAAAGAACGATGCGCGCGGTTAACG
Source organism: Actinomycetota bacterium (assembly GCA_051645425.1). GTDB lineage: Bacteria > Actinomycetota > Actinomycetes > Actinomycetales > Angustibacteraceae > JBOFBH01. The sequence goes on along the minus strand of JBOFBH010000003.1, from coordinate 170,829 downwards.
TCCCGGACCAAACCTCACCAAAACCGACCGATTGGTACCACAAAACGTCAGTCCACACCCGGGCGCCAAAGACAATGAGGCCAATGACTCCAAGCACAATAAGGATTGTTGGTAACAATGGCCCGCGGCGGGCGCGTGGCATGACGGGCCGCTGACCGGGTGGGCGACCACCGGCAGGACGATTACCCCAAGGAGGATCGAAACTCACTGGGCCAACTTAACTCGCAGGAATTGATTGCCGCGCGCCGGGTCGGCAAGACAAACCAGACATCACACCGGTAGTAACTGGATAAAGACCCGAAATGACTAAGGTTGAAATACCTGAGAGCCAAACTCACCACCTTGATGAACATTCGGAAGAATAGGTCAGGTGAACAGCGATTTCCCCCGTGACTCCACGGCACCTACGGCTAAGACCACGCAGGTAGACCCCCTCTTGCACATCGTGGGAGAGACCGAACTCTATGTTGCTAGTGCTGGTTGGGATCAGCCCATCAGGCTATTCGCCCTCGCCTCATCCGCGGAACTCATCGCTCGCGAACCGCACCTACGTAACACCTTCGATCCTTTTGCCCTCGCCGCCATCGAACAAGGAACTGACCACTTCACCGCTATCGAGCAGGAAGGAATCTCTGCCGCACCTGATTTGGAGACCTTTCTGGGGCACCTCACCTGGGGGCCAGATGTGATTGGCGCGCTCATTGCTGTCGAGCGGATCATTCTTCCCCCAAGTGCAGAACAAGAACTTCCTCCCGACCCCGACGAGGCGCTTCACCACCTCGCGCGCCATCCAGAGCGTCAAGATGTTCGACTTGTGGTCGCCGTTACCCGAGACGGACGGCAGTTGTGCGCAATTCGGCAGCGCAATCATGACGAAAAAGCCGCTGTCGCTATCGGAACCGATCTGGCTCCCGGCCTAACCAGCGCGCTGGCGGCGACTTTGTCGCCGTGACTTCTCGTCATATGTCGCCGTGACCTCTCGTCATATCATGCCAGCGCATCACTGGCAGCGCGGCAGGGAGTCCACCCGCCCCGCGGCGATGTCTTCAACAGCATCCCGTGCTTGCGGGACCGTTTTCACTGCGACTACTTCAAGATCGTCAGGTTGCCCAACGAGCACCTCATCACAGTTAGCCTCCGGGGCGAGGAACCACCCCGCACCGTTAGCTTGAGCGCCAATCATCTTCTGCGTGATACCACCGATGGGACCTACTTTTCCGTCGGGGGCCACTGTTCCGGTACCGGCCACCCGTTTACCGCCGGTGAAATCACCTGGCGTTAAAAGATCATAGATGCCGAGCGCGAACATCATCCCCGCACTAGGGCCACCGACATCTCGGGTCGCAAATCGGACTTCCACTGGAAAGTCATACTCGGTGCGCAAGGTGACGCCTAACGCCGGTTGACCATCGACCATCAGGGTCCGAGTGCGAACTTGAACCTCCTTGCTACCTCTCATCACAGACACTTCAACTGGTGAATCAGACGGGACAGCCCGCACTGCGGTACGTATTGCGCTCACGTCTTTCACCTTCTGCCCGCCAACTTCGACTACTTGATCGCCTGCACGGATCGCAGCGGCCGCAGGAGCATCGGGCTTGACTGCTTCAACCAGGATCTTTTCGGAAACGGTAAGCCCAGCTTCTCGAAGGCCGACCGCAGTAGCGTCACGCTGAGACTGGCTCATCAATTGAGCGTTTTCGGAGGCAACGTCATCGGCGGTCTCTCCAGGCGGGAAAACTGACTCCCGGGGGACGACGGTTTGATCACCAGAAACCCAGCCGCGAAGAGCATCCAAAAAGGTGACCGCAGAACCGGGCCCCCCGTATACCTCAACGGTAGTCATGTCCAAAGTGCCAGCATTTTTAAGCCGATACGTCGGGTTTTTAACCACATCAATGATCGGACGACCGTTCACCAGGCCAAGAACATTTGTTGCCGGTCCTGGACTAAATATCGCGTACGGAACTGGCACTAACGACATGGCTGCGACCAACAACGCCGTAAGCACCCCATTCAGCGCGAAGACCATCAGTCGGGGACTCACGCGAGGGGCTTGCTGATCTGTTCGCGCACCTTCAGTGTTCAGCGACTCCTCTTGATCAGTCATGAAGAATCCGTGGCACGAGCTTCCTGGTTGGATCGCTCGCGCGCGCGAGCCATCGCGGCGCTGAAGCGCTGATACTCCACCATGGCTGCGTCATCCCAGTCCCGTGGGTTCCGCCGAGCTAGCGTGACCCATGCCATGACCACCAGGGTGATCACTGCCGGAAAAAGTAGCCAGACCCAAAAAGGTGCACTCGTGAGGAACATCTAGCTGCCACCCTTCACGAAGCCTGACTGTGTCCGGATCAGAATAACCCGGGTTCAGGGAAGCCCAACCCACTCGGTACTGCCGTCGGCAAAGCGTTGATGCTTCCAGATAGGAACGGTAGCTTTCAGAGTGTCGATGAGATCACGCGCACCAGCAAAAGCTTCGCTTCGGTGCCGGGCGGCTGCCGCCACCACCACCGCGATATCCCCCACTGTGAGAGTACCCACTCGATGTAGCACAGCAAGGGCGATGCCGCTGTGTCGACTTGCGACTTCATGACAGGCGCGGTGGAGTTCTGATTCAGCAGAAGAATGCGCTGAATAATCCAACTCAATAACGACCCGCTCTATTTCCGCTTTCCCCGTAGAGACAAAGCCGTCAACATCTCGAACGATGCCAAGAAAAATGCAGACCCCGCCAACGCCAGGCTCACTGACCGCTTCGAGTACCTCATCGAGAGAAAGCGGAATGTCACGTAGCTGAGCCAAACGGACCTGAGTACCCGGGTTATCTATCACGGCGTACCGCGTCGTCGTTTCCGCCGCACCAAGGCGGCGGTCCCCACCAGCGCAACAGCAGCGCCAGCCGCACCTAACGCGGCATCCTTGCGGTCGAGTCGGCGAATCGCGCCGGCATGCTTGCCACGTAGTTGCTCCATCAAAAAGTGAAGGCAAGCGGTGTTGTCGTATCGCGGGCTCCAACCAGCGCGCCGGAGACGTTCTGCTGATACTACCCAAGGGTGGATCACATACGCCAAGTCGCTCACCGGAGTCGGCAACAAACCCATCCGGTGTAAACGTTGCGCGGTCGCTGTCGCCAAAGCAGCAGGAATTTCAATATGACGCATCCCCGTAATGCGTTCCACCTCATCGTGGCTAAGCCACCCATCGGACCCTACGGTAAGAGATCCGGTGAGTTTAATCAGGACTGTCACCACCACTGCCTGAGCGGCATCATCAAGGTGACAGAACTGCCATCGAGTCTGGGCGTCTCGAACATGCAGCAGCCGAGGGGTTTCGAAGTGCCTTGTGACGACGGTGTCCACGTTGTCACCCACAAGAGCAGAGGGCCGAATGACACTCATCGCCATCCCCGGGTGAGCTCCTGGCGCGCGAGCAAGAACTCGCTCAACCTCTTGTAGGTCCCCTACGACACCAGAGTCTGGAATAGCGGCTGGCAACGCCTCATCGGTGAGCGGCACTGGGTTATCTGGGGAAGCTCCCAAAACCATGGCACTAGTGACGGTAATGAGGTGTCGTGCGCCAACAGCGGCAGCCGCGGTAGTGACTGCGTGTGCGGACCGCACCATCCGGGCGCGACGGTCATCAGGAGCTTCCTTCAGTAAGACGCTTAAATTACTTGCTGTGCATAGGTGAATAACGACATCAGCGCCTTGCAAACGTTCCACAATGCTCGGCTCATCAATAGGACCAGTGCGCCATTCCACGGAAGTCCCCGGATCGGGCCAGCCCACCGGATCGGCGAAGTCAAGCCCGATAACCGCACCGATCCGATGCGGGGCTTCTTGAACTAACGCTTTGAGGACCGCGTCACCTAAAACATCGGTCACGGCACCCACCACCGCAACAGTCGGACGTTGCTTCGCGCGTCGTGATCTCGTGGAACTCACCGGTCCCCTTCCTGGTTATGGTCTATATGACCGTAACTCCTCGACGTGATCACGGGCAGCATCTCACTGCCCGAAGCCGTGTCGTTGAGCCCGACGTCGAGGAGATGTGATGAGTGACCAACCCGGAAAGCCCGACCCTACTGACCCCATCGCGCGCTTCTTCGCTGACATGGCCGGTCAAGATCCTCAAGCTCTCGCCGACCTCTTGAAGTCCATGGGAGTGCTCGATGTTGACCCTCAACTTTTGCAATCAATGCTGAATCAGGCGCAAGATCTGCTCGCGGCGCCTTCAGAGAGTGGTTCGGTGAATTGGGCGATCGTCCAAAAAACCGCTCACCAGGTAATCGCAGAGCGTCATAAAATAACGCACGTTCAGAACGCTCCCTCCCAAAACCAGTCCCACCTCAATGCTGCGGACGCAGAACCGGAAGTCACTGCTCGCCACGTGGACGATGCAGTACGTCTGGCGGATTCATGGTTGACCGAACACACCATGTTCCCTGCTGCCGGTGCACGGTCCTCTTCGTGGACAGCTACTGAATGGGTCAACGGCACACTGCCCGTGTGGCAAAAGATCATTGAACCTGTCGCTGATAGCGCGGCGTCTGCTATGGCAGAGGCTTTACATCGGCAAACCCCACCCGAACTGAGCGCTCACGTCAGCATGTTCACCGGTGGTGATTCTCTCGCCATGATGCGGCGAATCGGAGCGTCAGCTTTCGGGTTCCAAGTCGGGCAGGCAATTGGCACTCTTGCCGGAGATGTTATGAGCGGAACAGAGATTGGGCTTCCACTAGCTCCTGACGGCACAGTGGTCCTTCTGCCACAGGCGATCAGCGCTTTTGGGAACGGGCTGGAGATTTCTACCGATGATCTTCTGCTTTACATTGCTCTCCGAGAGGCAGCCCGGGCGCGACTTTTTAGCCACGTGTCGTGGCTGTCAGCGGCACTCTTAGACGCGGTTGCCCAGTACGCGCGCGGCATCAGCATCGATACGGCTCGCATTGAAGAAGCTGTCCAACACGTCGACCTCCAGGACCCGCGAGCTCTTCAGGACGCTTTTGCCAGCGGAGTCTTTGAGCCGGTCCGCTCACCAGTACAACACGCGACCCTGCATCGACTGGAAACTATGCTGGCACTCATTGAAGGATGGGTTGATGTAGTCGCCCACGCTGCCGCTGAGCCAATCCCCACCCGGGAGCATTTGCGCGAATCAGTCCGCCGCCGCCGTGCGACTGGTGGACCGGCTGAACGCACATTTGCCACGTTGGTCGGCCTCGAACTACGGCCACGACGGCTACGTGACGCAACTGCTTTATGGACACTCATGAGCCAAGATGACACCGCAGCAGCTCGCGACCAAGTATGGCGACACCCCGATCTCCTGCCCACCGCCGCGGACCTAGATGATCCTTTGGGGTATCGCGAACGCGCGGAAGATGCAGCCCACCATAACCGTGACTTCGAACAGGAGCTCCAAGAAATTTTGGACACTTCTCGACCGGACTCCAGCGGAAGTGACACCCAACCGTAACGTCCATCAGGTGCGAGATCTCACTCGACGATGGGTCATCGACGCCACTCCCTCCAAGTAGCCTCGGGCTCGCTCAGTTTTGGGGTAGGACGCCAGTAACGCCCAGAACGACGGGTTATGGCCCGGTTCAATCAGATGTGCGAGCTCATGCAGAAGGACGTAGTCCAAAACCCACACCGGCATTTCACGCATGCGAACGCTAATTCGGATCCGCCTAGCTGCTGGAGTGCACGACCCCCAACGGGTGTGTTGATTTGTGACCCACTTCACGGAACGCGCAACCGCCTGCCCTCCTAGATAGCGGTGCGCAAGATGAGCCGCTCGGATCGCGAGATCCGCATCGGTCGAAAGCGGATGGGGCGATACTTCGTCCCGAGTCCTTCCAGGGCCTGCCATTCCGGCAGGCTACTCGGCTTGTGAGTAATAAGGGCGACTCATGAATTAAAAACATCACCGCCAAATCAAGCGATGTGAGGCATTTAATTCTTATCCCCAGGTAGCGCTGAGTATTAGCACAGCTCAACCATCAAGATCCCCCCTCAACAAGCCAAAAATTACCTCTGTTGTACACCTCTTATCCCCAAGAATGACCCGGCTTGTCCGCATCCTTTCCACCGCTCAATCCACAACCTTTCCCGCTGGAAGATTGACCCGCGACGAAGCTCCCCCTAGCGTGGCAAGCCACGAAACCCCCTGGGATAACCCGGTCCTGCCGATGGGGACAAGGCAGGTATCCGCGCGCGGCCTGGGGGGTTTCGCATCTCACAGCACTGGCAGCAGATCTCCAGCTAACTCTCGATACTCAATCATGTCGAACTAGGCACTCCCTGTGGACGCTGACAGCGAGACAGCGGCAGCTCCTGCCAAAGTGCTGGAGTGCACGCTAGTTGCCCTCGTCTCATTCCAGGTTTGAACCGAGCATGGCGAGACCACACCACTTTGCAATTTGGCATACCACCTGGCCCTGGGGCGGTGATCTCAGGTCTCGGCGCTGGCGACGAAGCGCTCATTAATGCCTTAGACGGTCGCCATGACCTCTCTGCCTTGGCGGCTATCGCGCGATTTCATCGGCTTCCTACCGAACGAGCCCGCCATCTTGTGGATGTCTTGGCTAACGCCGGATTGCTGCTAGGGAAAGAGTCGCTGACGGGCAGCGCCTCTTACAAAACTCGGACCTACCTACCAACGATGCCGGCACAACTCTTGGGTGACGCTCAAACCTGGACAATGGTTTATCCCGATCTTGATGATGCGCGGCCCATCGTGGTCGACCGAAACAACCGCGTGGTCCAGATCGACGGAGGTGGACGAGTGGCAAATATCATCGCGAGCACTCTTGGGGCAGCCGAAGTTGGCTACGTCTGTAGCACGAAAACTGAACGAGTTGAATCGATTCGACTCAGGAAGACACCTCACCGAGCTGACCTCGTCATTGTGATCCGGGACGATGTGATCTCACCTCGCACTACTGACGCCTTAATGCGCGAGGGAATACCCCATTTATTGGTGGTCAGTGGGAGCAATTACGTCAGCGTCGGCCCACTGGTTATACCCGGAAACGGCCCATGTGCCCGTTGCTTGGATTTGTATCGAACTGACCGAGACCCAGGGTGGCCGGCTATTGCAGCACAAATCACCACTCAACCAGAAGAGGTCATTCCTCGCGGGGAAGTTGCCTCAGCAACAGCCGCGGCTGGGCTGATTTGCTTACATGCAGTGACCTGGCTAGACGGCATCGATCTCCCGTCCACCTGGGGTCGAACCATCGACCTCACCCTGCCACATGGGCACCATCAGCTGCGCCGATGGTTACCGCACCCCAGGTGCGGTTGCACAAAGAAAGCGAGACATGGCTCTTCTCGGCTCAACAGCTAAGCGATACTGATGAGGTGACTGACCTGCCCCGTAAGGCTGTGACGCGCACCGCCAAACTCGCTGCTCTCCCACTTGGCTTCGCTGGACGTACTGCGTGGGGGCTTGGCCGTCGCATTGGTGGCCGGCCTGCCGACGTCGTCGCCGAACAAGTGCAGGCCCGTACCGCGGAGCACCTGTTTCGGGTTTTAGGAGAGCTCAAAGGCGGTGCGATGAAATTTGGGCAGGCGATGAGCATTTTTGAAGCTGGCCTTCCGGAGGAACTCGCTGGGCCCTACCGTGCCACGTTGACCAAACTCCAAGACGCCGCGCCCGCATTGCCCGCTGCCACCGTGCATGGTGTGCTGGCAGGTGAGTTAGGGCAAGCGTGGCGCGAAAATTTCCGCGAGTTTGACGACAAGCCGGCAGCCGCAGCGTCGATTGGGCAGGTTCATCGCGCCCTGTGGCATGACGGACGAGAGGTGGCCGTGAAAGTCCAGTACCCCGGTGCTGGCGATGCGCTGCTGTCGGATTTAGCGCAACTGGCCCGAGCCGCACGCCTGTCCGCGAGTTGGATTCCTGGCATCGACATGAAGCCGATCATGACTGAACTTCAGGATCGAGCCCGAGAGGAGCTTGATTACACCTTGGAGGCTCAAGCTCAGCAAAGCTTCCATCAAGAGTTTCTTGAAGACCCGCATTTCGCGATCCCGGAAGTCATCCGAGCTGGGAAACACGTCATCGTGTCCTCATGGTTGCCGGGTACTCCGTTGTCTCGCATCATCGCTGAAGGCACTGCGGCACAACGAAATCGGGCCGCACAACTTTACATTGAATTTCTATTGGCTGGCCCAGCGCGCGCCCGTTTACTTCACGCTGACCCACACCCCGGCAACTTTCGCCTCACCCCAGACAATCGACTCGGAATTCTTGACTACGGTGCGGTGAACCGATTACCAGATGGTCTACCGGATCATTTGGGTCGCCTTCTCACCCTCGGACTCGCCGGTGATGGTGCGGCGGTTGTGGCAGGTTTACGCGATGACGGGTTCATCAAACCTGACATTGACGTGGACGCGGACGCCCTTCTGACTTATCTAGAACCCTTCTTACAACCCGCCCGCACAGCCACGTTTCATTTTGATCGCTCATTCCTGCGGGAAATGTTCGCACACATCAACGACCCCCGACGCCCTCAGTGGAGCGTCGGTCTCAAATTAAACTTGCCGCCCCAATATCTGCTGATCCATCGAGTGTGGCTTGGCGGAATTGGCGTGCTGTGCCAGATTGACGGCGACGTGGCGGTTCCATCGACGTTAGCGCGTTACCTGCCCGGATTCAGCTCTGAACTCGCGGATTGAGCGCGCCTGAGTCCTTTCGTCTCCTCTGTGGTTACCCCACCACTGGGCACTCTCGTCACGATGCTGAATTGGCTGACGGGCGTAGTGCGGCCATCAGCTGGGCGCCATACCGAGCTTGTTTTGCTTTGCCCACCCCAGGAACATCTGCTAGGTCGTTCAGGTCGGTAGGGGGTGCCTGAGCTAAAGCGAGCAAAGTGGCGTCGGTCAAGATGACAAATTCGGGGACAGAATCAGTGCGAGCCACTATTGCTCGCCACTCACGTAACCGAGTCAACACCTGCTCGTCATAGATCGACGGGCATTGCGAGCACCGACTCATCTTGCGTTCAGCGCCGGTGCTAAGAGCCACCCCACAGCCAAGACATCGAGCGAGGCGCTGCCGTGATGGTTTTTCGGGCTCGTTGTGCTGGGGCCTTGTCACCGCAGTAAGGAAAGCCGCGCTGCCGTGCGTATCGGGTGGTCCATCACGATGCTGCGCTGCGGGCTGGTTGAGCGCATCAAGTGCGGACAAAAAACGGGAAGGTTGACGTGAAGGTCGTGAGCCAGGAGCGCGGGACTTGGCCCATGACAGGTGAAGGTGACGCCTAGCCCGAGTGATTCCGACATAAAGTAGGCGACGCTCTTCCTCAATAGCTTCAACACCAACAGCGTGACGTGTTGGAAGCAATCCCTCACTCAATCCGGCGATAAAAACCCCATCCCATTCCAAACCCTTAGCCGCATGTAAGGAAGCAATAGTCACACCCCACGCAGGAGGATCTTGCTGACTCGCCGCCCGTTCATCAAGATCCGCGACAATGTCAGTAAGCGTGATCTGCGGGTTAGCAGCGACCATCTCATCAATGAGCGCGACTAGCGCGGTGAGCGCTTCCCGGCGTTCGCGGTCTGCGGCTCCGGTTGGTGCTATCTCTGATGCTGCCCACCCCACAGTAGTGAGGACGTCTCGTACGGCCTGAGTTGTCGGTTCGGTCGAACCTGCCCGAGCAGCACCCCGCAACAGCATGACCGCCTCTTGGACGATCCGGCGGGCAAAAAACCGTTCCCCTCCTTGCATGACGTAACCAATGCCAGCCTCGGTGAACGCTTGTTCGACCGGCTCGGTCTGACCGTTTGTCCGCACAAGCACCGCAATTTCAGGTGCTGGAGTACCTGACGCGATGAGAGCGGTCACGCGCTGGGCAATATCGGCGGCTTCGGCGCTGTCATCATCAGCCACGCTCATCGTGGGGAGCGGCCCAGCTGGCCGCACCGCTACGAGCTCTAAAACTGAAAAGCTTGCAACAGTAGGGCGTTCAGTGCTAGGCAGAACATGCTTGTTCGGGAGAAGGTCCGCGCCCTCTCTTTCCGTGGGCACGCCCTCTGATGGTTTCTTCCCAGCCGCCATCAGCCGATTGGCGAGGGTGACAACCTGCGGTGTCGAGCGGTAGTCCCGAACCAACCGCACTACGGTGGCGTCGGGGTACCGGCGCGGGAAGTCAAGAAGGTGGCTAGGAGTCGCGCCCGCGAAAGAATAAATCGTTTGAGCTGGATCCCCAACGACGCAAATATCTTGTCTCCCACCAACCCAGAGATCTAACAGGTGCTGCTGGAGTGGATTGACATCCTGGTACTCATCGACGACGAGATAGCGGTATTGCCGGCGAACGGTGTCGGCAATAGCGGGGTACTCCTGTAATACACCGGCAGTCACCAGGAGGACGTCTTCAAAGTCGAGCACCCACCGTTCCGTTTTGATGTTCTCGTATTCCGTGATGAGCCGACTCATCACTACTCGGTCTACCGCCAGCGGCGCTCGATTCATCGGCTCAGCAACGTCGGGGTACACCGATGGCATTACCAAACTCACCTTGGACCACGCGATCTCGGCGGCGATATCACGCAGTGCTGTTCGGTCCAGGGTGAGACCAAATCGTGCAGCAGCTTCAGCGACTACCGGGACACGTTGGGTGATAACACGCGGCATCCGGCCCCCTACTGTTTTCGGCCAAAAGTGCCCTAATTGGCGCAACGCTGCTGAATGAAACGTTCGAGCAGCCACCCCGGAAGCACCCAGAGCACGCAGGCGACCACGCAACTCCCCCGCCGCCCGGGCAGTGAATGTCACTGCGAGAACCTGGTTAGCGGCGAACATTCCGCTGACCACACCGTAAGCAATTCGGTGGGTAATAGCTCGCGTCTTCCCTGTACCAGCACCGGCAAAGACACACACCGGACCCCGAACCGCCCGAACTACCTCCTGTTGTTCTGGGTCGACCTCAGCTAATAGCTCATCTGGGGTCACGGTTCACCGATCGCCACCGGCCTCTCACCAGCAGGCTGCTGCTGGGTAATGCAGTGCACTCCACCCCCGAAACCGAGAATCGTCCGGCCATCTGCTGGCTCGATTCGACGCCCGGGATACACCTGGGCCAGAAGTTCCAGCGCCTCATCGTCCTTCGGGTCATCAAAAGTGCCCACCACCAAAAACCCATTACCGACGTAGTGATTGACATAGTTGTAGTCCACCACCTCACCATCTACCTCAAGCACGGTGGGAGCAGGCACAGCGATCACGTCCAATGGATGACCCGCCGCGTCAGTAGCACCGTGCAGAGTCCTCATGAGCTCTTGACTCACGTCGTAATCGGGGTGCGCCGGATCACGCTGGTCATGCACCAGGACAACACCAGGGCGGGCAAAATTGACCATCATGTCGACGTGCCCGCGAGTACCAAACGGACCGTAATCCCGCGTTAAACCCCGGGGAAACCACAAGGCTTTCGTCGTCCCAAGCTGAGCGTGAATCTCTGCCTCGATCTGGCTCCTCGTCCACCCAGGATTACGCTTTGGATCTTGTTGGACGGTTTCGGTGAGGAGGACCATGCCCACACCATCAACATGGAAACCTCCCCCTTCATTCGTCAAGGTTGAGGAGCGCACCGGCACCCCCGCGAGGTCGGCGATAGACCGTGCGATGGCAGCGTCGTGCTCCCACGATGCCCACTCCTGCGCACCCCACCCATTGAATGCCCAATCCACTGCGGCCACCGTGCCATCAGACTCAAGAGTGAAAGTTGGGCCAGAATCCCGAATCCACGCGTCGTTCACATCGAGCTCGACGACCCTCACCTCAGAACCAACGAATGTGGTAGCGATGTCACCTTGACCGTACCCGGCAATCAGCGTGACGGGTTCGTATTGAGAGATTGTTGTCGCAACATTCGTCCATGCCTGACGGGCGGCAATCAAACTGGCGGAACCTTCAGCACCAAAAGTGTTATTGGGCGGCGGGAAAGCCATCCAAGTGTGTTGATGCGGCTCCCATTCGGCAGGCATCCGGCGACTTGGTGTCCACGGGGTCTGCTTCACTTGGGAAGCGGAAGACTGCATAAAGACCATGGTGGCACGCTGATAACTCAAAAGTGAGACCATCCCGTCATGCTGATTATCACCAGCCTCGGCGCTCCCACATCACCAGCTCGGGTCACCTCAGACCAGAAACGGGAAACCGGAAGCACGGTCCCCACTGACACTGAAAGAACTCCTGCTCTTTTCCGGATCGGCGCTGTTCAACAACGTTGGCATCCCGACCCAGCCGAGCACCGAACCGCCTTACGCGATGGTGCCGTAGCCGCCGCTCGTTACGGCGCGCAATTGATTTGCTTCCAAGAACTCACGTTGTCGAGATACTTCGCCGATCAAGGCCCACAAGGCTCACCCGCTGCGCTCGCGGAGGACCTCGCGTGCGGCCCGACCCGGACGTTCGCCGCTGACTTAGCTGGCGAACTTCAGGTGCCAGTGCACGCCTCGTTGTATGAACGAGCCGAGCAAGAAGATGGTTTGGGTTACAACACGGCAATTGTGGTTTCGCCAGATGGTGCGTTGCTCGCACAAACTCGCAAACTACACATCCCGATCACCGCCGGGTATCACGAGGACCAATACTTTAGGCCCGGCCCGGTCACGTACCCAGTCGTCACGGTAGGCACTGCCAGATGTGGTTTCCCTACCTGTTGGGATCAGTGGTTTCCTGAACTCGCTCGGGCCTACTCCCTGGGCGGGGCGCAAGTGCTGGTTTACCCAACTGCGATTGGATCCGAACCGGATCACCCCACTTTTGACACGGAACCGTTGTGGCACAAGGTCATCGAAGCTCATGGCATAGCCAACGGAATCTTCATGGTGGCCGTAAACCGCATCGGCACTGAAGGGAGACTGACCTTCTACGGCAGTTCGTTTATCTCTGATCCTTACGGTCGCGTGCTCGTGCAAGCACCCCGCGACGAGCCGGCTGTTTTGGTGGCTGACCTCGATCTGAGTCAACGCGAGGATTGGTTGGCGTTGTTTCCCTTCCTCACCACCCGCCGGCCGGACGCTTACGACTCACTCACCACACCCTAAAGCGTGGGGTTACCGGGAAGAAACATCATGAAATTGCCGTTGTGTAAGGAAACATATTCCCGTGAACTAGGAGGGCCGATGACCACAAGCGCACCACCGGCAGGTCAAGTCGTTATGTATTCGACGACATGGTGTGGGTATTGCCGCCGCTTGAAGATACTTCTTGATGGCGCGGGTGTGACGTACACCGAAGTCAACATTGAGGAAGACCCCGCGGCTGCGACGTTTGTCGAGAACGCCAACGGTGGGAACCAGACCGTCCCGACAGTACTTTTCCCAGATGGCTCAGTGGCCACAAACCCAAGCTTTGCGGAAGTCCAGAAAAAGCTGGCCAGCTAAGTAGGTGTGGCGTCTTTCGAGTCAAGTAGTGAGCCGCCAAACCATTGTTCGATGAGGTAACGCGAAATAGAAAGCCTGGGCGGCAATTGAACTGTCCCACCGTTGATCTCAGCCACTAGTTGATCCCGTTGAAACCATTGAGCGGCAACAATTTCACTGCCATCTACGGTGATCTCCTGAGTCACCGCGGTTGCTTGGAAACCGATCATCAATGATGACGGGAACGGCCATGGCTGACTTCCCACGTACGTCACATGTCCAACGGTGATCCCTACTTCTTCGCTGACTTCACGTCGAACTGCCACTTCTAAGGTTTCCCCCGGTTCCACAAAACCGGCCACAGTGGACCAGCGGGTGGCCGGCCATGACGCTTGCCTTGCCAGGAGAAGCCGGTCCGTGCCGTCTACTACCGTCATGATGACCGCCGGGTCAGTTCGCGGATAATGACGCGACCCATCGAACGGGCAGTGTCTTTCATACCCACCGGCACGGACATCTGTGGGGGAACCACAGCGGGGGCAGTGGGTATGAGCCCGATGCCAGGCGATCATCGCCACCGCTTGCACCGCTAACTCTTGGTCTATTGGCTCGGTGGACATCATCGCCCGCAAACCAGACCAACCTCGACCGGTTCCAGCCAGCGGGCTCGCGGAATCACCCTCAGCATCTACCGCGACAAACCGCAAGCCGCTATGAAGCCCTAACACGACCGTCAATCGATGACTGTCCGCTTCTACCGGGAGGCGGGTCGTGAGCCGGCCATGCTGATCTACGGGCACCCGTCCCGAGATGACATCAACAACTCGGGTCTGTGGGTCAGTCCACATGTCAGTCATTGTCGTGAGGGACCGAACCGCACCGATGCGATCAACTAATCCGGTCTGCCACGGCACCCCGGGCAACATTCCTTGCTTGACACCGGCATCGTGCATAACCCGACCGTACTGTTGTTACTCCTGCCGACACTGAAGCGACCCGCGTCCACATCAACCGCTGTTTTTCGAGGAAGGTTCTACTGTGGGCTAGGTGAGCGAGGACACACCCGAAGCTGAACTACCTGGGCGGACACCACTTCAGCTTGCGGCACTTGCGACTGCGGTCATCCCCGGCTTAACTCCCACGACCGCAGAAGCTCTGCCAGGTGACCACCACGACATTGCTGTGCTCACCGATCACGAGGGGCATCGTTGGGTCGTCCGGGCACCCCACGATCACAATCGCCCGGCTTTGGAACTAGACGTGGAAGCGCGCCTCCTCCCTCGAATCTCAGCGCACTTATTGGCACCCGTCCCGGAACCGACCGGACCAGCGAGCACCCCCGCTGGAGATCCATGCCTGATCCACCCCTACCTCATTGGACGGCCCCTTGATCTTGATCACATGGATCATCTTCTGGCCGGGCGTCTCGGCTCTTTGCTCGGCACTATTCACACCATTGATCGACGGCTCGTTCACGAGTTAGATCTCGTGAACGAAACAGCAACGGAACGACGACAGCGGTATCGCTTCGACATAGAACGTGTAGGGCGGACTGGGCACGTACCCTCGGTGTTGTTGGCTCGCTGGAACCGAATCGTCAACGACCACTCGCATTGGCAGTTTCAGCCTACGTTGATTCACGGAAACCTCAGGGCTGAACACATTTTGATCGACGACGACGGTTTCATGAGCGGAGTGTTGTCATGGGGAAATGCTGCTATTGGCGATCCCGCCGAAGATTTCGCCTGGCTGATTCAGGTGGAAGAGCCAGCGCTTCTCGGTGCAATTCTTAGTGCCTACGCCGCAGCTCACCCCAACGCCTCAGACGCTCATTCACTCACGCGCGCCAGACTGGCTTCAGAGCTCGCCGTGGCCAGTCCACTCCTCGCCGACCCCAGTCCAGACGTCATTGATCGCACTCGCGCGGAGCTTCAGCAGCGCAATAGCGAGATCACCTCATGAGTCAGCGCACGCCCGCGTCGGCATCCTCGTCAGTCATACTGACAGTGTCAACGTTCAATATTTGCTCTGGCCGTGGCCCCGATGGACGAGTAGACCCAGCCCGCTTCACCGCTGCGTTTCAGCAATTAGAAGCGGATGTCGTCGCGCTCCAGGAAGTGGACCTCGATCAACCTCGAAGCCACCGTATGGACCAGATCGCCATTGCCGCCGAGGCGTTCGGTGCGCGCTCATGGCGTATGCAACCCACCCTCAGCGGCACACCGGGCGCACCTGGTGGGTGGCAGTCCCTGCCGATTCCTTATCACGACGGTCGCACCTCAGAGCGCCATCGCAGCCAATCTCCGCAGTATGGGATTGGGCTGCTATCTCGGTTACCGGTTCGCCTGTGGCGCACGTGTCATCTTGGTGCCTCGCGGGCCGTCCTGCCTTTTCCGGTCCCCCGCCCTGGCAGTCGAATTCCCCGAATCATGGTGGTGCCAGACGAACCCCGAGTGGCCCTCGCAGCCGTCATCGACACCACCGCGGGGCCAGTGACTGTAATCAGTACTCACCTTTCGTTCGCGCCGCTGACAGCCCGCCGGCAATTGCATCAGCTCGTACGATGGGCACACACCCTGCCTGGTCCGCGCATACTCGCTGGAGACCTGAATTTGCCTGGGAACTGGTCTGCCCGGATTAGTGGCTGGTGCCGACTTGCTCAATACCCGAGCTACCCGGCAGATCGTGCACGAACCCAACTTGATCATGTTCTGACGGACCATCCATGTCGCGATGACATCAATCCTCAAACGTCAAGCCGCCTGCCTATCTCTGATCACCTGCCAGTAACGGGAACAATCCGCCTGGGGTGATTTCGCAATGGATCATCACGCCTTGACTATTCGCTGACTACCGCGGGGTTTACCAGCTGTGAATGAGGGAATTGATACCTCAAGAACAGCATCGTGAACGACGAAATTCCTCGTGGAAGTGGGCTAGGTCACTCCCAGGAGGACCACGGGAGGCGAGACGTGAGCACTGAGGATCACGCGCGCGAACGGTACGACGAGATGATGCGACAGCTAGAAGAGTTGGATCGAATCGACGGAATTGACCTCACCACGTGGCCCATTACCGCGCGTTCTGAAGCGGCATCTCTTATCGTCCGTCGCGCCGGGATTGTGCTAGCCACCATGATTGGGATTGTGCTAGCCCTGGCATTTGTCGGTGATCGGGCCGGTGCTGCGACTCGGCTGCCTCCTCTTCCTGACGACGCTCAAACAACCCGCGTCCTTCCTGCGGTGTCAACCGCTTACCAAGGTGCGCACAACTACATGTCACAGCTACCCAATGGCGCACCTGTGACATATGACCCATGCCGCCCACTGCACTACGTAGTGAACACTCATGCCATGCCTTCTGGTGGGCTCGATGTCGTCCGGCGAGCAATCGACCAGGTCAGCGATGCTAGCGGTTTGCGGTTCATCGAGGATGGTCAGACCAGCGAGACACCCCGCGATGGAAGGCCATCTCGTCAACCCGATCTCTACGGCGACCGGTGGGCGCCGATCCTGATTGGCTGGACGGACGAAAGTCGCTTTCCGCAGCTCGCAGGAACCGTGGCTGGGGTAGGTGGCAGTATTGCGATCACCCCATCAGGCGCGGAGTCCACCCGGTATGTCACCGGCCAAATTGCTTTAGATACCGAATCTTTCACCGGGTATTTGTCTTCCGGCCAAGCTGACGCCGCTCAAGCCGTAGTCACTCATGAGCTGGGCCATGTGCTAGGTCTAGCGCATGTTCAAGATGCGACGCACCTGATGCACCACATGGCCGGAGCTTTAACTTTCAGCCCTGGTGACCTCCAAGGGCTCGCCGCGGTCGGCGCTGGTCGCTGCCATCAAGACACCTAAGTTTTGGGCAGCTTCTCATCCAGCAGCACTCGGTACCGCTGCAACATAAATGCTGGTGGCCCGCAAGGAAGATCTCGCGCGGGCCACCAGCACCGATCACCCGACGCTGAAGGTGTAGGCGACGTTGGACGAGGTGGCTGAACCAACCTTGGCTCGGAAAGTGAGCGTGTAGGTACCTGCCTGCGTGAACACCCAGTTCGCGTGGGCATGAGTACCAGAGCTCATGGTGAACGAGGAAAGGTTGCATCCGCCGCTGGTGGTGTTGAGTTTGATGCTGGTCCCACCAGTAACTGCCTGATACAGCGCGAACTTGGCTCCGCTTGGCACCGAGGCACTGACCAGCTCCAACGTGACATTGCCGGTCGAGTCCTGGGCGTTCCAACCGGCATACAGCAAGTTCGAATTGAGTGTTTGCGGCAGCCGGTATACCTGCGACGAGGAGGACCCAATACAGGACAGCCCGCTTCCGAGGGTGCTCTGCGCAGCCGCCGGCACCCTGAAGGTGTTACCGGACGGGCTCAGGTCGTCGTTAATCGGCGAATACTGCTTTACGTCGATCGTCGGCGACCCACTGCCGCTGTAATCGACGTCAAGCAGGTCGAAATGCCCAGTCGTATAAGTGGCAGCCTGCGCTGGCGCTGTCAATGCCACGCTGGTTATCGTCGCAATGGACACGACCAACCAACCGCGAAATAGTGCCCGGAATCGGCTCTTAGCAGAAGTTCTCATTTTTCCACCTTGAAAGTGAGGACAGCAGGGGCGGACTCGATGCTCTGGCCATTACTAGCGAGCTTGGCTTTGGCCTTTACTGTGATGTGGTAAGCGCCAGCTTTCTCGAACGCCCAGTTCGCGTGGATGTGCTGGCCGACTGGCATATCAAGCCGATCAGGCAACGTGTCTTCGCTGTCGGCGATGATCTGCGGTTCACCGCTCGGGCCATTCGTGAATAGGCTGGCGCCGTCCGGACCGGAAAATGCGGTGGCTTCGATCCGTATGGTGTCATCCATCAGGGCGCCGGCTGCGATCTCTTCCGAAGCGATGCCGGGCCACAGCAGATTGCTATCTTCGATCTCCGGAAGAAGCCACACCGTGGCACCCGGCTTACCAAGGAATTTAAACGCCGGATCATTCGGGACCTTCCACTTGGCGGCCCGCTTGACCACCATGACCACGTCAGCTGGGTCACGCTCGACGTCTGGTGTGACCGTCTCGTCGTGGATCGAGATTTCCAACTCGTTGTTCTCGAAACCCACGTCGATAGCGTCGAGGTGACCTTGGGAGATGGAAACAAGAGAAGCGGCCTGGGCCGATGGGCCCATCATTAGAGCAGCGGCACCGAGGCCGCACACGGCGGCAGCGGTAGCGCGACGGGAACGGATATGCATCAGCTCTCCTTGAGCTTAGACGGTAGGACGCTACTCATCTTATCGATAATGATTATCATTTAGAAGGTATTGACGGAATTTCTTTCCTGCGGCTGAGTACGCCCGTTCAGCCGGCCACGCACAGACCAACGGAGCACCCAACACACCACAAAAACTGCGGTAACAACCATCACGATCAAACCCCCAGATGCCAAGTCGTAGTAGTACGACAAGTACAGCCCGGTGATGGCGGAACCGGCACCAATCAGCGAAGCGAGCAGCATCGTGACATCAAGTCGATCAGTGACCAGTCGAGCCGCCGCGGCTGGAGTGACCAACAACGCCAGTACCAGCACATTCCCTACCGCTTGCAACGAGATGACAATTGCCAGCGCAACCAGCACGTAGAGAAGTAAGTCCCAGGCAGATACCCGCAACCCCAGTGCTGCCGCCGTCTCGCGGTCTAAAAGGACGGTCACTAATTGCCGGCGCACCAAGAGTGTCGTCGCCACAACCAGGCCACCGACCCCTAGCACGGTCAGGACATCACCATCGCTGATGCCGAGTATTTGCCCAAACAAGAAGGATGCGAGATCGCCGGTGTAGCTGTCCTGGGTGCTGATGACTACTAGCCCAAGAGCGAATGAGAACGCAAAGAACACTCCGATGGAGGTGTCCTCCTTGAGTCGTCGGTTGCGCGCGGCCAGCGCCATCAGGCCCGCGACCAGGACCGCAGCCGCCGCCCCACCCAAAGCCAAATTAGCCCCCAGCACGTAACTCACCGCCACCCCAGGGAAGGCAGAATGCGCTATCGCATCGCCAATAAACGCCATGCCGCGCAACACGACGAAAGTGCCGGTAATCGCGCAAGCGACCGCTGCTGCGGCACCGGCAATCATGGCCCGGCGCATAAACTCTTCCGACCAAGGATCAAGGAACAGGGCCAATACGTCATTCATCGCACGCTTCCCATCGACGGTGCGGTCGGCGTGGCGGTTCGGTGGATGCCGAGCTGTCGAGGTGACGGCACCCCGAATGTCTCCATCCACACGTCCGCTTCTTGCAGTTGGGCAGGTGGGCCATCGGCCACCACCCGACGATTCACCAGACACAAACGACTGCACAACAGCACCGCAGCAGGCAAGTCGTGGGTAGTCAACACCGCCGCGGTGCCATCATCACCGCTGCGGACGAACCCCGTCATCACCTCACTCAGTGCCTCTTGAGTGGCAGTATCCAGGCCGGTAAATGGCTCGTCCAACAGCAACAACCGGGGCCGGACAGCGAGCGCCCGGGCAACTAACACGCGCTGCCGTTGACCACCGGACAACTGCCCGACCGGACGGTTCCGCAAGGCGTCCAAACCCACCGCGTGCACGGCATCCCGGACAGCTTCCCGGTCGGAGTGGTTCGGCTTTCGCAACAAACCGATCATTCGAACTCGGCCACTCAGGACAGCGCGCTCGACATTAATCGGAAAGTCCCAAGCGAATTCATGTCGTTGCGGCACATACCCCACCAGCTGCCTAGCCTGCACCGGCGACTGACCAAACACCTCAACGTGACCGGACGCCACCGGAACCAACCCCAGAATGCTGCGCAGCAAGGTAGTCTTACCGGCGCCATTAGGCCCGATCAAACCAATCAGCTCCCCCGGAGCGGCCCGCAAGTTGACTCCGTCGAGAACCGGACGGTCCGCCAGCCGGACCAGCAGGTCGTGGACCTCCAAAGGCAGAACCCCTGACGGGGCGGTGGTAGTCACTGGGCGCTGCCGGCGCTCCGCGCCGCGTGACGGCGAGCCTTCATGCGCAAACCGCCGCCAGCGAGAAGAACGACCAACGCGCCGAGAGCGACCGGCAACACGTAGCCGTCTCCGGTGTTAGGGAGGCCAACGCCATCGCCCGAGCCGTTCCCGCTCTGCTCCTGCGACTCCTCAACACCCTCCGCTGAGCCACCCTCTTTGACCGTCGCACCGGGATCGCTACTAGCGTTGACATCATCGTTGGCTCCATCTCCAGACTCCGCCGGTGGAGCTTGACTAGGATCAGTCGCCACTGCCAACACCAGGGTCCGGGTATCGGTGACCGCGTCACCGTCCTGGGTGGTGCCGCTCATGGACATCTCTAACTCGTAAACACCGGGCGCACTGAACGACCAATTGCCATGCGCATGGGTGTTGGGGCGCACCGTCGTTGACTGCGGAAATGCCTCAGCGCCGTCGAACACTGCGTCAGCCTGACCAAAGGAGTCAGTGATGAACAGGTTGAACTCACCCGGGCCTTTTACCCCACGCACCGTCCATGTGATGTCACCCCGCACGCCGTCCACCACTGATGGATCTTGAGTGTTCCACCCCGGCCACACTAGGCCGGCGCGCTGCACTTGCGGCAGCACGTACACCGGGGCCCCAGGCTCGCCGAGGAAAATGTAATCGTCACCGTCAGGGACGGTGATTCGGGCCGACTCTTGCACGTGCAACACGATTGATCCAATATCCCGCCACTGGGGGGGCTGGTGTTGTCGTCACGCGCCTGGAATAGCCACTGGTCGTTCACGATCCGCGGACCAATATCGACGTGACCATCGTCGATGATCGTGCGGTCAGCGGCTAACGCTGGGACCGCGCTGATCTGCGAAAGCAGCAAGGCGATCGCGGTGACGGCGACCAGTCGCGCAGCGCGCCGAAAACTGAAGCTCTCAGCACGACGGATGGACCTGAGGGTAAGAGCAGCAGTGACTGTCATGACGACTCCTGTGTGAGGCAACGGGCAAGTTCTTGGGAGTTATGCCGCATCATCGCGACGTAGTCCTGGGCGACTTCACTGAACGTGTCGCCGTGAATACTGCAAACGTCTACTTCCGCATCCCGGGCAACTCGGCGCAGCACATCGGCCCTGCGCTGCAGGTTCGGTTCGACAAAAACAGCTGGAACATCGACGCGGCGAATGGTGTCGCTCAGCTCGCGCACCTGCGCAGCGCTTGGTTCCTGTGCGGGATTAGGCACCACGAACCCCGCGACCGTCAGACCGTACGCTCGCGCGAGGTAACCAAACGCATCGTGAGTGGTCACGAGCTGTCGACGTTCCTGCGGGATCGTCGACAGAGTGCTCGCGACCTCACGATGCAACTCATCGAGCTGGGCGACGTAACCGTCCCTGTTTCGGTAGTAAATTTCCCGGCCATCCGGGTCGACTTCCGTCAACGCGTCGGCGATTGCTCGCACATAGGCCCGAGCGTTGCGGACGTCGTGCCATAAGTGCGGGTCAATCTCGCCGTGGACATGCTTACCTAGGACTGCTTGCGGCAACTGCCAGACCTTCGCCCCCGCATTCCCAAGAAAGCCGAAGCGCTCATCGCGAGGAACCTCTTCAACCGCGTGGTTGGGCACCTCGATCAGCGCGTCGGTCAGCTGGATGTCACCCTGCTCGTCAGTACGAGCAACGATTTGCTTGGTGTCCAAGTCAACTGCGATGTCGGTGTGGCCATCGTCCAGCACCGTGCTGCCCTGAGCTAATGGAGTCGGGTCCACGCCGACAGCGAACCGGATCGTCCCGGACCCCACTGAGGTACGACGCCCTTCAGAAACAAGGGTGGCTTCTAAGCTGAGTCGGTACTCACCTGGGCGACTGAAAGCCCAGTTGACGTGAGTATGCGCGTCCGGCGGCAGGCTGATCAGATCCGCAGCTCCTAAGTTATCCGCGGAGGTGATGTACCGCTCGGGGTCTCCTAGGGTTTGCGTGAGGTAAACCGAAAGCTCCCCTGGCCCCTCAACTCGCGTGCCACGCAGCTCAATCTCATCGCTGCGTCGCTCAGTATCGCCGCGAACCGCGAAACCCAGCCAAATCGTGTCCAATTGAAGGTTTTCCACCAGCGGGATGAGCGAGGCGCCGTACTGTTCGGCACTCTCAGCCAGCGCAATATTGGGTGTGCCGTCGGGCACATTGGTGTCGAACATTTTGATCAGAGCATGCGTTTCTAAAAGCAAATGATTCGTGAAAGCAAGGTCCGCGGAGGCGACCGTGCGAGCATCCTTCGGTGTCGGTTCGAAGGAGTGCGGGTCACCTCCTTCTGGAACGACCGTGGTAGCGGACACCCGGTCGCCACCTACCTGACGTACGAGGTCCGCGATTATTTCAGTGGAGACCACCACGTCAATTTGCGAATCTGAAGCACCAGTCGAACGTTCGGGAAGGCTACATGCGCTGAGCGCGGTGGCCACTGCCAAGGTTCCAACAATCCACGCACGATGGCTTCGACGTCGTCGTAATGGAACCTTCCACGTGATCACCGTCATGTCGTTGCCCTCCAGCTTGTTGTGGTTTCGGTGGCGTTCACGGCCACGGTGGTGGTGGCTCCAAGCGTCGTCATGCTGCGACCGTTCGGGCCGGTCGCTAAGACCGGCTCCGACACGGCATCGAGACCATTGGGGTCAGTTGAGATCGTTGATTCCGGAGGATCATCACCCAAGCGGTGCCGGCGACGCCACCACATCGTGGTCGCCACAATCACCAGCATGAGGACGGCGAGTGTCGCCCAGGGCATCGCCCAAAGGTGGCTAGTGGCCGTCAGCTCAGTGAGCGGAGCAACCCGTGTCGCACCACCGATCGCTCCCGCATCCGGTGCCGGTCCTGGCCGGGCACCCACCTGAACCTGGAGGCGACCTAGTGGCCACACTCGTGGTACGCGCAACACCATGGTCACGACCTGACCGGGCAGCACCTCTCGCAACGTCGGACCGTTAACCACTTGCACCACCCGGCCAGTAGGGTCACTGACCTGAGCCCACGGTTGGGCGGACAACCTGACATTGCCGGTGTTACGCACCTCGTACGACAACGACACCGAACCTGGGCCAACTGGATTGAGGGATTCGTCATACTCCGCGGAGAGGGCACGCGCGGAAAGCTCCGCCTTAAGCACTCCAGGAATCCGCAGGTAGACCCGGACGCCGACCCGGCGCTCCACTAGCACCTCGCGGCCTTGCTTATCGCGACTCGGCGCAACCAACGCAGCAACTACTCCGCCGGCATGGTCACCTGGCGACGCATTTGGTGGCACCTCGATTCGGAACGGTACATCGACGTCGGAGCGGGCAGGGATGGTCACTGTTCGCTGGGTGAGTCGTACCCACGCGCCTACCCCGCGCGAGGCATCGTTCACCGACAAAAGGTCATATCCACCTTGACGGGTATTCACTGCATCCTGCGGATAAATCTGCAACTTCAGCGGCGATGCAGAGTAGTTAGTGACCCGGAGTACATCCGACACTGACCGGCCAGGATCAATTCGGTGCGCGAACGCTGCACGGTTGGCCTGCTCGCCTTTCCCAGCTGGGGCGACCCCCCAAGTGATCGGTTGCGAACGGGGGCCTTCTAACCGGGACGCCGGAACGGCAAGTTCAAGGATGTCCCGCGCTGCAGACGCCGGAGAAGATGGTGAGTCTGCAGCGCGGGCATGATCAGAGGGGTCGGCTAGGCCGAGGACCACCGCAGTGATCATGAGGACCAACCATGACCGCCCAACACGCAGCGCATTGGAAATCATTCAGATCACGGTGAGAACGAGCGTTGCGGTGTACCGACCAGGAACCGTATCCGCCGGCACACTGAGCCGCAGCTGAGCACCAAGAACTGATGTCCCCGACCCGGAACCCGCGGGGGCGCTGGCCAGCGTGGCGGACTCACCAAGACCATCCCCGGAGCCGGGTGGCACCGGGGCCCCCGCGACCACTCCGGAGCTGGCTGGTTGTTCCGCTACCGCGGGCGTCCAGCCGAGGGAGGAGCTAGGCAAACTCCCGACGTCGCCATCGAAGTTCCCGAGCCGGCCGGTGACATTCCAGCCGGGCGAACCGCGGCGGGTATCAGTCACCCGAACCGGATCTAGTGCCCCACCGGCCTGCCAGCGGTCACCCGATGGGGCAAGTTCTGCCTCCGGCAATACGACCGCACCTTCACCCGGGTCGACACTGAGCACTAATCCGTTGCCACCATTTGGGATTGACGCAGTAATTTGTTTCTCCACCGACCCTCCGCCGGGGTTCGGACTCGGATCAGTCGGGCTCGGATCAGTCGGACTCGGATCAGTCGGGCTCGGATCAGTCGGACTCGGATCAGTTGGACTCGGATCAGTCGGACTCGGATCAGTCGGACTCGGATCAGTCGGACTCGGATCAGTCGGGCTCGGATCAGTCGGACTCGGATCAGTTGGACTCGGATCAGTCGGACTCGGATCAGTCGGACTCGGATCAGTCGGACTCGGATCAGTCGGACTCGGATCAGTCGGACTCGGGTTGAGTCCATCGAGGGGGCCGACGATGATCGTGTAACTCGCGGACGCCCGGACCGGGCTACCATTGGCTAGGTCCCCAGAAGCAGTGAAAGTTAACCGATACTGACCTGGTTCGGAGAATGCCCAGTTGGCGTGTGCATGATTTCCTGGACCAGTCGGTACATCAATTTCAACTTGTCCGGACCGCGAGTCGAACACCATAACCGGCTCGCCCACCGGGCCGTTGTTGAAGATATGCACGGAGCCAGGCCCCTCAACTTGAGAGAGAATAAGGCTCACCGTGTCTCCACGGAGCGCGCCGAGGGGAATCTCCTCAGTGCTCCAGCCAGCCCACACAACATTGGGATCTTGGACTTCTGGGATCAGCCACGTGCTCGCGCCAGGCTCCCCGAGGAAGGCAAAGTCAGGATTATCCGGTACGTCGAACCGGGCAGCGTCACTGACATGCAATACGACGTCTTGAGGGTCGTGGACTACGTCCTGCCCGGTGACGTCCTCCCGCAACAGCATCTCCAACCGATCATCTTCTACGACCAGATGGATGGCATCCACATGCCCAGAGTCCAAAACAAGTTGATCATCGGCACCCGCTGCGGCTTGACCAGCGGTCAAGGTAGCCGCTATCGCGACGGTGGCCGTTAGTAGGGCACGTACCTTGAGCGGGAAACGCCTTGAGGTGACCTTAGTTTTGCGGACGATCGTTCGCCCCGGCGGTCCACCGGGCGCCAAGTGGAATGGTGGGGCGCCAGTCACAGTTCCTCCTACTTGTCTACTGAGATCTCGGGCCTTCGACTTTTAGTGAGCTCAAGCACACACGCCAGCGATTAGGGGGTATGAACCTCCACAGCTGAATCTGAACTCTTGAAGCACGCGGGAAGCCGACATGTTGTAATGAGAATCAATCTCATCGAATGGGAAGTTATCACACGCATGCTTCGTAATTCAGCTCCTCCCGGAAACTCCCCCGGCGACATGCAGGAGGAGCCCCGGGAAGTACCCGAACGCCTTCGCGTGACGTCGGCACGTTCTCCGACCGGGAGGTGGGCTGCCCACCTTGGGACCGCACTCACCACGGTGGCCAGCCTCGGTCTGCTATTCGCGCTCCATCAGTACTGGATCACCGACCTGCGCACTGCCCTGGATCAGCGCGAGTTGCGGGCGACGCTTCGCGCCACCAACCCGGCGGATCCAGGCATCACAACCAGCGAGAACAGGGCGCAGGACACCTCACCCGGCCGAATCGAGGAATCGGACGCACTCGGCGTCCTGCAAATCCCTACCCTTGACTTAGACCTGGTCGTACTCAATAGTGCGACCAGGTCCGCCTTGCAGCGCGGACCTGGTCACCTAGTGGGCACCTCCCAGCCAGGAGATCCCGGCAACGCTGTTATCGCCGGACACCGCAATACTTGGGGTGCTCCGTTCGCGAACCTTGATCGCCTGCGACCAAACGACATCGTGCAATGGTCCGACTCCCGCGGATCAGTGCGCTACCGGGTGGTCACTCCTTTGCCCACGGCGCCGCCCGGCGGAAAACGCAATAACATGCCAGCTCCTAATAACGATCCCGGTTATCGCCTGGTTCAGCCAAGTGACATCTCGGTCACTAGGCAAGACGCCACAGTTGACCGGCTCACTTTCGTCACTTGTCACCCGCGCTTCAGCACAGCTCAGCGGCTCGTCGTAGTAGCCGAACGCATTGACTCCCCGCCCAGAAGCGAGCGAACCGCATCCAATTACGATCCTGAATCGGCGTCCCCAGACCCCATTCCTCCCGTGGCTCCGCTTCAACTTGGCTTGGGCGAAGTGACTCCACCACCGTGGTATGACGTCGCTCTTCCTGGCGGGACCGCCTTATTACTGTGGGCGTGGTCCGGCGTGCTAGCTAGATCAACCCAAGACCGTCCGCGGTGGCGCATCGTCACTCGCCGGATTGGGTGGCGCCTACTCGGCGCGACACTGGCTGCTGGTCCACTTCTCGTGGCTTTTGACCGTCTCGCCGGGGTGCTGCCCGCAGGCCAATGAGTAACAAACGGCGTTACCGCCACCTCATGAACAACTGCAGTGGACTACTTCAACAGTCCTTATCAGAGCCACTTTCACAGACAACAATTTGCGGCGTAAATTAGCCACCAGAAGTTATCAACGACTACCTACTGAATCCCAGGGGCTAACCTTTGCCTTAGCGGGATCACGAGAAGGCGAGTATCAAGGGTGACCGCACAACGCCTGGGGCATTGGTGGCATCGCAGCCAATTTGCCCTAGCGGTTGTCTGCATTGGTGGTTACGCGGCTCAGATCTCACCAATTGTCGCCAGCATGTGTTTCGCGTTGGCCGCGTTGAACGCCACCGGCGCAGCAATGATTGGGCCAGCTATTCGACTCTCGCCAACACCACGAGCCTGGCGACAGCTCGCTCTCGGATCGATCATGCTTGGAATTTCAGCAGCAATAGAGGTAACCATCCCAGTCGCTGGGGTGATCACTCAACCTTTGGTTTGGCAGATGGGTACCCAGGGCCTGACGATCGGCGGATACCTCCTAGCGCTTTGGGCGCTTTGGCACATTCTGCATCATCAGACAGGTCGTTCCACCGATCCAATCCTGGACGTTGGGTTGCTCACTCTGGGGGTATCCATTGCCGTCGTGCACTGGCTGATCATCCCCGCTGTCTTGGTTGCCCCTGATCGGCCAGCCTGGTGGATTGCTAGTAAGTCGCTCTACCCCGTGTTCGACGTCGCGTTTATTGGCGTGATTACGCTGGCGTTCTTTAGGCAAGCGAACCGGCGCCATGTTGCTTTTCTTGCACTGGCCGCAGCGTTCACCCTCATCCTCGTCGGTGATGCGATCTACCTGTGGGCACAATCTCAACCCAACCCCGATGCACTACGCCACTGGTGGGAAATGCTGTACGTTGCCTCAGCTAACGGAACAGCCATTGCGGCTTTACACCCGTCCATGGCCACGATCGCTCAAGTTCGCCGGGCACCCGTTGAGCCGTGGTCCATCCCAAGACTGCTGGTCCTCACACCTGCGCTTGCCGCTGCACCGTTAGTCCTTTTCAATCTCACACCAGGGCCGTTACTGATTCGGATCGCACTCGGGATTCTGCTGGGCTTGCTCGAATTGCTGCTCGTTGTGCGGACTCGTTCTTTGATGAGGCAGGTATGGCGGCTATGGCAACTCAGCAGACAGTTCGAGCATCAAGCAGCGCATGATCCGCTGACGGGTGTCCTCAATAGAGCCGAATTCATGACCAAGCTCGACCATGTACTGAAGCAATCACCAGCGGGAGTAACGGCGCTATTTTTGGATCTCAACAATTTCAAAGCCGTCAATGACATCTGGGGCCATGCCACCGGCGACCGGGTCCTGCGCAAAGTTGCCGCTCGACTTGCCGCTGTCATGCCTGATGGCGCCCTTGTCGCCCGGCTCGGCGGGGACGAGTTCGCGGCTGTTGCCGCCACCTCCAGCCCCCGCGAGTACGGCGAAAAATTGGCCGCGAAGCTGCGTGCTGTGATTGCCGTTCCCATTACTGTAGATGCCGCTATTGTCGGGCCGCATGAGCAAATCATCGTGCACGCCGCCATCGGCATCGCGACCGTCGGAACCGGCGAGACCACCTCCGCCAAAGATCTCATCAGACAAGCGGATATGGCTGTCTACGACGCTAAGCCGGCCACTCAGGGCAGTGCGCACTACTCATAAAAAAGGCGTTCCATGACTGCTCTAGCGTGGCGCGAACGACGAGCATGGTCTTCCCGTAGCACTGCCGCCTGATTCGGTAGATATCCTAAAGCGCGAGAAATTCCCTCCAACTCACGAAGATCTGTAGGCAAGACATCTGTGGCCCTGCCGCGGGCAAGTACCGCCGCGTTCCGCAGCCGGGACGCCTCAACCCAGGCCTCAGTCAAGACAGCGGCATCTGCTTCGTCTACTAACCCAGCCTGGACCGCGGCGTGTAAAGCCGTCGTTGTCTGCGTAGACCGCAAACCTGGCACCGCGTGGGCGTACTGAAGTTGGAGTAGTTGCACGGTCCACTCGACGTCAGCAAGACCACCCCGGCCTAACTTCACATGGCGAGCAGGATCCACCCCCCTGGGCAAGCGCTCAGACTCGACCCTGGCTTTGATTCGGCGGATCTCACGAATCGCCGCGTCGGGTAGGCCATGTGCGGGCCACCGGATCTCGTCGACAAGAGTGGTAAATCGCTCCGCTACCTCTTCGTCGCCGGCTATCGGGGTGGCACGTAATAGCGCCTGCGCTTCCCAAGGTAAAGACCACCGTTGGTAGTACGCCGCGTACGCGGTAAGCGACTGAACAACCGGGCCCTGCTTCCCTTCCGGTCGCAAAGCGGCATCTAGTGCCAACACCGGATCAGGACCAGGGGCGGCAAGTAGCCGACGAAACTCCCCCACCACAGCCACCGCAGCGCGTTGTGCCACCACATGATCCACTCCAGGGAGCGGATCATGAATGAATAACACGTCAGCATCACTGCCGTAGCCTAATTCCGCACCACCGAGGCGACCCATTCCCATCACCACCATGCGAGTCGGCAGCGCGCCATCCACCGTTAAACCAGTGACGTCACGTTCAACTCGCCTGATTGCCACGCGTAGAACTCCACTGAGCACTGCCGCCGCGACATCTGTTAAAGCCCAGCCAACCTGGATGACGTCCAATTGTCCGAGCAGATCTGCGGTCGCGATCCGAAACAACTCTCGGCGGCGAACACTGCGGACTGCGGTAGCCGCACGATCAGGATGGGTGACCCGATCCGCTGCCACACTCACCTCGACGAGAAGATGCTCCCGGGACCGAGGACGCAAACCAGAATCATCGCCTAATACCTGCACTGATTCTGACGCACCAATCAGCAGGTCTGCCGCGAACCGGCTTCGGCCCAGGACTATAGCCAACCGCTGCGCGGCGGATGCGGTGTCTCGCAACATTTTCAGGTACCAATGGGTGGCACCAAGCTCGTCACTAATCCGACGGAACGCGAGCAATCCCGCGTCCGGGTCAGCTTCGTCCGCGAACCATCCAAGCATGACCGGCACCAGGTGCCGTTGAATCGCGGACCGCCGGCTGACCCCACTAGTCAACGCCTCAACATGGCGCAACGCCCCCACAGGATCGGCATACCCCAACGCATGAAATCGTGCGTGCGCCGCGGTAGGCGACATCCGGACGTCGTCTGCCGACAACGCCGCTACCGCGTCAAGGAGCGGACGGTAAAACAACCGCTCATGTAACCGGCGAACTTCACGAGATTGGGTGCGCCACTGGGCTACCACCGCCCGCGCCGGCAAAACCCGATGACCAAGCTGACGCCCCAAGCGCCGCAGCTCCAAGTCCTCAGTTGGTATCAAATGCGTACGCCGCATCCGAAAAAGTTGAATCCGGTGCTCTAAAACCCGCAGCAGGCGATATGCGGACCCAAGCGCGGCAGCGTCGTCGCGGCCCACGTAGCCCCCATCGGCCAACGCAGCCAACGCCTCCAACGTGGTGGCTGAACGCAACGAGGGGTCAGTCCGTCCGTGCACTAACTGAAGCAACTGAACGCTGAACTCGACATCACGCAAACCACCGGGACCAAGCTTGAGTTGCCGATCCGCTTCACGCGCTGGAATGTGCTCTTCGACTCGACGGCGCATCTGCTGCACCTCGGGAACAAAACCGTCACGTCCAGCTGCTTGCCACACCAACGGAGTGATCGTCGTCATATAGGCAGCCCCTAATGCTTGATCACCAGCGACCGGACGCGCCTTCAGTAACGCTTGGAACTCCCACGTATTCGCCCACCGTTGGTAGTAAGCCAAGTGACTATCCAGGGTGCGGACCAATGGACCTTGAGCGCCTTCAGGTCGAAGCCCGGCATCTACCGGCCACAACGCCGGCTCGGACCCAGGTTCAGCGCAAACCCGCATCAGCCCTGACGCCAACCGAGTAGCCGTCTCCAACGCAGCTCGCTCCGACTTCAACACAGAATCTACTAATGGCTCAGCAACGAAAATCACATCAATGTCGCTGATGTAGTTCAACTCCTGGCCACCGCATTTACCCATAGCGATAACAGCGAGCCGACAAGGAGGAGCGTCTGGGGGGAGGTCCGCCCGCGCTACCGCGAGGGCAGTTTCAAGAGTGGCCCCAGCGAGCTCAGCAAGCTCCCGCCCCACCTGCGGCAGGACTGCCAGCCCATCCCCTCGGATGAGATCTCGCCCAGCGATAGCAAGCAACCATCGGCGATACCGAGCCCTGAGGATGTCCCGGCCAGCTACCCCAGCGAAACTTGCCCGCGGATCAGCAGCGTGCGGGTCGGCCCCCACTGCAGATAAGAGATCCGCTCGAACGTGCCCGGCGTCCCATAAGTCCTGGTCGTCAAACACTGCCCAGTCCATCGGGTGCCGGACGAGATGGTCCGCCAACGCAGTTGATGAACCCAACACAGCGAAAAGCTTGGCGCGCAAGCGAGCTGAGGATCCAACGGCCTGAGCAAAATCCTGGCCGGTTTCCTGAAGCAACCGAACCAGACCCATTAAGGCCAAGTCGGGATCAGCAACATCAGCTAGTTCGCCACTGATATTGGTGACAGTTTGACCGTCGACAGCATCAATGACGCCCCTCAGCAGTGAATCTCCGAGAAGTGTTGCAGCCCGAGCGGGGTCCAGAAACCCTAACCGCGCTAAATGCCCTGCCGTACTCCGCGGGCGCCCACCAGTGACGGTCATGACAACTCACAACATGGGGAGGTAACGATCTAACTCGAACTGAGAAATCTGGGAACGATATTCGTGCCATTCAGCTCGTTTGTTGCGCAAGAAAAAATCAAATACGTGCTCCCCCAACGTTTCCGCAACCAGCTCACTCCCTTCCATAAGGGTGATCGCGTCCGCTAACGAGGCCGGTAATTGTTGAATCCCCAAGGATCGACGCTCCGCTTCTGATAACCGCCAAACGTCATCTTCTGCCTCATCCGGAAGGTCGTATTTTTCTTCAATTCCCTTCACTCCAGCGTTGAGCATCACCGCGAAGGCCAGATAAGGGTTACAAGCAGCATCCAACGAACGTACCTCTACCCGAGTGGATTGATCCTTGCCAGGCTTATACATCGGCACTCGGACCATCGCGGACCGGTTGTTGTGGCCCCAGCAAACATACCCGGGCGCTTCTCCACCGCCGAGTAGGCGCTTATAAGAATTGACCCATTGATTTGTTACTGCAGTAATTTCGCCGGCATGCCGCAAAATCCCAGCGATGAAATGTCGCGCCAAAGGACTGAGCTGATACGAAGAACCTGCTTCATGGAAAGCGTTGCCGTCACCGGCGAAAAGCGACAAATGCGTATGCATCCCTGAACCTGGTTGATCACTCAGCGGTTTAGGCATAAAGCTGGCATACACGCCCTGCCCGAGCGCTACCTCTTTGATGACGGCACGAAACGTCATGATGTTGTCTGCGGTAGTCAGCGCGTCCGCATAGCGCAAGTCGATTTCGTTTTGCCCGGGCGCCGCTTCATGGTGGCTGAATTCCACCGAAATACCCATCGACTCCAACAAGCTGATCGCGTTACGGCGAAAGTCATGGGTGGTGCCATGAGGGACATGATCGAAATACCCTGCGTGGTCCACCGGAACTGGTGGTGCACTTGGTGGGGTGCCTTGCTCGAAAAGGAAGAACTCGATTTCTGGGTGGGTGTAAAAAGTGAAACCTAAATCAGCGACTTTGCTGAGCGCACGTTTCAGGACGTGCCGCGGATCTGCTGGGGACGGCGTCCCATCAGGGAGCAAAATGTCACAGAACATACGAGCGGTGCCAGGATTTTCCCCCCGCCATGGCAGCACCTGAAAGGTGCTCGGATCGGGGCGAGCGAGCATGTCCGCCTCATAGACCCGAGCGAATCCTTCGATGGCGCTGCCGTCAAAACCGATCCCCTCAGCAAAAGCGCCTTCAAGTTCAGCCGGGGCAATCGCCACTGATTTCAACGTCCCAAGGACATCGGTAAACCAGAGCCGAACAAACCGGATGTCTCGTTCCTCGATAGTACGGAGCACAAACTCCTGCTGGCGGTCCATTGACTCATCGTAGAGGTGCCTGGTCTGGTATTTCTTTTCCGCTTCGTCAATTCCTTCCCACCGCCAAAATCAGGGGATCGGGGATCTAGGCTCATCGTTATGCCTCGATTACGACTGGCGCTGGTGCAGATGAATCCGACGCTAGGCGACTTCGCAGGTAACGCCGCTGCGATCCAGCGCTGGACCGCAGCGGCAGCAGCATCCCAAGCGCAGCTGGTGGCGTTTCCGGAAATGGCGCTTACCGGGTACCCCGTCGAAGATCTAGCGCTGCGGCGCTCATTTGTTGATGCGTCCCGACATGCCGTGCACCGCCTCGCGGCTGACCTGGCTGCTGCAGGTTTAGGGGAAATTCCAGTGGCCGTGGGGTATGTAGATCGCGCCCAAGGACGAGATGCCGACCCCCACGGGAATGGCATCGCCGAAGATGGCAAGACTGGTGTTCCCAAAGGCATGCCGCAGAACGTGGTTGGTGTCTTGCACCGAGGGGGGATAGTCGCCCGGTACGCCAAACATCACCTCCCTAACTACGGGGTTTTTGATGAGTTTCGAATCTTCGTGCCGGGCCACGACCTGACGGTGATCCGAATCGATGGGGTAGATATCGCGTTAGCTATTTGCGAAGACCTCTGGCAAGAAGGAGGCCCCGTTGCCATGGCTCGGGCCGCCGGCGCTGAGTTGCTGTTAGTGCTGAACGGGTCGCCGTATGAACGCGATAAAGATGACACCCGACTCGCGTTGGCAAGCCGTCGGGCCGCCGAGGCAGGGTGCGCTCTGGCGTATCTCAACTTGGTTGGTGGGCAAGATGATTTGGTCTTCGACGGTGATTCCTTAGTGGTGTCCGCTCACGGTACGGTGCTCGCTCGTGGTCCCCAGTTCAGTGAACATCTACTCATGACGGATCTTGATTTAGCGGTGGCGACAGTTGATCCGAGCAGCCCGATTTCTCATGTTGTCCATGTCACAGTGTCCACTGAACCTGTTGTCGCACAGGCAAACTCGGCCAGCGCCATAGGCTCCTCCATCCCTTCGGATATCGCTACTCCACTAGACCCCGCCGGCGAGGTGTGGCATGCCTTAGCCACAGGAGTACGTGATTACGTCCACAAGAACGGATTTCAGTCCGTCGTCGTCGGTTTGTCTGGCGGGATTGATTCTGCGGTCGTGGCCGCGATAGCTGCGGATGCACTTGGCGGTCAGCACGTGATTGGGGTCTCCATGCCAAGCGCCTATTCCAGCGAGCACAGCAAAGTCGACGCCGCGGATCTCGCGCGCCGGATTGGAGCGGACTACCGCGTCCACACCATCGAAACCATCGTGGACACCTTCAGCGCCGAGCTCCCTCTCACTGGGATCGCCGCCGAAAACCTGCAAGCCCGCGCGCGGGGGGTCATCCTGATGGCGCTATCAAACGCTGAAGGGCATCTCGTTCTTGCTACCAGCAATAAAAGTGAACTAGCCGTGGGATATTCCACGTTGTACGGCGACAGCGTGGGGGGCTTCGCCCCTTTGAAAGATGTCCCTAAAACATGGGTGTGGAAGTTAGCGCGATGGCGCAATTCCGTTGCTGCACAAAGACGACAGACTCCGCCGATCCCGGAGCGCTCAATCACCAAAGCACCGTCTGCTGAGCTTCACCCCGGCCAAACGGATCAAGATTCCCTCCCGCCATATGAGCTTCTCGATGATCTTCTTGAGCACTACATAGTGCGCGCTGAGGGACGGTCCGAGTTATTGGAGGCAGGTTTCTCACCTGATGTGGTTGATCGAGTCGTGACGTTGGTAGACCGCGCCGAGTGGAAACGCCGCCAGTTTGCTCCCGGGCCAAAGATTTCTCCTATCGCTTTCGGGCGGGATCGGCGCCTCCCTATCACCAGCCGGTGGCGAGAGAATCAACGACAGGAGGCCACTCATGACTAACCCACCCAGCATCTCTGATCAGTCTTCTTTTGACGGTGGGACTGCTCCTCAGCACCAGTCCCACGATCTTCCCATCGGATCCAAACGTGTGCGCACCCATCACCTCACTGCCATGAAGGAACGCGGCGAGCGTTTTGTTGCCCTGACCGCGTACGAACAGTACGCAGCAGCGATCTTCGATGAGGCTGGGATTGAGGTGCTGCTGGTGGGGGATTCTGCCGCGAACAACGTGTTGGGGTACGAGACGACAGTGCCGATCACCGTGGACGAAATGCTGCCGATGGTCCGTGCTGTGAGCCGTACTGCTAGTCGATCTTTGGTGGTAGCGGATTTGCCGTTTGGCTCTTACCAGAGCACCGCACCGCAAGCGTTAGCGTCGGCGACACGGATGATGAAAGAGGGTTTCGCGCACGCGGTAAAACTCGAAGGCGGACAACGAGTCGCCCCACAGATCGACCTCATGGTGGGGGCAGGAATTCCGGTCATGGGCCATCTCGGTTTCACTCCGCAAAGTGAGCACACGCTCGGCGGGTATCGCGTGCAGGGCCGCGGGCGCAACGGTGAAGAGCGGCTCATCGCTGATGCTCTGGCCCTTCAGGACGCGGGTGTTTTTGCGGTGGTGTTGGAGATGGTTCCAGCGCCGGTCGCAGCGAGGGTCACCGAGACGTTACGCATCCCCACCATTGGCATTGGGGCGGGCTCTGCCTGCGACGGCCAAGTCTTGGTCTGGCAAGACATGGCCGGGTTACGCACTGGGCGTCTCCCCCGTTTCGTGAAGCAATACGCCGATTTGCGTGGCATCTTGAAGACAGCAGCTCAGCAGTACGCCACCGAAGTTCGAGCTGGGCAATTTCCTGGCCCGGCGCATTCCTTTGAAACCTGAGGAAAAATGGCTGACCTTACCATCGGATACGCCGCAATGTTGGAACAGTTCGCTCCAGCAGAGGCGGTTCAGTTCACTGCTTTAGCTGAGGCGCACGGTTTTTCCGGCTGCATGGCTGCTGATCATGTTCAACCGTGGGTTCCCAACCAAGGTGAAGCAAGTTTTGTCTGGTCGGTCCTTGGGGCTATTGGCGCGCAGACCAAAGGTGATCTAGGGCCGGGGGTAACGTGCCCAAGTTTCCGCTTCCATCCGGCGATCGTTGCTCAAGCCGCGGCGACCATGGAAGCGTTGTACCCAGGCCGGTCTTGGTTAGGTTTAGGGACTGGCGAAGCGCTCAATGAACACGTCATTGGGGGGTACTGGCCGGAAGTCGGGGAACGTTCAGCTCGCCTGTGGGAAGCAGTGAGACTCATCTCTCAGCTTTTTGATGCCTCGTTAGCTGGGCAGGACACCCGCCACGAGGGTCAATACTTTCGAATGGAAACTACGCGACTGTGGACGATGCCGGCCCGCCGGCCACCAATCATGGTTGCCACTGCCGGGCCGATTAACGCCCGAAAAGCAGGCCAATTCGCGGACGGGATCATCACCGTTGGCGCCCCGCACGACAAGATCGTCCAGCTGCTGGAACGCTTCACGGAGGGCGCCCAACGCGCTGGCAAAGACCCCACGGCGATGCCGAAAGTTCTTCAACTGCACCTGTCCTGGGCGCAGACAGATGAGGAGGCAATGGCAAACGCTTTATCGCAGTGGCCCAATGGCGGCATGCGGTTCAACAAAGCTGATATTCGTTCACCGCATGATTTCGCGTCGATAGCCGCACTCGTGCGGCCAGAAGATTTCAACGGACGAATGGTGATTTCCGCCGACCCGGACGTTCACCGCGATGCTATTCAGAAGTTTCTTGACCTGGGTTTCGACCGTGTGTACTTGCACAACGTCGGACGTAATCAGCGGGAATGGATTGAAGTTTTTGGTCGCCACGTCGTGCCGCGGCTAGTTCGTTAACACTCACAGACCACCCTGCGCCTGACATCTGGGTGATGCTGAATTGCGCGAAGGCTAGTCCTACGCATTCTTGCCCTGGCAGGATTACACGGCATGGACGCTGAGCGTATTTCCCGCTGGCACGAGGTGCTCTCCGATTTGCCGTGGTGGCGTAGTGCTCAACGATTGGGCCAGATTGTTCAGCAGCGCGCGAAGCCAGGGCATCTCCTCTTAGTCGGCACTCCCCGAACAGAACCTTGGCACCTGGCAGCGCATTTAGACGACGAAGCTCGCCATCACGGTCTCCCCCAGTTGACCCCCCAACTCATTCGATGGCAACCACCCGAACGCGGTCCGGCACACCTCACCATTGGGGTGGATCGGTTAGCTGAAACCAACACCCGGGAAATGGTCTTTGTGGTCGCCCCCGAGTCGGCGCCGGAGCAACTTCTCGAACGTGTTGCCGATGCCCGGCGGGCCGGGGCAATCATCGTCAGCATGGACAACGGTGACTCCGAATTAGCTGACCTCACCGATGAAAGACTTGTGGTTCCCGAGCTAGCATCTGACCGCCATCAGCTCGGCATCACCATGACCGAGGACCCAGTGTGGCGCGGCCTGATGATGACCCCGACTTTCGATCTTGCCCAACATGTGGTGAGCCTTAACGCAGGTCAGCATCGACCACAGCGTGCGCATTGGCGAACAAGGTTGAATCGAATGCTTGACGTTATCTCCGGGCCTGCCCATCACGGCCCTGAGTTGTACTCCTCAGCTGGCCCTGACTCGCACGTCCATGCAGAACGGATCTTCAGCTAGTCATCGGCCCACTCACGCTCTTGCCGGTCCCATGCCTCGGTGCGTTCTTGGGCCGATTGCAAAGCACGTTCAGCCTCTGCCCGGGTGGCGTATGGACCAAGAAGGTCCTGCCCTTGGCCTTTGTTCTCTAACTCTTCGACCCGCCCAGTGTGAATATTGAAGTAGTACTGCGCCATCTACTCATCCTTTCAGGAGGTTAGTCGTCGCGACTTAATGGGTGAACCGGATTCCCTGAACGCACCAGGGTGGTGCGGCTCTACAGTGAGGTCTCATGAGTGCTGTGACGGGGTCAGTCTTACCGGGAGTCGTCAGTGGGTGGCGTGATGTGCCAAAGCGCATTACGAGACCTGAATATGTCGGACGTCCACTTCCGGCCCGATACACCGGGCCGGAAGTGAAAAGCGCGGAGGTTCTTGCTCTCATGCGCGAAGCGGGACGTCTCGCAGCGCAGGCAATGGCCGCGGCGGCCAGCGCGATAGCCCCGGGTGTGACAACGGATGAGATTGATCGAGTAGGCCACGAGTATCTTCTTGATCATGGGGCGTACCCCTCAACGCTTGGGTATCCCGGGTCTGGGCGTGGGTCTGCCTTTCCTAAATCGTTATGTACCAGTGTGAATGAGGTGATCTGCCATGGAATTCCCGATGACCGCCCACTCGAAAACGGTGACATCGTCAATATCGACATTACCGCGTTTCTCGTTCGAGATGGCTTAGGAGTTCATGGAGACACCGACGCCACCTATTTGGTAGGTGAGGTCGATGACGAATCCCGCCTTCTTGTTGAACGCACCCACGAAGCGATGATGCGGGGAATCAAAGCCATCCGTCCCGGACGGCAAATCAATGTCATCGGGCGAGTGATCGAGTCCTATGCCAAGCGATTCGGCTACGGCGTGGTGCGTGATTTCACTGGTCACGGCATCGGCACTGCTTTCCATTCCGGCTTGATCATCCCGCATTACGATGCTGCTCCGGAATACGACACCATCATGGAACCGGGGATGACTTTCACCGTTGAGCCGATGCTTAATCTTGGTACCGCTGATTGGACAATGTGGGATGACGGCTGGACGGTAGTGACCGCCGATCTGAATCGGTCAGCACAGTTTGAGCACACCATTGTCGTCACGGAGACCGGCGCGGATATTCTCACCGCACCCTAAAGACCCATGTAAGGACACCATGAACACCAGCATCAGCTCTGCGCCGGATCCTGCCGTCGCCTCAGGGGGATCCCCGCAGGTGGCATTGGGGATTGACGTCGGCGGATCCGGCATCAAAGGCGCCCCGGTTAACTTGCGGACCGGCACTCTGATGGCACCCAAGGTGCGGGTCGTTACCCCTCAACCAGCCACACCAGAAGCAGTGATGGATGTCATCGCCACCATCATTGATCACTTTGCAGGTTCTCTCGGAAAAAAATCCGAGACCACACCGATTGGCGTCACTGTGCCAGGGCCAGTCACCCAAGGAGTGGTCCGGATGGCCGCAAACATTGATTCCTCGTGGGTCGACTTGAACGCCGACGCCATGCTGACTGAACGTTTGGGTCGCGATGTCCACCTGGTCAATGATGTTGATGCCGCCGGGGTTGCCGAAGCTCAATACGGCGCATGCATTGGTCACCCTGGATTAGTGGTGGTGACAGCCTTGGGGACGGGGATCGGCAGCGCGCTGATGTGGAATGGTGAACTAATTCCAAACAGTGAATTAGGTCACTTAGAGATGGACGGGCACGATGCTGAGGACTTAGCAGCGGCATCAGTTTTCGAGGCGGAGCAGTTGTCGTGGGCGGCATGGGCAGAGCGCCTCCAACGGTATTACTCCATGCTGGAAAATCTGTTGTGGCCGTCGTTATTTGTGGTCGGTGGTGGGGTCAGTAAAGACGCTGAACACTTCTTACCGCTTCTTCGGCTACGCACTCCTATAGTGCCGGCTGGTCTACGCAACAAGGCTGGCATTATCGGTGCCGCGTTACTCGCTCAAGCCGAGTCAATCAGCCGTCATCACTGAATCTCGGTTACGCACTCAAGCCACATCGTTGCGAAGGAAAGTGTGGCGAGCAAGTGCGAGTCGCTCCGTTGGGGCTAAGCTCAGCAGCCGACGGCGCAACACTTCTGGCGTGACATCGAGTTCTGCGGCCAGCGCCATCGGCTCGCCCCGGGTGATTTTGCAGGCTGAAGCAAGATCAGCCAGGCTCACCAAACGTCGATCTGCCCAGGTGTTTGCGGCAGTTTCTAAACGAACTGCCAACCACGAGCTGTCGCCATACTCTGGGCATGCCTCATGCCGCAAAAGGGCATGGCCCAACTCGTGAGCCAAAACGCATCGGGCTGTTACCGAGTCGAGTCGGTCGTCGAGCAAGATCACTTCATCAGTGGGACACCACCACCCTGCACCCTCACGTAGCCGGCACCGGTGTACCAGGATTCGGGGATGCTCAGCGAGCTCCACCCACGGAGACCACATGGTGATGGCTTAGCCGTGAGCGTTACTGGGCTTGCTGACGGGCTTGCCGAGCCGTCTTAGCTGCGCTTTTTGCTCCAGTTGAAGTTCCCCCTGGGCGTCGACCAGCCGATGCGACGGCCCGAGTATCTCCGGCGGGGCGGTCTCCCGCATGGAGGATCGCATTGACCACCGCAAGCACTGCTTCGCGTTCAGTTGAAGTCAAAGTGTCTGCTTCTTGTGGGAGCACGAATGCCCCTTGTGGAATTCGTTGCCCTGCCAGTTTCAAAATGGTTGTCAGCGGCACATCAAGGGCCTGCGCAAGACCCTCCGCAGTATGACGGCTAATGCTGCCGGAATGCCGACCAGCTTTCAACAAGCGCAGCGTCTCATGTGAAACCTGGCCACCAGACCGGGCCGCGGCGGCTCTAATGGACAGCGGTTTACCACGATCTCCGAGTTGGCTAAATCGCCGGTCAATGAGTTCCTGTAAATCTCTCGGTTGGACCATGGCGCACTCTCCCGTTGATCTCGTGACAACAACGACACCTTCGTCGTATCTGGCAATGACAACCTGACCGTTGCTTTCGTGACAAAAAAGCCCCGTGAGCTGTGCGTCAATCATGGATGACTACTTGTCGGGCTGACAAGTAGTCATCCATGACAATACTTAGTGTTGTCATCTGTCAATATTTTTGACACCATGAGCGCACGGTTCGAGATGTGAAATCGCGGTCTTACTCAAAGTCACCATGGCCACTGTCCGTCTTCGTTCATCCATCACCAACGAGGAAGGGATCCCTCCGTGAGAGTCCGAGACGGAGCTGCCATTAAACGCCGACGGCTCGAACGCGGTCTGTCACAACGGGAATTGGCATATTTAGCGCGACCATGCTCGCAAACGACGATCTACCTAGTCGAAACCGAGCGTCTGCACAACCTCAACGACGATCTCGCCACCCGAATAGCCCGACGCCTCGATATTGCGGTTGACGCCCTCTTTCACGTCGAAGAGAAAGAGGAAGAAATAACCGTCGACGCCCATTGAGAACCATCAACTTTCTTGACCAGCGCTCAAACACTCATCAGCGCCAGTGTCAGAGTGAGTCGCAGATGACAACC
Source organism: Actinomycetota bacterium (assembly GCA_051645425.1). Classification (GTDB taxonomy): domain Bacteria; phylum Actinomycetota; class Actinomycetes; order Actinomycetales; family Angustibacteraceae; genus JBOFBH01. The sequence goes on along the minus strand of JBOFBH010000003.1, from coordinate 129,682 downwards.
TTGGCGGTGCGGGCGAGTCAGCCGATACGCCGGGTCCTGTCCCTGGTGGGTGTTACCACCCGCCAGGGGACGGTCATCTATCTCGGCGCACTGTTGCCAGTGCGCTCTAGCGGCCTACCCGGAAACTCGGGCGAGCAGCCCTCAAACGTTTCCTATCTGGCCTTGCTCCGGGTGGGGTTTACCGAGCCACTTTCGTCACCGAAAGTGCTGGTGGTCTCTTACACCACCGTTTCACCCTTACCGTACGCAAGCGTGCGGCGGTTTGTTTTCTGTGGCACTGTCCCGCGGGTCGCCCCGGGTGGGTGTTACCCACCACCCTGCCCTACGGAGCCCGGACGTTCCTCGACGCTGGTCACCCAGCGACGCGACCGTCTAGCTGACTCGCCCGCCTCACTAGCTTAGCCCTCAGCCGTTAACGGGCACGAACTCGACCACCCGACGGCTGACATCAGCCGTTTCGAGTCGAACCCGTAGGCGAGCTCCTAACTGAACCTCACCAAGAACTGGCGCTACCACCGCGGGATCAATCACCTGAACTACACCGGATCCTCGCTGGTTTACATCAACGACAATCGCATCAAAAACTTCGCCGCTCCGCCCCGATAGAACAGCGGTTTCCACAACATCAGTGCATGCGCGCTCTACTTTTTTCATGCGACCATCACTGGCGCTCATCAACGCGGGCAAAAGAGGTAACGCCTCCCGCACCCACCCCGGTGGCGCGGAGTCCCGACACAGCGCGGCGCAAATCACCAATCCAAAACGGTCCACTAACCGCCGAAGCGGCGCTGTGACATGCGCGTACTGATCAGCTACTGCCGCATGGTGCGCATACTCGGGAGGGGCACCGTCAAATGGGGTATACCCGGCGCCTCGAAACAAACTCGTTGCCTCATGCATGAGCGCGAGATGCTTTGGATTGGTGTGATCTAAATCGCTGATGAGATCTCCGTATGGCTGCTCAGCAGGCCACCGGACACCTAATGCGGCCGCTTGCCGGCGAAAACGAGCCACGGTGGCTGATTCGGGCGCGGGAAGTGTCCGAAGAATTCCTACGTGCCCAGCCAGCATGAGATCCGCGGCAGCCATTCCAGTCAGGAGGGAGATTTGCGCGTTCCATTCCTCCGCTGGGTATGGCCGGCGAAATTCAAGGTGATATTCACTCCCCGAGCCAACAATGTCTTGCTCGGGGACAGCAAGACTCGCACCCCCACGCTGGCGCTGTACCATAAGTCGGCGCTCCCCCACATCTTTCAACGCCGTAAATCGATCATCCCCAGCATCAGCCAGTTTTTGTACAGTGGCGTAGTCGTACTGCTCGGTGCTGCGCACCCACCCGCGAACTACATCAACAGCACGTAACTCGCCAGCTTCATCGACGCTGAGATCCCAGACGAAAGCTGGGCGGTCCTGGCCGGGCAGCAAACTTGCCGCCGCTTCACTAAGCACCTCTGGATGCAACGGAATCCGCTGATCCGGCATATACCAGGTTTGACCACGGCGACGAGCCTCATCGTCAATCGGGCCGCCTGGGGGCACAAAAGCTGGCACATCCGCGATCGCGTATCGGACGCGATACCCGCCACTCACCTGCTCCACGCAAAGCGCTTGATCAAGATCAGTCGCACCCGGTGGGTCCACCGTCACAAAAGGAATGTTGGTGAAGTCGTGGTCTGGTTCATCTGGTTGAGTGGCCCGTGCTACCGCTTCTGCTATCACCGGTTCAGAAAAACCTTCAGGAGCCTGGAATTCTTGCCGGATGTGCGCGAAAGCAGTGACCAAAGGCGAGGGGTCGTCTGCCGTGATCCGAATAGCTCGGTGCACCATGACTGATCACCCTAACTGGTTACTCGGCCACGCCTCACCCACACTGGTCAAGCTGGCACCGCCGTCCTGCCACCAACGGACGCGAGTGATCGACGCCGTCGGCACGTCGATCCGTAAACCGTTCCCCAATGGGGCACCTAAAATATTGGTCACTAAGGCTCTAATCGGGCCGGCGTGTGTCACAACAATGACGCGACCACGGGGGTAGGTCGCAAGAATCCGATTCCGGGCCGCAAGCACTCGAGCGAGCAAATCGGCCACGTTTTCTCCTTGAGGAGGCGCAACATCAGGAGATCTTGACCAATCCTGATAACGCTCCGGCCAACGACGCCGAACTTCTTCAATAGTGCAGCCTTCCCAAACGCCAAAATCGAGCTCAGAAAAATCAGCTTCACCCGTGACAGTCACACCAAGCCGATCTTCGATGATTTGCGCTGTCTGGCGGGCCCGCCTGGCCGGAGAAGACACCACCGCTTGCCACGGCCCGGCTTCACTGAGCATTCTTGCTAGGGACTCCGCTTGGCGTTTTCCTTGCGCAGACAACTCTGGGTTCGACCGGCTTCCAGATAACCGGCTCGTCTCAGTGAAATCGGTGGCAGCATGACGGACCAGCCATACCTCAGTGGGATTCCCCAAATCTGGGCTTTTTTCCGCCGGTTCCTGCTCAGGCGTTTGCTGTTCAACTTTCACCGGTCGCATGAATCGAGTCGGTGACCCGTCAAGAGCTTGGTTGACAAGTCGGTCAGCAGCCCCATTCTCAGCCCGGGGAATCCAAGTGAACCGAACTAATGTCACGTCATAGGAACGTCGAGCCATGAGGGCTAACCGGCGCATCTCTTCGTGCTTGATTTTCCACCGACCTGACATCTGTTCAACAACAAGTCGGGAATCCATACGGACCTCAATCGAAGCCGTTGGGTCAATCGCCGACGCGGCTTCTAGACCAGCAATTAAGCCTTGGTACTCAGCAACGTTGTTTGTCGCGATTCCAATCGTCTCGCTCACCTCCGCGAGCACTGAACCGGAATCAACATCACGAACCACCGCACCATAAGCAGCTGGACCGGGGTTCCCCCGGGACCCGCCGTCCGCCTCAACGAGTAGGCGCCGGCTCACAAACCCGACTCGTCCGTACGAACGAGAATTCGGCCACATTCTTCACACCGCACGACGTCCTCTGGTTGCGCGGCCCGAATCCGCTGGAAGTCATGCGGTGTTACCTCCAACCGGCACCCCTCACACCGGCGAGACCGTAAAAGCGCAGCACCACCGCCTTGAGTAGCGCGGATCTTGTCATACAAAGCGAGGAGATCTGCCGTAATGTCCGCACTCAACTCAGCTCGTTCAGCCAAGCGAGCGGTTCGCTCGGCTGCCAACTGCGCCATTGCCGCATCAAATTTTGTTTGTAGGCGACCGCGCTCTTGCTCTATTGCAGTTAGCTCTTCGGTGGCTGCTTGACCCTCTTTTTGCGCGACCTCCAAGCGCTCCATCACGTCCAATTCAACGTCTTCCAGAGTGTGTTGGCGGCGAGCGAGTGATGTCAGCTCATGCTGAAGAGCTTCAAGCTCTTTATGGCTCCCTTGCCCACTATCGAGGCGTGCTTGGTCTCGGATCACCCGACGGCGGACTTGCTCCACGTCAGCTTCGGCTTGGGTGAGTTCCTTACCCAGTTCTACAAGATGTCGCTGACTAACAGCCGAACGTTCCTGAGCGAGAGCATCTCGGTGCTGCAAATCGGATAATGCGGCGCGCTCAGGAAGCGTGCGCTCCGCGTGACTGAGCTGAGCAAGACGAGTGTCAACGCCTTGAACATCAAGCAAGCGGCGTTGAGCGCCGGATGAGGCAATCAGAGCAAACTCCCTCGGCTCGGGACATGCATCGTCCATGGATCGGTACGAACTGTGCTCACACGAGTTGTCACCGTACCGCCGGCAACACCGAGTTCAGTAATCATCCGGCTCTCGCACCCGGCCAACCAGGGCCATTCACTTGCCCAATGCGCGACATCGACAATGTACGGCGGACCATGACCAGCGGCTGCACGAGCTTCACTGACCGGGTGATGGCGCAAGTCAGCCGTGAGGTACACATCTGCGTCATACTGTGCGGCAGCCGTGAAATGCCCGTCACCGGCGCCGCCCATCACGGCCACCCGGCGGACCATCGCCTGGGCTGGGCCAGCAACACGCACACCATGCGCGGTCGCCGGTAGTACTTCTGAAACCAACGCGGCGAAGTCGGCGAGCGTCATGGGCGCAGGCAGCGCTCCGATTCGCCCAAGCCCTGTGCCATGGCCTAAATCGGAGAGTTCTAAAACATCAAAAGCCGGCTCTTCATATGGATGGTTCGCTCGTAAAGCAGCGACCACCCCACTGCGCCGACTTCGTGGCAGCACCATCTCAATCCGCATTTCCGGCACTGTCGCCATGTGACCAAGGGCACCAATCGCTGGTGTGGCATTGGGCCCTGAGATAAAAGAACCCACTCCACTGGTTACCCACACACACCGACTGTAATCCCCAACTGCCCCGGCGCCAGCTGCACTTAAAGCGTCAACGAGCTGGTTAACGGCTGACTCGGGCACAAAAACCACAATCTTATCGAGAGCCTGAAGAGGTTGCGGCACAAGAGGTTTCAGACCGGCTAAGCCAAGGGTGCGGGCTAACGCGTCGTTGACTCCAGGAGATGCAATATCAGCATTCGTATGCGCGGTGTAGAGCGCGCACCCCGCTCGAATTAAGCGGTGCAGAACTTGACCTTTTGGATTGCTGGCTGGAACCGCGTGCACCCCCCGCAGGAACAACGGATGATGGGTGATCAGAAGATCCGCTTGCCAGCCGACTGCTTCATCAACGACAGCGGCGACCGGGTCGATGGCAAAAAGCACTCGCCGAATGGGCTGATCTTCTTCACCACAGATCAGGCCAACAGCATCCCAATCTGCGGCGCTTGATGGCGGATAGAGACGATCTAGCACCTTCGTGAGTACCGCTAATGGAACCCCACCTCCCCCTTCGGTGCTCATGCCACGACCAAGACCAAAGCGAAAGCGAGAACCGCTTGATGACATCTTGGGGTGGGCCCGGCCGGGCTCGAACCGACGACAACCGCGGTGTAAACGCGGTGCTCTACCAACTGAGCTACAGGCCCCATTGCTCGCCGTTACAGCGCTGCGAGCGCATCCCGATAGGCCGCGATATCGCGAGCCTCACCCGGACCATTAACGACGCTCCAGCGTAGAACACCCGTAGCGTCAATCAAAAAAGTCCCCCGGGTTGCGAAGCCGGCGTTCTCGTTAAACACGCCGTACTGTTTCGCAACCGCCCCATGGGGCCAAAAATCTGAGAGCAACGGGAAAGCGTAGCCCTGGTCTTCCCCCCAGGCCCTTAGCGTCCACATTGGATCGCAAGAAATACCAAGCACCTGAACCGCGTCATTATCGAAAGCGGAGAGGTCATCCCGGATCGCGCATAACTCGGTCGTGCAGATTCCCGAGAACGCGAAAGGGTAAAAGACTATGAGCGCGGCTCGACCGGCAAGCCCAGACAAGCTGAAATCCTGGCCGTGTTGATCTTTGAGAGAGAAGTCAGGTGCCGCATTTCCTACCTGCAAAGGCAGCGGGGTTGTCGTGAGATCAGTCATCACAGCTCCGATTCATATCGTTGAAAGTGCCAATGCCGACCAGCAAGTCAAACAAGCGCACGCCGGTGAGATGTGGGGCTACTTACGATTGGACTTGGGGGCCGTCAATCGAGTAGCACTCCACTTGTCGCCCGCAACTACCGTAGTGGTGCCATGCAAACCAGCTACCAAGGCAGCTTCAGTCACATCACTCGCCGAGGTATGCCCAGCTAAACCTGCCTTAGGGGTAAAGAAGAGCACCATTCCAGCGTCAGCAAGGTTCACCAAAGTATCTAGCAAGGCGTCAGTGAGATCACCTTCACCTTCGCGCCACCATAAAACAACAACATCAACCACCTCGTCGTTGTCTTCGGGTAGAAGTTCGCCATCAATGGCGGACATGATGGCGTCCCGTAATTCGTCAGGAACATCCTCATCCCAACCTAGTTCCTGAACCACCTGACCAGGGTGCAACCCTAGCCGGCCCGGAAAAGCCCGATTGGCCGCGGCATCCGCGGTGACACTCACGTTGAATCACTCCTCACAACTCAACTCAACCACCCTGGGATAACTCAGTCATTGCCGACCCGCAAAACATGCTGGCCTCACCATGTTGGCTGAGGAGATCGTGCCGACCGAAAAACAAACAACGCTGTGCTACGCAAAGGACGTTACTTCCTCCGACGTAGATGCCGCAGCGAACGCAACTCTCGCAGATTGTCCCGCAGCATGGAGAGAACGAAAAGCGCTATTCCGCCGATAAGTACCTGCTGCCAATACGCGACGATCAAAAGAGCGCTAGCAATCACCGCCAAGATCACGGTCGCACTTAAGGCAAATCGGACCCCTTGACCACGAAAAACCGCATCAAATCCAAACACGCCCGCTACGGCTACCGCCACTGTAAGGAAGGCGTTCGGCGGGTCTAGCGCCGGAATAATGACAACCAACAAAACCAGCAGGCCACCGCTGGTGGCGGCCCACAATTCGCCTAGCCACGGCAACTCACGTGCTGGTGGCAAAGGGTTCTGGGCATGACGAAGATGCGCGCGGGGGCCGCCGTTGTCCATCAGAGAACACGGCGCTGAGCGTCGAATAGCGTCACGAGCATCGTCAACTTCAGCGCACCGTTGAAGGACTTTCCGGAGTTCTTCCCGACGAGTCAGCCAGCCTGCTGGTTCACTCCGATCATGACGCGCGCCATCCTGGAGACGCACCACGCGCTCGACCTCATCGTCGCGGAGTTCTTGGCGCATCTGCTTGATGCGTTGTTGTAGCCGCTCGAACTCAGTATCAAGTTCACTCGCTCGACCTCGTAAAGCGGCAGAGAGCTCTGGCTCGGGGGTCACCAAATCAAGTCCGCAAAAACCTAGCGGGTCGTACCAGGAGCGCCGCAGCTCACCATTGCGGCCGTATTTGGGGCCACCTGGCGCCCGTTCTCCACCCCAAGGATCATCAGTATCTAATCCCCAGAGGCCACGGTACCGCTGCAACCACGGTTCGTCACCTCGTAAGATCACGGAGCGCCAAGGGGTTCCTGTCACTCCGCACACGGTGCCATCACCTCGGGCGTAATCAACAAACGGGACACTCAATCGGTCTGCTGCCTCTGAACCCGGGTGACTCCCTCGGCGCGGGGGGTAAGCACCCTGCCGAAGGATGTCACCCCAAAGTCGTTGTACCGCATGGACAACCGTGAGGGCCGACGACAGAAATCGAGGACGAACTCCGAAGAGGTACTCGCCGGCAACCAAATACGACGCATGCGATCCAGCGGCCGCATACACCACCGGGTGAGTTCCTTGAACGATCGTCAGCGCTGGATCATCCCATCGTCGGCGCAAATCAGTTCCAGCTAGGTCATGCAACGCGCCCGCAATCCACGCCGGGACAACAGCATCGAGATCGTCGGGGTGCTCTTGGTCCTCGACGACGTACACCAAGACCTGCTCCCAGTCCGCTTCATGGTCATTCACACCATAAAAAGAAGACCGGAAATCATTCATGGCGTAGAAATACAGGTAGTGCAGGACGGTATAACCGCCCGCACGGATCACTCTCGCGTAATACATCGGGCTTGGATCACTCTCAACGGCGCGGCGATACTGCCGCTCCGCGACAGGAGTTGTTCCTCCTGGGACAGTGCCGCGAATAGTTGACGCCGCATCAAGAGCCGCATCCCATAACCGGGAGGCCAAACCAACCCGAGCCCACCGACCAATCGCCTCAAAAGCGGGACGCTCCGGGTTACGTCGCCACCGAACATAAGACGGAAGGTCAAGTGGGCGTTGGACGTACCGCAAATAAGGAACACCGCCTCCTAGGGACTGCGCGAGGTCCGCCAACGAATCTGCTGACACCTCACCAGGAGCGGCCAAGCGGCGTTGTTCGCCGTTGTCGGCCCGCAACCACAAACTGCACTCCTGCAGGTAAGGCTCCACCGCCATGGGAAAGAACATCTCACCTTGAGTGAAATGCACGACCGGCTCAAAACGCCGCAACAGCTCGACATCAGTGATCACCGTGGTCGCCCCCCTGACGCAGCTTCCTCACCAAAAACCACTGGCCGTTCTACGGCTGGTCGGTCGGCTCCGAAGCGTCGTTGAACCGTTCGACGGTTGATGGAAAGCACCAAGAGCACCCCCAACGCTAAGCCACCGTTCCGCGTCAGGTCGGCTTGGTCACTTCCCACGACCGTGCCCGCGATGTTGATCGACAACAGCACGGCGGCAAACAACATGACCCAGACCCAGGCCCATCGACGCCACCGCCAAAACCCCACCACCACAAAGGACAATCCCACCGCGACAACCCAAAACAACGCCGCCACCACTACCGGGGGCGCGGCCTGAGTTTGTGCGAGACCATGAAGATGGTTCAACACTGGAAGAAACTGAGGGACCGACACCTGCCCAGAAAACACCAGCACTCCTAGCGCGACACAATCGATGGTGACGATCACCAAGCCGACCAGCACCACCCAGACCCCGAGCTGACGCTTGGCGATTCCGAGCTCGTCATCCACGAACGCACCCTACGCCGCACTCCCAAGCGCGACTGGGGAGCGGGTAAGAATGGACGTTAGTGAATTCATTTGAACAACCGGATGTGACCTCAAATCCTGCCGCCGGCAGGATGGGGGTACCCCCTGATAGCGGTCGAAAGGAACACCACCGTGACCACGCACCCGGATGCCGGGCCGATCCTGCGCCATCATTCCACCGCCCGACCGGACACTGACCCGGAGGAAACAGCTGAGTGGCTTGCCTCCCTAGAAGGTGCCGTCGCTGATCGCGGTCATGACCGCGCCCGGTACCTCATGCAAAAACTTTTGGAACGAGCGCGACAACTCAATGTTCAGGTGCCAGATGTCACTGTCACCGATTACATCAACACGATTAATCCGCAGGACGAATCACCGTTCCCCGGAGATGAAGAGGTCGAGCGCCGATACCGAGCATGGATGCGATGGAACGCGGCGATCATGGTCCATCGGGCGCAACGACCTGGGATTGGTGTTGGCGGGCACATCTCGTCGTATGCCTCAAGTGCCACTTTGTATGAGGTGGGTTTTAACCACTTCTTCCGCGGCATCGATCACCCTGATGGCGCGGATCAGATTTATATTCAAGGGCACGCTTCCCCTGGTATTTACGCGCGCGCTTTCCTTGAGGGTCGACTCACCCAGGAGCAGCTCGATGGTTTTCGGCAAGAATTGAGTCACCCGGGGGGTGGTTTACCTTCCTATCCACACCCACGTTTGATGCCGGATTTCTGGCAGTTCCCCACCGTGTCCATGGGGTTAGGCCCACTCAACGCCATCTATCAAGCACAGTTCAACAAGTATCTCCACTCCCGAGGACTCAAAGACACCAGTGGGCAGCGGGTATGGGCTTTCTTGGGTGATGGCGAGATGGATGAACCAGAGAGCCGTGGGCTACTGCATGTAGCAGCGTATGAAGGGCTTGACAATCTCACCTTTGTCATCAACTGCAACTTGCAACGACTTGACGGCCCAGTCCGTGGCAACGGAAACATCATCCAAGAGTTAGAAGCCTCTTTCCGGGGCGCTGGGTGGAACGTCATCAAAGTGGTCTGGGGTCGAGAGTGGGATTCACTCCTTGCCGCCGATACCGAAGGCGCGCTAGTGCACCTGATGAACAACACTCCCGATGGGGATTATCAGACGTACCGGGCTAACAACGGCGCGTTCATTCGGGACCATTTCTTTGGCCGCGATCCGCGTACCAAGGCGATGGTAGAGCCACTCTCAGACGATGATATTTGGCGCTTAAAACGCGGCGGGCACGACTACCGCAAGATGTACGCGGCCTATCAGGCCGCGGTAACCCACACCGGGCAGCCGACGGTGGTACTTGCTCAGACCATTAAGGGTTATGGCCTTGGTCCGCATTTCGCTGGCCGCAACGCCACCCATCAAATGAAGAAACTCAGCCTGGCTGATCTCAAACTGCTCCGGGATAATTTGCACATTCCGATTAGTGACACGCAGCTTGAGGAAGATCCGTACCTTCCCCCGTATTACCACCCTGGTAAGGACGACGAAACTCTGGCGTACATGCGCCAGCGCCGGACGGAGCTCGGCGGCGCGATCCCAGCTCGCCGCGCTGAGGTTGCGACACCACTGGCACTTCCCGATGACTCCGCTTACCAAGTTGTGAAACGCGGATCCGGCAAGCAGCAAATCGCGACCACTATGGCTTTCGTCCGACTCCTCAAAGATCTCATGCGGGACAAGCAGTTCGGTCGCCATATCGTGCCGATCATCCCGGACGAAGCCCGTACCTTCGGGATGGACTCCTTCTTCCCCACGGCCAAGATCTACAACCCGCGTGGGCAGCAGTATGTATCCGTTGATGCTGACCTGATGCTCGCGTACAAAGAATCTCCACAGGGGCAGATCCTGCACGTCGGCATTAATGAAGGCGGTTCGGTCGCCGCGTTCACCGCCGCCGGAACTTCTTATGCCACCCATGGCGTTCCTATGGTCCCCGTGTATGTCTTCTACTCGATGTTCGGTTTCCAACGCACCGCAGACAACCTCTGGGCGGCGGGGGACCAAATGGTTCGGGGATTTCTTATCGGGGCTACTGCCGGACGAACGACTCTCACCGGCGAAGGTCTTCAGCATGCGGATGGTCATTCTCTGTTGCTGGCCTCAACTAATCCTGCTGTTGTTGCCTACGACCCAGCGTTTGGGTACGAAATTGGCCACATCGTGCAGGCTGGCTTGCGCCGGATGTACGGCGACCAACCAGAAAATATTTTCTACTACCTCACGGTGTACAACGAGCCGAATGTGCAACCAGCTGAACCGGAGCAGGTCGATGTCAACGGAATCCTGCGGGGTCTTTATCTCCTCAACCCTGGTCACCCGGAAGCAGGCCGACCGCGCGTCCAAATCTTAGCCTCCGGCGTCGCGGTCCCATGGGCACTAGAAGCTCAGGAACTTCTTGGTCAGGACTTTGGCGTAGATGCTGACGTCTGGAGCGTGACGTCTTGGAACGAACTTCGACGAGATGGTTTGGCCTGCGACGAACAAGCCTTCTTGCACCCGCAAGAAAACGCTGCAATGCCATTCGTCACCGAACGGCTGAATAGGCATGCAGGAGAAGCACTCGGCGGCAGACTCGGCCCAATCATCGGGGTCAGTGACTACATGCGCGCTGTTCCGGATCAAATCAGGCAATGGGTTCCCGGTGGTTACATCACCCTTGGGGGGGACGGCTTCGGGGTCTCCGATACTCGCCCAGCAGCACGGCGGCATTTCCACATAGACGGACCATCAATTGTCGTTCGAGCCTTGCAGGCTCTCGCAGCTCGCGGCCAGGTAGATGCCGCTATTGGTCACGATGCAGCAGCCAAATACCGATTGCTGGACGTTACCGCTGGAACATCCGGAAACAGCGGTGGTGATGCGTAATGAGCCTTTGTTGACGCTAGTCGTGGCCTGTGTGTGTGGGCGTCCCTGCAATGAAGCTTTACACAGGTCACGACGGATGCGAGGGGCGCTGCGAGGTTGCTTGTGCACGTCTTGCTAGCGAATCAAGCTGGTCACGAAGATCGATGACATCCCCGTCAGTATTCGGCAAGTCCGCAAGGGCGTCCAAATGCCGCCTGGCTTCAGCGAATCGACCAGCTTCAGCGGCAGCCTGAACCAACTCACGGCCAACTACAGGGAGATGCTCTCTCGGGCGCCAGTGCCCCACACCTAAAGAAAGCGCGACCTCAGGCATTCCCTCACGGCGGAGCATCGCTAAACCTTCCGCGAGCGCTCGACCGGTAGATTCTCGTTCTGCTGCAATCATTAATCGACGTTGGGCGGCTTCTGGATCTTCGTGTAATGACAGTCGCGCCAGTTCGATCAGTGGGTACCAAGCACGAGGCTTTTGGGCTAGTTCTTCAGCGAGTGCCCATTCGGCATCCGCAACAGCACCCGGACTTCTCCCTGACTCGTGGTGGGCTGCCGCACGACGGCGGACTATCTCCGAGAGGGTGAGGAATGCTTCATTGTCATTGGGGTCAGCGGCTAGTCGGACTCGAAGTGCGGATTCCGTCGGGCCGAAAAGTCGACCTCGCGGGACGGATAACGCTCGTTGGATCCGCCGAAGCGGAGGTGCGGACATCACTACTTGAGGTTGTTTTAATGCACTTTTGCGCGTCGATAAATTTTTTCTCCTGGAGAGATGCTGCCACCACTGCCGAATCCGTCCCACGTCAACCGCCTTCCCTCACACTTGACAGTAAGTGAGTCAATCGCCCTGCTGAGACAATTCACTCGCGCTCACCGCGGCGGCCCCCTCTATTGATCACGCACCTTTCGTGAGTCCACGAGAGGTGCCATGACCATAACCCACAAAAGTGATCCGGGCAGCTCAGGCAGATGGATTGTGCCTGAGCGACAAGAGCGCTCGTACTCTGTGACCTGTGGCGAACTCACGTGGCACCTCTTCCGATACGCCAGCCGGATCCGCGACGGAACGACGGATAGAGCAAGCCATTGGCACTTTGGGCCGATTAGCGATCACACGGATGGAACACACTTTTCCGTGGTATCGCACGCTGTCAGCTGAAGACCGCTCGTGGGTAGGTTTGGTGGCGCAGGCAGGAATCGCTGCTTTCTTAGCGTGGTTTCGTCAAGCGAGCGATGTTCGTACATTGACCGCTGACATTTTCGGGACGGCTCCTCGTGAGCTCACTCGCTCAATTTCGCTCCGGCAGACATTAGACCTGGTCCGAACTGTGGTCGAGGTGGTCGAAGATCAAGCAGATGAACTCGCTGCTACCGGTGATGAGCGTCTCCTCCGAGAGGCGATTTTGCGATATTCCCGAGAAGTCGCTTTCTCTGCCGCGGAGGTTTACGCGCAAGCCGCTGAGTCCCGCGGGGCTTGGGATGCTCGGTTGGAAGCTCTCATTGTTGATGCTGTGCTTCGGGGGGAGGCAGACAATGCGTTGCGGAGCCGTGCTGCCGCATTGGGGTGGGGAGCGCATGGCAATGTCGCTGTTGTTGCTGGTTACGCGTCGCCAGGTGCCGCAATTGAGGTCGTGGAGGCAGTGCGCCAACAAGCACATCGCAGCAACGTGGAAGCACTGGGAGCTGTCCAGGGTGGTCGCCTTGTCACGATATTGGGGAACATCGAGGCTGATCCATTGGAAGTTGCTGGATCACTAGTACGGTGCTTTGCACCGGGGCCAATGGTGGTAGGCCCACTTGTTCCTGAGCTCTTTGATGCTGGTCGCTCTGCTCGGGCTGCGTTATCTGGATTGGTTGCAGCTCGGGCCTGGCCGGATGCACCACGTCCCGTCCTAGCGCATGATCTTCTTCCCGAACGCGTGCTCACCGGGGATGCCGCCGCACGACGCGCACTTATTGATTTGGTCTATCGCCCATTGGTCGATGCCCAGGGATCACTCCTAGAAACGGTGACGACATATCTGGACGGTGGATGCTCCTTAGAAGGGTCTGCTCGATTACTTTTCGTTCACCCCAACACGGTCCGCTATCGATTGCGCAGAGTCACCGCAGTGTGCGGATATGACGTCCAGCACCCTCGGGAGGCATACATCGTTCGAGTGGCCCTTGCTTTGGGTCGATTAGCAGACGGACCACACCGTCCTCGTTAGTTTGTAGGAATCCTCCAAAAACTCAGCTTAAGCTTCGTGGGTTCCGGCAGGGCGCGCATCGGTGTCTTACCCGTCACGCTAGAGGGGTGCTTGCTGTCGTCTGCCCCGGCCAAGGGGCGCAAACTCCTGGCTTCCTCGCGCCGTGGTTAGAGCTCCCTGGCTTTGCTGACCGGCTTACGTGGCTTTCCGCGGTTGCCACCGTAGATCTCGTCCGTCACGGAACTCTCTCTGACGCAGACACAATTCGGGACACTGCGGTCGCTCAGCCACTCATTGTGGCAAGCGGTCTCGTCTCTCTTTTAGCCCTTTTCCCCTACCCTGCTGAGGCATACCATCAGGTCGGTGTTGGTGCCGGACACAGCGTGGGAGAAATCACTGCTGCTGCCGGAGCTGGAGTATTAACAGCCGAGCAAGCAATGGTTTTGGTGAGAGAACGCGGTCATTACATGGCCCAAGCGAGCCAAGCCACCCCTAGCGGGATGACTGCCATTCTTGGTGGAGATCCAGACGAAATCTTGGGAGCGTTAACCCGCCACGGCTTAAGTGCCGCGAATCAAAACGGCGCTGGCCAAGTTGTGGCCGCTGGAACGCTGGACCAGCTCAGCGCTTTAGCCGCTGATCCACCGAGCAAAGCCCGTCTTATTCCGCTTCAAGTTGCCGGGGCTTTTCACACTCAACACATGGCACCTGCTGTTGATGCGCTAGCGAGTTACTCACGAGCTATCAGCACGCACGACCCGCGCATTTCATTGCTCTCTAACGCTGACGGCACCGTCGTTCACGATGGTCGCGTCGTACTTAACCGCATCGTCAGTCAGGTGCGTCAACCGGTGCGTTGGGATTTATGCATGGCAGCTATGGCTGACTTAGGCGTTACCGGAGTTATTGAAATACCTCCGGCAGGCACATTGACGGGGCTCATCAAACGCGAATTGCCGGGGGTCGCAACTGTCGCTCTCAAAACACCTGCTGACCTGGACGCGGCGCGCGAACTCGTAGCCGAACACGGACACCCCAGCGTTGTGGCCGAACACCCCACCTGGCGACTCATTGTTGCTCCCGCAAAAGGGACGGTGAACTTCACTGTCACAAGCCCAGGTTCACCAATCATGAACGGCAGCACCGTCGCTACCGTCTCCTCGCTACGAGACCGGTACGACGTGGTGGCTCCGCACGGTGGCAACGTGGTCGAATGGCTTGTCGAAGATGGCGATCCAGTCCGTCCAGGCCAGCCGCTCGTCCGTCTCCATCCCACAGCCAACCCCGTGGAGAACATCGCATGACGCCCGCTCTTTTCAGCGCACCAAGTGGGGCTCCGCATGCTCGCATCCTTGGTGTTGGTGGTTATCGCCCAGCTCGGGTAGTACACAACAGTGAATTGGTCGAGCGAATCAACTCCAGCGATGAGTGGATTCGGGAACGTTCTGGAATCGTGACCCGGCGGTGGGCCGCGCCAGACGAAGATGTAGTTGACATGGCTGAGGTGGCGTCCCAGCAAGCACTGAGAGCCGCTGGCCTTGATGCATCGCGAATCAGTGCTGTTGTCGTTGCGACGGTGAGTTTCCCGTATCAAATGCCCTCAGCGGCAACTTTGCTGGCGCATCGGCTAGGCGCTACACCCGCCGCAGCGATGGATGTAGCGGCAGCGTGCGCTGGTTTCTGCCACGGCGTCACCCTCGCCGGGGACATGGTCCGCGGCGGTAGCGCTGAATACGTTCTCGTGGTTGGTGTAGACAAGCTCTCGGACTACACCGATCTTGATGACCGCGGCAGTGCATTTATCTTCGGCGATGGTGCCGGCGCTGTGGTGATAGGCCCATCAGAAACTCCAGGGATCGGCCCGACGGTATGGGGTTCCGACGGATCCCAATGGGATGCGATTCGGCAGCGTGCAAGCTGGCTTGATGTGCGGGACGATCCGGCGAAAAATTCCCCTACCTTTTCTATGGCTGGGCAAACTGTATTCCGGTGGGCGGTCTGGCAGATGGCCCCGGTTGCCCGGCAGGCATTAGAAAAAGCCGGCCTATCCGTCGAGCAGCTTGATGCCTTCATCCCGCATCAAGCGAACGTACGAATCATCGATGCCATGGTGAAGGAGCTCAAACTACCGCCAACCGTCCCCGTTGCCCGAGATATCGCTGAGACCGGAAACACCTCAGCCGCGTCGATTCCGTTAGCGATGGAACGTATGTTGCGCAAAGGAGAGGTCCAATCTGGGGGGGTAGCACTGCTCATCGGGTTCGGCGCTGGGCTGTCCTTTGCTGCTCAGGTAGTCACTCTGCCGTAAGCTCCCGCTGACCCAACGGGTTTTTTGGGCCTGCCGCCACCCGGCGGCAGCAAACTGAACAGACGAATCATCATGAGGAGTAATCACCAGATGGCTAACACCGAGCAGGAAATCCTGGCTGGTCTCGCCGAAATAGTGAACGAAGAGACTGGTCTGCCCACCGACGCCGTGGAGCTAGACAAAAGCTTCACTGACGACCTCGACATCGACTCTTTATCGATGATGACAATCGTGGTGAACGCGGAAGAAAAATTTGGGGTTCGTATCCCCGATGACGACGTGAAAAATCTCTCCACTGTGGGGGATGCCGTGTCTTATATCCAGCAGGCGCAGGGCTAATTCCGTCACCACCTTGGGCGCCGGCTGCTACTGCAGCAGACCGCCGGCGCCCACTCACTATTCACATCCTGAGGAGCTGACCAAAGAGATGACCAGCACTTCGCCTTCCCGTGTTGTTGTTACCGGACTCGGCGCGACAACACCTCTTGGTGGTGACGTTGCCAGCACCTGGCAGGCCGCCTTGGATGGCACTTCAGGGGCGCGCCCGTACACCGAAGAGTGGGTTCGTCAATACGATCTCCCGGTCACCTTTGGCGCGCGGGTTGCAGTTCCAGCGACAGAGCAGCTAGCCCGAGTGGAAACTCGGCGTTTGGATCTTTCGGGTCAGTTCGCGTTAATTGCGGCTCGGGAAGCGTGGGGTGATGCTGGTGCCCCCGAACTAAATCCGGAACGGCTGGGAGTCGCAATCGCCAGCGGTATTGGGGGGATCAACACCATCCTGGACAGCTACGACGTCCTGCGGGAAAAAGGGCCACGACGGGTTTTCCCGCTGACAGTTCCCATGTTGATGCCCAATGGCCCCGCCGCCGCTGTGAGTTTGGAGTTTGGTGCTCGCGCCGGTGTCCATACCCCGGTGAGTGCTTGTTCTTCTGGAGCCGAGGCAATCACTGCCGCCGTCCGCATGATCGAAGAGGGTAGAGCGGATGTCGTAATCGCCGGCGGCACTGAAGCACCGATCCACCCGCTTCCCATTTCAGCGTTCGCTGCTATGCAAGCGATGTCTACCCGTAACGACAACCCAGCCATCGCGAGTCGTCCGTATGACGCAGCCCGGGATGGTTTCGTCCTCGGCGAAGGCGCGGGCGTTGTGGTGCTGGAGTCTCTTGAGCATGCTCGCGCGCGCGGGGCCAAGGTCTACGCCGAGGTGTCAGGCTTTGGGATCACCAGCGACGCACATCACATCGCGGCACCTGATCCTGATGGCATCGGGGTGACCCGTGCCATGCAAGAGGCTCTTCGGCAGGCTGACGCGGCACCGGCAGATGTCGTTCATGTGAACGCTCATGCCACCTCAACGCCGCTTGGTGACATCGCTGAATCCGGGGCGATTCGGGCCGCACTCGGCTCGGCGACTGATCACGTATGTGTCTCGGCGACCAAATCGATGACTGGTCACCTTCTCGGTGCCGCTGGGGCCGTGGAGTCAATTTTTACCGTCTTGGCTTTGCATCACCGCTTGGCACCTCCCACGATCAATGTCACTGACCTTGATCGGGAAATTATTTTGGACGTTGTCCTCGACAAGCCTCGCCCGCTTCCCACCGGGGACCTCCTGGCCATCAATAACTCTTTCGGTTTTGGCGGCCATAATGTGGTCCTCGCGTTTCGGAACGCGTCATGACACCGCACCAGCGTCATACGAGATCACATTCGACCCGTTCCCGAGTCTGTCTGTGAATCCGGATCAACGAGAACCAGAGGACCCTCGGGATCCTCTTATTCGGCTTACTACTTTCTTTGATGACGGCTCTTTCACGCTGCTCACCGAACACGACGACAGTGGGATGGTCGCCGCGTCTGGGTTAGTGCACGGAACACCGGCGGTGGCCTTTGTGAGTGACGCGACCATCCAGGGTGGTGCGATGGGCGAAGCTGGTTGTCAAGTAATTCTTCGGGCCTACGAGCACGCACTCAACGTAGGTTCGCCCGTAGTGGGTTTATGGCATTCGGGGGGGGCTCGATTGCGGGAAGGCGTCGCGTCCCTGCACGCGGTAGGGCAAGTGTTCGCGATCATGACGAAAGCATCCGGCAAGGTTCCACAAATTTCAGTAGTCCTCGGCCCGGCAGCAGGAGGGGCAGCGTACGGGCCAGCATTGACGGACATCGTCATCCTCGGCCCCGACGGACGAGTGTTCGTGACTGGGCCGGATGTCGTGCGGTCGGTCACCGGGGAAAACGTTGACGCCCTCCGTCTGGGTGGACCAGAGCCTCACGGACGTCGATCCGGGGTGGTGCATGTAGTCACTGACTCCACTGAAGCCGCCTACGCCCAGGCGAGGTTGACGACATGGCTCCTCGGAGATCGCGGTGAACTTGACCTCAGCCAAGTCCAAGAACGAGACCTAGCGGCCCATTTTCCGTTATCTCGGCAACGAGCGTACGACGCCCATCCCTTGGTCGAAAATGTGCTCGATGACGCCACCAGATCAGTGGAACTGTTTCCACGGTGGGCGCCGAATATCATCACTACGTTAGGTCGTTTTGGTGGCCACACGGTAGGGGTGATCGCGAATAACCCGCTCCGCCTAGGCGGTTGCCTTGATTCACCCTCTGCTGAAAAAGCCGCGCGGTTCGTCCGAATGTGCGACGCATTTGGCATTCCACTCATCGTTTGCGTAGACGTACCCGGCTACTTGCCTGGCGTGGGGCAAGAATGGGACGGCATCGTACGGCGGGGGGCCAAACTGCTGCATGCCTTTGCTGAAGCAACAGTCCCACGAATCACCCTGATCACCCGAAAGGCATACGGAGGCGCGTATATCGCCATGAATGCGCGATCCTTGGGTGCGACCCGAGTTTTTGCCTGGCCTGGAGCAGAAGTCGCCGTGATGGGCGCAGTCGCCGCGGTCCGTATTTTGCATCGACGCAAACTGTCAGAAGTCCCCGAAGACGCACGAACTGAAGTTGAGGCGCAACTTGCCACGGAGCATGAAACTTTGACTGGTGGCCTTGAGCGCGCTATAGAACTGGGCGTCGTCGATGAGGTCATAGAACCAGCACATACTCGCAGTGCTTTAGCGCGGGCCTTACATGAGGCGCCAAAGCATCGGGGGGTACACGGGAATATTCCGCTCTAAATCATCCTTTGAACGCAAGGCTGATTGAAGCCCGAGACAACACCGTCACAGCTACGAGTTCCCTGGGACCTGAAGTACGACGGCTTCATTTGTTTATTAAGGAGCGTCATGACGCAACAGGGCACAGGCACTGTGGTGACCGCGACAACTCAGCCGGCTCGATTAGGAATTGCCTTAGCAGTCATTAGCGCTGCGCAGCTCATGGTGGTTTTGGATGCGACCGTGGTCAATATTGCCTTGCCGCAACTCCAAAGCGAGCTCGGATTCACACCAGAGAATTTGTCTTGGGTGGTCAATGCGTACACGCTGGCCTTTGGTGGTCTGCTTCTCCTTGGTGGCCGGGCCGGAGATCTTTTGGGCCGTCGACGGATGTTCATGATGGGGATCGGCATTTTTGCGGTGGCGTCACTTCTGGGCGGCTTAGCCCAAAACGAAGTGCAGCTTCTTGCGGCACGGATTCTTCAGGGCCTCGGCGCTGCGATTGCTTCGCCCACAGCCTTAGCGCTTATCACCACCACTTTCCCCGCTGGGCCGGCGCGAAACCGGGCTTTCGGTGTCTATGCTGCGATGTCCGGGGCGGGCTCAGCGATTGGCCTGATCGTCGGTGGACTGCTGACTGAATATGACTGGCGTTGGGCATTCTTCATCAATGTTCCGGTGGGAATCCTCGTGATTGTCGCCGCACCACGCTTCCTTGTGGAGTCAAATCGAGAACGAGGTGTGTTTGATTTTCCTGGTGCTCTTACCGGGACTGTAGGTCTCGTGTCGTTGGTTTATGGCTTGACTCACGCATCAACAACCTCGTGGTCTGACACCACCACCATTGGAACGATTAGCGTGGGGCTCGTTCTCCTCGCCATGTTTTTGTTTATCGAACGTTCTGCGGAACACGCATTAATGCCATTTCGGATTTTGGCTCAACGGACTCGGGCGGTCAGTTTTGTCGTCATGCTTTTAGTGGTGTCAGCGATGTTCGCGATGTTCTTTTTTCTCGGACTTTTCATTCAGCAGGTTTTGGGGTTTAGCGCCATTAAGGCGGGGCTCTCGTTTTTGCCTTTCAGCGTGGGGATAGTTGTCTCAGCACAGATTGCTTCCGCGCTGATGTCTAGGGTTGATCCTCGATGGATATCCGGATTGGGCGGAGTGCTCGCGACCGGGGGCCTGTATGGCTTTACCGGTTTGGAAGTGACCTCTTCCTATGCAACCGAACTGCTCCCCTGGATGATCATTCTGGCGGCGGGGATGGGATTGATCTTTGTCCCTTTGACTTTGACTGCGGTGAGCGGCGTCGCCCCACAAGACTCTGGTGTTGGGTCGGCGGTCCTGAACACCATGCAGCAAGTTGGCGGCGCCCTTGGCCTAGCGACATTAAGCACGGTTTGGGCGTCGTCCCTCAAAGACCGAGCCCAAGAATTAACCGCGGGATTAGGAAACCAGACTGGCTCTAGCGCAGCGCAGCAAATCGCAGCAGCTCGTCAGCAGATTGAGTTGGCGGCTCAAACCTACGGATCGACCCAGGCATTCGTCGTGGCAGCAGGAGTACTCGCGACAGCGACGATCATCATCGTGGTGGGGCTTAACGTCAAACACTCAGAGCTGGCCCGCCCTCAAACCGACACCGCAGGCGTTACTGACTGAAGCTTTATCCCACCCGGGTAAGCCACCGCACTGGAGCTCCCTCGCCGGCATAACGGAACGGCTCTAATTCGTCATCCCAGGGTGCACCGAGGAGAGCGAGCATGCGCTCTTTGAGTGATTCAGTTCCACTTTCCTCTAGAACAGCTCTGAGTTGCTCCTCGCCAACCAGAACGTCGCCATGGACACCCACGATGGAGTGATGCACACCTAAAGTTGGCGTGTGGCTCCACCGAGCGCCGTCAGCTGACTCACTTGGCTCCTCTACTACTTCATATCGCAAGCGAACACATGACCGCAGGGCTGAAGCAAGCCGCGCGCCAGTCCCGACCTCCGCGTGCCAAGGAATCTCTGCCCGCCACATGCCCGGTTCTGCAAACTGCCGAGTCCACGTCATGGCGGGCTGTGCACCAAGGACGTCGGCCAGGGCCCACTCCACATGAGGGCAAAGAGCGGTCGGTGCGGAATGCACCAAAATGGTGCCGCGAGCAAGGCAACCTTGGCGCGGCGAACCGTGATTCGGTGACAGTGTCATCGGCCTACTCCTTGGGATCGAGGGACGTCTTCCCCAACGGCCTCGAAACCTGAACGACGACATGATGTGGTGCGATGACAACCGACACAATCATCGGCCGCGGCCAGTTTGCCGTACAGATGATTGAAATACCAAGTTTGTGATCTCAGGAAACTTGGTCAAGTACTCAGCTCAACACATAGAGTGCCGATAGGGCGTTATCGACCATTGCTAAAAGGGGAGCCGCATCATGGTGGACGCGACAGAAATGTTGATGGCTGAGGTGTATGACGAAGGTGTTGTCTCAGAAGTCATTCGGCCGGCTGCCATCGTGCCTGAGGAAGCAGCCCGCGCCGTCCTGGTGGAACTCGCACTCAGAGACGTGCAGAATGGCGGGGTTTGGCAGTCAGAGCCGCAATTATGGAGTTTGTACGACCGCCCTTGGCATGGGTACAACAATCCAGCCGGCGCTGAACTGATCGGCACAATTCAGGTGGCATACGGCACACCCACCAAATACGAGATCACCATTTATCGGGTCACAGTGACCAGATTCGGGGTGGAAAATGGTTGGACAGTTACCTCGCTGACCGACGCTGCCCTCGGCTTCGGCGGGCTCACCTTAGAAGAATGCCCACGCGCCACACTCGCCGCACCCCCGCGCCCATTCCGCGGGTAGCCGTTAAAACCTCAATCCCGTTTTACCCTGCTTGGATTCCTGAATTTTAGCTAGTTGTGTCACAGACTCCTTCCTCCATGCACCTTCCCTGAGGAAAGGGAAAGGTGCATGCAAGCCGCACTTTCCAAGAATCAACAGGAAGTGGCGGATAAAAAATATGGGAACAACTTTTCCGATGATCATTCTTCCGATCATCGCCGTCTCGATGATCGGAGTCTCGATGATCAAAGATGCGATAACGGATTGGCCCAAGACCTTCAGGCTTATGACACTGATCTACGCTACGGCGGCAGCTTTCATCTGCGTTGTTATTACGTGGATCAAATCCTCACCGCTCGGGTAGGTGGTTGACCTGGATCGAGGTGGCCGGTTCTGTAAGTGCGTGGAGCCGCGCCTTGAAGCGGCGATGTCAGTGGTGATCTTGTCTTCGAAGTATTCGGAGTACTTGCCGATCAGCGACTGCGCCGCTTCGTTCAGTGGCTGCCGGCAGTACAGACACCGATCGGCGTCGTATGTGCTCCGACCGTGATGAGATGTGACTGGTATGCCTCGCCGGCCTCGCCTCATCCTCACGTTCGAGGGTGACGAGCGGGTTCTCCTCGCTTCCGAACGGCCCGCCGCCGTTGAGGGCGTGCCTCACGATGTAGCGCACCCACTCGTCGGAGGTATTCGCCCACTCACTGAGCAGATCGCGCGGGTCCACCCGTTGAGGTGGCGTCGCGTCTGTCACCGTCATCCTCACTTGCGCCGACAGACGTAACCCCGTGCTATCTCATTCGCGGGGGCCCACGCCACTCTCGTCGAGGACTACTACACGCGCGTCCAGATCACGCCCACTTCGACGAGGCCCTAACCTCGACCAACGTTTCCGTTGGCAAGGGTTCGAGCCTTGTGCGTGCGGTGGGGCGGGTGGGGCTCGAACCCACGACCGACGGATTATGAGTCCGCTGCTCTGACCGACTGAGCTACCGCCCCGAACGCAGCTCATATCCTACGGACGCGCCTAAGCGTAAAGTCACAAGGCCCGCCTGGTTACTTGGCCAGGTGACACTTCTGCATAAGGTTATGACAAGGGTTTAAAGCTCGTCATAGCCATCAAACTTTGGGTGGAGTGAGGCCCTTAGGGGGCCAAGCCGAGGCTTGCCACTGTTGCATTAGCTTTTCTTGGGCGCCCTTTGCCGGCAGAGGGCGCCCAAAAAGCCATCCTTGACCAGCATGAATCCCTAGATCGGCAACAAGATCACGTTGCTCAATGGTTTCGATTCCCTCAGCCACTACTTTGAGCCCTAACGCCTCAGCCATCCCCACCGTCGCTCGCACAATGGCAACGTCTTCTTTGCGAGAAGTTACGCCTTTAATAAACGACCGGTCAATTTTGACCTCATGCACCCGGAGCCGACTCAAATAACTGAGCGAAGAATAACCTGTACCGAAGTCATCAACTGAGAGCCGGACGCCCGCTCGACGAAGCTGGTTAAGACTAGTGGTGGAAATAGGATCGTCAGTAATAAACGTGGACTCAGTGATTTCTAAACACAAAGACGACGGCGGAATGTGTCGTTTAGTGAGCTGTTCGACAACCAGGTGAGCAAAGTCTTGAGTCCGTAATTGCTTCCCTGAAACATTGATACTCACCATCACATCGTGCGGTACGGAACTTCGCCATAACGCTAGTTGATCCAAAGCGTCCTGGAGCATGAGCTCGCCAATGTCGTTGATAAGACCGTTCTCCTCCGCTGCGGGAATGAAAACGTCGGGACCATAGAGCGGCATCCCCTGAGGCTGAGCCCAGCGCGCGAGCGCTTCAAAACCCATAATGCGCCCACTCACTAAATGGACTAGAGGTTGATACACCGCGGATATCTCGCGTCGCGCGAGTGCGCGGCGAAGGGCCAAGTCCAAATCAACCTTTAAACGCACTCGTTCACTCATAGAGGAGTCATAAACCATAGCTTGCGCGCGGCCATTTTCTTTAGCGCAATACATTGCGGTGTCCGCTTCTTGGACAAGAGAATCGGCGTCCGCTAGTTTTCCGGGTTGGAAAGATGTGACACCCAAAGAAGCAGTAATAACGACTTCTCCAGCGCTCAAATGAAACGGGCGCATAAGCTTGGCGGTAATTTTATCGGCGAAGGAAACGCCTTGGTAGTCACGACTCTGCGCACCGAGAACTACAACAAATTCGTCGCCACCAGTCCGCGCCAGCATCGCATCGGGCGGGAGAGATAGCGCAATTCTTTGCGAGACCTCCTGCAAAAGTTCATCCCCCACGGCATGCCCCCATGAGTCGTTCACTAATTTAAACCCGTCGAGGTCTAAGAAAAATACTGTGATCTCTTGACCAGCCCCAATTCTCTCTTCGAGGTGATCTTTGAGAGCGACTCGATTACCCAAGCCAGTCAAACTGTCATGAGTGGCGAGTCGCTGGAATGTTCGCTGGATTTTAATATGTTCCGCAACTGCGCGAGAAGCCCGGGCCAATAAAATAAAGATGAGAACAATCGCACCGAGAAAGTGCGCAAAAGTAACATAAAGCGGCCTATCAGAATTCAAGACAAGGAGCCACGCAGGTGCCGTCAATGGCGGCACAATGATTGATAAACGCTGCCACGACCAAGGCTGCATACTCTTAAATCTAATTTTCCCAATATGCGCCATTGACGGATGAAGCGCTGCTAATCCTAAGACTGCAAATACGAGCATGGAAATTCCTTGATAGCTCGTCACTGACATCGGCATCCCATCACGAAAACTCAGGCCATGAAGGGAATCTTTAAGCAGCAGAAAAGCTAACGCACTCGCGAGCATCACCAGGGAAAAATTTCTTCTCTGCGACGTGAAAACAAGCAGCGTGAGAAGAACCAGATCCATAATCGGATAAGCCATCGCCGCGATAGCGCACCATAATGGCAGTCCTTGCTCAATAAGAGGGAGGAAAAAAACCTCAAAGGTAATAAGAAATGTTCCGACAACAACAATCGTCATATCGAAGAAAGCCCCAGATTGGGGGGAACCAGCTCTTTTAAAGAGCCGCCAGAATGCAACGATCAGAATTAAATAGCCAGGGAAAAGGACGAGGTCTGGAAGAAAATGAGGAAGCTTTTCTTCTGCCCCAATAAAAGGTCGAAGAGAAATTCCGATGGTGAAAAAAAGGATAGAAGAAGCGAAAAGACGCCACATTGTTTGATCAGGCGATGCGTGAATGCGCATCCCCACCCACAAAGTTACGAGCGCACCACCACCGGCGAGCATCACTGAACCTGATTGCAGTGCGGGTGGTAGTGGCGCTGCTGTGAGCATGAGTAACGCTAAGGCAACACCACCATATGCCCAGAAAATCACCCGCCACCCACGACTTGCCCGCGCTCTTAGCATGAACCATCCCGTCCATTGGCATTCATTTGTAAAACTGGCATCGATTTGTCTGAATCGGCTTATTTCATGAACGACGCCTGGTGCTTCACCCTCAGCACTCTCAGTATGACTAAAAATCACTAGTTGTGGAGCTTCATGACGATGAGACCGCCCACGAAAAGATTAGGTAGGTCTGCAATACGCAAAAGCCCCTGATCTCTCATACCGGAGATCAGGGGCTTTTGCGTGTAAACGCTCCCGCGACTGGACTCGAACCAGTAACCGTCCGATTAACAGTCGGATGCTCTGCCGATTGAGCTACGCGGGATCGGCGTGAAAACTCTAGCAAGTCACTGCCGCGCTAGATAGCAGTGGTGCCATCTAGCGGGTGACTCTGACCGGTGGATCCTGGAACGTCAAGCGGAACCGGTAACTCCTTGGGCGTTGTGTGCACGCTTTGATGCAAGAACGAGCAGTCCTTCAACGGCCGTTGCTCACTGATGACTAGCAGTGCCGCCGTTCGACGTCAGCGGCGTTCCTGAAGAGCCACTCGACGTTCCACAATGGCTTGCGCCTCGCGTAACGCGGCCATATAGCCCAAGGAATCACCAGCCGCGTCCAACCGTTGCAGTCGGCTGTGTACCTCACGTTCTTGACGCACAAGATCCCGATGAGCAATTTCTGCTAACAGTGAATTCGCTAGCCGAGTGACCTGTTCTGGATCAGACGCCGGCACCGGGGACACTGCGAGATCAGTGACATAACGACGTGCCTCATCAGGCACCTGAGTGGCTATCCGTTCCACCCAATCAACAAGCGAACCTTGCGCCGCTATCACCAAACCCCCCAGCTGCATCACCGCACTATGTACTGCCCGATGCGCCGGCGCCTGGAACGCCTCTGGTGAAACTGCCGAATACTCCGTTTCATCAACCTGTAATGGATATTGGAGGATGCATTGCAAAAGCTGACGTTCCATCATCACCGCCGGATTGCGGAGGTCAGGCGCCGGCAATGACAACCCTGAAGCCTCGTCGCTCCCACCGCCTGGTGTCGAATGAGTGGGAGCGCGCGTCCCTGTGACGCGTTGGGCACCGCGTTGCCGTTGGGGTGCCACACGCTCCCGCATCGAAGCGGAAACCGCCTGCTGTGCTTGCGGCATGTCAACCCCCACCAATCCAGCCAATCGGCGCACACACTCAGAGCGCAACGCGGGGTCTTTCACTCGTGCCACCACCGCCGCGCCAGCCCGAAGAGCTTGAACGCGACCGGCGGGATGATTGAGATCAAAATCAGCCAAAGTGCTGGTCAGAACAAAATCGAATAACGGGGTTCGGCCCGCCACCAAATCCCGGACTGCTTGATCACCGTGGCGTTGGCGCACATCACATGGGTCCATGTTTTCCGGCGCGATGGCCACGAAAGTTTGTGATACGAACCACTCGTCTTGCTCAAACGCGCGCCGGGCCGCTGCCTGACCGGCGGCATCACCATCAAAGGTGAAAACCACCTCACCAGGACGAACACGGTCGTCGTCATCGCGCATAATCCGACGCAGCACTCGAATGTGATCCGCCCCAAAAGCTGTGCCGCACGTCGCGATAGCAGTCGTCACTCCTGCCACGTGACATGCCATGACGTCGGTGTACCCCTCAACGACAACAGCGCGTCGCTGAGTCGCGATCGCGCGCTTCGCGAGATCAATCCCGTACAAGACCTTAGACTTTTTGAACACTTCAGTTTCTGAGGTATTCAAGTACTTTGCCTCGATACGATCATCGTCGTACAAGCGCCGGGCACCGAACCCGACAATATCACCGGAGACGTCCCGGATCGGCCAGATGAGCCGGCCTCGGAATCGGTCATAGGGGCCACGCTGCCCCATCGCAGCCAACCCAGCAGTGACAATCTCAGCATCGGTGAAACCTCGGCCTCGTAAAAATCGCAGAAGACCGTCCCCTGACCGAGGCGCGTACCCCACCCGGAATCGAATCGTCGCTTCCGGACCAAAACCCCGTTCCGCGAGAAATTCCCGCCCTGCTTTTGCGTCAGTGTCGTCGAGCTGCTCGGTGTACCACTTAGCTGCCGCAGAGTTTGCCGCAAGTATTCGTACCCGTGAGCTTCCCTCAGCCCGAGGCCGAGCTGGACCATCTTCATATTCAACGGTAATTCCTGCAGCGCCCGCCAGCCGCTCTACGGCTTCAGCGAAAGTCACATGATCAATGCGCTGAATAAAAGCGATGACGTCCCCACCCTCGCCACAACCAAAGCAATGCCATGCCCCTACTTGAGGGCGAACATGAAAAGACGGAGTCCGCTCATCATGAAAAGGGCATAGACCCTTTAGCGACCCGACCCCCGCTTGACGCAGCGTCACTTGCTCACCCACGACATCCTCGATGGACGTGCGGTCCTTCACTGCGGCAACGACATCCGCTTTAATCAGACCCGGCACCAACCCTCCTCAATGCAGCGCATGAACGTTCCCTCCGGAGGCTAAGCCCTGCCTGGCATGTCGATCCCACGGGGCAGCTCAGATCGCCGCCATCCCAAGATGCGCACTGCCGTCTCAAACGCAAACCGGTCAGTCATGCCACTCACATACGTCACTGCCGCCCGAACAAGATCGGGGTGATCTTCTGTGTCTCGTGAGGGTTGGTGATCTGTTGGCATGGCAGTGGGGTGTGTCGCGTAGTACTCCACTAAGGCCCGCAAAATTCGAACAACAGCGTCACTTTGCGCTAGGGACGCCGGGCGTGTATAGATTCGCTCATAGTTAAACCGACGTAACCCCGCCAACGCCGCTGCTGGATCTGCTGGCATCCCAATCACCCCCGTCTCCATGGTCTGCCGAACGAGCGCGTCAATGAAGACCGCTAACTGCTGCCGGCGCGTCCTTCCGCACACCTGCACGATTTCATCCGGCACCATCGCTGGGTGGAGAATCCCAGCGTGCAGTGCGTCCTCTAAATCGTGAGCGGTGTAAGCAATTCGGTCCGCCCAACTAACCACCACACCCTCAGGGGTAGCCGGCGCCGGACGAGACCACGAATGATTGCGAATTCCATCCAGCGTCTCCGCGCACAAATTCAAGGGAGCGAGGACGACGTCCGCACCCCAGACGGCATGGTCGTACCCTTGCGGAAGGAACGCATCAAATGCTTCTTCACTAGCGTGCCCACCCGGCCCATGCCCACAGTCATGACCAAGCGCGATCGCTTCCGCAAGAGTGACGTTCAACCCACACCCCCGGGCGATCGCCGCTGATACTTGAGCAACTTCCAATGCATGTGTCAATCGAGTGCGCTGATGATCAGCGGGGTGGACAAAAACCTGGGTCTTCCCAGCTAACCGACGAAGCGCCGTGCTGTGCAAAATACGATCGCGGTCCCGTTCAAAACATGTGCGGTGCACATCAGGAACCTCGGCCCGCTGGCGGTTTCCTGCGCCGCGAGCCCGCGTCGCTGCTGGCTGAAGCAAAGCGTCCTCTCGCTCTTCACGCGCTTGTCGAAGCCGTGGCATCGAAGGCTCCACCGCTGGCTCGCCGCCGCCATGGGCAGTCACAATGTCTCCCACATGGTGACCAGCACTGGTGGCCACCCATGCTCGGGTCCGGCGAGAAGGCTGCATCACTCCATCGGATTGGTCCGTATGGTTCATGGCTCAGCCTCCACTCACCGACAACTCGGCGTCTAGTACCTGCGCGGCAGCAGCCCCGCTGACATCTCGCGACAACAACCAGTTGTCTGGTAAAGCAACGCGACGCTGGGGTGTTCCCGCTCTGCCCCGGGCACCTTCTGCTGCATCCCCCGGCCAGGGTTGCGTGGCATCCATCGTGGCTACCATCGCATCGAGCGCGGTGAGGCTACCTACAGTCGCTAATGCTGCACGAAGTTCACGTTGAACAGCAAAGCCTTTGAGGTACCACGCGACGTGCTTCCGAATATCACGGCATGCTGCTTGCTCTGGGTCTGGCACATGCCCGATGTAATGCTCAATCAGCAACTCCACGTGCCGCCTGAGAGTGGTTAATACCGTTCCCAAAGACGGACGCACTCGAATCGTGGCACCAGTGAAAGCTGCCATGAGATCAGCGAACAACCAAGGCCGGCCTAAGCACCCTCGACCGACAACGACACCATCACACCCGGTGTGATGGACCATCGCAAGCGCGTCGTCGGCGCTCCAAATATCGCCATTGCCAAGTACGGGCACAGTACGAACCAGATTTTTCAGCTCCGCGATAGCGTCCCACCGCGCAGCACCGGAGTAATGCTGCTCCGCAGTACGCGCATGCAACGCGACCGCAGCTACTCCTTCATCTTCAGCGATCCGGCCCGCTTCCAAAAAAGTCTGATGCTGTTCGTCAATCCCGATCCGCATTTTGACGGTAACCGGCACTCCTGCTGGTGCCGCCGTACGAACCGCAGCGCGTACGACGTCCCGGAAAAGCATGAGCTTCCACGGCAATGCCGCGCCCCCTCCACGCCGGGTCACTTTAGGCACCGGGCACCCAAAGTTGAGATCGATATGATCGGTTTGACCAAGCTGGAGCAGTGTCTGAACCGCCTTCGACATGGTGACCGGATCGACCCCGTAAAGCTGGACACTCCGAGGAAACTCTCCCGGACCAGGTGTGACCAACCGCAGCGACTGTGCAGAACCTTCCACCAAGGCCCGCGACGTCACCATCTCCCCTACGAACAAACCGTGACCTCGCTCAGGAACGCCCGCAAGCCGCACATGCGTGGTGGTTTGTTCCCGGCACAACCGACGGAACGCCGCATTGGTGATACCCGCCATAGGCGCCAACACCACCGGGGATTCCACCCGATGTGGCCCAATGACCAAGCCCGACGACGAAGCTCCGGAAGGCGAATATGGACTCGACTGGGAGGCTGCGCCTGGCGTCGTCATTGGGGCACCGCGATGAGGTGACGTGGCTGCCGCAAGGTGGAATCAGCGAGGAAAATCGGTACTCTGCCCGACATCCAGCTCGGCCCGATCCAGACGCTCGACATTGACGTCCTTAAAAGTCAGTACCCGCACGCTCTTCACAAATCGCGCCGGACGATACACATCCCACACCCACGCGTCAGTCAAAGTGACATCAAAGTACGTCTCTCCACCGGAGCCACGAACTTGAACGTCAACAGTATTCGCTAAGTAGAAGCGACGTTCCGTCTCGACCACGTGGGAGAACAAGTTCACTACGTCGCGATACTCGCGGTACAGCGAGAGTTCCATCTCGGTTTCGTAGTTTTCTAAATCTTCCGCGCTCACTGCGTCACCTCCACGAGCACTTCGTCGCCGGTCACATACACCGCATCCCGCACCGAACTATCACCAGCAGGCGCTTTCACCATGGCTGACACCTGAGGCTCGCACCCAGGGAGGCGCCAAGAGCGCCGATGCTGCACATCCGGACCAAAAGTCTCCAATGCGCGAATGTGATCTGGGGCAGCGTAACCCTTGTTCGCTGCCCATCCGTATCGTGGATTCTCATCATGCAATTGATCCATTAATGCATCCCGCTCGACTTTAGCCAACACACTTGCGGCGGCAACCGATGAGCATTTCAGATCAGCCTTAACCATGGTATGAACAGCAAATAAATCAGTGTTAACCGCACCGCTATCAAGTCCTCGTGAATCAGCAACGGGACCATCGAGACCAGGCAAGGCGGGGACGTTGACGTTGCCCGATGGTGAAGTCAACCAATCATGACTCCCATCCAGCAGGACAACATCTGGAGTCACCGGTAATGCCGCAAGGGCACGACGTGCGGCTCGTCGCAAAGCGCCGAGAATACCGAGCGCGTCTACTTCTGCCGGGCTCGCATGGCCGACGGCGCACCCTGGTGCCCAACGATGAATCCGTGGAACTAGCGCTTGCCGAGTCCGGGGTGGCAACAGTTTCGAATCTCGCACCCCTGAGGGGGCACTGCGAACACTGGCGTCAACCAACACCACCCCCACGCTGGCGGGACCAGCTAATGCTCCACGACCTACTTCATCCATTGCAGCTAACCAACGATGCCCCTGACGAAGCAACGAACGTTCTAACCTCAACGTGGGTGTGACAGACCGACCCTGATCCGAACGCCGTGAAACGTGCTGGTCAGTCATGGCGCTGGTACAGCATTGAAGGAATACGGACGAGATAACCAGCTTCCTCGACCTAAAGGCCATACCAGAGCAAAAGCACGGCCAGTCACCGCGTCAATCGGGACGGATCCACTCTGGCCAGTCCCGTCATCATTAGCCCGAGAGTCGGCGGAGTTCGCGCGATTGTCACCCATTACCCAAATCCGTCCTTCTGGGACGGTGATGTCAAATTCGGTGTTAGACGATCCTTCATCAGGCTTGAGGTACGGCTCTGTGATGGGTCGATCATTAACCATGATGTTTCCTTCTGGTGAGCAGCAGCGCACGCGATCGCCGGGCAAACCAATCACCCGTTTAATTAAGTGCTGCCCTGAATCATCTGGGAGGAGACCGACGAAACGCATGGTGCCCCGGATAAGACCAGCATTTCCTTCTGGGGCAGAGCCTCCTAACCAGCCGCCTGGGTCGGTAAACACCACGATGTCACCCCGGTGCAATGAGAAGGGCCCCGGAGTCAATTTGGAAACCACCACCCGATCCCCACGCTGCAGAGTGTCTTCCATTGAAGGGGAGGGAATAAAGAAAGCTTGAACAAAAAGGGTCTTAATGATGAAAGACAAGACCATCGCGATCACTACCACAATGGCGGTTTCCCGCAGGGCAGTGATGAATGGCGAGCGAACAGCACCACCAGCGGGCGAAGACTTCGCCACTGCTTCCTCATTCACGGGTGCTCTTCACATCGTCATCGAGCCCGCCAATACGGGACGGCGGCCAAACCCGGAAAACTACCTTGCCCACCACACGATCCACCGGCACCGTCCCCCCACCAGGATCACCGAGGTGAGCTCGGGAGTCGGCTGAGTTGCTGCGGTGATCTCCCATAACCCACAATCGGCCTGGGGGAACAGTCACATCGAATTGATCCGTACTAGGTACATCACCGGGAAAAATATACGGTTCCTCTAAGGGTTGCCCATTGACAGTGATCCGACCAGCAACATCACAGCAACTGACTCGGTCACCGGGAAGACCAACGACCCGTTTAGTGAAATCACGTTGCGAAGGCGACACCCCAACCGCAGATCCGACGGCGCGGACAATGCCTGCCATCCCCTTTGAGGAGGAGCTTGACTCACCGGCAACAAACGAATTCTGACCGTCGAAAATGATGACGTCGCCTCGCTTAATCTCACCCCAACGGTAGGAGAGCTTGGAAACCGCGACACGATCACCGGCACGAAACGTTGGTTCCATCGAGCCTGACGGGATAACAAAAACTTGCAACACAAAGGTGCGAATAACTGCGGTAACAAGAAGCGCCAAGATGACCATCACCAGGACTTCGTGTAACCATCGTGGACGTGGCGTAGGAGCAGGATCCCCGTCTTGAGGGTCACTACCCACGGCGCCTCCGCTCGATGCGATATCCCATCTCACTAGCCTATCCGCGACCGCGCATCAAGCCACGAGACCCAACGGCCAACTCCGGACTCAATGAGCGGCTGGAGTGTCACGCTTCTCTTTGATCTTCGCGGCTTTGCCTCGCAAGTCACGCAGGTAGTAAAGCTTTGCCCGGCGCACATCGCCGCGCGTGACTAGCTCGATTTTTTCCAACACAGGTGAGTGAACCGGAAACGTGCGCTCTACCCCAACACCAAAACTGACCTTCCGGACAGTAAACGTCTCTCGTACCCCATCACCTTGACGACGAATGACCGAGCCTTGGAAAACCTGAACCCGGGACCGGTTTCCTTCAACCACTCGAACGTGAACTTTCAGCGTGTCACCGGGCCTGAAAGTAGGGATGTCATCCCGCAAACTAGCTGCGTCAAGTCCATCAAGGGTGCGCATGGCAGGTCTCTTCCTCGCTGGTGCCACAGGTCACCCGCGTGTGTCGTGGTGATGAGAAAGAAGAATTCACCGACAGCCATCTCCCCCCTGTGGCGGGGACGCGGCTAACAGGTAACCGGGATAGTTTGCCACAGGTGCATCAACACTTCACAATCGCTGCCGCACCTTACGGCTGATCGAGACCTTACGGCTGATCGAGGAGGTCCGGCCGCCGACGCGCCGTCCGCAGCATTCGCTGCTTCGCCCGCCAACGCTCCACTTCCCCATGGTGCCCAGAGAGAAGGACCTCGGGAACTTGGCGTCCACGCCACACCGGCGGTTTGGTGTATACCGGATACTCCAAAAGGCCGGCGCCTTCATGGCTTTCCTCGACCAAGCTCTCCGCGTTCCCCAAAACTCCAGGGACCAACCGCGTGACCGCTTCAACGATGGTCAGCACTGCTACTTCACCCCCACACACGACGTAATCCCCCAGACTCACCGGAGTCATCGGACCATTGTCGGCGGCTGCCTCAAGAACGCGCTCATCAATCCCTTCGTACCGCCCGCACGCGAATACCAGCCATGGCTGTTCAGCCCATTGGCGCGCCACCTTTTGGGTAAACGGCAGCCCAGACGGCGTCGGAATAATCAGGTGCGGCACAACGTCTACCGGGCCGCCCGAGCGGACAAAATCTAACGCCTGCCCCCACGGTTCTGGGGTCATGACCATCCCGGGCCCGCCACCGTATGGGGTGTCGTCAACTGTTCGACGAGTGTCATTGGTGTAGTCACGTAAATCATGCACGACGAGGTCGAGCAGACCGCGCTGCCTGGCGCGTCCAATGACGGACAATCGCAGCGGGTCAAGGTAGTCGGGGAAAATGGAGATGACATCAATGCGCATTAGGCACCGCCTGACGGCAACATCTGGGGAGGTGCATCGCGGTGTGGCGGGTTCGGAAATAATCCGCCCGGCGGGTCAATGACGACGCGCCCCCCAGGCACATCGACCACCGGCACCAAAGCAGTGACAAACGGGACTCGAACAACTTCGTCATCATCGTTGGGGGACACCACCAGGATGTCCTGCACCACGCCTTGCTCAAGATTGGTAACTGTCCCTAGGTGATACCCCCTGACATGCCACACCGACAGACCTACCAGCTCATCCAGATACCAGGCATCGGGTTCATCAGAATGATCTTGAGGCACCAGGAGGTGCGCGCCGCGAAGGGACTCCGCAGTATCTCGATCGGTCACCTCAGCAAATTTCATGACAACTCGACCGTGATGACGCCGCCATGACTGCACCGTAAGGACACCCATTCCCGGTGAATCAGTGCGTAGTTGAGACCCAACCATCAGCCGATTCTCAGCCATATCCGTGTGCAGGTGCGCTGAAAGCTCACCTGCAATTCCATGGGGACGACCAAGTCGAGCGACAATGCGATCCATCACTTTGCCCTACAGGGGAGGCCGATCAGCGCTGCCGGTCCGTGTCGACAATCTCGACGCGAGCTGGGCGGTCACGGGATATTGCGTTGATGACCGTCCGTAGGGATCGGGCAGTCCGACCCCCACGGCCAATCACTCGCCCGAGATCATCGGGGTGGACACGTACCTGAAAAAGCTCAACCCGGCGATCAGGAATGGATCGAACCACAACATCGTCAGGATGATTAACAATGCCTCGCACCAAATGCGCAAGGGCGTCTTGTACCACGCTCACCCCTCAGCCGAAGGCGCTGCATCCTTGGCATCAGTGTCCGACTCGGTGGCCTCAGCCGGCAGATCATCCGCCTTCGGCGTGGACTCGGCTTTCGGAGTGGACTCTGCCTTGGGCGTGGAATCCTTAGCAGGTGCGGCATTTTTCGTCGTTCGCTTCTTAGGCGTAGTCGCACCCTCAGTGGCAGCACCACCGCCAGCGGCGCGGGCCGCTTCATCAAAAAGGGCCGCACGATCCGGACGAGGGGGGGCGACCCGCAAGGTACCTTCAGCCCCTGGCAAGCCTTTGAACTTCTGCCAGTCGCCAGTGACCTTCAGCAGGGCGAGAACCTGCTCAGTGGGCTGCGCGCCAACCCCAAGCCAGTACTGCGCGCGGTCTGACTCAATCTCGATCAGCGACGGCTCTTGCGTTGGGTGGTAACGACCGATCTCCTCAATGGACCGGCCATCGCGTTTGGTCCGCGAATCCGCGACCACAACACGGTATTGAGGTGCCCGAATCTTGCCCAGGCGCTTAAGGCGAATCTTGACAGCCACGGGGTAAGTCACTCCTGACGACATTGACGACATGGATCAGCACGGGTAGCTCGACGCGCCGACGGTGAGGAACGGCAGCACGCGAGCCAAGGACATCCCGGGCCAGCATGTGCGGCCAAGAATGACACGAAAGACAAAACCTCAGCACGGTGAATGGAGTGAGAGGGCTTCAGTCACCGGACAAAGCCATATTGTGCCACGAACACGGAACTTGCCCGAGACCCCCGCATCAATCGATCTGGACCATCACTCCACGCCGCACATGGTCAGGCCTCAACTTTTACTCGACGTTGTGCCACGCGCGTGGATCAGCAGTCAACCGGCGCACCGCATCAGGAAGCTCACCGGTGAGCACATCCTGAAGTGACGTGCCATCGAGAACCTCCCGCAACGCCGCCCGGACCGCCACCCAAACGTTCGCTAGATGTTCTGCGGCGCCGTCGTATGACATCTCATGCGGCCGAGATCCGCGGATCCGCGCCAACGGGCCATCCACCACGCGAATCACGTCCCCCACACTGATTAAGGCAGGTTCCCGGGCTAAACGATACCCGCCGTGCGCGCCCCGTTGGGAGACCACCAAACCACCTCGACGCAGATCAGCCAAAATGGTCTCTAAGAATTTCTGGGGCAGCCCCTGACGCTCCGCTAATTGTTCTCCAGTGAGCTGCCCATGCGCGACTGCAAGAGTGAGCAAAGCACGAACCGCGTAATCAGACTTGGCGGAAATCTCCACCCCAGCATCCTGCCGCATCCTGGGGTGAGGCCACACTCACGGCGAAACGATCCGCCCTCGGAGCAGGATAAGCCGGGGGTGCGCTAACACGGCTAGATCGCGCCGCGGATCCGCGGGGTAGATCACCGCATCGACGAGCTCGCCCTCCACCAGGCCGGGCCGGCCTAACCAAGCTCGCGCCGACCACACCGCCGCGTCCAACGCGGCCAGCGACGGCAGGCCAGCGCGGGCCAATTCGGCGACCTCCGTCGCGATTAAGCCATGCGGAAGAGAACCGCCAGCATCCGTCCCGCAATACATCGGCACCCCCGCCTCAGCTGCAGCGCGCACCGTGTCATATCGACGCTGATGCAACGACCGCATGTGGGCAGCCCACCGAGGAAATTTTCCTTCCCCACGGGCAGCCAACTCAGGGAACGTTGCGATATTCACCAATGTGGGGACGATGGCGATTTGCCGCTCAGCTGCTTGGGCAATGGTGTCAGCGGAAAGGCCGCAGGCATGTTCGATACCGTCAAAACCAGCAGCAAGGAGGTCCGGCAATGCGTCAGCGCCGAAGCAGTGCGCGGTGATACGCACGCCCTCAGCATGTGCAGCAACCACCGCCGCCCGCAACGTCTCCGCCGGCCAACAGGGCGCCAAGTCACCAAGATCGCGATCAATCCAATCTGCGACGATCTTCACCCAGCCATCGCCTGCCTGAGCTTGCCGGCGTACTTGCCCAACGAGATCTGGTGGCTCAACTTCCTCGGCGTAATGCCGCAAGTACCTTGTGGTCCGGGCGATATGCCGGCCAGCTCGAATGAGGTGTGGTAGATCAACAGCTCCATCCATCCACCGGGTATCCGCTGGGCTGCCAGCGTCGCGAATGAGGAGCACCCCCACGTCGCGATTAATCTCAGCTTGCCGGCGAGCTGCCGCGCGCTCGACCGCACCTCCTGCCGCTAACCCAACATGGCAATGCGCGTCGACCAATCCTGGCAAGATGTAACCAGCCACGGTAGTCACCGGAGGTGAACCAATCGGTGGCCGATAAGAAAGCCGCCCATCGATCACCCACGCTTGTTGACGCTGCTCGTGCGCGGTCACGAGAACCGGGCCGGTGAGGTGAATAACAGCCACCCCAGCACCATATGGGGCGTGCTGCCACTATTCGATAGCACGACAGACACAGAGCGTCCGGAGAACAGGAGAAGAATCAGGTGAAGCACCTTCGGTGCCTTCTTGCCTTTACGTTAGCGAGCAGTATGGCCAGTTGCTCGACCACTCAAGAGCAACGCCCAACCTCAAAGAGCACTTCTTCTCGGAGCACCACCACAGCCCCATCGACCATGACCCCAACCACTTCAGGGACAGACCCAGCAACAAAAGATCCCGCGGAGGCAGCCCTGGAGACATTGACCCTCCGCCAGCGCATTGGGCAACTCATCATGATTGGCGTCCCCGCACCATCCACCACCCTGGATCCCGACATCACCGCGGCACTTCGCGATGGGTCGATCGGCAACGTCATGCTCACCGGACGAGACGAGCGCGGAAGCCGCGCCATCGCAACTCTCACTACACGTATCACCGCAGCCGGGCGGGTGTTACCCCTCGTTGCCACCGACCAAGAAGGTGGCGCCGTCCAAGTGCTGCGCGGCAAGGGCTTCAGTGCGATCCCCAGCGCGGTGGAGCAAAGTCGCTGGAGTACGGATGCGCTCCGGAAGCAGTCCACTGCATGGGGCCGGCAATTGCGATCCAGTGGTATCACCATGAACCTCGCACCGGTAGCTGATGTCGTCCCGCGGAGCATCGAGTCGCAGAACGCGCCCATCGGTGCCTTTAATCGGCACTACCGCGCCACCACCAACACCGGGGCGCACTCCGCCGCATACGCGGCAGGAATGGGTGACGCGAATGTCCTTGCTACGGCGAAGCACTTCCCTGGTTTAGGGCAGGTCACGGCAAATACTGACACCGCTGCGGCGGTCAGCGATCAACGGACGACAATCACATCGCCTTCAGTGGCGGCCTTCGCGAACCTGATCAACGCCGGGATCCCGGTGATCATGATGTCTAGTGCTGTGTACGAGGTCATCGACCCCACTGAACCGGCGTGCTTTTCAGCTGAGGTCATCACTGGGTTGCTGCGCGGCAAACTTGGTTTCACTGGCGTCGTGATCAGTGATGACCTTGGGCAAGCGCGCCAAGTAAGCCGCTGGCCACCGGGATATCGAGCCGTGGAATTTGTTGCTGCCGGCGGTGATGTCGTCCTCACCGTCGACTCCAACGTGGCAGACGCAATGACCAACGCACTGATGACTCAAGCCGAGGATGACCCTACTTTTCGACGTCAAATCGACGACGCAGCGCTACGAGTCCTCCGCGCGAAAGACAGTGTCGGGTTGATCGGTACGAACCGTTAATTGCGACCTAAAAATTTCTCAAAACCAGCCGGTAACTGATTCAGTGCCGCAGCTTGATCATCGGGGTTCATCGCCTGACCAAAAGCATTTCCCCGAACCTCTTCTGCTCTCAGGTGCGCCGCTCGTTCTTGTTCAGCCCGCTTTGCGGGGTTTCCGCTGCGACCTTTTTTGCGTTGCGGTTTCTTACCTTTAATTTTTTTACTGGTTCCTGGGATGCCTAACGCTGGAACCCCAGCCCCCCGTCGCATCTGCTTCATCATTTTCTGCGCCTCGACTAACCTCGCCAGCAGCTCGTTCACTTCTGACACCGTCCGACCTGAACCCCGGGCGATCCTGGCGCGTCGCGAGCCGTTAATGACCCTTGGGTGTTGGCGCTCGTGCGGGGTCATCGAGCGAACCATTGCCTCCACGCGGTCAAACTCTCGTTCATCTAATGAGTCCAACTGGTCGCGCATTTGCGCCATCCCCGGCATCATGCCGAGCATTTTCTTCAATGACCCCATCTGTTTAACGGCAGCCATTTGGGCGAGAAAGTCATCAAAAGTGAATGCTTCTTCGTCAACAAACTTACGCGCCATCCGCTCCGCTTGATCGCGGTCGAAGACTTTCTCCGCCTGCTCGATCAGCGTTAGCACATCACCCATATCAAGGATGCGGGACGCCATTCGATCAGGGTGAAAGACCTCGAACTCGTCCAGCTTCTCCCCGGTGCTAGCGAACATGATCGGGCGGCCGGTCACCGTGGCAACCGATAACGCGGCACCACCCCTGGCATCACCATCGAGCTTGGTTAGCACAACACCGGTGAAATCCACCCCCGCCAAGAATGCTTCTGCGGTGGTGACGGCGTCCTGACCGATCATCGCGTCGATCACAAAAAGGACTTCATCGGGCTGAACTGCGGCACGAATATCAGCAGCTTGCTGCATTAATGCGTCATCAATACCAAGCCGACCAGCAGTATCCACAATGACTACGTCGTGCTGCCGCTCCTGCGCCTGATAAACGCCGCTGCGCGCCACCTGAACCGGATCGCCAATCATGGGGTCACTATGAGTGCCCTGATTACCAGGTTCCGGCGCCCACACTGGAACCCCAGCATGTTCCCCCACGACCTGTAGCTGGGTTACCGCGTTTGGTCGCTGCAAATCAGCCGCAACTAAAAGCGGGGTATGACCTTCACTGGCCAACCAGCGGGCGAGCTTGCCTGCCAGCGTCGTTTTACCGGCACCTTGCAGACCAGCCAACATAATGACGGTCGGTGGGGTTTTCGCCAGGCTCAGACGCCGAGTGGATCCGCCAAGAATCGCCACCAATTCCTCGTTGACAATTTTGACGATCTGCTGGGCTGGGTTAAGCGCCCCGCTCACCTCGGCGCCAAGTGCACGCTGACGGACTCGGGCGGTGAACTGCTTCACCACCGGTAACGAGACATCCGCCTCCAAGAGGGCAGTGCGAATCTCACGGATCGTCGCGGCGATATCGGACTCGGAAAGGCGCCCTTTGCCACGAAGGTTCTTGAAAGTCGCGGCCAGGCGGTCGGAGAGGCTAGCGAACACGGCCTCAGCCTACTTGGCGAGAACTGACGACGGGATATGCCCGGCATCCACAGCCGCGGCGATGACCCGCGCCACTCGTGCTGGCGTCAAAGGACCACCACTCACCTCGGCCAAATAAAGGGTGTCTACCGCTTGACCTGCGTGCGTTGCAACGTGTGCTGAACGGACATCGACCCTCAACTCAGCTAGTGCTCGCCCCACCGCATGCAACAACCCTGGCCGATCCGCCGCTCGCACCTCGACCACGGTGGCCTTCCCGGATGCTCCTGGTACCACCACCGCACGAGGATGCGCTGGGGCTGTCTTGGTCGGGCGGTACTCAGCATCGCGGCGGACTAACCGATCAAGGATTGTGGCATCGCCTGCGGTAAGGCGCCGCAGAGAAATCAATAAAGAGCTAGCCTCCACCTGATCGCCATGCCGAGACCCCACCCACCACGTGTCAACTGCCATACCTGCCACAGTTCGCACTAAAGCCGAACGGACCGTCAACCCATGCGCCGCCAGCAACCCCGCAATGTCAGCGAACAACCCTAAACGGTCGGGTGCCACCACTGTCACCACGTGCATTCCGTCCATTTCAGACGTCGCTATTTGGGGGGCGTCGCTGGATCGGGCGGCCTCCAACAAAGCAGTCTCTTGAGCAGACAACGGAGCTGGTGTCGGCACTTGGCCCTCAGCCAACATCGTCCGCGCTCGGGCAGTCAGATCATCAACAAGTCGCGCTCGCCAGGCCGTCCAAGCCGCCGGACCGGTGGCCAATGCGTCGGCTTCCGTGAGCGCCCGTAATAAGTTCAACACTTCTGAACGGCCTTCAACCGCCGCAACTAAAGCTTCCACTGTCCGTGGGTCATCCGGGTCTCGACGAGTCGCGAGATCAACTAACGTGAGGTGTTCACGGACCAACCGATGAATCACCTCGACGTCACCGGACTCGAACCCCATCACTTCAGCAGCCCGGCGCGCGATAGGTGCGCCAACCGCACTGTGGTCCGTTGCTCCCGCAACTTTACCGATGTCATGGAGCAAAGCAGCGACTAACAGCAGATCAGGCCGCTCAACATCCCGCACCAAAGGAGCGCACTGCACCACCGCTTCAACCAGATGCCGATCTACGGTGTAGCGGTGGACTGGGGTGCGCTGGGGACGAAATCGGATCGCCGTCCACCCGGGGATCCATCGCTCAATCAAGCCCGCATCGTCAAGCGACTCCCACACGCCTACCATCGCCGGACCCGCGGCAAGTAATTCTAAGAACGCTTCCCGAGCCGACGAGGACCAAGGTCGCGGTAACAACTCTGAAGCTTGGGCAAGATGTGCCACCGTGACCGGAGAGAGCGGGAACCCACGCCGCGCCGCGGTAGCAGCAGCGCGAACCGCGAGTACAGGGTCTTTCTCCGGACGAGCACCCAACCCCAGCACTACTTCACCATCATGCTCAACAAGCCCATCACCTAATGGATTAAGACGGGGACGCCGCGGACCAGTCCGACGCCTAGGAACGGCCTGGCGGGCCCGCCGGACTGTGACATCGACCGCGTAACCAATGGCCCGAGCTGCCCCAGCAGTCTGAGTCAGAAGATCATCGGCATCGTCCGCGCCAATCAGGCCGGCGACCGTATCTTGCTCAGCCATGAGTAAGACGTCGGCTGCCTTACCGGTAACAACATGCAAGGCATCACGGACATCCAGCAACACCCGTGCTGCCTCATCGACGTTGCCATGGGGACGATCCGCGAGCCATGACGCAGTGAGCGCGCGCAAGACGGTGACGTCGCGAAGGCCGCCGCGACTGTTCTTCAAATCAGGTTCTAGAAGAAAAGCGGCGTCGCCGAATCGTTCCACGCGTTCATCCAGCACCCGGATTAGTTCAGGCAACCGGCGGCGCGCAGCCGCCCGCCAATCCTCTAATAACCGCGCCCGAGTCGCGGCGACTAACTCCGCGTCTCCCGCGATGACACGCAAATCAAGCAAGCCGATCCCGGCAGCGAGATCCTGCCCACCAATCTGCCGGCATTGGGCGGGAGTGCGCACTGAGTGATCCAACCGAATGCCGGCATCCCAAACCGGATACCACATTCGATCTGCCAGTGCAGCGACCTCTGCGGCATCCATGGCATAACCGTCATGCAATAAAACAAGGTCAAGGTCACTCGCTGGCCCAGCATCCCCTCTCGCCAGCCCACCGACCGCCGCCAAAGCAACTCCACGCAGTGCACCTTTTTCGCGGTTCTCGGCTGTCGCTGGACGCGGAATTGGCCGAGCTTCGGACGTTCGGGTTGCGACGTGCCATAAATCAGTAAGCCACGTTTCGAGCATGTCCCCGAGTGCTCTACGCCGAGCAACCCCGTTTCCTTCATGCCAGGACGGCGAGCGGGACGCCAGGGCTAACCGCTCAGCCCGTACATCACGCGACGACGGCGAACTGGCCAGTACAGGCATCGGAAGTTTAGGAAACTCCCCGTTGGGCCTATCCGGACTCAGGATTGGCTTGTCAGTCATTAGTCCCCCTCGCCTTCTGCGATGTTCCCTTTGCCCTATTGCTTTTGCTCTACTGACCCGCTGCTTTTACCGTGCAGCTTTGCTCACAAATGGACCTTCACATGCGTGCGGGTGGGGACCTCAGAGGTCACCCACCCGCACCCAGCATTCATTAATCAGATGGCGTCAAGCCCACGCTCACCGGTGCGAACTCGGACGACATCCTCGACTGGGAGGGTCCAGACTTTACCGTCACCAATCCGGCCGGTCTGGGCGCTTTTGACGACCACGTCGACCACGTCTGCGACGTCGGCGTCGTCAACGAGCACCTCGATCCGGGCTTTCGGTACGAGATCAACGGTGTACTCCGCTCCGCGGTATACCTCCGTGTGACCGCGTTGGCGGCCGTACCCGCTGGCTTCACTCACGGTGATGCCTTGGACCCCAAAGGATTCCAGTGCCGTCTTCACATCATCGAGCTTGTGCGGCTTGATGACCGCGGTGACCAGTTTCATGCCGAGACCTCCTTCTCTGCCTTCGTCGAGGAACCAACACCCGGACGGAAACCCGTACCACTGGCTCCGGCCAAGTCATAGCCGGTCTCAGCGTGCACAACGCCATCGATACCAGCAATTTCAGATTCTTCATCCAAACGGAATCCGATGGTCTTGCTGATCAGGAGACCAAGGACCAAGCTGATCACGAACGAGTAGGCCAAGACCGCGCCAGCACCGACTGCTTGCCGCCACAATTGGTCAACCCCACCACCGTAGAACAGGCCATCGACCCCAGCCGGTGCGTTTGCGGTGGCAAGAAAGCCCACTGCGATGGTTCCCACTAGCCCGCCTACGAGGTGAACACCGACAACGTCAAGGCTGTCGTCGAAACCAAACCGGTATTTCAAGCTCACCGCGAGGGCACACAGCGCACCAGCGACGAAACCAAGAATGATTGATCCCACCGGGTTAAGGGCTGAACATGCGGGGGTGATCGCCACCAGACCAGCGACCACACCGGAAGCAGCACCCAGACTGGTGGCATGACCATCACGAATTTTCTCAGTCAACAACCAGCCAAGAATTGCGGCGCCAGTTGCGGCCATGGTGTTGATCCACGCCACTGCTGCGGTGCCATTCGCGGCTACCGCCGACCCGGCGTTGAACCCGAACCAACCGAACCACAACAGACCTGCACCGAGCATGACCAACGTCAAGTTATGTGGACGCATGGGTTCTTTGCCAAACCCCACTCGCTTTCCAAGAACTAAGGCAAGCGCCAAACCGGCCGCCCCCGCGTTGATGTGCACAGCGGTGCCACCAGCGAAGTCAATGGCCAGGAGCTTGTTCGCGATCCACCCGCCCGTCGAGTCTTCACCAGCGGTGAAGCCATCGAAAGCGAACACCCAGTGCGCGACCGGAAAG
Source organism: Actinomycetota bacterium (assembly GCA_051645425.1). Lineage (GTDB taxonomy): Bacteria > Actinomycetota > Actinomycetes > Actinomycetales > Angustibacteraceae > JBOFBH01. The sequence goes on along the minus strand of JBOFBH010000003.1, from coordinate 85,673 downwards.
TAGACGACGGTCGCCCAAATACCGGCGAAAACCATCCAGCTACCGAACTTGGCACGATCCGCGATGGCACCTGAAATCAGGGCTACCGTGATGATCGCGAAGACCGCTTGGAAACCCACGAAGATCGGCGCAGGGACAGTGCCGACAAGTTGAGTGGCTTGCCCCAGCGTGTCATCTTCACGACCAATCCCGATCAGCCCTGACAAGCCAGCGAACTGGCTAGGGTCACCGAGGAGACCGCCGCCGATGTCATCACCGAAGGCCACTGAGTAACCGAAGAGCACCCAAAGAACACTCACGAGCGCGAGGGCACCAAAGCTCATCATCATCATGTTTAGAACGCTCTTGGCGCGGACCATGCCGCCATAGAAGAGCGCAAGGCCCGGAGTCATAAGCAGCACTAAAGCAGCGCAGATCATGAGCCAGGCGGTATCACCGGTATCCATGCACGGTCCTCCGCAATGTGGGCGGCCTAGAAAGCCGCGAGCCGTCGGCACCGAGGTTCCGGTGCCGTTGTAGCTACGGTCTCGCCGACCTGTTTCTTCCCAACTCACGTGACGTTACATATAAGTGACGAACACGAAGGAAAAGTAACGTCTATGTTTCACCACGTTTCAGTGTTGCTCTGCGTTTGCGACTGGTAACTCAAAGAGGGTGCTGCATTACGCCAGTAAGGCATTGACAAATTCTTCGGGATCAAACGGAGCGAGATCATCAGGACCTTCACCCAAGCCAACGAGCTTCACTGGTACGCCAAGCTCTCGTTGCACCGCGATGACAATGCCACCTTTAGCTGTGCCATCTAACTTCGTCAGCACAATTCCAGTCACATTGACAACGTCGGCGAAAACCTGAGCTTGGCGCATCCCGTTTTGACCTGTTGTCGCGTCAAGAACAAGTAGCACTTCGTCAACCGGAGATTGTTTCTCTATGACCCGCTTCACTTTGCCAAGTTCATCCATGAGACCGGCCTTGTTCTGCAAACGACCAGCGGTATCAATCAGAACCACGTCCGCTTCTGCCGCGCTAGCCGCACGCACCGCGTCAAAAGCTATCGCCGCCGGGTCTGCGCCGTCCCGGTCAGATCGAACAGTGGGAACCCCAACCTGAGCGCCCCAAGTTTCCAACTGATCAGCTGCTGCCGCCCGGAAGGTATCAGCCGCCCCCAAGATCACGTCTTTATCTTCGGCCACGAAAACCCGGGCCAGCTTGCCCACCGTGGTGGTCTTTCCAGTCCCATTCACCCCTACGACAAGAACCACACCGGGGCGGCCCAACTGATCGACGGTGAGTGTCCGATCGAGCTGAGGATCGATCAACGCAAGCAGCTCAGCCCGGAGAAGAGCGCGCACCGATTGAAGATCACGAATTCCATCAACGCGGACTTGCTGCCGCAAATTTTCGATCAACTCAGTCGTAGGGCCGACGCCTAAATCCGCGGCAAGCAAAATTTCTTCTACGTCATCCCAGGTTTGCTCATCCATCGCATCGCGGGAAAGCAAGTGGAGCAGTCCTTGACCCAAGGTGTTGTTTGATCGCGCCAACCGTGCTCGGAGTCGTGACATCCGCCCACGAACCGGCGCTGGCCGTTCTAGCTCCGTAACTGGTGACGCCACAGCATCAGATCCATCAAATGGATCGTCAGGAGCAGAAACTTCTGGCTGCAGCACCGTGTCGCCGACGGCAATATCGACATCGTCAATACTGCGCCGTATGGAGTCTCGCGGAACTTCGGCGTCATCCCCCACCCCGGGGAGAACATCTTCTTGACCATTGGGTGGTGCCACACGACGTCCAGACGGGCGACGCACCAACACCGACAACCCGACAACCAAACCGGCCACAAAAACAACGCCGACCAACAAAATGAGGACGAGGAAATCGCTCAACGCTTTTCTCCCTGGCTGTAGCGTGCGACGACGGCGAGTCCAGCCTGAGGTGCTAACCGCCGCGACAGGAACACCGGGGACACCCGAGCTTTAGGAACGAACACGCGAACGAGCCGAATCCACCACGCCCACCGTGCGTTCCCGGGCCGCGGCGATGATCTGCTCTCCCTCAGTGCTAAACACCACTCGCCCCTGACGACGAGCCGGAATGGCGACCACCGCGAGAACGACCGCAGCCAACACCAAAACACCAACAATGCCGAGCAACAACCATGTCATTGCACTACAGTGCCGCAGCTAAGACACGGGCTCAAATTGGCCCCCCAAAAGGGTACGAAACGCATCTTAAGATTAACTGAACGTCACACCGTTGCCGCTTCTCGCAGTCGTTGGCTGATGACGGTCGTGACTCCGTCCCCGCGCATCGTCACCCCGTAAAGAGCATCCGCGATCTCCATCGTTCGCTTTTGGTGGGTAATGACTATGAGCTGACTTGACTCGCGTAGTTCTTCCATCAGCACGATGAGTCGGCCCAAATTGGTGTCATCAAGCGCTGCTTCCACTTCATCCAAGACATAGAACGGGCTGGGGCGGGCTTTGAAAATCGCCACCAACAAAGCCACTGCCGTCAAAGATCGCTCCCCGCCAGAGAGTAACGACAACCGTTTGACTTTCTTTCCCGGCGGGCGAGCTTCGACTTCAATGCCCGTGGTGAGCATGTCACCAGGATCAGTCAGGACAAGCCGACCCTGCCCACCAGGAAACAATCGGTCAAAGACGCGTTCAAATTGGACTGCAGTATCAGCAAACGCAGCAGCGAACACCTGCTCAACACGTTCGTCTACTTCTTTGATGATGTCCATGAGATCTCGCCGACTGCGATTGAGATCCGCCATTTGCGTGGTCAAGAATCGGTGCCGTTCCTCTAAGGCGGTGAACTCCTCCAACGCCAACGGATTGACCCGCCCTAGCTGATTTAACGCTCGTTCTGCTTTTCGTAACCGCTTCTCTTGGACCGCTCGCTGGTACGGCTGAGGCCGCGGCGGCTCATCCGGCTCCGGATCGCCAGGAGCCGGCAACGACGGTGGCACTAGCTGATGGGGGCCGTATTCGTCCACCAACGCCTCGGCATCAATGCCCAGCTCCTCCAGCGCACGCGACTGCACCTGTTCAATCCGCAAGCGCTGCTCAGCCCGCGCCACTTCGTCCCGGTGAACCGAATCGGTCAACTCTCGGAGCCGGTCTTCCAATTCTCGTAAACGAGCGCGGATCGCAGTGAGCTGCAACTCACGATGCTCGCGCTCCTGAGCGGCGGAATCACGCTCCAGGGTGGCTTGCTGAAGACTGACAGCTAAACGCTGACCGGTGTACTCGGCAGCTCGCTGGACGGCATCGGCTGCCGCCGCTTCCCGGCGGCGCCGTTCCCGGCGGGCTGCATCCCGTTCCCGAGCTTCCCGCTCATGGCGGGCGGACCTCTCCAATGCCTGGGCCCGGCTCGCTATCGCATGCACCTGCTCCTCCGCGGTCCGCAACGCAAGACGCGCTTCTGTTTCCGCAGCACGGGCGTTTTTTGCGTCCTCATCGGCACGGTCGCGGCCACCAGGAGAAAGTTCTGCGTGAGTGTCCGGCTCCTCGTTCGCAGCAATAAGTCGATCAGTCAAGCTGGCCAGATCATCGTGATCAGCCGCGATCGTACTCGACGCGCTCACCTTTGCTTCCGCTAATCGCTGCACTTCAGCACCAGCCGAACGTACCGTTGCGCCAAGCTGAGCCAATCGCTCAGCAACCGCCGCATACTGAGCATCCGCGTCATGCAACTTCGCCATAGCGGCGTCGACCTGGCCCTGAGCTTGCGTGACTTGCTGCCGAAGCTCACCCAATGCGGTTGCCGCAGCAGCTTCACGCTGAGTCGCTGCGCTCACTGCTGCTCGCGCTTCATCTACCGCCGCTTGGACTTGAACCAGACTCGGCGCAGCAGCCGACCCTCCTCGAACGATGCCTGCGGCGACGACATCCCCTTCTACCGTGACCGCGGTGCAGTGCGGAAGATTTGCGACCAATGACGTCGCATCATCAAGTGACTCCACAATCACCGTATCGCGCAGGAATCGATGCACCACAGGCTCAATAAGGGCATCAACACGAACGAGATCGCAAGCCCATTGAGTGCCCGCTGGCAAAGCTGGACGCGGTCGGGGTGCGATATCTCCTGGCGTCTTATCTACCCCGGCCGTAAGAAGCACCACTTGACCGGCATCATGCTCGCGCAACGTTTGAATGGCTCGGACTGCCACATCCTGTGAAGTAACCGCAAGCGCATCAGCAGCGACCCCCAGAGCAGCGGAGATAGCGACTTCCTGACCGGGGTGAATGTGGATCAAACTCGCCACTGCCCCCATCAGGCCATCGAGCTGGGGCGACGATGCCATGAGGTGCCCGGTGCCGTCTTTGCGGTTCAAGCCAAGTTCTAAGGCCTCTAATCGCGCAGCCCACGTCAATCGCTCCCGGTGTGCTGCCCGTTCCTCTTCCTCACAGCGCGTTACTTGCTCGCGCAACACCCTGACCTGCTCATCGGCGGCTTCGTGTTCGGTGTCTATCCCAGCTGTTCCGTGCTCCATCCCAGCAATCTGTGCTTCAAGGTCGACGAATTCTTGTTCTGCTTCGGCTCCCTGCGCTTGCGCTTGCGTCATCGCCGCAGTCAAGCGGGCAACCTCCGCCTCAGCGGCGTCAATCCGACTACGGCGCGTCTCTATTTGACCAGTTAGCCGCGCGACACCCTCCCGGCGATCAGCCAGCGCTTGCTGGCGCTCCAAAAACTCGCGCGCCGCAGTGGCGGCCTGGTGCTCTGCCTGCTGTCGTGCAGCCACGGCCTCCGCCACGGTGGTGGCATGCTGGCGGACCTGTTCGGTCAGGTTCACTTCTTGAATGCGAAGTTCTTTCGCTTGAGCGGCCAACTGATCGGGATCACGTCCGACAACCTTTGGTGCGGAATTTTCTTCAGCAAGTAACCGGCGACGTTCAGCCGCGACACCAGCAGTAGACCGTAACCGTTCCGCCAAAGCCGACAAGCGATACCACGTCTCTTGTGTTTGAGCGGCCAAAGGAGCGTGTGCTTGAGACAGCTCCTCTAAATCGGCGAGCTGGCGGCGTGACTCCATTAGCGCCTCTTCCACCTCAACCCGCTGCGCCCGGATTAACGCCTCATCAGCCATTTCAGCTTCTAACGCACTCATTAATTGAACTAAGTCATCAGCTAGAAGCCTCAGGCGCGCATCTCGTACATCAGTTTGAATCACTACTGCCTTACGTGCGACCTCAGCCTGGCGGCCTAAAGGCCCTAATTGCCGGCGAATCTCCGCAATTAAATCGGATAGCCGAGTGAGATTAACCTGCATCGCATCTAATTTGCGGAGCGCTTTTTCTTTGCGTTTGCGGTGCTTGAGCACTCCGGCCGCTTCTTCGATAAATCCGCGGCGGTCTTCTGGAGTTGCCCGCAGCACGGTGTCGAGTTGGCCCTGCCCCACGATGACGTGCATTTCTCGACCAATACCCGAATCAGACAGCAGTTCTTGCACATCAAGCAGCCGGCAAGACGTTCCGTTGATGGTGTACTCCGAACCACCGCCCCGGAACATCGTGCGAGAAATCGTCACCTCCGCGTACTCGATGGGAAGTGCACCATCAGTGTTGTCAATGGTCAGCGTGACCTCGGCTCGCCCCAATGGTGGTCGCCCAGACGTCCCGGCGAAGATGACGTCCTCCATCTTTCCGCCACGTAACGTCTTCGCGCCCTGCTCCCCCATGACCCACGCCAAGGCGTCGACAACGTTTGACTTTCCTGAACCATTGGGGCCCACCACGCAGGTGATCCCTGGCTCAAATTGCAATTCGGTTGCGGACGCAAATGACTTAAAACCACGCACAGTGAGGCTCTTGAGATGCACCGAGTACTCACTCCTGACCGAACGAGGAAGCCGCGAAACCATCTCACTCTATCGGCCACTTAAGGTTCTGAACGCGAATACCACCGCGGCTTCCATCTGGACATCGTCGTAATCAAGAAGATCAGCTTGAATTAGCGGCCATCCATCCGTGGCTTCGGCTGGCATTCCGGGCAGGTGTAACTCGATCGATTCATAAAAGAATCCCGGCGAATGAGTGCACCACATCTTCGACATGGCCGCCCTAGCTGGCCATAAACCGCGAGTGATCGGCTGAAATATCCGCTTGCGCCATTGACGTTGACGTACAGCGAATCGAACGATGTTCCACCTGCGCGAAGCGCCTCCCGCATCACGTCTTCGGCGGCAGCGAGGACCTCTTCGCTGGCTGCCTGGGTGATCTGCCTCGGGTCACACGCACCATGAAGTCTCGCTCGCCACAACGCTTCATCCGCGTAAATATTGCCGATCCCAGACACCACTGTTTGGTCCAGTAGCACTCGTTTGAGCTCAGTCCGCCGGCGCCGCATCGCCTGAACTACTTCCATGCGATCAAACCGTGGATCCAGCGGGTCTCGGGCGATATGTGCTACTGACTGTGGAATCACCTCAGCCACACCCACAGTGGCAGGCACCAGCGCGTCGAGCACCATCCCGCCAAAGGTGCGCTGGTCATCGAAGAAAACTTCCGGCCCGAGATCCGCGAATGAGACAACGACCCGGGTGTGAGAGGTTGGCGTGCTACCCCGGGGCCGCACTAAGAGTTGCCCACTCATTCCTAGGTGTACGACCAACGCTTCGCTGAGTACTTCACGCGTCGCTGGTTTATGCGCAACTGGGCCATCTGCTTTGGCGTTGCCCCTCACCGGACTATCGGTGAGGGGCAACCAAAGATACTTGCCTCGCCGACACACAGCGGTGATGCGGGAACCAACCAACCGTAGCTCGAAGTCCGTGGCACCCAAGTGATGACGGCGGACGGCTCGGGGATGCCGCACCATAACCCGCTCCACGACCCGACCTACGACGTGATCGGCAAGCCCCCGACGCACCACTTCGACTTCAGGAAGTTCGGGCACGCCGCGGCTACGATACTTTCTCGGTGAGATCGGGGAATCGAGCACGAAGAGCAGCCCACGCTTCGCCCGCAGCTATCCGCTCGGCCTCTTTCTTGCTTCGACCATGACCGTGACCAAACACCTCACCGGCCAACGTCGCGGTGGCAGAAAACTTCTTGGCATGATCGGGGCCTTCCTCCGCGACCTGGTACTCCGGCGCACCCAAACCCGCGAGAGAACCAAGCTCCTGAAGACTCGTTTTCCAATCCAGTGCGGCACCGGCTTGCTCGGCTTGCTTCAAAAGAGGACTGACCAGTCGCAGCACCATGGCTCCGACAGCGTCGATGCCATGGTCTAGGTAAACCGCCCCAATCAGTGCCTCAACGGTGTCAGCGAGAATGGATGACTTATCTCGGCCCCCGCTAGACCGTTCACCACGGCCTAAAAGAAGGTGGTCGCCCAAACCAATCCGGCGCCCCACATCAGCAAGTGCGCGCATGTTGACCACCGAAGATCGCAGTTTCGCTAACTGCCCCTCGGGGAGATGTGGGTGGGCGCGGTAGAGGGTTTGCGTAACGACAAATCCCAATATTGCGTCTCCGAGAAATTCCAATCTCTCGTTGGTGGGAATGCCGCCGTTCTCGTAAGAGTAACTACGGTGCGTCAATGCCAGGCAGAGCAACTCCTGATCAAGGTGCACTCCTAGAGCTTGTTGGAGCGCCTCCCACTCCGGCGAGCTAGTCATCCCTCATTGCCTTCCTCACGGGAGAGCAAAGGAACATCCAAGCTTGAACGAAGATCGGTTAATGCCGACCAGCGTGGATCAACGGTGTCATGGTGGTGACCAGGATTTTCTGCTAGCAGAACCCCGCACTCCGCACACAAGCCAGGGCAATCAGCTCGGCAGACTGGCTGAAAGGGAAGAGTAGGCACCAAGGCATCTCGCAGGGCTGGTTCTAGGTCAATCAATTCCCCTCGAATTTCAGGCGCATCAGGATCTGCGTCCGCACCTGCCGCGTCCTGGTCTGGATAAGAAAACAGCTCCGTCACGGTGGCCTCGACATCACGCGCAATCTCGGTTAAGCACCGCCCGCATTCACCCAAGGCTCGCCCTTGGATAACACCGGTCACAAAGATCCCTTCCAGGACCGCTTCGAGACGCACCTGCACCTCGATTGGAACACCCATCGGAATAGCGATGACATCTGTGCCTAAATTGGATGGTGCTGGTATCTGTTGCGAGAGAGTCCGCGTCGCTCCGGGCCGACCGGTGAGGTCGTGCACATCAACAACGAAAGGAGAACGAGGCTCGGGAGAGATAGTGACCTCCAGCGGATATCAAGAACAGTGCTGACCAAGACAGCTCAGGATATCGGACTCCGCGCACTGGGCACGGCCACAGCGAGCGGAACGACCTGCGCATCATCGGTCACATCAACCTCAGTTTCGACGAGGCGCTGCGCCAGCCGCTCCCGTCCTTGACGAACTCGCCCCGCGATCCGCTCCAAGGCCACTTCAAACTCCCCAAGCGTCCGGTCAACGTAGTCGTCAGCGCTGAGCCGCAATCTCTGCGCACGGTCATCGGCCTGAGCCATAATCTCGGTAGCACGCGCTGACGCGACTCGAATGAGTTCTACCTCGTCAATCAGGCGATCTCGTTCAACTTCAGCTTGCGCGATGATTCGCTGCGCTTCTTGCCGCCCCTGGGCTAACACGGCGTCTCGTTCTGCCAGGAGAACATCCGCATGCTGAAGTTCTTCTGGGAAGACCGTGCGCAACCGCTCAATCGCCGTAAGCAGCTCGTCGCGGTTGACCATCACAGATGCCGACATCGGCACGGATCGGGCTTGTTCGACAGTCTGGGCTATTGCGTCGAGCTTGTCGTGAACTTCCATTACGCCTCCAAATTAGATGACCAAACAACGATCACAAGCCATTACGCAGGCTTGTCCTGCAATGAGCGACGCACTTCGTACGGCACCAAACCAGCTGGGTCACGACCGTGGTCAATGACTTGTCGCACCAACGAACTAGAAATATGCGCATGCCGGGGATCACCCGGGATGAAGACCGTCTCGATCCCGGTGAGGTGGCGATTCATCGCTGCCATTGACCACTCCCGTTCGAGATCTGCTGCGCCGCGAATACCGCGGACTAGCACATCGGCAGCGATATCGCGACTGACCTCGACGACGAGTGCCCCGGCTCGATGGATCACCGACACCGCCGAAAGGTCGGCGAATTCCGCTTCCAGCCAGGCCACCCGTTGTGAAACGGAAAACCGAGAACTTTTATCTGGGTTCTCTAAGACCGCCACCACTACGGAGTCGAAAACCGCAGCAGCCCGGCGGACTACATCAGCGTGTCCAACCGTCACCGGATCAAAAGACCCTGGGTAGAGACACCGGCGTCCTACTTGTGGTTCAGTCATCGTGCGCTCGGCCATGTCACCTCTCCCGCTGGATTGAGTTTAGTCTTTGCATGACCAACGAGGTGTTCTGTCAGATTCGCCAAGCAATTGTTCCGCAAGCAAATAAGCACGCGGGAAAACATACCGTGGATATCACCTCTACCACGAGTTACGCTGGCCGGCGATATTCAGCGACCCACACCATCGTGTCGCCGTAGCGTCGATCCCGAACAGGAGACATCTCCGGGGGCCAAGGCGGAGGCCCGGCACGCACACCACGTTCGACCACGATTAAGGCGTGCTGAGACAGCCAACCCAAAAGCAACGTCAGGACGTCCCCCAGGCTCTCTTCTGCCATCCCATACGGAGGATCAATGAACACCAGGTCGTATGGACCTTCGGCACCCGGTCTCACTCCGAGCATGCGTTCCACAAGATCGATGTGAACCCGCACGGCGGCGAGGGCCAAGGGACCTAACCTGGTCAAATTTTCCTGAATGGTACGCGCCGCTATTCGATCAACTTCAACCGCTACCGCGGTGCGCGCACCCCTACTTATTGCCTCAATCGCCAGTGCCCCGGTACCAGCGTAAAGATCCAAAACTCGGGTTTCGGTGAGCCATCCATCATGTGCCAGCTGCGCAAAAATCGCTTCTCGGACTCGATCGCTGGTTGGACGCGTACCGTTACCCTCGGGGACGCTCAAACGCCGACCCCCAAACTGCCCAGCGACGATCCGCATTGTCTACCCTCGTTCCAGGTAAGCGTCCCGGCCCGAACCAGCTAACGCCGCGACAGCGTCGCCCAGTTCCTGATGCTCAGTGAGATCTGGGTCAGCGCGAAGCACATCGGCGGCCTCGTGCCGAGCCGCGACAATGATCTTTTCGTCCCGAAGGACCCGAAGCAGACGCAACGAAGATCGGTAACCCGCCTGGCTTGCGCCTAGGACATCTCCCTCACGCCGTTGTTCCAGATCAAGCCGCGCGAGCACGAAACCGTCCGTAGTGCTAGCGACCGCCGTCAGGCGTTCCCGGGCTAATGCGTCTTCGGCTGTGGTGGTAACGAAAAGCGCTAACCCAGGATGGGATCCCCGGCCTACCCGGCCACGTACTTGATGCAACTGCGAAACACCGAACCGATCAGCGTCTAACACCACCATGACCGTGGCATTCGGAACGTCAACCCCCACTTCAATCACTGTGGTGGCAACGAGGACATCAATCTCGCCAACGGCGAACTCGGACATGACTCGCTCTCGATCTTCAGCGGGCATCCGGCCATGCAAGGCAGCGATCCTGACCCCCGCCAAAGTTGGGTCGGCACACAACTGCTGTGTGACCTCTAACACTGCGGCAAGTGATCGGGCTGGTTCGGGCGCTTCATTGAATAGCGCAGGGTCGCAGTCGATCCCAACAGTGGCGGTAAGCGCCGGTTCGTCGCCGTCCGGATCAATGCGCGGGCACACCACGAATGCCTGCCGCCCAGCAGCGACTTCTTCGGCCACCCGCGCCCATACCCGGGACATCCAGCGTGGGTGATCACCGGGGACCACATGAGTCACTATCTCGGCTCGCCCAGCAGGCAGCTCAGTCAAAACAGACGTCTCTAAATCACCAAAGACCGTCATCGCGACCGTCCGCGGAATGGGTGTGGCCGTCATCACTAACACATGCGGTGGTACGCCTGCCTTGGCGCGCAACACATCACGCTGTTCAACCCCGAATCGGTGCTGCTCATCAATGACTACTAAACCGAGGTCAGCGAATTGCACGTGATCTGCTAACAAGGCATGGGTACCGATGACGATGCCCGCCTCACCCGAGGCGGCCGCGAGCAGTTGGGCTCGGCGCGTTGATGCCGATTGGGAACCAGTGAGCAACGCGACCCTCGTACCGACATCGGCCCCACCCAGCAAACCTCGTTCAGCCAGATCCCCCAACATGGCAGTGATAGATCGGTAGTGCTGAGCCGCCAAGACTTCAGTCGGCGCTAACAACGCTGCTTGACCGCCGGCGTCTACAACCGCCAACATCGCACGGAGCGCGACGATGGTCTTGCCGGACCCCACTTCCCCTTGGAGTAATCGGTGCATGGGCTGGGTTCGCGCAAGATCCGCGGTGATGTGTTTCCCAACCTCCCGCTGCCCTTGAGTTAACTGAAAAGGGAGCCGGTCATCGAACGCGGCCAACGCTCCACGGGGCACCGGATGGCGCGCGGTGGTTGATACCGCAAGTAATGCCATCCGGCGGCGCAGTAACGCAGTTTGCAAGACGAAAGCCTCTTCAAACTTCAAGCGCTGCCGCGCTTGGTCGGCCTGATCCATCGTGTCTGGTTGGTGAACAGCTCTCAGGGCGGCTAGTGCATCGAGGAGGTGATGCTTGGCGCGGACCGAATCAGGCACCACATCAGGCACGGTAGAAAGGCCCGTGAGGATCACATCCATTGCCGCCTGAATTTGCCATGACTGAATTCCGGACGTCGCTGCGTACACCGGAATGGGCTGAACGGCCAGTTCACGCGCCGCCTGCTCATCAACAACGGGGAGAACGTCATAACGTGGGTGAGCCAACTGACGGCGCCCCTGGTAACGAGTGACTTTGCCTGAGAATAAGGCTGTTTTCCCCACTGCCAATTCTGTCAAGAGACGGTCACGTTGCCATTGTCGAGCAGTAAAGAACACTAAGTCCAATGGATTCGAACCGGGTTGACCATCATCAATGGAAACCACGACCCGCCACCCTGGACGCCCACGCATGGCATGAGTTTTGGCTGAAAGCACCTGCGCCAGGACGGTCACGTGAACATCGTCTGGAAGTGCTGCAAGATCAGTGAGCTCCCCTCGTTGGATGTAGCGTCGGGGATAGTGCCTGAGGAGATCACCGACCGTGTGAATCTCCAATGACGCAAGAGCTTTAGCCGCCTTGGGCCCGACACGACGAGCCACGTCAAGATTGAGTTCATCGTCCACCTACTTCACCCCCGCTCGGTGGGTGCGAAGAAGTTTGCGTACATCCTGATTGAGGGTCGCCGTCAGTGAGAAAAACACTCCGGCCCGAGCGAATCGGCGTGATCACCACCTGATGAACGTGACCTATCGCACGCCCTAGCGCGAGAACCGCGCTCGGGGACGTCGTGTGGACATGCACCTGCCACAGTGTGTTTATTCCACTGACAGCAATATCTCGGCCCAACTCCGCAAGCTGGCGCCGGAATGCTGGAATCAGCGACTGGTCGGCGCCCAACAGGTACATCACTTCATCTTCATCGCGAGGCTTCGCCGCAGTCACATCGCGAGGCTTCGCCGCAGTCACATAGCAAAGTGGCGGTTCCCACGGCAGGTGACTCGCACCATCGGACGCATCCGAACAAACATCACGTAGGGCTTCGAGGAGAACGACCAAACCATATGCTCCAGCATCAACGACCCTGCGGCCGTGAGGATCCGCGAAGGCCAATGGAGAGCGCTGCAACTCTTGCTTAGCCGCATTCGCCGCGATGTGGATCAGCTCCGTGAGTGGCGTGGATGCATCTGCGGCGTTCACTGCGTCAGCAGTGATCCGGGCGAGCGAAACCATCGTCCCTTCCTGAGGATCGTGGACTGCATCAGATGCAGCCAGGGCGGCCTGTCCCATCGCCCGGCGCAGCAAAATCGCATCCACCGCGACCGAAGATGCGATCTCTTGTGACCAGGCAAGAGCCATCTGGCTGAAGATGACTCCAGAGCTACCACGAGCACCCTTCATGCTTGCTTGCGCAAAGGAATAGACCATTGCCCCCACCGACGTTTGGGAATCCCCCGCCGGGGGAACGCCACGCCAGCCCGCCTGAAGTGTGAGTACCAGGTTGGTCCCAGTGTCAGCATCAGGGACAGGAAAAAGATTGATCTCATTGATCAGCGCCTGGACTCGTATGAGGCGCCTCAAAGCTAACCGACCCCACTGCTGAGCGAGAGCAGAATCAAGCCGGCAAGTCCGCACTCCGTGAGGGTAGTCGGTCGGCTATTTGGGCATCACTGGTCAGTCCGATACCCTCGACGTAAGACACCTCTCTACGCGACACATTTAGGGTCGTCGTGGCACATTGAGTCGTGGCACTTTTACTCGTAAGCACATCTCGTTCGACAGGAGAAGATCCGTGGCTGCCACCTGTGAAGTCTGCGGTAAGGGGCCGGGTTTCGGTCACAGTATTTCGCACTCCCACCGCCGCACCAAACGCCGCTTTAATCCCAACATTCAACGCGTCCGGACGGTTATCGGCGGGACGCCGAAACGTCTCGACGTATGCACCTCATGTCTCAAAGCGGGCAAAGTCAGCCGTTAGAGAAGTGATCCCAGCCCTGTTCAGCTGAGGCTTCACATCCATCAATTGACACTTTCGGTCTCGATGACGCTAACACCACGCGTCCGATAGCGGAAAACTCCTCGGGCAAAGACACCTCCGGGGGGAAGGTGCCCACCAGGCTGTGATCCTCCCCCCCAGTTCGCAACCAGTGCTCGACGTTATGAATTGCTTGCGACGGTTGAGTTTCCGTAGAGTTCATCACCGCGAGCGCCACCTGGGTGAGCTCTTCCCCACCGCATTCCCATAACGCCGACCCCGATAACTCCAGGTCAACAGCACTGGCCCGGGCGAGGCGGGTCAAATCTTTCATCAGGCCATCACTGACGTCCATCAGCGATGTGGCGCCGGCATGAGAAGCACGCACCCCGGCACGAACCGGTGGCTGGGGGCGACGATGAATCTGTAGCGCCCTGTGCACCATTGTGTGGTTTGTGCTGGCCCGAGTAACGTCCAGGCCAGCGTTCAGCACAGCTAATCCAGCCGCAGACCAACCAACGGTGCCAGCGAGTGCGACAGTGTCGCCCACGCGTGCCGTCGAACGGCGGAGAAATGGGGCCTCACCCTCACCTAGGGCAGTGACGGTGAGGCCAATCTGCTCCCCGGATGACAGATCCCCCCCAACCACGCCGACATGCTCCACGTGGCAAGCCTCGGCTATACCCTCGGCGCATTGGATGACCCACGACACTGGTGTCCGCGCCGGGAGGATCATGCCAACTAACACCGCAGTAGGCACCGCACCCATCGCGGCAATGTCGGCGAGGTTCTGCATGATGGCCTTCCACCCCACGTCCGCCGCGGAGGACCAATCCAACCGAAAATCCCGATCCTGAACGAGGATGTCGGTTGTCGCAACCACTGCGCCTTTTCGGACTGGGACTACCGCAGCATCATCCCCTGGCCCCAGCAAAGCTGAACCAGGAGGAAGAAGCGGTAAGAATCGGGCCAGTAGATCGTCCTCATTGAGATCACCGACTACGAGACCCTCGACATCTGAGTGGTAAAGCGCAGCCATGCGGCAACCCCTATGGGTATGGCGTCCAAAATGGACACGTCATATCGTCTCAAGATGAGAGAAAGATTGTCCCACCGATGGTAGGCAACTGAATGAGCCGTCGGAAAAGCGCCTGGAGCCTTGGACTGCTGATCGCGATCAGCCTCGCGGTCAGTATCGCGTGGTGGCGCGGTCGCCCGGTGGACGTATCGCCCGCCGCCAACGCGGGGAACCCTCGCTGCGTCCAGATGGCCGAACGACTCCCCCGGACGATTCGCGGTGACACACGCGTAGGCGTCTCGACATCGTCACCAGCAGTCGCCGCGTGGGGCCGGCCCGCTGTTATTTGGCGATGCGGGGTAACCCCACCGGGGCCCACCACCCAAGAGTGCATCACGGTGAACGGTATCGACTGGATTCGCACTCCCTTGCAGGACGGTAGTTCGTTCACGACATACGGAAGAGAGCCAGCCAGCCAGGTTTTAGTACCACGGAACGGACCAGAGGACCCTGAGCCATTTGTTTTACCGGCTTTCGCCCCAGCAGCCGCAGTAGCGCCCGCTGGGGATCGGCGGTGCAGCTAACGCAAACCCACGGGGCGGTGTAGTGCTGCTCGCACCAAATGATCTACCAGGGCCGAGTAATCCACGCCGGTAGCGGCCCATAATCGGGGATACATCGAGTGCTCGGTGAATCCTGGCATGGTGTTAATTTCGTTCACAATCACTTGGCCATCATCAGTCGCGAAAACATCAACTCTGGCCAACCCCTCACATCCCATGACCTTAAAAGTGCGAATCGCGAGTTGTCGAACATGATCGCTAAGCTCATCCGGAATGTCCGCCGGGACGCTGAGCTGGACCTGATCTGGGTCAAAATATTTCGCTTCGTAATTGTAAAAAGCGTGTGCGTCTCCCACCGCAATTTCGCCTACGACACTGGCGCGGACCGTGCCATCGGCATCTTGCAGGACACCACATTCCAATTCTCGCCCGGCGATCCCGGCCTCAATGACGACTTTAGGATCATGAAGAGCGGCTTCGTCGATAGCCGCCGGGAGAGCATCGAGCTGATCGACTCGGGAGATACCAATACTGGAACCGGCCCGGGCTGGCTTAACAAAAAGCGGAAGACCTAGATGAGCTGCTGCACTGATCACCGCGGTTTGATCGTTCTGCCATTGCTCAGGGGTGACGACCTGATACGGGCCAATCGGCAAGCCATGACCGGCAAAAAGCACCTTCATGACGTGTTTATCCATGCTGGCGGCTGAGGCAAGCACGCCCGAACCCACATAGGGCATATCCCCGAGCTCAAGCAGACCTTGAATGGTGCCGTCCTCCCCGTACGGGCCATGCAACAACGGAAACACGACGTCCACCGGAGGGAGCTGGGTCACTGCCGCGCCAGATTGAAAAACCTGCAACGAATGATCCGTTGTCGTGGTCGGGAGTACGACCCTGGCGTGATGAGCCCGATCATCGTCCACCATGATGCGCGCCACATCATCGTGATGGACCACCACACATCGACCGTCGGGCAAGATCCGCACTGGGACGACGTCGTATTGGGAATCGTCCAGGACACGCAGCACACTGCTGGCCGTCATACAGCTGACTTGGTGCTCACTCGACCGGCCACCAAATAAAACTGCGACCCGAGGGCGGCGGGCCCGTTGCGTGATGTTCATCGCGGCGACCTTACCGGCATCGCTGACCCAAGAGATCAGTCACCCTCAGCTTTACGTGCCCGGGCAAGAAGATGCTGCCCTAGCTCTGCTGGGCTCACCCCGTCGTGCACAACAGCCACCACCCCCTCAGCAATAGGCATGTCAACCTGATGCGCACGGGCGAGCTGGACGATAGAACGGCAGGACTTCACCCCTTCAGCGACCTGGCGGGTTGCTGCGGCAATCTCAGCAACTGATTCCCCCCGAGCTAAACGTTCCCCGAAAGTCCGATTACGGGACAACGGCGACATGCAGGTAGCCATCAGGTCACCCACCCCGGCTAGGCCCGAAAATGTTCGCAGGTCAGCGCCGAGCGCCGCACCAAGCCGCGCGGTTTCCGCGAGGCCACGGGTAATGATGGCCGCTTTGGTGTTATCACCGAACCCCAAGCCAGCCGACATCCCCACCGCTAACGCGATGACGTTTTTCACTGCCCCCGCGAGTTCAGTGCCGATCACATCTGACCCGGTATAAGGACGAAAAGCAGGGGTAGCACACAGATGCGCTACATGCTTGGTGACATTAGAGTCACCACCGCTGATAACACTCGCTGCGGGCTGACGCCGGGCGATCTCACTCGCAAGATTCGGGCCGGATAACACGGTGACGTGGCCCCGTGGAATCGCAGTGACCTCCGTAATAACCTCGCTCATTCGCTGGTTAGTCCCTAATTCAATCCCTTTCATCAACGAGACCGCGATTACCTGCGGCGGTAAAAACGCTCGCCATCGCACTAGGTTTTTCCGCAAGGATTGCGCAGGAACCGCAAAGACCACTAACTCCACATCGGCCAAAGCGGCGGCTGGATCTGAGGTGGGGATGATCGTAGAAGGAAGCTCGACGTCTGGGAGGTACTCCGGATTACATCGTTGCCGGCGGATTTTTTCAGCTAAGTCAGCACGTCGAGACCACAGGTGAACGTCATGGCCAGCGTCAGCCAAAACTAAAGCGAACGCGGTGCCCCAACTGCCGGCACCCAGCACAGCGCAACGGGTGGATTTCACCGATACCACGTCACAGCACCGACAACCTCCGGGAACAAGTCGGGGTCCTCACATAAACTGCCGGTGATAGTCAACACTCGACCACTGTGCCACGGTGAGCGTGACTCACCGGCAAACACCACCCTGGCACGATCAACACTATGAACCAGGATCAGCCGGCGCATCGGGACTTACCGATCTCATGGATCGCGATCCGCCCGATTAAGCACCCGGCGATCGGAAAAAGTCGACTTGTCCCTCCGGTTGGTATCTCGCGGCCCACCCTGGCTAGGGCGATTGCCTTGGACTCACTCACGGCCGCCCGAACATGCCCCGCGGTGAAATACCAAATCGTCGTCACCAACGATCTAGTCATTAGCGCTGACGCCGCGCAGCGTGGGGAGATGGTGGTAGCAGATCCAGGCGCTGATCTGGCTGCCGCCATCGCTGTTGGCTTGTCGGTCGCTCAGAGTCTGCGGTGCAACGACTCACCTCTCCTTACTGGTATCGCCGTCATTTTGGCGGACATTCCAGCTGTTCAGCCTGAAGATCTCACCGTGGCCCTCACTGCGGCAAGCCGCCACCGGACTGCCTTTGTGCCTGACGTTGAGGGGGCCGGCACTGTTCTTCTTACCAGCCGGGTGCTCCCTCTGATGCATCACTTCGGTCCAGGGTCAGCAGATCGCCATCAGCAGCTCGGGGCCCACCGGCTAGACCTCGATCTGCCCCGACTGAGACAAGACGTTGACACGGCAACAGCATTCGGCCAAGCAGTTGCGCTCGGCGTAGGCCCGGCAACTCAAGCAGTCCTCGCACAGTACCGTCAGACCATGCAAGCCACCGTGCATCACCTCGACGTGTATAGCGACGGTAGTGTCATTACCGACACCGGCGACGTGATTCCCTTTACGTCCGAGGTACTAGCGCGTAGTGGGCTACGGCACGTCCGAGTAGGGCAACGGCTCACTGTCACCATTACTGAAGGGCCGAGGGTCACCGCATTAGGCGTTACTGGAGTTCCAGGCACCCCGCAGATCCAAAATCACTGACGTTCGTACTTGGCGCCTAACGCATCAAGCTTGTCGAGGAATTGCTCGTACCCACGGTAAATCAATTCAATACCGGTCACGGTGGACGTTCCTTCGGCTGCCAGTGCGGCAATGAGATAACTAAAACCGCCCCGCAAATCGGGGACGGTGATGTTCGCTCCCCGCAAAGTACTCGGCCCCGAGATCACCGCAGAATGGTGAAAGTTACGTTGCCCAAATCGGCACGGGAGGCCACCGAGGCATTCGCGGTACAGCTGAATGGTGGCGCCCATATCCACCAGAGCACGCGTAAAACCCAACCGCTTTTCGTACACCGTTTCGTGCACGATTGACAGCCCATTCGTTTGGGTCAGTGCGACTACCAACGGCTGTTGCCAATCGGTCATGAAACCAGGATGGACGTCCGTCTCTAACACCAGAGACCGCTGCGCTTCGCCTTCTCGCCAGAACCGAATCCCACGGTCATCAACCGCGAAAGCCCCACCGATTTTTCGAAAAACGTTCAGGAAAGTCATCATGTCGGGTTGACGAGCCCCCGCGACGTAAATATCTCCATGCGTGGCGAGTGCGGCGCACGCCCACGATGCGGCTTCGATCCGATCTGGAAGCGCCCGGTGGGTATACCCCTGTAAGTGGTCAACCCCTTCGATCCTGATGACGCGGTCGGTGTCGACGCTGATGATGGCCCCCATTTTCTGCAACACGGCGATGAGGTCGAGAATCTCGGGTTCGGTCGCGGCATTACTGAGCTCAGTCAGCCCTTCCGCTCGCACCGCTGTGAGCAGGACTTGCTCCGTCCCACCAACACTGGGATAGGGCAATCGAAGCTTGGTGCCGTGAAGGCGTTCCGGAGCAGTGAGCAACAACCCTTCTGGCCGTTTCTCGACCACGGCACCGAACTGCCGCAACACATCTAAGTGGTAGTCAATAGGCCGTTCACCAATTCGACACCCCCCCAAATCAGGGATAAACGCTTCCCCCAGACGATGCAGTAGTGGACCACACAACAAAATCGGAACTCGACTCGAACCAGCATGCGCATCAATATCGGCAACTCGCGCTCGCTCGACGTTGCGTGGATCCATGAGCAGCTCACCCGGTTCACCAGTCCGGACTTGAACGCCATGCAATTCCAACAGACCCGAGACAATCTTGACATCCGCAATCTGAGGCACTCCGCGCAATGCGCTGGGGCTTTCCGCTAATAGTGTTGCCACCATTGCTTTGGAGACGAGGTTTTTGGCGCCGCGAACTTCGATCTCACCTTGGAGCGGAGAACCACCATGCACGGTCAGGATGTCGGTCATGCCACCAGCATGACAAAGACTCGGGCCGGAACCCGCATAAGGTCCGGCCCGAGTGGGGTGAATCAACGAAAAGTTATCGTCAGCTACTCCGTGTTGTTCTTTTTGCTGGGGTGGCTTTCTTCGCCGCGGTCTTTTTCACCGACAGGGCGGCCTTGGTGGCAGCTACCTGTTTTGTGGTTGCCTTGGTGGCGGTGGCCTGTTTTGTGGTTGCCTTCGTAGCGCCTGTTTTCTTAGTAGTTGCTCGCACCGGTGTTGTCTTTTTCGCGGTGGCCTTCACCGGGACTGTTTTTTTTGCTGTGGTCTTCTTCGCGGTCGCTTTCTTAACCACAGATTGAGGTGCCGTAGCGTTCTTCGCCGTGGTTTTAGCGGGAGTAACGTTTGATGCTTTTCTTGCTGGCGTGGCCGTGACCGTTGGCTTCTTCGCGGTGGCCTGAGCCAGGACGGTGCCGGTTGCTTTCTTCGCAGCAGCTTTGACCATGGTGGCCTTCGCCACACTGGCCCGTTTCGCCGCAGCTTTGCGTGCCGGAGCCGTCTTCGTTGCCGCTCTCTTCACGACGCCACGAGCTTGGGCCACCGGCCCTGTGGCTCCAGAGGCGGCCCGGGTCGCTGCCTCCGATGCGCGCCCGGCCGCTGCCGCAGCGAACGCTCGCAATGCTTTGCTGTCTGAAGTGACTTGCTTGAAAGCGGTGCCGGCCCGAAAACGAGGGATAGAGGTCTTCCGGATTTTTACCGCTTGACCGGTCCTCGGGTTGCGGCCAGTTCGCGCGGCACGGGCGGCCTTCTCAAAAGTGCCAAAGCCAGTGATGGCGACCTTCTCGCCTTTGGCCACACTGACAGTGATGACGTCGATGACAGCTTCGAGTGCATCCGTGGCGGCTTTCTTGCCACCCAGGCGCGATTCGAGAGCGTCAACCAATTGTCCCTTGTTCACGGCGGTCCCCTTTGGGAGTTGGATAGCCGGCATTAAACCGGCAGGTGAAATAGCTGCTGCTGAGTGCGCCTCATGTCGCCTGTGTCGCAACCAAATAGCGGAAACTTAACCACCCGCACCAACCTACCCCGGAAAAGCAACAAATGAGCTTAACTCATCTATTCACTTGCGGGAGAAGGGAATCTTCGTTATCACGGGTGAGTTTTAATCTGAGGCGGCGGAAGCTGAGCTGGTAGACCCGGACACCGAAAGCGTCGTCGGTAAGTACGAAGGTCGTTGCGCTTCAAAGGAATCAATGCCATCGGCGTGTCGTAAGGTCAGCGAGATGTCATCCAAACCTTCGAGCAACCGCCAGCGGGTGTAGTCGTCAACCGCGAACGAGCACGTGACGTCAGATGCTTGGATAGTGCGCTGGTGAAGATCCACAGTAACTTCAGTGCCTGGTTCTGCTTCTAACACCTTCCACAACAACTCGACGTTGTCTTGAGTCACCTCCGCGGTGAGAAGCCCCTGCTTGCCAGAGTTACCGCGGAAAATGTCGCCGAAACGAGAACTAATGACAACTCGAAACCCGTAATCCATGAGCGCCCACACCGCATGCTCACGCGATGACCCAGTGCCGAACTCAGGGCCAGCCACGAGAACACTACCGGCGGCATACCCCGGCTTATTCAGCACAAAATCTTGGTCACCTCGCCAAGCGGCAAACAAACCATCCTCGAATCCAGTCCGGGTGACTCGCTTCAGATACACCGCCGGAATGATCTGGTCGGTATCAACGTTGCTGCGCCGCAACGGAACTCCCGCGCCAGTGTGGGTCGTAAAAGCATGCATGGCGTACTCCTCATCGGGCTTGTTCGTGAACCGGATTGACGGGCACTCAGTTCAGGTCAGTGGGGGCAGAAAGCGTGCCGCGGATTGCTGTTGCTGCGGCAACAACCGGCGAGACGAGATGCGTGCGCCCACCTGGGCCTTGCCGACCCTCGAAGTTACGGTTGGAAGTCGAGGCACTGCGCTCGCCTGGGGTGAGCTGGTCGGGGTTCATCCCCAGACACATAGAGCAACCCGCCAGTCGCCACTGGGCACCGGCATCGACAAAGACGCGATCTAGACCCTCGCTCTCTGCTTGAAGGCGGACCTTCGCGGAACCAGGCACCACCAATACTTGAACGCCTTCTTTTACGGTACGACCACGAAATACTTCGGCTGCGGCGCGAAGGTCCTCAATTCGTCCATTAGTGCACGACCCGATGAATACCGTGTCAACCGCGATATCACGCAGCGGGGTGCCGGGAGTCAAATCCATATACGCCAGGGCTCGTTCTGCGGCCCGCCGGTCAATATCGTTGGTCATCTCCGCCGGGTCAGGCACGCGCTCGCCCAAAGGAAGCCCTTGGCCTGGATTGGTGCCCCAGGTGACGAATGGAGTCAACGACGCGGTGTCAATCACTACTTCAGCATCGAACGTCGCGTCATCGTCCGTGGCAAGCTCACGCCACGCCTGGACAGCTGCATCCCAATCGGCTCCGGTTGGGGCATGCGGGCGCCCCTTGACGTAGGCAAAAGTCGTTTCGTCCGGTGCGATCAGACCGGCCCGGGCGCCAGCCTCAATCGACATGTTGCACACCGTCATCCGGCCTTCCATGGACAACGAGCGGAATGCTTGACCTCGATATTCCAGTACATAGCCTTGCCCACCGCCAGTGCCGATCTTGGCGATCACGGCAAGGATTAAGTCCTTTGCGGTCACTCCCGGTGGTAATTCACCGTCGGCAGTGATTGCCATGGTTTGTGGGCGTCGCAACGGCAACGTCTGCGTCGCCAGGACGTGCTCCACCTCACTTGTACCAATTCCTAGCGCCAGCGCACCGAACGCACCGTGGGTTGAGGTGTGTGAGTCACCGCAAACAATCGTCATTCCCGGTTGGGTGACCCCTAACTGCGGGCCGATGACGTGCACGATGCCCTGTTCGGCATCGCCCATGGAATGAAGCCGAACCCCGAACTCGGCGCAGTTACGACGCAAAGTCTCGACTTGAGTTTTGGAGACCGGGTCAGCAATAGGCCCGGGCTGGGTGGGGACGTTGTGGTCTTCAGTGGCCAAAGTGAGATCAGGCCGACGAACCGGCCGGTCGGCCAGGCGCAGCCCATCAAAAGCCTGCGGACTGGTGACTTCATGCAGGAGATGTAGGTCGATATAGAGCAGGTCGGGCTCACCCTCCGCGTGGTGCACTACGTGTGCATCCCAGACCTTTTCCGCCAGCGTGCGCCCCATCCCGAGCCCCTTCCTAGGCTAACTGTTGAGCTTGCCGATCCTCTTGCATCTCATTAATTGAGACGGCATGATTCACTTCATGGACAACTCTAGCGGAGTCGGCGTCCTTGACAAGGCCACCGCAGTACTAACCGCGCTCGAATCAGGGCCGGCCACCTTGGCCCAACTCGTAGCGCACACCGGGTTAGCCCGGCCAACCGCGCATCGACTCGCCGTCGCGCTGGAATTTCACCGGCTAGTGATACGAGATAGCCAAGGCCGGTTCGTCCTCGGTCCACGCATGAATGAACTCGCGGCGGCAGCAGGAGAGGATCGCCTACTTGCCGCCGCAGGACCGATCCTGATGAACTTGTGCGACCAAACCGGAGAAAGCGCGCAACTGTTTCGTCGGCAAGGCAATCAACGAATCTGCGTCGCAGCCGAAGAACGTTTCATCGGGTTACGGGACTCCATTCCAGTCGGAAGCACCCTGCCGATGCGCGCTGGATCCGCCGCCCAAATTCTCCTAGCATGGGAAGAACCTGATCGACTCCACAGTGGCCTTCAAGGGGCATCATTCACGGCAACCATCTTGTCTGGAGTGCGTCGGCGCGGTTGGGCGCACAGTGCCGGTGAACGAGAACCTGGCGTCGCGTCAGTATCCGCCCCAGTACGCGAACCACGAGGACGGGTCATCGCCGCCGTGTCGATTAGTGGCCCTATCGAACGCCTCACTCGGCAACCTGGTCGCCTGCATGCCAGCGCGGTTGTCACCGGAGCGAACAAACTCACTGAAGTACTTCAAAGCGTGTCCGTGTAGGGGAACTGACGCCTTCACCTCAGGTATCCCGCTTGACATCGGGCATGCGAAAGGTGGGCCACCCTTCGCATGGGTAGCCCACCTTTAAACGTGTAGCCCCGACGGGATTCGAACCCGCGCTACCGCCTTGAGAGGGCGGCGTGCTAGGCCACTACACAACGGGGCCTTGATCAAGATCATTGATTGCCTCACGGCAATCACAGTAAACAAGATACTCGTCACGAATAAGATGCTCGCGATGACCAGTCTGCCCACCGCGCTGGGGTACCAGGACTCGAACCTGGACTAACTGAACCAGAATCAGTCGTGCTGCCAATTACACCATACCCCACCGGGGTATCTAGCCGGCTGCCGGAAGAACCCACGACCGTTGATCCTAGCGGTGCATACCTAACATGACGAAACCACCCACGCGAAGCTCCTCCAGATACAACTCCCCTTCCGTGATGTCACGCCACCGTGCGGCGCATGAGTCGAAGGCGAGCCAGACAACTTTCTTGGCCAAGCAACTCCATTGACTCGAACAGTGGCGGAGAAACCCGGCGGCCAGTCATCGCGATCCGGATTGGGCCGAACGCCAGCCGAGGTTTCAACCCCAACCCGTCCACAACAGCAGCCCGCAACGCCTGTTCAATGTGCTCAGATCCCCAAGAGGAAAGCCCTTCTAACGCAGGCAATGCGGCATCTACCACCGCACCGGCATCGTCGGACAGTGTCGCGCGCGCGTCTTCCTCAATGACCACCATGTCGTCGGGGACGAAAAGGAACCCCAGCATGCCGGGCGCCTCAGCTAAGGTCGTTATCCTCGTTTGCACCAACGGTGCTGCGGCATCAATGAGGTCGCGCTCATGCGCGGTGGACTCTGGACCAACCACACCATCAGCAATCAAACGTTCGAGGAGTCGCTGCGCAAGATCAGTGGGAGCCAGCGAGCGGATGTAATGCCCATTCAGCCAAGTCAGTTTGTCAAGATCAAAGACCGGGCCGACGGTGTTGACTCGGGCCCAATCAAAATGCTGGATCATCTCGTCGAACGAAAACACTTCCACCCCCTCGGGCATGGAATAACCCAACAGGGCCAGGAAATTCCGCAACGATTCAGGCAAGTAACCCTGCTCGCGGAACCACGTGAGACGAGCTGCTGGGTTTTTACGTTTACTGATCTTTGAGCGGTCAGCGTTACGAAGCAACGGCATGTGCGCGAATGCCGGCGTAGAAAGGCCAAGCCATTGGTATAGCAAAAGGTGTTTTGGGGTAGAGCTAATCCATTCCTCACCGCGGACCACATGCGTGATTCCCATCTCGTGGTCATCCACCACCACCGCGAGATGGTACGTCGGGAAACCATCCGCCTTCACGATCACCTGATCATCGGGGCGGGGTGCGCTGACCTCACCGCGGACCAAATCAACAAACGACAGCGGGGCATCCGGCGGGATGAACATCCGGACGACGGGAGTTTCACTAAACCCTGGTAACGCAGCCCGGTCTGATGCGGATCGGCCGTGGCAGAGCCGGTCATACCCGGTGGGGCGTTTCGCGGCTTGCTGCTCAGCACGCATCTGCTGCAAGCGTCCTTGGGTGCACCAACAGTGATAGGCATAACCCGCCGCTAAGAGTCGCTCGACGTACGGGCGGTAGCGATCGAGCCGCTCGGACTGCCGGTACGGAGCATGTGGCCCGCCACGATCCGGGCCCTCATCCCAATCAATCCCCAGCCAGGTGAGCATGTCATAAAGCTGCTGTTCACTGTCTTCGCGATAGCGGGCGCGGTCAGTGTCCTCCACCCGGAGGATGAACTGCCCACCCTGTTGCCGGGCGAATGCCGCGTTAAACAACGCCATATAGGCCGTACCAACATGCGGGTCTCCAGTCGGGGACGGAGCTACCCGCAGCCGAACAGGTCTCAAAGAATCACTCACCAGGTCACCCTATGCAGTCCGGGAACGCCACCAGACCCGCCTGCCAGCTGACATGCCTTAATAAGCGCGAAACGATTAGTCCCCTGCGTCACGAACCGGGTTGGTCAATACCCCAATGCCTTCGATCTCAATTTCAACTCGGTCACCGGAAAGTATCGGCCCCACACCGGCAGGCGTGCCGGTGAGAATGACATCGCCCGGAAGCAACGTGAAGGCGTGCGAGGCGTAAGACACCAGCGTAGGAACGTCGAACACCATGTCGGATGTCATGGCTTGCTGGACCACCGTGTCATTAACGCGGGTCGTCAACGAGAGGTTGCCCGCAGCCACGTCGGGTGAAACCCATGGGCCGAGGGGGCAGAAAGTGTCAAAACCTTTAGCGCGCGCCCACTGACGATCGCTGCGTTGTAAGTCCCGTGCGGTGACGTCGTTGGCACAGGTGTACCCGAAGATGACATCCGAAACCCGTTGCGGGGGAATGTCTTTGCAGACTCGACCAATGATGACCGCGAGCTCACCCTCGTAATGCACGTCAGATGATTGCGGTGGGCGGGCGATCGGGTCTCCCGGGCCGATCACACTAGTGTTGGGCTTGAGGAACAACAGCGGTTCAGCGGGAACACTCATGCCCATTTCTTCGCAGTGGGAACGATAGTTTTGGCCCACGCCAACGACTTTGCTCCGCGGTAAAACGGGGGCCAGGAGTCGCACCTCAGCCACCGGCACCTGCACCCCCGTGAACTGCACCTCCCGGTACAGGGGGTCACCGGCGATCTGCCGGAGTATCGGCTCACCGGCATCATCCTCGACGACACCAAATGACATTTCATCGTTCAGGGTGTAGCGCGCAATCCGCATCCCCGGAGGGTACCCACCCCCGCACTGGTATGCCCTGAGCAGTGCCACGCTTAGCTTGTGCCCGACCCCACAACTCAACGCTCAGGGCTGACCCCTGGCGAAACACCACACTCCGCGCTAGTCCCAACGGGCACGTTGCGATCTGCGCTAACCCCAGCGCAGTGGCAAGCCGAGGAACGGCGCCACCATGCACTGGTAGACACCTGGATTACCGGGCACCGCGCACGACGCTCCGCTGGTGCTGACCATCCAGTGGAAGACTTCTTGTTCACCTATTACGTGAATTCCCCTGGCCGACTACGACGGTGGCACCCCGGCGCTGGGGTGGTCCTGCTCGGCGATACAGCCCGCACACGACTGGCTTGGCGGTACTACACCGACACTGCCCTAGCAGCTGGCCCTAGTGTCACCGCCCTTCCTGGTGTCACCGTCGACCTCCGCGCCTTTGTCCAACACCGCAGGGACCGGCTCACCACCATTGCACGCCTTCTGCGCAACACGGCAGCACAACCCGCGCACTACGGCTGCTTTGGTTTACACGAATGGGCCATGGTGTACCAGGACACCGGCCAACGCCAGCACGCAAAATGGCCCTTACGACTCACTCCCACCGACACCAATGCGGTGGTCGAAGCACTGCCGTTGCGCTGCACCCACTACGACGCGTTCCGCTTTTTCACTCCCGCCGCGAAGCCACGAAACCTGTTGCAGCTCAACCGACCTGACCAAACCACCACAGAACAACCAGGGTGCCTCCACGCAGGCATGGACCTGTACAAGTGGTGCTACAAACTCACCCCAGCCATGCCATCCCGACTCACTATTGCCGCTTTCACCCTCGCCCGCCGTGCCCGCGAACTGGACATGAGAGCCTCCCCCTACGACCTCACTGCTCTCGGCTACAGACCCATCCGAATCGAAACACCCCAAGGCCGCACCGAGTACGTCAGTGAACAACGCGCCATTACCAGCAGCGGGCAAACCCTCCGCAACGAAATCCTGGCCTGGTGCGACAGTGTCTCGCTAAGCAGCGGGTGAGGTCATTCAAGCATCCGTAAGAGCTACCGGTTTATGGGAGACCTTGATCTCATCCCTTCCCCTTAAGATCACACTCAACTTAAGAAAATCAACCCCGGAGGTAGCGTGCGCATCCTCGTCCTCAACGGCCCCAACTTGGGGCGGCTGGGTACTCGTGAACCAGCCATCTACGGCACCATGACATACACCGACCTGGAACGCAGTTGCCGCGACCTTGGCCGGGAACTCAAGATTGACATTGATGTCCGGCAAACCGATGCCGAACACGAACTCCTCACCTGGCTGCACGAAGCAACCGACGCAACCACCCCAGTCGTGTTAAACCCCGCCGGGTGGACGCACACCTCGGTTGCCATCCGGGACGCCTGCGCTGCGCTCACCGCACCACTGATAGAAGTGCACCTCACCAACGTGCACGCCCGTGAAGACTTCCGCAGGCACTCCTACATCTCCCCCGTCGCCGTCGCGGTCATCGCTGGACTCGGCCCAGACGGCTACTTGGCGGCCATCCGCCACCTCGCCGCTACTCAGCAATCACACTCTGATGAGCCAAGCCATACGTGATCCCGTCTACCAATGCCTCCCATGACGCTTCCACCACATTCGGGCCAACCCCCACGGTGGACCACGACGTCATCCCATCACTGGTCTCAATCAACACCCGTGTAATCGCATCCGTGCCATGCGCCGAATCCAATATCCGCACCCGGAAATCAATCAACTCCATCAACCGTAATTGCGGATACGCCGGTTCCAACGCCTGACGTAACGCACGGTCCAACGCGTTCACCGGGCCATTCCCCTCGCCGGTGGCCACGACTCGACCAGTACCGGTCACCACCTTGACGGTGGCCTCCGATAACGCCTCGTCCCCACCACGAGCATCAGTGATGACCCGCCAACTTTCCACGTCGAAGAACTGCGGCCGCTCACCTTCAACTTCTTCTCGCAACAGCAACGCGAACGATGCGTCCGCCGCATCAAAGGTGTACCCGGCGGCCTCCAACGCTTTCACCCGATCCGTGACCCGGCCCAACAATTCCGTCTGGCCGGCTAGGTCATACCCCAACTCACGACCTTTCAACTCGATGGACGCCCGCCCGGCCATCTCCGACACCAACGTGCGCATGTCATTGCCTACCGCCGTTGGATCAATGTGCTGGTAAAGATCCGGGTCGATCCGCAGCGCACTAGCATGCAAACCCGCCTTATGCGAGAACGCGCTTACCCCGACATACGGCTGCCGCGTATGCGGCGGCACATTTGTGACCTCACTGATCGCATGAGAGATTCGGGCTGCATGACGGAGGCGATCCGTACCTAGCACTGGGCGGCCCAGTTTCAACACCAGGTTTGCGACCACCGTCACCAAATCGGCATTGCCGGTGCGCTCGCCGTAGCCGTTCAACGTGCCTTGGACGTGTATCGCACCAGCATCGATGGCGGCCAGTGAGTTCGCCACCGCGCACCCAGTGTCGTTGTGGCAGTGAATTCCCAACGGTGCCCCGCTAGCCTGCGCGACCTCGTGGACCGCATCGGCCACCTGCGGTGGCAACATCCCCCCGTTGGTGTCGCATAGGGTCACCACCTCAGCACCGGACTCCACCGCCGCCCGAACCACCTCGACCGCGTACGCCGGGTCAGCGCGGTACCCATCGAAGAAATGCTCAGCGTCTAACATCACCCGACGACCCTCACCTACCAGGAATGCGACAGTGTCCCGGATCATCGCGAGATTCTCCGGCAGGGTGGTTCGTAACGCCCGCTCCACATGGCCGACGTGACTCTTCGCAACCAACGTCACCACTGGGGTTCGCGCATCCAGAAGAGCACGCACCTGGGGGTCCGTCGCGGCTGAACCACCGGCCCGTCGGGTCGCGCCGAAAGCCGCCAGCACCGCGTTCTTCAACTGAAGCTCATCAGCGGCCCGGGCAAAAAACTCGGTGTCTTTAGGGATGGCCCCCGGCCAACCCCCCTCAATGAACCCCACCCCCAAGTCGTCCAGTAAGGCGGCGATCGCCAACTTATCGGGCACTGACAAAGACAGCCCTTCTTGTTGGGCACCATCACGCAAAGTGGTGTCGTACACCTGAAAATCAGGGGTCACCCTGGGGAGGATGAGCGGAGACTCGGGGGACGCCACGACGGCAACTCCTTTGGTCGGTGACGCGACAGTGCACCTAGTCTGACAACGAAAAAGGCCCCCCGGGGGGTGGAGGGCCTGGCGCGTTGTCGGAAATGATCCGGCGACGCG
Organism: Actinomycetota bacterium; assembly: GCA_051645425.1. Lineage (GTDB taxonomy): Bacteria > Actinomycetota > Actinomycetes > Actinomycetales > Angustibacteraceae > JBOFBH01. The sequence goes on along the minus strand of JBOFBH010000003.1, from coordinate 55,895 downwards.
CCTACAGAATACGAATGGACAAAGTCATTGTGGTCATCATGACATGACAGACGCGAGCACCGCTAGCACATCACTTTGGATCAGACGAGGCGAGTCAGCCAGTTACGGGAATCCGGTTGCCGGCCGTATTGAATGTCCACCAAATGGGAACGCACCTTTGCCGTCAGCGGACCGGTCTGCCCGCCACCCACCATCACCTCACCACCAGACCACACCAATCGACCCACCGGAGTAACCACCGCGGCAGTTCCGCAAGCGAACACCTCCACCACTTCACCCAATGCGGCGCCCTCACGCCACTGCGCGATATCGACCGGGCGTTCAGCCACATCATGACCAAAATTGCGGATCAACTCGATGATCGAAGATCGCGTCACCCCTTCAAGGATGGAACCGCTTGTTGGCGGGGTAACGACAGTGCCATCACCAAGCACAAAGAAAAGGTTCATCCCCCCGAGCTCTTCGACCCAACGACGCTCCACCACGTCTAAGAAGCAGACTTGCTCGCAGCCATGCTTCGCTGCCTCTACTTGAGCGGCCAAACTGGCCGCGTAGTTACCCCCGCACTTGGCTGCGCCCGTGCCACCGGGAGCTGCGCGGGTGTAATCCTCTGAAAGCCAAATCGACACTGGGTGCACCCCGTGAGCAAAATACGCCCCCGCTGGTGACGCGATGACACAGTACGTAATCTCCCGCGCAGGGCGCACCCCGAGGAACGCCTCGGACGCGAACATGAAGGGCCGGAGGTACAGGCTTTTTTCGTCCGCCGCATCGGGCACCCAGGGTTCATCAACCTCGACTAAGGCTCGGATTGACGCCAGGAAGTCTGAGATAGCAAGCTCGGGAAGAGCCAGGCGGTGAGCACTACGAGCGAAGCGGGCCGCATTAGCTTCCGGCCGAAACGCCCACACCGAACCATCAGCGTGCCGGTACGCCTTCAAACCCTCGAATATTTCCTGCCCGTAATGGAACACTGCCGCGGACGGGTCAAGTGATAACGGCCCATAGGGGAGCACCCGAGCGTCGTGCCAACCATGAGCCTCCGTCCATGTGACCTGCACCATGTGATCGGTGAAAACCTGACCGAAGCCGGGCGAGCCAAGCGCCTTCGCTCGCTGTTGCGGCGTAGCCGGCTGGTCATTGCGCTTCAGCAAGAAGTTCACAGGGGCCATCAGCTCAGCCTACGGCAGCGAGGTCTTGAGAATTGGGGTGTGGTTTGTGTTGCCGGGCGTCAAAGAGTTCGCGATAGCCCCGGCAACCCAAACCACACCCCAATGTCGAACCTCTGGCCTCGGCTGACCCCACGCTTGTGAACTAGTTGACTGCCGCAGTTGCGAGGGCGTCGCCAATTTGGGCGGTCGTTCGTACGGGAGCGTCGGCGGCTGCCCTGGTTGCCAGATCAGCTGAGACCGCGGCTTCAACTCGTTGCGCGGCAACGGTTTCACCAAGATGCTGCAACAACAAAGCGGTGGACAGGACAGTAGCGGTGGGGTCTGCTTTCCCAGTGCCAGCGATGTCAGGGGCGGAGCCGTGAACCGGCTCGAACATGCTGGGGGCAGTGCGGTCCGGGTTGACGTTCCCACTGGCCGCTAAGCCGATACCGCCGGTGATAGCCGCCGCGAGGTCGGTGATGATGTCCCCGAACAAGTTGTCCGTGACGATGACATCGAACCGGGCCGGGTCGTTCACCATAAAGATGGTGGCCGCGTCAACGTGCAGGTAGTCGGTGGTGACGTCGGGGAACTCCGCCCCGACCCGCTCCACCGTCCGACGCCACAAGTGCCCCGCATAGGAGAGCACATTGTGTTTGTGGACTAACGTCAGCAGGCGGCGTGGACGTGCTTGCGCTCGGGCGAAAGCGTCTCGGACTACCCGCTCCACCCCGAATGCGGTGTTCACACTGACCTCAGTGGCGATTTCCTGAGGGGTATCGACCCGCAGAGCGCCACCGTTGCCGATGTATGGGCCCTCGGTGCCTTCGCGCACGACCACGAAGTCCACCTCACCGGGATCACGCAGCGGAGTGTTTGCGCCGGGAAACAACTTACTGGGTCGCAGGTTCACGTAATGATCCAAAGTGAACCGCAGCCGCAGCAACAAACCACGCTCCAGCACACCGCTGGGGACGTGCGGGTCACCGACCGCTCCGAGCAGGATCGCGTCGTGGCCGCGAATCTCCGTGAGCACCGAATCCGGGAGAGTCTCCCCAGTGGCGTGCCACCTGCGGGCACCCAAGTCGTACTCGGTGCAGGTGAACTTCAGCTCACCCGTGGCCGAAACCGCGTTCAATACTTTCATGCCTTCGCGAATCACCTCCGGGCCAATCCCATCGCCACCGATAATCGCCAAGGAATACGTCGTCATGGCGGCACTGTAAGCGACCTCGGCAGCCAAGCCGAGCGGTGTCTCAGCTCGTGAGAGATCAGCTGGTCCGATCGCTAACAATTTTCGCGCGTCACGAGATTCGGAAACGCCCCGTTCGAGTCGTAGCCGGCTCGTACAAAGAATTCCCGGACTGAGACAACGCATACGAGCAGATTCCAGCCCGCCGCACAGTGACCCACCCCGACGAGTATGTACACACCGATGAGGGAGACACCCGAATCGTCACCGGCAAACCGGACGACGCCTTAGCTTTAAGGGCGAAGCGACGCTCACTCAACCGATGCGGCTTCGTGAAGGCAGTCGGGATCGTGATGGTCTGCCGCTGGGTATAACGCCGACGTTCCACCCGGGTGCCGTCAGTGTTGTGAAAATGCACGAACAGTTCACCCAACACCCGGTCAGTGGCATACGACGCGGCATGCCGATACACCGTGAGCGTCCCACCGCTGCGATCGCGGTACGTCGAATCAACCGTGGAGAAGCCGCTGGCATTCACCCGAACCGCCGGCCGAACAGCATCCACTGTGAGCCAACTGGACGTTGACCCAACCGCGTCCAACTGGCCATAAGCGGAGAAGTCGGTGACCACCCGGTAGTTGATCCGGGACGAGGGAGCGTCGAGCAGCCCGGTAAAAACCGGCAAAGTCAAGGTGTCGCTGTGGAAAGGGGCGGTGTCCACCCCACCAAAGCCGTAGTCGTTCCCAGCGGAATGCCAGCCATTCAACGGTTCGGCGTCCACCGCGACCCACCCATTAGCCGTGATGGCATACAGCGTGGCGAAGAAAAGATCCTCGTTGGACTGGCTGCGTTCAGCGCGCAGCGCGTAATCCGAGCTGCGATTACGGTCCACGTCCAAGTACAGCGTCACGGACGTATCACCTGCCGGGGTGCGCCACGGGCCGTAGGTACTCACAGCGAAAGTGAGGAGATTATCCACCGCCGGAGAGAAACTCACCTCATCCGACGGGACGATCCGGCGGGCATTGCTTGTCACCCCGATGTACCGAAGATCTGCGGATGCGGCATCCGAGTACGGAAGGCAACCGGTCGGCGTGGCCGTCGAACACGCCGGCAGGCGACTGCTCGTGGCTGCCAACGCGAAACCCTGCCCCCGGGAGTACACCGCGCCAGGATCGCTCGTACTCGATGACGCGCTGACGTCCGTTCCGCTCAGTGTGACCGTCGCCGCGTTGTTGCTTGCCGAATAGCTGGCTTTAGCGGGCACCGTCAGGGTGGATGCAGCCCGAACGGACGCAGCCACCGGCACTCGGATCGCCGGCCCCGACACCGGTGTCACTTCTAACAAACCCGCCGCTTCAGTGCTGAACTGCCTCGGCATGCTCAGCGGAAAACCCGCGCCCTCGGCGTAGTCGTACTCAGTGGCAACTCCGGGCGGCGCGACCCGCCGCAGCGCTTGCCGCGTGATCACCAACTCCACGGTGAGCTCGGCGGTTCCCCCCGCCGGCACGGTGATCGTGCCACTGTCCGCGCTCGTGCGGTACGTCACCCCTGGCACGGCTGAGGTGGTGCGCACTCCTACCGCGTAGGTCTGCCCGGTAGGAGCAAGATTCTGCACAGTGACCCGTCGCGACTGAACCAAATCGGTGGTTGCCGCAACTGCACCGAACGACACCCCCACTGCCCCCGGCTCCTCCGCACTGAACACCAACGTTGACGCCTCGACCGAACGTTCCGCATCCACCCGCCCGGCACCGGCTCGCGTGGCGCTTAACGTTGTTCCCGGATTGGCCCCCACAATGGACCGGACATCCTCCCTCGCGGTGCCCACGATCGCGGCCTTTACTTGCTCTGGGGTCCACGTCGGATGAGCGGCCCGCACCAGCGCGGCCTGCCCAGCAACGACGGGGGTGGCCATCGACGTACCGGACTGCGCTACGGCACCAAACCCGGTGCCAACATTGGCGCTAGCCACCCGTGCGCCTGGGGCACTGACATCCGGTTTCACAGCGGCAGGCCCAACCCCGCCCCGGGAGGAGAACGAGGTGATCTCACCGGCCTGGGTGGGGTTTTCATTGGTGGCAGCAACGGTAATAGCGCGGACGGCATTGCCGGGAGCCCCGATCGCATGGTGAATATCACCGGTGTTTCCGGCAGCAGCCACCACCGTGATCCCGGCTTGCACTGCGGCGTTGACCGCGGCGGCGTCTGGATCCTGGGGGGAGGTGAAGTCACTGCCTAACGACAGGTTGACTACATCAAGATGGTCAGAGACGTCGCCGTCTCGGTTCGGGTCCGTCGCCCATTCCAACGCGGGGATCACCAAAGCGGTGGACCCACCGCACCCGAAGACTTTCAAGGCATACAACGTGGCAAGCGGGGCGACACCGGGGCCAATCCCCTGAGGCGTGAACTGGTCCATCCAGCCCGGTTGGTCCGCGCCGGTGTAGTCACTGGGCTGCCCGCTGCCATACCGGCTTCCTGCGGTCGTCACGCCGTACCCAGCGGCAATGCCGGCAACATGCGTGCCGTGGCCTTCGCAGTCCACCGGGTTCGCGTCGGGTTGCGGGGTGGTCACGCCGCTCTCTGGGGCGTACGCATCACCGGCGAAGTCCCACCCGCCAGCAACCTTGGTGGTGCCAGCGAACGTCGTGGACGCGCGCGCCGCGTTGTATGCAGCTGATGTCCCCGGACCACCGAAATCGGCATGCGTGTAATCGATACCCGTATCAATGACCCCAATCCGCACCCCTTGGCCGGTGCCCGCTGGGCCGTCATTCCAGACGTGCGGCGCCCGGATTACCGGCGCGGCGTTCGCCGTCGCCACTCGCTTTGGTGTGACCAACTGAACGGACTGAACCCCCGGCAGAGCGGCCAAAATCGCCACGTCCTTAGCCGGAACATCCACCGCGATACCCGGTGTCAATCTGGTCGATCGGAAGACTTCTCGGGCGGACGACACTTCTTCGCGCACCAAGTCGCGCATGGCACTGGCCCGGGCGGTGTTGGTCGCCACCGCTCGGCGGCTCGCATCCCGAGCCGCGATTCGACCACGGCGTGCCGCACCTCGATACGCGGACACCGCAGAGGGAGACTCCACGTGAAGGAAAACTGTGACCCGATCGTTCTTCGGCGCCGTGATCCGTGCACCGCGCGTGAGGCCATCACCCGACCCCGCAGCACCGCGCACACCAGGCCAAGAACGAGCGGCGTCACGCTCAGCTGGCGTCCTGAGTGTCGCAGCGGGCGCAGCTACCGCTTGCCCGGCCATCGCAAAAGCGGCCCCAGCAACAATGGCACTGAGCACGAGGCGACGAGGGCGTGGACGGACAACGGGAGTGATCACGACAAGCCATCGTCATGATCACTCCCGCGCTTAAGCCTTCTGCACTTGATGGAGCCATCGAGCCCCTGACATGCCTACCGGGCAGCAGTGCCCTCGGTGTAATCCTCGTCGGAGGACTGCACCCACGCCATTAACGAGCGCAACTCCCGACCGGTGGCCTCGATAGGGTGTTGCTCGCCCTCAGCGCGAAGCCGAGCGAACTCCGGAGCGCCAGCGTCCTGGTCGGCGATGAATCGCTCCGCGAAAGCACCGTTCTTGATGTCGCCAAGAACATCACGCATACGTTGCTTCACGGAGTCATCGATCACACGCGGCCCGGACACGTAATCGCCGTATTCGGCGGTGTCAGACACGCTCCACCGTTGCTTGGCGATCCCACCCTCATACATGAGGTCAACGATGAGTTTGAGTTCGTGGAGACATTCGAAGTACGCCACCTCCGGCTGGTACCCGGCTTCGGTGAGCACCTCAAAACCTTGCTGGACTAACCGCGAAACCCCACCGCACAGCACCGCTTGCTCACCGAAAAGGTCCGTTTCCGTTTCTTCAGTGAAGGTCGTTTTAATCCCGCCGGCTCGCAAACCGCCCAACGCTTTTGCGTACGCGAGCGCGAGCTGCCAGGCCCCACCGGTGGCATCCTTTTCCACTGCAACTAACACTGGGACGCCACGGCCATCGCTGTATTCCCGGCGCACCAAATGCCCTGGCCCCTTTGGGGCGACCATCACGACGTCCACGCCCTCAGGTGCGGTGATGTACCCGAACCGGATGTTGAACCCATGACCGAACAGCAACGCGTTGCCGGGCTTGAGGTGCGGTTCAATGGACTGGGTGTACAACGACCGCTGAACGTGGTCCGGCGCCAGGATGACAATCAGATCAGCTTCTTGGGCCGCGACCTCTGGGGTCACCACCCGCAAACCTTCAGCCTCCGCCCGGGGGCGACTGCTACTGCCCTCCAACAAACCCACCCGAACGTCCACTCCGCTGTCCCGCAGGTTAAGCGCATGGGCATGGCCCTGACTGCCATACCCGATGACCGCCACCGTGCGGGCAGTTAACACAGCAAGATCAGCGTCAGCGTCGTGGTACATCTCAGCCACGGGATACTCCTTCAATAAATAACAGAACAGGACATTGCAGGAAAGAAGATTGCGGAAAGAATTCGGACCTGACAATAGACCTCGCGCCAGATCAGCACTTCATGCGCTCCGTAGGGACCAGCTCATGCGCTCCGCAGCGCGCGATCGCTGAGGCTACGCGGGCCCCGACCGACCGCCACCATGCCGGACTGCACTAACTCACGGACTCCGAACGGCTCCAAGACCCGCAATAGCGCAGCCAGTTTGTCAACGTTGCCAGTGGCTTCCACGGTGACCGCCTCTGGGGAGACGTCCACCACTTTGGCCCGAAACAGTTGCACTGTCTCCAATACTTGGGACCGGGTGTGCTGATCAGCCCGAACTTTCACCAGCATCAGCTCACGTTGCACCGCCAACGCCGGGTCAAGCTCGACTACTTTGATCACCTCGATCAATTTATTGAGCTGTTTGGTGACCTGTTCCAATGGGAGGTCCTCGACATCAACCAAAACCGTCATCCGGGAAATTTTCGGGTACTCGGTCGGGCCGACCGCGAGCGACTCAATGTTGAATCCGCGGCGGGAGAATAGTCCCGCGATCCGGGCCAACACCCCCGGGCGGTCCTCCACCAACACCGATAACGTGTGCTTCGACATGGTCAGTCCTCTCGGTCCCACACAGGCGTCATTCCGCGAGCAATCTGGATGTCGTCGTTACTCACGCCTGCCGGCACCATCGGCCACACCATCGCGTCGCGATGCACGACAAAATCCACCACTACCGGGCGATCATTGATGGCCATCGCTTGCTCAATGACGCGGTCAACATCTTCAGTTTTTTCACAGCGCAACCCGACGCAACCGTACGCTTCAGCGAGGGTAACGAAATCTGGGATGCGCCGCCCTACGCTGGTATGCAAATCAGTGTTGCTGTACCGCCCATCGTAAAAAAGTGTTTGCCACTGACGAACCATGCCCAGACTGGAATTGTTAATCACCGCAACCTTAATCGGCAACTCATTGATGGCACACGTCGCCAACTCTTGGTTTGTCATCTGAAAACAGCCATCGCCATCGATGGCCCACACCGTTCGGTTTGGCATTCCCGCCTGAGCGCCCATAGCCGCGGGCACCGCGAAGCCCATCGTGCCCAGCCCCCCGGAGTTGATCCAGGTGCCCGGTTTTTCATAGGAGATGAACTGCGCGGCCCACATCTGATGTTGACCCACCCCGCTGGTGAAGATGGTGTCGGGCCCGCTGATCGCCCCCAGCCGGCTGATCACATACTGCGGCGCCACGCTGCCATCGCCTGGGTCGGCGTAACCCAGTGGGTAAGTCGAACGCCACTGGTTTACCTCGTCCCACCACCCGGCGTAGTCCCCCTGCCGCCCAGCTGTGAGCTCAGCCCGCAAAGCCGCGATCAGTTCCGCTAATACTTGTTTGGCATCTCCCACAATCGGAACATCCGCCGCGCGGTTCTTGCCGATTTCCGCTGGATCGATATCGGCGTGAATGACCCGCGCATGCGGCGCGAACGTCGCCAACTGCCCGGTGACTCGATCATCAAAACGAGCGCCCACATTGATCAATAAGTCTGCTCGTTGTAACGCGGTGACCGCCGCAACTGTGCCGTGCATCCCCGGCATTCCCAAATGAGCTGGGTGACTGTCTGGCAGTGCCCCTCGTGCCATCAACGTGGTCACCACCGGAATGGAGGTGAGATCCACTAGCTCACGTAAATCTGGGCTCGCACCAGCGCGAATCACTCCACCCCCCACGTACAGCACCGGGCGGCGCGCTTCAGTGATCAGCCGGGCGGCCTCCACAATCTGCTTCGCATGGGGGTGGGTCACCGGGTGGTAACCCGCTAACTCGATGCGCTCGGGCCAGGTGAACGTGGTCTGCGCTTGAAGGGCGTCCTTACTGATATCGACCAGTACCGGGCCGGGGCGACCAGTACCCGCCAAATGGAACGCTTCCGCGATCACCCGGGGAATATCACGCGGATTAGTCACCAAATAGTTGTGCTTCGTGATGGGCATGGTGATACCGCGGATATCGGCTTCTTGAAAGGCGTCCGTCCCGATGGACGCGGACGCCACCTGCCCGGTGATCGCAACCATCGGCACCGAATCCATATACGCATCCGCGATAGGGGTCACCAAGTTAGTGGCACCCGGGCCAGACGTTGCCATGCACACCCCAACACGACCCGTCGCCCCCGCATACCCTTGCGCGGCATGACCAGCACCCTGCTCATGCCGCACCAAAATGTGACGTACCGACTGCGAATCCAACAGCGGATCATATGCCGGCAAGATCGCCCCACCGGGAATACCGAACACCACGTCCACACCAGCCCGCTCCAATGAGCGGACCAAACTCTGCGCACCAGTGATGAGTTCTGGTCCTCTGCGAGAGAGGACGGACGCGGCATCATGTTGGGCTGAAGCCGACTGGCCGGTTGTCGCTGATGCGGAACTCATCACACTCACCTGACTTACTCATGCCCGACTGCCCGGGACTCGTGACAAACATGGACTGCACTAGCACAACAAACACGCCACTACTGCAACAAAAATCCCTCGGCTGCAATAAAAAACCCCTCGGCCGATAGGGCTCAGCGAGGGGGTTGCGCGCGATCTGGTCGAAGACCAATCAAGAGGTCAAAGACTGTTCAAATCGCGCGCCCAACTACTACAGCAACAAAACACATACCCCAAGCATCGCCTATCAACTCAACACGCGTCAACCGCTACTAGATACCACCAATGCTTCCCAAGATCAGGATGCTCAAGCGTCACACACCGCGCCATGAGCTGCCGACCCCACTAACCGGGCGTACTTCGCGAGCACACCACGCTCATGTCGAGGAGGTGGCGGCGACCACCCTGCGCGGCGCGCAGCAAACTCATCAGCACCTATCTCGACGTCCAACCGGCCAGCAGCGACATCTAACCGGATCGGATCACCGTCGCGGACGAAAGCGATCGGACCACCATCGACAGCCTCCGGCGCGACATGGCCCACGCACAGACCGGTCGTCCCACCACTGAACCGTCCGTCAGTAAGGAGGAGGACGTCCTTGCCGAGCCCAGCACCCTTAATAGCGCCGGTGACAGCAAGCATCTCGCGCATTCCCGGCCCTCCCTTAGGGCCTTCATATCGGATCACCACCACATCATTGGGCTTCAGAACACCCTGCTCAACCGCGTCCATCGCCGCCCGTTCCCCGTCGAAGACCCGCGCCGTGCCACTAAAAACATCCGTATCGAAACCGGCTGACTTCACCACCGCCCCATCGGGTGCGAGGCTGCCCCGCAAAATAGTGATTCCCCCGGTGCGATGAATGGGCTCAGACATCGCTCTAACCACCGTGCCGTCTGGGTCCGGTGGGGCGATGTCAGCGAGGTTTTCCGCCAGCGTCCGACCAGTCACTGTCAGCACGTCACCGTGCAACAGCCCAGCATCGAGCAGCGCCCGCATCACCACCGGAATACCGCCGATTCGGTCCACGTCAGTCATCACGTGCCGACCGAAAGGTTTGACGTCCGCCAAATGCGGCACCCGAGAACCAATCCGGGTGAAGTCGTCGAGGGAGAGCTCAACTCTCGCCTCATGCGCGATAGCCAACAAATGCAGCACCGCATTCGTAGAACCACCCAAGGCCATGACCACAGCGATCGCGTTCTCGAATGCTTCCTTCGTCATGATCTGCCGGGCGGTGATACCCCGTTCCAACATGCGGACGACAGCCTGGCCGCTACGGCGGGCGTACCCATCCCGGCGCCGGTCCGTAGCCGGTGGGGCCGCACTCCCCGGAAGAGACATCCCCAGCGCTTCCGCCGCACTCGCCATGGTGTTCGCCGTATACATCCCCCCGCACGCGCCCTCACCCGGGCAGATCGCACGCTCGATAGCATCCACGTCTTCCCGAGACATCAAACCCCGGGCACACGCACCCACCGCTTCGAACGCGTCGATGATGGTGACTTCGCGTTCCGTACCGTCGGACAGCTTCGCTACCCCAGGCAAAATCGACCCGGCATACAAAAAGACCGCGGCGAGGTCCAGGCGGGCGGCGGCCATCAACATCCCTGGCAACGATTTATCGCAACCAGCTAACAGCACTGTGCCGTCGAGACGCTCCGCTTGGACAACCGTCTCCACGCTATCCGCGATCACTTCGCGTGAGACCAGCGAATAGTGCATCCCCTCGTGGCCCATCGAAATGCCATCGGACACCGAGATAGTGCAGAACTCCAACGGGTAACCGCTCGCAGCGTGCACGCCGTCCTTCACGGCCTGCGCTAATCGTTGTAGAGGCAAATTGCAGGGGGTGATCTCATTCCATGAACTCGCCACCCCGATCTGAGGTTTCGCGAAATCCTCGTCGCCCATGCCTACCGCTCGCAGCATTCCCCGAGCGGCTGCCCGCTCCAAACCGTCAGTCACATCACGGCTACGAGGCTTCACATCCGGGGAGGTCATGCGACAAGTCTAGGGGCTCTCGACGAGGAAGGAGACGATCGGTGAGTGCAGCAGATGTGGTGTCAGCGAGTGAGTCATGGGGTCGCCTGCACCGACACCATCGGGATGCAATTCGTAGCGGACGCCCCTCAAGGTGACACCACTGAGGCCGGGGTGCGCCCATAAGACCTCAGCACGTTCGGCACACTGACGATTATGCCTCACTTTCGCGCCTTAACCGCAGCGTGCGCACTGGCGGCCCTCACGGGCTGCGCCGCGACCACTGGTTCTGAGGGCTCCACGTCAAATGGCATGAAACCCACTGCGACAGTAAGGACATCAGCTAACTCGACGTCAAGCCCGGCGACCGAACTCGCTGACCTTAAAGACCTCGCCACTGACTTGCCCACCCCATGGGGAATAGCCAGGCTCGGCAACAGCGCCGCCGACGGGTACCTCGTGTCGTTGCGAGATGAAGCACGTATCGTCCGGGTAGGGGCCAATGGAGTGACGGCCGTATTTGGGACTGGCCCTGGCGGGCGAATACCCGAGGTGGTTCCTGGTGGTGAAGGAGGTTTGCTCGGTATCGCCCTCGCCCCCGAGGAACCCAACCAGAAATACACCTACCGTCAGTTGTACGCCTATCTCACCTCAGCCACTGATAATCGGGTGGTCTCAATGGAGTACCGCAACGGCGAACTCAGCACCCCTCGCCCGGTACTCACCGGAATCCCTAAAGCAAGCACCCACAACGGTGGGCGGATCGCTTTTGGCCCTGATGGCTACCTGTACGTGGCAACGGGCGACGCCGCCGAGCCGAACCGCGCCCAAGACCGAAACTCACTCGGCGGCAAGATTTTACGAATCACCCCGGAGGGTAAGCCAGCCCCTGGGAACCCATTCCCCGACTCATTGGTGTGGTCATGGGGTCACCGCAACGTCCAGGGGATCGCGTGGGACGACCAAGGACGGATGTACGCCAGCGAGTTCGGGCAGAACACCTGGGATGAGCTGAACCGGATCGAACCGGGCGGCAACTACGGCTGGCCAATCGTCGAAGGCAAGGGTACGCCCGCTGACGAAACTCGCGGATACACTCCACCGTTAGCCCAGTGGAGTCCCGCGGACGCCTCCCCCAGCGGCATCGCAATCGGGAGCGGATCCATTTGGATGGCCGCTCTCCGAGGCGAACGACTCTGGCGAATCCCATTGTCTAGCAACGGTTCTACTGGAAAACCCGTCTCACTACTCGACGGTGAGTATGGCCGCCTCAGAGCCGTCGATGTCGCCCCAGACGGCACCCTCGCCGTCATCACCAGTAACGTCACTCGGGGCCAAGGACGACTCGGCGACGATCGTATGGTGACCGCCACCCTGGGCTAACCCATGCCTGTTCATCAGCACCTCGGCGGATCCGGTCTCCGAGGCACCTCCCACCAGACTCCCGTTACGTGAGGCGCTGAAGAATGAGCTCGCGGACTCGGGCGGCATCGGCCTGACCGCGCATCTCTTTCATCACCGCACCGATCAGTGCACCAGCGGCGGCCAGCTTGCCATCCCGGATTTTTTGCGCCACCTCTGGTTGTGCGGCAATCGCGGCGTCCACCGCAGCGCCTAACGCGGCATCATCGGAGACCACCTCCAAACCGCGAGCATTGACGACGTCCTCGGGGGTGCCTTCACCGGCCAACACCCCATCTAAGACCTGCCTGGCCACCGTGTCGTTTAGCCGTCCTGACTCCACTAACTCCGCCAATTGGGCCACCTGCTTTGGTGAAACCCCCACCTCAGTCACCGGGACGCCAGCAGCGGATGCCCGCCGGGCTAACTCCCCAGACCACCATCGTCTCGCCGCTGCCGGCGAAGCACCCGCCGTGATCGTCGCCTCCATGACTTCGGTGACCCCCGCGTTCACCAAATCCCGCATCTGCAAATCAGTGACCCCCCACTCCTGCTGCAGCCGGCGCCGGCGCTGTGCTGGCGGCTCCGGCAAAGTCGCCCGCAAGCTCTCAACCCACGCGGCATCCGGAGCGACCGGCACCAAATCCGGTTCCGGAAAATACCGGTAATCCTCGGCATCGGATTTCACCCGGCCCGCCGTAGTGATCCCGGAATCTTCATGCCAGTGGCGAGTCTCCTGCACAATGGTTTCTCCCGCCGTCAACCTGGCGGATTGGCGTTGAATCTCATACCGAACAGCGCGCTCCACGCTACGCAGCGAATTGACGTTTTTCGTTTCAGTCCTTGTTCCTAACGGGACCTCAGCCTGACCGGATTCGACACGCGGACGGAGCGACACGTTCGCGTCACATCGCAGCGACCCCTGCTCCATCCGGACATCGGACACATCTAACGCTCGCAGTAGATCCCGCAACGCTGCGACATACGCACGCGCTACCTCTGGGGTGCGCTCCCCGGCGCCGACTACTGGGCGACTGACAATCTCAATGAGCGGAATGCCCGCCCGGTTGTAATCCACCAGGGAGTAGTCCGCGCCATGGATACGGCCTGTGCTTCCACCAACGTGTAAAGACTTGCCGGTGTCTTCCTCCATGTGAGCGCGCTCAATCTCAACCCGGAACAAAGAACCATCCGCCAACTCGATATCCAGATAACCGTTCGCCGCAATGGGCTCGTCGTACTGGGAAGTTTGAAAGTTCTTTGGCATGTCCGGGTAGAAATAGTTCTTTCGTGCGAATCGACCCCACGGGCGGATCTCACAATGCAGGGCGAGGCCAATTCGGACCGCCGCCTCCACCGCGGCCACGTTCACCACTGGCAACGCGCCAGGCAAACCCAAGCACACCGGGCACACCTGGGTGTTCGGTTCGGCGCCGAACACACACTCGCAACCGCAGAACATTTTCGTCCGAGTGGACAACTCGACATGCACCTCTAAACCCAACGCTGGATCAAACTGGGTCAACGCGTTGTCGTACTTCAGCAACGGTTCCGTCCCGGTGGTGGTCACAGCGATACCTCCATCGTGGGAATCCGATCCAGCAGCGGGCCACCCCAGCGCTCGACCAATGTGGCTTCAATCGCGGCGCCCACCTGGTAAAGCCGCTCATCGCGCATCGCGGGAGCGAGGATCTGCACACCAACCGGCAGACCATCTTCGTCCGCAAGCCCCGCCGGAAGCGACATACCAGGCACTCCGGCGAGGTTCGCCGGGATTGTCGCCACATCGTTGAGGTACATCGCCAACGGATCGTTGAGCTTGGCCCCCAACGGGAATGCTGTTGTCGGCGCGGTGGGCGAGATCAACACCTCAACCCGCTCGAACGCTGCGGTGAAATCTTGGGCCACTAATGTGCGGACTTTTTGCGCCTGTCCATAGTAGGCGTCGTAATACCCACTGGATAACGCGTACGTGCCAAGAATGATCCGGCGTTTCACTTCGGCGCCGAACCCAGCGTCCCGAGTGGCAGCCATAACCTGCTCCGCCGTAGGTGATTCGACTTCATCAGGGGTGACCCGCAACCCGTACCTCATGGCGTCGAACCGGGCCAAGTTACTGCTCGCCTCACTGGGTAACACCAGGTAATACGCAGCGAGCGCATACTCAAAATGCGGGCAAGAAACCTCAATCACCTCCGCCCCAGCGGCGGTCAATAGAGCCACTACTTCATCGAACCTGGCCCTTACCCCTGGTTGGTACCCCGAACCACTCAACTCCCGGATTACCCCGATCCGCATCCCCGTGACATCAGCTCGACGAGCTGCCTGCACCACCGGCGGGACCGGGGCGTTGATGCTGGTGGAATCCCGTGGGTCATGACCGCCTAAAACTTCATGAAGCAAGGCCGCGTCCAGCACTGTTCGCGCGCAGGGCCCAGCTTGATCCAAACTACTTGCCAATGCAATGAGGCCGTAACGGGAAACACCACCGTAGGTCGGTTTTACCCCTACCGTGCCGGTCACTGCCGCCGGCTGCCGAATTGACCCACCTGTATCTGTACCGATCGCGAGTGGTGCTTCAAACGCAGCCAACGCCGCCGCTGAACCGCCGCCGGACCCACCGGGAATGCGATCTACGTCCCACGGGTTACGGGTAGGACCATACGCAGAATGCTCCGTTGAACTGCCCATCGCGAACTCGTCCATATTCGTTTTCCCGAGGATGATCAAGCCGGCGCCGCGCAACCGGGTGACGATCGTCGCATCGTATGGAGGGAGCCAACCAGCCAACGTGGCAGACCCTGCCGTGGTGGGCATGCCGCGCGTCACCACCACGTCTTTTACCGCGATTGGCACCCCTGCCAGTGGAGGCAACTCCTCCCCCGCGCGGCGCCGCGCATCAATGTGCTGCGCCTGCTGCATGGCGGCGTCGTGAGCAACATGCAGAAAAGCATGTACCCCACGCTCACCTGGGTCTACCGCCTCGATTCGCTCCAAGTGTGCGCGCGTGACCTCTTCGGCACTGATGTCGTTGCGCCGCAACGCTTCCGAGAGTTCTAATGCTGTGAGTTGAGTCATCGATTGCGCATCAGAAGCTGCACCTCCGGCCGAGACGCCATCAGCCGACGAGGAGTCACCCGTGGTGGTCTGGTGATCTACCGGCACGTTAATCTTCCTCCAAAATGCGCGGGACAGCGAACCGTTGCCGCTCATGACTGGGCGCCCCTGCCAAAGCTTCGGCAGCACTCAAACCTGGGGTCGGCTCGTCTGGTCGGGTCACATTTGTCAGAGGGAGCGGGTGCGACATCGGCGGGACGTCATCAGCAGCCACTTCACCTACTCGTGCAACAGAATCTAAGATCACCCCTAACTCACCGGCTAACTGGTCAAGATCAGCGTCGGTGGCTTCAATCCGGGCCAATTGGGCGAGATACGCGACGTCGTCACGACTAACAGGCATGTCGGTGAGTCTAAGGGCTGGGCGGTGGACGCTCCGTCACGGCCGACGGGCCATCGGCTAAAAGCGTGCGGAAGCCATCTTCATCCAAAATTGGCACCCCGAGTTGGATGGCCTTGTCATGTTTGCTCCCTGGGCTCTCCCCGACCACAACAAATGCTGTTTTCTTCGACACTGACCCAGATGCTTTACCCCCGCGCGCCAGGATTGCTTCTTTGGCTTCGTCACGACTAAAACCATCTAACGAACCAGTGACAACAATGGTGAGACCAGTGAGCGTCTTCATCACAGAATCGTCAGTGTCATCGACCATGCGGACCCCAGCAGCAGCCCATTTATCGACGACACCGCGATGCCAATCCACGGCAAACCATTCCCGAATAGCTTCGGCAATCACCGGGCCCACCCCCTCAACTGAGGCGAGCTCCTCTTGGGTGGCTCCCTGAATTCGGCGCAAGTCACCGAACTCGCGGGCTAAAGCGCGTGCCGCAGTAGGCCCCACGTGCCGAATAGATAACGCAACTAGCATCCGCCAGAGGGGCTGTCGGGCCGATTCTGCGAGATTTTCCAACAGCTTGGCGCCATTTGCCGACAAAGTGCCATCTTTACGAACGAAGAGTGGAACCTGCAGCAAGGCATCCGCGGTTAACGCGAAGAGATCGCCTTCGTCGTGGACCACCCCGGCGTTCAACAGCCCATGGGCTGCCTCCCACCCCAACGCTTCAATATCCAGCGCACCCCGGGAAGCTACGTGGAAAAGTCGCTCCCGCAGTTGAGCGGGGCAGCTGCGTGTGTTGGGGCAACGAATATCGACGTCACCATCACGTGCAGGGCGTAGCTCAGTGCTACACACCGGGCAGCGCGTCGGCATGATGAATGCTCTTGCATCGTCGGGTCGTAACGCCACGACAGGGCCAACAATTTCAGGAATGACATCGCCGGCCTTCCGCAAAACCACAGTGTCACCGATGAGGACTCCTTTACGCCGAACTTCGTCGGCGTTGTGCAGTGTGGCCATTTCAACTGTGGAACCGGAAACCAGCACCGGTGTCATGACACCAAACGGCGTCACTCGCCCGGTCCGCCCCACATTGACGCGAATATCCACCAGTGTGGTGGTGACTTCTTCAGGAGGGAACTTGTAGGCAATGGCCCATCGGGGGGCCCGGCTCGTAGTGCCAAGACGCCGTTGCCCCGCCAATTCATCAAGCTTGATGACTACCCCATCAATCTCGTGATCCAGTGCATGACGATGCTCGCCATGTTGATGGATCAGCGCCGCGACATCTTCTTCAGTTGACACCACCCGGTTATGGGGGCTGACTGGGAAACCCCAGGTCGCCAACACGTCGTAAAGCTCCGACTGCCTGGTGGGGTGTAACCCAGTGGCAGCAAAAGCATCGACGAACCCCCGCAACGCCCCTACCCCATGGACGACCAAACGAAGTGGGCGCCCCGCAGTGACTCTCGGGTTCTTCTGCCGCAATGAGCCAGCCGCGGCATTCCGTGGATTCGCGAACGGAGCACGACCAGCTTCAACCAACCCAGCATTCAATGCGGCAAACGCCGCACCAGGAAAAAACACCTCACCCCGGATTTCGATCAACTCTGGCGCTGGAGTAGGCAAGTGGGTGGGGACTCCCTCAAGAGTGCGCACATTAAGAGTGACTTCCTCGCCTGTGCGGCCATCCCCCCGGGTGGCGGCCCGCACCAAACGCCCGTTTTCGTAGATCAAATTCACGGCAAGACCATCGACTTTCACTTCACAAAGCCAATGTGGGGCCGGGGTACCCGAGTCTCGACGCACGCGAGTGAACCACACGGCTAATTCATCTTTAGTGAAGACGTTATCCAGGCTGAGCATTCGTTCAACATGATCTACCGCGGCAAAGTCGGTGGAAAACGTAGCGCCTACCAGTTGAGTCGGGCTGTCCGGCGTGCGTAAACCTGGGTACTCCGCTTCAACAGTTTCGAGCTCTCGTAATAGGGCATCAAACTCACCGTCACTGATCGTTGGAGCATCTCGCACATAGTAAGCAAATCGATGCAACCGAACCTGCTCAGCGAGATCTTCCCAATGGTGACGAACCGACACCGGCAACGCATCGCTCACCCGTTCCTCGCCTGAAGGCATGACATCACTCACAGCCACATCATGCCTTCCACCAAGGACAACTTGCGCGCTCACCGTAAGACGACCGCGCACGGAGGAAGAGGCGGGTGCTCAGGAACCCCGAGCACCACTTCTACGACGCGCAAGAACTCGTCACTACCTCGCAAAAGATCATCGGCTTGCCGGTGCGTCACAGCATCATCCGAACCGTTCTCAGTCAGAACTCCTCGTCGCGCGGCGTCGGTAAAAAACAATGCCCACTCCGTGAGCTCAGGAGCCACCAACGGGATCACTTGCCAGACCCCCCAAGGGCGCCCCCATTGGGCAGGGCGACCCCGAATTGATAAAACGGCCGCAGCCGCGCGTAGTGCCCCAAGATATGCCGCGGTGTAGCGCTGACCCGGCAGTGATAAGGACAAGCCGTTGAGCAGACTGCCCTCTGCTTGATAAAGTAAATCGCGAGTATGTGTTGGCACGTCAGCGCATTCCCCCACCGCGCCGCAATATACGAATGACGAAGCGATCGTCATGTAATCCTCCCCGGTGATGATGACTTTGCTTGTGACGAAATCCGCCTTAAGCGTTTAGGGCCGGCAATACCCATTCGTGGGACCTCCCCTCCGATGCCCCAATGAGTTATGGCAAAGACCAGTTCCAAAGCAGATTTAAGTCAGACGATTTACCTAGTTAGACGATTACCTTGTTGGACGGCGAAAGAAACTCGCGGAACTATTTCGAACATGTGTTCGAAGATATCTCCGGCGCACTGCCCAGTCAACCCCTCGTCAGGTTTACCTGCCGGTAGGCAACCGGCACGAACCAAGAGGACATTCTTTGACCTCATTACCCCCTTTGGTCGGCCTACGCTAACTACCGTGGTCCGAGACCGAATCGAATCGCATCGGATCAGGGATCAGCAGCATAAATCAGGGGAGCACTCAATGAAGACGACTTTCGGATGGCCAGCTCGCAGGCCACGTCAACCACGGAACTACGGTGGGAAACGACTTCGCCAAAGCGCACTCTGCGCCGCCCTCATGGTGGGCCTTACGGCCCCAGTTGGCGGCTGGGCCGCCCCTTCATCAGACGATCCTGCCGGCCCCGCCGGCAACATCAAACTTTTCCGCGTGACAGCGTCAACCGAAGCTGAAGTAGCACGACTCGTCAACGGCGGTTACGACCTGATTGAACACCGCGAAGGAAAAAATTACTTTATTCTCGGGACTGTCGCGACTGGGAAAGAGCTTCGCGGCGCTGGCTATCAAGTCCAGGTAGAAGAAGTGCTCCGCGACGCTGACGACGACACCACCCTGTCGACTGGCCGAATCACAACTAGCAGCCCCGGGGTATATCCCACTTTCTATGGGGGCTACCGCACCGTCGGCGCGCACGAACAGCACGTCACCGATATCGCCGCGAACCACCCTGATCTCGCACAAGTGATCGACTACGGAGATTCCTGGCGCAAGCAACAAGGTCTAGGCGGGTGGGACCTCCGCGCCCTCTGTTTGACCAAACAACAACCCGGCGACTGTGCGCTCGCCCCAGGTACTAAACCCCGCACCATCGTGATGGCAGCAATTCACCCCCGTGAACTCTCCACCAGTGAAATGGCGTGGCGCGCCGTTGACTATCTCGTTGGCAACTACAACACCCTTCCAGAAATCACCACCCTGCTTGATCACCAGGAAGTGTGGGTGATTCCCGTCGCGAACCCAGACGGTTTAGAAATTGTTGAATCCGGTGGCAATACGCCGTATCTGCAGCGGAAAAACGCTGACACCACCAACGGTGCTGGCTGCGCCTCACCGCCTACATCATCGAATCAAGCGGGTGTTGACCTGAACCGCAACGCCACCTTCAAATGGGGCGGCACTGGATCTTCGGTGAACGTATGCGACCAGACCTATCGAGGGACTACAGCCGCCTCAGAGCCAGAACAACAAGCCCTAGAAACACTTTTCAGTCAACTTTTCGCCGATACCCGCGGCGCCGCCGATACAGATGCTGCCGCAACTACCACCACGGGCGCTCTGCTGAGCCTGCACAGTTACTCGAACCTCACCCTGTTGCCGTGGGGGTGGACCACCAACGCGTCGCCGAACAACGCGGCACTTCGAGCGCTCGCTTTTCGGATGAGCTACTACAACGGGTACAAGACAGGAACCGGACCGGAAATCCTCTACAGCACCACTGGGACTACTGACGACCACCTGTACGGCACCCTCGGTGTACCCGGCTTTACCGTGGAAATCGGCCCAGCCTCAGGAACATGCGGTGGCTTCACACCAGCATTCAGCTGCCAAGACACCTTCTGGCCGCTCATCCGGGATTCGATCTTGTCTCTCGCGAAGAACTCCCGTGCCCCTTACACCCAAACCGCAGGACCCAACACCACCAGCGCGGCAGCCACCGTATCTGGCACAACCGTCACCATTAGTGGGACCGCTAACGACAACGCTTACGGCAACGCCAGCGGCAGCATCGGACGACCAACCACTCAAAACATCAACGCAGGCCGGTACTACCTGGACACCCCACCCTGGGCTGGCAGCACAGCGACCTCAATGACAGCGACCGACGGCAGCTTCAACGCAAAATCCGAAGGGATCCGAGCGACCCGATCAATCACCGGATTAAGCCCCGGGCGGCATAGCGTGTACGTGCAAGGCCGGGACACCTCCGGCACGTGGGGGCCCGTCACCACCGCGTGGTTCACCGTGCCGTAAGAGATGCACTGGGGTGGTTGATCGCTTTGTCGTCAAGACGTCGCAGCGCCGCCATGACCACCGCCCGGTCCGTGGTGGGCCATAAAGGCGGCATGCAGGCCCGAAGGAACCCGCCATACCGGGCTGTCACCATACGAGAGTCCAAGACGGCAACGACTCCACGGTCATCGGCAGAGCGCACGAGGCGACCCGCACCTTGTGCGAGCCGAAGACCCGCATAGCTGGCACTAACTGCAAGAAAACCATTGCCACCAGCAGACTCCACGGACCGCGCGCGTGCGGATAACACCGGATCGTCCGGGCGGGGAAAGGGAATGCGATCAATGACGACTAGCGTGCACGTCGCACCTGGCGCGTCGACGCCCTGCCAAAGGGACATCGTGCCGAACAAACAGGTCGTTGGGTCTGCCAAGAAACTCCGCACCAAAGTGGGGAGTTGGTCATCACCTTGGCACAACACCGGGACGTCTAGCCGCTCACGGACCGCCTGTGCGGCATCACGCGCCGCGCGCCGGGAAGAGAACAGACCCAACGTCCGTCCACCAGCTGCGGTAATCAGCTCGACAAGCTCATCGAGCGCCGCCTCGTGCGTACCGGACCGGGTCGGCGGTGGGATGTGCCGCGCGCAATACAAAATTCCCTGGCGGGGGTAGTCAAAAGGACTCCCTACGTCAAGTCCACGCCAGGCCGGTGCGTGCGAGCCCACTAACCCCAACTCGGGCGTAACTGTCTCAAAACCACCGCCAAGCTCCAAAGTTGCCGACGTGAAAATCACCGTGCGATCCGGGTAAAGCCGTTCCCGGAGCAGTCCCGCCACTGTCAACGGAGCGATTTGCAGGATCGACCCTCGACGCTGATCTTCTACCACCCACATCACGTCAAATTCGGCTCTGCGTAAAAACCGGTCCGCCACGTCAAAGACGTCATCCACCTCAGCTCGGGCAAGTTGCCGAGCGCCATCTGGGATCTCCCCGCGCTCAGGCTTCAAAGCAGTCTGCAGGTGACGAGCCGCATCACGGACCGAAGTCAGCGCCACTACCAGCGTTTCCGGCAGCTCCTCCAGCCGAGTGGGAGGCAAAGTCGACAAAACATCCCGGAGGGGCGCGACCGCTAGCTGTAAATCTGCCGGATCAGCCCATGAACTAGCCCGCCGAGCCGCTCGCTCAACCGTAGCTGGAGTGAGCTCGTCGGTGATGACAGATGTCACCCGATCCACTAATTCGTGCCCCTCGTCAACGATCAGCACATCGTGGGGCGGTAGAATCTGCCGCCCCTCAAATGAATCAATAGCGACCATCGCATGATTCGTGACGACTACGTCTGATGCTCGGGCCACTAGACGCGCCCGCTCGGTGAAGCAGTCTTCCACCATCGGGCACACCTGGCCTAAGCACTCATGGGCAGACACTGCCACCTGACGCCACGCTCGATCCGACACGCCGGGGGTGAGGTCGTCTCGGTCGCCAGTTTCAGTCTGTTCAGCCCACGCCCGGAGCCGCAGCACCTCATGACCAAAGTCAGATGGTGTCGCCCCACCAGCGGACGAGTTCCTTATGGACGCCGGTACCACCTTTTCAGCCACCGACGTGTTCTCGTGTAACGGAAGCAGACTCTCCTCATGCGGGCCTGGTGCGGTTGAGGTTGGTGCGTCTAAGGTGAACAAGGTGTCATCTGGGTACCCGCCAAGCAGTTTGTGTTGGCAGACATAGTTAAACCTGCCCTTCACCACACCGAAGATGGGGCGACGACCTAAAAGCCCCGCTACCGCGTCGGCGACTCGCGGCAAGTCCCGCTCTATTACTTGCGATTGCAAAGCTAAGGTTGCCGTCGCAACCACTACCGGGCGCCCCGTTCGCATGGCATGAGCGATGGCCGGCACCAAATATGCTAGCGATTTACCCGTCCCCGTGCCAGCTTGGACCAACAGATGCTCACCCGTCCGGGCGGCAGTGGCGACCGCCTCTGCCATCTGTGCTTGACCAGGACGCGCCTGCCCACCAACTCCCTTGATTGCAGCAGCTAGCAAATCCGCAACCGACGGATCAGCCGACGCAGCATCGTGGTCGGCTGATGGTGTTGGAGGGACCCGGTGATTGGTAACCGACGACAGTGGCACCTTAGACACCAAAAGCAGCCACGTCAGCAGCCAATCCCGGCGACACCCGAGCATGAAGGCGCGTCCCCGCGGACTCGTGGCGCTCAAGCAGCACCTCGCCATCCTGATGGACTCGACTCACCAGGTCGCCGCGGGTATAGGGGACCAACACATCCACCTCGATGGGGGGCCTGGGGACTAAAACGTCCAGGCGGGTGCGAAGCTCCGCAATCCCCAGGCCCGTCCGAGCGCTGACTGCGACCAGCTCAGGCTCGCGAGCTCGCAACCGGGTGATCACCGTAGGGTCGGTGACGTCGGCCTTATTCACCACGATCAACTCAGGCAATTGCCGAGCATCGATGGTGCCCAACACTTCCCGGACTGCCGCTAACTGGCCCTCAGGATCTGGGTCTGAACCATCGACCACGTGCAAGATCGCATCTGCCTGTGCGACTTCTTCCAAAGTGGATCGAAACGCTTCGACAAGTTGGTGCGGTAACTGCCGGACAAACCCCACCGTGTCCGCCAACGTGAAAACCCGGCCATCGGTGGTCTGCGCTCGGCGGATCGTTGGATCCAGCGTGGCGAATAACGCATCTTCGACGAGAACACCTGCACCGGTTAGGCGATTGAGGAGCGATGACTTCCCCGCATTGGTGTATCCGGCAATCGCGATAGCCGGGACCGCCCCACTACGGCGCTGCTGGCGACCAGTCTCACGAGACGTCTTCATGGCTGCGATCTGTCGGCGCAGCCGGGCCATCCGGGTACGAATCCGTCGTCGGTCCAGTTCAATTTTGGTTTCCCCCGGGCCACGAGAGCCAATCCCGGCACCACCGGCGACCCGCCCACCAGCCTGACGGGACATCGACTCACCCCAGCCCCGCAATCGCGGCAGCAAGTACTCCAGTTGAGCCAGTTCAACCTGAGCTTTACCCTCACGGCTCCGTGCGTGCTGAGCGAAAATATCCAGAATGAGCGCTGTCCGGTCTACCACCTTGACCTGGACGATGTCTTCCAAAGCACGCCGCTGGGACGGCGAAAGTTCACCATCACAAATCACGGTGTCCGCCCCCGTGGACGCCACCACATCGTGCAAATCACGGGCCTTTCCGGCACCAAGAAACGTACTGGGATCCGGCTGCGGCCGACGTTGAATGACCCCGTCCAATACCTCTGATCCCGCCGTCTCCGCTAGGGCTGCTAGCTCGCGAAGGGAATTCTCTGCTTCCGCCAACTCGCCAGCGAAAACTCCCGCCAGCACCACCCGCTCCAACCGCAACCGCCGGTACTCAACCTCAGTGACGTCGGTCAGCTCCGTCGAAAGCCCCGAGACACGACGCAAAGCGTGCCGGTCCGCTAAGTCCAATTGCGCACCGTCTGGATAGTCATCAGCATCGGCGGCCTCCCAAGCCCCTTGCTTTGACACCTGACTCACGTAACCTCCCAATCTCACCTCAGCCACTCCCGATCTTCTCTACCGTGACACATCCCTGTGACAACGGCCCAAGTAATA
This sequence comes from Actinomycetota bacterium, assembly GCA_051645425.1. Taxonomy (GTDB): domain Bacteria; phylum Actinomycetota; class Actinomycetes; order Actinomycetales; family Angustibacteraceae; genus JBOFBH01. The sequence continues at coordinate 31,344 of JBOFBH010000003.1, read as the reverse complement.
CCGAGGCTAGCCCCCCACAACAGTGCCGAATCGGGATGGCACACTGCCCAGCTGTGAGCGAGCACAAGCAATACTGGAGCGAAAATCCCACTGGGGACGATCAGTCCCGCACCATCGCCGTTCGACTAGCTAACCGTGACCTTCAGGTGCGCACCAGCGCTGGGATCTTCAGCCCTAGCCGAGTTGACCCGGGCACTGCGATACTTCTTCCACGCATCCAACCAAGCGATAGCACGGGGAACATCCTCGACCTCGGATGCGGTTGGGGGCCCATTACGCTCACCGCCGCATACCAGTACCGTCAGGCCACAATCTGGGGAGTTGACGTTAACGAACGTGCGCTGAACGCTTTACGGCACACTGCATCTACGTTGGGTTTATCTCATGTCAGGACTGTTCGCCCGGAGGAAGTCCCCGAGTCGATCCAATTCGCGGCGATCTGGAGTAACCCACCCATCCGAATTGGCAAGCATGCCCTGCGCGACCTCCTCATGCACTGGTTGCCCACCCTCCAAGCCGGAGCTGACGCGCACTTAGTGGTGCAACGACATCTTGGTTCAGACTCTTTACATGCGTGGCTCGCGTCCAACCCAAACCTGGCTGGTTGGGCAATCACCCGGACGGCAAGCGCGAAGGGCTATCGCATTCTTCGTGTCACGCGGCCAAAATAAGCTCAACCGTGCCATCGGCCACGAGTACCGCTGGGCCAGCTAACTCAACATGATTCTCCGGTAAAGCCCGAACGATGACTTGACCCCCAGGCACCGTGACCACCCAACGGTCAGGAGCCGAGCCAGCAAGTGCAAGCCAGGACCTAGTCGCCATCGCAGCCACCGCAGCGCCAGTACCGCAGGACCGCGTTTCACCCACGCCACGCTCATGCACCCGCATCTGGATCGCCCCCCAGTCTCCCGTCGAAGCGTGGTCAACAACGACAAACTCAACATTGCTGCCCTCCGGCGGAATTGGTTTCACCACTGGCGGCACCGAAAGATCCAGCCGGGATAAGTCTTCAGCTGCTGGCAAAAGGACGACGGTATGAGGGTTACCCACCTCAACCGAAATCGCCGGCACGGCTCCCGGTAATCCCGAAACTGATACCCGGGCATCACCACCGTCAGCCAAAGCACGCATCCCGTGAAGTAACCGCCAAAACCCCAGGTCCACTGCAAACCATGGCGAGTCGACACTGACCTGCGCGGGAAGATCCGCCGTTACTAACGGGTGGACATGCTTCACCCCTGCTCTCGTAGCGATCCGCATCGGCCCTAATTCCGCTAATCCTTCCCGGACGAGGTAGGCAGCAAAAACGCGAATCCCATTGCCACACATTTGCGCCGGGGTGCCATCCGCGTTGAGGTAATCCATAAACCACAACGCTGTTGACGCCTGATCTGCGACTTCAGGAATCGCCGCCGTTGGGACTACTCGAAGCACCCCGTCAGCACCCACGCCTGCTCGACGATCAGTGACCGCCTTCACTAAGGGAGCCGTCATCGTCAGCTCGGCCTGCAAATCCGGGAGGATGACGAAGTCGTTCTGGGTGCCATGACCCTTAGTGAATGACCAGCGCATGAGTCCATGATGCCCTTATCCCTCAGCCTTGTTCAGCGAGTGCCCTCGTGCGGCCTGGGTTTCTCGTGCGGCCTGGGTTTACTGAGCAACCGCCTCACTATGGCGGGTTGAGATTTGAAGCGCCTGGTCAAGAAGGTCACAGCTGTCTGCCGCCACCCACTGGATTCGCTGATCTCGCTTAAACCACGACTCCTGCCTTCGAACCAGGCGGCGAGTCGCTTGCGCGGTGCGCTCTTGAGCGGTTTCGTCGTCGTAAGTCCCAGCTAAGGACGCCAAGATCTGGGCGTACCCCACCGCGCGGGACGCCGTCCTCCCTGTATGTAAGCCCTGCTCAACGAGCTGGCGGACTTCGGTGACAACGCCGTCTGCCCACATCCGGGAAGTTCGAGTGGCAATCCGCTCATCGAGAACGGGCCGAGGTATCCGCAAGCCGACCTGCACAGTGGGCAGTCGGGACGTCGGCACTGGCAATTGAGCTGGAAACACCCCCCCGGTTAGCTCGATCACTTCCAAAGCACGGATGATTCGGCGAGTGTTGCCCGGTAGGATTCGCGCCGCAGCCGCTGGATCAAGCTCACAGAGCCGCCGATACATCACCTCTACGCCGAGGTCTTCCGCTTCGGCCGTGAGCCGCTCTCGAAGCGCAGGATCGGTAGGCGGGATCTCCAGGAGATCAAGCGCAGCCCGGACGTACAGCCCGGATCCTCCTACGACGATGGGTATCCGCTTTCGAGCGATGACGTCGTCGATCACTCCCCGCGCGTGTTTTTGATACACCGCGATGTTCGCGTCGTCAGTGACGTCAAGCACATCGAGCAGATGATGCGGGATTCCTCCGCGGTCGGCTACTGGGAGTTTGGCGGTGCCGATGTCCATCCCGCGATAGAGCTGAAAGGCGTCCGCATTCAAGATTTCACCATGCAGCTCTTGTGCGACCCGCACTGCGAGGTCTGATTTTCCTGTGGCCGTCGGCCCGACGATGGCTACCACCGTAGAACCGAGCGCCGCGCTGGGAAACATTCGCGTCACCATCGCACGTTATCGGACCCGATACGCAATGATGGTTTGGTCCGAGATCAACCAAGAGTGAAACCAAAGGAGAAGTCGCGTGGGTGCTTTCGACAGTCTCAAAGGTAAAGCCGAAGACCTCGCTCAGAATCACGGCGACAAACTCGAAGGTGTCAGTGACACTGTCATTGACAAAGCAGGAGACGCTGCTGACAAACTCACTGGCGGCAAGTTCAGCGACAAGATCGACGGCATTCAGCAGGCCGCAGACGACCGAATCGGCGGCTGACCACAGTCCGGCCAGGGCCGGCGTAACAGAGTAATTTCCTCGTTACGCCGGATCCCGCCGGGTTGGCATTCCAAGACCCACGCGGGGAGAATTCACCGATGCGGTCGAGGCTCCCTCTGGGCTAGACGTGATCGCTTCCGCTTGGCTTTGCCAGGCATCACCTGCCCGGGTGCGTCGTAATGCGTAGCCCGGCCCGTCCGCTACCAGATGATGGGGAGCCCCGCGGGTAACGGTCACCGTGGCAACATCCCCTGGGCGGGGCACTTCCCCCTGAGTAGGAACAGCGAAATGAACGAGCCGGTTGTCCGGGGCGCGACCGGACCACCGTTGGGTGGCTGAGTCTTTACGGCCCTCTCCTGGTGCCACGAGGACTTCAACTTGTTTACCTTGCAACTTCTGATTCAGCTCCCATGAGATTTCGTCTTGGAGAGCTACTAAGCGTTCGTAACGTTCTTGAACCACTGGACGTGGTATTAACCCGGGTAGTTCAGCTGCTGGCGTTCCTGGTCGGGGGGAATATTGGAAAGTGAAGGCGCCAGCGAAGCGCGCTTGGCGGACAACCGCCAGGGTGTTCTCAAAATCAGCATCGGTTTCACCAGGAAAGCCGACGATGATGTCGGTCGTGATCGCAGCTTCGGGCAACTGACGGCGCGCCGAATCAATAATGCTGAGGAATCGTTCGGCCCGGTACGACCGGCGCATTGCGCGCAAGATCCGATCGGATCCGCTTTGTAACGGCATATGCAAGCTCGGCATGACGTTCGCGGTAGCAGCCATCGCATCGATGACGTCGTTGGTAAATGCGGCTGGGTGGGGGCTGGTGAAACGGACGCGCTCCAACCCATGAATCGCTCCGCATGCTCGGAGCAGTTTTCCAAAAGCAAACTTGTCGCCAAATTCCACGCCGTAAGTGTTGACGTTCTGCCCAAGGAGCGTTACTTCAATGGCACCGTCAGCGACTAGCGCTTCGATTTCTGCCAACACCTCACCTGGGCGACGATCGCGTTCCGGGCCACGCAAACTCGGGACAATGCAAAAAGTGCATGTGTTGTTACACCCCACGCTAATAGAGACCCACCCAGACGAGACGGACTCGCGACGCGATGGCAGCGTTGAGGGAAAGGTCTCTAAGGCTTCACGGATCTCTACTTCCGCGCGTTGGTTATGCCGAGAGCGAGCGAGGAGCGCTGGAAGTGAGCCCAGGTTATGAGTGCCAAATACCACGTCAACCCACGGAGCACGGCGAATGATCTGCTCCCGATCTTTCTGGGCTAAGCAGCCACCGATAGCGATTTGCATAGCCGGGTTATTACGCTTCGCTGGGGCGAGCTGCCCGAGGTTTCCGTATAACTTGTTGTCAGCATTTTCACGAACAGCACAGGTGTTGAAGACCATAAGGTCAGGGTCCGCATCCCCCGCAACCGGGCGATAACCAGCATTTTCTAACAATCCACTCAGGCGTTCAGAGTCGTGAACGTTCATCTGACAACCAAAAGTGCGGACTTGGTATGTTCGCTGACTAACTTCGGCATTGTCATTCATAGTGTTACCAGCCTACGACGGCTATCGCGTGGCGGAGGGATGAGTTGCCTTAATCCCGTGGGCGAGCGTTAGGCGCGCATCACATGCGCGATCGGAATGCGCGCCGCGCGGGCAGCCGGGGTAAGACCTCCCAAGATAGATGCCAAACAACCGCTCGAAGCGGCGATCAAAGCAGCAGTCCACGGAAATTCGACAATAGTGTCGCCTGGCAGAGCAGGAAACAAAGCGAAGGCCACTGGCTTTAACAGCGGAACCGTAAAAGCTAATGCAAGCCCCGAAGAAAGCAGTCCGACAATAGCGCTCTCAACGAGCACAACCACAGCAAGCAAACGAGCGCGCATACCGACCGCACGGCGCAGGGCCAATTCGTCCACGCGTTCTCCAATGGTGGCGAGGCCGATGTTCAGAACAGCCAAGCAACCAACGATCAGAGCAACCACGGAAATAAAGGCGAAGATGTTACGGATATTGGCTACTTCTTGACGTAGGTTCTCAACTTGATCCGACCGCTGCAGGGGGCCGGCAACGACACCAGAGGCGGCGAGCAAAGATTGCGCGGTCACTGCTTCAGGGGATCTCTCCCCGGAAAAAACAGCAACGGAATCCGGGGCGCGTTCAAGCACAGGATCAAGAAACAAAAGCTCCTCAAGCCTCAGGTAAGCTACCGCTTCTTCTTGAGAGCCGTCGTCAACGACACCCCAGATGAGGGGCCGGGTAACCTGACCATTTGATCCAAGTCGCAGGCTGCGAGTGATCGCACCGCGCCCAATTCTTTCGGCTGCAAGCTTATTGAGGACTAAGTGCGGCGCGCGGGAGCTGCGGTAATCATCATCAAGCCAATTGCCTTGCACTATGGGGAAAGGGCGGATGCTGCGGAGGTCGCCGTCCACCCCAATAAGACTTAACCCAAGGCTAGGTTCAACGCCAAGCGCGGCACTAGCCTGAACCGTAACGGCGGCCCCGGAGGAATCGTGTACCGCTGAGCGAACAGCACCCAAAGCGCCCGAATCCTGCGGGACGTCGAGGGAGAACGTACCCGCGCGGCCACTCTGGAGTTCAGCGCGCGCCACGACAGCACGTTCCGCGATAGCGGATGCAGCCCAAACGCAAACGACCGAAACAATTCCAATGAGCAAGCTCAGAACAGCTAAGAAAGTTCGAAGTGGCCTTGCGCGCAACCCTTGGAGCCCCACAAGAGCGCATGTGCGCGTCTGACTCAAAGTTTCCGCATTCATCACGAGGCTCCTGCGACACGGCCATGGTGCAGATGAACGACACGATCCATCACTGAAGCCCAACTGTGATCATGGGTCACCATGATCACAGTTGTCCCATGGTGGCTTAGGGACCTAAGAAGATCGATGACAGTAGCTCCGGTTTCCTCATCAAGAGCGCCTGTTGGTTCATCGGCAAGGATTATCTTTGGGCTGCGCACTAAAGCTCGGGCAATCGCTACTCGCTGTTGTTCACCGCCCGATAAAGCGGGCGGCCGGCGATGCGCCAAGGATGCGATGCCCACGCGATCCAATGCTTCACGTGCCATACGAGCCCGTGTTGAGCGACCGGGGACTCGGTGCCCGTTCAGTAGACTGAGACAAACATTTTGCTCAGCAGTAAGGTTCTTAAGTAGGAAGAACCTTTGGAAAACAAATCCGAAAACCTCGCTCCGTAACTGACATGCCTCCCGTTCGGAAACCAAAGTGACGTTCTGACCATCGAGGCGATAAACACCGCTGTCAATACGGTCAAAGAGCGCCAACAGGCTGAGCAAGGTACTTTTCCCTGATCCTGAACGTCCTAAAATCGCCGTGGTGGAACCAGGCATAACAGTGAAATTCACCCCATCCAAAACCGGGCGTGACATACCCGGCAAGGTCTTGGTGAGATCCCTGACCTCCAATAGTGCAGACATTACGAGCTAGGCGCCGGGAGGGCCACTCGGTCACCCTCGTTTAATCCAGCCAGAACCTCTATGTAACGCCCGTCAGTCAAGCCTAAGGTAACCGTACGCTGCGTAATGATTCCGCTCTCGACAAGTCCGACGGTTCCTTGTTGGGTGAGGCCAGCTACTGCTTCCACCGGTACGACTACAGCATCCTTAGATGTCCCCGTGGCGACTGCGAGAAGCGCCGGTGACCCTGTCAACAACCTTAGCGATATTGGTGCGGCGCATGTCAGCGAAACACCCCCACTGCTGGTTAGATCAGGCTCCGATATCCCAGCACCTTTTTCGGTAGCAACTGCATCACCCGGTTCGGGGGAGACCGGGGGTGATAGTTGCGGTTCAGCTTGCTCGATATTTGCGCTTGTTGTGGAATTCGTCAGGTCGCCAAGCGCTTCACATGAGAAAGGGCCTGGACCATTGGTGATTTGGGCTCGCATTCCACCTACACCATCAAGAAAACGGTATATCCGATCCGGTGGGACTGTCGCTCGTATCGCAAAACCAGGGTAGGTAGCCTCTAAAACCGGGAAACCGGCCGCTACGTCAGAGCCGTCGCTGACAAGCGGGCGGACTGCCTTGGCGTTTTTGGGTCGAACAACAGGCACAGACGTACCTTCACTGGTAATCACGGAGAAAGCACCCCATGTCGAAATGTTGAACCGTCCCACCTTGGGGGCATTGACAACAAATCGGGGAGAGGCGACTACCTCCGCCTCAAGCGTGATGACGCTTGTGACCGTCCGGCGCTATACCGTAATCGTTGTTTCCTTGCTGTCTATCAATTCAGGGGCTGAGTTGGCTTGCTCCCCTGAATTTGAACAAGCCGTGCCGGCCAGTAGAAGTACCACAACAAAGAAGCCTCGCAACTCCCTCACGGTAGACAGTTCTGTTCGACGTCATTCTGAAATCCGGATGGATCTCCAAGCGCAGCTTTAGCGAGGTATTCGTCGAAAAAACGGCGCCCCGGTTCATCGAGCTGCTTGGACATAAATTGGGTGTCAGGTGCTTTACGTAGCTGCTGCAGCGCCACTTCAGCGGCCTTTTGGTCTGTTCCTTGCTTATCAAGCCATTCTTTTTCCCAAGCGCAGATCCAGAAAACTTCTGCGGCACCAACACCAGCACCTTTCTCGTAACTAGTCGGCTCAGTGGGCTTAGGAAACCCCGGAGCGGTTGCAGCACCGTCAGGCAGTTGAAGATTTTCCATAGTTTTCTCGTATTCAGCATTGACCTCCTCGTAACTCACTAAATTCGAGCCCGGAATCTCCGCCTGGCTTTGACGACCTCCCGTACCTCCGTCAGCACTGCACGCCGACGTGAGGAGAAGTAAAAAACCCGCCACAAAAGGACCGGATCTGATATTCACCAGCACTGAACCCGCCATTTCTTTTTTTATGACAAACGATAGAGCTAATAAATTTATTCTAGGCCGGGTCAATTGTTGCGAACCCGGCCTAGAATTACTTGCTAACCAGTAGTATTTTTACTAGTAATTGAGCGTTCCACCCCAAGTATTGTCACATCCCCTGCACTCTCCCATTCGTCCATTAATAGCAAACCGCTTACCATTTGCGATTGTTGAGCTGTTATTACTGGACTGAATGAAGTTCTGCGATCCGCTGGCGTTGAATTGTGCGGTATTTGTGAATTGATTGTTATTTACATCTCGAAGTCCCAAGCGAGTGTAGCTACCAGTATTATTTGTCAAGTTCATATTGATCGGTCCCGTGAACGTATGCGTCCTGTAAGTCGAATACTGCACCAGTGAGCCTGAAGTATTTAACTATCCCGTAATATTGACACTGTCAGCCGAGGCAACTGCCGGACACGACACTATGAGCGCACCTGCAACCATAATTGAGCCTACTGGTTTACGAATCACTTTAGCTCCTTTTAGATAGGGCCGCTTTAATACTCCTAGCGCGTGAAAAGTAACAGAAAAGCATGGGATCTGACAAGAAGTAACTATTCTGCGTTTGCGAGCCTCGAGCAAATGAACTAGGGCAGTAGATCTCTCCGTTGCGCATCTTTCGAAGACGATCCCTGAGAGGTCGAACGGAGTTACCACGACCAGCTGAGTGAATCAACTCAAAGCAGCCTCAGTAAAAATCACGAAAACTGATAACGAGAAGCTAATCGCAACAAACTTTTTTAGGCAAAACCCTCTTGAATGAACGTGACAAACTGCGCCACAGGCTGAAGTGAGCGATGCGGAAAATGCTTGGGTGTCATGGCGCCTGTCCGGACCGGAAATTCGCCGCCATCTGAAGACACTTGAAGGAGAAGGGTTAATGATCGCTTCCACCAGGTAGCGCTTCACGTACTGCGGTGTAAGCAAGTTCTGGCTCGTATCCCTTTCGGAGCGCCATTGCTAGCAGCCGTCGTTGGCGTGTTTCGACCGGCAAATCCGCCATGAGCGACAGGCGGCCTTGGATCAGCTGTCGCACCGCTTTGCGCTCGTCATCCTCACTAATTTGCGTCACTGAAGCGTCAATGATGTCCGGTGCGATTCCTTTATTGTGCAGTTCACGCGCCAATAAACGGCGCGAAGAACCTTTCTCGCGATGTCGGTACCGGACCCATGAGTCCGCGAACGCCGCATCATCAACCAGGCCGACTTCTTCCATCCGGTCTAGAACACGCGTGGCGACATCATGGTCAATGCCGCGACGGAGGAGGACCTCGGTGAGATGGGCCCTGCTTTTAGGCGAACCAGTGAGCTGCCGCAACACCAGTGACCTAGCGATCTCCTCCTGCTGAGCCGGAGGAGCGGGAGCAGGGCGTTTAAGGCTTTCTCTCACGCTGAAACTGGCGCAGCTTTGCGGGGCGATCCTTTTGTTGTGACATCAACCGCTGGAGCATCCATGCGAGGACCAATTCCCAGTTTTTCTTTAATTTTCTTTTCTATTTCATTGGCAAGGTCAGGGTTATCCCGCAAGAAGGAGCGAGCATTTTCTTTACCTTGGCCGAGCTGGTCTCCTTCGTAGGTGTACCAAGCACCAGATTTACGAACGAAACCATGCTCAACACCCATATCAATCAAACCGCCCTCACGGGAAATTCCATGCCCGTAAAGAATGTCAAATTCAGCTTGCTTAAATGGCGGAGCCATTTTATTTTTCACAATTTTGCAGCGCGTCCTGTTCCCGACTGGTTCTGTTCCATCTTTCAACGTTTCAATTCTTCGGATATCGAGGCGAACAGAAGCGTAAAATTTCAGCGCTTTACCACCTGTCGTGGTTTCAGGGCTGCCGAACATGACACCAATTTTTTCGCGCAACTGGTTAATAAAAATCGCCGTTGTTTTTGAGCTACTCAACGCTCCTGTGATTTTACGCAACGCCTGTGACATCAACCGGGCCTGAAGCCCCACGTGACTATCACCCATTTCCCCTTCAATTTCAGCCCGGGGAACCAGCGCCGCGACAGAGTCAATGACAATGACATCGAGAGCACCGGATCGAATAAGCATGTCAGCGATTTCTAATGCTTGCTCCCCCGTGTCAGGTTGGGAAACGAGCAAGGCATCGGTGTCTACTCCCAATTTTTTCGCGTATTCCGGGTCAAGAGCGTGCTCGGCGTCGATAAAAGCAGCTAGACCACCGGATTGCTGGGCCGCCGCAACGGCATGTAACGCCACAGTTGTTTTACCGGAAGACTCCGGCCCATAAATTTCGACGACTCGACCTCTAGGAAGCCCGCCAATGCCTAGCGCAATATCGAGCGCCACAGACCCAGTCGGAATGACCTCAATAGGAGCGCGAACATCGTCTCCCAAACGCATGACTGACCCTTTACCGAATTGGCGATCGATCTGCGCCAATGCAGCATCTAAAGCTTTGTCACGATCTGCGGCAGCAGGCATTATTTCTCCCTCAACGGATCTCACAGGTATGAGCGCAATAAAAGCTCGGACGATGAAGAACAAGCACTACGTCAATCTTTGACTCTTAGAGACTAGGTGACACCACTGACAATGGCGGATTGTGCACATGCTGGCCCAAGACAGGGAGTCATCTGGGGATGACTCCCTCATTTCGGAACTGAGGAAAGCTTAACCGAACAAGTGTTCGATGTCTTGCTGCTGATCGGCTTTCTCTTGTTAAAATAATTCTGGTTAAGAAAGTCTTCACCAAGCCGTAAGGAACCAGCTGTCATAACCTGGTGCCATGTGCCGCAGCATTAAAACTCTCCGACCCCCGTACACGGAAATTGTTGACTCGGCAGACATCACCGCCGCTGCTTTACAGTACGTCCGAAAAGTCAGTGGATTCCGCACCCCGGCCCGGCGCAATGCTGCTGCCTTTGATCAGGCGGTGGTCGCAGTCACCGCAGCAACAACAGCTTTACTTGCCGACTTGCAACTCGGTGCACCGCGCCACACCGAATAAAGAATTACCTCTTATGAGGTTGACGAGCAGGAGCGCCGCCAGCAATGTCTTGCCCCCAACGTCGCTCAGCGGGAACATCCATCACCTCACACAGGGCGAACCACACCTCACGCGCCGGCACTTGGGCGGCAAGTGCCTCCTCAACCGTCTGCCCACCAAGGCCAGTAATCGCCTGACCACGCGCTACCGCCTGCGCATAGCCCGCCCCAAACTCATCGGCCATCAAGTGCCAAAACTCGCTATAACGCATCGTGTCAGCATCTCACTAAGCATTGCTGCATCAGCCAACCCTGCCGCGTCATCCTGGCCAGCAAGGCCCTGGGCGATCTCACACGAGATGTCAGTGCTAGCTGCGACTATTGGACTTGTGCCTACGGCCGACATCTCACATCAGCTCATAACGCTCTATCTGGTCACGACCATGCTTCCGGTCACGACATCGCGCCCGCTGACATCATGGTGACGCAGCCATCGGTGCTATCGAACTTCTCACCAGCAACACATGCCTGGTTCACTACGGCCTTTTCGGAACCAACCCCTGCACAGTTAGGCGCGTGGGAAGCCATCAGGCACGGTAACCACACGGTCGTGGTAGCACCAACCGGCTCCGGCAAAACGCTAGCCGCTTTTCTTTGGGCAATCGATCAACTCGCCGCCAACCCGACGTCATCTGACGAACCTCGATGCCGAGTGCTTTACGTGTCACCTTTAAAAGCCCTCGCCATGGATGTCGAGCGGAATCTCCGTTCACCATTGACTGGCATCCGGCACGCTGCTACCCGTTTGGGTTTGCCCGAGCCGGCGATCAGCGTTGGAGTTCGCTCTGGTGACACCCCAGCTTCTGAGCGGCGAAATTTTGCACGTACACCACCGGATATCCTCATCACCACGCCAGAATCGCTTTTCCTTCTCCTGACCTCTCAAGCTCGGGAAGGACTGTGCGGAGTCCAGACAGTCATCGTGGACGAAATTCATGCGGTAGCCGGAACCAAACGAGGGGCGCATCTCGCGCTGTCCTTGGAACGTCTCGATGCCCGTCTGCCCCGGCCTGCTCAACGCGTGGGACTTTCCGCCACCGTCCGCCCTGTGGAAGAAGTAGCCCGCTTCCTTACCGGCGGGCGCCCGGTCCAGATCGTCCAGCCCCCCTCCCGAAAAGTATTCGACTTGCAGGTGGTCGTCCCTGTGCCCGATTTGAGTGACTTAGGCACCCCCAGCGACGACCTCACTGGAGCAGCAAGCGGGGAACCTCGACGCACATCGATCTGGCCACATGTCGAGGAACGCGTTGTCGATCTCATCGCCGAACATTCATCTACCCTGGTGTTCGCAAATTCCCGCCGCCTGGCCGAGCGTCTTACCGCCCGTCTCAACGAGGTGTGGCAGGAACGGCAGGAGAGCCACGATGCTGGGGGCACCGCTGGGGCGCCACCTGTGTTGGCCCGAGCGCATCATGGGTCAGTCAGCCGGGAACAACGCGCAGTGGTTGAAGATGATCTCAAAGCAGGGCGGCTTCCCGCTGTCGTTGCGACCAGTTCGTTGGAGCTGGGCATTGACATGGGCGCGGTAGATCTCGTCGTTCAAGTGGAGTCGCCACCCAGTGTTGCATCTGGCCTCCAACGTGTGGGTCGAGCTGGTCATCAAGTAGGCGCGGTGTCTCGCGGGGTGATATTTCCTAAATACCGAGGGGACCTTGTTCAAACGGCAGTGGTCACTGAGCGGATGCGTACTGGGGCCATTGAGCAACTTCGCATCCCAGCGAATCCACTCGATGTGCTAGCTCAGCAGATCGTGGCTATGTGTGCCCTCGATGATTGGACAGTCGCTGATCTCACCGCGCTGTGCGCCCGAACCGCATCATTTACGGCTCTTGCTCCGAGCGTTCTTCATGCGGTTTTAGACATGCTTTCTGGGCGCTACCCCAGCACGGAATTCGCGGAGCTTCGCCCTCGTCTCATCTGGGACCGCGCAGCTGGAACCCTCTCTGGCCGTCGCGGCGCCCAACAGCTTGCTGTCATCAGCGGCGGAACAATCCCTGATCGCGGCTTGTTTGGAGTTTTTCTTGCCGCTAGGGAAGGGCCTGGCCGACGAGTCGGCGAGCTAGACGAAGAAATGGTCTATGAGTCGCGGGTGGGTGACGTCTTCACTTTGGGATCGTCCTCATGGCGGATTGAAGACATCACTCATGACCAAGTCTTAGTGAGTCCAGCCCCGGGCCAACCCGGCAAAGTTCCGTTCTGGCACGGGGATGCGCTGGGACGTCCGGTAGAACTCGGGGAAGCCATCGGAGCGTTCATTCGGGAAGTGAGCGGGCTACCCGAGAGTGCGGCGCGCACCCGAGTCATGACTGCTGGGCTCGATGGTTGGGCGACCGACAATCTCCTCGCCTATTTGGCGGATCAACGGTCAGCTACTGGCGACATCCCCCATGACCATACGGTCATCATCGAGCGATTCCGAGATGAGATCGGTGACTGGCGAGTCGTGATTCATTCACCTTTTGGCGCCCCGGTGCACGCTCCGTGGGCGTTAGCTATCGCCGCGCGGCTACGAGAGCGAGACGGAATCGACGCCCAGGCAATGCACGCGGACGATGGGATCGTCATCCGCCTTCCTGATGTTGAATTTGATAGTGGGGAGAATCAGGAAAACCAAACCTCCGTTAGCCTTCGTTCCACCTGGGCATCGGAGTCAGAGCCAGGATCAGGGTGGGGCAGCAGGTCAATCTCGGCGATCATCGATGCCATCGTCGTGGAACCAGAGGACATCGATGCTCTGGTCACCGAGCAAATTGGTGGTTCCGCATTGTTTGCGGCACGATTTCGAGAATGCGCTAGCCGGGCTTTGCTCTTACCTCGCCGACGCCCAGGCGGCCGGCAACCCTTGTGGCAGCAACGTCAACGAAGTGCGCATCTGCTAGAGGTCGCAAGCCGATATCCCGACTTTCCAATCATCTTGGAAACGATGCGCGAGTGTTTGCAGGACGTCTTCGACCTGCCTGGTCTTACTGAGCTCATGCGTCGGATTCGCAATCGCACGATCCGAGTCGTAGAAATCGAAACTCAATCCCCATCCCCCTTTGCTCGGAGCTTACTCTTTGGCTACGTCGCACAATTCTTGTACGAAGGTGATTCACCTTTAGCCGAGCGTAAAGCTGCCGCTTTGACGTTGGACCCTGCGCTGCTCGCTGAAGTGTTAGGCCAGGGTGAAGGATTAGCCCTCCGCGACTTACTCGACAACGACGCCATAGAACAGACCGAAGCTGAACTGCAGCACCTCATTGCTTCTCGCCACGCAAGGGATGCAGAAGACCTCGTTGACATCCTTCGAGTGCTTGGTCCACTCAGCATCGGCGATCTGATTGCGCGCTGCCAGGAAGAGGCCCAGGTAGAGCCTTGGCTTGCCAGTCTTGTTGCGGCTAAAAGGGTAATCCCCATTCGGCTCGGCGCCATCGATAGGTGGGCAGTTGCAGAAGACGCTGGCCGTTTGCGGGATGCTTTTGGGGTCGCACTACCTGTAGGTCTGCCAAGCACATTCCTAGAATCAGTAAGCGATCCAGTCGGAGATGAGCTCGCTCGATACGCGCGGACTCACGGCCCTTTCCCTACCGCCCAGGTCGCGGAACATTTCACTATTGGCACTGCCGTTGCCCAGGCCGCGCTACGCCACTTAGCCCAAACGGGGCGGGTCGCCGAAGGGGAGTTTCGTCCCGGGGGTACTGGGATGGAATGGTGTGATGCACAAGTCTTAAGAACGATTCGTCGACGCTCTTTAGCCCGGCTCCGCCACCAGGTTGAGCCAGTACTGCCCCAAGACTTTGCCCGCTTCCTACCTCGATGGCAGGGCGTACACAACCCCACGTCGGGGCGCGGTAGCGCTGGCGTGATGCGTGCTATCGAACAGCTAGCTGGAGCACTCATGCCCGCAAGCGCGGTTGAATCGCTGATCCTGCCAAGCCGCGTGTCTGATTGGGCACCTGGACTTCTTGACGAGCTCGCTGCTGCCGGAGAAGTGCTGTGGTGCGGTCACGGCGCACTTCCCAGAGGGGACGGGTGGATTTCTCTTCACCTCGCGGATACCGCGGAATTCACCTTGCCCCTCCCAACAGAACTCGATCTCACCGAAGACCATCGCCATCTGCTCGATCTCTTCGCTAGCGGGGGCGCGTACTTCTTCCGCTCTCTTGCGACGCACTGCCCAGATGTCTCAACTGAACGTCTCGCCGATCTGCTCTGGGATTTGATTTGGTCGGGCCGTGTCACCGGTGACACTTTCGCGCCGCTTCGTACCAGACTGACCGGGAGTGATGCCCCACGGAATAGTTCACCCCGCCGTCAAGGGCAAAGCAGACCCTTCGCTAGATCTCGTTCCATGGGGTGGGCGCGGGGAACCGCCTCAAGTGCGCTGTCAACTCACTACCCTGCGCCGCGTGGGCTTTCAGGGCGCTGGTCACATCTGCCTGCCCCTGTGACTGATCCCACTATTCGTGCTGCTGCGGTGGCTGACATCCTTCTTGACCGCCACGGTGTGCTGACTCGCGGAGCTGTCATGGCGGAGGGGATCGCCGGTGGCTTCGCTGGGGTTTACCAAGTACTGAGCGCGCAAGAAGACGCCGGGCGAGTGCGGCGAGGGTATTTCGTAGAGGGCCTTGGCGCGGCCCAGTTCGCCAGCACCGGAGCGGTGGATTTATTACGCACCGCACCTGAGCCACTGACTCAGGCAGTAGTCCTGTCAGCATGCGATCCAGCCCAACCATACGGTGCTGCCCTGTCATGGCCTACTCGTACGGCCACCAGCACCACCGGCGCTGGTCAGCACAAACCTGGCCGTAAAGCCGGCGCTGTCGTCGTGATGCACGACGGCGAGCTGGTGTTATACGTCGAGCGTGGAGGTCGGTCATTACTTTCTTTCACCGAAGAGGCTGCCGCTGTGACTGCCGCAGCTGAAGCATTAGCGCGCGCCGTCCGAGAGGGCGTGCTGGGCAAACTGACCGTTGAACGCGCCGACGGCGAAACAGCACTGGCGGCAGATCACCCGGTGGCACATGCGCTTCGTGCGGCTGGTTTTCACCCCACCCCCCGTGGTTTGCGAATCAGGCGATGAGGATTCATCGGATTATTCCCGAGATAGTGGCATAGGGAGTGGCACATGCCCGAGGGAGATACGGTTTTCCGCACATCCGAACGCCTACACCGCGCTTTAGCCGGGCGACCCCTCACCGTCAGCGACTTACGTTGGCCACACCTATCTACCGTCAGCCTTGTCGGACGGACCATCTCCCAGGTCGTGGCCCGCGGTAAGCATTTGCTGATCCGATGTGATGGCCGGCAACCCGTGACCTTGCACACCCACCTTCGAATGGAAGGCACCTGGCGCATTCGACGGTCCCTCACCTCGACTCACCGCAAAGGGCCTACCCGCCTGAACCGCCGGTGGGATCCTACGGATCAGATCCGGCTTGTTCTTGCTAACGATGAATGGACAGCAACGGGGTACCGCTTAGGAATGATGAATATCGTCTTGACTAAGGCAGAAAGTTCCGTAGTCGGGCATCTAGGGCCTGATCTCCTAGGCCCAGATTGGGACGCATCGCTAGCGCAGGCCAACTTGCAAGCTCAGCCCAGCACCCCAATTGGGAGCGCATTACTTGATCAGCGCAACCTTGCCGGTATTGGGACGGTTTACCTCGCTGAGATTTTATTCTTAACCGGGGTCTCACCCTGGACGCCAGTCGATCAGGTGCCAGATCTTGGTGCTGTGCTCCGACGAGCCCGTTACCTCATGGCAGCGAATGCACAGCGAGCGACCCGGTCAACGACCGGTTTTACCGCACCGGGAGAAAGATTCTGGGTCTATGGCCGGGATCACCGAGGGTGTCGCCGATGTGGAAGCACAATCCGCGTTGGCAAGATCGGGCAAGCCCCTCAACAACGGCAAGCCTTCTTCTGCCCACAATGCCAACGCAGTGCTCACGCGACCAGCTAGGCCGCTGAAATAAACCGTGCCGGCACCTTCCTTGATGCAGGGAGGCGAGCTACATCATGAGCTTTGACCGCAGAAAGAGCTGGAGAAGGAACGGCAGCTACCCGCCGCTCCTCTTGAGCAACCCGGACACTTACTTGCCCCAGAAAATGTGAGAGCGGAATATCCAACGCCTCGCAGATGGCCGCGAGTAATTCACTGGATGCTTCTTTTTGACCCCGCTCTATTTCGCTGAGATACCCCAGGGACACCCGTGCTTTAGCAGAAACTTCACGAAGAGTGCGGTGCTGGTCCCGGCGCCGGGTGCGCAGCACATCACCGATCTCTTGCCGGAGTAGCACCATTGCATCTCCTATTCGATTGCCGCCGGATCTCATGTTGAGTGAACTTAATTCGACACATTGCTCTTCTAACAGTCTAATGAAATCGGATCAACTAACCGGACGCTAACCGAGCCAGGTCGATTGAAATTCCTTCTGTTAAGCCTCTTAACTCTCGTGACTTCCGCACGGGATGCCATTTATCGTACGGTCACCTACACTCATTTTTCTGACGCCTCGCCAGAAATACCGCAATTGATGTGGAGTACCTGGACCAAGTCAGTGAGTGCTGTGGTCACAGTGTGAGCACGGATTTGCTCCCGGCTACCACTGGTATGCGCATCACGGACTCGCGCGTCATGACCTGGGCCCATGACGGCTACCCACACCGTCCCTACTGGGGCCCCTTGGGTGGCCGGCCCAGCCACCCCCGTCGTGGCTACGCCAATATCAGCACTGAGAAGGTGACGAACCCCACGCGCCATGGACTCCGCAACCTCCGGATGAACCGGGCCATGCTGAGCCAATAAAGCCTGGTCAACTCCAAGGAGATGCTGTTTGAGGTCTGTCGCGTAACTCACCACCCCACCCCGGTATACCTCAGATGCACCAGGGATCTCAGTAAGTGCACCAGCAAGTAACCCACCAGTCAACGATTCAGCAGTCGCAAGCGTAAGTCTTTGCTTGGCGAATCCGGCGATCACCACTTCGGCCAGCTCACGATAACTTTCCGCGAGTGTCATGGGCTTCCTCCCATGTCATCGCTGCCCATGTCGCCTCGACTTTAAGTCCACATGAGCAGGAGAACGGACTACTTGCAGGAAGTAGTCCAGTCCTGTTGCTAGTGCAATAACAACCGCCACCGCCATGACTGCGATCGCAAGGTTCTGAAAAAAACCGGATAACGGCAGAACCAGTAAACCGATGGCCACACTTTGCAGGAAAGTTTTGACCTTTCCACCTCGACTTGCCGGGAGTACACCCCGGCGAATGATCGCTAACCGCAAGAGCGTGACGCCAATTTCACGCACCAAAACCAGCACAGTGACCCACCAGGGCAACTCCCCGAGGATTGAAAGCCCCACAAGCGCCGTACCAACAAGAGCTTTATCGGCAATTGGATCTAACAAAGCACCAAGCTCAGTGGTTTCTCCGCGACGCCGCGCAATATTGCCGTCAATATGGTCTGTGATCGCGGCCACTGCGAAGACAAAGAACGCCGCGACCTGCCATGACACTCCCCCCTCACGCAGGAGAAGGACACCGAATATTGGAACCAGCAAGATGCGTAAGGCGGTGAGCGCATTGGCGGACGTGAGAACTCGTCGAGTGGCGATCACATCGACAGGGCTGGTGGACGCAGTCGTGGGGTTAGTGATCGCTGCCCCAGAACTGGTGGCTTTGGAACTACTATGAGCTTCACCCTGAGCAGACACGGTCATCGCGCCTCACGTCTCACCGGCTCAGCTACTAAATCAACCCCACCGGATTGAATGACACGAGCGACTACGACATCGCCCACGCGAAGATCAGCTGAAGAGATTAGGTCCGTACAGCCATCGACATCAGGGCCTTGGTGCGCGGCTCGGCCACGCACACCATCATCAGCAACCTCCTCGATGAGGACTTCGACATCATGGCCAATTCGCTGCTCAGCACGTTCCGCAAGAAGCTGTTCTGCGAGATCGGTCACCGAGCGGACGCGATCTGCGATTTCTTCGGCATCTACCTGATCTGGCAGGGTCGCTGCCTCGGTACCTTCTTCATCGGAGTACCCGAAGACACCCACGGCATCCAACTGTGCTTGCTCGAGGAACTGCGTTAGCTCAGCGACGTCGTCTTCCGTTTCGCCAGGAAAGCCCACAATGACATTGGCCCGAATTCCCGCCATTGGATTGCCCTGTCGGATGCGGTCTATCAATGCCAAGAATGAGGTGCCGTCTCCAAAGCGACGCATCCGACGAAGAACTGAACCCGACGCATGCTGGAACGGAACATCGAAATATGGTAGGACCCCTGGGGTGCTAGTCATAACATCCACTAAACCCGGGCGGACCTCAGCTGGTTGAAGATACGAAACCCGCACCCAGGCCAGGCCCGGCACAGCTGCCAGTTGAGGCAGTAAACCTTCTAAAGCCCGTGGCTCGCCAAGGTCTTTCCCGTACGAGGAGGAGTTTTCGCTCACCAACAAGACTTCGCGCACTCCTTGCGCTGCAAGCCATTCCGCTTCAGCTAGCACATCCGGAACGCGGCGGGACGTGAGTGCCCCACGGAAAGCCGGAATAGCACAAAACGAGCAGCGACGGTCACACCCCGACGCGATCTTCAATGGCGCCCAAGGCCGGCCATCGAGCCTTCGGCGCAACACTCGTGGACCCGACGCCGGCGCCAGCCCAGGAGGCAGGTCGGGCCCGCTGACCGAGGGCTTCTGACTGGCTGACCCGTCGGTGTTTTGGCCTAACGGATTCATCTCAGGCGCAACCCCATGCCCGGGAATCGCTACCCGATTCGCTGCGGGAGGGCGATCTGCGGGTGCAAGGGGGAGTAAGGTTCGGCGATCTCGTGGCTGATGAGCAACCGGACGGTGCCCGGCAAGCACCGAATCAAGGTGAGACGCTAAGTCCGCGTATGAATCAAATCCCAGCACCGCGTCAGCTTCCGGCAAGGAGGTAGCTAACTCGTTACCGTAACGCTCCGCCAGGCAACCCACCGCCACGACCGCCGCAGTGCGCGTCTGGGACGCATCCCGCAATTGAGCTGCCTCCAGTAAGACATCAATTGAATCTTTTTTTGCGGCTTCAATGAACCCACAAGTATTCACCACAGCAACATCAGCATCAGCTGCGTGCGGAACTAGATCCCACCCCGCATCAGCAAGGCGGCCAGCGATTTCTTCTGAGTCCACCTCATTGCGAGCGCACCCTAAAGTGACCATCGCAACGCTTCGACGCACTGTCACGACTGGATACCATCCGGCGTGATCGTTAAGGTCACAACATCACCAGCTTCCCCAGGAGCCCCTACCTTTTTCCCGTTCACCGTCAACTGAACCGCCCCAGCGTTGCCTAATACCATGCGCAGCTCGCGGTCATCACTGAATTGCCGACGCTGGCCCGAGGCTAACAAACCACTAAATACTGTGCGCCCCTTCGCGTTTTCGACTGACACCCACGACTCGCCGTCACTCAATCGGGTATCTACCACCACTGCTTTGGTGAGCGGAGGCGAAGAGAGCGACGAAGGGGTCGCCTGGGCTGAGGGAGCAGGAGAAGGCGCGACCGGCGGCGGCGTCGCCACAACGGTCGGGGCAATAGCTGGACTGGCGCCTTCAGGTTTGCGTAAATCAACGACTAACTGGACCGCCAAGACAGTGATCACTACGACAAGAGCGACCCCAGCGATCACGGCCCAATCCACACCGGAACGCTCCAGTGGGATCGCTGACTCAGCCTGCGATCCCAATCCCAAAGAAGGTGCTGAGGGAGTGGATGTCGGTCGAGCAAGACGATCCGCCGGGACGACCCACCCAGACTGTTTGTTATACGCCGTCAAAAGCGGCTCCGGATCAACACCGAGGACTGCCGCGTAGCGACGGATATGCCCCCGCGCATACACATCGCCTTGGCATTCGCCCCACGCGTCGCGTTCGATTGCGGAAATGAGATCAGGACGGACTCGTAACTCCGCGGCGACATCCCTCACTGATAAACCCTGGTCAACCCGGGCGCTCAATAAAGACGCCCCGGGGGACAGATTTTTCTCGTCATCCGCGTGCGTAGTCATACCAGCCCATTTCATCCGGTGAAAACCCCGGGTGAAGTCTAATGCCCTTCGAGCACTGCATTGACTTCCTCCTCAGCGATCCGAACCGAGGAAGCCGTACTGTCAACAGGATCTTCCCCTCGCAAGAGGGCCAATGTTGCCGGCAAGTCCTCCGGAAGGACAAGGACGTCCCTTGCCTTACTCCCCTCACTAGGGCCGACTATTTCCCTTGACTCTAAGAGGTCCATTAACCGACCAGCTTTAGCGAAACCCACCCGAAGTTTGCGCTGCAACATTGATGTTGAGCCAAATTGCGTACTGACAACCAGTTCCGCAGCCTGCAGAAGCACATCAAGATCGTCACCGATGTCATCATCAATCTGTTTCCGGACAGCGGTGACGGCGACATCTGCTCGATACGTCGGCTTGAGCTGTTCCTTCACATGAGTGACTACCGTGGCGACTTCAGATTCAGTCACCCATGCCCCTTGCACTCGCAACGGCTTACTCGACCCCATCGGGAGGAACAAAGCATCCCCTTGGCCGATGAGCTTCTCCGCTCCCGGTTGATCAAGAACGACCCGACTGTCAGCGAGGCTTGAAGTCGCGAAAGCCATCCGGCTAGGAATGTTGGCCTTGATTAATCCGGTCACGACGTCCACGCTGGGCCGCTGGGTGGCAAGCACCAAGTGAATCCCAGCGGCCCGAGCTAGCTGAGTGATCCGGACAATACAGTCCTCGACATCGCGAGGAGCAACCATCATTAAGTCCGCTAACTCATCAACAATGATCAACAAATACGGGTACGGAGCGATGACTCGTTCACTGCCCGGCAACGGTTTTACCTGACCGGCTTGAACAGCACGGTTGAAATCGTCCACATGCTTAAAACCAAAAGCAGCCAGGTCGTCGTATCGGGTGTCCATCTCGCGAACGACCCACTGCAGTGCCTCAGCTGCTTTCTTCGGATCAGTGATGATTGGGGTGATCAGGTGCGGAATTCCTTCGTAACCAGTGAGCTCAACGCGCTTCGGGTCCACAAGTACCATCCGAACTTCATCCGGAGTGGATCGCATCAGAATCGAGGTGATCATTGAGTTGACGAAGCTGGACTTTCCAGCTCCTGTCGCGCCGGCAACCAGCAGATGTGGCATTTTCGCCAAGTTGGCGATGACATACCCGCCTTCAACGTCTTTCCCGACGCCCATCACCATCGGATGGGAATTATCCCGGGCGGTCCGGGAGCGCAAAACATCACCGAGGCTCACTTTCTCTCGGTCGGTATTAGGGATCTCAATCCCAATCGCGCTCTTACCAGGGATAGGCGACAAAATCCGGACATCCGCGCTGGCCACCGCGTATGCGATGTTCTTACTCAGGGCAGTCACACGTTCCACTTTGGTACCTTTACCAAGCTCAACTTCGTATCGCGTGACTGTTGGCCCACGAGTGAAACCCGTGACCTGCGCATCAATATCGAACTGCTCTAAAACCCCCGTAAGTGCTTCGACAACTCGATCATTCGCAGCACTACGTTTCCGGTGTTCGGGGCCGACAGCGAGGAGGTCACTCACTGGCAAAATATACGTCACATCTCCGGCGAGCTGTAGCTGTTCCACCCGTTGCGGTATTGGCGGCGGCGTGGAGGAAGAAGCTTTCTCTCGCCCTAGTGTCGGTTGCGGTGACGGTAAAGGTTCAGCGGTAGCACTCGGGTTTTCGGCAGGTTCCGTTTTCGGACGCGTCACCCGGGGACGGGCTGCTTTCGATTCGGACTCAACAGCGACTGGAGACTCAAAAGCCTCATCACCGGATCGACTCCCGTACGGCAGCCACGCCCCACGACGCATTCGGTGGCGTAACGATGCTTTCCCGGTTGGCACATGCCCGCCAGGTTGATCAGCGCTGGGTTC
This sequence comes from Actinomycetota bacterium, assembly GCA_051645425.1. Taxonomy (GTDB): domain Bacteria; phylum Actinomycetota; class Actinomycetes; order Actinomycetales; family Angustibacteraceae; genus JBOFBH01. Next base: position 8,626 of record JBOFBH010000003.1, on the reverse strand, counting down.
CCCCGATTCGGTGATCGGTTGGCCAATCATCCACCTCGTCAACTGCCGCACTCGGGTTGGTATTGCATGGACCGGGGTCGCGGTGATCACCAGGATGCCAAATGCCGTTAACAATCCCAGCAGAACCCCAGCTCCCCACGGCGTCACCCCACTCGCCAACGGCGACCCGATCACAAAACCCAGTACACCCCCGGCGTCCCGGAGCGCCGGCCACCCAGCGCTGATATCCGGCAAACCCCGGGCAAGGTGCACGAACCCGCAACTGGCTATCAATAAAGCAGTCAGTCCAATGGATACCCGCGCGTGCGCAGCGGACTCTTGGGGGCGATGCAATAACCGCAGACCTAAGGCACCCAGAATGATCGGCAAAACAAGCGCCACTCGTCCCATCGTTCCGGCGGCAACAGCATGGACAGCATCACCAACTACACCCTGCAACGCCCACCATTCCCGAGCAGCGACGACCACTGCTAACGCAATAAAAGAGAATCCCACGCCGTCTCGGCGGTGCTCAGGGTCCAGATCACGTGCAGTGCGGCCGATTCGCCGGACGATGCCGCCCAGCACATGAGCGATACCCATCCACAGGCCGCGGACCACCCGCACTGGAAACGGCAAACCACTACCACCGGAGTGACGAGCGGACGTCACCTGGGACTTCGTTGCCCGAGAGGACCCAGTCCCTTTCCCCCGTTTGGCGCTGCTTCGACTACCCGATGAGCGCGCCGGTCGGCGGGGTGATGCTTTGACCGCGGGGCGACGCGATGAGGCGGTACGGGTGGCCATGCGGGTCACCGTACCTCGCGGGGGACCCGGATGCCCGCTGCCACACCAGGTCAGGCCGAGATCACCACTGGGATAATCATCGGACGGCGTCGTAGTCGCGTCCCAGCCCATCGTCCCACCACGCGGCGTACCACTTGCTGAAGTTGCAAACTGTCTGTGGTCCCCTGCTCGATAGCTGCCACGAGAGCATCCACGATTTGTGGCCGAATCCCATCGAGAACGTCATCCCCTTCGGCGACCCCCCGGGCATGCACCTCCGGCCCAGCAATAACTTTGCCGGTGCCGGAGTCTACGACGACAATCACCGAAACAAAACCTTCCTCACCAAGAATGCGACGGTCTTTCAAATCCGTATCGGTAATTTCCCCCACGCTAGACCCGTCAACATAGACATAACCGCAGGGCACTGCGCCGACGACTTTTGCCTCACCGTTTGCGAGATCAACAACAACGCCGTCCTCGGCAAGAACTACTCGATCCCGAGCCACGCCGGTCGAAATGGCAATCTCGGCATTGGCGATCAGGTGTCGGATTTCCCCGTGGACTGGCATCACGTTGCGCGGGCGGACGATGTTGTAGCAGTAAAGCAACTCCCCCGCACTAGCGTGACCAGACACATGAACTCGCGCGTTGCCCTGATGCACCACCGTGGCACCTAAGCGCATCAGTCCATTAATGACTCGGAAAACAGCATTCTCATTGCCCGGGATAAGTGACGACGCCAAAATAACGGTGTCCCCACGGCCTACTCGGACTCGGTGATCGTTCCCGGCCATCCTAGAGAGTGCCGCCATTGGCTCCCCCTGAGAACCCGTGCACATCAGCACCACTTGATCTTCGGGAAGGTCATCAACCGCTTTGATATCGATTAGGACACCAGGCGGGACATTGAGATAGCCAAGCTCCTTGGCCACTCCCATGTTGCGCACCATGGACCGGCCAACTAACGCAACCCGGCGACCATGCTGGTACGCGGCGTTTAACACTTGTTGCACCCGGTGCACATGCGAGGCGAACGATGCGACGATGATCCGACGCTCAGCACCAGCAAAAACCCGATCTAAAACGGGGGAAATCTCCCGTTCCGAAGTGGTGAATCCCGGCACTTCCGCATTTGTGGAGTCAACCATGAAGAGGTCCACCCCACGTTCGCCTAGACGAGCGAACGCACGTAGGTCGGTGATCCGACCATCAAGTGGTAGTTGGTCCATTTTGAAATCGCCGGTGTGGAGCACTGTGCCAGCGGACGTCGTGACGGCCACCGCTAGCGCATCCGGAATGGAATGGTTAACTGCGACGAACTCACACTCGAACGGACCAAGTTGCTCCACCTGCCCTTCCCGGACGCCAAGCGTGAGCGGGGTGATTCGATGCTCAACCAGCTTGGCCTCCACGAGCGCCAACGTCAGCTGGGAACCAACCAGCGGGATGTCAGCGCGCAGCCGGAGGAGATAAGGCACGGCACCGATGTGATCTTCGTGGCCGTGAGTGAGAACGACACCAACGATGTCGTCTAGCCGGCCCGTGAGGTAGTCGAAATCCGGCAGGATGAGGTCAACCCCCGGCTGATGATCCTCAGGAAACAACACCCCGCAGTCAATAATCAGGAGTTTGCCGCCACATTCAAGGACAGCCATGTTCCGCCCGACTTCCCCCAGACCACCCAGCGGGACAATCCGAAGCGTGTCAGGTGCAAGCGGCGGCGGAGCCGGCAATTCGGGGTGCGGGTGACTCACTGGCTTGCCTCCACCAGGGCCGCTTCAGAAAGATCACTCTTTAATAGAGCGATCTCCTCAGATGTTGCTTCAACTAATGGCAATCGAACCGCTCGGGACGTCAGCACTCCCTGCAGTTGCAGAGCAGCTTTGGCCATAATCACTCCTTGAGTACGGGTCATGATGCCCCGGACCGCCGGCAGCACCTCCAGATATAACCGTTGCGCTGCAGCTAGATCGCTCGCTAACACCGCGTCGATCATCGCACGGTACTGTGGCCCAGCCACATGGCCAACGACGCTGACCACACCAACGGCGCCATGCGCAAGCCAGGCTAAATTCGCGGCGTCATCACCTGAGTAGTACGCCAGGTCGGTGCGTGCCATCACCCAGGACCCAGCATGTAGATCACCCGCTGCATCTTTGACCGCGACAATCTGCGGGTGCGCAGCGGCTCGCACGAGCGTTTCAGGGGTCAAACCGAGCGCCGTACGCCCAGGGATATCGTACAACATCACTGGTAAACCCGTTGCATCAGCAACAGCATGGAAATGTGCTAACACGCCTGCTTGGGGGGGTTTGGAGTAGTACGGCGTCACCAGGAGCAATCCATCTGCCCCGGCTGCCGCTGCCTGCCCAGCGAGTTCAATGCTGTGGGCAGTGTGATTGGTACCAACCCCGGCGATCACTGCTGCCCGACCGGCAGCAACGCCACAGACTGCGCGGATCAATGCCATTTTTTCGTCATCTGTTGTCGTTGGCGCTTCGCCAGTGGTACCACTGACGACTAATCCGTCGTGCCCATGCCGAATCAAGTGATCAGCGAGAGCTTGAGTGGCGTCCAAATCGACGGAACCGTCAGCACGCATCGGCGTCACCATCGCGGTGAGCATGCGACCGAAGGGCACCGCCGGATCTACCGGAGATGTCACGGGCATTGCATCAACCTATCGTCGAAGACTGACGCGGCGGCAGACCTGCCCGGGGGACTAAAAGACACCAGGAGCAAAAAGAAGCCACTAAGGGACAACACCTGAGGGACATGACGCCACGAAAGAGGACTCCGCCCCACGAAATTGAGATCGCGCCGTTGCCCGCTCGGGGGTCCAAGCAACGGCGCGATCTAAAGTTCTTATCGGCAGGAGACGGAAATTTGTTACAGCCAAGCAATATTTCATCTCAATCATCTTTTGCTCCGCTGCGCCCTATGTCAGTTCTTCAGGTCTGGATGATTACCCTGACTCAGGTGACTCCTACCCCGGTGCCTAGATCTGAGGTTGATCTACCTCAGCATGGCGGGACTGACACCCAATACGAAGATCTCCTCCGCCATGTGATGTCCCACGGCACCCCTAAGGCAGACCGTACTGGCACTGGTACTCGAAGTGTCTTCGGACACCAATTGCGGTACCCCCTCAGTCGAGGTTTCCCTCTCATTACGACAAAACGAGTTCATCTTCGATCGGTCATAGCCGAACTCCTGTGGTTCCTCCGAGGAGACAGTAATACTTCATGGCTGCAAACTCAGGGCGTCACCATTTGGGATGAATGGGCCGACGCAGAGGGCAACCTCGGCCCGATTTATGGAGTGCAGTGGCGCTCTTGGCCCACACCAGACGGCGGGCAGATCGATCAGCTCACTGAGGTCCTCCGAACCCTTCGGGACGATCCCGATTCACGGCGGATGGTGGTGTCCGCGTGGAACGTCTCAGATCTACCGCGGATGGCTCTCGCGCCTTGCCATGCCCTATTCCAGTTTTATGTCGCAGACGGAGCGTTGTCCTGCCAGCTGTATCAGCGCAGCGCAGATCTCTTCCTTGGAGTTCCATTCAATATCGCAAGTTACGCTCTACTCACCCACCTGGTGGCGCAAGAAGCAGGGTTGGCGGTGGGAGATTTCGTCTGGACCGGCGGCGACTGCCATATTTATGACAATCATGTCGAGCAAGTCCAGGTGCAGCTATCGCGCGAGGTCTACCCCTTCCCTCGCGTTCAGATCGCCGCAGCAAGCTCCCTCTTCGACCACCGAATCGAGGACATCACTGTGACGGACTACCGACACCACCCGGCCATCTCCGCTCCGGTTGCCGTGTGAGGTATCCCGAACCCCCAGAGACTGACTGGCATCTAGCGCACGGTGAAGTAGGACTGATCTGGGCGCAAGCGCGCAACAATGTGATTGGTCTCAACGGCGGCATGCCATGGCATCTTCCTGAAGATCTTGCGCGTTTCCGCGCTTTGACATTGGGGGCTACGGTCATCATGGGTCGGCGCACCTGGGAGTCCCTCCCTGAGCGGTTTCGTCCGCTCCCCAACCGTGACAACATCGTGCTCTCCCAGAACGCGATCTATCATGCGCCTGGCGCGCGTATCTGCGGTTCCGTCGAGGCCGCGCTGAGCTCAGCGGGCGGCGACACTGGAATCTGGGTCATCGGTGGCAGTCATGCTTATCGACTGGCCATGCCATTTGCGACCCGAGTCGCAATAACTGATATCGATCTCAACACACCCGGGGATGCCCATGCACCATCCCTTGATGCGAGCTGGCAGTGCGTTCAGCGTGACCCCAAGGACGGGTGGCTTGACTCACACAGTGGGTTGCGTTACCGCTTCAGTCAGCACACCCGAGTGCGCACGCCGCCATCGTGACGGTCATGCAGCATCGCGATGGTCATGTCTTCCGAAGAAGGTCGAGAACACTCGTCACCATTGGTCGCCAAGGGGACCGCGCCATCAAAGCCAGATCCTCAGTCCAGCTCGTCTGACCGTCGAGGAAACGCAATACCCGCTCCGGAGAGTGCCGCTCGAAAAGACCCGCGAGGTACTCGGCGCCACCCAGCCGGCCTGAGTCCAAGGCGCGTAATAGCACCGCATCCATCCACAAATGTCGACGTGGGTATGGCACCGGCGGGATAGGAGCCCGACCTACGGCCAATGCCTCGGCGATAGCGTGGGCTTGCCGCCGCGCCCCGCTCATGGTGTACCCAGTGGCGGGCCGAGTCGCGCCGCCGGCCGTCCCAGCCCGAATAATACGTCGGCCAGGACGGCGCGTGAAAGTGGCATCAGTCATGGGGATGACTCCTTGTTCGACATCGAGGATGTCTAACGTGACTGAGCCCAGCACGTCCTGGGTGTATCGGAGCAGTGCTGTGTCGTACGCCGCATCGGTAAGAGGCTCCTGGGAGAACTCCGTGTACTCGACTAAAGCCGTGCGGTCATCAGTGGGCAGGATGTAACCGAATGCCACTCCGCGTTTTGGTTGTGGTGGGCGGAAGTCCATCAAGATCGGGCGATGCGGATCAAAAATGGGCTGACTGGCGCGAACGAACCAACCACGAAAGTGTTGAAGTAGATGGGTGTGACCACCAGTAGGGGGTACCGGGCGGGTGTCCAAAACCCATTGACTTGTTAGCCTCACGGTGGTGCCATCCCGGTCAGCGCCAATAACCTCCGCATGGTCCGGCCCGTCAATGATGTGCTCCACTCGAAGATCGCGACGATTCACGTTTGTTGACTGCGCAAGCTGGTTGTTCACCCACGTCTCCAAATCCGCGGATCGCACCATGACGTACTGCAACGGATTGAGATCAAGTCGACGAGCCTGCCCGTCAGGCGCAATGACGTCCGCCACTGACCAGCGACGGACTGCTAACGCAGCGAATGGATCCTCAGGCGAAGTCCACCAACACCAGGTTCGGCTCGGCGCTCTCCCATGATCCGGGCCAGGTGGCCCTGCTGGCTCTAGGACGGTAACTCGCTTCCCCCGTCCGATGAGGTGCCACGCCGTCGCTAATCCCGCCGCCCCCGCACCAACGATGAGCAAATCAACAGTTGCCTCCTCGCGCGCCACCTGGACATCATCACATTGGCTAAAAGTGAAGGAAGACGGCCGTTGTCTAATCGTTATCAATTTTCGTTGTGAGGAGCTGGACATTGAGATATGTAAGCGCTTAAATTTTTATTTAGCCGGACATTGTTAAACCAGACATTCGATTGAGTTAGGACCTTAAGCCATATCTCATTAGTTATAGAAAATTTTGACTACCCGTAAAATTAAAAATATTAATTATCCACCGAGGCAAGTAAACGAATTAAATGTCTACGTGGTGCGTGGGCTGGAGATGGTTTGCGTGCCGCACTCGGGTGTGGGGGGGGGTTTGGTGGGGGGTTTTTGGTGGTAAACCAGTGGTTTAAGCGGTTGATTAGTTCGCAGGGGTTTTCTTTGTTTCTTTTCTGGTGTGGAAGGTGAGGTGTGAACGCAGTGTCAACGAGTGAGAAACTCACCGCGTTAGTACTGGTTTTAGTTTTTGCGTCCGCTTTTTTCGGTGGGCTCCTTGGGGTCGCGAGCCTATTCAAAGGCCGCCGCGGTGAACGCGCCCAAACCCTAGTGTTCCTAGCCCCCGCGATCTTGCTGCTCCTGATCGGTTTGGTGTACCCCGCGATCCGCACCATCTGGGAATCATTCCTAGGCACAGACAGCACCGCATTCGTTGGCCTAGACAACTACATCACCATCTTCACCGACCCCACCCAACTCACCGTAGTCCGGAACACCGCCCTATGGGTCATCTTGACCCCCATCCTGTCCACCAGCATCGGCCTGCTCTACGCCATCTTGGTCGACCGGATGAAAGGCGAAGCAATCGCCAAAGGACTCATGTTCCTACCCATGGCCATCTCCATGGTCGCCGCCGGGATCATCTGGAAATTCATGTACGAATACCGCGTCGAATTCCGCCCCCAAATCGGCCTGATCAACCAACTCCTCATCTGGGCCGGCTTCGACTCCCAACAATTCCTCCTCACCCCACCCTGGAACACCCTCTTCCTCATCGCCGTCCTCGTCTGGATCCAAGCCGGCTTCGCGATGACCATCCTATCCGCCGCGATCAAAGCCATCCCCGACGACATCATCGAAGCCGCCCGCCTCGACGGCGTCGCCGCCTACAAAATGTTCCGCCACATCACCTTGCCCTCCATCCGCGGCTCCCTCGTCGTCGTCCTCACCACCATCGCCATCGGCGTCCTCAAAGTCTTCGACATCGTCCGCACCATGACCGGCGGCCAATTCGACACCAGCGTCATCGCCAACGAGTTCTACACCCAAACCTTCCGCGCCGACAACACCGGACTCGGCTCCGCACTCGCCGTCATCCTGTTCGTCCTGGTCATCCCCATCATCATCTACAACGCCCGCCAACTCAAAACCTCGGAGGGACGATGACCACCATCACCCACACCCCCCAAACCACACCCTCCTGGGCCGAGAAAATCCGAACCCACGCCGGCAAACGCACCGCACGCCTATCCGCCATCATCATCGCCATCATCTGGACCATCCCCACCACCGGACTCCTCATCACCTCATTCCGCTCCCCCACCGACATCAACAAATCCGGGTGGTGGACCGCCATCACCAACCCCAACTTCACCCTCGACAACTACCGCACCTCCTTCGAAGGCTCCGGCTCCGGCACCCTCACCAACTACCTCCTCAACTCCATCATCATCACCATCCCCTCCGTCATCCTGCCCATCTTCCTAGCATCCCTAGCCGCCTACGCCTTCGCCTGGATGAACTTCAAAGGCCGCAACGCCCTCTTCATCGCCGTCTTCACCCTCCAAATCGTCCCCCTCCAAGTCGCCCTCGTCCCCCTCCTATCCCTCTACACCAACCAACTCCAACTCCAAGGCACCTACTGGTCCGCCTGGCTCTCCCACACCATCTTCGCCCTCCCCCTAGCCATCTTCCTCCTCCACAACTTCATCAAAGACATCCCCGCCGAACTCATCGAAGCCGCCCGCATGGACGGCGCCGGACACGTCCGCATCTTCTTCCGCCTCATGCTCCCCCTCCTCACCCCCGCCCTCGCCGCCTTCTCCATCTTCCAATTCCTCTGGGTCTGGAACGACCTCCTCATCTCCCTCGTCTTCCTCGGCGGCACCCCCGACGTCCGACCCCTCACCGTCGAACTCGCCAACCTCGTCGGCTCCCGCGGCAGCGCCTGGTACCTCCTATCCTCCGGAGCCTTCATCTCCATGACCATCCCCATCATCATCTTCCTCGCCCTCCAACGCTACTTCGTCCGCGGACTCCTCGCCGGCAGCGTCAAAAGCTAAACTCA
>JBOFBH010000002.1:0-39502 GCA_051645425.1 Actinomycetota bacterium | reverse complement strand
AGATCCCAACCCGGACCCAGATCCCAACCCGGACCCAGATCCCAACCCGGACCCAGATCCCAACCCGGACCCAGATCCCAACCCGGACCCAGATCCCAACCCGGACCCAGACCCCAACCCGGACCCAGATCCCAACCCGGACCCAGATCCCAACCCGGACCCAGATCCCAACCCAGACCCAGACCCCAACCCGGACAACCCCACTCAATAGGGCTGCCCGACGCGACTCTCTCAGAGGCTGATGTTGTCTCAGGTTTTGACCCGCTCCGCCGTTTTGAGCCCGCACGCCATAAGCTCAAACCGTCGTTAGCCGGGTTGCGCAGCAGAGCGCGCCTTTGTGGTTGTACCGGCAATCAAACGAAAGGTCAGAGCGTGGATCTGTTTGAATACCAGGCTCGGGATATGTTCGCCCGTTACGACGTTCCAGTGCTGGACGCCGCCGTCGCTAGCTCCCCTGAAGAAGCACGTCTCGCCGCGGAGCGTCTCGGTGGCGGCACGGTCGTAGTCAAGGCCCAAGTGAAAACTGGGGGGCGGGGCAAGGCTGGTGGGGTGAAGCTAGCGCACTCGCCAGATGAAGCGGCGCAACGCGCTGAAGAGATCCTCGGCATGGACATCAAAGGTCACATTGTCCGTCGGCTCATGATCGCGGCTGGCGCGCAAATCGACCAGGAGTATTACGTTGCCCTGCTGTTAGATCGCGCTAACCGCAGCCTTTTGGCAATGGCCAGCCGCGAAGGGGGCATGGACATTGAGCAGCTCGCTGTCGAGCGGCCAGATGCTCTCGCCCGGGTGGCAGTGGACCCACTGACTGGGATCGACGCCGGGAAAGCCGCCGAGATTGTGGCCGCCGCCAGGTTCCCCGACGATGTTTCCGCTCAGATCGCTGACGTGCTCGTCGCGCTGGGTCGGGTGTATCAAAAGGAAGACGCCACCCTGGTGGAGGTCAACCCCTTGGTGCGTACTCAAGAGGGTCAGATCATTGCGCTAGATGGCAAGGTCAGCCTGGATGCGAATGCCGAGTTCCGGCATCCAAATCATGCTGAGCTGGCCGACGCCGAATCAGCTGACCCTTTAGAAGCGCAGGCCAAAGCTAAGGGCCTCAACTACGTCAAACTCGACGGCTCGGTAGGCATCATCGGTAATGGCGCTGGTTTAGTCATGAGCACGTTAGACGTTGTGGCTTATGCAGGTGAGCAGTTCGGTGGGGTTACCCCCGCGAACTTCCTCGACATTGGTGGGGGTGCGTCAGCGCAGGTCATGGCCGATGGCTTAACGGTCATCCTCGGGGATCCCCAGGTGCGGTCAGTTTTTGTCAATGTCTTTGGTGGGATCACCGCGTGTGATGAAGTAGCAAATGGCATTGTGCAAGCGCTCGAAATGTTGGGGGACGCCGCAACGAAGCCGCTTGTCGTTCGGTTGGACGGAAACAACGTCGAGCAAGGGCGACGCATTCTCCGTGAAGCCGCGCATTCGTTGGTTACTTTGGCAGACACCATGGATGGTGCCGCGGCCGCGGCCGCCGAACTTGCCGCAGCGCACTCCGCTGCCACTCCGTTAACCGCTGCCGCCCCCACCACCGTCTGAGGTCGATCCCACCATGGCAATTTTCCTGACATCACAAAGCCGCGTCATCGTTCAAGGGATGACTGGCGCTGAAGGCCGCAAACACACCCAGCGCATGCTCGCCAGTGGCACGACCATCGTCGGTGGCGTTACGCCAGGCAAGGGTGGTCAGCATGTGGAGTTCACCGGGTCAGACGGCGCCGCGGTCCATGTTCCGGTTTTCGAGTCCGTCGCGGAGGCGATGGCTGATACCAGTGCCGACGTCACCGTAATCTTTGTGCCGGCAAAGTTCACCCGGGCAGCGGTGATCGAGGCGGTGGACGCAAAAATTCCGCTGGCAGTGTGCATCACTGAAGGTGTTCCGGTTCGTGATACGGCCGAGTTTTTTGCCTATGCTCAAGCCTCTGGTGTGACCCGCTTGATTGGCCCAAATTGTCCAGGGTTGATCAGCCCGGGGCAATCCAACGCGGGCATTATTCCGGCAGACATTACCGGCCCTGGGCAGATTGGCTTGGTATCTAAGTCCGGCACTCTTACCTATCAAATGATGTACGAGTTACGAGACATCGGGTTTTCTTCTGCGGTAGGGATTGGTGGCGACCCGATCATCGGCACGACGCACATTGATGCGCTAGCTGCTTTTGAGGCAGATCCGGACACGTCGGTCATCGTGATGATCGGCGAAATTGGTGGTGACGCTGAGGAGCGTGCCGCTGCCTACATCAAGGAACACGTCACTAAACCGGTGGTCGGGTACGTGGCTGGTTTTACGGCCCCAGAAGGAAAGACGATGGGTCATGCGGGCGCGATCGTTTCCGGTTCAGCGGGTACTGCGCAGGCCAAAAAGGAAGCGTTGGAAGCCGCTGGCGTTCAGGTGGGTCGGACTCCTTCAGCGACCGCTGAGCTCGTTCGGGCTGTCGTTGGCAGCGCTGCCGGCTAGCCGACTCAGCGGGCCCTTCGGACTGGTAGACCGGTGACGAGCCGACACCCCGAGAGGGCCTGGATGCTCTGGGGTGAGACCGCCCACGCGGGATCATAAACTCCCATGGTTTTCTTAGAGCGCATTCGTCTTCGTGATCGGTCACCTGCTGAGCCAGTGGGTCTTACTGCTGGTTTCTTGACTGGTGTCTGGACGGCAGTCCAAACATGGGCCGTGTTGGCAGTACCTGTTGTGGTGGTCTGGTTCACCGCGTCGCGGACCAGTGCACCGTGGGGCCAGGCTATTCGGGTTGCTACCAATGTGTGGCTAGCGGTGCACCGGGTTCGGGTCGATGTCCCAGGTGGGCGGGTGGTCTGGGCGCCGGTGATGGTGTTGGTTTTGTTGGTCTGGGCTAGTTGGCGTGCCGGGCGGCGCTTGGGTTCAGCGATTCGGGCGAGCCAAGCAGTGCCCACTCACCCTCATGCCGGGTGCCGTGTGGTTGGTCCAGCAGTGAGCGGGATGGCCTTAGGTTACGCCGGGGTGATGGCGCTAGCCGCTGTGCTGAGTTCTTGGTCGGGCGCGCAGCCGTCATGGTGGCAAGCCAGTATTGCTGGCATTGCCATGAGCGGGCCGTCGGCTTTACTTGGGGCGTTAAGCCCCCCCGATGGCGGCTCGGTGCGGTTGACCACGCGGGCAGTAGTCGCACGGGGCGCACGGTTACTTCGTTTGCCACGGCGCGTCGAGCAGGCCATCTGGCCTGCGATAAGGACTGCTGCCACGGTAACGGGAATCGCCATGTTGCTGGTGGTGGTGTCGATGGCAGTCCATGGAGCGCGGATCTTTGAGGTTCATCAAGCGCTGGACCCAGGTTTAGCCGGAGGAGTTATCCTTACTGTCGCGCAATTGGCGATGTTGCCTAATGCGGCTGGTTGGGGTGTGGCCTTTCTTTCTGGTCCTGGATTTGTGGTGGGTGCGGGTGCTCCGCTGACGCCTGTGGGCTCTTCGGTGGTGTTGGTTCCGTTGATTCCGTTGTTAGGCGCGCTCCCGGAACCAGGCCCGTTTTTCCCTGGGTGGATGGCAGTGATTTGTGTTCCTGTTTTGAGTGGAGCACGTGCCGGGTGGCGAGTGGTGAGCGCAGCTCCTTCGCGCGGGTTGCGTGCTCTGTGGGGTGACGCGGCAATGGTCATCACTATGGCCACGGTCTTGGTGATTGTCTTGGTGTGGTTAAGTTCGGGTTCGTTTGGCCCGGGCCGGTTGGTCGAGGTTGGCCCCTCTGTATGGCGAGTGGGGTTAGCTGTTGCCGCTGAGCTTTTCGTTGGTGCGGCTACCGCAGTTTGGGTGGCGCATCGACGCTGGGGTAAGCAACGCGCTGCTCGTCGATAACGCTAACCTCGGGGTGCCGTTCAGATCTAAAAAGTAGGTATTGCGTCATGAAGCGTGGTGGCACACATGCCCGGAGTAGTTCGTCAGGGAGCGAGAGTAGGCAAGGTGAAGGCGATGAGATGGTCCGATGAGGTAGCCGTAACTTTGCGTCAGGCAGGCGAATTGCGATACGGCGAAAATCCGCATCAACAAGCAGCCTTGTATGTTGACCCGGCTGCTCCCCCGGGGTTGGCTCAGGCGGAGTTATTGCACGGCAAGCAAATGTCGTACAACAACTATGTGGACTCGGACGCAGCGGTTCGAGCGGCTTACGACTTTGAGCGTCCAGCGGTTGCCATCATCAAGCACGCAAACCCCTGTGGCATTGCGGTAGGCGCTGATATCGCCCAAGCGCACGCGCGCGCTCATGCATGTGATTCTGTCTCGGCGTTCGGTGGCGTGGTGGCAGCAAACCGACCGGTCACGGTCGCGATGGCCGAACAACTAGCGGACGTCTTCACCGAGGTGATTGCGGCTCCCGCATTCGACCCTGATGCTTTGGCTATCTTGACAATGAAGAAGAACGTACGGGTCGTGCGGCTGCCTGATGGCCTGGGGTGGTCAGCGGTGGAGTGGCGGCCCATCAGTGGCGGCATGTTGGCTCAAATACCGGACCGGGTGGACGCTCCTGGTGATGATCCTTCAACCTGGACGCTCGTGACCAGTCAAGGTGACGCTGCCGACCATTTTTCCTTAACGGATCTGGAATTCGCGTGGCGTGCGGTCCGATCAGTCCGGTCCAACGCCATCCTGTTGGCTCGGGGTGAGGCCAGCGTCGGGATTGGTATGGGGCAAGTCAACCGAGTGGATTCGTGTCGGCTTGCCGTGGAACGGGCCGGTCCTGATCGCGCGCGTGGCGCGGTTGCTGCATCGGATGCGTTTTTTCCTTTCGCGGATGGCTTACAGGTTTTGCTGGACGCTGGGGTGCGAGCGGTTATTCAGCCGGGAGGGTCAGTCCGGGATGCTGAAGTCATCGCGGCGGCTGATGCTGCGGGGGTGGCAATGTTCTTCACGGGTGCGCGCCATTTCACGCACTAGTCATGCGATAACAGCGAAGTTATTGAAAGGATGACGACATGAGCGCCATCATCATGGACGGCAATGCGACGTTGACGGCCATTAAAGATGAGCTTTCAGCGCAGGTGGAATCGTTGCGGCGCAATGGAATTGTTCTGGGTTTAGGCACAATTCTCGTGGGTGATGACCCAGGTAGTGGGTGGTATGTTCGGGCCAAGCACCGAGATTGCGCCGATATTGGTATTGCAAGTATCCGTCGTGATCTGCCGGCTGGGAGCACGCAGGGAGATGTTGAAGCGGCGATCGATGATCTCAATGCAGATTCAGCATGCACAGGTTTCTTGATCCAGCAACCAACCGGGCTGGATGAGTTCGCCTTGTTATCCCGAGTGGACCCAGCAAAAGATGTTGATGGTCTGCACCCGATAAATTTAGGCAAGCTAGTGATGGGGCAATCAGCGCCCACACCGTGCACTCCGGCTGGGATCATCGAACTTCTCCGGCGCTATGACGTCCCTCTTGCTGGGGCGCGCGTGTGCGTTGTGGGTCGTGGTTTGACGGTGGGGCGTCCGTTGGGTCTCATGCTGACGCGACGATCTGAAAATGCCACGGTCACGTTGTGCCACACCGGGACTGAAGATCTCGCTCGGCATACTCGCGAAGCCGACGTTATCGTCGCGGCGGCGGGCGTGCCAGGTTTGATTACCGCCACGATGGTGCGTTCGGGTGCTGCGGTTCTTGATGTGGGAGTGAGTCGCGCTACTGATGTTGATGGTCGCTCCCGAGTCGCCGGGGACGTCGCAGCGGATGTCGCACAGGTCGCTGGGTGGGTTAGCCCTAATCCAGGTGGAGTTGGGCCGATGACGAGAGCGATGTTGCTGCGTAATGTGATTGAAGCCGCGCAGCCAGGCATGAAACCCGATGCATGATCCGGCTACCCCAGTGGCCTCGGAGTGCCTGTCGAGGGCGTGGTGGGTTATGACCACTGGGGTGGGTGTGGGTTTGGTCGCGCTTTTCGTCGGGCAAATTCGACTGGGTGGCTATGTGATTGCGGCAACCTTTGCCGCGCTGGCAGTGGTCAGAGCGGGAGTTTCGCCAGAACGGTTAGGTGCGGTAGTGGTTCGGTCTCGCCCGTTCGATGTGGTGATCTTACTTGTCGCGTCGATTAGTGCGTTGGTTGTGACTGCCGCTCTTTTGTTGTGAATCACTATGGCCTGGTGCTCGTCGGTGGTGAAGAGGGTAAGGCATCCTCACGATGTTCGACTGCTCGCTGATGTCTAGATCAGTCCGAGGTTTTGTACCGCCGCGCGTTCCTCGGTGAGTTCAGCAACACTGGCGTCGATCCGGGTGCGTGAAAATTCGTCCACGGTCAAGTCAGGCACTATCTCCCAGTCACCACCGGTGCAGGTTACCGGGAAAGATGATACGAGCCCATCGGGCACACCATAGGACCCGTCTGAGACGACCGCCATGGATGTCCAGTCCCCTGAGGGAGTTCCTTGGAGCCAATCCCGCGCGGCGTCCACGGTGGCGGAGGCCGCACTAGCAGCGGACGATGAGCCGCGCGCTTCGATGATCGCAGCCCCACGTTGGGCGACTGTAGGAATGAACGTGTCTGCCACCCAAGCCTCATCGTTCACTACCTGCGGGGCTGGCTGGCCGCTGATTTCAGCGTGCGAAATATCGGGGTACTGGGTGGCTGAGTGGTTCCCCCAGATACTCATCCGACGAATCTCAGAGACCGCGGTTTCAGTTTTGGTTGAAAGTTGCGCGATGGCCCGGTTGTGGTCGAGGCGGGTGAGGGCACTGAAACGAGTGGCGGGAATGTCAGGGGCATTACGCATCGCGATGAGAGCGTTCGTGTTAGCCGGGTTCCCGGTAGTGAGGACGCGCACATTGTCGGCGGCAACGGTATTCAGGGCTTTTCCTTGAGCGGTGAAAATGGCGCCGTTAGCTTCTAGAAGATCGGCCCGTTCCATTCCTTTACTCCGGGGACGAGCGCCTACGAGCAGCGCTAGCTGAATGCCCTCGAAAACATCCAAGGGGTCATCTCCGATGTGCACGTTGCTTAGGAGAGGAAAGGCACAGTCGTTCAACTCCATCACCACCCCCTCAAGCGTTTTTAATGCGGGCGCGATCTCTAATAAGCGAAGCTCGACAGGAGTGTTCGAGCCAAAAATTGCGCCGCTCGCGATGCGGAACAGCAGGCTATAACCGATTTGCCCGGCGGCCCCAGTGACAGCAATTTTGACGGGGGAAGCAGACACAGCGGACTCCTTGACGAAATGGCTCACGACTGACGAGATCGCTCACGCTTGGTGAGACGGCGCAACGATCTCTTTGACGCTAGCAAGAGCCTGCCGTGTCTGATGGTGCGGGTTAACGAATAGCGACGATTTGGCATTTTCAGGGGTTCGTGGAGGTGTCATCGTTGTTCCCGCTAGCGTGGCGGAATTGAGAGCAATGAGTGGCTGGATGGTGAGCTCCAGTTACCTGTTCTTGTCGACGCTATTTCCTCATACAAAGGAGTTCCTGGGTCATGTCGAAAATTAAGGTCGCTGGTCCAGTGGTGGAGTTAGACGGCGATGAGATGACTCGGATCATCTGGCAGTTCATTAAAGACCGTTTGATTCACCCCTACCTCGACGTTGATCTGCGGTACTACGACCTCGGCATTACCAGCCGCGACGCGACCGACGATCAAGTCACCGTTGACGCCGCGAACGCGATCAAACAACATGGGGTCGGCGTTAAATGCGCGACCATCACCCCAGATGAAGACCGAGTGGCAGAGTTTGGCTTAAAGAAAATGTGGGTCTCCCCAAATGGGACGATCCGCAACATTCTTGGTGGGGTGGTTTTCCGGGAGCCGATCATCATCAGCAATATTCCTCGGCTGGTTCCCGGGTGGACGAAGCCAATCATCATTGGTCGGCACGCGCATGGCGATCAGTACCGAGCAACGAATTTTGTCGTCCCTGGTGCTGGCAAACTCACTGTCACGTTCACGCCAGATGATGGTTCCGCCCCCGTTGAGCATGTGGTGGCGAACTACGGCCCGGACGGTGGGGTGGCAATGGGGATGTACAACTACACTCAGTCCATCATTGACTTCGCGCGAGCCTCTTTTGCGTACGGTTTACGTCGGGGCTATCCGGTGTATTTGTCCACCAAGAACACCATTCTTAAGGCGTACGATGGGGCGTTCAAGGACATTTTCGCTGACGTTTATGACCGCGAATTCAAGGCGGACTTCGAGACGGCGGGCCTCACCTACGAGCATCGGCTCATCGACGATATGGTCGCCGCTGCCTTGAAATGGGAAGGCGGTTATGTCTGGGCCTGTAAGAACTACGACGGGGATGTTCAATCGGACACTGTCGCCCAAGGCTTCGGGTCTTTAGGTTTGATGACGTCAGTTTTAATGACTCCAGACGGGCGAACCGTTGAGGCGGAGGCCGCGCACGGCACTGTCACCCGCCACTTCCGCCAACACCAACAGGGCAAACCCACATCCACCAACCCGATCGCGTCTATTTTCGCGTGGACTGGCGGTTTGCGGCACCGCGGCGCTTTGGATTCAACGCCGGACGTTATCGCGTTCGCTGAGACGCTTGAGCAGGTGTGCGTGCAGACAGTGGAGTCGGGGAAGATGACTAAAGATCTCGCTCTTCTGGTGGGGCCAGACCAGCCCTACCTCAGCACCGAAGAGTTTCTGGCTGCCCTTGACGACAACTTGCAGCACGCGCGTTCTTAAGGCTGTCAGGTTGTGGCGTTAAGGAAAATTAAATCTTTCCGAAAAAATTCAAGAAGACAGGCTTTGGCCCGATAACTAGTTAATGAAAACTAGTTATCGGGCTAAGGCCCGTCTCTTTGGATCCGCGTTGGCAGCCCTTATCGCTGTTACTCCTGCTGTTGCCTGGCAAGCGACGCCCTCTACGGCTTCCTCGTCGTTGGTATACAAAGTTCCGCCGAACCCGGCTTACGGGAAGGTCAGCGCGCAAAAATACGGCCACGACAAGTTCGAAAAGTACGTTTTCGCGATGATTAACTACCAACGGTCTCTGCGCGGCCTGCGCAAATTGACCTTGTCGTCATGCCCGGATCGGTATGCGACAGCATGGGCCCGAAAGTTGACAAATAGTCGGACTATTTACCATCGCGACATGGGTGCACTTTTGCGTGCATGCCGCGTCACTATGGCCGGCGAAAACATCATCCGGGCCGATGCCAGCACCGTGTCCACTGACTTAGTGCGCTATTGGATGGAATCGCCGAGTCATCGGGCCAACATTCTCAACGCGAAGTACACCTATATTGGCCTTTACACTAGCTGCTCAACGACCCGAGGGTGCACCACGGTGACGAATTTTACCCGTAAATGATGACCTCTTCGGAGCGGGCATCGATCGAACCGTTTAGGTGACGATCAGGCACGATAGTCCGGTGCTGAGGATCGCGACAGTCAATGTTAATGGGATACGTGCGGCAGCTCGTCGAGGTGGCATGCAATGGGTCGCCCAGCTGCGCCCCGATGTCCTTGCCTTGCAAGAGGTTCGGGCACACAAAGAGCATCTACGGCAAGCGTTAGATCAGGCCGGCGATGGTCCGTGGCATGTCGCATCATCGGTGTCCCAGCAGGCTGGGCGGGCTGGGGTGGCGATAGTGACGAAAAGTGAGCCACTCGCGGTCCGGGAGATCCTGGGTGATCCCGCGGGAGAGTTCGCTCGTTCTGGACGCTGGGTGGAAGTTGATTTAGAAGTCGATGGTGACCCGCTCACCGTGGTGTCGGTTTACGTTCCGACTGGGCAAGCCGGGACGCCGCGTCAGGAAGAGAAATACCGGTTTCTCGATGCGATGACCCGGCGTCTAGCGGAGTTGGCGAACCGTGCGGAGTCAGGTCAAGGGCAGGCGGTCGTTCTTGGCGATCTGAATATTGCCCATCAGCAGGCGGACTTGTGTAATTGGCGAGGCAACATTGGTAAGGCCGGTTTCCTGCCTGAGGAACAAGCGTATTTAGATACCTGGTTCAGCGCCGGATGGGTCGATGTGGTGCGGGCGGAAGTGGGGCCTGGGCCAGGGCCATACACCTGGTGGTCGTGGCGGGGGTCGGCGTTCGATCGGGATGTTGGTTGGCGAATTGACTACCACATCTCGACCGCGAAACTCGCCGCCGCGGTAAAAGCGGTGGCCATTGGTCGAGCGCCTACTTACGCCAAACGTTGGAGTGACCATGCACCGGTCGCTATCGATTACTCGATCAGTCTGGCGTGAGCGACGAGACTGATTAGATCAAGACGGGTGGACCGACGGTCGTCATGAGCCAGTGACAGAATGCCCTCTATGCCAGCCGATTCCCCTCGACCTCGCGTGCTGTCCGGCATGCAGCCCAGTAGCGAATCGCTGCACCTAGGTAACTACCTCGGCGCTCTCACGCAGTGGGTTGCGCTGCAAGACACCCACGATGCCTTCTATTGCGTTGTTGATTTACACGCCGTGACTGTTGATGTGGACCCCCAAGTACTTCGCGACCGGACTCGGCGTACTGCCGCGCAGTATCTTGCGGGTGGGGTTGATCCGGCACGGTCCGCATTGTTTGTGCAAAGCCACGTACCGCAGCACACCGAGCTGGCATGGATTCTTAGCTGCCACACCGGTTTTGGCGAAGCAAGCCGGATGACTCAATTCAAAGACAAGTCCACTCGGCACGGTTCAGACCGCACCACGGTTGGTTTGTTCACTTATCCGGTTTTAATGGCGGCGGACATCCTGTTATACGCGGCTGATCACGTGCCGGTCGGTGAAGATCAGCGACAGCACCTTGAACTGACCCGAGATCTTGCCTCGCGTTTTAACCATCGGTACGGCGACACGTTTACCGTCCCGGAGCCGCATATCGTTGCGGCAGCAGCCAGAATTCAGGATTTGCAGAACCCGGCGGCCAAAATGAGTAAGTCCGCCGCTTCACCGGCTGGGCTTATTGATCTTCTTGATGACCCAAAAATCACCGCTAAAAGAATCCGTTCCGCAGTGACTGATGCTGAACGAGAAGTTCGTTATGACGAAATTGCTAAACCAGGGGTATCAAACTTGTTGGCCATTCATGCGGCGTTTTCTGGTCGGAGTATCGCCCAGTTAGAAAGTGATTATCTCGGTCGCGGGTATGGCGACTTGAAAGCAGACTTGGCTGATCTGGTCACGACCGCATTGAGTCCTTTCCGGGAGCGCGCGCTGGGGTATCTCCACGACGTGGACTCTCTTGATGCTGTCCTTGCCGACGGAGCGCATCGGGCGCGGATAGTTGCGAGCGAGACGATGGCGCGGGTTTACGACCGGGTCGGGTTCCTGCCGGCAAAGGCTGGCGTATGACAGTGCCCGAAGGCAGCTCCACTGACCGCACGATTGGCGTTGCCATCACCGTTCCCGAACCGTACGCAGCTCAACTACGGGCGCACCGGGAATCATTCGGGGATCCATTGGCATCAACTGTTCCCCCTCATGTCACCCTTTTGCCGCCGACTCCCGTTCCACTGGTCGATGCGGGCAATATCGATGCGCACCTCGCTGACCTTGCTGCAACAAGTAGGCCATTTGACATCGAACTCAGAGGGTCAGCAACGTTTCGGCCGGTATCACCGGTGGTTTTCGTCCCGTTAGTTCGGGGAATCAGTGAGTGCGAGCAACTGGAACGCCGTGTGCGCCGAGCCCCACTTGCTAGAGAGGTGCCGTTTTACTACCACCCTCATGTGACTGTCGCCCACCACGTAGATGACGCTGCCCTTGATCGGGCGGAAGCAGTCATGGCCAATTTTTCTTGCCGGTTTGCTGTTACTGGTTTTGATTTATACGAGCACATCGACGGCGGTTGGCATATCGCGCACAGTTATCCGCTGCGCTGACCGGCTCAGTGCATATCGTTGTCGCGATGTCCCTCGGAGCAGCGCGCGGTGAGGAAAGGCACAATGGGTGCATGACAGCACAAGTAGCTCTTATCACTGGCGCCTCTAGCGGGATTGGCGAACAGACCGCTTTAGGTTTACAGAACGCTGGTTTCACCGTTTATGGGGTTGCCCGCCGTGTCGACCGGATGAAAGATTTAGCCGCCCAAGGGATTACTACCTTCGCGATGGACGTCACCGACGATGCCACGATGACGTCAGGGGTGGAGAGAATCATCAATGAGGCAGGGCGCATTGATGTCCTCGTCAACAACGCGGGGTACGGCTCGTACGGAGCCGTCGAAGATGTTCCCATTGAAGAAGCGCGTCGCCAGTTCGACGTAAACCTGTTCGGTTTAGGGCGGCTAGTCCAATTAGCGCTTCCTCAGATGCGCGCGCAAGGGCAAGGTCGAATCATTAACGTTTCTTCAATCGGTGGCAAGTTTTATGAACCGCTTGGAGCGTGGTATCACGCGACGAAGTTTGCTGTTGAAGGTTTCTCGGACAGCCTTCGGATCGAATTGGCGTCATTTGGGATTGACGTCGTCATCATTGAGCCTGGTCCAATCATCACCGAGTGGAATCAGATTTCCCGCGACAGCCTGGCCGAAACCAGCAAAGGTGGTGCGTACGAGAAGCTCGCGGAGCGGGTTATTCGAGTCCTGAAGCGCGCCGATTCCCCACCGATGGGAAGCCCGCCAGATGTAGTAGCTCGCAAAATTGTGCACGCGGCTACTACTACACGACCCAAAGTTCGTTACCCCGTGGGACGCGGCGCTGGCACTATCGTGCGCACCCGCAAGGTGTTACCCGACCGTGCGATGGACATGCTGGTCAAAGGGATATATCGCTGACCCACTCAGAGCCGGCGGGTGATGAGTGCGCGCTTTACTTCTTGGATGGCCTTCGTCACCTCAATGCCACGTGGGCAGGCATCGGTGCAATTAAAGGTGGTACGGCAACGCCACACGCCTTCGGCGTCGTTGAGGATCTCCAATCGCTCTTCGGCGGCTTCGTCTCGGCTGTCGAAGATGAACCGGTGCGCATTCACGATCGCCGCCGGCCCGGAGTACTGGCCGTCCGCCCAGTAAACCGGGCATGATGTCGTGCACGCCGCACACAAAATACACTTCGTGGTGTCGTCGAACCGGTCCCGTTGTTCTTGGGTTTGGAGTCGTTCCCGAGTGGGCGGGTTCCCTTCGGTGACAAGGTAGGGCATGACTTCGCGGTAGGAGTCAAAGAATGGCTCCATATCGACGATGAGATCTTTTTCAACCGGTAGACCTTTGATCGGTTCCACCAGAATTGGTTTGCTGGGGTTGAGATCCTTCAGGAGAATCTTGCAGGCCAAACCATTCTTGCCATTGATACGCATGGCATCTGACCCGCACACCCCGTGCGCGCAAGATCGGCGGAAAGTCAATGAACCGTCGTGTTCCCCTTTGATGGTATGCAGAGCATCGAGGAGCCGGTCGGTCGCGTACGCGGTGACGGTGTACTCCTCCCAGTGAGGTTCATCGTCCTGCTCGGGGTCATAGCGGCGGATGCGCAACGTCACGTCAAAACTTGGCACAGCGCCGACTTCTGTGGTGGAAGAGCGTGCCTGAGCGGGGCTACGCGCATCGATGGCGGTCATCAGTACTTGCGCTCCATTGGCTGGTATCGGGTTTGCGTCACGGGTTTGTAGTCCAAGCGAATCTGCGGGCCAGCGTCTGAATCTGTGCGGTACACCATGGTGTGCCGCATGTAGTTCACGTCATCGCGATGCGGGTAGTCCTCTCGGAAGTGCCCGCCACGGGACTCTTTGCGTTCCAAAGCGCCAACAACAATGACCTCGGCTAAGTCAATCAGGAATCCCAGTTCGATGGCTTCTAACAGGTCGGTGTTGTATCGGAAACCCTTGTCCTGCACCGAAACTCGGCCGTACCGCTCACGGAGACGTTCGATGTCGGTCAAAGTCTGCTTGAGTGATGCCTCGGTACGGAACACCTGCGCGCCAAGATCCATCGTGTCTTGCAGGTCGCGCCGGATTGCGGCGACTCGTTCTCCGGCGGGTCGCTCCCGCAAGGCACTCACCATGGCAATGGTGGCGTTCTCTGGGGTCTCCGGAAGCTCCGGGAGATCAGTGGCCTGGGCGTACTCCGCAGCAGCGATCCCGGCGCGTCGCCCAAAGACGTTGATGTCGAGCAATGAGTTAGTCCCAAGGCGATTTGACCCATGGACCGAAACGCAGGCTACTTCCCCAGCGGCGTATAACCCGGGGATCACTGTGGTGTTGTCAGCCAACACCTCAGCGTTCACCGTCGTCGGCACGCCCCCCATGGCGTAGTGGGCTGTCGGATACACCGGGACAGGCTCGGTGTACGGCTCCACACCCAGGTACGTTCGAGCGAACTCGGTGATGTCCGGGAGTTTGGCGTCAATATGTGCGGGCTCCAAGTGTGTGAGGTCAAGGAGAACGTAGTCTTTATTCGGGCCACACCCACGGCCTTCGCGGACTTCATTTGCCATTGAACGGGCGACGATGTCCCGGGGGGCGAGATCCTTGATGGTGGGGGCGTAACGTTCCATGAATCGCTCCCCTTCGCTGTTACGCAGAATTCCGCCCTCCCCGCGGGCTGCTTCTGAGAGCAAGATCCCTAAACCGGCGAGACCGGTGGGATGGAACTGGAAAAACTCCATGTCTTCCAAAGGAATCCCGGCTCGATACGCGATGGCCATGCCGTCCCCGGTGAGGGTGTGCGCGTTTGAGGTGGTCTTGTAGACCTTGCCGGCGCCGCCCGTCGCAAGCACCACCGCTTTAGCTCGGAACACGTGAATCTCACCGGTGGAAAGCTCATATGCCACAACGCCGGCAATCCGCTTAGCTGGGCCCGTCTCGTCCAGGATCAAATCAAGGACGTAAAACTCGTTAAAGAATTCAACATTCTGTTTCACGCAATTTTGATACAACGTTTGCAAAATCATGTGGCCAGTCCGGTCTGCGGCGTAGCAAGATCGTCTTACTGCCGCTTCACCGTGATTCCGGGTGTGGCCCCCGAATCGGCGCTGATCAATCCGACCCTCTGGTGTGCGGTTAAATGGCAGGCCCATTTTTTCTAAATCCAAGACCGCGTCGATGGCCTCCCGGCACATCACCTCAGCGGCGTCCTGATCCACCAGGTAGTCACCACCTTTGACGGTGTCAAAGGTGTGCCACTCCCAGTTGTCTTCCTCAACATTCGCAAGAGCTGCGCACATTCCGCCCTGGGCGGCGCCTGTATGTGAGCGAGTCGGATACAACTTGGTCAGGACCGCCGTCCGGGATCGCTGACTGGATTCCAGTGCTGCGCGCATCCCGGCGCCGCCCGCACCAACGATCACCACGTCATAGCTGTGGGTGTGCATGACCACTCCTGTTGGGTTGATTACCGAGCGCAGAACGACGGCAGTAAGTCCGCCGGTGCGTTGATCGGGCACGGATCGAAAGTGAAAATGACTAACGTCCCCAAAGTGGTGATGAGGACGACACTCAACGCGAGAAGTGTTTTAAGGATGAGTCGGGTGCGGTCTTTCTCGGCGTAATCATTGATGATGGTGCGCACGCCGTTAGCGCCGTGTAGTTGCGCTAACCACAACATGAGCAGATCCCATATTTGCCAGAATGGGCTGGCTAACTTGCCGGCGACAAACGCGAAATCGATCTGGTTGATGCCGTCACCCAGCATTAGGTTGACAAACAGGTGCCCCAACACAAGAACGACGAGCACCACCCCGGACACCCGCATGAAAAGCCACGACCACAGCTCATAATTGCCCCGGGTGGGCACCCGTTTGCGTCGGGCGCGGGATGGCGCCGGTGCCCGAGAAGTGTCAACGGCGGTACTCATGGCAGCTCCTAGCCGAACACGTGGGACAGGTGACGAACAACAAATGGCACGAATAGCACCACCCAGAGGGCGATGACCCCCCACAACAATTGCCGCTGATACCGAGGGCCCTGAGACCACCCGTCAATAAGAATGACGCGGATTCCGTTAAAGGCATGAAACATCACCGCAGCCACAAGGCCCACCTCAGCCAAACCCACAATCGGGTTTTTGTATGTCTCGATGACGATGTTGTATGCCTCGGGGGAAACCCGGACCAGGGCCGTGTCGAGCACGTGCGTGAATAAGAAACAGAACACCAAAAATCCAGTGATTCGGTGCGCGACCCAGGACCACATCCCTTCCCGGCCCCGGTAGAGCGTGCCGGCGGGTGCTTGGAGCATGACCTGACTTCTCCTTGGGCTAGACGCGATGATGATCTGACTGTAGTCATTGTTAAGGTGTGCAGTCTGCTCAGTGGACCGGTCCGCGGCTTGGTTGTGAGCAATCTCATTCCCACACCCGTTAATGTCCTGCGAGTGCTTTCTTCTGATGGTGTTCCTTTTGTTCACGAGACGACAACGTTCCACGCTGATGCCCTGCCGGGTTTTCACGCCATCGTTCCCGCGGGCGGTGCTGGCACTCGGCTGTGGCCGTTGTCCCGCCGGGGTCGGCCTAAGTTCCTGCTTGACCTCACTGGTAGTGGGCGGTCGCTCCTCCAAGGCACATATGACCGTTTAGTACCGCTCGCTGAGCATGTTGTCGTTGTGACTGGGGCAGCGCACGCCCCAACGGTTGCTGAGCAATTGCCAGGTCTTTCATCAAGCGACCTCATTGTTGAGCCTTCACCTCGCGACTCCGCTGCGGCGATCGGCGTAGCTGCCGCAGTGGTCCATGCTCGGGATCCGGAGGCGGTCATCGGTTCATTTGCGGCTGACCACGTCATCACCGGGCCGGAAGAGTTCAACCGTGCAGTGGCGGAGGCGGTAGCGGTAGCTCGGACTGGGCTGTTGGTGACCGTCGGAATAGAACCAACCAGCCCATCCACTGGTTTCGGGTATATCAAATCGGGCGCACCGCTCGTTGCTGCGGACGCGCCCTCGGCTCAAGCAGTAGCGCAGTTCGTTGAAAAGCCTGACGCAGTTACCGCGGCGGCGTATCTGGCAGATGGTGGTTACTGGTGGAATGCCGGCATGTTCGTGGCGCGCGCCGCGACCCTCCTTGAACTCTTTGACGAATATCGACCAGCATTAGCTGCCGATCTGCGTCGGTTGGGCTCAGTGTGGGATACCCCTAGCTGCCAAACTGTCTTAGCCCAGGTCTGGCCCCAGATAGAAAAAGTCGCTATTGACTACGCGCTCGCCGAACCAGCTGCCGCGGCCGGTCGGGTTGCTGTCATCCCCGGAACGTTCAGTTGGGATGACATCGGTGATTTCGCGTCACTGGCGGACGTGCTCGGGGCCGCCCAGGATGCTCCAATGGTGCGACGCCTTGGGTCTGGCATGGTGCTGGCAGAAAGTAGCACCGGCCTCGCGGTAGCAGATTCGGGTCGCCTGGTGGCTGTGTTGGGTTTGGATGACGTGGTGGTGGTAGATACGCCAGATGTCATTCTGGTCACGAGTCGTGACCGATCTCAGGAGGTTAAAGCACTGGTTGACCGCTTAGCCTCTGAAGGGTCGTCATTGTTGTAAGGCTGAGGTGGCTGATTGGCATGAGCGCTTACCTTTCCAGCATCCGTACTAACGCTACGGCACAATCAGTTCGTGTCATCTCTTCAGCGGGTTGTCGTTCTCGGGTCGACTGGCTCCATTGGGACGCAAGCCCTCGACGTCATTGCACGGCACTCAGAGCGTTTTGTTGTCACTGCAATTGCCGCTGGTGGGTCTGATCTCGACCTGTTGGCTCGGCAAGCTGTTGAGGCTGGTGTTGAGCAGGTAGCTGTAGCGGATCCTCACGCGACTACTCTTCTCACCGAAGCGTTGCAGCACCACCTGTCCCAGGCGAGCGGTGGTGAGACGCGCGCAAGGCGAGGTACCGTCCCCGAAGTTTTAGTCGGGCCGGATGCCGCGACGACTCTCGCCGCGCGCGGCGATGACATTGTTCTCAACGCGATCACTGGGGCGATTGGTTTAGCGCCGACGATGGCTGGGTTGGCTGCGGGGAGCCGACTCGCGTTGGCCAATAAAGAGTCGCTGGTCATTGGTGGTGGTCTCGTGACTGATGCTGCTTCCTCCGAGCAGATTATTCCGGTGGATTCAGAGCACTCCGCTCTTGCGCAATGCTTACGTGGGGGGCGTGCTCATGAGGTATCCCGGCTGGTACTCACCGCGAGCGGGGGCCCGTTTCGGGGGTGGACGCAGGAACAACTTCAGGCGGTTACCCCCGCTCAAGCTCTCGCCCACCCCACGTGGGACATGGGTCAAGTCATCACCACTAACTCGGCCACTTTAGTGAACAAAGGGCTAGAGCTCATCGAAGCGCACCTTTTGTTCGGCGTCCCCTACAACCAGATTGATGTCGTGGTGCACCCACAGTCAGTCGTGCATTCAATGGTCGAATTCACTGACGGTTCCACCTTGGCGCAGTGCTCTCCACCGGATATGCGGTTGCCGATCGGTTTGGCTTTAGGGTGGCCGGATCGACTAGACGGCTTAAGTCGGGGGTGTGACTGGACTGCCGCAACGCAGTGGCAGTTTCTTCCACTCGACGAGGAAGTCTTCACCGCGGTCTCCCTGGCGCGGCGAGTAGGCGAGGCTGGCGGCACATATCCTGCGGTGTATAACGCGGCTAATGAGATTGCGGTGGCGGCGTTTCACGACCACCGGTTACCGTTCCTCGGCATCGTGGACACGATCCGCCAGGTCGTTGAAGAGCATGTCGCGCCATCCCATTCGCTGATAGTGGCTGACGTGCTTGCCGCAGACCAACAAGCCCGCGCCTCTGCTCGTGCAATGCTGGATGGGTGACTGTCCTGTACTACACCCTCGGTGTGCTGTTTGTTGCTGTTGGCGTGGCGTTCTCTATTGCCTTGCATGAAGTGGGGCATCTAGTCCCAGCAAAACGCTTCGGCGTGAAAGTCACCCAGTACATGGTGGGTTTTGGTCCCACGATCTGGTCGCGTCGACGAGGTGAAACCGAATACGGCGTGAAATGGATTCCCCTCGGCGGGTACATCCGGATGATCGGCATGTTTCCACCAAAACCAGGCGAAGACCCGTCTCGCCTGGAAGCGACATCAACTGGGCGAGTGGGGTTAATCCTGGATCGAGCTGTTCAGGCTCGGGCCCGCCGCGGGGGGCGGCTCAGCCTGGCCGACCAGGCACGTCAGCAGTCGTTGGACGAGATCAACCCCGGTGATGAGCGGCGGGTTTTTTACCGCCTGTCGGTGCCCCGCAAGGTGGTCATCATGATGGGTGGGCCGTTGATGAATCTTTTGATCGCGGCCGCCCTGCTGACGGTGGTGGTGGTGGGATTTGGCACCGCTCAGCTCACCACCCGGATCGACGCGGTATCTCAGTGCGTTCTTCCGGCAGGTGCCCCCGCGTCCACGACCTGTAAGCCGACTGATGATCCGGCCCCTGGTGCGGCAGCAGGTCTTCGACCGGGGGACGCCATTGTGTCCGTGGGCGGTCAGCCTGTTTCGTCGTGGGAGGTCCTCCGGGAACAGATCCGTAGCCGAGGTGGCGAGCCGATGGTGCTCGGTGTTCGTGGGCAAGATGGAACCAGCCGCGAGGTGACGGTTACTCCGGTCATGGCGGAACGGGCCAAGCTCGACGAAAACGGCGCGGCTTTGACGGATGCTGACGGAACAGAACTGACCGAACGGGTGGGTTTCTTAGGTGTGACCCCGGCCACTGAACTGGTGCGGCAGCCGGTCAGTGAAGTCCCGGGAGTGTTGTGGGGTGGTTTAACCCGTACGGCTGGCGTCATCATCAACATTCCGCAGCGAATGGTCGGGGTAGCGCAAGCGGCTTTCGGATCGCAAGAGCGCGATCCGAATGGCCCAATCAGTGTTGTTGGCGCCAGTCGATTCGCCGGTGAGATCGCCAGCACTGACGCAGGCGATGAATATGGGCCACGAGAGCGACTCGCGGATTTGACCACGGTGGTTGCCTCGTTAAACCTCGCATTGTTTGTTTTCAACCTGATTCCATTACTGCCGTTGGACGGTGGCCATGTTGCGGGTGCGCTATGGGAAGGGGCGCGGCGGCAATGGGCCAAGGTGCGTCGCCGTCCTGACCCAGGGCCAGTCGATGTGGCGCGACTGTTGCCAGTTGCCTATGTAGTGAGTGCTCTGCTGGTCGCGATGTCTGTGCTGCTGATCTACGCCGATATTGTCCGCCCGGTTCGGCTTGGCGGTTAAACGAGGAGATACTGGGCCCATGACCTCCCTTGGCATGCCGGCTTTGCCTATTCCAGTGCTCGCCTCACGCCGTCCGACTCGGCGGATTCGGGTTGGTTCGGTTGAGGTTGGGGGTGGCGCTCCGATCTCTGTGCAGTCGATGACCACGACACCAACCACCGACATCAATGCCACCTTGCAGCAGATCGCTGAGCTCACTGCTACCGGTTGTGACATCGTTCGGGTTGCCTGCCCCAGCCAGGATGACGCGAACGCATTAGTTGCCATTGCGACAAAATCGCAAATCCCGGTTATCGCGGATATTCACTTTCAACCGAAGTACGTGTACGCAGCGATTGATGCTGGTTGCGCTGCAGTTCGAGTCAACCCGGGAAATATCCGCAAGTTTGACGACCAGGTAGCTCAGATTGCTCGGGCCGCTGGGGATGCAGGAGTGTCTATTCGGATAGGAGTAAACGCTGGATCGCTTGACCCGCGACTGCTCGCCAAATATGGCAAGCCCACTGCGGAGGCTCTGGTGGAGTCCGCCGTGTGGGAGGCGTCACTCTTTGAAGAACATGATTTCCACGACTTCAAGATTTCGGTGAAACACAACGACCCGGTTGTGATGGTGCGGGCGTACCAACTCCTTGCGGAGCGAGGGGATTGGCCGTTGCATTTAGGGGTGACGGAAGCGGGGCCCGCGTTCCAGGGCACCATCAAATCAGCGACTGCTTTCGGGGCACTTCTCTCCCAGGGGATCGGTGACACAATCCGCGTTTCCCTCTCGGCTCCTCCGGTTGAGGAGGTCAAGGTCGGAATCAAAATTTTGGAGTCACTGAACCTTCGTCCTCGGAAACTCGAAATCGTCTCGTGCCCGTCATGTGGCCGCGCCCAGGTCGATGTTTATACCCTCGCTGAAGAAGTTACTGCCGGACTGGAGGGGATGACCGTGCCGTTGCGGGTGGCCGTGATGGGTTGCGTTGTGAATGGCCCCGGAGAAGCCCGGGAGGCAGACTTAGGGGTCGCCTCAGGTAACGGCAAAGGGCAAATTTTCGTTCGGGGTGAAGTGATCAAGACTGTGCCAGAAACGGACATTGTGGCCACGCTGATTGAGGAAGCGAATCGGTTGGCCGCCACCATGGTGGAGTCGGGTTCGATTAAGTCAGGGGAGCCAACAGTTCAGGTCAGCTGATCAGAAGTTTTCTCGCAATGGCGTCAGACTGCGTTGATGGTTGCTGTCAAGGTCGAGCGGAAAGGCAGGGCGCGCGTGCCGCATACCACCGGTCTTGTTGTCCGGGCGTTGGGCCCGAGTGACCGACTTGCGGTGCTCGGGTTATGTGCGGCTGATCCGGCAGCGTCAGTGATGGTGGCTGAACAGGTAGAAGCTGACCCGTATGGATTGGGTGGTGGTCGCATCTGCGGGGTTTTTGAAGACGGCGAGCTGGTCGGTGGGTGTTGGTTTGGTGTCAACATCATTCCGTTAGGCGCATTAGGTGAACGAGCTTTAGACGAAGTAGCGCAGCGGGTTGGGCTACCCGGCCGGTACTCGTCGATTTTTGGCCCAGCCACGTTAGTGATGGGGCTGTGGGATCGGTTGCGTTACCGCAGTTGGCGAGCTCGCGATATTCGCTCAGACCAACCTTTACTCGTGACCACTAAAAAACCTGCTCTTTGCCCTGATCCTTTGGTGCGGCAGGGGAGAGTGCGCGAACTCGATGATGTGATGGCGGCGTCGTCGGCAATGTTCACTGAGGAGGTTGGGTACTCGCCCATTGGCACTGACGGCGGCGCCACGTATCGCCGCCGGGTGGCTGCTTTGCTGGTGAGCGGGCGCACTTTTTTGCGTCGGACCGATTCTGGTGAGGTGATATTTAAAGCTGATGTGGGGTCACTGAGTAGCACCGTCGCACAAATCCATGGGGTATGGGTAGGGCCTCAATGGCGAGGTCAGGGGCTTTCCGCCCCGGCAATGGCTGCGGTGGTAACAGCGACCCTGCGTGATCACGCCCCAACGGTTTCGTTGTACGTCAATCGTTACAACACCCGAGCGATCGCGGCGTACCGTCGAGTGGGTTTTACCCAAGTGGGGACGTTCGCAACCATCTTGTTGTGATGTGCGGGGGACTCGTCCGAGAGGTGGGTCACCGTGGGCAACTAGGCTCAGGGCACACCCTGGTAGAGGAGATTTCGTGATTGCTCGTGTGTCGTCGTTGTTCTTGCGTACGTTGCGGGAAGATCCAGTAGACGCTGAGGTGCCAAGCCATCGATTGCTAGTCCGTGCTGGGTATATCCGCCGCGTCGCACCAGGCATTTACACGTGGTTGCCGTTGGGTTTGCGGGTGCTCCGTAAAGTTGAGCGGATTGTCCGGGAAGAAATGAACGCAGCTGGCGCCCAAGAGTTGACGTTTCCGGCTTTGCTACCACGCGAGCCTTACGAGCAGACCGGACGTTGGACGGAATATGGTGCGGGGCTTTTTCGCCTTCGTGACCGCAAGGAAGCGGACTATCTCTTGGGGCCAACCCATGAAGAGATGTTCACCTTGGTCGTGAAAGACATGTGCTCTTCGTACAAAGATTTACCGCTGTCGCTCTACCAAATTCAGACCAAGTATCGCGATGAGGCACGTCCGCGGGCGGGCCTGCTCCGTGGTCGTGAATTCATCATGAAGGATTCCTACTCATTCGACCTTGACGATGAAGGGCTCCAGCGGTCGTATCAAGCGCATCGCGCTGCTTACGTCCGGATCTTTGATCGGTTGGGTTTGGATTATGTTGTGGTGTCGGCGGTGTCTGGTGCGATGGGTGGTAGTGCCAGCGAGGAGTTTCTTGCGTGCGCAGATAACGGCGAGGACACGTACGTTCGTTCGCCCGGTGGATACGCCGCGAACGTCGAGGCGGTCTTAACGCTGCCACCGGATCCACGCGAGTGGGGAAGTCTCCCACCAGCTCACGTGGAGCAGACGCCACAGGCAGACACGATCGATGCTTTAGTCACTCAGGCGGCGGAGATTGATCCGAGCCGGTTGTGGTCCCCAGGGAACATGCTCAAGAACGTGGTGTTCATGCTGCTATCTCCTGATGGGGCACAAGCGCCGGTGGTAATTGGCATCCCAGGTGATCGTCAGGTTGATCTCAAACGTCTTGCCGCGCAAGTAGAACCAGCCAGCATCGAGCTGTTTACTGACGACGATTTCGCGCGCCATCCTCAGCTCGTGAAGGGCTACGTCGGCCCTCAGGGGTTGTCTCGCACTGGAATCCGATATTTGGTTGATCCTCGTGTGGTAGACGGCACGGTGTGGGTCAGTGGGGCGGACCACCGGGATCAGCATGTTTTTGATCTGGTGAAAGGCCGGGACTTTGACGCTGACGGCACCGTTGAGGCCGCGGAGGTGCGAGCCGGTGATCTAGCACCGGATGGATCTGGACCGTTGGAGGTCGCCCGGGGGATTGAGATCGGGCACATCTTTCAGTTGGGCCGCAAGTACGCAGAAGCTTTGGGCCTCAAGGTGCTAGATGCGAATGGCAAGAACGTCACGGTGACGATGGGGTGCTACGGGATTGGGGTTTCTCGGGTAGTGGCGGCCATAGCTGAGGGCAGGCACGATGAGCGCGGTTTGCTTTGGCCCCAGCAAGTAGCTCCCTACGATGTCCACGTAGTGGCGACCGGTAAGGATGACTCGGTTTTTTCCGCCGCGGAAAGCGTCTGCCACGAGTTGTCAGGCGCTGGGTTAGACGTGCTCTACGACGATCGTCGTCGTGTTTCGCCGGGGGTAAAGTTCGCCGACTCTGAACTTATTGGGGTGCCGCTGGTTGTCGTCGTGGGCCGTGGCGTGGCTGGTGGTGTGGTAGAGGTTCGCCAGCGCGCGCAAGGAACTCAAGAGGAGGTCCCCTTGGCGGAAGTTGCGAGTGTAGTGAAAGATTTACTTGCGGTATCAAGTGGTTCACAATCGGGGAGATCGGTAGATTCCTCTTTTACCCCGGGTTTGGCTGGTTGAGGGCGGGGAAGCCCGGGAAGGCTTCAGCCTTTTCATTCCAGGCAGTTGCGGCTCGGGCCGCTTCTGATACCCAAGCCACAGCTTGAGCGCGTTTCATCGCCGGTAAAACACGGACGACTTGCACTGCGGCTTGGGTGATATCACGTTCAATGTCACCCGCAAGAGCGCGGGCGCTTTCCACGTTGGTAATCGGCGTAGGGAAGGTGTACCCGGGTGCGCTTGCTGGTGCGGTCCCGCCATCGCGGGTAAGTAAAGTCGTTGCGTCTTCAATAAGAGTCCGCAACCAGGCAGCCCGTTCGGTGGCTTGCTGGCGCTCTTGGCCGCTGAGGTAAGCGACAACAGTTTGATACCCGTACACTCCAGCGTGCGCGGCGTCGATCGTGGCGCTCAGCGCGGTAGTCAGTGGAGTCATCGCGTCGGACGACCTCGGTGGACCGCTGCTCGGTGTGGTCATGGTCTCTTTCCGGAGGTCGCCCATTGGGTAAGGAGGTCGATGTGCTGAAGGCGGCTAGCGGCAATGGATGCGATCAGGGCTGCCGTGTCCGGTTCCGCATCAGCGATGTCAGTTGTGAGGGGTTCGATGGTGGCCGCAATCATGTCGGCGATGGTCTCCATGGTGAGTGACCTAGATTCTGTGGTGGGGCGATTGGTCGTCGTGGCGACTGGTTGGTTCCCGCGCAAAGTGATTGCGTGGGAACGATGATGATCAGCCAGCTGAATGATTTTTGGCTTAAGGTCGCTCTTCGCTTTTTGAGCAGCGACCGAGTCCAACGCGGCAGCGATACTGTTTGCACTTACAGCGATACGCTCTCGTCGGGTGGTGTCCGGGTTGGTGCTCGTGGGAGAGGTGTTTGAGGTTGGCTGCCCAAAACGCACTCCACAACCTGAGAGAATCATGGTCATAGTGACGGCGGTGGCACTCATGCCGGCTCGGAGTAATGCTCGTCGAGGGAGCATCATGGCTGGCGCGTCCCGCGTTGGTGTAACAGGTTGATGATCCGGACGTAGCACCGCAGCATCGTGACATGGCACCGCTAGGCTTCTAACCACCCGGTTGGCATCACTGCGTACTCGGGGTGCCATTTGTGTTCGTTTAGTGAGTCGCACAGCTGGTTGCGAGTAGAGCATTGACAATTCGACACGAGAACGATGGAGGACGCAATGGTTCGGCGTCATGACGCGGACGCGGTAACCGTACGAGCGATCGTCGAGGCCGTTATCGGTGAGGGGCTGATTGTCGAAGATGTCGTGGTCACTCCAGCTGGATCCCGGCGAATCGTTCGCGTTCTCATCGACAACGACGATCAAGGGGTGTCTGGTATTTCCTTGGACGAAATCGCGCAGGCATCCCGAATCATCTCGGAAGCATTAGATAACCAAAGTTTTGGCGGTGCAACCCCCTATGTTTTGGAAGTGACGTCCCCCGGAGTGGATCGTGCCTTGACGGCAACGCGTCATTTGCGTCGGGCAACTGGCCGGTTAGTGACGTTTGAGTTAGCTGATGGTCAGGTGGTGACTGGTCGGGTATCAGAAGTCTTCCCGGACGCCGACGAGCCCGCGCTCCCCAATGCCGTGATGATCCAGAAGGTGATCGACGCACCTCAGCGTGGGCGTCGGTCGGCTCACGCCAGTGGGCACTCTTTGCCGTCACAACAAATCGTCTGGGCTGATGTGCACCAAGCGCGGATTCAGGTCGAGTTTGGTTCACTCGATGGCCATCAAACACAAGAGGATGAGAACTGATGGATATCGACTTAGCGGTTTTGCGGCAGTTAGAGCGGGATCGAGACATCCCCGCTGAGGTTGTTCTGAATGCTATTGAGCAGGCATTGCTGATGGCCTACCACCGCACCGAAGGGGCCAGCAACAAGGCCCGAGTAGAGCTTGACCGGACGTCTGGGCATGTGATGGTTTTAGCGTCCGAGGAACTCGCCGATGGGCAGGTCCGCGAGTACGACGACACTCCGGCGGATTTTGGTCGAGTCGCTGCGGCCACTGCTCGGCAGGTTATTACTCAGCGTTTAAGAGATGTGGAAGATGAACAAATCCTGGGCGACTTCAAAGGTCGAGAAGGTGATGTTGTCGGCGGGGTCATCCAGCAGTCTGCTGACCCGCGTGCGGTTCGAGTGCACCTAGGGTCTGTTGAAGGTTTCCTGCCGCAGAACGAGCAGGTGGCGGGCGAGCCGTACCGGCATGGAGAACGACTGCGCTGCTTGGTGCTCTCCGTCGCGATGGGACTGAAAGGCCCCCGAATTCAGCTGTCGCGCAGCCATCCCGATCTGGTCCGGGCATTGTTCGCCATGGAGGTCCCAGAAATTGCTGATGGCACCGTACGGATTCGGGCGCTTTCCCGTGAGCCAGGGCATCGAACGAAGATCGCAGTCAGCACAGACGTGCCGGGTTTAAACCCTAAAGGTGCTTGTATCGGGCCCATGGGCGCGCGGGTGCGCGCAGTGATGGCCGAATTGAATGGCGAAAAAATTGACATCGTCGACTGGAGCGCTGACCCTGCAGTTTTTGTCGCGCAGGCACTGTCGCCGGCGAAGGTATCTCAGGTAACGGTCGTCGATGCAGAGACCCGCTCGGCGCGTGTGGTCGTTCCTGACTACCAATTGTCATTAGCGATCGGAAAGGAAGGGCAGAACGCTCGACTCGCTGCCAAATTGACCGGATGGAGAATTGACATCCACCCGGACATCGAGTTGACCGGAAACCAAGAATCTACTCGGGTGCGGTCGGAAGGCATTTCCACGTCGGGGTAGAGTAGTGAATTGTGGCCGAGATTCCCTCGGTGTCATCCGACGAACTGCCTTCAGGTGAGACTGCCGTGGTTTTTGATACTGCCGTACTTCCTGAAACCGCCTTATCTTCTGACGCTGCCTTGCCTGCTATTGGCACAGCGGATGATGGTCAAGTGCCTGATGGTGGTCCACGCCGTTTTGCCACTAAGAATGACCACGGTGGCCCGCGGCGATGGTGTGTTGGGTGTCGCCAGCGGGATAATCAGTCGTCTTTAGTTCGCTTTGTCGCTGATCGCGATAAGCGAGCTTTAGTTTGTGATGATCGGCGGCGCCTTCCGGGGCGTGGAGTGTGGCTGCACCCCCGGTCGCGTTGCGCTCAACTCGCAGTGCGTCGTTCTGTCTTGACGCGCGCGTTACGGTTGTCGGGTTCCATTGATGTCACCGCGCTAGCAGTGATTTCACAAGACGAGGTATTACCCGCGTGAGGTACTCGGGTTGCATAACGGCCGAGCCGAAAATGGTTTGGTGTGATGTGGCTTTCATCACCGTCGGTGAGGGTCACCCGAAACGGAAAAGGAACGACGAGCTGATGAGCATCCAATGAGCAACCAGCGATGAGTGTCCCCCAGTACTGACGACGGTTCGTGCCTTCTCGGGCCCGGGCCGAGACAGGAGAGACGTGGCTAAGGTCCGGGTCTACGAGCTAGCAAAAGAGCTCGGGTTAGAGAGCAAGGTCGTGATGGCCAAGCTTCAAGAGATGGGTGAGTTTGTCCGGTCGGCGTCATCGACCGTAGAACCGCCAGTCGTTCGGCGATTGCGTGAACAATTACCAACCGTTGCTCCTTCCGCGGAGCCAGCGGCGCCAAAACCCGCTAAGAAAGCTGCCGCCAAAAAGGCTGCACCAGTAAGTCCTGTTCCGACCGCGCCGGCTGCGCTGGAGGAACAACTCTCTGCATCCAAGGGTGGCGAGAGTTCTGACCAACCCGAGAGTGACGCTTCGAGCGTTTCCGCCAAGGTTCTGGTTGTTCCGCAGACCCCGACTCTGCCGAGGACTGCGACTGTTAGTCCAAAACCTCCCACCCCAGCATCAGCCACTCCAGGGCGGCCAAGCCCCGGGCCATCCCCATCCCCGCAGCGTCCGTCGGCTCCATCACGAGGGCAAGATCCAATGGAAGAGCCCGCCGCTCGGGTTACCCCTCGGCGCGATGAGAACCGAGATGCCGGAGGTGCTCGCCCAGGTGGTGCTCCTCGTCCGGGGAATAATCCGTTCGCGGCGAGCCAGGGGATGCCTCGGCCCGGTGGCAGTAGTGGCGGCGCTGGTGCTCCTCGTCCGGGGAATAATCCGTTCGCGGCGAGCCAGGGGATGCCTCGGCCGCAAGGTGGTCCGCGGCCTCAGTCACCTCGACCGGGTGGCGGTCGGCCTAATCCAGGCATGATGCCGGCCCGGCCCGCTCCGGCCCGCTCCGGTGGTGGACGTCCGGGTGCTGGTGGTGGTGCTAATCGGGGTGGAGCTGGCGGTGGCGGTGCGGCTGCTAGCGCTCCTGGCCGCGGTGGTGGTGGCGGTTTCGCTGGTCGCCCTGGTGGAGGTGGGGGTGGAGGTCGTGGTCCCGGCGGTCGCGGTGGAACTCAGGGTGCGTTTGGCCGCAGTGGTGGACGTCCCGTCCGTGGGCGTAAAAGCAAGCGGGCCAAGCGTCAAGAGTTTGAGCAGATGCAAGCCCCTTCACTGGGAGGGGTGCAGGTTCCTCGGGGTGATGGCTCGACGGTTGTCCGTGTCCGCCGGGGCTCCAGTTTGACGGATTTTGCGGACAAGATCGGTGCGAACCCAGCCAGTTTGGTAACGGTGCTGTTCCACCTTGGTGAGATGGCCACAGCAACCCAATCGCTGGACGAAGACACCTTCCAGGTGCTGGGCGCCGAGCTTGGGTACGACATTCGAGTGGTCTCACCTGAGGACGAGGAACGCGAACTGCTAGAGCAGTTCAACATTGACCTCGCCGGTGAGCTGGCCGACGAAGATGACACTGACCTTGAGGCACGACCCCCCGTCGTGACGGTGATGGGCCACGTAGATCACGGTAAAACGAAGTTGCTCGACGCGATCCGTTCTAGTGAAACGGCGGAGGGTGAAGCGGGCGGCATCACTCAGCACATCGGGGCTTATCAAGTCCACGCTGCACATGAGGGCAAGCCGCGCGCGTTGACCTTCATTGACACTCCGGGGCATGAGGCATTCACCGCCATGCGGGCCCGAGGGTCCAAAGTCACTGACATCGTTGTTTTGGTGGTGGCCGCCGATGACGGCGTGATGCCCCAAACCATTGAGGCGCTGAACCACGCACAAGCGGCGGACGTGCCTATCGTGGTTGCCGTCAACAAGGTTGATAAAGACGGCGCCAACCCAGACAAGATCCGTCAACAGTTAACGGAATATAACCTCATTGCCGAGGAGTACGGCGGTGAGACCATGTTCGTTGATGTCTCAGCTAAACAACGTATGAACATCGACAAACTGCTTGAAGCTGTCTTGCTTACCGCAGACGCCGCATTGGATCTCCGCGCTAACCCCGATAAAGACGCTCGTGGGGTGGCGATCGAGGCCCATCTTGATAAGGGCCGCGGGGCGGTGGCAACAGTGCTCGTTCAGTCCGGCACCTTGCGGGTGGGTGATGCCATTGTCACCGGCCACGCTTATGGCCGCGTTCGCGCCATGCTCGATGAACACGGCGAGAACGTCACGGAGGCTTCGCCCTCCCGCCCGGTGATGGTGCTTGGCCTCACCGCAGTGCCTGGCGCTGGTGACACATTCCTTGTTGCACCAGATGACCGCACCGCTCGACAAATCGCTGAGAAGCGTGAGGCTGCTGACCGTCAGGCAGCGTTGGCTAAGTCTCGCAAACGGATCAGCTTGGAAGATCTCAACCAGGCGCTCAGCGCCGGCAAGGTGGAGACCCTCAATCTGATCATCAAGGGTGATGTTTCCGGTTCGGTTGAGGCACTTGAGGATGCCCTGCTCAAGATTGACGTGGGCAGTGAAGTGGACTTACGCGTCATCCATCGCGGAGTCGGTGCTATCACTCAAAATGACGTCAACTTGGCCACGGTGGACAACGCGATTGTGATTGGCTTCAACGTCCGGCCGGCTGAGCGGGTAGCTGATCTGGCTGACCGGGAAGGCGTGGATCTCAGGTTCTACTCGGTGATCTATCAGGCGATCGATGAGATCGAACTTGCTCTCAAGGGAATGCTCAAGCCCGAATACGAAGAGGTTCAACTTGGTTCCGCTGAGGTCCGGGAAGTATTCCGGTCCTCTAAGTTCGGCACGATCGCCGGGTCGTTGGTCCGATCTGGGGAAATTCGCCGGGGTTCTCGTGCCCGGATCGTTCGGGACGGCACCGTGGTCAGCGAAAACGTCGAAGTCGCTGGGCTGCGGCGCTTCAAGGACGATGTCACTGAGGTGCGTGACGGTTTCGAGTGCGGTATCAACCTTGGATCTTTCAATGACATTGAGATCGACGATGTGGTTGAGACGTATGAGTTACGCGAGAAAACGCGGGTCTGATGGTCGACCATCCGCGAGCACGTCGGATCGCTGACCGGGTCAAGGTGATCGTGGCGCAAGCCTTTGAGCGTGAGATCAAAGATCCGCGCTTAGGGTTCGTCACGATCACCGATGTCCGAGTGACCGGTGACCTTCAGCATGCCTCAATTTTTTACACTGTCTTAGGCGATGAAGCCGACCGCGCAGGGACGGTTGCGGCGATTCAGAGTGCCCAAGGTGTGGTACGCCGTGAGGTAGGACGGGGGTTGGGTTTGCGGCTCACCCCATCGTTGGACTTCATCCCCGATGGGGTTCAGGAAAACGCTAGCCACATTGATCAGTTGTTGCGGCAAGCAGCGCAACAAGATGCTGATGTTGCAGCTCAGGCCGCTGGAAAAACATTTGCCGGTGACGTTGATCCGTATCGGCATCGAGAACTTGCTGGCGACGACGAGACCAGTCATGGGAATGTTGGTCCGCTGACCTCGCGTGATTAAGGCATCGTTGATGAAGCGGGAATCTGTGGCTTCGATAAGTGCCTTGAGTGGCATCGTTCTCGTCGATAAGCCGGCTGGATGCACCAGTCATGATGTGGTGTCTCGGGTGCGACGAGTGATGGGTACCCGTCGAGTAGGTCATGCTGGCACGTTAGATCCGATGGCAACGGGTTTGTTGATTTTGGGGGTGGGTTGGCCGACGCGACTCCTCACCTACCTCGTTGGTTTGGACAAGACGTACACCGCGACGATCCGGCTAGGGGTGGCGACGGTCACCGATGACGCGGAAGGTGATGTCATCAGTCGGGCTGAATCTGCCATGGTTGCCGCGGTTATCGCTGATGCAGCAGCGCTCACAGCCGCAGTAGCGCGGCTGACTGGAAACATCAGCCAAGTGCCTAGCGCGGTCAGCGCGGTGAAGGTGGCAGGCCGGCGCTCATATGAGCGGGTTCGGTCTGGCGAAACGGTGGACCTCCCGGCACGGCAAGTTGTCGTCCATCGATTCGCAGTGGTCAGTCGGCGCCCGATGGTCGTGGCTGGGCAGCAGATTCTGGACTTAGACGTCGAAGTAGCTGTCTCGTCTGGGACGTATGTGCGAGCTTTAGCTCGGGATCTAGGCCGAGATCTTCGAGTGGGCGGGCACCTCGTCGCTTTGCGTCGCACCAGGATTGGGCCCTTTCCGATAGCTCAGGCCCATTCGTTAGATGCGGTTACCCAAGATCCAACGTTGCGCACTCCCGCGGAAATTGCGAGTTCAATTTTTCCAGTCCGTACGCTTTCCGCCCATGAAGCTCAGGCGCTCCGCCATGGAGTTCACATTAAAGCCACCGGTATGCACGTGATGCATCAGTCAACGAGTTGGCAACCTGGTGAGGCGGTGGCCGCTCTTGACGGTGATGGTTCTTTGGTTGCTCTACTCGTTGATAGCGGCCAGCGCGCTCGGTCCGTTCTTGTGGTTCCGGAGCAGGCAAATGTTCAGCCCCCCTCGGGGTAGGACCAAATGAGTGCGTACGACCAGCCAGTGGGTAAGACCAGGCCAGTGACAGTGCGCTGAAGCGCAGCCCCGTACGCTGACGCCGTGTTGCGATGTACTGACCTAACTCAATTGCCCTCAGACGGTCAACCGAGCGTGGTGACGTGGGGAAATTTTGATGGGGTGCATTCGGGGCATCGTATGGTGTTAACCACCGTCATCGAGCACGCTCGCACCCGTAATGCTCGTGCGGTAGCGGTGACTTTTGATCCACATCCCGTCCGTGTCCTTGCTCCTGAGCAAGCCCCTGAGTTGATCACCAGTCTTGACCAGCGGCTAGCACTCATCGAGGCAGTGGGCATTGACGTCGGTGTAGTGGTGCGTTTCTCTCGCGAGTTGGCTCAATGGTCTCCAGAGCGGTTTATTCAAGAAATTTTGGTCGATGCGCTTCGTGCTCAGGCGGTTGTGGTGGGTCGAGACACCCGGTTCGGTCATCGCAACAGCGGAAACGTGCGAACACTGCGCGAGTGGGGTCGCCGTCTTCGGTTCGATGTCATCGAAGTACCCGAGTTGACTCCCGCAGCAGAAAGTCGCCGGTGGTCATCGTCGTGGGTTCGCGAGCAACTCGTGGCAGGTGATGTCGTGGCAGCGGCACGGGCTCTGAATCGACCGCATCGTCTGGGTGGGGTAGTAGTGCACGGTGATCATCGGGGTCGAGAGTTGGGTTACCCCACCGCTAATTTGTCACCTCGTGTGGAGGGTTTTGTTCCGGCAGATGGGGTTTATGCAGGGTGGGTGCTCCGGCCATCATTGCCGGAAGATGCGATAGATCGGTTTCTTCCGGCTGCCGTATCGATTGGGACCAACCCCACATTTGATGGGGTGGACCGGCGCGTTGAGGCGTATGTTTTAGATCGAGACGACCTTGATCTTTACGGTGAGTTCATCGTCCTAGAGCTTGTACAACGCTTGCGTCCTACGGTGCGTTTTGACCGGGCAGCCGATTTAATCGCCCAAATGACGAAGGATGTTGAAGATTGCCGCCGCACTCTAGATGTCGTGGTCCCGTAGCTTCCTGTCTGGAAAATGCTTGGCTGATACGCTACTTCTCGCCGTGTGAATCGGCCGCGGATTCAGAGAGCTTGGGTGAATGTGCCCCGAAGCGCCGCGCAGCTATCAGTAAAAGGAGATTCAGTGCCGCTCGACACTGCAACGAAGAGTTCGATTATGACCGAGTACGCGACTGGTGAGGGCGACACCGGCTCCCCTGAGGTCCAGGTCGCCATGCTGACTCAACGCATTAAGGATCTCACCGAACATCTTAAGATGCACCAACACGATCACCACAGTCGTCGAGGTTTGTTGTTGTTAGTTGGTCGCCGCCGCCGTCTATTGGCCTACCTGCGTCACAAAGACATCAACCGGTACCGCTCGTTAATTGAACGATTGGGCCTTCGCCGGTAACACCAGAACAGCGACCTCACCGGTGAGGTCGCTGTTCTCTCATTAGGGCTGAGCTTTTAGCCTTAGGGGTGGCTCCCATGGTTGTACGCCATTGGTCCCGTCCCCGTTCATCCGTCTCACCGGAGCCGGATGATGATGACGACGAGATGGAATGGAGTGTGACCCACGATGGAGGGTCCAGAAATTCAGTTTGCTGAAGCCGTTTTAGATAACGGCCTCTACGGCACCCGAACGGTGCGGTTCGAAACAGGTCGGCTTGCTAAGCAAGCCGCTGGTTCGGCATCAGTGTATTTAGATGACGAGACCATGCTGCTGTCCGCTACCACTGCCGGTAAGCACCCTAAAGAACATTTTGATTTCTTCCCATTGACGATTGACGTCGAGGAGAAGATGTATGCGGCCGGCCGCATACCGGGGTCGTTTTTCCGTCGGGAGGGTCGGCCCAGCACGGAAGCCATCTTGGCGTGCCGCCTCATTGATCGACCGCTGCGTCCTTCTTTTGTGAAGGGCCTGCGCAATGAGGTCCAGGTTGTAGTCACAGTGTTGTCACTTAACCCTGACCACCAATACGACGTGGTAGCCATCAACGCCGCCTCGATGTCCACCCAGCTCTCCGGGCTGCCCTTTAGCGGCCCGATTGGTGGGGTGCGGGTTGCGCTGATCGAGGGCCAGTGGGTTGCGTTCCCGTACCACTCGCAGATGGATCGCGCGGTATTCGACATGGTTGTTGCGGGGCGGGTCGTCACCACCCCTGATGGTCGTGAAGATGTCGCCATCATGATGGTGGAAGCCGAAGCCACGGAGCATGCTTGGCCGCTGATTAGTAAAGGCCGGGCGGCTGCGCCGACCGAGCAGGTCGTAGCCGAAGGTTTAGAGGCGGCGAAGCCGTTCATTGCTGAGCTGTGCCGAGCGCAACGTGAACTAGCCGTGCGGGCTACCCGTCCGGCTCTTGAGTTCCCCACGTTCGCTGACTATGGGGACGACGTATACGCGGCCGTTGAGCAAGCTGTCACCACCGACTTGACCCAAGCGCTGACCATCAGCGACAAACAGGAGCGCGAAGCACGTATCGATGGCATT
The DNA here is from genome assembly GCA_051645425.1 of Actinomycetota bacterium. Taxonomy (GTDB): domain Bacteria; phylum Actinomycetota; class Actinomycetes; order Actinomycetales; family Angustibacteraceae; genus JBOFBH01. The sequence goes on along the minus strand of JBOFBH010000002.1, from coordinate 5,162 downwards.
AAGGATTCAGTCCAGGCTGGGTTGGCGGAACGATTTATGGATCGCGGGCAAGAAGTTTCGGCGGCCTACCGTGGTGTGCAGAAGAAGCTCATCCGGGATCGAATTCTTCGGGACAACATCCGTATTGACGGACGCGGGTTGAGCGATATCCGTCAGCTTGGTGCGGAGGTCGAGATCATCCCTCGGGTTCATGGGTCTGCTTTGTTCGAACGAGGTGAAACCCAAATCCTCGGCATCACCACGTTGAACATGCTGCGGATGGAGCAGCAGCTTGACACCTTGGCACCGGAAACGCGGAAGCGTTATCTGCATCATTACAACTTCCCGCCGTTTAGCACTGGTGAAACCGGACGGGTGGGCTCTCCTAAGCGACGGGAGATCGGGCACGGCGCGCTTGCCGAGCGTGCGCTGGCGCCGGTATTGCCGTCGCGGGACGAATTCCCGTACGCCATTCGGCAAGTGTCGGAAGCGTTAGGTTCCAACGGGTCCACGTCGATGGGTTCGGTCTGTGCGTCCACGCTGTCGTTGCTCAATGCGGGCGTCCCACTGCGCGCTGCTGTGGCTGGGATTGCCATGGGTTTGGTCAGTGACACGGTCGACGGTGAGGTGAGGTACGCCGCTCTGACTGACATCCTTGGTGCCGAGGATGCGTTTGGTGACATGGACTTCAAAGTCGCAGGGACGCGAGAGTTTGTGACCGCGATCCAATTGGATACCAAGCTCGATGGGATCCCGGCATCTGTCCTGGCGAGTGCGTTAACCCAGGCACGAGAGGCCCGGTTGCACATCTTGGATGTCATGGCGTCGGCTATTGACACCCCGGATGAGATGTCGCCGTATGCCCCACGAGTGATCAGCGTCAACATTCCGGTTGACAAGATCGGTGAGGTGATCGGACCCAAGGGCAAAATGATCAATCAAATCCAGGACGACACCGGTGCCCAGATCACCATCGAGGACGACGGCACGGTCTATATCGGTGCGGCGGATGGCCCAGCAGCAGAGGCGGCACGGTCAGCGATCAACTCGATCGCCAACCCGCAAATGCCGGAGATTGGTGAGCGCTTCCTTGGCACGGTCGTCAAGACGACCACGTTCGGGGCGTTCGTCAGCTTGCTTCCTGGCAAAGATGGTCTGCTTCATATCAGCGAGATCCGCAAGCTTGTCGGCGGCAAGCGGATCGACTCGGTTGATGATGTTGTGTCAATCGGTCAAAAGCTGCAGGTGGAGTTGAAAGAGATTGACCCACGGGGCAAGTTCGGTTTGGGCATCGTTCCCGACGCTGACACCGAAACTGTTCCCGTGGGTGATGCGCCGGCGCCGGCCGGAGTCTGAGGTGGGCGCTATCCCGTTGCCGTTAACTCGGGATACGCATCATGTGCTCGCTAACGGTGGCGTCGGAAACGACGCCACCGTGGTGCGCAGGTCGGTGCTTTCGGGGGGCGTCCGAGTCCTGACGGAGCATGTCCCTGGTCTGCGTTCTGCAGCGTTGGGATGTTGGGTAGGGGTGGGAAGCCGCGACGAGCGTCCTGGGTATTTTGGTGCGACGCACTTTTTAGAACATTTGCTGTTTAAAGGCACTGAGCGTCGGTCCGCCCTTGATATCGCGGAAGCATTTGACGGGGTCGGTGGTGAAGCAAACGCCGCTACCGGTAAAGAGCACACGTGTTATTACGCCCGGGTTCTCGATGACGATCTCCCGCTGGCGACCGACATCATCACGGATATGGTCACTTCAGCTCGGTTAGATCGTGCTGACGTTGATGTTGAGCGAGGAGTGATTTTAGAAGAGTTGGCGATGAACGACGATGACCCGTCAGATGTCGTCCATGAAAGAATTGCCGAGGTGGTGCTCGGGGAGCACCCGCTCGGGCGTCCCATTGGCGGCACGGCAGCAACCATCGCCGCAATTGACGCGGATCACATTGTTCGTCATTTTCGGGAGCATTACGTTCCCCAGGGCCTGGTTTTCACCGCTGCCGGGTCGGTCAACCACGACGCTCTTTGTGAGCTGATTCTTCGCGAGTTAAGCCGGGCGGACTTGCGGGGCGGCGCTCAGGATCGTGACCCACTACCTCGACGTTCCGGTGAAGCCGCTCCTCCTCAGGGTTATCATTCGGGGCGCGTTGTCATTGAGCGGCCCACTGAACAAGCCAATGTGGTGTTAGCAGTGCCAGGGATTACTGCGATGGATGACCGGCGATTCACGATGTCCGTGCTCAACGCGATTCTTGGTGGCGGCATGAGCAGCCGTCTGTTCCAGGAAGTCCGTGAGCGGCGGGCGTTGGCATATTCGGTGTACTCGTTTGCCTCAAGCTACGCCGATCGGGGCTACGTAGGGTTATACGCGGGGTGCGCGCCGCCAAAGACAGCAGAGGTGGTGTCGTTGCTTAATGCTGAGTTGGAGCGGATCGGCGCCGGAGGTATCACTGATGTGGAGTTGGCGCGAGGGATCGGTCAAGTTCGCGGTGGGGTTGTCCTCGGCATGGAAGATACGGGCTCTCGGATGACACGCCTGGGTAAGGCTGAGTTGGTCTATGGGCAATACCGCAGCATTGAGGAGATACTCACCCTGATTGACAAGGTCACCATTGACGAGGTTGCCAGCCTCGCGGCGGAGTTGGCGGCGGGCCCTCGTTCTCTTGCCGTAGTGGGTCCTTTTGCTGCTGAGCACCGGTTCGAGTTATGACCGCTCGCTTGGATGTTGCCGTAGTGGGAGCTGACGGCCGGATGGGCCGTCAAGTCTGCGCCGCGGTCAGCGCCGCGCCAGAGATGGATTTGGTGGGCCAATTCGATCACGGTGATGAGTTGGGTGATCTTGCTGGCGCATCCGTGGTGATTGACTTCACCATTCCATCGGTAACTCAAGTTGTGGTCCGTCATTGTGTGCAGCAGGGTATTCATGTCGTGGTTGGCGCTACCGGGTGGGATGCTGCTCGGCTGGCTGAGCTTGCGGACCGGCTTGACTCATACCCAGGCGTAGGCGTCCTTATCGCTCCCAACTTTTCGATTGGAGCGGTTCTAGCGATGCGTTTTGCCCAACAAGCCGCGCGGTTTTACGAGTCGGTTGAAGTTGTGGAGCTGCACCATCCCGACAAAGTTGACGCACCGAGCGGAACGGCACTGCGGACAGCCTCTTTGATTGGACAGGCGCGGCAACAAGCCGGTCTGGGTCCGATTCCGGATGCGACTACAAGTGACCCAAGCGGCTCTCGTGGCGCGGACGTCGATGGAGTCCGGGTGCACGCAGTGCGCTTGCGGGGGTTGGTGGCCCATGAGGAGATTCTGTTCGGAGCTCCGGGGGAGCAGCTCACCATCCGTCATGATTCTTTTGACCGGGAGTCTTTTATGCCTGGCGTTCTTGCCGGTGTGCGGGCCATTAGCTCGCGACCAGGCTTGACGGTTGGTTTGGAGCACATTCTGGACTTGGGGTGAGTGTCGTGCGGTTAGTGCAAAACCGTCGCCGCCGACGGCTAATCGCGACAGTCGTCGTGTTGTCGTTGATGGTAGCTGCGTACCTAGTCGCAGTGGGTTGGCGTGCCGTCCTCCTCATTGCTGAGGGAAGCCTCGTGGGCTGGTTGCTTGGGGTTGGGGTGCTTCTTTTACCGGTGGTGGTGGGGTGGGGAGTGTGGCAGGAACTTCGTTTTGGGTGGTCCGCGCAACAACTTGCTGATCGGTTAGCCGCTGAGGGGGGGCTCCCGGTTGATGACTTTCCGCGTCGGCCTAGTGGGCGGGTTCTCCCTGAAGCTGCTGAGCTAGCGGTCGCTGACGCGGTCCGCCAGACTGAGCGTCAGCCTGATGACTGGCGAGGGTGGTTCCGGCTAGCACTGGCCTATGACCTGGCCGGTCAGCGACGTCAAGCGAGAGCAGCGACCCGGCGAGCGATCACTACTGCCCAATGACTAAACCCGTTGCTACTGCGAGCGCCAGGGCCATGTGATGGCCCATTCCTGATCTTGGCCGTGCGGGTTAGGTGGGCGGGGGTGGCGGGGCAGTGCTTGATCTGACCACCAATTGAATCGGGGGCACTGTTATTGAATGCAACCGATCATCTGCGGTCCCGTTGAGGGCGTTCAGCACAATGTGGGTGGCGGTCCGGCCATGATCGGCCGGGTTTTGCGCCACGGTGGTGAGGTCGTACATCGAGGCGAGGGGATGGTCGTCAACACCGGTGATGGAAACATCCGTCGGCACATTTAGCCCAAGGTCCGCCGCAGCCCGTATCACCCCGAAAGCGATCTCATCGCTGGCGCAGACAATGGCGGTAGGTCGGTCCGTTCGGCGGAACAATCGGTGCCCTGCGGCCCGACCAAATGCTGGGCTCCAGTCGCCCACGTTGGTGTCGTACGCAACAGCTTTTTCCGCGTTTTTGCCCGCTTCTTCGAAGCCGCGGAGCCGGTCTGTGGGGGTAGGGAAGTTCATTTCTGGTTTGGATAACCCACCGACATAACTGAGCCGTTGATGCCCGAGCTTGATGAGATGCTGCGTTGCGATTCGGGTGGTGGCAGTTTCGTCAATCCGCACGCATGGCCAGTCTGCTTCGATGACGCCAATAGTGACGACGGGAATCCCCAGTTTGCGTAAGAGCGTGCGCTCGTCATCGTGGAGGTGTAGCGACAACACAATGACTGCGTCAACCCGCCGAGCCAACATCCTTGAGTCCAGCAGTAATTCGCGTTCTGTATATGCGGTGTCGGCACTGAGATCGAAAAGTAGAGCGTGAAATCCTTTGTCTCGCAACACTTGTGACGCGCCGGAAATCAGCTGCCCGAAGTACCACTCGGTGACGTAGGGCACGACCACCCCGACGACGTTCGTGCGCCCGGAAGCCAAGCTTGACGCAGGAGGGGATGCAACGTACTCCAAATCCGCCGCAGCCTTTAAGACGCGCGCACGAGTCCGGTCGCTGACCAACGGCAACCCGCGGAGCGCCCGAGAGACGGTTGCGGTGGAGACACCCGCCGCCTGGGCGACGTCCTCGATGCGACTAGTCATTCCCTACTCCCTGTTGTGCTATCAGGGTTGAGTTTAGCTTTTGACGCTGCCGGCGAGGAGTCCGCGGACGAAGTAGCGTTGGAGGGCGAGGAAGATGATGATGGGGATGGTCATGGAGATGAAGGCTCCGGAGGATAGGAGGTACCAGGCGCTGCCGCGGGAGCCGA
>JBOFBH010000001.1:0-32618 GCA_051645425.1 Actinomycetota bacterium | reverse complement strand
GGGCTGTAGCCAGATCTGGCTACAGCCCACGTCTATTCATTTAAAAGCAAAGGTAACCGACGGAGATCAGACCGTACGACCACCGCTGAGTCGTTCAGTCAAGGATTTGAATTCATCCCATGACCCGTCAGCTAACAGCCCTGCCTGCTGGGGCCAAGTGGTTGGGTCGTGCATTTGAAAACGTGGCCCAGCGTTCTCCAAGATGGACCGCAGGGTAGTGACCTCAGCCTGGGAGAGCTGTCGCCACGTGGTGATCCCGCCGCCATTTAGCAGCTCTTGGATTTTTGGTCCAATGCCCTCGACAACAGTCAAGTCATCGAGCTTAAGTTTTACTCCTAGAGCAGCTGCCCCAGCGGCGACGTCTGGAGCTGCTGAGGTTTCGCTGAGGGCTGGTTCTTCCTTGAGGGGAGCTGCTACTTCGGGTGCTGCTGGCGTGCCCTCCACTGCTCCGGCCGCGAATGGCACTGCTGCCACATTTTCGGGTGTGGTTTCCGAAGGTACGGATGCTGCTTCCAGCTCGGCCACCCGGGACTTCAATTGGTCACGTTCGCCTTCAAGCTCCGCAATTCGGGTGGCGTGCTGGCTTACCTGAGCACGGGCGGCTTCAATTTCCCGTTTGCGCTGCCGGTCATCACCACCGGCGGTAGCGGGAGTGACACCGCTGATCCGGCGCTTGAGGAACCAACACAGCAGCAACGCAAGTAAGGCCGCGAGTATGGCGAAAAGCAACCACCAAGGCCAGGTTTTACTAAAGAAGAATCCCATTGTTAGTTCTCCTGAACAGTGAATTCGACCCGACGGTTGAGTAACCGCCCGGCTTCGGTGCGGTTAGTGGCGACGGGATCAGCTTCTCCACGCCCGACAGCGGTCAGTCGGTTAGCGTCGATCCCTAGACCGATCAGCGATTGACGGACAGCACTCGCACGTGCCTCGCTGAGTGATTTGCTCGTACTAGCTGCACCTTGGTTGTCCGTGTGCCCGCTGATCTCGATGTCCCCCTCCGGATACTTCTTCAAGACAGCACTCACACGTTTAATCACCTGCAGAGCTTGCGGAGTGAATTTCGTTGATGAAGGGACGAAGGTAATCCCAGGAGCAGGAGCAGCCTTTTTCATTGCTGCGCTTAGCCCGTCGAGGTCAGCTTCAGGGGAAGCGATAGTGCCTGAAGGTTTCACGCCGGGACGGCTCTGTGCCACAACCGCGTTAGCTTTACCCGCCGCGTCCGCATTAACTGCGGAGCCGGAAATGGTAAGCGCGGAGCCTTTTAGAGTTGCGTTTGCCTGTTGCACATCGGTTGACCATGCGGTAATTACCTGAGCAAGACCAGCGACCGACTCGTTAGAAGAAGTAGAACCTTCGGTCTTCACTGTCACCTCGTCGGTGACTTGGTCATCGCCGTAAGTCTTTTTGGCGGCTGTAACAAGAGCATCCTTGTCGGCTGTTGACGGTACGGTTCCGGTAAGTCGAACCCGTGGCTTGGTCTCTGGTGTGCCAATAGCTACCTGGACATCAGGTTCATTAGCTTGCGCTGGGTCACTGGTGTCGGTAGTGGATTCGTACTTGACGGAGTCCACCGCATTGCGATCTGCGATTCGCTCGATTGAGGCGAGCGCGGCATTTCGCTCTGCTCCAGGGCCCTTCGCGATGATTGTGGCCCAGTCGCTTTCGACCTGTACGTTTTGCACGCCGTCACGCTCTAGTGCTTGACGTGCTTGAGTTGCCAGTGCTTCATCGATCCGACCCTTACTCAGTGGTAAGACAGCCAAGCCGAGCACCAGCGCGATAAGAAGGGCAATGGCCCAACACTTACAACGCATTTCAAAGTCCTCATTTCCCGATAAAGGACCGCAGTGGTTCTGCTGCGGAGCAGAGCATTTCGTAGTAACCACCAAAAAAGCAAGGTCACGTTTGGTTACTCCACGATCACGGCCACCTGGTGCCTTTGCCGATTGCCGAGGAAGGCACCATTAGCTTTGAAATCCCGATCCGCAGTCGGCCTCCATCAGCGGGAGAAATATGTCAACCGAAAACACCCCAAAGCCAGAGAATTCCCTTGCGGGACAACAAGATTTCCCTTCAGCAAGCGTGCCCCAAGGCGTAGAGAATTCCGTAGATGTACTTCCGGTAGGGCTTCGCATAGCTGGTCGTCGTGTCGTCATCGTTGGTGGTGGCACAGTCGCTTTGCGGCGAGTGACCGCACTGCTGCACGCTGGCGGAAAAATCACGATCGTTTCACCAGCTCTTATTCCGGCATTGCACGATTTGGCTTCCCGGGGGTTAGTCAGCTGGATAGAACGGCCATGGCAGCCGGGGGACCTCACCGAGGCGTGGCTTGCGGTTGCGTGCACCAATCATCCTGCCGTTAACGCACAAGTGATTGCCGAAGCTGACCAAGTCCGGGTGTGGTGCTCCCGGGCTGACGATGCAAGCGAAGCGAGTGCGTGGTTTCCTGCGGTGGGTCATTGTGGTCCGGCGACTGTGGCGGTTTGGGCTGGGCGCGATCCAGCACGGGCGACTGCTTGGCGTGATGCCGCACTCGCAGCTATTGAACCGTTATCCCGACGAGGAATCACGCCAGGCCGTTCGCGGACAGCGGAAGGGCATGTGGTTCTCCTTGGTGGTGGCCCTGGCGATCCTGGGTTGATGACTAGGCGGGGATGGGAACGTTTAGCACAAGCCGAAGTAGTGGTAGTGGACCGGTTAGCGCCTTTGGCGCTTCTTGCTGATCTTGCTGCAGATGTCGAAATTATCGATGTGGCAAAGGTGCCGCGCGGTCCAGCGACCCCTCAAGAGCAGATCAATGAAATTCTTATTGATCGAGCTCAAGCTGGAAAATTTGTGGTCCGGTTGAAAGGCGGTGACCCTTTCGTCTTTGGCCGGGGAATGGAAGAAGCAATGGCATGCGCTGAAGCAGGGATCCCAGTCGAAGTCATTCCAGGCGTGACCAGCGCAGTAGCGGTTCCTGAACTCGCTGGCATCCCGGTCACACACCGAGGGGTAACCCAAGGATTTTGCGTGGTTTCCGGGCATTTGCCGCCTGATCATCCCGAATCCACTGTCAACTGGTCAGCTATCGCGCAGACCTCTATGACACTGGTGTGTTTGATGGCGGTCCATGCTCTTCCGGCAATTGCAATCGAACTGCTCCGCCATGGTCTTCCGGGGAACACGCCGGTGGCCGCGGTGTACGCCGGTGGTACGCCTCAGCAGCGGGTCAGCACAATGCTCTTAACGGAAGTAACGCAACGGTGGGGCGAAGTCGTAGCGCCAGCGGTGGTGATTATTGGTGAGGTCGTGAACCTCGCCGATGGTGTTTCTTTCACCTCACCGCGAGGATCTCAATCCGATAAATCATAAGCTACGCCGGCGGCTCGCGCCGACGAACCGCCGGCCTGGGCATCCGGCCGCGTCGTATTTGGAAAGCCCTCATGACAGCGTAAAAACCAAGACCTTTGGTAGGGGTATCGACCCCAAAGCGTTCCCGGACACCCCGTTTGACTCGCCTGCTCAGAAGAACTGAGTCAAAAATGGCCAGGAGAATCAGGCCGTAGGTGATAACAAGAATGGCAAGGTACACGCTGGGGCTTTGTTGGGCACTGCCAACAAAAGACAACACCAAAACAACGAGCATGACCGGGAGCATCAGCTCACCAACGTTATAGCGACCATCAACGACATCTCGCGCGTACCGACGGGCCGGACCGCGATCACGAGCAAGCAGATATTTTTCGTCGCCGGCCATCATGCGTTCACGAGAAAGAAACCGTTCCGCTCGTGATGCTTCCCGCGCAGCCTTCCGGGCGGCCTTTCCCTCCGCACCCCGGGCGCTCGCCTGACTGCGGTTAGACGGCACTAAGGGTTGCCGGCGGGCGGCTTGAACATCTTTACGTCGAGGGGTTGGCCTATTCTTTCCCAATCCCACTGAGGTAGTTGACTCTAGATTCTCACTGATGGCCTGGCGGCGTCTTCCTAACACAAACCGAGCTTACGCCGCCATTCGAGCGGAGATGGCAGCGAGTAAGCGGGATTGCTCCAGGAGTTCATCTCGTTCTAGCGTGGCTGATCGTAAGCTGCGGTGGTGACTGATGCAGATATGGCTTTGCCACCTGCCCGGGTAGACACCCTGCGTGCCGCGATCACTGATGCCGCACCGAGTATCCGCCGTGACCTGGAATCACTCATTCGCTTCCCCGGCGTATCGGCCGTCGGAGTTGATCATCCTGACTTGCATGCCAGTGCACGTGCGGTGGCAAAGCTGTTGCGAGACAACGGTTTACATCAGGTGGAGATCCTCGCTGAAGAGGGAGCGCCTGCGGTAGTGGGTCACCTGCCGCCTCCACCTGGCGCACCGACCGTGTTGCTCTACGCACATCACGACGTCCAACCACCAGGGCCTCTTCATGAGTGGACGTCCCCGCCGTTTGAACCTCAAGTACGCGCCGGCCGGCTATATGGGCGCGGCAGTGCCGACGATAAGGCCGGCATCATGGTCCACCTCGCTGCGATCCGCGCCCATGGTGGCCGGCCGCCATGCGGGGTCACCGTATTCATCGAAGGAGAAGAAGAAATCGGTTCACCATCCCTCAGGAGTTTTCTTGCCGCGCATCAAGACCGGTTGGCTGCGGATGTTGTGGTCCTTGCGGATTCAATGAACTGGCGGGTGGGGGTGCCGGCGCTGACGACGAGTTTGCGGGGCTTGGTGGAGATTGTTGTTGAGGTCACTACCGCAGAGCGGTCGGTTCATTCCGGGCTAGTTGGGGGCCCTGCTCCGGATGCGGTGATGGCGCTGATTCGGTTACTCTCCACAGTTCACGATGACGCCGGTGATGTAGCGATTCCAGGTTTGCAGTGCACTGAAGCTTCGGATGTAGGGCTAACCGAAGCTGATTTTCGCGCAGACGCCGCCCTCGTTGCCGGAGTCGAATTGATCGGAACAGGGTCCTTAACCTCCCGCCTGTGGGGGCGCCCGGCGCTTACGGTGGTCGGTTTTGATTCCCCTGGAGTTGACTTAGCCGCTAATGTGTTGACCCCCCGGGCGCGAGCCAAGCTCAGTTTGCGTGTCGCGCCTAGCCAGGACGTCGAGTCGGCGTACCAGGCAGTGCGGCACCATTTGCTCTCACACGTTCCGTGGGGGGTGCAGGTCGTGGTGTCGCCACTGGAGCTCGCGTCCGGCTTCGCCGCGGATGCCACTGGCCCGGTGTACGACGCGGCGCGGTCGTCGTTCGCGGATGCTTGGGGAGTGCCGCCCGTCAATATTGGAATCGGCGGGACGATTCCGTTCGTTGCTGCCTTTTCTCGGGCCTTCCCTCACGCCCCGATTGTGGTCACTGGTGTCGAAGACCCCAGTACCCAAGCCCACGGTGTCGATGAATCGCTGCACCTCGGCGAATTCGACCGCGCTTGCCTTGCTGAAGCGCTTTTCCTGGAACGGCTCGGAGTCCTCGGGTTATAACCACATCATGCGCGGGTGCCGGCACTATCTTGGCGGTCGAAAATTGTAGGCCGGCGAGCTTTCCATTGCGTTTTGTTTTGACCCCACGCCAGAACCTCTGATGTCCCATGCGCCGCGCACTGCGCATAACTCACGCCAACATTCAGCTCGGCTTTGATCCCACCTAGGTAGCGAGTGCTCTCAGCATGAGCTAAAAACCCCGCCCACCATTAAGATCCTCGGCAGCAGGCGGGCGCAGAATGAGTCGAGGGGTGATGAGCAGTGTTGAGCTGTTGTATCGCTCATGTTTCACTGCGATTCCGGGCTGGCAGAGCCAGCATCTGGTTGAGTGCCACTCGCGCCCAGTGAGCAACATCGGGACCGACCCGGATTTGGTTGACGACTCGTCCTGCCACGAGTGACTCCAAGGACCAGACCAAATGCGGAAGATCGATCCGATTCATGGTGGAGCAGAAGCAGACGGTGCGGTCAAGAAACATGATCTGCTGATCGGGGTGTTGCCGGGCTAACCGGCGGACTAAGTTGAGTTCAGTCCCGATGGCCCAAGCCGAGCCAGCAGATGCTTCAGACACTATCCGGATAATTCGCTCAGTGGAACCGACGTAGTCCGCGGCATTGACTACCTCGTGCCGGCATTCAGGGTGTACAAGAACTTGAACGTGGGGGACGCGTTCACGGACGTCGCGGACTGCGTCCGCGGTGAATCGGCCATGGACAGAGCAATGCCCGCGCCACAAAATCACTCGGGCTCGACGGAGTTGATCAACACTCACCCCCCCCATTGGTTTGTGTGGGTCGTATAGCACGCAATCGTCCACCGACATGCCTAGATCGCGGACGGCAGTGTTCCGCCCCAAGTGTTGGTCAGGCAGAAAGAGCACCTTTGCGGTGTGAGCTTTGCGCTGGGAAAAAGCCCAATCCAAAGCGACCTGAGCATTGGAGGAGGTGCAAATCGTGCCGCCATGCTGCCCGGTGAATGCCTTGATCGCCGCTGAAGAGTTCATATAGGAGACCGGGATGACATCTTCGGCGACACCAGCGTCGATGAGGTCATCCCAAGCGTCTTCCACTTGTTCGATGGCGGCCATGTCAGCCATCGAACAACCAGCAGCTAAGTCAGGGAGAATCACTTGCTGATGGTCTGCGGTCAGAATGTCGGCGCTTTCCGCCATGAAATGCACCCCACAAAAAACGATGTACGGTGCTTGCGGGCGGGCGGCGGCCAGTTGTGCCAATTTAAACGAATCCCCCGTAACGTCGGCGAATTCAATGACCTCATCACGTTGGTAATGGTGTCCGAGGATGAATGCCTCGTCACCTAACGTGGTCTTCGCGGCTCGCGCTCGATCGACCAGCCCAGGGTCGCTCGGAGCAGGAAGATCCCCGGGGCATTCCACTCCTCGTTCGCTGGAGAGGTCCTGGTCTCTGCCTAAAAGCAAAAATGCTGCTGGTGAGGCTTGCGGTTCGACAAAAGGATTGGTCAAGGGAATGCTCACCTCCTGATCGTTGCATGACGTAGCCATCAAGAATGCCAACCCGACGTATTGCCGCGCGCAGGATTACTCTTAATGGGAACAGCGTTCACGGTGTTGCCGTTGTTCCAACTGGACCGCTCTACTCTCGACAGATTTATTTAGACAGTGCCCTTGTGGCTCTGCAGACCAAAGGTTAGGTAACCGATATGACCGACACCGCCACAAACACCGCTCAGGGGACGACAGCCCCCGAAGCCGACCACGGGGAAGCACCCGCACATGGCGTCATCTTGACTGAACTCGCCGCCGGAAAAGTAAAAAGCCTATTGGAGCAAGAAGGCCGTGATGACCTTCGGCTTCGGATCGGCGTGCAACCAGGGGGCTGTTCGGGCCTGATTTATCAGCTTTATTTTGACGAACGCACGCTTGACGGTGACCTTATTCAGGAATTCAACGGCGTGGAGCTAGTTGTCGACAAAATGAGCGCTCCTTACCTTGGTGGTGCCTCGATCGATTTTTCAGACACGATTGAGAAGCAAGGCTTTACGATTGACAACCCGAATGCTGGAAGTAGCTGCGCTTGTGGTGACAGCTTCAGCTAACTCGTGCGCGTACCGAGCTGGGAGCTCAAGGCCCAGCTCGGTAGAGTCGTGGGGTGCGTATCGCTGTGACTGGGTCCATCGCGACCGACCATCTCATGACCTTTCCAGGTCAGTTTTCTGACGCGATTGTTTCCGATCAGCTCGACGCCTTATCAGTATCTTTTCTGGTCACCGATCTTCAGATCCGACGTGGTGGTGTAGCCGCCAACATTGGGTTTGGTTTAGGCATGCTAGGGCTTAGCCCAATTGTCGTCGCTGCGGTGGGCGCGGACTTCGCTGAGTATCGGGCGTGGTTAGAAAGACACGGGGTGGATTGCTCGGGGGTGCATACCAGTGAATTCCATCACACCGCCCGATTTATGTGCACCACGGATCAGCGCAATTCGCAGATCGCTTCCTTTTACCCCGGCGCAATGGCTGAGGCGCGTGAGATCGAGCTAGCTCCGCTTGCCCCTAGTGGGTTTGATCTTGTGGTGATTGGGGCCAATGATCCGGTGGCGATGACTCGTCACGTCAAGGAGTGCCAGGATCGCGGGTATCCAATGGCGGCGGATCCCTCTCAACAACTGTCCTTTCTTGATGGTGAGCTCATTCGCTCTCTTGTTGAAGGCGCTGCCTACCTTTTTAGCAACGAATACGAAGCGCACCTCATTGAGCAGAAAACTGGTTGGGTGGCCCATGAGGTCGTTGCCGCGGTCGGTACCCGAGTGACCACGTTGGGGGCGCAAGGTGTTCGGATTGAGCAGCTCAATCACCCCACGATTGAAGTCCCAGCAATTCCGGATGTTGTCGTGGCGGACCCTACTGGCGCCGGTGATGCGTTTCGTGCTGGTTTCTTTGCTGGTCTGGCCTGGGATTTGGATGTGACGATGTCTGCCCGACTGGGGGCCACGATGGCTTCGTTTGCTATTGAGGCGGTCGGCCCACAGGAGTACACCTTGAACTCGACGGATCTCCTTGACCGCATGACGCTCGCATACGGAGATCATGCGGCACAGGCGGTACGGCCGTATCTGGGATCGTTGCGAGATTGACAACATTTCCCATTGAACCGCCACCGAGTCAATGGTTGTGGGATATCACGCCGACGCCAGGGGAAGACCTTGTCGCTGTCGGTGGGGATTTGGCACCGGGAACGTTGCTTTCCGCGTATCGTCGTGGATTGTTCCCAATGGGAACCGGTGCTGCCGGCGCTCCTCCTATGGGTTGGTGGTGCCCCGAATGGCGTGGCATCCTCCCCGTCTCAGGTATTCATGTCAGCCGCTCCCTGCGTCGTACCCGTCGCCGATTCAGCGTAACTGTGAACCACGCCTTCGATGCAGTGCTCGCCGGGTGTGCTGATCCCAATCGGTCGGGCCGCTGGATTACCACTGAGGTCGCAGTTGCATACCAAACACTGCATCGCATGGGGTGGGCGCACTCAATTGAGTGCTGGCGTGGCGACCAACTGGCGGGAGGTTTGTATGGAATAGCAGTTGGTGGTTTGTTCGCGGGTGAGTCGATGTTCCATCGCGAGGCGGACGCATCAAAAGTAGCGGTTGTTGCACTAGCAGAGATCGTTCAGGAAGCATGGCGCAGTGATCCACCAGGTACTCCCGCTCGCCTTGTCGATGTGCAATGGCGCACGAGTCATCTCGCTAGCCTTGGGGTAGTGGCTATTCCACGTGAGGTATACGCGGCGCGTTTAGCTCAGTCCCTCAGTTTGTCACCCCCGACTATTTTTAGTAGCGGACCGCAGTCATTCCGCCACCCGGGGTGGGTGGCGGAGCGTGCCACCAGCGTCGAATAAGCTCACCGCCGTGGCTTCGAATGTGTCACGCCATCCAGTTCATTGGGAGGCCGACGTCGTGCTCCGGGATGGCGGGGTGGTGCATATCCGACCTATCCGTCCGTCTGACGCTGAAGGTCTACAGCGATTCCATGCGAGGCAGAGCGAGGAGTCTATTTATTTACGATTCTTTGCGCCTTTAGACCGGCTTTCTGACCGTGAACTGACTCGCTTCACTGTCGTTGATCATGATGCCCGGGTTGGGCTCGTGGCCACGCTGGGGGATGACATCGTCGGTATCGCTCGCTATGACCGTCTTCCGGCTGACGCCACAGGTGAGCAAGTCGCAGAGGTGGCGTTCAACATTTCTGATGCTCACCAGGGCCGGGGTGTTGGGTCAGTCATGTTGGAACATCTCGTGTCGGCAGCCCGCGAGCGGGGCATTCAGCGATTCGTTGCGGAGGTGTTGCCCGAGAACAGGCGGATGATTGATGTTTTCGAACAAGCTGGGTATTCCGTGACCCAACACGATGACGATGGAGTGCTTTTTGTAGGGTTCGAGATTGCTCCCACCGAACGTGCTGATCGGGTTCGCGAGTCGCGGGAACAGCGCGCTGAAGCGCGCAGCATGTGGGGTTTACTGCATCCAACGTCGGTCGTGGTGATTGGTCGTGGTGGTCCGAGATCTCCAGCCCGGCTTGCTTGGGAGCATCTTGTCGCGGGTGGGTTTCCTGGCCGAATGTTCATGGTCAATGCCGATGAGCGTGCCGATCGTGTTCGCCGGTTCAACCGCGTTGCTGACATTCCGGGTCCGGTGGATGTGGCTGTTTTAGCTTTGCATCCGCAAGAGATGTCTGACGATGGTTCCTTGATTGATGCCATGGTCCGAGACTGCGCGGCAGTCCGCGTGCGCGGCCTAGTCATCATTGGTGACGATGAGCCAGATGGGGATGCCACCTTCACATCGGATGAATGGCAACGTCATTTAGTGCAGTCTGCTCGTGCATATGGAATGAGGGTCGTGGGTCCTCGTTCATTCGGCATGATTGTCACGAACCCGGGGGTGCAGTTCAATGCTTCCTTAGCGCCGACAATGCCTCGGCCAGGGCGGCTTGGTCTCTTTGGTCAGTCAGGCGTTTTAGGGGTGGCTTTGCTGGCAGAGGCGACCCGGCGTGGATTGGGAATATCCACTTTTCTCTCGGCTGGGAATCGAGCGGATGTGTCCGGTAATGACCTCATGCAGTATTGGTCCGATGATCCCGAAACTGCGGTGGCATGTTTGCATCTCGAAAGCGTGGGCAATCCGCGAAAGTTCTCACGCATTGCCGGCCGCCTAGCTCGAATTAAACCAGTCTTGGTCATGAAAGCCGGGCAGGCGGGTTTTGTCGTTCCGCCAGGGCATGCCGTCCGCCGGTCAACTTTGCCACGGCAGGCATTCGATGCGTTACTGCGGCAAGCCGGAGTCATCCAATGCAAAACAGTTCATGATCTTTTCGACGTTGCCCAGTTAGTTGTTCATCAACCACTGCCTGCTGGCCCACGAGTCGCGGTCGTGACTAACTCAGGGTCGCTGGGTGCTTTGGCTGCAGATTCGTGTACTCGGTGGGGGCTATCGGTGCTTCATGGTCCAGTGACCGTTCCTGGTCGGCCAGACGCCCAGCGCTTCCGTGCTGCTGTGGATGCTGCGTTCGCCTCACCGGAGATCGATTCAGTGGTGGCGGCGTTTATCCCACCGTCGGGACTGGTTGAGCACAGTGTGGCAGTGGCACTTGCTGAAGCGGCAGCTCGGGCAGGAAAAACATGCGTAGCAACCTTTTTCGGGATTCAAGGTGTCACGGCCGAGTTGTCCCATCCCCGAGTGGAATCCAATGGTGACATTGCTACTCAAACCGTTCCGGCGTACGACACGGTGGAGGAATCCGTTCGTTCACTCGCTGCAGTCACCCGGTACGCCCAATGGGTGAATCGTCCTCTGAGCCCGTGGGCTGCCGCGCCTGGGGCCCAGCCGCTGCGAGCGCGAGAGTTGATGTCTCGTTGGCTCAATGAACCCGCTGAGTTTCCCACCGCGAGCGAAACACTGACAGGCGAGGCGGGGCGGTGGCTTACCCATGAGCAGGCCACCACACTATTAGCGACCTACGGCATTGAAATCGCACCAGCACACTTGGTTCGCACCGCAGACGAAGCGGTGTCCGCTGCTGCTGAAGTGGGCTATCCGGTGGCGTTAAAGGCTGCTGACCCCCAACTTCGTCATCGAGCTGACCTGGCCGCTATTAGGTTAGACATCGCTCATGAAGGTGAACTGCGCGATGACGTTGCCGCTTTGCTCGTACTGCTTCGTGGGCAGGCAGAGAATCGCTTAATCGTTCAGTCCATGGCTGTGGGAGTGTCATGCCAGGTTCGGTCGGTTGAAGATCCGCTTTTTGGTCCGGTGGTGGAGTTTGGAGTTGCTGGTCCAGCTACTGACCTGCTTGATGATGTGGCCCGCCGCAGCGTCCCAGTCCGTCAGGCCGATGTGACGGACCTCGTCCGCGAAGTTCGCGCTGCGCCGCTGCTGTTTGGGTATCGGGGTGCTGAACCTGTCGATATTGGGGCTCTAGAAGACATCATTTCTCGGTTAGCCGTTTTTGCCGGCGATCTTCCTGAGGCGGTTGACGTGGTCTTGGATCCGGTGGTCGCCGGCCCCAGCGGGGTAGTGGTGTTGGGGGCTCGAATGAGGATCGCTTGGCCGATGAGCCGCACCGACGGCCCCTCACGTCGTTTGCTCAGATAAGCCTGAATGAGATAGTGAGCTTCATGCCCCAGGTTTCACCTGACTTATCTGCTGAGTTGCGACGTGACATTGATCGCGCAGGGTACTACCCCGAGGTCGTCGCGGATGTGCTCGACGTCGCCATCGCGGGTGAGTCCGTGGCTGCGCATTTTGTTTACGTAGAAACAACGTTCGACGCAGATGTCAGGCGTCATTTATCAGTTTTTGTTCTCACCGCGACACGGTTCATCACCGCTCATGCTGATGATCATGACTCTGATGGCCCAGATGGTCCACCACACCCGTATGCCACAGTGTCGAGTGAGTCGGTTCCGTTATCGGGGATTCGATCTGTGGTGGTAAGTCATGTTATTCCTCGGCCAGACCGTTACCGCAGCGAAACGGGCGTTCGGGACCTCACGCTTACAGTGGGATGGGGTGCAGTGCATCGGGTGGATCTTCAGCCAGCGGGGTGTGCCGATCCAGATTGCACGTCAGATCATGGATACACCGGAACAATGACCGCAGAGGATGTGGCAGTTCGCGTCTCAACTGATGCTGATGGGCCACACGTGGTACGAGCGGCGTTGAGCTTCGCACGATCTCTATCAGCTGCTACCGCTCTGTCGGCGAGCTGAGATGAACGTGATGCCGTGGGCGGACCAGCCAGCCAGCTCACAAGATTCACCACGCATTGTCATGTCAGTTGAGATGCAAGTTCCCCAGTACGGGGAGGGAACCCTGCCTGACGTTTTGCCGGCGATTGCCCATGCGATGGACGTCTCTACTCATGATGCGTTTGATTCTGTGCATAACGCCGGGACGAATCATGGGCTAACGTTGCCGCCCGCTTCTCGGGTCTGCGTCTTGCTGGTAGATGGTCTAGGTGAGCATTTGTTGCGTGCTCGGTCTGGTCATGCGCCTTTTCTTCGCTCCCATTTGCCGCAGATTCGTTCTCTGACAGCGGGTTTCCCCACCACTACGGCAACCAGTATGGGAAGTTTGGGCACTGGTCTACCGCCGGGCGCTCATGGGTTGGTGGGATACGAAGTCCTCGTCCCGCATGAAGATCGCCTGTTGAATGAACTGTCTTGGCAGCCACCGGTAGATCCACACCGGTGGCAGCCGCATCGCACTGTTTTCCAATCGGTAGCTGATGCGGGGGTGGAGGTGGTTCGGGTTGGCCCCGGATTTTTTGACGGCTCTGGTCTTACCGAAGCTGCGTTACGTGGTGGTCGGTTTGTGGCCGCTGAATCGTTAGATGCCCGAGTGGATGCCAGCCTCGCCGCGATTCGATCGGCAGCACGAACGTTGGTTTACGTCTATTGGGGGGAGGTGGACAAAGTTGGCCACGAATATGGCTGCGAGTCCTGGCAGTGGGGCGAGGAACTAGCGATGGTGGATCAAGCGATCCAGCGGTTAGTGAGGGGGCTTCCCGGTGATGCTGTCCTTCATGTCATTGCTGACCACGGGATGGTTGATGTTCCACATCGTCAACGTGTTGATCTCGCAGACCGCCCTGAGTTATTGGCTGGCGTTCGGCATGTCGGTGGTGAACCTCGGTGTGTGCAGGTGTACTGCGACGACCGACACATTGATGCAGTGACATCTCGCCTGGCGGATGCTTTCGCAGGGCGGGCCACGGTCATAAACCGCCCTGAAGTGGTCGAGGCGGGCTGGTTCGGACCAGTTTCTGATGCGGTTTTACCGCGGATTGGCCAAGTTTTTGTGGTGTGCCAGCCTGGTTTCGCCATCGTAGACAGCCGGCGAATGCGCCCTCAAGCACTAGCCCTAGTAGGGCAACACGGTGCGTGGTCCGCGCAGGAGTCTCAAGTGCCCTTACTGACGTTCGGTCCCCGAGTGAGCCAATGACTGCCGGGGTGGCCGCGATCACGATGGCAGCTCAACTCTTGCGAGCTCGTGGTGAGCGGATGACCCGCCCCCGAGAGGCAGTAATCTTGGCGCTTACTCAGTCCACGGGTCATGTGTCAGCGGACCAGGTCGCTTTATTGGTCGCGCAGGTGCGACCTTCGGCGCACCGTGCCTCGGTATATCGCACGTTAGAACGATTGACGGAACTCAACGTCGTGCAGCGGATCTACACAAATCATCACACGCTGTACCACCTTGCTTACGAGGATCTGCACCCGCATGGTCAGTGTCGCGTGTGCGGGACCATCGTGGATCTCCCTGATGACGTTTTTGATGACGTGCGGGATCGATTAGCTCAGGCCGTGGGATTCGTTGTTGAGTCAGCTGGTGTGACCATGCCCGGTGTCTGTAGAGAATGCCGTACAAGGTCGTCTTTGTAACTAAACCTCATCGGTGGCGCGAGTCCCAAACATGATGTCATCCCAGTGTGGAACGCTGGCGCGGCGAGAACGGCTAGGCGCAGAAGTTTTTTTGGCGACTTGGTTGGTTTCCTCGGTGATCGCGGTATTTTCGTCAGTTGCGTGGTCAGTCCGCGACGGCGTGGAGGCCGGCCGGTTCGAAGGTGTTTTCCGGCGAGTAACAGTTTTTTGTTTCCCGGCCGTAGGTCTAGCTTGAGCGCTGGCTGATGAACGTTGGGTTTCCTGAGATTCCTTACGTGATGACGTCGAGCGGGCAGATGAGGTGGTCGTTATCGTGGGCGCCGTCTTCTCGGCCTTGCGCCCATCGCGGCGTGTTCGCATCGCGCTCACTAAATCAAGCGGATCGTTCATGGTCACTCCACCGTCAAGGTCCACATCGTATACGTGTGGTTCCTCCGTCACGAGAAGGTCACGGGTGGATTCGTAGCGGTGATTCTCTGGTGCCGGGACCTGTTCGCTTAACCATCGCGCTTCGTCATCATGAGGTGTCACGGATCGGGTGGTGATGTCAAAGTGCCACTGTGCTTGCCGATCTCGGCCGCCGGCAGCAAAACTCACCATGACCATCCATGGCCCACCGTCTTCACGCCAGCTATCCCAAGTGACTTGGTCAACACTGACATCACGATCTTTAAGGCGTCGGGTTACTTCTTGGCCGAGTGTGACCTGCTCTCGGGTACGGCGCCGCAGCGGGACCGTCTGAGCAAGATCTGCGATGTGGGCCCGTTCAGCTAACACAGGCCCTTCGTAGCGGCGGATCTTTTGGACCGGCCACCCGGTTGCCTCAGCGACTGTTTCGGGGGAGGCACCTGCGCGGATGCGAGCTTGGATTTCACGAGGACGGATCTGTTCGCCACCTTCAACTTGAAGCTGCCCGAGATGGGGGCGATCTCGACGCACCGCCGCGCGCAAACTTTCATCGATCGTGAGGAGGTGTCGTTCGCCTTGAGGGTCGGCGAGCACCAGATGGTCTCCATCGTCGTGGACTCCGACGAGTCGCAGGTCTTCCATCCGCGCTCCTGTCCTTTAGTGATCAGAGTATGACTCTGCCATCCCTTGGTGGTCCTCTGGCAGGGGGCGCGCCGAAGGTGGGCACAATTGTCGGGTGCCTTACTCATCTCCCCAGCCCACTCATTCTTTTTCTCATTCAACAGAGCCTCGCCAGTTAAACCAACCGAAGTCTCAGGCTCTTGATCCTTATGACGCTGTGATGTTGCTTTCTTTTGGAGGCCCAGAGGGGCCAGATGAGGTCCTTCCTTTCCTACGCAACGTCACTGCTGGCCGCGGCATCCCTGATGAGCGGTTAGCTGATGTTGCTGAGCATTACCACCACTTTGGTGGCCGCAGTCCCATCAATGACCAAAACCGCGCACTGCTTTCTTCGCTGACCGCTGAGCTTGCGCGTCGTGGCGCTCCGCAGCCGGTGTATTGGGGAAATCGCAATTGGGCGCCGTACCTCACCGACGTCTTACGTCAAGCCTATGAAGCCGGTGCACGCCGGCTCGTTGTCATTCCTACAAGTGCCTATTCGTCTTACTCCAGTTGCCGGCAATATCGGGAAGATCTTGCGGACGCGATGCTGACGTTGACTGGTGAGGGGCGTGGGTTGGATGTCGACAAAATTCGGCCTTACGCCAACCATCCAGGTTTTGCTCGGGTAAATGCAGCAGCAGCTCTTGACGCTTTGCGTCAGCTTCCAGAGGGGTCACATTTGGCTTTTGTCACCCACTCGATTCCAGATGCGATGAATGCAGCAAGCGGACCGCCCGAAGCGACTGATCGGTACGCAGAACAGCACCTTGCCCTTTCGGCTTGGATTGCTCAGCAAGTATCGGCTTCTTTAGGGCGAGAAGTGCCTTGGCAGCTTACGTATTGTTCCCGCTCGGGGCCGTCGACTCAGCCATGGCTTGAACCAGATATCGGAGATCACTTGAGGCGCATCGCGACTCAAGGAGCCCCAGGAGTAGGCGTGTGTCCCATTGGGTTTGTGAGTGATCACATGGAAGTTGTGTACGATTTGGACACCGAAGCGCGCGACATTGCCGACGAGATTGATTTGCCTATGGTTCGGGCGGCCACGGTAGGAGTGCACCCCGATTTTGTTTCGGCCTTGGTGGATTTGGCGGAGGAACGAGCATCCTTGGCGCGTGGTGATTCCCCACTTTTCGCGGTGGTGACTGGTGATCCAGTGCCAGTGCCGTGTCCCACTAACTGCTGCCGAAACTTGCGCACAGAACGACCAGCAGCATGTGGTGTTGATTGGATGGGAGAGACAGCATGACTAGCCAACAGGCGGATGTCACAGGGGAAGCCTTGCTTTCAATAGCTGTTGATGCTGCGCAGGCGGCTGGTGAATTGATCACTCGTGAGCGTCCACCGGCGGTCGCGGTGGCTGGGACCAAATCCAGCTCAACTGATGTGGTGACCGAGATGGACCGCCGAAGTGAGCGGCTGCTTCATGAGATGCTCCTAACGGCGCGCCCACATGATGGTTTCCTTGGCGAGGAGGGCGCTGAAGAGATCAGCCGCTCTGGCATTACGTGGGTTGTCGATCCAATTGATGGCACCGTGAATTATCTCTATAGCATCCCGGCATATTCCGTCTGCCTTGCTGCAGTGAGCGGTGATCCGACGGTCCCAGGTGGTTATAGCATTTTAGTAGGGGTGGTGTATCAACCCGACCTTCAGGAGATGTTCACCGCAACCCGTGGTGGTGGTGCTTACCTGAACGGGAACCCCATCACTCTCGCTGGATCCCATAGGCAGGAAACGGGAGAGTTGCTAGCGCAAGCTTTGATTGGCACTGGCTTTGGGTATGACTCACAGCGCCGGGCTCAGCAAGGGCGGCTTGTTGCGGAGCTTTTGCCGTTAGTGCGAGATATCCGACGGTTTGGGAGCGCGGCGCTCGACCTTTGTTATGTCGCATGCGGACGGTTAGATGCCTATTATGAGCGTGGCCTTAACCCCTGGGATTTAGCCGCCGGGGAGCTCATCGCGCGAGAAGCTGGTCTTGTGGTGACCGGCTTACGTCATGCCCCTCCTAGTTCCGAACTTGTTGTGGCGGCTAGGCCGGCACTTCATCAAGAATTGTTGACAGTCCTTCAAGACCACTGGGAATAGAGTCACCGGCATGGGTTAAAGAGCGCACCGATTTCACCAAAGCGTTCTCATAGGTCCGGGTAAAAAGCGAAACCAAAAAATTCATGAGATCTCGGGCACAAACCGCGAGCCCGACGCGTTACTTAAACCGCATTGCAGTACGCTCCAACCGCTACCGGGAAGCCCACCCTGGCAGCGGTTGTTCCACCCTAAGCGTGACCATGATGTTTTGGCCGCTTGGTTTGATCGACACCACTTTCATTCGACCGAACGACCCCGCGGAGGGCGATCCACCGATGGCGACCGACTACGACGCGCCACGCAAGACCGACGATGACCTCAACGAGGACAGCATCGAGGAGTTAAAAGCTCGCCGGGTAGATAAAACGACAGCCTCGGTCGATGTTGATGAGACCGACCAGGCAGAGGGCTTTGAGCTTCCCGGTGCGGATTTGTCCACAGAGGAACTGTCAGTTCGCGTGCTACCTCGTCAAGCCGATGAATTCACTTGTGCGGAGTGTTTCCTCGTCAAACACCGCAGCCAGTTAGCTGGGGAGAATCACGGGCAGCCAATCTGCCGTGAGTGTTCTTAACATCACAGGCTCCTCCTTTGATTCACTCCTTGAGGAGGAGCCTATCCGTCCTGCATGCCATTGATTGCTTCTATTAACGCCTGAGGGTGACGAGATGAAAGCAACCAATACGGTGCCGGGTCATCACGGTCATTGATGATGATGAGGGCTCCGGCAGCAATCCACGCCCGCTGACACCAAAACGCCCGCGCGTTAGTCGCCTCACCACGCAAAAGTCTCATCTGGTCCCTATCAACTAGGACTGCTCGTCCGAGATATTTTGCGTCGATCGCAGCACCTCCGGCGCGCAGCCATTGCCCTCGTACTTCGATGAGCGGACTTGCCATGAGTACAGCTACGACCACCGCCCCGGTCACCACACTTGACGTAAGGATCGCGAGCCACCCGGGCCCGATCCGGATTAACGGAACACCCGCCGTAGCAGCGATGCCAAGAACACTCACCCAGATGCCTAGGCTGGGGGTAAGACGTTCCCGGTAATGCACTGTTGGCATTTCGGAGGTTTGCCGACTGAGAGGGCTTGTTGCCATATTCCTAGAGTGGCATGTCGTGTTTTTAGGGCGCCATATTTTATGTATCCGGGTGTGCATGCTGTGGGGTATGACGGCAGGGGTGCCATTGATTGCCAGATTGATGGGGCGCTGCGGAAAGCCAGATAAGGTCAACGTGATGAGTAAAGAACTTGCCGCAAGTCAGACGGTTCAAATTCAGCTGCGTCACCTTGACCCTGGCCTTCCGCGGCCCGCATATGCCTTATCCGACGACGCAGGGTTCGATCTACATAGTCGGGTGACGTTATTTCTGCAACCGGGGGAGCGCGCGGTTGTTCCTACCGGTATTGCTTTGGCCCTTCCGCCGGGTTACGCCGGTCTTATTCATCCGAGAAGTGGCCTTGCTGCCCGACACGGGGTAACTACATTAAATGGACCAGGGACTATTGACGCTGGGTACCGAGGAGAGATCTGCGTCATCCTGATTAATACCGACAAGCGTCAATCCTGTCAGATCTCGCGGGGAGATCGGATTGCTCAGCTCATCGTTCAACGAGTCGTTCAAGTGGTGTTCGATGTAGTTGACGAGCTTATTGACACTCCGCGTGGTGCAGGTGGATTTGGCTCAACCGGTGGTTTCGCGGAGTCAAATATTGTGATCAATGTCGATGCTTTGGAGGGAGATCGTGGTGAGTTGGTTTAAGCGTGGTTCCGAGAACAAGGCTGATCAGGCTGAAAACTCGGAAGATGATTTGGCAACAATGACCCCAGCATCAGCCGAGGAAGGTTCCGAACTTACTGCAACGGCAAAAATTTTTGATCGTTCCCATGGGCCCTTTGACGTCGCAGAAGCGCATGACGCTGAAGGAATGCTTGACTTAGGGGGGCTTCGGCTCCTGATTCGCGATGGTTTGCAAGTGCAGCTTCAAGTTGATGAAGCAAGTAATGCGATCACTGGGGTTTTCCTTGCTACTGGAGAATCAGGTGTCCAAATTCAGGCGTTCGCTGCGCCACGCTCAGAGGGAATATGGTCCGAAATTTGCGAGGAGATCTCGGTGAGTATCACTGAGCAGGGTGGGACTGTCGATCCTGGTTACGGTCGCTTCGGTCGTGAGCTCTTGGCGCGGATCCCTGCGTCCCTTCCAGATGGTAGTCAGGGGATTCAGCCTTTGCGGTTCGCTGGTGTTGATGGGCCACGTTGGTTACTACGCGCCGTATTCCATGGAAAGGCTGCTTTTGATGCTGATGCTGCTGGCCCTTTAGAGGAGCTTGTTGCCGCCGCGGTTGTGGTGCGTGGCAGCGATCCCATGGGCCCCCGTGAGCTGCTGGCCCTTCGGTTACCCGAAGGGACGCAAGTGACGGAAACACCTGGCGAGGATCCGCGCGAGCAGCTCGCCCGGGACGAAAAGCAACCGGAACGGTTTGATGATTTGCAGCCATTTAGTCGTGGTCCAGAAATCACTGAACGCCGGTGATTGCTCACCCCAAATGCTGGTTTACCCGCCAGTTAATATGACGCCATGACAGACACGGCGAGGAACCGGCGTGGGTGGCGAGGTTTGCTCCACCGGATTTCCCGCAGCGATGAAGTTGTCGAAGCCGAAGCACTCCGCAGCCATGCGGAGCGCCTAGGTGGCACACCAATCTTGGAGTTACCTGATCGTCAAGTAGCGCAAGTTTGCGGAACTTTGCGAACGGTGACACTCCGCCCGCGGGGTGGTGTTCCAGCTTTGGTGGCTGAGCTGTACGACGGGTCCGGGACGTTAGCGGTGGTCTGGTTGGGGCGCCGGATGATCAGCGGGGTGGAGCCTGGTCGACGAATGCGCATTCGAGGCCGGGTGGCGCATCGGGAAGGGCAGCCCATCGTTTTCAATCCGTCTTACGAACTGCTGCCTGCGGGCGATGCCTCTCCATCGCAAGGGCAGCTGAAATGAGCAGTGCTCCTCAGGCAGCAGGGCCTGAGGTTCCCGGTCTCGGTGTGGTCCCGCCAGGTTTGACAACGGTCGAAGATGTTGTTCGGCATCACATTTCGGAGAGTCTAGGTGGGTGGCGAGGAGGGTTTGAAGCTGCCGTTCCTACGATTGCTTTCCTTGTCAGTTGGACAACAACCCACAATATTCGAATGTCTTTGATCGCTGCTGGATCGTGTATTGTCCTGGCGATTGTGACTCGGTTGATGCAACAGCAAACACCGAAGTTTGCGTTGGGAAGTGTCTTTGGTTTGGTGTTGGCTGCGGTATTGGCGTTACGCAGTGGGCGGGCTGAAGACGTCTTCTTACCGGGAATTCTTTATAGCGGTGCTGCGTTGGCCGTGACTTTGCTCTCAGTCTTCACACGTTGGCCGGTAGTGGGTTTCCTCCTTGCCGCTGCGCAACCGGAGCGTCCCTTCGCTTGGCGGTCCCATTCCGGTGTGGTGCGGCTCTGTCAGCGTCTGAGTCTTGTCTTCGCCGGGTTGTTTGCTATTCGATTGCTGGTGATGGCGCCTCTCTACGCCGCAGGGCAAGTCACGTGGCTTGGCATCGCCAAAATCGCGCTAGGTTGGCCGCTTTACCTCGTGGCGCTTCTCGTGGCCGGCGCCCTCCTGGTGCGGGGCGATACGCCACTCACGGAGGAAGATCCTCGTCAGTAACCGCCACGCTCCTCTGGGGGCTGATGCGGTACATGCCCAGGAGCCAACATCTGCTCTAGGGCGCCTTCGCTTTCAGGCACGGTGAGGAACAGGAGCTCATCATGCGCTTCAAGAGCATCGTCTCGACTGGGTGCGATAGGGCGGTCCTCGCGGATGATCCCAACCAGAATGCTGTCTGGCGGCCACGTGAGATCGCCCACTCGTACGCCGGTGTATGGCGAGTCGTCGGGCAAAGTCATTTCGACCATCGTCGCCTGGTTTTGTTGGAACTGGAAAATTCTGACTAAGTCCCCCACGCTGACCGCTTCTTCGATCAGAGCGGTCATTAAGCGGGGAGTGGAAACGGCAACGTCAACCCCCCAAGCGTCGTCGAACATCCATTCGTTCTTGGGATGATTGACTCGCGCTACTGTTCTTGGTACACCAAATTCGGTTTTCGCGAGCAAAGACACCACGAGATTTACTTTGTCTTCTCCGGTGGCCGCCACGACAACGTCACATGTTTCAAGACCGGCTTCTCGGAGTGTGCTGATCTCGCACGCATCCGCAAGAAGCCACTCGGCTTGGGATACTCGTTCCGGGCGAACTGCTCGGGCGTCGGCGTCAATAAGCAACACCTGATGGTTATTGCTCACCAACTCCCGGGCGATAGACCGGCCAACGCTGCCTGCCCCGGCGATCACCACTCGCATCTCAAGTTTCCTTCCGTCATGCATGTCATCGCGATGGGTTCGAGTTGCTTAACTAAATGGGTGGTTTACTTCTCGGGTGCAGCCCCAAGAGCTCGCTCCACGGTGACGAGATGATCTTCTGAGACGGTGACGTGCAGCACGTCACCGTCCTGGTACACCGTGCTCGTGGTGGGGATGAAAGCTTCGCCCAGTCGGGTGAGGTATGCCACTCGAAAAGCTGGGCCAACGGCGCTCAGGGCGTCCACTGAATGCCCGATCCATCCCGAGTGGACGGGGACTTCGGCCAGAATGACCTGACCGCTGGGATCGCGAAATTGTGGCGCCGCTCCAACAGGCAAAAGCCGGCGCAGCATCTGATCGGCAGTCCAGCGGACGGTTGCCACCGTAGGGATGCCAAGCCGCTGATAAATCTCCGCCCGGCCTGGGTCATAAATGCGGGCTACTACATTCTCGACGCCGTATGTTTCCCGAGCCACCCGCGCAGCCAAAATATTGGAGTTGTCCCCGTTACTGACCGCGGCAAACGCATAAGCTCGCTCGATCCCAGCTTCTAGGAGGGTGTCTCGGTCAAAACCGACCCCAGCCACTCGTGCGCCTTCGAAGGTTGGCCCTAATCGGCGAAACGACCGCTCGTCTTGGTCCACTACGGCGACCTCGTGCCCTTGACCTTGCAAGGAGAGCGCCAAAGTGGATCCAACACGCCCGCATCCCATGATCACAAAATGCACTGTGACGGCCCCTTGTCGTTCGTGAATTGCCCTCAACGA
The DNA here is from genome assembly GCA_051645425.1 of Actinomycetota bacterium. Lineage (GTDB taxonomy): Bacteria > Actinomycetota > Actinomycetes > Actinomycetales > Angustibacteraceae > JBOFBH01. The sequence goes on along the minus strand of JBOFBH010000001.1, from coordinate 9,947 downwards.
GTTATTGAGGCGCGAAGGTCAGGAACCGCACGGTACTACCGGCCCCTCGACGTACTTTCGGTGGGCATAGCATCATGATTTGTGCCTCTCGCCGGACGAATTATCAAACGTCTTCTCGTTGGTCGCCCCCTCGGCAGCGATCGCCTTTCGGAGACGCTCCTTCCCAAACGAATTGCCATGCCGGTCTTTGCTAGTGACGCTTTGTCATCTGTGGCGTACGCTCCCGATGAAATATTCCTGACCCTGGCCTTCGCTGGGGTAGGGGCATACACCTTCAGTTGGCAAGTCGGGGTCGCGGTCGCCGTAGTGATGTTTGTGGTGATCGCCAGCTATCGGCAGAACGTCCATGCGTACCCCTCTGGCGGTGGTGACTATGAGGTTGCCACGGTAAACCTGGGCCGCCGAGCGGGAATTACCGTTGCGAGCGCTTTGCTTGTGGATTACGTCCTTACCGTGGCTGTCTCCATCTCAGCAGCGTCGACTTACGCCGCGTCGGCTATTCCAGGGTTACGAGGACATGAGGTGTTAGCCGCATCTGTCGCGGTAATTCTTCTGACGGCGATGAATTTGCGGGGCGCCAAAGAGTCGGGCTCAGCATTTGCCATTCCCACATATGTCTTCATGATCGCGATCGTGGGGATGTCATTTTGGGGCTTTGTTCAACTAGCAATGGGAGATCTTCCAGACGTCGCTAGCGCGCAATATGACATCAAAGTGCACGAAGCGTATGAAGCAGGACTAGGCACTTTGGCGGGTTTCTTCTTGCTGTTACGGACGTTTTCATCCGGCTGCGCAGCGCTCACTGGTGTTGAAGCGATCAGCAATGGCGTGCCTGCCTTCCGTAAGCCGAAAAGCCGTAACGCGGCCACCACGCTAGCTCTGCTAGGGCTCACGGCGATCACCATGTTGTTGTCCGTAGTGACCTTGGCGAATGTCACCGGTGTTCGTTTTGTAGATCCTTTAACTATTGCCGAAGAACTGACGCTGAATGGGCAGCAGGGTGTGCCTGGTCCAGATGGGTCAGTGATTTTTCCTGATGGCACCACGTATGTGCAAGATCCCGTCATTGGTCAGCTGGCGCGCGCTATTTTTGATGGATTCCCGCCAGCTTTCTACTTGGTCTCCGCCGCAACAGGAATAATTTTGATCCTGGCGGCGAACACTGCTTTCAATGGATTCCCCGTTTTAGGGTCAATTTTGGGACGCGATGGTCTTCTTCCTCGCCAGTTGCACACCCGAGGTGACCGTCTGGCATATAGCAACGGGATCATCGCCCTCGCGATCATGGCAATTGTGCTGATCATTGCTTTTGATGCTCAAGTCACTAAACTCATTCAGCTCTACATCGTGGGTGTTTTCGTTTCTTTCACAACCAGCCAGATTGGGATGCTTCGGCACTGGAGCCGTCGCATCCCTCACGCCTCAGCAGAGCAAGCGCGTCAAATGCGACGGAGCCGGGCCATTAATGCGGTAGGTGCCGTGTTATCCGGCACAGTCTTAGTCATTGTGGTGATTACTAAATTTTTACTTGGAGCCTGGATCGCGATCTTGGCGATGGGCGTGCTTTTTGTGTTGATGCGGGGAATTCAACGGCATTACGCAGCGGTGTCCGCGGAACTTGCCCCTGATGATGCTGCTGATGTGCTTTTACCCTCTCGCGTTCACGCTTTGGTGTTGGTGTCTAAAATCCACCGCCCGGTGTTGCGTGCTTTGGCATACGCACGCGCAACCCGGCCATCCCAGTTAGAGGCCATTACCGTCAACGTGGACTCAGATGAGTCGGCGGCTTTATTGGCCGAGTGGGATCGGCGGCGCATCCCGGTGCCGTTGAAAGTGCTTGATTCCCCATTCCGGGAGATCACTCGCCCGATCCTCGATTACGTCCGATCCATCCGTAGTAGCAACCCGCGTGATGTGGTGATGGTCTACATCCCGGAATATGTTGTAGGCCGATGGTGGGAACATGTATTGCACAATCAGAGCGCTCTCCGACTCAAGGCGCGGTTGCTGTTCACCCCAGGTGTCATCGTGGCGAGCGTTCCGTGGCAGTTGTCGTCGTCCGAAGGATCGGACGAACGAGCTGATAGTCGTCCCGTCGTTGGGGCAGTAAGGCAGGGTCGAGCCCTTCCCCCCTCCTCGCTTGAGGACGGTGAGGTGGTTGCGTCACCTGAGGATCGGTGACCCTGAACGGTGGGCTTATGGATAACGACAGTCTCATCGGCCACATCGTCAATTTAGACGTGGGCCAGGTGGCCCATGGTGGCCATTGCATCGCTCGTTGGGAAGGCCGAGCTGTTTTCGTCCGGCACAGTGCACCAGGGGAGCGGGTGCGGGCTCGGATCACTGAAGGTACTCCGACGTCGCGTTATCTTCGTGCGGATGCTGTGGAGATCCACACTCCATCACCGCATCGTGTGCTACCGCAGTGTTCGATCAGTGGTCCTGGTGGATGTGGGGGGTGTGACTGGCAGCACCTTGACCTCAAAGCCCAACGGGAGTTAAAAGCAACGGTGGTCCATGAGCAGTTCGCCCGGTTGGCTGGACTCGATGTTCATGTAGTGGTCGAACCGGTACCAGCGGAGTCCGGTGGCGATAGCGGGGTGGGGTGGCGTACTCGGGTGCGGCATGCCGTGACTGAGGCTGGCCGGTTGGCTATGCGCGCGCACCGGTCGCATCAGCTGATCCCCATCGTTCAATGCCCCATTGCTGACCCAGCAATTCGCACTCTGCAACAAACCACGCCACCAACTCAATGGCGGGCTCTGATGGAGCAGCTTGATCCTGCGGGAACATCTTCGTCTGAGCCTTTCGCCTCGGTGACTGTGCTTGCTCCCTCCGGTTCACCACAAACAATCGCGTTAATGACCGCATCAGCGGGAAACCCTGGGTCTATCACCTGGCCGGCGACTCGTCAGTGGGTAACCGAGCGAGTGACAGTCAAGGGTGAGTCTCAAGATTTTCGGGTTCGCGGTGGTGGTTTCTGGCAGAGTCACCGGGGCGCTCCCGCGTTGTTGACTCAAGCGATTCTGGAGGCGTTAAAGCCAAAACCGGGCGAGCAAGCCTTGGATCTCTATTCCGGTGTGGGGCTTTTCGCTGCGTTCCTTGCTCGCGCTGTGGGAAGAGATGGTGGGGTCCTTGCGATTGAATCTGACTCCCGTGCTGTGCGCGATGCCCGTCGGTCACTCCACGATGTACCGCAGATTGAATTGGTGCATGGCCGGGTGGATCGTGTCTTAGCGGCGCGTCGCCCCAAAGCAAAGATTATTGTTCTTGACCCACCGCGTAAGGGCGCAGGTCGTCGTGTTGTTCAGGCGGTAGCTGGTAGTGGTGCTCGTGCCATTGCTTATGTGTCGTGTGACCCAGCATCGCTTGCGAGAGATGTCGCACTTTTCTTGGAATACGGATACGAACTAACGCAACTTCGTGCGTTTGATTGCTTTCCCATGACGCACCATGTGGAGTGCTTGGCCACTTTGGTGCCAGTTGACGTCACGCGAGGTTCAATGGGCAGGTAGCGGGGGAGTAAGGGTTTGACGTTCGTGAACGGCCATTTATGCAGGTCATTCATAGCCATGCATTTCCTCCCGCCAAGGTCGATGGCGATACCGTGGCCAATTGTCCGAGCTCGGCTCGTTATCAGGCACAGGCGAGGTTCACGAGTGCCTAGTCGAGCCTATTTCCTGCTCGCGAGATAATAGTTCAGTCAGTAGATGCGGATTCAACTATGGGAGTAGGGACGAGAGTGATTCAAGACAGTTTCGGCGCTCGGAGCACCTTGCGGGCAGGGGATGATGAGTATGAGATTTTCCGCATCGCAGGGTTGCCTGGCTTGGATGACGCTCACACCCTGCCCTTTAGCTTGAAGATCCTGCTGGAGAATCTGCTGCGATCTGAGGATGGCGCGAACGTCACCGCCGATCACATCCGTGCACTCGCCAGGTGGGATCCGGCCGCAACGCCTAGTACGGAAATCCAGTTCACCCCGGCTCGTGTCCTGATGCAGGATTTCACCGGCGTCCCATGCATTGTCGACTTGGCAACTATGCGCGAGGCCGTCCGCGATTTGGGTGGCGACCCTACCCGGGTCAACCCGTTAGCTCCGGCCGAGTTGGTCATTGACCATTCAGTAGTCATTGATGTGTTTGGTCGACCGGATGCTTTCGAGCGCAACGTGGAGATCGAATACCAACGCAACGGTGAGCGGTACCAATTCTTGCGCTGGGGCCAAGGCGCGTTCGACGATTTCACGGTGGTCCCCCCAGGGACGGGGATTGTGCACCAAGTCAACATCGAGCATCTTGCGCGAGCAGTCATGACACGTGAGGTGAACGGCCAGATGCGGGCCTATCCAGATACTTGCGTGGGCACTGACTCTCATACGACCATGGTTAATGGGATCGGCGTTCTTGGGTGGGGGGTTGGTGGTATCGAAGCTGAGGCGGCGATGCTTGGGCAACCGGTCTCTATGCTGATTCCGCAAGTCGTCGGGTTTAAACTTACCGGGCAGATTCCCCCTGGCGCCACCGCTACTGATGTTGTTTTGACAATCACCGAGCAGCTGCGAGCACATGGAGTAGTCGGCAAGTTTGTGGAATTTTTCGGCGCGGGCGTCGCCGCGGTGCCACTCGCTAACCGGGCCACGATTGGGAATATGAGCCCGGAGTTCGGGTCTACCTGTGCGATTTTCCCGATCGATCAGGTGACCATCGACTACTTGCGGCTCACGGGCCGGTCCGAGAAGCAGCTCGCACTGGTGGAGATCTACGCCAAAGAGCAAGGGCTTTGGCACGATCCGTCCCATGAGCCCCGATTCAGTCACGTAGTCGAACTTGACCTCGGTAGCGTTGTTCCTAGTTTGGCTGGCCCTAAGCGCCCACAGGATCGGGTTTTGCTGTCCGAAGCTCAACAGCGTTTCCGGGAAGTTCTGCCGGACTATGCCGCGACCGAATCGACGCCGGTTCCGATTCTCCTCGATGAGGAGCATGCCATGGTTCAGCATGGTGCGGTCGTCATCGCGTCCATCACTAGTTGTACGAACACGTCAAACCCTTCCGTCATGGTCGGTGCTGGGTTATTGGCGCGTCATGCTGTAGAACGTGGCCTTACGAGCAAACCATGGGTAAAAACCTCATTAGCCCCCGGGAGTAAGGTTGTCACGGGGTATTTGCAACGCGCAGGCCTGACTCCTTTCCTGGACAAGCTTGGTTTTCAGCTTGTCGGGTATGGCTGCACCACCTGCATTGGCAACTCAGGGCCGATCATCGAAGAGGTATCCGCCGCCGTTCACGAACACGACCTCGCGGTGGTCTCCGTGCTATCGGGAAACCGAAACTTTGAAGGTCGAATCAACCCAGATGTCAAGATGAACTACTTGGCATCACCACCGCTGGTAGTGGCATACGCACTCGCGGGCACGATGGACATCGATCTGGAAACTGAACCTCTCGGGGTGGGGGCAGATGGCGCCCCGGTGTACCTCCGGGATATCTGGCCTACTCCGGACCAAATCGACCAAGTCATTGCTGGTGCAGTTGACCGCGACCTCTTCACTACTGATTACGCCGATGTTTTTGCCGGTGATGACCGTTGGGCAGCGTTGCCGACGCCTAGCGGCGATACGTTCTCCTGGAACGCATCATCAACCTATGTGCGTAAACCGCCATATTTCGAGGGTATGCCTGCCCAGCCGACGCCAGTCAATGACATAATCGGTGCCCGAGTCTTAGCTGTTCTCGGTGATTCGGTCACGACTGATCACATCAGCCCTGCGGGTGCGATCAAAGCAGACAGCCCAGCTGGTCGTTACCTTGCCGAGCGCGGGGTGGCACCAGCGGATTTCAATTCGTATGGATCACGTCGGGGAAATCACGAAGTAATGATCCGGGGAACATTCGCAAATATTCGGCTTCGGAATCGTCTTCTTGATGATGTCGAAGGTGGTTTCACCCGGGACTTCACCCGCGACGGCGCCCAAGTGACGATCTATGATGCGGCGCAGTCTTATGCGGCGGCAGGCACCCCGCTGGTCATTCTGGCTGGTAAGGAATACGGTTCCGGATCAAGCCGGGACTGGGCGGCCAAAGGAACCCGGTTATTAGGTGTTCGAGCAGTAATCGCTGAATCTTACGAACGAATTCATCGATCAAACCTTATTGGAATGGGTGTCCTGCCACTGCAATTCCCAGCCCCTTTATCCGCGGAGATATTGCAACTCAATGGTACGGAAACTTTCGATATCACCGGTATCACTGACCTCAACGAGGGTCGAACCCCAGCCACAGTTAACGTCCGTGCCCATCGTCTTTCGGGTACATCGGTTGACTTTGAGGCGGTAGTTCGGATTGATACTCCCGGTGAAGCGAATTATTACCGACATGGCGGGATTCTGCATTACGTCCTGCGCTCATTGACGTAAGTCATTGGGACGGGGAAGTGACAGAATCCGCTCTTCACCCCCTCCGGGTGGATCCCCGTGGAGAAGATCAAGCGCCCCACGGCTTGTCAGAAGGAAAGTTCTCCTGACAAGCCGTGGCACTCAAGGGCAACAGCACATTAAGCGATTCGAGTTCCTCGAGGTAAACGTCGAACAGGTAACGTTAGCCGGCGAACAGCCGCCCACAAGCCAAGCGCACCCAAGAAGAAATGAAACGCTAAACCAAACGGCCAGACCAGGCCCTTACCTGGCTCCGGCGCCCCGCTGTCGTTGTTGAAACTGCTTGGCTGCGATGCCCAGCATTCATCAAGTGGTTCTTCTGGTCCTCGTTGAACTTGTCGAACCCCAGCTTTGATGTAGGTGAAGACATCATCGGATCCACTGCCACCCGGCGCTGCATCCGCCACGATGACGTACGGGTTTGCGGCGAGGAGCCACCACGTCGCTTCGGTGTGCGTGACGGATCGAATTGCTTTCGTTTCAACGCATTCCGATTGAGGGATGATTTGGTCAAACCCACCCTCAAAATTTTCTGGAGTGGATGGGTTTTCCAGCACCCGAACTTCCTGTTGAACGGTCACCAACGGGTAGGACACGCCAAATAGCAGCAGTGTGCCAAGCCCGAGGAACGCCACGGTCAGATACGTCAGGACAACTGAGGACACAGACCGCGCGGTGATCGCCGACCAGCCCAACGCGATCGCACAAATAACAAGCAGGATCAGCATCACCATGACGAGGGTGACGAAAAATCGGGTGATTGATGTGCCTCCGGGAATAAGCGCTAGCAACAAGAAGGGCAATGAAGTAGCTAAGAAAACCAAGGCGGTAAACCACCCGGCGAGCATTTTTCCAACCGCAATTTCCGCGGGGGACAACAGTGTCATTTGTAATGGGGCCAATGTGCCATTACCTCGATCACCGTTGACGCTCGTTGAGGTCAAGGCAGGAGAAACCAAAAGGCCAAGTGAAAGCACCAATGCGACGATGGCTCCGTAGAGATACGTTCCGGAGTCTTCATCAAAACCAGAAGAACCCATCACTAAACCGGATAGCCCACCAATAGTTAAAAAGAAAAGCCCCAGCATGAGTTTCCAACGGCTGGACCGGACTCGCTGCCGCAGTTCTAGTTGGATCACACTGGACACACCACGCCTGCTGAGCGCCCATGTTCTCTTAGTAACCATCGGCGGAGATGCGGGAGGCGCGGAGGGGGTAGGAATGGTCGGGGTTGTCATCGTCGATCATGCTCCAGTCCGAGGTAAACCTGTTCGAGGGCGCCTGCTGCAGGAGCCAAAGACACTAGGGGGATGCCGTCGCGCACGATGTCACGAAGCAATTCCGCTGCGGACTCACGCGAGGGAAGGTCAATATGAATTTCACCGACACGAGCTGTCTCCGGGTCGGTGACTTCGACAACGTTGTGCTCTTGAAGCCAAATGTGGAGTTGCTCGGTGTCGAGGGAGGACAACGCCCACCGCCGGGTGCCGTTACTCATGGCGTGAAGGGTTTGCGCGTCCACTGTTCGACCACGGGAAACGAACACCGCGTCATCGGCGAGATCGTCGAGTTCGGACAGCACGTGGCTAGAGATTAAAACGGCCTTGCCTTCACCGGCGAGGCGACGCAACATGAGCCGTAAGTCCACCCGGGAGCGAGGGTCTAGGCCAGAGGCCGGCTCATCAAGTAGAAGGACTTGCGGGTTATGGATGAGTGCTCGGGCGAGGCCCAACCGTTGTTTTTGCCCACGGGAGAGGACTCGAGCTGGGGAATGGGCGAGGTCATCCAAATGAAGATCCGCCAAGAGTGAATCGGCGCGAGCACGTCCTACGTCACGAGGCAATCGGTAAGTATCGGCGAAGGTAGTAAGTACCTCACGACACGTCAGTGTGTCCCAAGAGCCGAGAACGTCCGGCATCCAGCCAACAGCTGCCCGGACCGCATCGGATTGAGTGATCGGATTAGCCCCAGCGATGGTCAGAGTCCCTGCGTCGGGGGCAAGAAGCCCAGCCATCATGAGCATGAGGGTGGTTTTCCCGGAGCCGTTCGGCCCGACTAAGGCAGTCACTTTTCCAGCGGTCACGGTGATATCGAGGTGGTCTACGGCCACAACGGAGCCAAATACTCGGCGCAAACCCCGACCGACAATGCCGGCCGGTGCCATCACGACGTCACGTTCTTGATCAGAGCTAAGCGGTACGGTCACGGCGAGAGCTCCTAGGTTTGAGATGCGACATGAAGGTCACCCTAACTGAGTGATCAACCCACGTCTATACCGAGTATGCTGCTACTCGCGGGAATTTTTGGAGGTACTTGTTCGGATGACAAGCGATGTCGGCAAGATCATGACATCGGGCGGTAAGGGTGCGCCGTCGAGGTGTTCAATGAGCAGCTGAGCGGCAGTGCGTCCGTAGTCGCCAGGCTTCTGGGCAACAGTAGTAAGTCCAAAAAGTTCCGCGAACGGGTGATCATCTACTCCGGTGACGGACACGTCACCTGGGATACGAAGCCCATACGCAGTGATGGCCGCCATTGCCCCGTAAGCGAGTTCGTCATTGGCGCACACTATTGCTGTGGGTGAATTGCTTTCGGCCAGGATTCCTTCTGCGGCGGTTTTTCCGGTCGCTGGATTCCACGATCCAATGGGAACGTTCACGACATTCTTCGGGAGACCTCGCTCCGTCATCGCGGCTCGATATCCGCGTAGCCGATCATCAGGTGTGGGTAGACCAGTCTCGTGATCAGCGACCCCTCCGATGTAAGCGATTCGCCGATGGCCAAGTGTGAGGAGGTGTTCAGTGGGAGTTCGAGTCGTCCCATATTCGTCAATTTTGATGCATGGCCACGACGGCTCATGCAAGACCAAACTCACGACGGGCAACTGCAGCCGTTTGATGAGTTCTTTCTCTTCGACGCTGAGGATCAACGACAAGGTGATGACGGCATCGATGCGCCCGCTCAACATCGATGCATCAAGAAAGTTTTTTCGCGGCGGGCGGTGACTCACTAGATCAAACAAAAGGATTTGATAGTCATGTTCGCGTAACACTTGCGATATTCCATGAACTATTTGCGGGTAAAACCAGCTAATGAGCTCTGGAACAACAACGCCAATGGCTCGACTGCGGCCCAACCTCAGGCTTGCCGCCGCAGGGGAGGCCGTGTAGTTCAGCTGTGCCGCAGCGGCAAAAACTTTGGCCCTGGTCGCATCACTCACAAACGGTAATCCCCGTAAGGCGCGTGACACCGTTGCGATGGAGACGCCGGCCTCCCGAGCGACGTCTTCAATTCCAGCCATCAGTGTCGCCCTCTCCGGTTCCAGACTCCACGCCGGGCTCGCCAATTGTGCGGCGATGCCACCGGCGTGGAGTCTAGTGAGTTTAGCTTTTGACGCTGCCGGCGAGGAGTCCGCGGACGAAGTAGCGTTGGAGGGCGAGGAAGATGATGATGGGGATGGTCATGGAGATGAAGGCTCCGGAGGATAGGAGGTACCAGGCGCTGCCGCGGGAGCCGA